>CAVTPD010000002.1:0-288026 GCA_963736575.1 uncultured Cytophagales bacterium
CTATACAAACAGCTGCAAAAATGAATCAGGAAGAATACAACCTTTGGTCTGCCGCTGCTTTTGAACATGCTAAAATTTTCTGTGATAATCCTGAACTTGTTAAAACCAATGCCGCTTTGTTTCAGTAGCCTTTAAATTATGAAAACCCGTTTAGATAAATTCAGCAATCCGGAATATTCTCCACAAAGGGGCTTTTTAATACTATTTCTGTGGTATTTTGTTAACATTCTGTTTTTTATAAATCCTTTAAACCCTATCTCTTCTATAAAAGTAGCCCTATTAAAATTATTTGGTGCGAAAATAGGAAAAGGCGTTTATTTGAAACCTGCCATTAATATTAAATACCCTTGGTTGTTAGAAATTGGGGACTATAGTTGGGTGGGTGAAGGCGCTTGGATAGACAATTTGGTACCTGTGAAAATTGGAGCCAATGTATGTCTTTCTCAAGATAGTTTGTTGTTAACGGGATCGCATGACTACAAAAAATCAGCTTTTGATTTAATTACAGGTGAAATAATTTTAGAAGATGGAGTATGGATAGGCGCCAAAAGCATTGTGTGTGCGGGTGTAACATGTCATTCTCACAGTGTTTTATCTGTAAATAGTGTAGCTACAAAAGACCTAGAAGCCTTTTCAATTTACCAAGGTAATCCTGCCGTATTAAAGAGAAAGAGAGAAATACATGAAAATTAGTATAATAACTATTGTCTACAATAATGTCAATAGTCTTCAAAATACCTTTGATTCCATTGCCGAACAGACCTATAACAATATTGAATACATTGTAGTTGATGGCGGATCTAAAGACGGTACCGTAGATTTAATCCAAAAAAACGAACATTTAATCACTAAATGGGTATCGGAACCGGATAAAGGGCTTTTTGATGCTTTAAATAAAGGCATAAAAATGTGTACCGGTGATGTAATAGGCGTTTTACATTCGGACGATATTTACTACGATAAAAATACGATTTCCAATATTGCGCATGCTTTTGAAGAATCCCAGCATATAGATGCTGTATTCTCTGATATTGTATTCATCTCTAAAGAGAATCCAAATAAAATAATACGCAGATATTCCTCTAAAAAATGGAACCCCAACAAATTTGTATGGGGATATATGCCGGCACACACAGCCTTTTTTGTAAAGAAAAAATGCTATGATGAGTTAGGTTTATATAAAACAGATTACAAAATCTCTGCTGATTACGAGCTTTTAATTCGATTTTTAAAAATCAATAATGTAAAATATAAATACCTGCCAACTATTTGCACAAAAATGCGCGTTGGTGGATTAAGTACTCAGGGATTCAAAAGCCTAACCGTTCTTAACAAAGAAATAATAAGAGCCTGTAAAGAAAATGGTTTATACACCAACAACTTTATGCTTTACTCTAAGTATTTCACCAAAATTTTTGAATTCATTAAAAAATGATCAACGTTCTTGTTACAGGATCAACCGGGTTTGTGGGTCAAAACCTACTGCCTTATTTTTATAAAAACGGAATATCTATAGATACCTTAGACAGAACCAAGAATAATTCTAAATGGGCTGAAAATGCTTTTTCTTGGAACAATCTTGCAGAATTAAACTTTAGCAAGTATGATGCTATAGTGCACCTTACCGGTAAAGCACACGATGTTAAAAAGCTTTCAGACGACAGTGCTTATTTCGAAATCAATACCGAACTGACAAAAAAACTCGCCCAACAAGCACTTGAAAGTGGTTTTAAAGGGAAGTTTCTATTTTTAAGTTCTGTAAAAGCAGCCAAAGACATTGTTAAGGGGGTTTTAAAAGAAACCGATACGCCAGAACCCGCTACGGCTTACGGAAAGTCTAAACTTCAGGCTGAAATAGAATTACAAAAATTGCTACCCGAACAATTGTATACCTTAAGACCTTGCATGATTCACGGTCCGGGCAACAAAGGCAACTTAAATTTGTTGTATACCTTTGTTAAAAAGGGGATTCCTTATCCTTTAAAACAGTTTAAAAACAAGAGATCGCTTCTTTCGGTAGAAAATTTGGCGTTTTGTATGCTTAAGATCATAAATGGAGACATTCCGGTTGGTGCCTACCACCTTTCAGACGACGGCACTGTTTCTACTTATGAAATTGTTGAAACAATAGCTAAAGCATTAGGCAAGCCTGTATTTTCGCCAAATGTCCCAAAAGCATTGGTCAGTTGGTTGGCTAAAACAGGAGATTATTTACCGCTGCCATTAAACTCGGACCGACTTCAAAAGTTAACCGAAAACTACATCGTGGATAATTCTAAAATAAAGGCTGTCTTAGGCGAAAGTTTTCCCCTAACTTTGGAGCAAGGACTTTTGAAAACTATTAAATCTTTCGAGTAATGTGGGTATATGCGTTAATTTTCCTAATTAACCTGGTTTTAATCAATCTCTACTTTAAAATTGCCGACCGGTTTAACATAATAGATAAACCCAACGAACGCAGTTCACACAAAGAAATCACTTTACGTGGTGGTGGTATTATTTACCTTTTAGGCTATTTAACTTATTTCTTTTGGAATGATTTCCCCCTACCGTTTTTCACTACTGGGTTAGTTATGATTAGCGTAGTGAGTTTCTGGGACGATATACAAAGCCTACCTAACCGAATCCGTTTACCCATACATTTTGGTTCTATGGCACTCCTATTTAACCAAATTGGACTTTTTGAACTGCCTTGGTTTATATGGATAGCTGCTTTTGTTGTAGCGGTTGGTCTTATAAATGCGTATAATTTCATGGATGGAATCAACGGTATGCACGGTATTTATACTATTGTGGTATTAATTTCAGTCTATGTTGCTAATCTGCAAGTAAATGTTTTAGACAACGAATTGATCCGTTTTATGTTAATCTCTTCAGCCGTTTTTGGAATTTATAATTTCAGAAAAAAAGCCAAGTGTTTTGCGGGCGACGTGGGCAGTATTTCAGTAGCGTTTATGGTGGTTTACCTTATTTATTCCCTAATTATTGAAACCGGAGACTTCTCTTATATCTTATTCCTAGTGGTTTATGGTGCCGACAGTGTTGGTACTATATTGCACCGTTTATGGCGAAAAGAAAACATATTTAAGGCTCATCGTTTACACTTATACCAAGTGATATCTAACGAATTTAAACAACCCCATTTAGGAGTTTCCATCGCTTATGGTATTCTTCAAACCATTGCTTCGGGTGTAATTTTATCTAATTTATATTTTGGATACGCCAGTAAAATTTCTTTAGGAATCACTGTTTTAATGGCTTTTTTAGTTATTTACTTATTCTTGAAAATTAGATTATTAGCCACCTTTAGAACTCCAATAGCATGATAATTTACGGTTGTGGTGGGCACGGAAAAGTAATTTTAGAAGCATTATTGGCAAGAGATGGTAAACGAAATGTCATTTTCATAGATGATAATCCGCAACAAGAAGAGATTCTTAAAATCCCTGTTAAAGCCTTTTCAGAAGAACTTTTAGACGGAAAAAGCGTTGTTTTAGCTTTTGGAAACAACAAACTACGTCAACAAAAAAAAGAACTTATTGAAGAGCATGTTCACGCCTATGCTTCCATCCTTCATCCATTGGCTTATATTTCGCCTAGTGCTAAAGTTTTAGCGGGCAGCGTGATCTTGGTAAATTCAGTAGTGAATACAAATACTATCATTGGAGAACACTGTATTATTAATACAGGTGCTTTAATAGACCACGACTGTAAAATTGGGGACTACACACATATTGCACCTAATGCTACGCTTTGCGGACATGTGAAAGTTGGTAATCACACACTAATAGGTGCTGGGGTTACTGTAACGCCAGGTGTAAAAATTGGTAACAACGTAAAAATAGCTGCTGGAATAACCGTCTCTAAAGACATTTCAGATAATCAGACTATATTTACGAATCATGTATAGCAAGTACTTAAAAAGGACTTTCGACGTATTTTTATCGCTTTTTTTATTAGTAGCGTTATCCCCTTTAGGTCTGCTTATTTTTATTACTTACTGTATTTCACCCCATGTTCTATTTATACAGCAAAGAATCGGTTATGGTCATAAACCTTTTTTTATCCTGAAATTAAGATCGCTTTACCCTAAAAATGGATTTAAAAACCGAATAGGGATCCTTTTACGCAAAACCTCAATAGACGAATTACCCCAACTAATAAACGTACTAAAAGGAGATATGTCCTTTGTTGGACCCCGACCTTTACTACCAGAATACCTTAATTTATATTCCAATTCGCAACTAAACCGACACGCTTGCAAACCAGGCATTACGGGATTAGCCCAAATAAAAGGTTATAATAATCTTACTTGGAATAGTAAATTTAGGTTAGACCAATTGTATGTAAATAACATAAGTTGTCAACTAGACACCTATATCCTATTCCAAACCTTGCTACAAATACTTACCTTGCAACGTTTACGCAAAGACAAATTACTAGTAGCAAATGCTTTTAACGGTTCCAACTGAATACATTTCTTTACTTCCCCCAGACGTTGACTCAACCCGTCTTACTAGTGCTTTAGAAAACGGCGTACCTGAAAACATTGTTGATCGTTTAGAACGTAAATTAAAAGCGCTTACAGATTCTCCTTATGCTGTCTGTGTAAGTTCGGGTACAGCAGCTATTCATACCGCACTTCAATTATTAAACATAAAAAAAGGCGATACCGTTTTAGCCCCAACATCTTCTTTTATTGCTTTGGCCTCTCCTATAAAAATGGCACAAGCCGAAGCACATTTTGTAGATGTATCTTTCAACGAATGGAATCTTAAAGCGGAAGAATTAAAGACTGCTTTTCGGCAACAAAAACCAAGCGCTATAATCTCTGTCAATAATTATGGTTTACCCGATGACTTGTCTTGGAAAAAGACAATTAGCGGTTTAGAAGATATTCCGGTAATAGAAGATAATGCGGAAGGTTTGGGTGCAAAAGCGAACAATACCATGGCCGGAACCTTGGGTGATATTGGCGTTATTTCCTTTAATACCAATAAAATTGTGACCGGTTTTGGCGGTGGTGTACTACTTTTGAAAAGCGAAGAACAGTATCTAAGAGCCAAAAGATTAATCGATCATGGCAGAAATCCATTAATGGGCAACCAGTTTGATGAATTAGGCTACAACTACCGCATTTCTCCTTTAAATGCCCTTTGTGTATTTTTAGAGCTTGATGACTTAAACCTTAAATTATCTCGTAAAACAGAGATAAACACTATTTACAAAGAGGAATTAGAGCCTTTAGGGTTTCAGTTTCAGCAAGAAGATAAAGGTAAAAACATCATCCCAAACTATTGGTTAAGCGGTTGTTTTCATCCT
Organism: uncultured Cytophagales bacterium; assembly: GCA_963736575.1. Lineage (GTDB taxonomy): Bacteria > Bacteroidota > Bacteroidia > Cytophagales > JAAEPT01 > CAVTPD01. Next base: position 5,323 of record CAVTPD010000002.1, read on the forward strand.
GAAATAGGAAATATAACTATTGAAGTTTTAAAGCAAATAATGAATGATAATAAAATAGAAATCAGATCATTATGGAAACCAATGACCCAAAATAGTTTATTTAAAAACTGTGGAACTACAGGAGAACAAAACGCTCAATTTTTATACGAAAACGGTATTTGTTTACCCTCAAGCACTTCCTTATCCAATTCGCAGCAAGAAAAGGTAATTAGCTGCCTTAAAAAGGCACTTAAGATGTAATCTTAGCTTAGAGTTTTAGCTTTTAGCTTTTTAATAAAACTGCTTTTCTATTGCTTTAAAAAGTATTTAATAGAGAAATTCTTCATTCTTCATTCTTCATTCTTCATTCTTCATTCTTCATTCTTCATTCTTCATTCTTCATTCTTCATTCTTCATTCTTCATTCTCAATAAGCTCTCCCAAATACTTTTTTAAGTCCGTAATAAACGGCATATACCCAACACTCCACTCTTCATAATACGCTATAAATTCTACATAAGAATCACGAATCACCAAACTACCAGGCGTTCTATGTGAAAACTCAAACACCGATTCTTTAATACCTGTAATACTCCCGTAACGCCCCATCCAATCTTTCCGAATTAATAAATGAAGTACTTTTTGAGCCTCCTTAGGAAGATAATCTTCTTGTTTTAAAAGCTTGTATTTAAGGGACTCAATGAATTCAGAAAAGGATAAAGCATGTAATTGACTCCAATGGGTGATTAAAAAGTGGTCTAATAAAATGTCTACAATCACTCTGGAATAATGGCTGTACGCATCAAATAGCTTAGCGCGTATACTTTTTACATAAGGGTGGTTATCGGTAAACTCATCTATCATTTGGTGTATAAGAAGTCCTTTGGCGTAATCGCCCTGTAATTCTCTTTTGTAATTAAGAGGTAATAAGTCGGCTGTAAAGTTGATTAAAAGGGCTTTTTCAGACTCACCGGATAAATACGCATGGCCAATAAAATTCATAGTGCAAGTATAAGAAATATATTCCCAAAGTAGACTTGTTTACATTTGTGTACACATTTGTAAACTCACAATGTGCTTTATTTGCATTTAATCGGTGTTTTAAGAAAATAATTAGTTCAAACCTTGAACTTGTTTACATTTGTGTACACATTTGTAAACATGGTAGAAAGAGTAAAAAAGATACTAGAGACGTTCCGCTTAAGCCCATCGCAGTTAGCGGAGACCTTAAACGTACAGCGTTCGAACATTTCCCATATTTTGTCTGGCCGTAACAAACCCAGCTTAGACTTAATACAGAAGATTTTAACGGAATTCCCCGAATTGAACTCCGACTGGTTGTTATTTGGTAAGGGCGATATGAAAAAGAGCGCTAAAGCACCCGAAGCTACTAAAGCAGATGCCGGTCCTAAGGCTACGGAACCTAAGAAAGCTGCGTTTCCTCCTACTAGGGAGATAAAGCCAACGAAAGACACACCTGTTGAAGAAAACCCCGCAGAAGAGCTTCCTATGCCTCAAGAAAGTGCCTTAAGCAAACAGAAGATTGCCATTCAGAAAAACACAAGCAATAAGAAGTCGGGAGATAATGATAAAAGCATAGAGCGCATTATTATACTTAATGACGATAATACCTTTAAGGAATATAAGCCTGAATAAATTAAAGTATTTAATGAGGTTAAAACACATAACTATTTGATTAACAATAACTTAGTTAACTTTTGTAAACTTAAAGGTATTGGATACAGTAATAGATTTACTTTTGTAACACTGATTTTTATATTTAGATTGCGGGGTAAATTTATAACCCATGCTAGAACTACTTCATCGTAAGAACGATTTATACCAATCCATACCTTTTCAACAATTAAAAACAGCGGAATTCCTTCCTTCTATTCAAGAGGCCATACAAAATGCCAAAAAGGAAATTCAGGAGATTATTATAAACCCCGAGAAACCTACTTGGAAAAACACAATTTTGGCATTAGAATATGCCGGTGAAGATGTGGGTTTAGTAAGCTCTATTTTCTTTAACCTGAACTCTGCTGAAACCAACGACGAAATACAAAAGTTAGCCAGAGAATTCTCTCCGCTTCTTTCGGAATATTCGAACGACATTGCATTAAACGAAGAACTGTTTACTAGAGTTAAATATGTATTCGACCATAAAGACGAATTGGTTTTAAGCCGAGAAGCTGAACGCTTATTGGAAAAGAACTATAAAGGCTTTGTACGAAACGGTGCTTTATTAAATTCGGAACAAAAAGAAAAACTGAGAAGCATTGATAAAGAACTCTCTACCCTTAGTCTTCAGTTTGGAGAAAACTTGTTAGCCGAGAATAATAAATACAAGTTGACAATTGGCAACAAAGAAGAGTTGGCCGGTTTACCGGAAAGCACTATTGAAGCTGCTTCTGAAACGGCAGAACAAAATGGAGAATCGGGCAAGTGGGTATTTACCTTAGACTACCCAAGCTACATCCCTTTTATGATGTATTCCGAAAATCGTTCTTTAAGAGAAGAGCTTTACCGCGCCTTTACCAGTAAAGCTTTTAAAAGGGACGAATTAGATAATCAGGAAAACATAAAACGTATTGTAGAACTTCGTTTGAAACGTGCTCAACTTTTAGGGTACAAATCACACAGTCATTTTGTACTGGAAGAGCGTATGGCAAAATCTGCCGATGTTACTACTTCGTTTTTACAAAATATTTTGGACGCTGCCCTACCCAAAGCAAAAGAAGAATTAAAGGAGTTGGAAGACTTTGCAAAATCGGAAGGTGCTGAACTTCCTTTACAACGTTGGGATGTTTCTTTCTATGCTGAAAAATTAAAACAGAAGCTTTTCAATATTAACGACGAAATGCTGAAACCTTACTTTCAATTAGAAAAAGTAATTGATGGTGTTTTTCAGGTAGCGCAAAAATTATACGGACTTCAATTTTTCAAAGAAGACCAAGTTGAAGTTTACCATAAAGATGTTCAAGCTTACCGGGTAGAAAATGACGAAGGTGATTACATTGGTTTATTCTATGCCGACTTTTTCCCAAGAGCCGGAAAACGACAAGGTGCTTGGATGACTTCGTATAAAAGTCAATTCATAAGAGAAGGCTTAAATCACAGACCGCATATTTCTATCGTTTGTAATTTTACTAAGCCTACTTCTAAAACACCTTCCCTTCTTACCTTTAATGAAGTAACAACTTTGTTCCATGAGTTTGGACATGCACTTACACGGTTTACTTTCTAACTGCCATTATGAAAGCATGAGCGGAACAAGCGTATATTGGGATTTTGTAGAATTGCCATCACAGGTTTTAGAAAACTGGTGTTACGAAAAAGAATGCTTGGACTTATTTGCTAAACATTACGAAACCGGCGAACCCATTCCCCAAGACTTTATAGAAAAGATAAAAGCTTCTGCCAATTTCCAAAGTGGCATGCAATCGTTAAGACAAGTTGGTTTTGGTTTGTTGGACATGAAATGGCATTCTCTGGAAAAACCTGATTCTTCTATTGACGTTTCTTCTTTCGAAATTGCAGCCACAGAAAAAACAGATCTTTTCCCTAAAGTAGACGGTTCTAATTTTAGTGCTGCTTTTGCACACATTTTCCAAGGCGGTTACAGTTCCGGGTATTATAGTTACAAATGGGCAGAAGTGTTGGACGCAGATGCTTTTGAATATTTTACCGAAACCGGAATCTTTAATAAAGAAACAGCAAGACGTTTCAAAGACAATATTTTGTCGGCGGGCTCAAGCGAACATCCAGAAATTTTATACGAACGTTTCAGAGGAAGAAAACCTTCTGTAGAGGCATTGTTAAAAAGAGAAGGGTTGAAATAGTATAAAAAAAGCCCGCTACTGAAAATTCAATAGCGGGCTACTTTTTAATTTTTGTAGCTTAAGCCAAATAAACACCCATTCTTTCTTCGTCTTCTAAAATCACTCTTACATGTTCTTGTAAAGTAGTAGACAAAGCATAGCCAACAAAATCGGCAGAGATTGGGAATTGCGGATAATTACGATCTACCACAACGGCGGTTTGTAACTTCTTGATTTCCCTATTTAAAAAGGGCTTTAAGGAATATGCCAACGTTCTACCCGTATTTAACACATCGTCAAATAGTATAATAGACTTATTGTTCAAAATTTCCTCGGGTTCGCTTAGCGTAATTTCACTTTGTAAAGGAGCATCTTTGTCTAAGCTTAATTTTACCAGTTGAACTTTAATTTTAGAGATCTCGGTAAAAAATGGCAACAACAGTTTCGCAAAATGATATCCGGTAGGATCTATCCCAATGAATATCAATTCTTTTTCCTGAAAATTTTGCTCGTAAATTTCGTGTGCAATACGTTCTATCTTTTGTAGAACAGCCTTTTTATCTAAAATTAACTGAAGTTCTTTTTCCATACTGCCTAAGGAATCATGCTTTTGGTGAAAATAGTAAATAAATAAGAAGGATTTAAATGGAGTTCTTTTTTCTTTTTGTTAAATATTTCTTATTTTCGCATTCTTAAAAGAATAAAAATAGTATCATGAAAGAGGGTATCCATCCAGAATATAGAGAAGTTGTTTTCTTTGACATGGCTAGCAATAGCGGATTTATTACAAAATCTACTATTAATACTAGCGAAACAATGAAGTGGGAAGATGGAAACGAGTATCCATTAATTAAAGTGGAGGTTTCTTCTGAGTCTCACCCTTTCTATACCGGTAAAAAACTATTTGTTGATACTGCCGGACGTGTTGAGAAATTCAACAAACGTTACAAAAAGAAATAATTTAGAGTTTTACTACTCAATTAGTATAAGCCTCTGTATCTTCATACAGAGGCTTTTTTGCTGTATAATACTTAAGCGCAGTAGAATTAGAGCCTTTCTCTAAAAAAGTTAAAAGACTCTGTTTATGAACGTAACGCTATTCAGTCCTAAGAACTGCATTATTAATTTTTCACCCCTAACCTTTACCAAACCGTTAGGAGAAATTAGAGTAGGGATCTTAACCCTAAAAGAAAAGTGGGAACATTACCTAAATACTAAAATAACAGAGCAAATTTGTCCGGAGCCACTCTCCTATTTTTACAAAAACAAACAAACAACAACAGCATCCTTATTTGTTAATTCTGCGCTTTTACCAAAACCTGAATTAATAACACAAATTAATAAACTTAAAACCGGTGAAAAACTAGTTTACAAAAAACAGCTCATTGCTGCCAAATGTATTGATGTAGATAAAGATTCCTTAAAATCTATTTCGCTGAAAGGAGAAGCCGTAATTCTAGAATCTTTGCTGGATGTACTTACTCACCAAACTTCGGAATTAGAATTAGACTTTAAACTGATTACCCAAAACCGAAAATCACAAAATTTAAAAGACATTAAAAGCTCTGTCTACGGCGGTAATTATTTTATTGAAGAAGGCGTAAAAGATAAATCGGCCATCATAAATACAGAACACGGACCAGTTTATATTGGAAAAAACGTGACTTTGGCGGAATTTTCGGTAATTCAAGGCCCCTGTGCCGTTTTAGAGAACAGCACCATTCTTCCGCATACGCATTTACGAGCCGGAACTACCATTGGCATTAACTGTGCCGTTGGAGGAGAAGTTAAAGGGAGCATACTTTCCGATTATTCCAACAAAGCCCATTACGGTTATTTAGGCGACTCTATTGTGGGTTCATTTTGTAATCTAGGAGCCGGCACTACCTGTTCCAATTTAAAAAACAATTTTGGCGAAATTAACATCCCTCTTTTTGAAGAGGAAGTCGCGCTGCCTTCAGGAAAACAAAAATTGGGAATCATAATGGGCGACTATAATTGTACCGCAATTCAAAGCTCCTTTTTCTCTGGAACCTACATAGGAATTGCCAACAACATTTACAAGCACAATCCTAAAGTAAAACGCGTAGAAAACTTCAGTTGGGGCGATGATGAAGTGTATCAATTAGTAAAGCTTTCGGAGTTTATCAACAACTTCATGAAAACCAAAAACCTTACACCGGAAAGTGGCCAATTTAAAATTTTGGAATATTGGTGGAATAAGAGTTTCCTATGTGCTGAATAAAAGTGTTTTAGATTCTATAGCTCTAAAAAAAAGGTTAATTTAGATGTTATAACAACTCACTGAAAAAGAACGAATGGCTTCTATTCTAATTATTGATGATGATCGGGCGATCAGAAATGCATTAAGAGAAATTCTTGAATTTGAAAAATACCAAGTAGACGAGGCTAAAGACGGGATTGAAGGTCTGAAATTTTTAGAAGCAAACGATTACGATTTGTCTTTATTAGACATTAAGATGCCAGGAATGGACGGTATTGAAGTCCTAAAAAAAGCCTTAGAACTGGGTAAAGACACTCAATTTATAATGATTTCGGCACATGGTTCTATTGAAACCGCCGTTGAAGCCACTAAAATTGGGGCCTTTGATTTTCTTCCAAAACCACCGGATTTAAACCGAATGTTGGTATCGGTTAGAAATGCATTAGACAAGCAGAACTTAGTTACCGAAACTAAATCCCTTAAAAAGAAAATTAATAGTAGGTATAAAATCATTGGTGAATCTGCTCCCATAAAACAGATAGAAGATACTATTGATAAAGTAGCGCCCACCGATGCCAAAGTTCTAATCACAGGCCCCAACGGATCTGGAAAAGAACTGGTTGCCAGAAACATACACGAAAAAAGCACACGCCATAAAGCCGCTTTTGTAGAAGTAAACTGTGCGGCCATACCTTCAGAACTTATTGAAAGTGAACTGTTTGGACATGAAAAAGGATCATTCACTTCTGCTAACAAACAACACATTGGTAAGTTTGAACAAGCCGATGGCGGTACGCTTTTCTTAGATGAGATTGGTGACATGAGTCCTGCGGCACAAGCCAAAGTATTAAGAGCACTTCAGGAAGGTAAAATTAGCCGTGTAGGTGGTACCAAAACTATTTCCGTAGATGTACGCCTAATAGCCGCTACCAATAAAAACCTAAAAGAAGAAATTGAAAAAGGCGAATTTAGAGAGGATCTATACCACCGTTTAAGTGTAATAGTAATTAAGGTGCCTTCTTTAAATGAAAGAAAAGACGACATTAAGCTTTTGGCCGACAAATTCTTGAAAGATATTGCCGAAGATTATGGTGCTGCCGCTAAAGAATTAGAAGACGCTGCAATAAAAGAATTAGAGAAGCACAACTGGACGGGTAACATTAGAGAATTACGAAATGTTGTTGAACGTTTAGTAATTTTAAGCGATAAAAAAATAACGGCCAACGACGTAAAAAGTTACATTTAAAACGGCATAAAGTTTCCGCTATCTCAGCGGAAACTTACTTTTTCTGTTGATAACTTTAAACGTATTTTCACTTCCTACAAGCCCATACAATTCGTACTTTACTGCACGGTTTACTAATTAATAATCGCGTGCATTATGACAATTTTTGAGTACAAGAATTTAATTAACCAATTACCCTATCTGGAAAACGGGTACGAGATTATGCGGTCTACATGGAAAAATTCTGAGGAAGAATTCCAAGATCTATTTCGCTTTAATAATAAGATTTTTGGCACAAAAGAGCTTATTACAATTAACCGAGCCGACTTATTTGACACTTCTTTTGATCACCCCAAGGATTTTATTCTTAAAACGCTTTATTGGGCATTTCCGAAAGGAATGAAAGGCTTAAATTTTCAAAGAATCATTCACCGACTTAGTGCCATAACATCTGATTTACAGCTGTTAAACAAAAACTTCTCTATTGAAGAAGGTTTAGAACGACTTTGTAAATACCAAAGCTTAGGCGTTAAAGGAATTACTTCGTTGTTGTATTTTACGGGTTTAAAGTCAGATTTTGGTGTTCAACCCTTAATTCTTAACCCTGAAATTATACAAGTATTAAACCGAGGTGTTTTTGAAGAATTTAAAGATTACCAAGGCATAGACCATGAAAATTGGCACAATTACTACGCCTCCTTTGTACAAACGTGTAACAGTATTGCACAACAAGCACATGTAAAACCAGACCAAATAGAATATTTTTTAAACACATTTGGCGCCCAACTTACACCCGTTAATACGGAAATAAAAGTAGCTTTAGCGGGTTAATATTTGTTATGAGTTTTGAGTAATTTGTTATGGGAATAACATACCACCCCGGTCTTCGACCACCCCTCCTAAAACAGGAGGGGAAACTATAACATCCTACTACTTTACAATTCTTATTTTTTAACAACTCATCACAGCAAACCTACCGCTCAAAACTCATAACAAGTTTAAAAATGTACCCAACCTTGTGCTTCTAAATCGTGTGGTTTTCCTTCTTTAGAAACCAATATTTTACCTTCATCGGAAGCTACAATCTCTCCAATAGCAAAAATATCGGGGTGTTTTTTAACTTTTTCGTATTCTTCAATAGATAAGGTAAACAGTAATTCATAATCTTCACCACCATTCATAGTAGCTGTTGTAGGACTAATTTTAAAGTCTAAAGCTACTTCGTATGATTTATTCTGAATTGGTATATTTTCCTCAAAAACCTTAATGCCTACGTTAGACATTTTTGCAATGTGCAACAGTTCCGAAGCAAGACCATCGCTAATATCAATCATAGCAGAAGGAACGATATCAGCCGCTTTCATAGCATGAATTAAATCCATTCTAGCCTCTGGCTTCAACAACCTAGTTACTTGATAATCGTACTCGTCTAATTGCGGTTTCATGTCTGGATTAGCCAAATAAACCTGTTTTTCGCGCTCTAATAATTGTAAGCCTATATAAGCCGAACCTAAATCACCCGTAACACAAATTACATCTCCTTCTTTAGCGCCTGAACGGTATGCAATTCTGTTCTTTTCCACTTTACCAATGGCGGTAACAGAAATCACCAAACCAGAACGAGAAGAAGTAGTATCCCCCCCTACTAAATCTACATTATAGGCTTCACAAGCAGCATTCACCCCTTCGTAAAACTCTTCAACAGCTTCTACAGAAAACCGATTGCTTAAGGCCAAAGAAATGGTGATTTGCTCTGCAAAACCATTCATGGCAGCAATGTCAGACACGTTTACGGCAACCGATTTAAATCCTAAATGTTTAAGTGGCGTGTAACTTAAATCGAAGTGTATGCCTTCTATCAACATATCGGTTGACACCAAGGTGTATTCTTTCTCATTACGCTCAATTACAGCAGCGTCGTCACCAATGGCATAAATACTGCTTGGATTTCTTTTTTTAGTTTTGTTGTTAATGCGCTCTATTAAGCCAAATTCACCTAGATCTGCTAATTCTGTTCTTTTTTCGCTCATATATCTTTATTTATCACAGGGATAATACAGTTTAGGCTTCAAAATTAAGCTAAAAAAAGGATTGTGCCGTATTAAATATAGATTTGATCCGAAAGAACTTATTTATAATACGCCTTCAGTTTTTGATAATCTTCTGCTTGTAAAAACCCCTCTAATTCCGAAAACTGATTTGCCTTCAAAGAATCTTTTAGAAAGAAAATCCTTTTACACAATTCGTAATCTACATAAGGGTGTGAAAGCAATTCTTTAAAACTTTGTTGGGACCAATTTTTAGATACGATTTCGTTTTGTTTTATATAACCCGAAGAAAGAATTTTAAGCTCAAATTCTTTAATTCCATAGATATCTTGTAACTGAATTTTAGCATAAAAACCACCCAAACTTTCTCTAAACTTCACCAATCTTTCGGCTATGTACGATCTAATTTTCATAGCCTCTAATTCATTTTGGGTAATGGTATTTAGATCGAATGGTTTTGGTTCAGTATATTTAATTGTAGACTTTTGTTGCTTTACTTCTGAAGTGTAGTTATACGTTGTTTTTTGCTTAAACGCTGGCGTTTCCTTTTCTTCAAAAACCATATATTTTTGAAGCTGAAGGTATTTGTGTTTAGAAAGTCCTTTTACCCACAAAACATCATCTGGTTTCCTGAAAGCATATTTATCACGCTTTTTTAACCAATTCTCTAATGCTACAGGATTTACTTTTAGCTGCTTTAATTGAGCTTCCGTAATTGTATTAGGATTGAAATAGAAGAATGTATCTTTTTCGGCTTTTGTTAAAACAGAAAGTTGCTCGTTTATCCTATCAAACTGACTTTGATCTTGTTGGTTTATTTTTTCTTCAGACTGAAAAAACAACAACCAAAGCAGGATGGCTAGAATCACAATGTATACTAAAATTAACAAGTTTTTCTTTTCTGAAAAACTGGCACTTAAAAAATGACGTCTCATAAAAATGCTTTAATTCTTAACTTTAATTTTTTCTAAATAATTGTTCAGCTCGCGTTTAATAACGGGCAACAAAATAATGATTCCTATAATATTAGGGAAACTCATGGCCAAAATCATACAATCAGAAAAATCGATTACTGCGCCCATTGAAGAAGATGCTCCTACCACAATAAAGGCACAGAATATAGCTTTATAAATATATTCTGAAGATTTTGAATAGCCAAACAAATACGCCCAACTCTGTAAACCATAATACGACCATGAAATCATGGTGGAAAAAGCAAACAAAATAGCGGCTACCATAATTATATATTGCGCCCCTGGTATTTGGCTGGCAAATGCTGCCGATGTTAAATCAATCCCCCCCAAACCATCTGCTTGGTGATAATCGGTTATAATCAATACAAGCGCTGTCATGGTACAAACTACCACGGTATCAATAAAGGGTTCTAATAAGGCTACAATCCCTTCAGAAGCCGGATTTTTAGTCTTCACTGCCGAATGGGCAATAGATGCCGAACCTACACCCGCTTCATTAGAAAAAGCAGCTCTTTTTATACCAATAATCATAACCCCAACAAAACCACCTAAAGCAGCCCCAGGATTAAACGCACCTTCAAAAATCAAAACAAATGCATGTGGTAATTCGGTGATATTAGCAAAGATGATTACTAAGGCAGCTGCCACATACATCACTACCATTATAGGTACAATTTTGTCGGTTACTTTAGCAATACTTTTAATACCGCCTAAAATTACTAGACCAACCAAAACCGCTAAAATCAACCCAAAAGCCCAACCATGGCTGGCTAGCCAAGAATCACTTAAGGCTTCAATACTTATTAATTGCTGAAAAGACTGATTGGCTTGAAACATATTTCCACCACCAAAAGACCCAAACACACAAAAAACGGCAAAAACACCGCCTAATACTTTACCTAAACCACCTAGCCCTTTCTCTTTTAAACCTTTACTTAAATAATACATGGGGCCACCGTGTACGGTACCATCTTCGTCTACTTTACGGAATTTTACCCCAAGGGTACATTCTGCAAATTTGGAACTCATGCCTATAAAACCCGCTAAAATCATCCAAAACGTAGCCCCTGGGCCACCCAATGAAATAGCCGCCGCTACCCCCGCAATATTCCCTAAACCAACGGTTCCCGAAAGTGCGGTTGCCAACGCTTGAAAATGAGAAACCTCACCATCTTCTTTTTCTAGGTCTTTAGAATCGTGTTTTCCTCTTACAATATCTATGGCCAGCTTAAACTTGGTAAAGTTGATGAACTTAAAATAGAAGGTAAACCCTATAGCACCGAACAACAACCACAAGACTATAAAAGGAATATCTACACTATAATCACCAAAATTGGCTGTAAACGAATAAAAAACGATACTAACTACCACATCGGTAACTACCTTAAATTTAGCATCAATAGCTTCGTCTATAGAGCCCGCGTAGGATGTTGAAAGCAAACCGAAAAAGATAAAAAGGGTGGTTAATAATCGTCGCATACGTTTATTATTTGGCTATTTTTTGAATTTGTTGGTTCAGGATATCAATTCCTTCTTCAAAAGTATGGGGTTTGTAAGCCAATACTTTTTCTGCTTTAGAAATATCAAATCCGGTTTTTGGTGGACGTTTAGCTGCTTGTTGAAATTTAGACCCGTCCGTTTCTGTCATAAAAGATTGGTCTAAATTAAAGAATTCTGCGGTTTTAACGGCCATTTGGTACGGATTCAACAATTCTTTACCCGAAATGTTAAAAATTCCTTCTGCTTCTTTCTTCACAATTAGGTAACAACCCATGGCTAAATCCTCCGCTAACGTTGGCGTTCTCCATTGGTCGTTCACCACTTGTATGGGCTTTTCGTTTTCCAAACTGTTTTTCACCCAAAGAATAATATTAGAACGGCTCATACCTTCAGCAATACCATAGACCAAAACGGTACGTGCAATAGCCCATTTTAAGCCGGAATTTATAACTACTTCTTCTGCTTTTAGTTTACTTTCCCCGTAATAAGAAATAGGGTTTGCTTTGGCTTCTTCATCGTACGGACCATCTTCCCCGTCAAAAATAAAATCGGTTGAAAGATGCAAAAAGAACGCATTAATGGATTTTGCGGCTTCGGTTAAATATTCAACTGCTTTAATGTTCAGTAAATCGCAACCTTCTTTATCGTCTTCACATTGATCTACATTGGTCATAGCCGCCGTGTTAATGATGTAATCTGGTTTTATTTCCGAAAAAACAGCTTTTACTTCTTCCGAATTAGTGATGTCCAACGATTTGTAGACATAGCCTTCCGTTAGAGAAAGACGGTTTTCACCACGGGCTGTAGCTATTAATTCAAATTCATTTTCCTGAACAATTAAACGCACTAATTTTTGCCCTAAAAGTCCGTTAGAACCCGTAATTAAGATTTTTTGCTTACTCATAACTGAAGTTAAATTCTTTGGTTATTTTTTTCTTTTTCACCCATTCTACATCAATAGTCATGTAAATTGGTTGCTTGGGAACCGATGAACGGGACATTTCAACAGAGGCAATAGAATCGACAATTGCTAAACCCGAAACCACTTCTCCGAAAACGGTGTATTGTCCGTTTAAATGTTGTGTCCCTTGTTCGGAATGAACAATATAAAATTGTGAGCCACTGGATTCTCTATTCGGGTTTACTGCATCACCTTTACGCGCGGCGGCTAACGCTCCTTTTTTATGTTTATGCTGAATTTCGGCAGGAATCGTATAGCCCGGACCACCTAAACCATCGTTCATTGGGTTGGCGTCTTTAGAATTGGGATCACCACCCTGTATCATAAAACCACTAATCACTCGGTGAAAAGTAGTGCTGTCGTAGTAGCCCTCTTCCGCTAGTTTAATAAAGTTTTCTTTGTGTTTTGGGGTATCATCGTACAAAAGGGCTTTCATATCACCAAATTGAGTATGAAAGGTGATTACGGCATCGAATTTCTTTTTTTTCTTTTCCGGAATAGAAGAAGAAAGCACTAAAAGAAGGCAAGAAAAAATGACTAGCTTATTCATATTACAATTGTTTTTTTATTTCTTTTAAAATGGCTTCACCACCATGCTTTAAAACTTTTTCTGCTAAACGTTTTCCTAAAGAAGGGCCATTTTCAACCGTATCGGTTTCGGTGAATTCTACTTTTTCTTTACCGTCTAAACTAATAATCCCGCATTGTAGTTTCACGTTATTCCCTTCTAATTGAGCATGCGCAAATGTTGGCACACTACAACCGCCACTAATGGTGTACAAAAAGCTTCTTTCCGTTAATAGAATTTTCTCTGTATCTATATGATTACATGCTTCGCGTATAGTTTTGCTCATTTCAGTATCACAATGCTTGCTGCTTACTTGTAAAGCCACACTCCCTTGACCCACAGGAGGCACAAAGAAATCGATTGGGATTTTTTTGATAATGTGTTTGTCATAACCCATTCGGTGAACGCCAGCAAAAGCCAAAATCATAACGTCACAAACGCCATTTTCTAATTTAGAAAAACGGGTCTGTAAATTACCACGCATTTCGGTTAATTCTGCTTTTGGATAATGATGCTGAACAAAAGCACGTCTTCTGGTAGAAGAAGTACCAATTTTAAGCGGACCGGTTAAGTCTATATTTTCTTTCAGCGCCACCATTACATCGTTGGCTTCTTCTCTTTCCGTAAACGCAACTAAAGGCAAATCGGAAGGCAATTCCGAAGGTACATCTTTGGCACTGTGAACGGCAATTTGAATTTCATTCTTCCGAAGGGCTTCTTCTAGCTCTTCAGTAAAAACCCCTTTGCTACCAATTTTAGATAAGCTCTTGTCTAAAATCTTATCTCCTTTGGTTTCAATGGTTACAATTTCGGTTGGAACACCTTTATTTTCTAATAATTCCTGAATGTGGTAGGCTTGCCATAAAGCTAATTTGCTGCCTCGTGTTCCTATTTTTATCATTTCTTAGTACGGTTAAATAACATTCCTACCTGTAGGGAAATGTCCATAAACATAATTTTAGGATGCGCATTACGCTCTAAATGGTAAATAGCATCATTAAATACCGTGGTGAATTTTTCTACAGATTCAGCTGAAATCACTTTTGAAAACCCTTCTACAAACTGCTTTTCAGAATCGGGTACTTTCATTAGATCATTGGCTGAATAATGGAAAAGTATAAGATTACGCAATATGTACAAACCATAGATAAATACATTTTTTTGGTCTTGTTTTTTCAGTTTCTGAAAACGTTCTGTATGCTGGTAAAGTGCGTTATAATCTCTTGTGAACGCCGCTCTCATCCATGTTTTAAAGAACTCTTGTTCTTCGTTTTGCGAATTATTAATTAATTCACGGGATTTTAGAATACTGCCGTCTGATAATGCTACTAGTTTATCTAATTGAGCCTCTTCTAAAGAATATTGTTCGCTTAAAAAAGCTTTAATCTCTTCATCATTATGTCTAGGGACTTTTACAATCTGAGTTCTAGAGATAATGGTAGTGATGTTTTTTTCAACATCATTAGTCACCAACAGAAAGATGGTTTTGTTCGGTGGTTCCTCCAGTACTTTTAGAATGGCATTGGCACATTCAATATTCATCATTTCGGAAAGCCAAACCAACACAACTTTGTATTGCCCTTCAAACGCTTTTAACGAAAGGTTTTTAATTATGCTTCTCCCCTCTCTTACATGAATTAAACACTGTTTGTTTCCTACTTCTAGTTTCTCCGTCCATTGCTGAAAATCCAAGTACCCTTTAGAGGTTGTAGCAAACTCTCTAAAGCTTTTAATCACCTCATTTCTAATGGGCTCATATTCTTTGGAAGCAGGAACGGTGGTACTTGGGTACACCATGTATAAATCGGGATGTACCAATCTTCGCATCTTTTCGCAAGAGGAACAGGTACCACAACTGTCTTCATCACCCGGATTCTCACAATTTAAATAGGTAGCATAAGCCAGTGCCATTGCATAATTGGGAGAACCCTCCTGTCCGTAAAACATTTGGGCATGGGCTACATGTCCGTTTTTAACCGAATGGATTAAGTGTTGTTTAATTTCTTTTTGTCCCTTAATATCGGAAAAGAGCATACCAGATTTTTGAACTTCAACGAAGATAAAAAGATAATCGGAAAGATGAAGGTTGACGAAATGAAGATTAAAAAATCAAAAAAAGAAACAACATTAAATGTTTAAACATTTATTATGTAAATTACGTACACAAAACAACGGAAATGGATAGAAAAACCTTTCTTAAATTACTAGGGATTTTACCCTTAACCGCAGCCATGAACAAATTACAGGACTTGAACAGCTTATCTTCTTCCTTACCTAAAACAGAAAAAATGCCCGTTCTGTTTTTAGGACACGGTAGCCCTATGAACGCCATTGAAGAAAATGAATTTGTGGCTGGTTTTAGAAATGCCGCAAAATCTATCCCGAAGCCAAGCGTTATTTTATGTATTTCTGCCCATTGGTATACCAAAGGCACCAAAGTAACTGCTATGGAAATGCCGCCAACCATTCATGATTTTGGTGGATTCCCCCAAGAGTTATTTAACGTGCAATACCCTGCACCCGGTAGTCCAGAATTGGCTACTAAAACCAAAGAACTGCTTTTACCTACCGAAGTAGAATTAGATGATAAATGGGGACTGGATCATGGCGCATGGAGCGTTATCAAACATATGTATCCCGAAGCCAACATTCCGGTGATACAGTTAAGTATAGATTACACAAAACCTCCCGAATATCATTTTAAGTTAGCCCAGCAATTACAAACTTTAAGGCATAAAGGTGTTTTAATTATTGGTAGCGGTAACATTGTACATAACCTTCATTTAGTTGATTTCAGAAATTTGCACGTAGATAATTACGGATTTGATTGGGCAATTGAAGCCCATGAAAAAGTAAACAATTGGCTCTTAGACGGAAACTATAATCCTTTATTCAATTATCAAGAACAGGGAAAAGCCTTACAGTTAGCGGTACCAACACCCGATCATTATTTACCTTTGCTTTATACTTTAGGTTTAAAAAACAACAAAGATGAATTAAGTCTTTTCAATGACAAACTTTTAGGAGGTTCTTTAAGTATGACTTCGGTTAAAATTGGCTAAACACCTAATTCAACATTAAACAATAGATAACTTATAGATTTTTAGTAGTTTTGAGAAGTATTACGTTTTTACGAATCTTTTCATAGCATGAATTTCAAGGTTTTTCTCGCCATTATCGGTTTGCTAGTAGCCTCCTTTGGATATGGGCAAATTACAATAAACTCATTAACACCTACCACAAGCGATTGTCCAAACAATGGCACTGTTACAGTCAATGCAACTCATAGTGGTGGCTCCTCTATGCTTTATAGTATTATCAGTGGTCCAATGATAGTACCCAAGCAAAGTTCTAATGTTTTCAGTTCATTAGAACCTGGTAGTTATATTGTAGAAGTAAGCGATTTATTCAATAATAAAACCACACAAAGTGTAAGTGTTAGCGGTACTTATGACGATATCAACTTCAATCCCAAAACAACAATCCCAAGTTGCCCCGGATTAACAGATGGTAGTTTAATGGGAAATATTAATTCTTTTACAGGAAAGGCGCCTTATACTTGGGAGTTAATAGCTCCATCTGAAGTATTGGCAAGCCCTCAGGCTAGCGATTTGTTTGAAAATCTACCTCCTGGAGAATATACCGTAAGAGCTACTGACGATTGTGGAGCTTTTGATACACGAATAGTAAACATCAAAGAAAATAATGAACCTATAGATACGTATGGTGAAGCTATCATAAACATGATTGACTGTAACACAGCGGAGGTAGGTATTAGAATTGAATCCCCACAGTATAGCCCTCCTTACAATGTAACCATTAAAAGCGGTGGTAGTACTATTACTGTACCCATCCCTCAGACTGCTGAGAACGATAGTTTAAATGGCATAATAGATGTTTATCAAGAAATGCCCGGAATTGGCTATGGTGATAATATCACCGTTACTATAGAAGATAAATGTGGCAGGTCTACTTCCACGGCCGGTTCAATCCCTGATTTCAGTATGTGTGCTGAAACAGAGATTAAGACTAAAACCGAAGATTGTAGTCAGATTATAGAAACAACTTTTAAAAGTAGTTGTGGTTCTTTTTCAGACTTGTTAACCAACATGGCTACTCCAGTAACGTACGAATTAAGAAACAACACCACTAATGCAGTAGTAGAATCCGGTACTATTAATGATGGGGAAGACGCTAGTCAAATTGTGATTTCGGAAGTACCGCCTGGTGAAAATTATACATTTACCGCTACAGATGCCTGCGGAAACACTAGCGGCATAAATTATATTGCTCCTTCAGACCCTAATACAGGTGGTGGTGGAAGTGGCACACCAGAGTTGGCTGGACCAATACAATTCAGACCTAGTTTCTGTACCGATTCATCCACATTTGTTAAAATATTTGTTAGGGATTTTAGTACAGCACCAACATTAATAATAGAATCCGGGCCTGCACAATCTATTAATACACAAAAAAACTTTGAGTACAACAATACTTTTACATACCCTAAAACATACTCCTTATATGGTGGAACAGCATCTTATGGCTACTTTTATATAAACAACATGCCTGCAGGTAATTACACATATAAAGTAGTAGACGATTGCAATAATGAATTACAAGGAGATTTTGAGATTACACAAAACGATGTTTCTAATATAGGTTACTCCATTTATCAAAAACCCAATTGCACCGGTAAAAACCAATTACATTATGACATAACTTATAGTTTTAAAGGAACAGCCGAATTATATAATTATGGCGGTTATTCTGAAAGTAAATTTCATCAGCCAACTACTAATAATGTTATAGATTCTATTGTTAATGTTCCTCCAGGAGATTTTATTTTTAGATACTCGCCTTACCACTATTTAGCTGAAGATTTTAGAGAAACCGGTAATGATGATTGTTATTTCATTAGAGAAGAGATAGAAATCCTAGATTATGAAAGTCCTAAAATTTACACGTACAATAAAATTATTTGTAATGGCGATATTTTTGTAGAGCTAATACCGGATAGCACAAAAGGTACCCCGCCTTACGAATACGAAATAATTTCAGGCCCGGAAACATTCCCCAGACAAACCAGCAATTCATTTGCTATAAATACAGAAGGTGTTTATAGAGCCCGTATTTACGACGAATGTGGTAATGCCTCTGTGGTGGATGTTTCGCTTACTAATATTGAGTTCGAGCCTTTGTCGGCTGATGTTAGTTGTTCGAATGCTCAAATTGTTTACCCCTCTTCTATTTACTATTCTTATAACTGGACTAGACCTAACAACAGCACTTTCTCTGGAGACTCATTAATACTTAACAACATCACTTTTGCTGATACTGGTACTTATACGGTAAAGCAGTTGGTAAACATTAACGGTTGTACAGAAACTTTTACTGATACTTATCATTTACTGGCACAAAGCAATGTTGAGTTGTACGACACTATATGCCCTGGAAACACTTATTCATTCGGTTCTAAACTATACACCTCCTCGGGAATTTATACGGATACTATACCAACTTCAACGGGATGTGATAGTATTGTTGCAATGAATTTATATGTAAAAGACTACCTCACGGGCTCAACTTCCGCAACAATATGTCCGGGTAGCGATATTTTAATAGAGGGCAACTTTTACAACGAAGTGGGAAGCTATAAAGACACGTTAAGTACGTTTGGGTGCGACAGTATTTTAACCATCAACATCGCTTTTAGTAACTATCTAAAAGGGACTTATTCCGAAGAAATATGCAAAGACGGAAGTACTATTATTGAAGGCAAAACCTACGATAGCCCCGGGATTTTTAAAGACACCATTTCGAACGGGACCTGTGATAGTATTATTGAAATCACTATTACGGAAATTGATTATTTAAGGGAGAGTATCCCAATTGAATTGTGTGCCGGCAGTGATACCGTGATTAATTCTAAAATTTATTCTTTAGCCGGTAGTTACCCGGATACTATTTTAACAGCAGACTGTGACAGTATTATCACTTATAACATAATTGTTAAACCTTTGCCCATTGTAGATTTAGGTTCGGATATAGAATTATGCCAAGGTAATAAAGCTCTTTTTAAGGCTGAAAATGGATACACAAAGTATACTTGGAACGACAATACAGCTATCACCAGCAACAAAACTTTTCAAACCGATGCTGTAGGAAAATATTGGCTTAGTGTAACCGATAACTATGGTTGTGTTGGTTCAGACACGGTAGAAATCACACAAATCAATCCCGTGCCCACGGTAAATGCTTCGTCTACCTCCCCCATTTGTGAAGGCGATTCTATTGTGTTATCTGCTACAGGAGGAATAAAGTATTTATGGTTACCCGATAGTTTATACGGCCAACAAATTACTGTAGCACCAGAAAAAACAAGTAATTATTACGTAACAGCCTATAACAACTACAATTGTGCTTCGCTTACTAAAACAGTTTCTGTAAAAGTTAATCATTTGCCTACGGTTCCGATTTTTGATCAAGAAAAAATTATTCACTGTTTTCTGGAAAATGAGTTAATACTAAGCGCAAACTGGGGAGAATCTTTCTTATGGAGCAATACAGGTGATACTATACAAAGTATTACAGTATCAGACGAAGGTTATTATGACGTCACGGTTTGGGACAAAAACGGTTGTTTGTTATCTAAAGAAATTGAAGTACTCAATAAATGTGAATCGTTAATTTTTGTGCCCGATGCCTTTTCTCCAAACTACGATGGCAATAATGATGAACTACAAGTATTTGGAAAGAATTTTACCGATTTTGAAATGAGAATCTTTAACCGTTGGGGCGAAGTTATTTTTATGACTGATGACCGTAATCAGATGTGGGACGGAATTTACAAAGGGAAAATGATGCCTGTAGGTAGTTATCCTTGGGTTATTAAATACAAAAGCATTCCGGGTACACTTGATGAAGGAACCTTAAAACAAATTACAGGGAGCATTACAGTAATTAGATAATGATAAATTTAAAAACCTTTATACTGAAATCAATTCCATTATTGATGTTAAGTTTTATAACCCAATTAGTTTGGGCTCAGATGCCACAATACTCTCAGTTTTATGCAAACGCATTGTATTTAAGCCCCGCTTTTGCAGGCTCCGAACACGCCACTAGAGGGATTTTAGCGTATAGAAACCAGTGGCCAGGCTTAGAAGCCAATTACATCACCACTACAGCATCTGTAGACCATCATTTCACTTCTTTTCATAGCGGTGTTGCTCTTATGGTGAGTTATGATAACATAACTCCTTCAAATTTGAAAACTACTGAAGTAAGTGCTGTCTATAGTTACGAGGCCGAATTGACTAAAAAAATTATTCTAAGAATGGGGATTCAACCTTCTTTTGTAAATAGAAGAATTGATGCCCAAAGCTTAACTTTTGGTTCTCAATATTCTAACAATGGATATGTAGGCGGAGACAATAATGAAGACCTATCTAATTCTTCATTTTCTTATGTAGATTTTGCTGCCGGTGCACTTCTTACCTCTAATAATTTTTGGGCTGGATTGTCTATTCACAATTTAACCCGACCTAATCAATCTTTTTATGAGATCGGTTATGAGGAAGACAAACGATTACCCGCAAAAATTAGCTTATTTGGTGGGTATAAATTCATGTTAAGCCCAGAATGGAAAAGACGTTATGTAGATAAAGAAAATGAAGAAAAAAGCATCTCTCCTACTTTTTTGTACAAATCCCAAGGTAAGTCAGACCAATTAGACCTTGGTGTTTATGGCCGAATAAACATTTTAGCATTAGGATTACTTTACCGAGGAATTACTTTTAAAAGGTATGACACAGATGAAAACAACCGAGACGCATTAATTTTCATTGTTGGTTTAGTACTTAAAAATATTAGAGTTGGCTATAGTTATGATGCCACGCTATCTAAGCTGACTATGGATACTGGTGGTAGCCATGAAATCACCTTAGTATATACCATTCCTAATAAAAACAAAAACGATCTTAGCCATAGAAGACCGCAATGTCCGAAATTTTAAAACAGTATTGGTTTAAATCTTCTTCACTACCTTTTCTACCCCTATTAGTTGTTGAGAAGGGTACACAGCTGGTCCAAACTGATTATATACCGCCACATCTGCCGCATCTCTGCCATAGCCTATAGCTACATAACCTCCTTTAACTTCGTCATGAACGGCATCAAACGTATACCAACGATCACCAACATAGGCTTCAAACCAAGCGTGTAAATCCATTGGTTTTAAGTTATAAAGATAGCCTACTACCATTCTGGTAGGTATACTTATGCTTCGGCAAAGTGCAATACCTAAATGTGATAAATCACGGCATACACCTGTTTGCCTGTTGTTTACTTCTACTGCCGAAACTGGATAATCGCTACTACCAGGGATATAACTTATAGATTCTCTTAACCAATCTTCTATGGCTTGTACTTGATCGTAACCTGGATTTTTTCCTGCAGTAATAGAAAGCGCCATTTCGTTAAACCGATCGGACTCACAATACCTACTAGGGAGTAAATAACCTAAAACAGCGTTTGGTAAATTCTGAATTTCTATAAAAGGGGCACCTGGCATTTGATCTACCACATCCATAGTATGTACATCTGCATATGTCTTTAATGAAAAAATGCCGGGCGGGGCTACTAAGCGTTGGCAGAGGTTACTAAAGTGATCTGTAAATTCATATACAGGAACACTAGGGAATACTTTATACGATTCTCTTTCCACCCATTGTTGATCACCGCTTCTGGGCCGTAACATTAAAATAAAAGGGGTAGGAACTGATATATCAAACGTCAATTCACAGCTGGTCCGTAACAACATAATAGAATTTATAAGAAAATATAAAAGATAGGGTAAAGGCTGCTCAATTAGCTTGGGATGAATGTAGACGTTAATCTCTGTTAAACAAAACAAAATCTACAGTCTATTAAAAATTCTTAAACTAACTCTGCCTCTGTAACGGATAATCTAAAGGCACCCGAAAAGCCACCTTCTATAATTTCAGTTAAAATTCTAGACGATTCTTGTTCTGTATAAATCTTTGGTAGAGCTAAAAAATACCTTTCTTCTACCTTCTTTTTAAGAATCATTAACCGCTCACCTTTTATATCATAGAAAAATTTCTTGGCTCCATCGGCCGTATCATATGTGCTCTGAATCTCTAATATTATAAAATACTGTAATGAGGGTTTTGCTCCATTATGGTTCTTTTCATCACTCGTTTTTAAAATTGGTTTTCCAGACATATTTATTGTCATATTTTGACTAAAACAATAATGGTCACTTATTTCATTTCATACCTTAAAATGAAATGAAAGCTTATGTAACAAAAATGTAACACTATATACAATATATTGTTTTACAATACTTTAGGTTATCCTATAGGTTTTTATAAAATCAGTACTTATCTATAAAATCATACAAATTATCTTCCTTGGTAAGTCTAAATTTCTTCCGTAATCTAGACCTAGCAGATACCACAGAACGTTCGCTATTATTCAAAAGAGCCGCTGATTCTTTAATTGACAACTTAAGTTTTACTAATGCCGCTAGCTTAATTTCAGCATTAGACAACTCTGGAAATTCCTTTTTAATGTGTTTATAAAAATCTGTATTTACACTTTCGAACCGAATCTTAAATTCTTCCCAAGAATTGTCTGCCCCTAAAGCTCTAGTAATATTTTTCTTGATTTTTACCAAAGATTTATTGTCTTCTATTGAAGCTGATTTTAGATCATTAAGCTCCTCCTCTACCTCCCTGAGTGCGGTATTCTTTTCAACAAATTGCATGGTAAAAGTGGTTAACTCTTTATTCTTACTTTCTAAGTCTAGTTGCAATTTTCTATTTTCTTTGTTTAATATTTTAGACTGGTAGGTAATAGCAAACGTAAACACGGACATCTCAAAAACACCTCCTATTCTAAACACATTGGTACTAATTTCCAGGAAGTCTATTCCATAAAAACCGCTGTTGTAGTACATGTAGCACATCACCATCATACCCCCATATGCCCAGGCATAAAACTTTGCATATAAATTCTTATTGTACACAAAAAAACAAGCCGAATAATACACTGTTAAGGAAAAAATTATAAGGTTTTCGGTAAGTACAAAATAAAAATAATTGTAATTAATACCGTACAAAGCATAAGCGAAGATTGGTAGTATTAAGGTAACAATTCCCCACCTATGGTAGTTTGGTAAATATTTATTAAACTGTAAATAATCATGTGTAAACAATACCGCTGCCAAAGCAATTGACCAATTAAACAGGGGCTCTACATGTCTGGTTATCCAATGATCTCCTAAATAGTAATATAAAAATCCATCTCTGTAACCCAAAGTAAGCGTTAAAGAGATAAGCATAAATGTATAATACAGGTAGGTTTTCTTTCCAGAATTAAGATAAAAAAACAAATGAAAGACCAATACGGAAAGCACAATACCATAATACCCCCCCAACTTTAACAAACAGTTGTGTATACGCTTAACATAATCTTCAGACTGCGCTAAGCGGATAGGTATGGCGGCTTCTTTAGTGCAATTTACTCTTAGGTAATAAACCCCCTTTATTTTTTTATGCTGAAATTTGAACGTAACAAATCTTCGCTTTTTTGTAAGCGGAATTTCTACTAATTGTTTAGTATAAAATTGGGCATCTATAACATGTGCATGCGGAATTTCTAAATAATATTCCCCTAAAGCTGAAGTATGTAGATCAATCTTTAACCAATAAACCCCATTTTTAAAACCATTGTTAATTGATTTTTCAATGGTTTTAAAAGGCAGTTTTTTCACATTATTTAAATGAACAGAATCTGATTGATCATAAAAACAACTATAAACAGGTGATGCGTATACTGCTTTACTTAAACTAAAGTAAAGTAGTACCAAAACGATAATGTATTTTCTCATTCTAAATTAGACAGTCCCAAAACTAATACACGGCTATTAGTTATTGGTTGTATTTCAAAAAACATACCCACTTTTTCTGCCGTTAACAATAAATAAAAAAACTCACTAACTATCAACAACTTAACATTACACTTTTTTAAACTCATTTTTTTAAACGGAAACAAAATGAAGCAACTAGGAAAAAAGTCTAATTCACCGTAGTTTGTAATTAGATCAAAAAGGTATTTCCAACATATGATAAACACAGGTTCTCAAAGTGTAATTTTAGAAGATTAAACCGAATGAAACAGTATTTAAGCCTTTTAATTTTCTGGATATGCTTTACGGCATTTGGCCAAGACAACCCGTTTACGGGAACGGTTGCCGATGCCATAACAAAAGAACCCCTGCCCTTCACCAATATTAAGATTATTCATCCGCTCCAAGGCACCGTTAGTAACAGCGAAGGACATTTTATATTAAGCAGTAAAAACGTAGATCCAAAAGCACTTATAGTCTTCAGCTATATGGGATACACAAACTACACAATTACGGCAGAAGAATTACAGAAACGTTCCGTAGTTTATTTAGAACCTTATATTACCAAACTTAAAGAAGTTGAAGTTTCTTCTAGACCTTTAACTGCTGAAGAAATCATTAAACTAGTGTTGGATAATTACGACAAAAATCACCCAAAATTAAATCAGCTTAGCCGTCTTTATTACCACAATTATGTAAAAACTCCTTTTTCAAAAACCAATAAATTAACTGTAAAAGAGAGTGATTTTGTAGGGCTAGACATGGCGCTTTTTAACGATTTATTTAATCAGCTACCCAATACGTTTATAGAATACCAAGATGCTATTTTAGACTTATACAGTTTAAACGAAGACCACAAACTACTTGCGGTTGAAGCCATTTCTCTAGAAGAAGGTTCTATGGAAAAAATAGCGAAAGAGATGGAAGAAAATCTTAGCACTTTTTTTACCGACATAGAACAAACCGCCCAAAACGAAGACACCTATTATCAATTTAAAACGGGGATCTTAGGATTTAAATTTGGTAAAGAAGGCATTGATACTAGCTGGAACACTAACAGAGAAGACACTATAAACTATCACATTGCCTCAAATTATATAAAAACAGAAATCGGTTCTTTACTTAAAAATTATGCTTCTCCCGAAGGCGACAATTGGGAGTTTTTAACTTCACCAAAAAAATACCAATACACCAAAGAGGAGATGACCATTTTCAATGATGAATTGGTCTATGTTATTTCTTTTATTCCTGAAAAAACAGGACTGTTTCAGGGGAATATATATATTTCTGCTCTAACGTATGGTCTGCTGCAAATTGATTTTGACTATGCCGAAGGAAAACAAAGCGAAAAGTTTCAGTTATTAGGTGTCGGTCATGCCATAAACTATAAAAAAGGCCACGTAATTTATGAGAAACTAGATAGCATCTATGTGATCAAATACATACAAACGCAACAAAAAGAAATGGTATCCATCAACCGGAAATTCACCGTAAAGAAAAAACAAAAGCGCTTTTTCATGGATAAGAAACTAAACCAAATAAAGCTTCATGCCGACTTATATTTTAACAGTACCACCACCAAAGAAATACTATTCTTAAACCGTAGACCACTAGAAGAAAATATTTTTGAAAATGTAAGAGAACCCGCTACTATAAAATTCAAGAAAGAATATGCGCACTTCCCAGAAATCTGGAACAACCGAACAGTTATTGCGCCTAATAAAGAGTTGAAGAATTATAAGCAGATCATAAACAAACCTTAAATTAAACCATTTTACTTTTAATGAATATATATCCTCTCGTTCTTGAGCAAATACAACATGCTAAAAAAAGTCTCTTTTCAGTATCAGTCTAAAATGTTAAAAAGGTTAGCTACTTCTAAAACTGACTGCTTGCTCCCGCCCCACCATATTCACCACCACTTCCTTTGAAGGCTTCATCATCAATAGCATTACCACCTAAGGTTTGAGAAGCGATGTAAGCGGTAAGATCAGAATTATCCCATTTAGAAGTCAACAATTGTTCTCGGGTAAAGCTGTTTTTAATGGTTTTTAAATAATTTAAAAGCAATAAGGCTAATACAATCATCACTGCCCCGGCCAACGTCAACGTTACTTCTGGGTACCCTAAACTGTAGTAATATTTTATAGTAATTACAGACAACGTAAGCGTTAATAAACTTACACGGATAAACAGTATTTCTTTTTTCAGAATACCCCAATACAAATATCCTATTGGGACTAAAAAGGTAAAGGCATAAAACAAAAATGCAAAAGGAATGTCTTCTCCTTCCATTAAGGTAAATCCCATCATTTCCTGACTCATTTCACGGACAACAAAATAATTTCCTCCCAAATATACCAACATTAAAGCTGCAGTATTAAACACCGTAAAATGATCTTTCCAAAGAACCGCAGCTACTTTCTTTTCCACTTTTTTACTCAAGTAAAACAACCCTAAAAACGTGAACATTACCAAAAAAGGCAGAAATGCCATTATTGGTTCAAACACAAAAAACAAAAGACACAGAAAGCTTATTATAGCTCCTAAAATACTTACTAAGTCTAAATATCGTAAAGCTGCAAAACTGAAGAAAATCAAGGCTACAACAGCATAAAGGCTTACATAATTATATTCAATACCAAGAAAACCAAAATACAGAAAACTGAGACCTACATAATAACCAGCTTCTGTGACCCCCGATTTAAAATGATTATTTTCTTTAATCATGGTATATTCTGTAAAGAACATTAGTGTTGTTCCTAAAAGCAACAACAACACACGAATTCCTGTTTCACTATCAACTAATTCGAACATAAAAGTGAACATTATGGCAATGGTTGAAGTACCCAAACAGGTAACAAAAAACAAGAACAACCGCATTAATACAGACGGGGAATACAAATCTGTTTTATACTGTTCTTTTATTGTATTCCATTGTGTATCGTTAATCCAGCCAGCTTTGAACCACGTTTTAACGGTTAATAAGGTATTCTTTTTACGCACATCTTCTATGTTGTAGGCTATTATATTATTCATGTTCATCAGAAAAATGTACTCTATTTTTAACTAAAAGAATTACACCACTTATACAGGTTAACGGAAAATAAAAAAAGGCCAATTCCCAAATATTATCTATGGAAAACACCAAGTAGGTAAACGCTATATAAGCACTTAAACATGAGTAAAAAAAGAACAAAAAGGATTTTTGGTTCCAACTGTACCAGCCTATAAAAATAGCTAAGACTATTAATACAAACGCTGTGGTTATTCCATAATTAGAATCAAACATAAAAGCAATAAGGCCAACAAAAAGTAATAGTAAAGCAAAGTTATGGTAGGTAAATAGGAAGTGCTTTTTTATGTTTCTTATTTCCATTACTTTCCCTAAAATCAAAAGAAACATCCCATAAACAAAACTTAAAACATATAAATCAGTACCTTTTAGCCATTCCCCTTGTGCCCAGTTTACTGGAGAAATACTTAGCCCCAGAACAGCAGCCCATGCTGTAATCCCCATAGATAAAACCATTTTATTATCGAAACGATAGGCTAACAACATAAACAAAACACCACTTATAAAGGATGTCCAGTTAAAAAGAAGTTCTACTAAATCAAAATATACCTGTAAATAGGTAAACAAAGAAATTAGAAACAAAGCAAGCAATACTACCATATAATCTAAATAAATATGGCTTATTTTTATTTCTGAAGAACGGTATGGTTTCGCCTTTTGGAAAATATAATACGTGCCCAACGCTATACATACTAACATTAGTAACATGATGCTTATATGGCCAATATCCCCGATGTTTTGATAAACCATATAACCAACACTACCTGTAAACAAGAGTATACCAAAATAGAGCATTAGCCGTAATTCATAATAGACTGAAATCAACTTTTTGGATTCTATAGCTTCCAAAAGCTGAAAAGGAACATCGTCTAATAATTTTTCTTGATGAAGCTTTTTGTGTAACTCTTCCATATACGGTACTGTCCATATTAGTGTGTCTGCTAGTAGGGTTTTCCACTGTTAACTTCGTAGCTAGATTTTACTAAAGTTATCATCAAATTTAAAATTACTAATGGGGTAGCTGTAAGTTTTTTCTTCCATCTCCATTGCTACGTAGCCCATCAGTGTAATAGCTGCTTTAGGATTAGGTAAAGCGTTTCTCATTTTCAAGGTTCTTCTAAAGGATTTATTTAATCTTTCAATCCAATTTGTAGTATAGATCATTCTTCTTATTCGGTAATCAAAATTTAAGTAGGTAAACAGGTTGTCTAAATCCTCTTTCTCTATGGTTGATTTTAATTTAGGGTATGTTTTCGCCCATTTCACAAGGGTTTCTTTTAAGTTTTTAATTCCATCTTTAGGTGTATTAAATACATCATCTGGATTGAATACTTTTTTCATATCTGCGTTAAATTCTTCTCTATCTGTTTTTCGGATATGTTTATTTAAATTTCGTTGAAAATGTAAAACACAGCTTTGTTTCAGGCTTGATGAGAATACTTTTCCTACTACATGTTAGTGTTCAAGTCCGGTTAAGCCATCAAATACAAATAAACCTACTTTATCTACACCTCTTGATTTAATGTCTTCTAATACTTCCTGCCAGCCTGATGCGGATTCTTGGGGTATATTGACTATACCTAAAACTTCTCTTGTGTGATTGTCTTTTAAACCCAGTAAAACATAAAATGCTTCTGTGGCTACTGTTTCTCTTCTTACTTTTACATGAATAGCATCAATGTAAACAACCCGATAGTAGGTATCTAATTGTCTTTCAAGCCATGATTCTACTAAGGAAGAAAAATCGGTAGTGATTCTAGAGATTTTACTTTTGCTATAACTAGTTCCATAAATGTTTTCTACTACATTTTCTATTTGACGAGTAGTTAATCCTTTTCCGTATAGCTCAAAACAGAGATCTTTTATCTGTTCTTCTTGTTCGTTTAATAAGCCTAATATCACCGGACGAAACACTCCAAGGCGATCTCTAGGGATTTTTAACTGCAATTTTGATCCTATACCTGCTTTTTGAGCATGACGGTATCCATTACCTTTATTTATACCTTCTGTAGATTCTTGTAAAAACGTATTTCTTTCGCTTAACATCAACCCATTTACCAGCATGGAGAACAAGTCATTCAATCCATGTTCTTCTTGAATATGGGAATTTATGATACTCTGAAGTTGATTTTTACTTATTTTTAGCTATATTTGAAGACAGGGTTAAAGTCTGATACCATAACCCTAAATCTCATTTACCACTTTATCGGGGGAACTCGGTTTCCTGCTTTAACTCTTCCATAATAATATTTGTAATCTAGCTACGAAGTTAACAGTGGAAAACCAACGCCGTTAATTATGGCTAAACTATTATGAAGTTAATTGTGGGAAACCCTTTTTCAACTATAGACACACTTTTCGGGACAGTATGTATACTGGTTTTAATATGTATAAACACGAATGGGTATAAGTACTTTACATACAAAAAAGGCGAAGCTTATAATAAGCTTCGCCTTTTTTGTATGAATGCTACCTATATCTTGATAGCATATTTTTTTAAAATGTGCGCACGGGGGGAGTCGAACCCCCACAGCCGTAGGCCACTACCCCCTCAAGATAGCGTGTCTACCAATTCCACCACGAGCGCAACTAACATTATTTTGTTAGTAAACGCGTCCGTTTAATACATCTATCATTCTTACCAAATCCTGGTTTACTGGTTTATGCATTTCAATAGCATCTTTGAACGGCGTATAAACCAATTTATGATCTATAACACCTACCATTTTGCATTTTTCACCATTTCTTAGACCTTCTACGGCGCCCAAACCTAATCGGCTAGCCAATACACGGTCTGCAGCGGTAGGAGAACCACCTCTTTGTATATGGCCTAATGTAGTTACTTTAGTATCTAAGTTAGGAACTGCTTTTTTTACTTGTGCAGCTATTTCTAAAGCATCACCTGCTTTTTCTCTTTCGGCTACAACAATTATATGAGAAGCACTTGTATAAGAAGCTTGTTCAGAGAGACGTGCAATTACATCTTCAACAGTAATTCTGTTTTCTGGTATAATGGCCATTTCTGCACCACCACTAATGGCAGATCTAACAGCAATGTAACCCGTATCTCTACCCATTACTTCTATAAAGAAAACTCTATCGTGGGCATCTGCGGTATCTCTAATTTTATCTATGGCGTCTAAAGCTGTATTTACAGCAGTATCGTAACCAATTGTAAAATCAGAACCGAATAAGTCATTATCAATAGTTCCTGGGCAACCTACAATTGGAAAACCATGTTCCTCGTAAAATAACTTGGCACCGGTAAACGTACCGTTACCGCCAATTACTACTAAACCTTCTATTCCGTTTTCCTTTAACTGAATGTAAGCTTTCTTTCTACCCTCAACAGTTCTAAATTCTTCACTACGGGCCGATTTTAAAATCGTACCCCCTTTTTGTATAATGTTACTTACAGAACGGCTGTTCATAGGTGTGAAGGCTCCATTCATTAAGCCGTCGTATCCTTTTACAACCCCTACAACTTCCATATTATAGTATAAACTTGTACGTACTACGGCACGAATACAAGCGTTCATTCCTGGTGCATCTCCCCCTGATGTAAGTACTGCGATTTTTTTCATATTTGCTACTTTTGAAGGCTTGGCGAATTTAGTATTTTTTTCGACAGTTTGAAATTCGAATCACGTCTTATTCTAAGTATTCTACGTATTGCCTATTTAATAATCTTATTACGAATTTGCTTAATTATTTGGTTGGCTTCGTTTGAAATTCCTAAAAAAGAGAATCCCGCTAAACAAGTTAAAGAAAATATTATAGACCGAATTATAATATTCATAAGTGGGATACTAGTAAACGAAATATAATAACACGGTAGGGCTGTTATAGTTAAGAAGAAAATTATTTTTATTGTTGAGCCACTAAACGGAGAAATATTCATCTTCTTTTTCAAGAAAAAATATTTAACCAAGTTGTAAAACAAAAATGAACTTAAGGTTGCCAAAGCAGCACCTGCAATGCCCCATTCATTAATGAATAAATAATTTAAAATTATTGCTGAAACCAACATTAATATTAAAAAAATAAGGTTGTATTTATAATATTTAGAAAAAGCTAAAATCTCGCTGTTGTTGCTAAACATCATATCTACAACTTTACACAAACCTATAAAAACCACCACATAGAAGCCTTTTTCATAAACCACACCGTTTGGTATCACCTCGTAAACTTCTTTTAAGTTGATTATTATACCGGCAAAAACAAACCCACCCGCTAAAAGTAGTATTTCACCAGATCTGCTGTAAAGCTTACTTAATTCTTCGTGATTGTTTTCAGCAATAAATTTAGAATACAACGGCGCATTTATAGACGTTAACGATCTTCTTGGCACCTCTATTAGTGTTGCTATAAAAACAGCTATGGCATAGACCCCTACATCTCCAATTCCTATTATAGAACCTATCATCATAGTGTCCATTTTTATAACTAACGAACCCGATGCTAAGGTCAAAAAAGCAAACGATGAAAATACCATTACTTCTTTTAGAAAAGGTTTATTAACTACTTTCCAATTGATGGAAAAATCTAATTTTTTACGAATGAAAATATAGATTATTAATAAGATCGTACTTACTAAATATGCTACAACAAAAAGATTAAAAAATGTTTTTAAATCTATAAAACCTAAAGCAAACAGCACGATACTTGATAAAAAAGAAAATCCTAATAAATACCTCTTTTAACATTTGAGGGATTATAATCCTAAGAAAAGTCTTGCAATAGGTTTCTAGAATCATAGTAAGTGTAAACCCTAAAGTAAGCCAATAGACTAGATAAAAATAACCCGTAAATACAGTGGATTTTTCTTGGTAAAAACTTAATATATCATCTTGAAACAAAAAGACTATCCCAGAACCTACAGCAAATAAAATAACTGGTATAACTAAACCAAAACTTAAGAGTCCTTTCACCTCTCCATTATCTGCGTCTTTAAAACGAGGATAATAACGCTGAATAGCTGCATTAAAACCAAAAAGCACAAACTGATTAAATACCGTGGCAAAATCAACGATTAATGCACGAAGACCTATTTCCTCTTCGGTAAAATATTTAGGCATTAGAATAGCTACATTTAAGTAACCAATAGCTATTCCTATATAAATAATGACTGTGGCTATCCCGCCCTGCTTTTTAACTACTCCCACGCTTTCACAGATAAGAAAGAAAATCTAAATTAGAACATTATTCTGTTTTAAAAGAAGGTCTCTCTACAATTAATAAAGTTGTGGTCTAAATGCTTTCACAAAGTGGTTTTCAACCAATTATATGCCTAAAAAAAACATCCTTTTAATTTCTTACTATTGGCCTCCTTCCGGCGGTGCAGGTGTACAGCGTTGGCTAAAAATGAGCAAATACTTGGCTAATGATTTTAATTTTCATGTATACACACCTGAAAACCCGGAAGTTCCCGCTAATGACGAAGCTTTATTAAAAGAAATACATGCTAACATAAAGGTAGTTAGAACTAAAATTATTGAGCCCTATAAAATACTAGGGTTATTAAGTGGTAAAAAACAGAACCACAGCAATTACCTCCCTTCAGCAAACAAAAAACCTTCGTTGATTTCAAAATTAATGACTTGGGTAAGAGGCAATGTGTTTATCCCAGATCCTAGAATGTTTTGGATTTCCCCTTCGGTTTCTTATTTAAAAAAATATATTCAGGCTGAAAAAATAGATACCATTATTAGCACGGGACCACCGCACAGTATGCATGTTATTGCTTTAAAACTGAAAAAGAAATTCCCCGAATTAAATTGGCTAGCCGATTTTAGAGACCCTTGGACATTTATTGATTTTTTTGATCAGTTAGGGATGAATGAACGTGCCAGAAAAAAACACTTCCGTTTAGAAAAAGCAGTTTTTAATCATGCTAATCATGTAATTACGGTAAGCCCCAGTTGGGCAAAAACCTATGCCAATTTATACCAACGTAACGTTGAAGTAATCTTTAATGGTTATGATGATGCCGATTTTACTTCTGCCGAAAACACCAAAATAGACTCTTATACTATTCGGTATTTTGGTTTTATGAACGCCGACAGGAATCCGGATATTTTATGGGAATCTCTACAGGCCTTATTGACTAAAAAGCCAGAATTAAACAAATTATTAAACGTTGAAATTTACGGGAAAGTAAACACTCTCATTCAGGAAAGAATAAAACATTACCAGCTCCAAAGCACCGTAGTTTTTAAAGAATATATACCTCACCATGAAGTAACATCCCTCATGTGTAAATCGGGTATTCTATTATTAATACTGAATAATACGCCAAACGAAGATGGTATTCTGCCCGGTAAAATGTACGAATACATGGGGGCTAAAAGACCTATTTTATGTATTGGTAATCCAGATGGTGATGGTGCTAAAATTTTAGAAGAATGTAATGCCGGAAAGACCTTCCATTTTACGGATGATACTGAAAAAGTAGTTCAGTTTCTAGAAGAAATGCTAAACGCTACTAACTATTTAGGTAAGGAAGCCGAAGTATTGAAATACACTAGAAAAAATCAAGCAGAAGCTTACAAGAAACTTCTGCTCAACTAATATATTATTGATTGTAATATTCTAAACCTCTTGTAATTTCTTCGGCATTCAGTTCTATATTAAAATTGGCTTTACCAACTTCTTCTAGAAGGGATGCTAACACAAGATTATTTTCATTCTTTTTATCTTGAACAGTTAATGGAATTAATTTTCCCATATGTTCTTGTTCAATAAAATGATGTCCGAAAACTGATAAAATATAGGCTTTTATCTTATCTACTTCTTCAATCTTAATAAACCCTTTTTCACAAGCTAAAAATGCTTCCGCTACCATACCAATGGCAATAGCTTCACCATGCAATAACTTTCTATCTGGCATATCTAAGAAATAACTTTCTACCGCGTGCCCAATAGTGTGCCCAAAATTTAAGATCTTTCTTAGTCCTTTTTCTAATGGGTCATTGTCTACCACCTCTGCTTTTATAGCTACCGAATGTTCAACAATTTTTTCCCAATCTAAATTACCCATTTCGCAAGTACGCAGCTCTTTCCACTTATTAGCATCGGCAATTAAACAATGTTTAATCACTTCTGCATAACCAGAACGTAATTCAGCTGGTGGAAGGGTATTTAGAAAATCTACATTAATAAGTACCGCTTCGGGGATTTTAAAAACACCAATATGATTTTTGAAGTTATTAAAGTCGATTCCTAATTTTCCGCCAACACTGGCATCTACTTGGCTTAATAAAGTAGTAGGTATTTGAATAAATTCAATCCCCCTTTTGTAGGTTGAAGCACAAAAACCACCCATATCCCCAATAACACCGCCGCCCAAATTGATCAGTAGTGATTTACGATCAAAAGCATTATCCGTTAACGCTTGCCAAATAATCTGACACGTGTCTAGGGTCTTTTGTTCTTCACCGCTTTTAATCTGAATAAGCGTATGCTCTGGTAGGAAGTCCTCTAAAAGAGGATAGCAGTGTTGATAGGTATTTTCATCTACCAACACTGCTATCTTTGAATACTCTTTCCTGTTAAGGACACTTTCTAAAGAGAAAGCTATATTTTTTGAAATGAAAATATTTAGGCTCTCTAACCTATTATTGTGCATCTATATTTTTATTCTCTGTGTTCATGATCTCGCTTTGCTTCTTAACAGACTCTTTGTGGATCATTTTAAAAACTTCACCAACAAATGTTTGATCTACACCAAGCTTAAGCGCTTTTTCTTTGCGATCTTTAAGTAAGCCGTCCCAACGGTTCATCTGAAGAGTAGTAATGTTATTATCTCTCTTAAATTCACCAATTTGCTCAACAATTTTAAATCGGTGCGCTAAAGCTTCAATTAACTCTCTGTCAACTGAATCTATTTGCTCTCTTAAATCGTCAAGAGATAAATTAAAATCAACGTTATCCGTACTTACGTTGCGGATTTTTAATTGACTTAAAATTTCTCCTAACACTTGTGGCGTTACTTGTTGTTTAGCATCAGACCAAGCGTCATCCGGAGAAGGATGTGCTTCAATCATTAAACCGTCTAAACCTAAATCCATTGCTCTTTGAGACACCTCTAAAATAAGGTTTCTGTTACCGGCAATATGACTTGGGTCGTTAATAATAGGAATATTAGGAATCAAACGTTTCAGTTCAATAGCCATATTCCACATAGGTTTATTTCTATATTTAATTTTGTCGTATGCAGAAGTACCTCTGTGGATAGCAGCAATTTTCTTAATTCCTGCACCATAGATACGCTCAATAGCACCAATCCAAAGTTGAGTATCTGGGTTAATTGGGTTTTTAACCAAAACAGGAACATCAACACCCACTAATGAATCTGCAATTTCTTGTACAGAAAATGGGTTAACTGAAGTTCTAGCTCCAATCCATAAAACATCAATACCATATTTAAGCGCTAACTCCACGTGTTGTGGGTTGGCTACTTCAGTACCTACTTTAAGACCAGTCTCTTCTTTAGCGGCTTTTAACCACTTTAAAGCTTCTTCTCCTACACCTTCAAAACTATTTGGTCTCGTTCTTGGCTTCCAAACACCAGCACGTAAGATATCTATATGCTGCTCTTTTAATAGTCTTGCGGAGGTCATAACCTGCTCCTCTGTTTCCGCACTACACGGACCCGAGATGATTAAAGGTCTGCCTTCAACTCCAGCCCACGAAGACAAAGGGGTAATATCCATTTCAATCATAATAAAATCCTTCTAAATTTAAAGGATTACGAAGATACGGGATTTTATCTTTATAATAAGAACCCATAGCTTAAAAAGTTGATTATACCGCTATAATATTAACTTATAAACGCTGTTTACTGAAAAATAAACTGCTGCAGTAACTTTACAAGTTGGTTTTAGCTTAGTAAAAGTTTAGCTAGTCAGCTTATACTAATACCTAAGGAATAAACAACACTTTACTCTTCACTACCCTATCCAAAAACTTCAACTGAACTAAATAAATACCGGTTGGCAGTGTTTTTTGTAAATTTAATGTAGTAAATCCTTTTGCAGCAAGAAGGCTATACCGCCCTTCAATACCACCCATTACGTTCCCAATAGTCACTTCCACCAGAACTTCTTCTTCAATCCCT
Source organism: uncultured Cytophagales bacterium (assembly GCA_963736575.1). Classification (GTDB taxonomy): domain Bacteria; phylum Bacteroidota; class Bacteroidia; order Cytophagales; family JAAEPT01; genus CAVTPD01. The sequence goes on from CAVTPD010000002.1 coordinate 41,752, forward strand.
CCTACCGAAAACTGCAATTGTGTATTCTTTGAAGGATTCAGGATAAAAGCTTCTTCGGGGAATTCAAAAAATGGGTCTTCTAAGTATTTAGATGCTCTTTCAAAATCAGGGATTCCGTAACCGTATTCGTAATTTTTATTGGGATATCGGTCGCAGGAATAGAACAAAGCTGCTTTTAATTCGGCATTGCTTTTTGTAGGAAACTGTTCTTTCAGCAACATTAAAAAAGCCGTAATCTGCGGACAAGAAAAAGAGGTGCCGTTTAAGGTTACCACTTCCCCAGCCGGATTTAATACTTCTACATTTTTACCCAAAGCCATTACATCTGGTTTTACATTGGGGGCTTTGTTGTACCCTACCGAACTAAAATTGGTAACTGTTCCGTATTGATCTACAGCCCCAACAGTGACTACTTCTTCTACATCGGCCGGAAAAACGGAATGTAACCACGGTGAATTTCCTTCGTTACCAATACTGTTCACCACTATAATTCCTTTTAGGGAAGCCGTTTTAGCAGCGTAAGAAACAATGCTTTTTTCTGTCCCGAAGTCTGAATACGTATAATCATAATTGGAGTTATCAAAATAATTATAGCCCAAGGAACTGCTGATAAAATCTACGCCAATACTATCGGCTTTTTCTGCCGCTAATAACCAATTGTATTCTTCTAATCGGCTTTCGGTGGCTATTATTTCGGTATTAAATAAAAAATACCGGCCTTCATCTGCCGGACCAAGTTGGCCGATCATTCTAGACAAGGCCGCCGTTCCGTGATCGTCTTGATTGTTGGGTAAAAGCTTAGAATAATTTAGAAAATCGTATTCAAATGAAATATCCCCCTGCCATTGGTCAACCCCTTCGAAACCGGCATCAAAACAAGCGCTTAGTATTCCGTTGCCGTTTAAGCCTAAACTTTGGGCGTAGGGAATTCCTAAATCTAAGTTCCCTGCTTCCGAAGTAGAAAACGAACCTTCACTTTGTTGTGTATTTTTTATTCTGAACGCTGAACCACAGTCCAAACATTCTATTTTAGAAACAAAATCGATCGCTACTATAGAATCAATCGTTTGGATGTTGGCACTAAGCACTATTCCGTTTTGCCATTTAGAGGCGGCTCTGTAAACAACATTGTACTTACTGATTGAATCTACAAAGACTTCCGAAACAGGAACGTCTAAGCTGTCTAAAGCTACCTGCTGAACTTCTCTTCTGGCTAATGCTTTGGGCGATAAATAGATTTCTGGATTTTCTAAAAAGAAGCTTGTATTTTCTTTTTCGGTAAACTGAATAAAATAATGCTGTTGGGAAAACCCTTCCGCATAAAGAAAAAATAAACATAAAACGGCGACTATCCTCATGGAAGATTAATACGTGTTTTGGTATAAATATAACCAATGGTGTCTTGCCCAGGCTGAAATCCCAAGTCCCTGATTTCCTTTGTTAACAAGCCCAGTTCTCGACCATAGATTTCGTAAGAAAGCTCATCCGAGATAAACGTTTGTTGATTTTTGGTTTCTGTTCTTAGCGTTTTTTCTATTTGGTTTGCGTTTAGCGTATACGCTTCATCGTACCAAACCATTTCGGTAAACAAGGTATCTTGTGTGTTGTAAGCATTTACGTCCCAGCTTTTGCTAGCGTTTAACGGAAAAGCCAGTTTGGTTTTAATAATGTTGTGCTCGTTGCGTAAATATTCTTCACTGTTGTAAATTCCGCTCATTACAGAATCTAATTGGTAGTCTGTTTCCAGATTGGATTTTTTATAGACGTAAATCTTAAAATCGTCGGTTCTGGGTGTTTCCGGGAAATCAACGTAAACTTCCTTTAAGTAGCTTTCAGTAACTTCTTTCCCAAAGATATTGTATTCCGAATACGTTATTTTATACTCCTGCTGCATGCTGTCGGTATAAACAAAATAATCTTGTCCGTAATCTGGCGTAGGTGACTCCCCTCCTTTTTTACACGACAAAAAGAAAAATATACCCAAAGCAATTATCAAAAACTTATACATATCCCTTTTAATGTTAACTCAACGCTAAATAACCAATACTTCTTATTCCTTTCTTGAAGATTAGTTTTAGCTCTAACGATATTACGCTATTTTTGATAAAATTTGAATTTTAATGGCTTTAAAGACGGTTGTAAAAGTAGGGGAAATCACCAATTTAACAGATGCACGTTACTGTGCAGGCATGGAAGTAGATTATTTAGGCTTTCCGTTAGATGGTGATAAAGAAATTTCATTTGAAGAATTTACCGCCATTACCCAATGGGTAGAAGGCGTAATTATAGTGGGAGAATTTACTTCTTCGGATCTTGATGCTATTCAAGAGAAAATTGAGAAGTACGAATTAAAAGCCGTACAAGTGGAAGACCCCGCTTTAGTAAATCAGCTGGAAGGTTATATGGTTTTCTTAAAAGTAGAATCTACAGAAGATTTAGCGGCTTTGGATTCTGCTACTCCCGATTTTTTAGTTTACCATTCTAACAAAGACGAAATCACTGATGTTGAAACACAAAAAATAGAAGCCATCACTTCTACCAAAGTTTTATTAGGAAGTGGTATAAACGAAGCTAATTGCGAAGATTTCATACACCACTTAGCCGGTATTCATTTAAAAGGCAGCGAAGAAATACGCCCGGGTTACAAAGACTTTGACCAACTGGCAGACATTTTAGAGAAGCTGGAAATTGTGGATTATTGACTTTAAGAAAAAAAATAAAATACATATTTGATTATTTAATTACATTTTTTGTAACTTTGAAAAGAGGACAACATGAGAGTTGTAAGCAGAAAAAAGATTATTGATTATTACACGAAACATAGTGCCTGTAAAACAGCACTTGAAGAATGGTATAAGAAAACCACTAGAGCGGAATGGAAAAACTTAAATGAACTCAAACAAACCTTTGCTTCAGCTGATTATGTTGGAAACAACAGAATAGTATTTAATATCAAAGGAAATGATTTCCGGTTAGTGGCAATAGTTATTTATCCATCACAAAAAGTATATGTAAGATGGATAGGAACTCATGCAGAATACGATAAACAAAACGCAACAGAATTATGAAAAGCATAGAAAACGAAATCGACTATCAAAAGGCACTTGAAAAAGTTGACGCCCTATTAATTAAAGTTGGTGACAATCACAGTTACGACAACCCCGATTTTGTAATGCTAGATCGTTTATCGGATTTGGTTGCAGACTACGAGGATAAACATTTTAATATTGAGCTGCCCTCTTTAATTGACACTATTAAATTACGCATGTACGAAATGGGCTTAAAACAAAAAGATTTAGCCGAATTGATTGATGTACCCAAAACCCGGGTAAGTGAATATTTGCGCGGTAAAAGAGAAATCACCTTAGATGTTGCCCGTAAACTGCACAAAAAATTAAATATTGATGGGGATATTATTTTGCAGTGACTTGTAGGTTCGAGTCCTGGTGGAATCACAGAATCCTTAATCCAATTTCTTCAAAAATTCTTCCCAAAAATCAATGCATTTTTTTACTTCTTCAATAAAATCATACTCTTTTCCATCTTTCGACACCACTTTTAAATATGCATCCCCAAGATTTTGATTCATATCAAATGGTATGTTAGACCCCAAATCAATTACTGCATTCTTAGTTGGCGGCTCATACATTGTTATTTCATAATGTTTTGATCCATTAGAAACATCTTGCATAATTTCTAAACTAAAGCATTGACTTCTAACATTATCTCGAAAAACACCAACCCTAGGATATTCTAACTTAAAATAATTCCAATAAACCCAATCTACTAAATGCCAAGCATTCATTGCACAGTTAATTGCATAGCGAGAAGACAACGGGTTTTGCTCTAAATCAGAGAACTCTTCTTTTAACTTTTCAAAAAAATCATATGGCGTTTTTATATCAAAGCTTAAGTCACCCATCTTAAATTATTGTTTTACAAACTTTACAGACTTATCGCCTTTAATAAAAATATAAGCACCTCTATTTAAATTAGACACAGAGTATTTAATGGAACTACCTTTCAAAATAAACGAATCCATTTTATTACCATAAATATCATAAACAAGAACCTCTTCTCCGGTTTTTCCAGTTATAGTAATCTCACTTTCAGATGGATTTGGATAAATTAAAAAATTATTGACTTTCTTAACACTTGAAGTTTCAGATGATGTCACAACTGGCTCTCCAGCAGAACTTAACATCAGTATGCCCTTCACTTGACAACACTAAATAATTGCCATATTTGGTTTCGTAATAAACTTTTCTTTCACTTGAACTCCACAGATTCATAGAAGTAAAATGAGTCTCCATTATTAAAGCCCCATCATGATCAAACAAGTAGAATCTTCTTTCGCTATCTTTAACTAAAAACTCTATACTTATATCATCATCTATATCAACAGGCAATACATCTGAAAGATTTGTTTCAAGATTAAGCTTCTACTTCAATTGCAATACTATCCTTCACATCAATCATCCTCACTATCTTTAGCCCATCATAGTTGTGGTTGTGATTATAAAAATATAGCTTCCCAGATACAACATGAGGTCTATAATCCTGATTTGGATATGTGTTAACAGAAACATTTATTTCACCAGACCAAATCACTTTTTGTGAAAAACCTAGAAGAGAACTGAATAACAAAAAAAACAACAAAACAAATTTCATAACTATAGCTTTAAAGATTTAAGACAAAAATATAATTTTATTATAAATATTGTGAAGATTCCGGGTTGAACGGCTCAATAATCTCTTGTAATTTTTTCAAAAGTGAATTTGTAAACTCTTCATTATTCTTATCAACCTCAAATTTTACGAATAAAAAAAATGTTTGATCTGACAAATAACAATCTAAAAGCAATATAGCTAACTCTAAATCATTTTTAATAAGAAAGAATTTTTCTTCACCCCTCCATTTTATTGTAAGGTTGAACGATTCAACTCTATCATATTCAGTCTTATTTTTATCTATATCCAACAGGCCTCTAAGGTTATTCGCTTTTAAATTTTTATCCTGAGATACTCTCTCTTTTTTTTCTTCTAGTGTTTTAAAAATATCCTTCATAATAACTATGCTTTCATTACGATACTAACCTAGCATTAAAACTCTTCATTACATACCCTTTAAAAAGTATTTCTTAAATTTGAAGTTATGTTTAATCAAGGTGGTTGTGTTTTTAACACAGATTACCTTTTACCATCATCATTTATGAAATACTTATCTCTATTTGCCACGCTTTTGTTGGCGATTGCCTGTCAGGCACAAGAAATCAAAGTAAACCAAGTTGGTTTTTACCCCACCGATAAAAAAGTAGCTGTTGTACCCAACAGTAGCGGAAAATTTACGGTAGTAGACGCCAACAACAAAACCGTTTACAAAGGGAAATTATCCAAAGCCGAAAACTGGGAATATTCCGAAGAAACGGTAAGTCTGGCTGATTTCTCTTCTCTTACTGAAAGTGGAACCTATACTGTTAAAGCCGGTGAACAATTCTCTTTTCCCTTCGAAATAAAAAAAGACATTTATACAGAACTACTTAAAGGTAGCATGAAAGCGTATTATTTTAACCGCGCTTCTACCGCTCTTTTAGAAGAAAACGCAGGAATTTATAACGTGAAGACGGTCATCCGGACTACGATGTTTTAGTACACGCTTCGGCTGCCAGCAAAGAACGACCGGAAGGAACTTCTATTAGTTCGCCTAAAGGTTGGTACGATGCCGGTGATTACAACAAATACATTGTCAATTCAGGGATTAGTACCTTTTCCTTATTGTTGTCTTACGCTATGCATCCGGAGGTTTACAAAAGTTTAAACTGGAACATTCCGGAAAGCAACAACCAATTACCGGACATTTTGGACGAAGCAAAATGGAACATTGACTGGATGTTGACCATGCAAGACCCGAACGATGGTGGATTATACCACAAACTAACCACTAAGAATTTTGAGGGTTATGTACTTCCGAAAGATGCCGTTAAACAACGTTATGTGGTGCAAAAAACAACTACCGCTGCTTTAAATCACGCAGCTGTAATGGCCATGGCTTACCGTGTGTACCAACCGTTTGATGCTGCTTATGCTGAAAAATGTTTGAATTCGGGATTAAAAGCTTGGGAATGGGCCAACAAAAACCCACATGTGTATTACCAACAACCGGCCGATGTTAAAACCGGACAATACGAAGACAACAACGATAGCGACGAGTTCTTTTGGGCAGCAGTAGAACTAACCTTAGCTACCGGAAAAGCAGAATACCTTTCGTCTGTTGAAAACTGGGAAAACACAGAAAACTCTATTCCAAACTGGCAAAACGTTGCCGGATTAGGTTGGATTAGTTTATCGGTTTATTCGGAAAAACTTCCTTCGGAATTGAGTAAAGAAATCATTAAAAAGAAAGTAACTACACTTTGCGAAGAGCTTGTAAACTCATACGAAAACAGCGCTTATGGAATTGTAATGGGCGTTAATCAAAACGACTTTGTTTGGGGAAGTAATTCTACCACGGCGAACCAATCTATGGTGCTTTTAAGTGCTTACTCTATTTATAAAAATCCTGAATATTTAGAAGCGGCGAAAGCCAACCTAGATTATTTATTGGGCAGAAACCCAACAGGATATTGCTATGTAACGGGGTTCGGTTCTAAACCAACCATGAACCCGCACCACAGAACTTCACAATCTGACGGTATTGAAAATCCGGTACCGGGATTTTTAGCCGGTGGACCTCAGCCTGAACAACAAGACAAATGTGCTAACTACAAATCAAAATTACCGGCACTTTCTTATTTAGATGAAATGTGTAGCTATTCTACCAACGAAGTAACCATAAACTGGAACGCCCCGTTGGTATTTGATGTAGCCGCTATTCAGTATTACGCTTCCTCTATGGAAGGTAAGCGAAAATAAAGTTCTGTTAAGAAGCGAAGGCGTTCCGCAATTGGGACGCTTAACGCTCCTGTCTCTTACCCGCCACTTCCAATTGTTTTCTGTAGTTCCCGGAATATTCATTCTGGCTTCGGAACCTAATTCTAATAAATCTTGCGGAGTGGTTATCGAGAAATTGGCATTGGAAGACCAAGCGGCACCAATAAAATCCCATGCAATAGATTCTTCCCTACCTTTTATGTACAAACGCGCAAATTCCTGATCTTTAAAATCGGCATTTTGGTACCAACCCAACACCGTATCGTTATCGTGCGTACCCGTAAACACCACTGCGTTTTTTGGGTAATTGTGTGGCAGAAAATCGTTGTCTTCTTTACTATCAAATGCAAATTGCAAAATCTTCATTCCAGGGAAATCGAAATCTTCTCTCAGCTTAATTACATCAGGTGTGATTTCACCTAAGTCTTCTACCAGAATCGGTAAACGACCCATTTCTTTTTGTAATTGCTTAAAAAAACCGTTTCCTTTCGCTTTTTCCCACGTTCCGTTAATGGCATTTTCTTCTCCAAAAGGAACGGCCCAATAAGTAGCTAAACCACGGAAATGGTCAATTCGGATGAAATCTTGCCAGAACAAAGTATGTTTTATTCGTTTAATCCACCATTTGAAATCAGTCTTTTTAAGATGTTTCCAATTATAGGTTGGATTGCCCCAAAGCTGTCCGGTTTCACTAAAATAATCTGGTGGAACGCCCGAAATGGTAATCGGTTTAAGGTCTTTATCTAGATTAAAAGCTTCTGTATTTGTCCATACATCTACCGAATCGTAGGATACATAAATAGGAATATCCCCTATCACTTTTATATTTTTAGAATTCGCGTATTCTTTCAGCTTTTTCCATTGTTTGTAAAACAAAAACTGAAGAAATTTTTCGTATTCTATCTTTTCGTAATTTTCAGCTTTAAAAGCAGTTATGGCTTTTTCTGTTCTGAATTTTAGTCCATCTTCCCATTGGTACCAAGGTTGTAACGCTTTGGTTTTTCTAATGGCCGCAAACAAAGCAAAATCACTTAACCAATGGCTTTCGGCTGCACAAAACTCTTCGTAATCTAAATACAACCATGCTTTTTGGTCTTTCCTAAAGTTTTTAAACGCTTTGGCTAAGACTGCATCTTTGAATTTAAAAACACGCTCAAATTCTACAAATTCAGGATTAAAAACTGTTTTAACTTCTATGTCTTTTCCCGTTAACAGCTTCATTTCTACCAATTCTGGCAAGGCAATTAAATACGGATTACCCGCAAATGCAGAATACGAATTGTAAGGACAGCCATCGTTAGAGGTAGGATTCAGCGGCAAAATTTGCCAAAGTCCTTGTCCGGATTGGTGTAAGAAATTAATAAAATCGTAAGCTCCCTGTCCTAAATCACCAATTCCGTGTTCGGAAGGGAAAGAAGTGGGGTGCATTAATATTCCAGAAAGTCGGTCTAATTTCATAAAGCAGTGTTCGTGAGCGAAAATTATTATAAAAAACCTGTATAAACGACTTTTGAACACAATCTTTCGATGAATACTTTATAAATTCGAAGACCAGATCCATGAGCATATAAAGACAATAGATTATGAACAGAAGACCTAGAAGAAACAGAAAATCGGCATTTATAAGAGATTTAGTACAAGAAACCCATGTTACGCCCAACGATTTAATGTTTCCGCTTTTTCTTCTTCCGGGTGAAAAACAAAAAATAGAGGTTTCTTCTATGCCTGGGATTTACCGTTTCTCTCTAGATTTATTGCTGAAAGAAATTGAAAGTTGTTTAAAAGTAGGTATTAAGGCCTTTGATATTTTCCCGTGTCTGCCCGATTCTATTAAAGACAAAACCGCCAGCGAATCGGTAAACGATGCTGGCTTATACCTTACTTCGCTTAGAAAAATAAAAGAAACTTTCCCGGAAGCCGTAATCATGACCGATGTGGCAATGGATCCTTACAGCTCAGACGGACACGACGGTATTGTTGAAAACGGCGAAATCCTAAACGATGAAACGCTAGAGATTTTAGGAAAAATGGCACTGGCTCAAGCCCAAACCGGAATTGATATTATTGGGCCATCCGACATGATGGACGGACGTGTAGGCTATATTCGTTCGCTTTTAGACGAAAATGGATTTACTAACACCTCTATCATGAGCTACACCGCCAAATATGCCAGCGCGTATTACGGTCCGTTTAGAGACGCCTTGGATTCTGCCCCTAAATTTGGCGACAAAAAGAGCTATCAGATGAATCCGGCCAACAGCAGAGAAGCTTTAATTGAAGCCGATTTAGATTATTCTGAAGGCGCTGATTTTTTGATGGTAAAACCCGCATTAGCCTATTTAGACATCATTAAATTGTTGAAAGATAATTTTGATGCGCCAATTTCGGCTTATAATGTAAGTGGTGAATACGCCATGATAAAAGCCGCCGCTGAAAAAGGATGGATTGACGAAACTAAAGCAATTCCTGAAACTTTATTGAGCATGAAACGCGCTGGCGCAGACATTATCTTAAGCTATCATGCAAAAGAGTTTGCAGAGAAATTTTATTAAAACAACAAACTGATTAACAAAATGTTAAATGGAATAAACCCTATCAGAATTCATCTAAAAATCAATAATTTTAAAGGGGGAAGGGTTACTTTTACCAGCCTAAAGAGATAAAAATCAGGTCTATATCTAAACGGAATTGTTAAACCACTTTGTTAATTCCGTTTTTTAAGGCCAATTTTGCGACCAAATATTTTGACTATGAAGTTTTTATCGAAGTGTTTTTTAGTGTTTTTTATAACACTTTCTGTTTATTCTGAAGTTAAGGCCGATTTTATCATTGCCGGTGATTTAAGTTACCAGTGTACAGGCAACTTAAACTACAATATAGAACTAGTGGTATATGCCGAATGCCAATCGGATTTGCAATTTGATCTTGACTCTAGAAACACATTTAGTATAGCCTTAAAATCTAATAAACTTGGTGTAGGTACAGGATCTGAAAACGTAACCTTTAACGTTTTTAAAATAGCTCCTACAGGAGGGCAAGAAATTAATCTTTTCTGTGAAACGGAACCCACTAATTGTAATGCTGGTACACGAAGAGGAATTACAAAATACATCTTTAGAGGAAACGTAGATTTAAATAACTACGGTGGTGCTTCTGATGATTGGAAATTCTTCTGGCAACAAGATTTTAGAACCGATGAAATACCCAATTTAATAGATGCTGAATTAGAACCCTATTATGTTGAAGCAACTGTTAATAACAAAGATTTCAGCTGTAACAGTTCTCCGAAATTTGGAGGAAATGCTGTTTTAAAAACTTTTACGAACGAAGAAAACAACATTGATTTATTTGTTAACGATGCAGACGGTGATCGTTTAGAATATAAGATCATCTCTCCCCGTTCAGGAGAAAATATTAACCTTAATTATGAAGCAGGTAGTAGTTTCACCAACCCAATGGGTGATGGCACAAACTTTAGCATAACAAATGATGGACATCTTATTTTTACTCCAAATCAAAAAGATAAATTAGGACTTTTTGATATTGAAATAACAGAATACCGTGATAACAAAAAAATAGGTACAGTAACCCGAGGAATTCAAATCAACACCTTTGAAAGCATCAACGAAGCACCTATTATTACTGGCTTCAACAACACCGATAACTTTTCTTCTGCCTTTTGTGTAGGCACCCCAATAGCTACTGGCGATTTAACTTTCAAAGTATATGATCCAAATGGAGACGATATTAATACATCTCTAACTGTTGATGCCAGCAACCGTTTAATCCGTCCAAGCTTTAAAGAACGTTTAGGTGATACGGTAGTTTTTCAATTTGTATGGCCTGAATTTTCTGCATCTTATGTAGGAACCCATGAAATGATTGTTACCGCTTCTGACAGAGCCTGTCCTACTCCAAAATCTACTTCAGCAGCATTTACTATTGAAGTAAGAGACATACCTGAAGTAAGTCTTCCTGCTAATCAAACCATTCCTTGTGTTCCCAATACAATAGTAGAAGCCACTTTGGAAAAAGGAAACCCCGCAACTGTATCCTATTTATGGGCTACTTGGGATACCATAAGGTCTACATTACCTCCTTACAATTACATAAAAATATACAAAGACGATAGTAGCCAAACCAATAAAACACTAGATACCAACATTCCCAAAAATTATGCTGTTAGAGCAATTGATGATGCTGGATGTGTTTCTGAATATGCTACAACTAGACTTTTAGGAAGCTATTTCCCCGACATGTCTGTTATTCCTTATTGTAAAGGAGATATAACACGATTCACAAATCAAACACAATTGTACGACACAGAAAACAACGCCCATCAATTCACTTCTTTTAGCTGGGATTTTGGTGATGGAAATACCTCAAGTACTGAAAACACTACTCATCAATACAGCAATTTAGGTACTTATATTGTTGATTTTAATTTCAAAACAAATTACGGTTGTGATGTTGACCAAAGTAAAATAATTACCGTTTGTGCTCCTCCCATACCTTCTTTTATAAAAGAAGATTCATGTTTAAACTCAACTAGTTTTAAAGAGACTACAGATTATTCGGCAGATTCTATTTGTGAACCAGCGGCCAAATTCTGGTACATTAACGGGGATATAGTTTTAGATCGATTTGGCAATGCTTTAAACTCACCAATATTAAAAATACCCGAAGACACCGTTTTAGCTGTTGCAGGGGAATATGAGATTACTTTTGAAGTAATTATGGTTGCTGGTTGTGCCGTAGACACTACTATGAAAATCAACATAAACCCTATTCCAAAATTAGAAATTACCGAAAACGGACAAGGTTTACCCAGACTTTTTTCTGAATTGCGCCAACCCAGATACCACTTTAAAAGCCACTGTTCTGGACAGTGCTGCCGGAGGATTAACGTTTGAATGGTATAAAAATGATACCTTAAATCCTTCATTTACTGATACCCTTTACGTTACCGACACTACCGGTGTATACAAAATTAGTGCTACAGATATAAAAGGGTGTCAAAATGATACCTCAATAAATATCTTTTACCCAAGCATGGCAAAATTTGTATATGACACCGTATGCTCCCTAGGAAATCCGGTTAGTGTTTACTGACCAATCCACTACTAATACAGCTGAAATTGAAAAATGGGAATGGGATTTTGGTGATGGAACTACTTCTCTGCATTACAAAACCCAACTCATGTATATACTGCTTCAAAGGACTATCAGGTAATGTTAAAAATTACGGATAGTGTTCAATGTAAATCATTGATACTATTACTGTTTACAACACATTTTTAAATAACGTTTATAATATAGATCCTGACTACCGGGTTAAAACACTCTGTGCTAAAAATGAAATAACGGGTTCTTCTGTGACTTCTATTGGAGATTCCTCTCACATTAATGAAATATTCTGGGATTTGGGAGATGGAAGAAGTTACCTTTTTCATGATAACGAAAATGGGGATACACTAGCTGTAGATGGAGAAATAATAAAATTTAATTATAACCGAGATGCAGAATTCATTGTAGAATCATACACAAAATTTAATGCACATCCGGAAGTTCACTCTAACTTTTGTTTATTCACCTTTAAAGACACTGTTAAAATCTTACCTGAATTTGATGGACGAATAGTTGATTTCAGAAACTGTGTTACGGATACTTCGTTATTCTATTTTATTAGAGAAACAGGTGATCTAGGTGTTCAAGTTAAAAGCTACCAATGGTTAGTGGCAGAAGACAATACCATTGATGCAATAGATCCTTTTAACCCTGTTGTAAATGATCCCGACGATATAATTTTTCAATCTAGCGATAGCACTGTTGAATATTATTTAGACGAACAAAAGGCTATTGATATTTATTTAATTGCTACCGATGAAAACAATTGTGAAACGGTAATTACAGCCGATGCTCAAATAAAATCTACCAGTGATGTTTGGGCAACTATAATAGATACTTGTTTTGGTTTACCCACGACTATACAAGTATATAGTGATAATCAAAAGATATCCGATGCTTTTGGTATTTTAACAACAACTGGAGACACATTACTGCATTCTACACTAATCCGTTATTCTGAAAACAAGTTAACACCTGAACCTTTCAATTATCTTTTTGATACTACTGGAAGAATACCCATTAAAATTTTTGTAGAAGAAATTGATCTTACAACAATTGATAATATACGTTGCAGAACTGTAGTAGACACCTCAGTTTACATAGATCCTATTCCGCATGTAGATTTTGAGTGGGATACCGTTTGTGCTCTAGATCAATTTGTAACGTTCAAAGATTTGTCTACCCCTCCTCCTGGGGAAACCATTAAAAATTGGTACTGGGATTTTGGAGACACTACCTCTTCCACCTTACAAAACCCAACACATGTCTACAAAAAGGGAGGAACATACACAGTTTCTCTAACCGTTGAAACCGACAAATGTCCGGCTACTTACACCCAGAAAGTATATGTAAAACATAAACCTACCGCTAATTTCTATTTTGGTGTAGACTTCCCGGAAGCATTTGAACCCTTGCCTTTCGAGGATTCATCTACTACAATTGTAGGCAACTACATTGATCAACAATACTACGATTTTAAAGATGGAACAGACTCTACTATCAATGGTTTTGAACAAGTGGTAGAACATACTTATAATGAAATTAAAGTCTATTTTGTTGACTACCGAATCACTAATAACGAAGGTTGTTCAGACACCATTACCAAACGAACAGACCTTAATGTTTACCTAGAATTACCCACTGCTTTTACACCAAATGGTGATGGTAACAACGACGACCTAGGTCTTATCTACAAGAGTATTGTTGAGCTTTACGACTTTAAAATCTTTAACCGTTGGGGAGAATTAGTTTTTGATGCCCAAGGAAATTTAGAAAAACCATGGGACGGAACCTTTAAAGGTAAACTACAAGAAGCCGGTGTTTACGTGGTACATGTACAAGCATTAGGCGCATACGATACCCAATTTAACTTCAAACAAAACATCACTCTGCTCAGATAATCATCATGAGACAATTCTTTTTATTCATTTTCACATTAGCATTCCTGAGTACAATTGCTCAGGACTTGCATTTCAGTCAGTTTTATTCTGTACCCTTAAATTTAAACCCTGCCAATACCGGTAGATTTAAAGAAGATTATAGGCTAAACGCTATTTACCGTAAACAATGGGCCAACATAAATTCTGCCTTTGAAACCGGTGCTTTTGGTGCAGAACTTAATTTTAAAGGCGGTAAATTAAACCACGACAAAATTGGTGTTGGACTCTTGTTCACTAATGACCAAATAGGGCAAGGAACCATTACCAATAATGGTTTTTCACTGTCGGCAGCTTATCATAAAACATTAGATGCCCATAAAAGACACCACCTTTCTTTAGGTGTACAAGGCGGGTATAACATCCGTAGCGTGAATACTACTGATTTTCAATTCGGAAATCAATACCAAAACTACCAATACAACCCTCAATTAAGTAACCAGGAAAATTTAGAAAACCTTCAGGCTAACTTTTTTGATATGAATGCAGGTCTTGCTTATTCTTTTATAGTCAACACAAAATTAACACTTTCAGGTGGTGTTGCATTCAATCAGCTATTAAGACCCAGTAGTTCATACCTTGAAAAACCAGGTGAAAAAGATGATGTTTCTACCCGTTCCGTTATAAATGTTGGCGCCGATTATAAAATCAAACCTTACATTACCTTATATCCACGTATTCTTTACATGAATCAATCTAATGCACAAAACCTAAATCTTGGTGCTTATGCAGGTTTTCAAGTAGGGCATCAAAAAACAACTACCTTATTTGGTGGTGCTTTTTATAGAGGAAAAGACGCTGCCATTGCTCTAGTAGGGTTGGGCTACAAAAAAGCCGAAATTAAATTCACCTATGACTTTAATGTTTCTCAGCTATCGGATGTAAGAGGTGCTGAAAACAGCGGTTCTGGACAAGTGGGTGCTTGGGAAATCTCCTTGATTTTTAAAGGAATCATTAACCGTGGCGTACCTTCTGAATACACTGTTCCTTGTGGAATTTTCTAAACTTTTGACATCAAGATGAAATTCATAATAACCTATATTTTCCTTTTCTTTTCTATAGCTCTTTTCGCTAAAAAAGCGCCAGAACCTACAGAAGATGGTAAACACCACGGAATAGAAAAACACCACCAGTGGATTGTGGTAAAAAAAGCGAACGATCAAGTAAAACACCGTAGTTATTACAACGCTATTGGTAACTATAAAAAGATATTGGATTCTTTACCCGATAATGAATACATTCATAACCAATTAGGTATGGCTTATTTCAAAGCCCGTGATTTTAAAAATGCCGAAATCTATCTGGCCAAAATCTATGCCTTAGATAATACAAACTTCCCTTACGCCCTGTTCTATTATGGGGAAACGCTAAAAATGTTGGGCGAATATGAATTGGCTAAAATCGCTTTTAAAAAGTTCTACTCCTACAAATCAAGAGACTTAGAAATTAAGCAGTATAAAAAATTTGCTAGAAATGAAGTAGCTTCTTGTAACTATGCTTTAGCAGTAATTGAAGAAGACACAACCTTCATCAATGTTGATTTTCAGGAAGGGGATATTAATCATTCCTATACCGACTTCTCCCCTATTCCTTTAACCAAAGACAAAATAATGTTCGCCTCTTTACGTGAGGACAGCGTTATTTCTTATGGCTATGATGACGAAGCTTTTTTTCCCGTAAAATTATATACTTCTGAAAGAACAGAAGATTCTACTTGGGGTAAAATTGAAGAAGTAAACAAAGTAAACTCATTGTATGAGCACACGGCAAACGGTGCTTTTAACCAAGACAGTTCTAAGTTCTTTTTCAGCAGATGTAGACAAGATGCTAATAACGAAATTATTTGTGCTATCTATTTTCAGGAAAAAGAAGATAACGGTTGGAGTAAACCCAAAAAAGCACACGACAAAGTAAACATGCATGCCTACACCAGTACGCAGCCTACAACAGGTACGTATAGAAAAAGAAAACGAAGAAAAATTTACGAATATGACGTATTGTATTTTGTATCTAATCGCCCTGGTGGTGAAGGTGGTTTAGATATTTGGTATTCTACTATAGACGAAAAAGGGAAATTCACTACTCCTGAAAACTGCAAAAGAATAAACACCCCAAGAGATGAAGTAACTCCCCACTACGATATGGATTCTAGTGTAATGTATTTCAGTTCTAATTACCATTATGGTTTAGGTGGTTTTGATATTTTTAGTGCCGAAGGGAAATTATCTAGATGGAGAAAACCTGAAAACCTGAAAATACCTACCAACTCTTCATATGACGATACGTATTATGTTCCTCATGAAATGGACAATGACACTTTAAAGGAAGGTTTTTTAGTTTCTAATCGCCCTGGTGGAATTGCATTAACCAGTGAAACTTGCTGTGACGACATTTATGGCTATTCCGAATATTTACCCATATACGACACACTTAGTGGTTTCGTAAAAGAGAAGTTAATCACTTCTATCTTACACGATTCTAGTTTTATTGCTTTAAAAGACACGAATAGAACTTTATCTGATTCGTTACAAATCACTAAACAAAAAGAAGAATTAAAAGACCTTTTAGCCGGTGTGCGTGTAGGTGTAATGAAAGAACGTAAATATCAAAAAGCACTTACAGAAGAACGAACAGACGAAGTTGAAACCATGGAAGAAGATATTGAATGGCAAGATTCAACTTCTGCTAAAGGAGACTTTAATGTGCGAATTATTCAAGGAAAAACGTACCGTGTAGTACTTAGTAAAGAAGGTTTCGAACCTAAAGTAGTTACGCTTCAGGAATTACAAGACAATCCCACCATTGCTCTGGCCCATTTTGAAGTTGACTCTTCTCATTTAGCAGAAGAACATTCTATTGTGTTAGAAGAACGTAAGTCATTGTCTCTTTCATTAGAGAAAGAAGACATTAAGAAAGACGAAAAGTTTGTTTTAGACAATGTATACTTCGATTCTAACATGGACGATTTTAAACCATCTTCTGTACAAGCCTTAACACTTTTGTACGATTTCTTAGTTAAACACCCAGATGTTAAAATTGAAATTTCGGGACATACCGACAGCAAAGGTAGTGATGAATACAACATGGATTTATCGAAACGAAGAGCCGAATCGGTAATGGATTTCTTGCTGGATAAAGGAATTGAAGAAAACCGCTTAACCTTTACCGGTTATGGAGAATCCCAATCCATTGCCAAAAACCAAAACGAAGACGGCACTTGGAATTACAAGGGTATGCAGAAAAATAGACGTACCGAAGTTAAGATTTTACGCCATTAGTAAAACGCGCAATAGTTGTGTTAACAAAACGAATCCCCTTATTTACCCTGTAGATAAGGGGATTATAGTTTTAGATAGCTTAATTACATTTTGTAATAATTCTTCATTTTTTCGACCTTACAGAAAACTTTAGCCTAAGTCTACAATAGAAAACTTGAAAAACAGATTGATTGATCGGGTATGGCTTCTAGTAATGAAAAGTTGCTCAATGCTATTGATTTGATTTTTGATTCTTCGCCATCAGAAAAAACAATCACTTACTCACAAGAACAATTAGAAATGTTAAAAATGGGCGAAGAAGACATAAAATACGTTAGAGTTATTTCCGAAGAAGATTTAAAAAAATCGGATGAAGAATGGCTGAAATAGTCAAGCTCGTTTTTAACTTTCAAACATTAATCTTATTAGTACTAAGTTAAATTCTAATGAAAATAGAAGATTCAATTCGTATTATTTTAACACTAAACAATAGAATCAAAAGACTCTATAAGCAGTTTACTATAATTAAACTACAATTAGAATTTCTTGATAATATCTCATTACAAAACGATGGACATCACATTCCTTGCGGTAAACATTTAAGCGGAACAACTACGCAAATGATGTTTCTCACTAATCAATCTATGTTAGAAGAGTATCATAAATTTTTACAGCCGTCAAACTTTCCAGACTATAAAACACAAATTGAAAAATTTAAACAAGAAACTAAACCAGCAATTATCAAGCTAAATAAATGGAGAGATAAAGATGATTTTAGAAATAGCTATGTAGCTCACAATTTACGAACAAAAAGAAATATGCCTATTTTAAATCAAAAAACATCATTAAACATTCCTCACTACGATAATGATTTTGTTGTCATTTACTACATTAACTGTTTCATCACCTCAAGTTTACAAAAAAACTTTCCCAAAGAAGTGAGTAAAATCATCAATAGTAAATACTATGAATATATTAATTATATAGGGAAACATACACCTTTAAAAGAAGATTTAGAAATAATTAAATCATGGTTTGACCAAAATAATATAAAAACATGTAATAACGAGCTTGAAAAACACATAAAATCATTAGAAAACAAAGAATAAATTAACCCAAAGCCACTCTAAAAGTAGCCTTGGGCATTTGTTAAAAACTATTTCACCAATTCGTTTTGGTATTTTTTACGCTCTTCTGAAGCCGCATTCACCATATTGATCAAGGCTTGTTTGGTTTCTTTCCAAGCACGGGTTTTTAAACCACAATCCGGATTTACCCAAAGATTCCTTACCGGGATTTTCTCTGCCGCTTTGTCTAATAAGAATTTAATTTCACCTACATCCGGGATTCTTGGTGAATGAATATCATAAACCCCCGGACCAATTTCATTGGGGTAATTAAAGTTCTCGAAAGCATCTAGTAATTCCATTTGAGAACGCGAAGTTTCAATGGTAATCACATCCGCATCCATTCGCGCTATGTCTTTTATAATGTCATTAAATTCGGAATAACACATGTGCGTATGAATTTGTGTTTCATCCTGAACATCTGCCGTAGACACTTTAAATGCAAAAACCGACCAATCTAAATATTCAGCTTGTTTAGCTTTCTTTAACGGCAAACCTTCTCTAATAGCGGGTTCATCTACCTGAATAATATTGATTCCGGCAGCTTCCAAGTCTTTTACTTCATCTAAAATGGCCAACGCAATTTGTAGACAAGTATCTTTTCGGGGTTGATCATCCCGAACAAAAGACCACTGTAAAATAGTCACTGGACCCGTTAACATTCCTTTTACATAGTTATTGGTGATGGATTGCGCAAAAGTACTCCATTCAACCGTCATAGGTTCTGGTCTAGATACATCACCATAAATCACTGGTGGCTTCACACAACGGGTACCGTAACTTTGTACCCAACCATTTTTAGTAAAAGCGAAACCGTCTAATTGTTCACCAAAATATTCTACCATGTCGTTGCGTTCAAACTCACCATGAACTAAGACATCTAGACCAATTTCTTCTTGTATATGAATACAATCTGCTGTGTATTTTTCTACCTTACTACGGTAATCATTTTCGCTTAAAGCACCCTTTTTAAAATCGGCACGTGCTTTACGCACTTCGGGTGTTTGCGGAAAAGAACCAATGGTTGTTGTTGGTAACAAAGGCAATTTCAGTTTCTTTTGCTGTATTTGCTGACGAACTGGAAAAGCACTCAATCGATCACCGTCTTCGAGTTTTAGAGCATTTACTCTATGTTTTACTGCTTGTTTGTGAATAATTTCAGACGTTCTTCGTTTTTCAACAGCTTCTTGGTTTCGGGCCAACAAAGTTTTTCTTCCTTCAGCCTGAATTTGAAACAGTTGTTCTACTTCACCCAGTTTTTGTTTTGCAAAGGACAACCACAGAAATAAATCTTCGCCTAGTTTAGAACGGTCTTCGTTTTCTAAATCACAAGGCGAATGCAACAAAGAACACGATGGTGCAATCATCACTTTATCTTCACCCAATTTAGAGATGGCTTTTTCAAGCTGGATTAATGACTTTTCATAATCGTTAATCCAAATATTTCGACCGTCAATCACGCCCAACGATAAATATTTATTGGCTGGCAAAACTTGTAAAACCTTGTCTAATTGCTGTGGCGCGCGTACTAAATCAATATGAAAACCGGCAACAGGTAAGTCGGCAAAAATTCCTAAATTCTCTTCTACACCTTCAAAATAAGTGCTTAATAAAAACTTTAGTTTAGGGTTTTCTTTGCTGAAATAATTATACGCCTGCTTAAAGGCTATTTTAGCATTATTGGTAATATCTAAAGCCAAGAAAGGCTCATCCACCTGAATCCAGTCCGCTCCTTCTTTTTCTAACTGAATAAACAATTCCGAATAAATGGGTAACAGTTTTGAAAGCAAATCCAATCTATCGAATCCGGCTTCTTTTTCCTTACCCAATAATAAATAGGTAACCGGACCAATTATTACTGGTTTTGTATGAATCCCAGCTTCTTTTGCTTCCCTAAATTCAGAAATAATTTTCTCTGAATTCAATTGAAAAGTTTGGTCTTTCACAAATTCAGGAACAATGTAATGGTAGTTGGTATCAAACCATTTGGTCATTTCCATGGCAGAAACATCTACCTGATCGGTTTGTAGACCACGAGCCATAGCAAAATAAAGGTCTAATCCTTTTCTTTTTATCGACTGGTACCTTTCCGGAATAGCACCCAATAATACCGTAGTATCTAATACCTGATCGTAAAAGGAGAAATCGTTAGAGGGAATTAAGCAGATGCCCGCCTCTTTTTGTAGGTTCCAGTTGGTTTTACGGATTTCCGCCCCAACATTTTTCAACTCTTGTTCAGAGATTTTTCCGGCCCAGTAATTTTCACTGGCTTTTTTTAGCTGTCTTTGGTCACCAATACGCGGGTAACCCAAATTGTTCTTCAGCATACTTCTTTAGTTTTTAAAATGAAACATGTGCATTGAAGTCACTTGACGCCAATGTTGAAGTATGCTCTCGAAATTTTTGGTAGAAAGGAATAGACGCAACTCTTCCGTAAATAGGAAAGGTTACGTTTCTTACCTGACAATACTTCAATCGCGAAAGCATTTGTCAATTCGCTACGGGCAAGTATCCTGACTTATCTAACAATACGCTACCTTCCCATTCTGTAGCAACAGAACAGTGGTTATGAAAATGCGTATTGTCTTTTAAATAGACATACAGTTGCGCGACAGTTCGTGATTCTCACACGATTCCTTTTTAATTCTTCGGGTTAACCCCAAAAAAACCAATAGCGTCTTGATGTATATGAACTTCTCCCACCGAAATGGGATTGCAAAGAAAAAGAATAAATCTGTAAGTACCTAGAAATTAAAAAAGCTGTATCGTTCATTTATATAATGTTATCCTAAAAACAAAACACTTATCATATTGATTGAAGTATTTTTTTAAGAATAAAACAAACTATATTTTTAATTACATGTTTAAACATATATATTTGACTCATGGATCGGAAAAAGTTCATGAAAAGACTATTATTTACTGCTGGAGCACTATCTGCTACAGGTTTTAAACTTAGAGCAGAAAGCAAAGATTCTGAGAGTATAGTAGAACAAGTAGGCTTTAACCATTTACCCAATAAGGAGGAAAAAACTATGAAAACGATTTTGCACAAAGCCAACAGCAGAGGCTTAGCCAACCATGGTTGGTTACAGAGCAGACATACCTTCAGTTTTGCTAATTATTACAATCCAGAGAGAATGAACTTTGGAGTTCTTCGGGTATTGAACGACGATAAAGTTTCGGGTGGTAAAGGATTTGGGAAACATCCGCACGATAACATGGAGATTATCTCTATTCCTTTAGAAGGTGATTTAGAACATCAAGACAGCATGGGAAATACAACCGTTATCAAAGAAGGTGACGTGCAAGTGATGAGTGCGGGTACAGGTGTTTTCCATAGCGAATACAATAAAAACCCGGACAAAGAAGCGAAGTTCTTACAGATTTGGGTATTCCCTAACGAAAAGAATGTAGAACCTAGATACGATCAGATTACTTTAAAAAACACCGCCACTAAAAATGAATTCTTTCAGGTATTATCCCCTAATCCGGACGATGAAGGAGTTTGGGTTTATCAGAATGCATGGTTCCACATTGGTGATTTTGAAAAAGGTAAAAAAGTTACATACGAGCTAAAAGACAAAACCAACGGAGTTTATGCATTTGTACTAAACGGTGATACTACTATAGCAGGACAAAAACTGAACGAAAGAGACGGATTTGGTGTATGGGAAACACCTTCTTTTGAAGTTTCGGCAGATTCCGATACCAGAATTCTGTTAATGGAAGTCCCCATGAATTTATAAAAAACAGCTTTTAAATTACTCAACAACAGAGCCGGATCAATTTATTGTGAAGGTTCTGTTTTTAACCAAAACCAAAACTATGAAATTAATTGAATCGTTAAACTGGAGATACGCTACTAAAAAATTTGATCCAAGCAAAAAAATTGCTGCTTCGGATTTAGAACAACTTAAAGAAGCCGTTCGACTTTCTGCTTCTTCGTATGGTCTTCAGGCTTACAAAATATTGATTATTGAAAACCCAGAAGTAAGAGAAAAACTTAAAGCTGCTGCCTACGGACAACCACAAATTACAGATGCTTCTCATTTGGTTGTTTTCTGTCATTATAATACGGTTACTCCAAAATATATAGATGCTTATATAGATTTAATTGCAAAAGAAAGAAGTCTTAAATCGGAAGATTTAAAAGGTTTTGCAGACACCATGAAGACGGTTACCGGAAGTCTTACGGAAGAACAAGTTAAAACTTGGACCGCAAAGCAAACTTATATTGCTTTAGGTACTTTATTGGCTGCCGCAGGGGAGTTAAAAATAGACAATTGCCCAATGGAAGGTTTTGACGCGGCACAATTTAACGAGATTTTAGGCTTAACCGAACAAGGACTTTCTGCGGCTGTAATTGCCACAATTGGTTACCGTTCTAGTGAAGACACTACACAACACGCTGCCAAAGTTAGAAAACCATTAGACGTTCTTTTTGAAACTATTTAATGCCCGTACAATACAACATATTAATTATTTCTACCAACGAGGAGGCACTTACAGTGCTTCTTCGTTTGGTAAATAGACAAACGCATTGGGCGGGTTTTGGGGCAAAGAATACAGAAGAAGCAAAAGAAATTTTCAGCCTAGAAAAAATAGACATTGTACTTTTTAATGTAGGTATCTGTTCAGAAAAAGAACAAGAGTTAGTCCACTTTTTTAATACTGAAAAAGAAGACATTATTATTATTCAGCATTATGGCGGTGGAAGTGGTTTGTTGTATAATGAGGTTCAGCATGCATTAGAAAACAACGGGAGGAATAAGCTGTTTATTGACGATGCCTGTAAAAACAACATTACCAATACTTAGATGGACATTCAATTACTTTAGGATTTTGCAAGCGTAAAGCCACTACAATTTCATGCGTTCCGGCAATGTATTTCCCTATTTTGGAGGTAGACCATTCAAACGCATAAGTTATATCTACTCTATGGCTAATCTGCATACCCGCAAACACATTAAAGGATTCCATTATTCGGTAAGAAACTCCATACCAAAAAAGATCGTTATGCAACATTTTTAAATTTAAATCTACCGAAACGGGAGCAGTTGCTACATATTTAAACATCATAGAGGGCATAATATAAACGTTACGTTTAGCCTGGTGTTTATAACCAATAGTAGTGAAAAAATGCCTTTTTAGCGTTTCTGGATCAGATACATCATTTTTAATATCATCTAAATTTAATTTATTAGCTAACAATTGAGTAGTTGAAAAATTGAAATAGTATTTAGGGTGATAAAAAGACAAGCCCAACGATAAATCGGGTTGTAGACCTGAGTTTAAATTTGTTGAAAAATTAGGGTCTGAAATATCATCAATATTTTTCCAATAACTGGCATTAGCGGTAAGTTGTTTTCCGCCAAAAAAAGCACCTACCGATAACCTTGCTTTTTTAGTAATGGGCATATTAAAAGCATAAGCCAATAACAAAGCCGTTCTTTTTAAAGGTCCTGCTTGGTCTACATAAGCTTGAGCTCCTATTCCATGCCAAGCCTTGTGTTCACCTTTGTGGTGATATTGGTGAAACTCTTTACCAATAGCCATATGACCGGTTACATAGGCGGTATAGGGCGCGCCTTCAAAACCTGTCCACTGATTTCTGAACCCAAGATTTACATCAATAAAACCTTCGGTACCCGCAATTGCCGGATTTATGGCAAATGGGTTAATCATATACAAAGAATATTGCTGTTCTTGCTGAGCCTGAACACAGAGACATAAAAACGAAACAACAAAAAGCAGTAGAAATCTAGTCATACGCTTTAGTTGATAATGGTTACTGAACCTTTAAACACTTGCCCTTTTTTATCTTTAACATTTATAACATAATAATACGTTCCCAAAGGTAAAATTTGTCCTTTTGTGTTGGTTCCTTCCCAAGGATGGCTATAACCACTTCTGTAATTATAAACTATACTTCCCCATCTATTAAAAATCTGAACTTCGGCTTTAGGAAATTCAGATAAGCCCTTAATATACCATGCGTCGTTTTTGCCATCAAAATCGGGACTGAATCCATTAGGGATTATAATGGATGGAAGTAAATCAATCCTTATAGAATCCGTTGCTTTACATTTTTGTCCTTGTACTTCAACTGTATACAAATATTCATCTGAAGGGCTTAATGAAAAACTCTTGTCAAACTTTACACCTTCAGGAGTATCCCAAGTATATTGCAGAACATTATTAGAAGCCACAGCGGTAAGAGACACATAATCCCCGCTATAAATTTCTGTTTCGCTGGCTTGAGCGCTTACCGCAATTATTTCTTGTTCAATTATAACTTTATTAGAGAAAACTGGACAACTGCCATTGTTTCTGACTTCCACATAATATCTACCGGGTTCACTAACTTCTATAGAATTGAATTTAGAAACTTCAATTACATTTCCATTAAGGTCTTCTTTATACCATTGGAAAGAATAGTTTTCTGTAGGATCATTTTCCGCTACTAATATCGCTTTTTCATAAGGGCACAGCAAAGTGTCGTTATGAGGAATATTAGCCGTAGGTGTTAGTGTTACTCCAACTGAAGTAGAAACAGTATCTCTACACCCTTTACCGTCTTTTACAATTAAAGTATAACTAACCGGAACCGTTGTATTGGAAACCACATTGGCGTTAGTTGCAGAATTTAAACCAGTAACAGGAGACCATTCATAGGTTAACGCCCCTGTAAAATCAGAAACTTGGCTATTTAAATAAGCTGGAGAACCACTACAAACATCACTACCGTCTACTTTTACTTTCGGTTTAGGGAATACCGTAACCCTACTTATGGCCGTATCTTTGCATGTGTTAACATCCGTTACAATTACTTTATATTCTTGTGTACTAAAAGGATGAACAGTTGCTTGGTTTGCATTAGTAGAAACTAAACCAGAAGCACCTAACCATTGATAAGAAAGTGTCCCCGTACCGCCGGTAGCTATGGCTTTCAATACAGTATCTTTTTCGGCACACAAATCTACAGAAGCTACATTTACCGTAATTTCTGGGTGTAATTTAAGGTCTATGGTTGCTGTATCTTTGCAGCCTTTGCTGTCCTCTACCTTTACGGTATACAATGCCTCTGCCAAAGCATTTACAGTTACATTGTCTCTGTCTTCTATACTTAAATTAGTAGTGGGTGTCCATGTATAAACATAATCACCTGTTGCTTGTGCCGTCTGAAAGGTTAATGGAGCTTTCTCTCCTTTGCAAAGCATTAAGTCACTGGTTGTAAGCACTGGTTTAGAAAAAAGTGTAACGGTACCCGTAGTAGAATCTTTACAATTGTTTTGATCACTTACTACTACTTTATAAGTTGTGGTTGAAGTAGGTTTTACAGTAGCTGTATTATTAGTAGTAGAAACTAATCCAGAAGCAGTTTCCCAAGTATAGCTTATAGTACCTGTACCATTGGTAGTAACGGCTTTCAATACCGTGTCACTTTCGGCACATAAATCTACAGAAGCTATACTCACCTTTGGATTAGAATTAATAGTAACCGTACTAGTAGTTGTATCTTTACAGGTATTAGCATCCGTTACAATTACTTTATATTCTTGCGTACTTAAAGGACGAACAGTTGCTTCATTTGCATTAGTAGAAACCAATCCAGAAGCAGCTAACCATTTATAAGAAAGTGTCCCCGTACCGCCGGTAGCTATGGCTTTCAATACAGTATCTTTTTCGGCACATAAATCTACAGAAGCTACATTTACCGTAATTTCAGGGTGTAATTTAAGATCTATGGTTGCCGTATCTTTGCAGCCTTTGCTGTCCTCTACCCTTACAGTATACAATGCATCTGCCAAAGCATTTACAGTTACGTTGTCTCTGTCTTTGTATACTTAAATTAGTAGTGGGTGTCCATGTATAAGCATAATCACCAGTTGCTTGTACCGTCTGAAAGGTTAATGCAGCTTTATCTCCTTTACAGAGCATTAAGTCACTGGTTGTAAGCACTGGTTTAGAAAAAAGTGTAACGGTACCCGTAGTAGAATCTTTACAATTGTTTTGATCACTTACTACTACTTTATAAGTTGTGGTTGAAGTAGGTTTTACGGTAGCTGTATTATTAGTAGTAGAAACTAATCCCGCAGCAGTTTCCCAAGTATAGTTTATAGTACCTGTACCATTGGTAGTAACGGCTTTCAATACCGTATCCCTTTCGGCACATAAATCTACTGAAGCTATACTCACCTTTGGATTAGAATTAATAGTAACCGTTATAGTTGCGTTGTCTTTACAACCGGCAGCATCTTCTACCTTTAACTGATATTGGGTGGTAAGAGTAGGTTCGGCTATAACTGTGTTCTTGTTTACAACAGTAAGGTTATTAGTAGGCGACCAAGTATAATTATAGACCCCAGTTGTCTTAACTACTTTAAAATTTAATTTGGCTGAATTCCCCAAACATAGAACTGTATCTTTAACAGTAAGCTGCGGTTCTGGATTTATAATTATTTGTAAAGTATCCCTGGCACTTTCACATGTGTTTTGAGTTTGAGAAACATAGAAAAACAAAGTATCTGCTGTATTAGTGTTATATGTTGGAACAGTAGAATTTCCCGTTCCGCCTGTTGGATTAGTATACCATAAAAGACTTGTCCCAGTAGCTGTTAAACTTAGTGCTGTAGTGTTTTGGCATTGTTCAATATCTTGTGCTATTGGTTTAGGAGATACTTGATGAGTTAATTTTACAATATTTGTATAACGAACTCTGTTTTGCACGGTTGGAACTTCGGTAACAACAATGGCACATTTACCGTCACTATCTCTTCTTCTGAACCATTGATCTTGAGTAATAACCGGTGATTGATAAGTGACTGCTGTTGCGCCTGCTATTTCAGCCCATGTTAAGCCATCATCCGAAACCTCCCATTGATACGAGTAATTAGCATCACCACCAGAAGTTGCTGTAGTTTCAGTAAATAAAGCTGGCGTAACTCCTTCGCACAAAAACTGATCGTCTGAAATTACTCCTGGCTCTAAATCTTCTAATACTTTTATGGTTATGGTATCTGAAAAAGTAGAGGTACACGAAGTTTTAACTTTCCTTCTATAATAAGTTTCTTTAGTTAATGAAGTTGATTCTGAAAATCCTTTCGTATTTACTGGAAACGATGTCCAAGCGCTTAAATCTTCTGATTTTTCCCAAGAATACGTAAAGGTAAAATAGAAACAGCATCTTGTGTACTGGTAAATGCCTCTGGTGTAGTATTGTAGCAAATTGTTTGATCTTGGGCAATATTACCTCTGTTGGTTATAGAGCCAGTTTTCATGCTTAAATGAGTAGAGTCTACTGTTCTGCATAATTCACTAGTTAAGATTACCCGCTTCAGCAATTATAGCCCTGTACCATCCGCTATCGGCAGAAACAATGTTTGTTTTAGTGTAAGCATCATTGGTTTCTCCACCTATATCTGTCCAGACACCCGCAATTTTCTTTTGCCATTGATAAACCGGATTAGAATAGCCCACAATAGAATTGGCAACGTAGGTAAAATCATCTCCTTCGCATAAGGAGTCGGGGCCGGTTACATCATAACTCGGCAAGCATGGCGTAAAACCAATATCATCTAAAACTAAATCATTACCGGAACCACCCGGATTATTATTGATTAACAGCAAAACAACATCTTGTACATTGGTATTAAAAGCTAATAGAATATTTTTGCCAAGTTAAGTATTGGAAAAACTCGGAACATCGCCCGTTTCATAATCTTGAATTAAATTTCCAGTATTCGCATCCCTTATTTCAAATTTTACATTAGGCATGATTCTACCATTATTTACATCTGCATTAGCAATCCAGGAAGAAAATTCATACTCAATACCTGTACAGAGCCCCATAATAGTATCTCTGTAAAATTCTCCTGGCGTATAATCTGCATTCACCAACATCATATATCCGTTAGGGTCTCCTGTATGGTCTCTAGCACCGCCATGCCACACATTCCAAAAGGGTCCGGTAAAGAATTCACAAAAGAATACAAGCCATCTTGTGGTGCTGCATTTACAGTACCCGGTTATTAGTATAGGAAGTTGATAAAATTATAGTCTTCAGGATCTGAAGCACCAAACGGAGGCAGTTCCCGAACCAAATGTTTTTAAAATAGTAGGGTTAGCAGCAAATGAACATTGCGCACTTACTTGCTGAAAAGAGAAAAACGATAGGAGAAAAAAAGCAATAAAAACAAAGCACTTTATCCTTGTATATACATTCTGATTATGAAGATGGGTTTTCATTTTAATATTATTTAAAAATCATAATGTTATTCTAAATAATGGTGTCTTAAAATTATCTCCTCAGGAGAACCACAGTGATGGTATTAATTGACAATAATACGCTTATTTATCAACTAGTTACAAGATACATATTAATGAATATTGATGATTTTTCCAAAAAAACAAATCCACACCTAAAAGCGTTCCTTTATAAAAAAAGTGAAGCCATTGGACTTCACTTTCATCTACAAAAAATATTTTAAATCAATTTATAACGTCATTTGACCCGAATGCACTCCTTCTTCAAATTCTTCCAACATTTTATCGTTGAAAGCGGGTATATCCTCTGGTTTTCTACTAGTTACTAAACCAGAATCTACCACCACTTCTTTATCTACCCAAGTAACGCCTGCATTTTCTAAATCGGTTTTTATAGACGGGTAAGAAGTCATTTCTCTACCGGCAATTGCTCCTGTCTCAATCAATACTTGCGGACCATGGCATATAGCAGCTACTGGTTTACCGTCTTCAAAGAAGGATTTCACAAACTCTATAGCCACAGGGTTTTCTCTTAAATGGTCTGGGTTCATTACACCTCCTGGTAAAAGTAAACTTGTGTAGTTTTGGGGATCAGCCTCACTTAAATGTACGTCAACATGGTATTCATTTCCCCAATCAGTTTTAGCCCATGCTTTAACACTACCGGTTTCCGGTGAGACAACATGTACTTCAGCACCTGCTTTTCTTAATGCCTGAATTGGCTCTGTAAATTCTACTTCCTCGAAGCCATTACTAACCAATACAGCAACTCGCTTGTTTTCTAAATTGTAACTCATAGCTTAAAAATTTTAGTTAAACGTTTTAGCCTTATAGATACCAAAAAAATGCCAAGCCATTTTAGAGCTAATTAAGACAGATTATAGAAAAACAAGTGTTTACCTTTTTACACAAATTTACACAAGGTGTGGATACAGAGAACAAAAAAAGGCTGTCTCTTTATATTCTTGAGACAGCCTTTTTCTATTACCTAGAATGTATTATAATAATATCAATTTTGAATTCTATATAATGCTATTGCTTAATTAGCTTAGTGGTATACACACCCGAACCATACTTAACTTGCATGAAGTAAATGCCCGTTTCTTTGGTACTTATATCTATTGGTTGGTTAGTGAAACCATTAATAACGTTTATCACTTTACCAGAAGCATCACTAATTGTAATAAGCGCTTCTAAATCATTTGAACTTTCTACCAAAAGTGTAGCGCTATTTTTAAATGGATTTGGGTAGACGTTTACTTTTTCATTAACTGAAGAAAAGGCTGCAAATCTTGCAGTATTCGATTCGTTGGATGAAGTACAGAAATTTAGATTCTTTATCCCCAGATCAATTTGTTCACTTACTTGGTTGCCCCAATCAAAACGAATGGCTATTTGAGCTGACCCCGTAGAGTTTGAGGTAAAACTTACTTCTAGTGTAGAATAACTAGACGATGGTGAACCAGAAACTTCCGCTTCTGCTATTGCCATTGAAGTTGGGCCATTCCAAGTTACGCCGTTTGCTAATCCTAGTTCAATTGATTGAGTAGCGACAGCTGGATCACCTTTAAAATCGAAACTGATTGTGTATTCTTCGCCAGACACTAACTCTACAGTTTGGGTATTAATTAACCACAAGAAATTTCTACCCCATTGTCTGTGGGTAATTATCATTTCAGAGCTAGAATTCCCTGTTTGTGAGCCATTGTTTTGATCCGCCCAATCGTTTCTTACTAACCAGTTATTGGCATCTGGTATACTTGCAGAGATACAGTCACCATCTCCTCCAGAAGTTTCTACAGTTATTGAAACGGAACTACTAGTTGTGCTGGCACTTTCGTTATCCGTTGCTTTTGCAGTAATAGTATAGGTTCCGGAAGAAACAATGTTCCAATTAAAAGAATAAGGAGCAGAATTGTCTTCACCTAGCTTTTGAGTTCCATTATAGAATTCTACCAATGAAACACTTCCGTCTGAATCGGAAGCTGTTGCCAAGATCGAAACAACATCACCTTCTGCATAAACAGACTTATCTGTTGTTAACGAGATTGTTGGGGCTAAATTCGGTTGAGGAGCTTCTTCAACTGTTATTGAAACGGAGCTACTTGTTGTGCTGGCACCTTCGTTATCCGTTGCTTTTGCAGTAATTACATAGGTTCCTGAAGAAACAATGTTCCAATTAAAAGAATAGGGAGCAGAATTGTCTTCACCTAGCTTTTGAGTTCCATTATAGAATTCTACCAATGAAACACTTCCGTCTGAATCGGAAGCTGTTGCCAAGATCGAAACAACATCACCTTCTGCATAAACAGACTTATCTGTTGTTAACGAGATTGTTGGGGCTAAATTCGGTTGAGGAGCTTCTTCAACTGTTATTGAAACGAAACTACTTGTTGTGCTGGCACTTTCGTTATCCGTTGCTTTTGCAGTAATTACATAGGTTCCGGAAGAAACAATGTTCCAATTAAAAGAATAGGGAGCAGAATTGTCTTCACCTAGCTTTTGAGTTCCATTATAGAATTCTACCAATGAAACACTTCCATCTGAATCGGAAGCTGTAGCCAAGATCGAAACAACATCACCTTCCGTATAAACAGACTTATCTGTTGTTAACGAGATTGTTGGGGCTAAATTCGGTTGAGGAGCTTCTTCAACTGTTATTGAAACGGAGCTACTTGTTGTGCTGGCACCTTCGTTATCCGTTGCTTTTGCAGTAATAGTATAGGTTCCGGAAGAAACAATGTTCCAATTAAAAGAATAGGGAGCAGAATTGTCTTCACCTAGCTTTTGAGTTCCATTATAGAATTCTACCAAAGTAATATTTCCATCTGAATCTGAAGCTGTTGCCAAGATCGAAACAACATCACCTTCCGTATAAACAAACTTATCTGTTGTTAACGAGATTGTTGGGGCTAAATTCGGTTGAGGACTACCCGAAACATCTAAAGGATTGTAAAAATTACCTGTTAATAAAAACAGGGTTAAGGCTTTTAATGTTTGATTATAATATGAATTAGCATCATTAATACCTACCAAATCTGCATAAGAAGCATTTAAATGATTTTGATTTTGACCACCAATAGCCGCTGTAGCAAATGGTCCAACAAATGTGCTGTTATGGTATTGACCGTATTGAGAACCATTTTGTAAATATCCATCTTTTACATTTTGTGTACCGCCAAGATTTACACGAACAAAATCTGAAGATTTTTTAGAGTAGCTGGCCGCTTCTGCCACTCCAAACCAAGCATAATCCGTTGCTATTCTCCATGGTGTTCTAGCAGCATCATAATGATATCTTTTCCCTCCTTCGTAATACCAATTAACATCTACATAAGAACCATTAGCCTTAGTCCAATCACTTACTAAACCACCAACAGCATTATGGGCATTTAAATTGTTATTAATAACGGTATATGATTTAGCAGCTACGTTGTTCCAAAAAGATTGATCGTTGGTATATTCTCCATACACTCTGTAGTACGCCGGCGAATAATAAGAAGGGTTGGTAATATCACTTCCTCCAAACATATCACCTGCTTTTAAAACATAAGATCCATTTTCAACTTCGTGTTGCTTTATGATTCCTATTAAGCTTTTAGCATCCTGCTCGTAGTTTATGGACCCAGAGCTTCCCCATTGAGCATCTGCCACAATTAATCCCATAGCGGCATCTAATTCAGCATCTGTAGCTCCATTTTGACCTACAACACCACTACAACCATTGATTTTCCAATGCATTACGCCGTGTTGGTTCGTAAATGATTGGTAATACTTCCAAAATCCGTCAAAAATAGTTTTATCTCCAGCGTAGGCTGCTAGTAGCATTCCGTAACCAATACCTTCCGATACGGTTTGTGCCGACTGGTCCCAACGTACTCTGTAATTACCATTTCCACAGGATTCAACAAAATTTGATTTCCAAGTATTGTACGCATTTTGCGCATCTTGTGAATTAGCATTTGATGGCATTAAACCATAATCATACGTTATATTTTGTGGGAAAGGTAAATTTTGCGCGTTCACTTGAATTTGGCTTACACAAAACAATACTATTACCCCAAAAAAAAGGGTATTCAATTTTCTCATAGCTTTAACACTTAAATAATAAAAAGATTAAATAATTCTGAAAGATTAAACTTGATGACCTTAACAATTTGTAAAGTAAATACTAAGTTCATTAAATAAAAAATCAATCCTTAACTAAGGCTATCACTTTCTTTTCTGCAGCGGTTAATCCAAAACGATCTGTTTTTTCTTTATCGTAAGACAGTTTTAAAAAATCTTCTGAATTAACAACATCCATTATTTTTGGATGAATGTAATATTCTCTGCAAATGGCTTGTGTATTACCCAGTTCTTTAGCCACTAATTTTACTAAGGTGGTTGAAAAAGAAAGCCGTTTATTTAACTGCATTTCCTCTTTAGCTTCTTCTGTTTTTTCAACTGCTAATACAGTACCGCCCCAGGTTCTAAATTCTTTTGCGGAATGATTTTCTGAAGATATATTTTTTAAATACTCGTTAACATCTTGTGAATTCACCGCTGTGTATTTACTTCCTTGTTTGTACCTAAAAATCTCGTAACCCGGTAGTTCAGAACATTCTTTAATGAGCTTTACCAAAGAAGCGTTTTTAATATTCACTTTTCGGTATTTACCACTTTTGGCTTTATAAGCTAATTCTAATTTATTCCCTTCAATGTGTAGATGTTTACGGCGTAATGTAGTGAGTCCGTAAGTCTGATTTTCTTCTTCATAAAACTTATTCCCAATCCGGATGTGTACATCGTCTAAAGTGAGAATTACCAAGCCAAGTACTTTTTCTTTAGTCCATTCTATTAAATGAGCATCTTTATAGGCTTGTTTACGGATCTCAGGAAGGCAATGAGCAAAACTCAACATTTTTTCAAACTTTAGTAAGTTTTGCTGTTTCTGCCATTCGTTATGGTAGATGTACTGTTTTCTTCCTTTGGCATCGTATCCGTATGCTTGTATGTGGCCATTTTCTAAGGCGCAGACCCATACATTTTCCCAGTTAGGGGGTATTTTTAATACTTCTATTCTATTTATTAGCTGAGGGTTTTTAAGCTTGTGATTGTTTTTATCTAAATAGATAAAATTCTCTTTTTCTTTCTTTCTAAAAAAACCATCGCAAGACTCTGAAACATAAACTAACTTCATTATTTAAAAGTTTACACGAAGACAAGCTTCCTCAAAGTTGGGCATAATTTCCACATTAAATAATCTGATTGTAACTATAAAAGAACTAAGCATTAAGCTTTTCAGTTACTTTATCTCTTAAAAAAAGACGTACACAACCGGCAAATAAACTAGTGGCTAAGGTATACCCAATTACTTTTATAAAAGGATAATTAGTATTCTCTACGGTCTTTGGAGGCTCTTCTTTAGCTATTTTACCGTATAATTCATCCACTCCTTTTACAGCTAAAAAAGCACCTGCTGCAGAGACACCCATTACCGTTAATTCTTTAAAAGTTTGTTTTACATTATTTTTCATAGCTGTATTCATTTGGTTATAGACTTATAGAATTGCATATTTCTTGCCATAACCATTTGCATTAAAAAACAACTCATAAAAAAAGCACTACCATTTAACCGGTAGCGCTTTGTAAATTTAGTTTTAAGAAATTCTATTTATACTTTCTTAAATCGAAAGTATTTGGATACTCTGGATCGGGTTCAATAAACTTTGGTACTTTATTGAATACTACTCCGTCTTCGTATTTTGTTTCTTCCACATAACGTGAGCTTTCGGCTTCTGGTTTAGGGGTAAACGGCGCTTGAGAATGATTAGAGTCATAAAAACGGCTCACTCTTCTGCCTTCAGCCTCATAACTATTTACAGGGAAAGAATCATAAGCTCTACCACCCGGGTGATAGACGTGATAGGTACAACCTGCTACCGATTTTTTATTCCATAAATCGTAAATATCTATCACCAAAGGAACATCTACTTCTAATGTTGGGTGCAAAGCTGATGGTGGCTGCCAAGCTCTGTATTTTATACCGGCCACAAATTCGCCTTTTGTGCCTGTTGATTTTATAGGGACTCTTATTCCGTTACAAAGTAAAGCATAGCGCTCTTCCAGAAAATCCTTCAGTTTTACTTCTAATCTTTCTACCGAAGAATCAACAAATCGGGCTGTACCTGTACTAGAAATCTCTTCGCCTAATACATTCCATGGTTCTATTGCCGAACGCAAACTGGCTTCCATTCCTTTGTACTTAAACCTTCCCATGTGTGGGAATCTAAATTCGAAAAACGGCTCTAACCATTCAATATCGAAGAAATAACCATCTGCGTTCATTTGTTCAATCACATCTTTTAAATCTTCTTTTACAAAATGGTGCAGCATAAACTTATCGTGCAATTGGGTACCCCAACGGATCAATTTATGTTTATAAGGTTTATTCCAAAGCCAAGCAACAATGGTTCTTATTAAAAGCAGTTGAACCAAACACATTTGCTTATTGGGTGGCATATCAAAAGCCCTAAACTCTAAAATCCCTAGTCGCCCAGTGGAAGAATCTGGAGAATACAATTTATCTATACAGAATTCTGCCCGGTGTGTGTTACCCGTAATATCAATTAATAAATTTCTGAAAATACGATCTACCAACCAGAATGGCATTTCACCATCGTCTGGTACTTGTTGGAAAGCAATTTCTAATTCATATAGAATTTCATCTCTACCTTCATCTACACGCGGTGCTTGTGATGTTGGCCCCACAAAGGTGGTAGAAAACAAATAAGACAATCCAGGATGATGCTGCCAAAGCGTTATTAAACTTCTTAATAAATGTGGTCTTCTTAATAAAGGAGAATCTGAAGGTGTTACACCACCAATGGTAATGTGATTTCCACCACCAGTTCCGGTATGTTTACCATCTAGCATAAACTTTTCGGTACCCAATCTAGACTGTCGAGCACATTCGAAAAGAATATCGTAGTTGTGTACAATTTCATTCCAAGTTTTAGCAGGATGAACGTTTACTTCTACCACACCAGGATCTGGCGTAACCATTAATTTTTCTACACGTTTATCTTTGGGCGGATTATAGCCTTCTATAATTACCGGCATGTTTAGATTTTCGGCCGTTAATTCTATAGCCGCCAATAATTCTAAATAGTGTTCTAAATAATCTAAAGGCGGCATAAACATAAATAGTTTGCCTTCTCTAGCTTCAATACAAAGCGCTGTTTTTACAGTAAAGCTTTCATAAACGGGTTTAAATTCGTCTTTCTGCTCTTTCTCTTCTTTCAGAGGAAACGCTTTCATTTTTCGTTTCAGCTCTTCTTCCTCGTCTACTTCATCTTCGTAAACTTTTGGATTTAAAATTTCATCTGGAATGGTTTCATCAATTGTCTGGTCATACAGCCCTTCCATTTTTTCATGGAAATCTTCTAATTTATCCAACTCCTCAAACGGACTTCTTTCAACCTTTTTAGGGGTCTTTTCTGGTGACATATAAGGCAAGGAATCCAAAGGCAAACGCAATCCCATGGGCGAATTACCAGGGACTAAGAACATATATTCTCTGGCAAATAGCCACTCTGTACTTAACCAGCGCTTATCGTAATAATTCCATTGCATGGGCAACACATAACCTACGGGATCTGCTAGTCCTTTATCTAGCAATTCGCTCATGGTTTTTCGGGCCAAATTATCTTTTAGATCAACTTTTAAAGGATCTATGTTGTTGGGTAATTTTCTTTCTTCCCACAAAAAATAAAACACGTCTTCGTAACCTGCTTTAATATTTTCCGGATTTATTCCTAAATAACGGGTAAGCTCATTGGTAAATTTTTCAGCATCTTTATGGGTGAACCCATACTCTTTATCTATATCACCTAAAAGTGTATGGTTTTTCCAAATGGGCAAATTGTCTTTTCGCCAATACAGCGCTAACTGCCAACGCGGAAGCGGTTCACCGGGATACCATTTACCTTGTCCGTATTGTAATAGTCCATCTTTTCCAAATTCATCTCGTAAACGTTTAACAAGATCATTTGACATTTTTATTTTATCGGCCCCGTCTGCCGCAACATTCCACTCGGCAGATTCCATATCGTCTATAGAAACGAAAGTGGGCTCACCACCCATGGTTAAACGTACGTCTCCTTCTTCTAGGTCCTTATCTACCTTTTTACCCAGAGCATTTATTTGAGCCCATTGATCTTCAGAATACGGTTTTGTAACTCTTGGATCTTCGTGTATCCGTATTACTTCATTTTTAAAACTGAAATCAACTTCGCAAATTCCTGTGCTGCCTGTAATTGGCGCTGCACTTACCGGGTCTGGTGTACATGAAAGTGGAATATGTCCTTCGCTGGCAAATAACCCAGAAGTTGCATCTAAACCAATCCAACCCGCACCTGGTACATAAACTTCACACCAAGCGTGTAAGTCTGTAAAATCTGCTTCGGGACCAGATGGACCGTCTAAGGCTTTTTGATCTGCTTTTAGTTGAACCAAATACCCAGAAACAAAACGTGCTGCTAAACCAAAATTCCGTAAAGTTTGTACTAAAACCCATGCAGAATCTCTACACGAACCAAGTTTCTTTTCTAAGGTTTCTTCACAAGTATATACACCGGGTTCTAAACGAATGGTATAACCCACTTCTAGATAGAGGGCGCTGTTTACGGCTACTAAGAAATCTACCGTATTTTGACCTTTAAATTGTTCAACCTTTTTAAACCATTGTTGAAACAATGGCCCGTTCTCAACCACTTCTAAATAAGGGCTTAGTTCTTTTTTAGTTTGCTGGTCATAATAAAAAGGAAATTTATCCGCATATTCCTCAATAAAGAAATCGAAAGGATTTATTACAGTCATTTCTGCTATAACTTCCACATCTACCCGTAGATGATCTGCTTTTTCTGGAAAGACCAAACGAGCCACGTAATTACCAAATGGATCTTGTTGCCAGTTTAAGAAATGGTCTTCGGGACTAACTTTTAATGAATAAGATAAAATAGGTGTTCTACTATGAACTGCCGGTTTTAAACGAATGGAATGTGGGTATAGCTTTACCAATTTATCGTATTGGTAATGCATGGAATGTTTAATCGCAACTATAATAGACATAAGCTCTTTTGTTACTTCGTAAAAGTACGTACGTAAATAAGCTTACAAAACATTTTCATGCTTTTTTTATAACTTATTTTAAACATAAAACAGCACTTTAAGATAATTGTTCATAAAGATCGTTTTTAATGGTTTTAATAGACGCATTATCTTGTTTACTTTAAAAACAAATTGATTCATAGAATTCATGGAAAACAAAAAAATTGGCTTTTTAATTTGTTCTACTGGTTTCGGCGGACTAGAAATGAACGTATTAAGACTTTGTGACTGGATGGGCGAAAGAGATTGGGAAACCACCATTTTCACTTATGAAGGAACACGTGTTGCCAACGAAGCACAAGAAGCTAATTTAAAAGTTGTTTTCATACCTAAACACCGTAAACATTTCGATTTTTTTAAAGGCGCCTCCTTCGCTTCTTTACTAAAGGAAGAAGAAATTAGGTATTTAATCACTTCAGACAATAAAAATTTAGACTTCATTTTTTGTGCTAAAAGTTTTTACAGAGATCTTAAAGTCATTTATCAACAACAAATGCAAATAGGTGTTAAAAAGAAAGACTTCTTACACAGCATGCGTTTTAATGCTATCGACTGCTGGGTAAGTCCTTTAGAATGGCTAAAAAAAGAAGTAGAAGAAAAAACCAATTTCCCTTCTGAAAAAATAGAAATAATCCCCTTAAACACAGATACTACAAAATTTTTGTGCCGCATATATGAATTAGAAGAAACCAAAGCTTTCTGGGGAATTGACCCTAAAAAAACCACCCTTGGTATTATGGGTCGTATAGATGAAAAAAAAGGTCAGCTAACTGCTGTAAAAGCCGTTCATCAATTAATAAAAGATGGCCAAGATGTACAATTGTTATTTGTGGGTGAAGCAACCATTAACTCTTCTTATAGCTTAGACTACTTAAAGAGCATAGAAGATTATATAAAAGAACACCAATTAGAAAAAGTAGTTTTCATTAAACCGTTTACCAAAGACGTAAAGAAATTTTATGATGCCATAGACTTATTTATTATGGCTTCCTTTGGCGAAACATTTGGAATGGTAACCATAGAAGCACTTTTATGCGGACTTCCCATTGTTGGAACAAATAGTGGTGGTACCCCTGAAATTTTAAATTTTGGTGAATACGGCGCTTTATTTAATGTAGACGATGAAATTGACTTGGCGAACAAAATTTCTAATATGTTGTTGAACCCAATAACCTTTAAAGAAAAGGCTAAAAGAGGGCAAGAAGTAGCCTTATCTAAATATTCCCATACCACCATGTGCGAGGGTTTTGAAAAAATAATTGAAGAATTAGCTTAAGCCAAGCTTTTGGCATTTCAGGTTTTATGAAATTAAAGCGACAATTTATACATCTACTTTTCTTTTTATTGATAAACATCATGGCTAAAGCTCAAAATGATGTTGTTACCCTAACCAATAACAAAAGCTTAGTTGGTACAATTAATGGATTAAAAAATGGCATTCTAAATTTTAAATACAGCAATTCTAATTTTAAAATTGCTTGGAATGATGTTAAAACAATTGAGAGTGAACGTTACTTCGTTTATACGCTTACAACTGGTGATATTTATAAAGGAAGTTTTAAAACTGATACTACAAATAACAATAGTATAGCAATATACAACAACGGCCAGTTTTATGTTTTTAATAAAGACTTTGTAGTTGAAATTAGCCCTATTGAAAAAAGTTTTTTAAACAAATGGAAAGGATCTCTTTCCGCAGGTTACACTTTAACAAAAGCCAATAAAACCCAACAATTTAATACCGCAGCAAGCCTTAGTTATTTAAGCGAAATTTCTAATTTCACAGCTTCTGGAAGTGCCATTAGAAACTATTTAAATGATTCTATTACAACCAATCGTTCTGAATTCAATTTATCATATAAATATTTTGTCACCAATAGATTTTTTACACAACTAGGTTTTAATCTTTTACAGAACGAAGAACAAAAACTAAACCTTAGATTTACTGGACAGGGTGGTTTTGGTAGGTTTTTAATACGTTCTCAAAACAGCTATTTCAGTACTTTTGTTGGTATAGCCTGGAACAACGAAAGTTATTCTACACCAGAAACACCCAAAAAAAATTCAGCTGAAGGATGGATAGGTATTGACTTAGGTTTTAAACCTACAAATGGGATTAATTTTTCATTAAACGGAAATGCTTACCCAGGGATTACTGTTAAAGAAAGAGTAAGAGCCAACCTAGAGTCCGCCATTGATTTCAACTTATTTTGGGGATTTAAATTTAGGATTAGTTATAAATATAACTTTGATAGTGCCCCACCAGCAAATGCTGTTAAACATGACTACGTCTTAATTACTGCTTTAGGGTGGAGTTTTTAAATAAATTATAATATGAAAAAAGACCTGAAGGCTATTAAAAAGATATTACTCTTCTTTTTAATGATTGTTATCTTCTATTTAATGAATGTGCTTTCTAGCCTTATAATACCTTTATTATTAGCACTCTTTATTTCTTTACTACTTTATCCTGTATTAAAGTTCTTAGTTAATAAAAGGGTACCGGGTTCTTTAGCCGTTATAATTACTGTGCTTTTTCCTATTCCGCTTTTAACAGGTATAGGCAAAGCCATTCAGATTTCTGCTATGAATTTTTATAGCAACTACGGAGAAATTAAAGACATGTTTAATCAGAAATTAATACACCTTGGTTTAGATGCTGCTTTGTTTGATAGTAAAATACAAGAATTTGCTGCCGATATTAAAATGGCAGATATGATTAGCACCGTTGGTAGCGGCGTAACCTCTTTTTTGGGAATAACGGTAACCGTTATTCTTTATATTTTCTTTATTCTAGCCGGTCTGTTAAATTATAAAAAATATTTTCAGCATATTGAAAATCAAGAAAACGGCCGTTGGTTAGAGATTTTTGAAGAAGTAAAGCACAGTATTTCTATTTACGTAAGGGTAAAATTCTTTATTAGTCTTGCCGTAGGAACAGGTATTTATTTAGCTTGTTTTTTCTTTGGTGTTCGCTTTGGATTCTTCTGGGGTTTTTTAGCATTTGTCTTAAATTTCATTCCCAATATTGGATCCATCATTGCTTCTGGATTGTGCATTTTGTTTGCATTCTTATACCTTTCTACCGTTGAAACCATTGTTTTTGGTCTAATATTAGGTTTCTGGCAGCAAATCACGGGTAGTTTTATTGAACCTAAATTCTTAGATGCTAAACTGAATATAAGTGCCTTAGTTATACTACTGGGCTTAGTCTTTTGGGGTATGATTTTAGGAGTCACCGGTGCTTTTTTATCGGTACCGTTAATGGTACTTTTAAAAATTATTTTTGAAAAAACACCTGGTACCGAAAGTTTAGCCAGAATAATGGGGCATTAAAAACCTTCTATAATTTGTAATAAAGCCCGTTCTAGTTAGAACGGGCTATGCTTTTTAAAACAATAACCCCTTACGAACTTATCTTCGAAAAGTCCACTACCCCATCTTGTGCGGCACAGGCTTTCCCCCAGAAAGGAATTATAGCATTGATTTTTCACAACAAATAACTTGCAATAATTCGGATAAGCGTAAAAGCAATTTATTGATGGGCATGTGCTGGAACTTCACCTGTTAAACTACCTAAGAAAGCCACAATTGAATTTACCTCTTCGTCAGTTAATTCTTTATTTAACTGTGCTTTTGCCATTGTTTTAACAGCACTGTTTAAGTCTTTGTATTCTCCGTTATGGAAATACGGAGCTGTTTTTTCTACATTTCTTAACGAAGGTACTTTAAACATAAAACGGTCAATTTCACTTTGAGTGACATCGTGTCTACCAAAATCTTCTTTCCCTTTCATGTAATCAGCATAATTTCCGTGTACAGGAAACTTTTGCATCATGCCGCCACCAATCACTAATCCATTATGGCATTGGGTACAACCAACACTTAAGAACAGTTTTAAACCTACTTTTTCTTCTACCGAAAGCGCGTTGTAATCTCCGTTCACAAAATCATCGAATCTAGAAGGGGTAATTAATGTTCTTTCAAAAGCACCAATGGCATTAGCAATATTTAAATAGTTTAATGGCTGCTCTGCCGCTGGGTAAGCTTCTTTAAACGCTTTCTGGTATTCTGGAACTTTAGATAATCTATCCACTAAAAACTGCTCATTAGGAATGGCCATTTCAACCGGATTTAGAATAGGCATTCCTGCCTGTTCTTCTACATCTTTAGCTCTACCATCCCAAAACTGAGAAGCATGGAAGGACGCATTTAAAACTGTTGGTGAATTTCTACCACCCAGTTCACCCGCATCACCTGGTGAAAAAGGCAAATTATCTACCCCATGTGTTTTTAAGTTATGGCAAGAATTACAGCTAATATTACCGTCTTTACTTAGTCTTTTGTCGTAATACAAGGTTTTACCCAAAGCTACTTTTTTATCTGTTAATGGGTTTTCATTATCATAAACAGGAAGTGCGGCTAAATATTCAGAAGCTTTTATTGCTAAAGCATTATCTAAATAACTAAAAGTTGTTGTGTCTTTGGTAACTGCTTCTTTTCCTTTATTTACGTTGCTTCCGCAAGACATCAACACCACGGAAATTAGTACGCCTGTAATTATTCTTTTCATTCTTAGATTTGTTTGTGATTCAAAAATAAATCATTTCTACTATTAAGTTTTATAGAGCCATAAGTTCTACTTATTCTACATACATATATACAGCTGTTTGCCATTTAGTAGAATCTTCTTCGGTAGAACCATCTACTAAATACTCTTCTACAATGACGCCTGTTGAAGTATATCCTTTTAGGTTTTGGTAGTTCATTAAAGAAATATAAGCCCCGTCTATGGTTTCATAACTTCCTCTATGAATCATTTTTAAGGCTTTACCTTTCAGTTTAATCAATTGAAAGCCGTCTATTTCAACTTCTTTAGAAATAGACTTACCAGCTGCCAATTCCTTTTTTCCTTCTTCCGAAGAATAAAATAGACTTATTTTTGGTAAAGATGCATCCAACTCTTTTTCAACCAATTTTTTTTCAGCCTCTTTAGTGGTTTCATCAATATAGGTTCGGGTTTCTTCTTCAGAAATAATATCTTTTTTGGCTATAAAAAGCTTTTCTGGTAAATCTAGGTCTTGTACTTCTGGTATTTCAGAATTAGTAGTGCTTATGCCTTCATTTATTACAAGATCTTCTAGTGTATTATTG
Organism: uncultured Cytophagales bacterium; assembly: GCA_963736575.1. GTDB lineage: Bacteria > Bacteroidota > Bacteroidia > Cytophagales > JAAEPT01 > CAVTPD01. The sequence continues at coordinate 84,706 of CAVTPD010000002.1, forward strand.
GTAGCAGACTGCTGTATTTTTTTGGTTGGGGGCAACAATAATAGAATTAGGTAAGCAGCAATTAATACAGCTATTGTAATCAAAAAAACCTTTATAAACTTATTCATGATTGAGTATATATTTATTAGTTACATGATAATGCTCACATAAATAGCGTATTTTATTATTTTTCTCAAACATCACATTTCTGATTTTTAAAAATGGATTAATTCAAACCCTGTGTTGCATTAATCTTGTTATTGCAATTATTATACTAGCTATCTCTTTTTAAACAATGCTTTGATATAAATAACAAAAAAGCCCGAACTATAATCAAGCACCGTTGTTTCTATAATCAAAACCCGTTCATTGTCACAATACCCATATAAAAGACGCTGTAGTTAAAGAGGTATTTACAATTATATTTCATTATTGAAGGATTGAATATTATATTTGTAAATATTACAGCACTGAAATATTTATTTGTAAATAATTGAAAACAGAACTAGAGATCATTTCCCACATTAGAAAAATAATACGGGCAGTTGATATTTACTCCAACAGATTAAAGGAGAAATATGGATTGAATTCATCACAATTAACGTGTTTGGATTTCTTGAACAGAAGTGGTTCGCAATCTATTTCTGAACTGGGTAAACAAATGGATTTGTCACCCAGTATGCTTACAAACATTATAGATCAATTAGAGAACAGAATGTTAGTAAAACGTGTTCGTTCAGACAAAGACAGACGTGTAATTAAAATAGAAATGACAGAACATGGCCAAGCTATTTTAAAGCAAGCCCCTACTTTCTTACATAAGAAATTAGAACACAACTTAAGTAAGCTTTCCAACAAAGAGAAAGGAAGCATTTTAGTATCATTACAGACTTTAGTAAGTTCTTTAGAAGCGGAAGATGTAGACTCTAGTCCAATTTTAGCCAGTGGAGAAACCATTGTTGGCGAGCCGGAAATTACCATTAGTAATGAAGGAAAATTTAAAACCAGAGAAAAGTGAATTTAACTATACAAAAACCAAACAAAGAACATGGACACAAAGTATGGCAACTTATCAAAGACTCTGAAAATCTAGATCTCAACTCTAGCTATTACTACTTTATACTTTGTGATTTCTACAAAGATTATTGTGCTGTAGTTAAAGAAGAAGAAACTGGTAATATAGTTGGGTTTCTTTCAGGATTAATCCCGCCCAACCAACCAGAGACACTTTTTGTTTGGCAAGTTTCAGTAGCAGCTTCTGCAAGAAAAAGAGGCTTAGCCAAAAAAATGCTACAGTTTGTTCTTGAAAACAACAAAGATGTAGTTACCAGCATACAAACTACAATTAGCCCAGATAATGCGGCTTCTGATGCTTTGTTTCAATCAATTGCACAGCAATATAGCGCACAAGTAGAAAAGACTACTTATTTAGATGCTAACGACTTCGATCATGAAAACCATGAAACGGAGCTTTTATATACAATACAACCGATAAAATTTTAGTTTTAACAAAACCCCAAAAACCATGAAAAATTCAAACAGACTTGAGTCTGAAGTGAAAGGTTATGTAAGAAGTTTCCCTACAACGTTTACTTCTTCTAAAGGTTCTACAATAACTGCAAAAGACGGAAAAGAATATATTGATTTCTTAGGTGGAGCCGGTGCCTTAAGCTATGGCCACAACAACCCTTACTTAAAGGAAAAATTATTAAGCTACATCGAAAGAGATGGTATCTCGCATGGTTTAGATATGGCTACAGATGCAAAAGAAGCATTTATGCACGCTTTTGATAAGTACATTCTTCAACCAAGAGAATTAAAATACAAGTTTCAATTTACAGGGCCAACTGGTACAAATGCGGTAGAAGCAGCTGTAAAAACAGCACAGTTAGTTACTGGTAGAATGAATGTTATTTCATTTACCAATGCTTACCACGGTCATACAAAAGGCTCTTTACGTTTAACAGCAAACAAAGCTTACCGAAAAGGATTTGAAGCAGACATTAACCAGTTCACTTCTTTCTTACCTTACTACGACTATGTAGAAGGTGCATTTGATAGTGCGGCTTATTTAGACAAAGTATTGGAAGATAACGGTAGTGGTATTGATAAACCAGCTGCTGTAATTCTAGAAACCATTCAAGGTGAAGGTGGTGTAAACATTGCCCCATTAGAATGGATTAGAAAAATTAGAAACATTACCGAAAAGCACGGTATTTTAATGATTGTAGATGATATTCAAGTGGGATGTGGTAGAACTGGTAAATTCTTCTCTTTTGAAGAATCCGGAATCTATCCAGATATTATCACCCTTTCTAAATCATTAAGTGGTTACGGTTTACCAATGTCAATGGTTTTATTTAAACCTGAATTTGACAAATGGGAACCCGGACAACACACAGGTACTTTCCGTGGTAATAACCTAGCCTTTGTTACAGCTACCGAAGCCATTGAAAGATACTGGAAAGACGATGCTTTTGAACTTGAAATCAATGAGAAGTCTGAATTCTTAATGAACTGTCTTAAAAAGATTCAAGAGAATTTTAGTGACGAAATTGTAGAAGTTAGAGGTAAAGGTTTAATACAAGCTATTGAATTTAAAGACGCTAAAATTGCCTCTGCTGTTGGTAAAACATCTTTCGAAAACGGTGTTATTATAGAAACATGTGGTTCTGGTGGTAATATTCTTAAATTCTTATTGCCATTAACAACCGAGATTGATACCATTAAAAAAGGTATAAAAATAGTAGAAGAAGCATTAGCAGAAGTTTTAGTAGACAAAGTTTAAAAGCACAAAAGCATGATAGTAAAAGACTTAGAACAAGTTAGAGCAGAAGGAAATGAAGTAGTATCTGATGGCTGGACCAGCCGCAGGTACTTACTTAAAAAAGACGGAATGGGCTTTTCTTTCCATGAAACTATAATTGAAAAGGGAGCTGAACTACACATGTGGTACAAAAACCACTTAGAAGCAGTTTACTGTATCTCGGGTGAAGGCACGCTTTACTCTAAGGACGAAGACAAAACTTGGGAAATTAAACCTGGGGTTATGTATGCTCTTAACAAAAACGATAAGCATATTTTAACAGGCACTACTGAACTACGTCTTTTATGCACCTTTAACCCTCCGGTTACAGGTCAGGAAAAGCACGACAAAGATGGTGCTTACGAATTAGTAGAAGAAGATTAATAGTAAACAAACCAAAACTGAAAAGGACAATAAATATATATGATTGACCTATATCCATCAAGAAAATTCGGAAGGCCGACTATTCTGGATCGGAAAGACCCGGTAGTTTATTCAGAAGAATCATCACAATGGATTAGTCCAAAAGACATTTTTAATTTTAAAGAAAAAGGCTTTCTGATTTATCAGGGCCTTTTTTCGTCTAAGGAGATTCAGGTTTTCAATGAAAGCTTTAAAGAGCTGGAAGAAAACAACTATTACAACACCGGAAAAGAATTTGTGAGAGAGCCAGAAAGTAATGAAACACGTTCTATCTTCAGCATACACAAATTCCATAACTGCTTTAAAAAACTTTCTGAAGACCCTAGGCTGAAAGAAAAAGCAAATACCCTTCTAGGTAGCGAAACCTACATTCACCAATCCAGAATTAATGCCAAACCGGGATTAAAAGGCAAAGATTTCTATTGGCACTCCGATTTTGAAACTTGGCATCAAGAAGACGGTATGCCTAGAATGAGGGCAATAAGCTGTTTAATCACGCTAAATACAAACAGCGCTGTTAATGGTTCATTAATGGTAATGCCAGGCTCACATAAAGAATTTGTGAGTTGCGTAGGGGCTACACCCGATGAAAATTATAAATCTTCGTTAAAGCAACAACTTGTAGGTACACCAGATGACGATTCGTTGATTTATTTATACGAAAAATACGGCATTGATATTTGTGAATGTATGCCAGGATCTGTAATCTTCTTTGATTGCAATTTAATGCACGGCTCTAACAGTAACATCTCCCCTATTCCTAGAAAAAATATTTTCTTTGTCTTTAACAGCCTAGAAAACACATTAAAAGAGCCATTTGGAGGAACCCAACCTCGTCCGGATTTTATAGCGAATAGAAATTTTCGTTTAAAAACCCTAGAAAGCTCTTATATTTAACAAGCTATTTGAAAAACTAAATTAAAAACACACACCGCCTCTGGTAAAGGGGCGGTTTTTATTATGCTATTTTCACCAGAATTTAACGATTCGTTAGGGTTAATGCTTTTCTTGCTAAATCCTTTCTTATTAGTCATTTATTTAATAGACCTTATTAATGACTTAGACAGTAAAACCTTTAGTAAAATACTAATTAGAGCCTCTTTAATAAGTGCAGTCGCATACATAGCATTCGCTTCATTAGGAGATTCAGTTTTCGAAACCGTATTTCAATCTAACTTTGCTTCCTTCCAAATATTTGGTGGCCTAGTATTCTTAATCACGGGTCTACGTTTTGTTTTTGAAGGAACAACCGCCCTTAAAAAATTACGTGGCGAAGCTACACACATTGAAGGAAGCATTGTAATGCCTATTATGGTAGGTCCTGGCACTATTTCAGGAAGTATTGTAGTGGGTCAAAGCCTCCCCTTAGAGTGGGCCATATTTGTAATACTAACCTCTCTAATTTTCTGTGTAGCTATTGTTATTCTGCTTAAGCAAATATACAACATGGCGCACAAGAAAAGTGAGAAGCTAGTGTTAAAATACATTGACATTACTGGTAGAATTAGTGCCTTGTTGATTGGTACTTTTTCTATTGAAATGATAATGAATGGTATCCTAGAATGGTCTAAGCATTTCTAACCTTAAACATTAGGTGTACTAAAAATCCGGAAAGAATACCCGGTAACATTTCGTACACATACCCGCCCAAACCAGCTTTATTCCAAACAACAGCTATGATGGCACCTGTGAAAATCATAGTTAAAGACTGAAGCTGGTCTGGGTTCTTTTTCAGCATAATTAGTGTTAATAGCGGCGCAAACGCAGATCCTAACACTGCCCAAGAATAAATCACCAAGGCAAAGACACTAGTACTATCATACAGGGCTACACATACCGCAAACACGGTAACTATAGCGGTACAAAGTTTACTTAAGTTGTAATTGTGTTTCAGTCTAGGAATTAAATCATTGGTGATGGCTGCTGTACAACTGATTACTAAAGAATCTGCCGTAGATATAGTTGCGGCAAAAATACCAGCCAACATAATACCTACCATATAATCTGGGAATAACGCCATTGAAAGTGTAGGCAAAGCCAATTCAGGATCAAAACCAGAACCTACAGGTATTAATATACGTGCTAACAGACCTACTGATATGGTCATGAAGTAAAAGGCTATAAACCAACCGTAATAATACCAACGCACTTCGTTCATTTTATCTGCCGAATCTAAGGTCATGTACCGAACCATAATATGCGGCTGACCCACTACACCAAAACCGGCAAAGAACCAACCCAACACAAACAAAAACGGTGAAAAAGCACCTAAACTTTGTTTAAACTGCGGAAACAAATTCATGTAATTGGGTTCTACAAAATTCAGTTTTTGTATGGCCATGTCTAAGCCGCCAGACTCTTCAATACCTTTCAGCATTAATAAACCCATGGCAATAATCATTACAATAGATTGCGCTGCATCGGTCCAAATAGACGCTCTTATTCCACCAGAATAGCAATACGCTAATACTAAAATAGCCCCCACAACTACACCAACAGTTAAATCCCAATCTAGGGTTACCATTAACGCTTTACTTCCTGCTGAAAGTTGTGCTGCAGCATATACACTTAAAAAAACAAGTGAGAATAGCCCAACAACAAACTGCACCCATTTTAAACTCTTACCATTTCTGTAGGCTACAATAGAACCGAAACTAAGAAGTTTTCCCTCACCGCTAATTTGACGCATGTTTTTGTAAATGAAAATTGAGGCTACAAAATCACCTAAAATCCATCCAATCATTAACCAAATAGAAGAAAGACCATATGTATAGGTATAACCAATCATCCCTATAAACATGTAACCACTGTTGTTGGTAGCTACTGCGGAAAGTGCCACCAACCAAGGTTTAACGCTTTGGCCCGCAAGCAAATAATCTTCGGTTTGCTTTTTCTTATGTTTAGATGAATAAATACCAATCGCCGCAAAACCAATCAAGAAAAGAACAAACGTTATTACAGTCATGTTATATTATTTCAGTACTGAATATTTTAATTATAAAATTCAAAGTAACACAATTGAAAAGGTTTATAAAAATGTGAGCCAAAAGATTAGAAAAACATAGCTAAATACTTTTATAAGCTAGATAATAAACTATTTTAGCTGGGCAATGGAAACAACACAACAGAACTTTATTACTTCAATTTTGTTAAAACAAGTACCGGAAATGAAACTGCGAAGTAATAGCGGAGGATGGCCGGATGAAAAAGACGTTAAAATTCATGTTTTGGATTTAAAAGAAGACAGCGTTCGTTTTCAAATCTTTTTTAAAATAGTACACCCAAATTGTTGTTTTGGAGATACGCAAAGTACCCAAGTAAACATTTATTCGGCTACCTATAAAGAAGACAAAATCTTAAACTTTACATTAGAAGATTAAACCATGAAAAACACATTCGTAATCCTTTGCATTTTTAGTTTCCTGATTACATTAAATTCTTGTTCTGAAAGTACCACTACCGAAGACGAAACCACTTTACAAGACACCATAGATGTTGAAGACAAAAACACTTCTTCTTCGGCATTAAGCAATTTAGAGCAAAGTAATTTTTCGCTAAAATGCGATTCATTAGAATATTGGTTTGGCGGGTTACAAGGTGTTGGAAATAAAAAATTGGCTTGTTGTTACAAAATGGCCTATTGCAATTCACCTAAATACTACGATTTAATTTGGGCCCCAGAAAACTTTGTAAATTTTAAGCAAGACATGGAAAATGGTGAGTTAAGCGCCTATTTTGACGAAACACCTGAAAAAGACTTAATCTGCTATTTGTTTGAAGTAAATAAAACTGAAAATGATGATCCGCAAGACGAGTTTGATTTGTACAAATACGTTTATCCTTCACAGGTAAATGTGAAAATCAAACACAAAGGAACCTGGTACAACGTAGACCAAAAAACCATAAACACTTTCGAAGAGTTAGGTCAATTAAAACTAGAGACCATTAACACCTACAACAAGTCACTGTAAGATTAAAGCATTCTTTTAGTAGGAAGAGTACTAACTTTGCTCTTCCTTTACATCAATAAAACCTACCCTACCCCATTCCTATATGAAATCCATAATAGGCCCAATAGTCAATAGAATTGCTGAAAACCGACTTAAAAAAGCCCGAAAAGAAGCCACGCGCAAAAAGTTTGAACTAGAAGCCCTAAAAGTAAAAAATGAAATCACTCACCTTGCTAAAAACAGTCTATACATTGTTTTGGGAGTCATTTCAGCCTCGTTTGGTTTAAAGGGTTTTCTATTACCCAATTCTTTTATAGATGGTGGTGTTACGGGTATTTCTCTTATTCTGAATGAAATTACCAACATCCCTCTTTCGTGGTTGTTGTTATTAGTAAATATGCCCTTTATCGTTTTGGGGTTTTCAACAGTTAGTAAAGAGTTTGGTTTCCAAAGTATTGTTGCCATTTTATTATTGGCTTTGGCCGTGCACTTTGTGCCCTTCCCAATTGTTACGGAAGACAAATTATTGATATCTGTATTTGGTGGTTTGTTTCTGGGTTTAGGTATTGGTTTAGCCATGCGTGGTGGTGCCGTTCTAGACGGAACCGAAGTCTTGGCCATTTATGTAAGTAAAAAAACCAGCATGACCATTGGTGATGTAATCATGGTTTTTAACGTGCTTATATTCTTAATTGGCGCCTATATTTTCTCGGTGGAAATTGCCTTGTATGCCCTCTTAACGTATTTAGCTGCTTCCAAGACTGTAGATTTTGTGATTGATGGTATTGAAGAATACATTGGTGTTTCCATTATTTCGGATGAAAGTGAAGAAATACGTTTGGCTATTATTGAAAATATGGGCCGTGGTTGCACCATTTATTGTGGTAAAAAAGGTTTTGCAAAACGTGGTGAAGAATTGAAAGATATTGAAATTGTGTATACCTTAATAACCCGTTTAGAGCTTTCTAAACTACAAGGGGAAGTTAACCAGATTGACCCTAATGCATTTATTGTTATGGACACCATTAAAGACGCCAAAGGCGGAATGGTTAAAAAAAGACCTTTAAAAAAATGAGCCAAGTTGTTTTATACATTGCTACTTCTATTGACGGTTACATTGCCGGACCCGAGCACCAATTAGATTTTCTAGAAAACATACCAAATCCAGACGATGACGATCATGGTTATTCTGAGTTTTACCATTCGGTAGATGCTTTAATAATGGGCTCTGGAACGTATGAAGTTATTTCTGGTTTTGGGATAGAATGGCCATACCAAGGTAAGAGTTCTTTTATTCTAACGTCCGACAAAACCTTAAGCAGCGATACCGAAGACCTTCAGTTTTACAACGGTGCAATAAGCCAATTGGTAGAGAACCTAAAAAACACGTGTGAAAACGACATTTGGTTAGTGGGCGGCGGTAAAGTATTAAGCTATTTTTTACAAAACAATCTAATAGATAAAATGATTGTTTCCATTGCTCCGGTTGTTTTAGGAAAAGGGATTAAACTCTTCCCAGAAGAAACACCAGAGGTTAGTTTTAAACTGCAACAAGCTATGTCTTTTGCTTCCGGAATGGTGCAATGTGTTTGGGAGAAGAATTAACTATTTCTGAACCTTAATAAGGTCTTTTTGTTGAATTGAAATAATGTTCAAAAAGAAAAAAATTTATCTAATCATTTTAGTATTTGCTGTTCTATTCATCTTCAGAAATAGCATTTTAGTATTTATTGTAAATAGAGCAGGTTCTTATCTAATCAATTCCGAAGTAAAAGTAGATAAGGCAAAACTTTTAACTGACCCTTTTCGGTTAAAATTAGAAAATACTGTTGTTATGAATCCTAAAAAATACAACAGAGAAACTACCGTGATTAAAGCTGCCGATTTTCTAGTTGAACTAAAGCCAACATCAAATTTTTCGGGATTATACATACCCCATGCATATGGTAATCAAATCTCTATTTTTCTAACCATTAAAGACGGCGAAAACAACCTAAAGTATATTTTAGAAAACATTAAAACTCCTTTCGATTTATACTTAGATTCTCTTGAAGCCACTAATATTACACTAAACATAGATCTCAATAACACCAATGATAAGAAACCCCTTAGTTTGGATGTAAGTCGATTTGATATTGGCACAGAAAAACCTGGTGAAATGCCCTTTAAAAAAGATTCATTGTATAATAGTTTATTGCTAGAAGGCTTATTTGAGATACCTGAAAACTTGCTAGAACAATTGTAACAGAATGAAAAAACTCTTTAAAACCAGTCTCTATATCTTCATACTGCTTTCGGTTAGCGCTTTGGTAATTGGCTTAATAATGAATGAACCTTTACCCGAGGGAAGAACAGGTTTCGAAGCCGAAGAATTAACCAGTAAAATCCAAGAAGCCATACATCAGGAAGCATGGGACAGCACCGTTGCTTTAAGCTGGTCTTTTATGGGTTTGCACCATTACATCTGGGATAAAGAAAGAAATTTAGTACAAGTCACTTGGGGTGACAATAAAGTTTTGTACAACACAAAAACACTTAAAGGAATTGCTTTTGAAGACGATAAAAAATTGGATGAAGAAGATACCCAAGAAGCTATAAACACAGCCAACACATATTTTAACAACGATTCTTTTTGGCTAATGGCTCCGTTTAAATTACAAGACCCCGGTACCGAAAGAAGCATTGTTGATATAGACGGTGAAACCGCTCTAAAAATCACCTATACCTCTGGAGGAGACACTCCTGGTGATTCTTACGTTTGGTTATTGAATAAAGATCATACACCACGCGCATGGAAGTTATGGGTTAGTGTTATTCCCATTGGTGGTGTAGAAATGGGATGGAATAAATGGAAAACTTTTTCTACAGGAGCTAGACTTGCCACTGAACACCATGGACTTTTCACAATAAAAATGAAAGACGTTCAGTTAAGTATGGATGCAAAAGAGCTTAACAACCGAATTGATCCTTTTGAAGGGATTAAATTTTAGGTAAGGCTTTATAATTTCAGGTAACTCAATGTTTCTTTTTCGCCAGAACTAAATTCAATTTCTATAGAATAAATACCCGTAGACAACTCCGAAACATCTATACCGTTTTGTTGTTGAGTACTTAGTATTTCTTGTCCTTGATTGTTGCTAATGGTAATGGTTTTAACTTCTTTATCCGTTTCTATAAACAGCTTTTCTGAAACCGGATTAGGATATATACTGGTTTCTTTTTCGGTAGTGTTAAAAATCAAAGCATTAACCAAGTCCCATTCAAAAGCACCAACATCAGAACTATTACCAGCAACCCTATTGTTATCGGCGTAATCAAAAACAGGTTCATATTTTGGTATTCTAATGCCTGCATCAATCAATGGCGATTCTTCGGAAGCAATATCATATTCGCTAGTTAAAAGTAAACTGGATATATCTCTGGTAAAATAATTCCCTTCCTGAAGGACTGCGTCTCTAATAGCTTTGGTATTGAAATCTATAAAAGATTCGTTGTTCTTTTTCCAAAAATTTTGTTGGGTATAATCAACACCCGGATTAACAACTAAATTATTGTAAAAGCGTAGATCTGCACTCAACTGAGCATCTCCTACTTTATTGGGGTCTTCATCTTGTGTAATTGTTCCGTTATAAAAAATTCCGGCTTTACCGGTTTCCACAAAAGTATTATGCATAAAATAATAGCCCTTAGTTAAGTCCTCAAAAGCATACCGATTGTGTGCATAGATACCCGTTCCACTACAAGAAACTACAACATTATTATAAAACTGACTTCCACTAAAAGCGCCAATTACCACCATTCCATTGTCTTCTATTGAGCTTTCGAAATTCTGCTTTATTAAATTGTTATAGACTTTAAAATCACTGGCGCCCAAACTCATTCCACTGTTCTGATAGGTTTCTTCGGCTGTTCCGTAACCAATAATTTCATTGTGATGAACCTCAGCATTTTTTGTAGTTAGATTCACCTGAATACCATCCCAACCTGTATTTTCTAATCGGTTGTGGTGAATGTTTACGTTTTCTAATAAATGGCCAAAAATATACCCTTCGCCAGTACAACTTCGGTTTGACGTAACAATATACCCACCAGTGTATCCAATATACATGCCTTCGCCTTCGGTTTCATGTATGTAGTTGTGATGTATCTCTAGATTTCTTAACACAAACCCATTTCTTCTCCAAGTAGCTGGATTATCACAATAAGGATCTGTTTTAGCCATTATCCCAGCAAAACCAGTGTTTGTTATTTCAACGTGATCAATTTCAAAATCTGAACTTAATGCGCCTACATTTACGCCCAACCCACCACCTGGGCCAGAGCTTTGTACATAAAAGCCGTATTCATCCGAACTTCCTGTACCTGTTAAATGAACATATTGAGAACCAAAAAAATCAATCCCAGAATATTTTCCTTCATTGATAACAACTCTACCTCCACAATTAATAAAAACTAATGGTTCTGATGCCGAACCTGTAAAACCAATAAACCGTAAACCAGCCGTATTGCCCCCAAGAACACAAAATGTATCACCAGCTCCGTAGGTATAATCGGTGGCTCTTATAATATTTACATTAGTTGAATTGCGCGTATCAATAGTATGGTCGCAATTACAATCTTGCCCATAGCCATTTATAAGACCTAAAAATGGAAGAACAACACTTACTATAAAAACCTTAAAAAAAGACATAGCTCTAGTAATTAAATGTTTAGGTACAGAATATACTTTATTCTGAAGCAATAGCCTGAAATTAGACGGCTATTTAATTAATCGTTTAAAAAACGAACTGTTTCATTACTACTTTCATAAGGATTAGCTTTGTTCCGTCTTATAAAAGACACTGTTTATAAAACCCATTAAAATGCCTACAAAAGCCTATTTCAATTGGAGCAGCGGTAAAGACTCTGCTTTAGCGCTACATTATTTACAGCAAGACTCTAGCTTCAGTATAGAAAAACTTCTTACTACCGTAAATTCTCATTACAACAGAGTTTCTATGCACGGCTTACGAAAAGAAGTGTTAGAAGCTCAAGCCAAGGCAATAGGTATTCCTTTAGACATTCTTTATGTGCCTGAAAACCCAAGCATGGAGGAATACAACGTATTGATGGAAACTAAAACTCAAGCATTAGTGGCGGAAGGTTATCAGGACACCATTTTTGGGGATATTTTCTTAGAAGACTTAAAAGTTTACCGTGAAAACATGTTGGCTCCTTTTGGTATTAAATGCCATTTCCCACTCTGGAAAAAGAATACAAAAACGCTTATAGAAGAATTTTTGAAGTTGGGCTTCCGTGCAGTGATTGTTTGCTTAGATAACACAAAACTGAACGAATCCTTATTAGGGGCAGAATTGAGTTTAGACTTGATTAATAACTTACCCGAAAACGTTGATCCATGTGGTGAAAATGGGGAATTTCACACCTTCTGTTTTGACGGACCAATTTTTAAACAGTCCATTGATTTTGATTTGGGCGAAAAGAAATTTCAAACGTATAAAAACCCATCCGATAAAGAAAAAGATATTGTATTTGGCTTTTGTGATGTTGTATTAAAATAGAATCCGCTACATTAAACCCGATTATTTTTAGTGAACATGAAACGAATATTAATCACCGGTGCAACAGGAACTATTGGGCAAGAAATTATTCGCTTTTTATGCCAAAAAAACAGCAATCATATGCTTATTGCTGGGGTTCGAAATATAGAGAATGCTAAAACCTTGTTCGCCGAATTTCCACAACTTCATTACACACATTTCGATTTTGAAAACATTAACACCTTTGAAAATGCTTTAACGGATATCGACAGTATTTTTTTACTTCGTCCGGCGCATATTTCAGATGTAGAAACCTTTTTTAAACCGCTTATTTCGGCCATCAAAAAACACGGCGTTAAAGAAGTTGTTTTTCTTTCGGTGCAGGGTGCCGAAAAGAGTAAGATTATTCCCACATCATAAAATTGAAAATCTAATAAAAAATGAAGGGATAGACCATATTTTTCTACGCCCAAGTTATTTTATGCAAAACCTCACCACTACTTTATTGGGAGACATACAACAGAAAAAAGAAATTTTATTACCTGCTGGTAAAGCTGTCTTCAATTGGATAGACGCCAAAAACATTGGGGAAGCAGCTGCCGAATTGCTCCTTCGTTTTGCAGATTTTAAAAACCGTGCTATAGAAATAACCGGTTATGAAAACGATAACTTTTACACTGTTGCCATGCTTTTAAGTTCGGTTTTGCCATTTAAAATCAAATACCAAAGTACCAACCCGCTTTATTTTTTCAGAATTAAGAAAAAAGAAGGTCTAAAAACAGGACTGATCTTAGTAATGATTCTACTCCATTTTATCCCCCGTTTTCATAAAGAACCCGAAATCTCTACCTTTTACGAAGAACTCACCGGTAAAAAACCGACTACATTGCTACAGTTCCTAACCAGAGAAAAAGCAAGGTTTATTTCAAAAGACACTTCCCATTGAAATAGTTATATTTATGTTTTAAATCTGTTTTCAGCATGAAAAAAAGACGGCAACTTATATTCATAAGCGCACTTTTTATAAGTTTAGTTTCTTTAATGAGTTCTATTCAAAACACCGCACAATACAAGCTTATTGTTTTTGAAGGCTCTGACTGGTGCAGTAATTGTATTCGGTTTGAAAAGAATATTTTAAGCGATACTGCTTTTCTAAAAAAGGCAGAAGAATGGAATATTGTAGTTGAAAAAATTGATTTCCCTCAACGGAAAAAACTTAGCACGGAAGAAGAGAAACATAACGCTTCGGTAGCTGAAAAATACAGTTTTGAAGGCATCTTCCCTACTATAGTTCTTGCAAATTCAGATACTGATACCTTCCAGAAAATCAATTACCAATCGGTTAAAAACACCGAAGAATTCTTGAACGAACTAGAAAAACTAATTTCTAAAAAACAGTAACAATTTGAACGTAACTCCTTCTTCATCTTCCCATCTAAAAAAGTACTCCATTTCTGAAAAGCTTATGGGTTCTGCCTTTGAGTTGGCTATTCTTTCCAACGATTCTGTTTTTGCAGAAGAACAACTACAAATTGGCCTTGCGGAAATCAAACGTTTAGAAGACTTGCTTTCCGAATTTTTACCCGAAAGTGATACGTCTAAAATCAACCAAAAAGCTGCAGAAACCCCTGTTAAAATAGATACTGAAACCTTTGATCTCATTCAACGATGCCAAGGCATTTCGTCATTATCCCAAGGTTATTTTGATATTACAGCCGCTGCTTTAAAAAGCCTTTTCCAGTTTAAAAACAACGATTTTAGCATGCCTTCTTTATCGACTATTCAGTCAGCATTGCAAAAAGTTGGTTTCCGAAAAATACAATTAGACTCCACCGATAAAAGCATTCGGTTTTTAGTACCCGAAATGAAAATTTCATTTGCCGCAGTGGGAAAAGGATACGCTTCGGACGCCGTAAAAAAAATATGGAAAAAGAACGGTGTTAAAAACGGTTTCATAAACGCCAGTGGTGATATGAATGTATTAAACAACCTAGAAAAACCACACCCTTGGAAAGTAGCCATTGCCAATCCAGATAATAAAAACGAAGCTGTATTAACTGTTCCTTTAGAGAACTTTTCTATTGCTACTTCGGGCGATTACGAACAGCATTTCACCTACAAAAACATAAGGTACAGCCACAACATCAATCCACTTACAGGTTATCCAATAAGTGGCATAAAAAGCGTTTCAGTGATTTCTCCCAGTGCAGAATTATCGGATGCATTAGCCACCGCGGTTTACACTATGGGCATCAAAAAAGGATTAAGTTTTATACAACAGCTTCCGCAAACCCATTGTATTATTATATCTTCGGAAAACGAAATTCATTTTTCGGAAAGAATAAACGTGACCAATCAACAAGTTGCCTTTTCTTAACGTTATGAAGCCTTTAAAACAACTCTTCTTTCTGTTTGTCTTTAGCTTATTAGCAAGCCTGTATTCTTGTACGGCTTTAAAACCTTACGACAAAGTTTACATTAACGACAGCGAGATGCAAATGGGGAATTCGGCACAGCAAAATTTTCAGAATTATGTGCAAACCATACGGGAAGGAAGCACAGAACCAAGCAGTAGCAAAAGCAGTGGAGGCTGCGGTTGTAATTAGATTTAAGACATGAAAAAGATTTATTTACTGGTTGGCAGCCTAGCTTTCCTATCTTACTTTTCGAAAGCACAAACCGAAGACACTACTGAATTTAAAGTCAAAAAAACCACGGTAGATCTAGTTTACAACCATTACATACAAGACGGTGTACATTCTGCTGTGACTGGTGGGACGGGTACCGAAGAATTAACGGTATACAGCCCTAACTTAGGCCTTAAACATACCATCGGTAAAAATGCTTATAGTTTTTATGGCGGTAGCGATATAATCACATCGGCTTCTACAGACAATATAGATAATGTGGTTTCTTCTGCTTCTTATGTAGATGCCAGAAGCCATGCAGACATTTCATACGCGCGTAGTTTTAACGAAGCTAGATCTTCTGCTTATGTAGGTACTGGGTTTTCTATTGAGTCCGATTATTTTTCTACGCCTGTACGTTTTGGTTTACAACACACCTCTACTTCAGGAAGGCAAACGTATTCTTTTGATGCCCAAATGTACTTTGACGATTTACGTTGGGGAAGAATTAACCCAGAACATTACGCACCGGTAAAATTGATTTACCCAGAAGAATTGCGCTACAAAGAATGGTACGACACCTACAAACGAAACTCCTACAATGCCAAGTTGGGGTATAGTCATATTTTAAACAAACGGAATATTTTAGGCTTGTACTACGGTTTCGCTTACCAGCACGGTTTATTAGCTACACCGTACAACCGAATCTATTTTAACGACGGTACAGAAGCAGTAGAGCAATTACCCGAAGAACGTATAAAAGGTAGTTTATCGCTAAAAGTAAATAGCTTTATAGGGGGTAGAACCATTTTAAAAAATAACGTTACCGCTTATGTGGATGATTTTGGTATTGCTTCTTTTTCTTTCGAAAATGAAACTGCTTTTAAGGTTACTCCCTTCTTTACGTTAAAGCCAAACTTTCGTTTTCATATACAAAGTGCTTCTAAATACTTTGCACCCTACAAAGAACACCGTGCAGATGAGGAATATTATACATCCGATTACGATTTATCTGCTTTTACAAGTTACCGTTTAGGGCTTAGTTCTCGGTTTTTGATGAAAAATGAAATTGTATCCTCTTTTATGTTTAACAGCATTGAGGTTGGGTATTCGTATTACAAAAGGTCAGACGGTTTACATGCCCACTTAATTAACCTTAGCCTTTCTTTTCAGCATGAAAAAAAGAAGCCTTTAAAATAAGACATTGTTAACATTTATTTAATAGCATCTATACTTATAGAGTATTGTTAATCACAAGAATAAAGAATACTTTTGGGCTTTTATTTTAAATTTTAAAGTTATTCTTATGAAGAAACTATCACTTATTTTGGGATTAATTCTCCCCTTTTTCGTTTTTGGTCAGAAGTTATCAGACGATTTTACGGTTACTACCTCTACTCCTTTCCCTGTTGTAGATGCCAATAGCAAAGAATATGTATACATGGATAATGGATTTGTTGTATCTGTTAAAACAGACGGTGACAAATCAGTTATCATCCAGAAATTTAATGTTGACGGTATGAAGGAGGTTAAACGTAAAGAATACGAAGACCTACCTAAATATGCAAAAGTGCAAAGCTTATTAAAAGTAGGTGGTAAACTCTTTTATGTATTTGAAGCCTACAATAAAAAAGAAAAAACCTTTACGGTATACTCTAGAGAAGTAGATGTAGCTAATGTTGCTTTTAAAGCACAGAAAGAATTATTTACCTCTTCAAGACCCGTTGTTGCTCCTAGAACAATTAACATAATGAATTTTAATTTGTGGGGCGGGGGTAATCAAACGCCTAAATTTGAAGTAATCACTTCTTTTGATCAATCAAAAATATTGATCCGTTACAGAAACGAACCAGAAATTAAAAGTGATGATAAAAACCACGATGAATTAGGCTTTTATGTTTTCGATAATTCTTTTACTAAAATATGGGGTAGAGAAGTTAAGATGCCACATACTGAAAAAGAGATGAACAACCTGGCTTATACCGTTGACAAAAACGGTGTGGTTTACATGTTAGACCGTTTAAATGAAACAAAATCTTTTGAAGTAATTATGGTCACAAAAGACAAGTTGGTGAACAAGAAACTTCCTGTAAAAGATGGATTAATCTTTGACAAATTTGATTTACGTGTTAATGATAAAGGAAATGTATTGGCAGCTGGTTACTACGCAACAGGTACAGACGTTAAAGTAAGTTGGACAGGTGATATGTCTACCAGTAAAAACATTAATGGTTTGTATGTTTTCGAATTCAATAAAGAAGGAGAAATTGTAAAAGAAAATGATTACGAATTTCCTTTAGAATTAATTCAACAAAACCTTTCTGACAGGAATGCTAAAAAAGCAGCGGATAGAGAGGAAGATGGTAATGCTGGTATTAACGACCTTCAGCTTAGAGAATTTATTGTAAACAAAGATGGTAGCATAGTAGTTATTGGTGAAGTTTATTATTCTAGAAAAGAAATGTGGATGATGTCTATGGATTTTGTAACTCACTATGGAGATATAGTTATTACAAAAATTAACCCAGATGGTTCTTTAGCTTGGATGGATAAATTGGCTAAAAACCAAGCTTCTTTAACAGAAGATATACAAAACGTAGGTGGTTTAGGAATAGCCCATGCAGTTGGTGAAAATGCTTATTACATATTATTTGCAGATAACCGCGCTAATGCTGAATTAGCTTTAGACGAGCCTGCTGAACCGCATAAAGGTGGTTTTGGTGGTTATTTAACTGCCTACAAAGTTGATGATGCTACTGGAAAAGTAGAAAAACACTTAATATTAGATTTAACCGATATTAAAGGTATTCGCGCCTATCAATTCTATGTATCTAGAATAATGGAAGCAGGCGAAAAAACATTTTTATTAGAAGCTTACATTAAAGGTAAAGAAGATTCTATGATAAAAATGAAGCTAAAATAAGTTTCATTTTAACAGTATAAATTAGGGGTTGTTTCTATTTAGAAACAATCCCTTTTTTTATACCCCCAAGAATAGACAACACATTTGCAAGACAGGAAATAAGCCCCTATTTTCACTTTTGAATTATTAAACAACACCATGAAAAATTTAAGTAAAATTAGTTTTTGGGCACTCTCATTGACGCTATTCTCTTGCTCTGGGAACACCACCATTTCTACCAGTAATGATTTTCAGGTAGCTGAATTACCAGACGGTTCGGTTGCCTACATCAACTACAACAGTTCGGTAGAATACAATAAAGATTTTAATCCCCGAAAAATCACGCAAACCGGAGAAGTATTTTACAGGGTTACCAAAGAAGGAACTCCGTTTGTGGTAAAAACAGAATTGGGTGAGATAACCGTTTTAGGCACTGAATTTAATGTAAACTCTTCTTCCGAGGAAATGGAAGTAGAAGTAGAACAAGGTACTGTAGAAGTAAAATCTAATGCTTCTGAAACAGCCCGTAAAGTTAAAAAAGGCGAAAAAGCATCTGTTCATAACACCAGTGAAGGCATTTCAATTGGCAAAGCCGATTTTAACTATAAAACTTGGATTAAGGACTTAGAAGTAGCGTTTAAAGAAATGGGAAAAGACTTTAAAGAAGCCGGAAAAGTATTGGTGAAAAGGGTGAAGAAGTTGGCAAAGAAGTAGGACAACAAGGAAAAGAAGTAGGCCAAGATGTAGGTAAAAAAGGTGAAAAACTAGGAAAAGATATTGGTAAAAGTTTTAAAGATTTAGGTAAATAGCCTTGTATGAATTAGGCCGGAAAATAATCCTCCGGCCTAATTAAATACTTATTTTATACTTTTATTCAGCTGAACCGAAACATTCTCTGTTTCAATTTTAGAAAGAAATTCTAAACCACCATTTTCAAAAAGATCGTCTAACTTATCTAAACCAACGGTTAAACTATCTGTTTTATAATTGTTGTAATCTACAAACCTAATTCCTTCAATAACCCTTGGATTATAGGCTTCTCTAAACCGAATTCCACCTCCATTAGTAGCACAACTGTAGGCAATATAATCGGTAGTGTAATCGTCTACATTAACCCAAAACATAAATTTATCTTCAAAATCTTCTGCTCCATCCTCTTCCGAAAAAGTGATCTTAACTTCGTAATAAACCTTATCATTAATAATATCAGTTCCTATTAATTCTTGGTGAACGGCCGGTGAATTTAGCCCATAAGGTAATTGTGCAAAATAATGTACCGAATTAACATTGTTGCTATATTTTAACGCCAAAGAATCTGGTAAATCAATTTGTTCACCATTTACAAACCGCTCAAAACCATTATTAGACACTACATCCTTAAGCGTACCTAAAGAGTCGGAAGAGATTCTTTCTAACTCATATTGACCGCCATCTCTAGTGCTTTTGTAATGCTTATCTCTAAAATCGAATTCAATTGTGGCTTGTTCGCAATTACCGTTACAGGCTTTTTCTATAGCTTTAGTTATCACCTCAATATTATAGGGTTCTGGTAATTCTTCTTCTTTTTCAGAACTACACCCAACAAAAAAAGAAGCAGTTACAACAATTGTCAACAAGTGATTTTTATACTTCATATTCTATGCTCTATTGTTTAACAAGGCATTAATTTATAATTACAAATATTATAGCTTTCGTACTTAGCTTATTTTATTAAAAATTGAAACTCATCACATCAAAATCGTGTCTTATTAGCTCCATATCTACTTTATAGTGAGCCGGAACATGATCCCAACTGGTATAATGTTTACCGTCTATATAATAACCAATACTATCTTTTGTGGCATCTGCATCATGTGACATTAAGTTATAGCTAGAGATTGGTGCTGTTTCACCAGCGTGTACACCGTGCAATACTAGTTCCATCTTGCCATCACCATTTACATCTATTCTAATCCAGTTTAAATGCAAAATACGGTTGTAAGTACCGTCCGATTTCATGGTGGTTATTTGTTTATTAAAGTCCGCTATAATTTCCGCTGCATTGGGGTAATCTTTATGTAACGCAAAATGCAAAGGTTTAACAAGCATTGTTTGTGAACCAACTTCCAAATGTTCTTCTACCTCTTCTGGTTGATGTCTTAAAAGAAAATGAATCAATAAAGCATCTACCAACATATAATCCACTTCTTCTTTTAAAAGCTTACTTAAATTTTCTTGGTCATTTTTACCTAAAACAAGTTCAAGACCCTCGGTTTGATTTAATTTATCCCCGTAAGCATAAGCACCTACAACAGCTACTTTCTTGCCTTTTAATTCTGAAAAACTAGAAAGGTTAACAGGTGCACCTTTTTTACTAACTAATACCAATTGATTGTACAAATAAGGCTCAGAAAAAAGCATGAATCCATCACGATTATGATTTTCCCATAATGCAGGGATACCATCTACCGCTCCAGTTTTAATAGAACTCAATATCTCGTCAAATTCTACAATTTCATTATTCACTTTAATACCCGATCGGTGTAAGGCTTCTGCCACTAAATCTGAAGCCACGGCATTTTTTTCCGAAATGTTCGTAAACGGAGGCCATACGTTAGAGGCTAATTTTAAAGTAATATCCTGTGCCATTACTTGTGTAAAACTAAGAAAAACAAAAATCTGAAGTAGGTATTTCATAATAGGTAGATAAGCTGTAATTGTAAATATAACGTTTTCAAAAAATTTAGCTGAACCATACCTCACAAAACTATTGAATATATTTTGTTTAACTTTTTTACTTTTTTATTAAACAAAAATGTAAATTACCCACAAATTAGATTTCAAAATGATAACGGCTAAAAAACAAGTAATAGTAATTGGTGGTGGATTTGCTTCATTGTCTTCAGCCTGCTATTTAGCTAAGGCTGGTTATTCCGTTACATTACTAGAAAAAAATAAGCAGTTGGGTGGCCGTGCTCAGCAGTTAAAAAGAGACGGTTTCACCTTTGACATGGGACCAACGTTCTATTGGATGCCGGATGTGTTTGAACATTTTTTTAACGATTTTAACACAAGCGTTTCAGAATTCTATGATCTAAAAAAATTAAACCCTGCTTATCAAGTTTATTTCGAAAACAAGGAAAGTATTTCTATTGCAGACAATTTAGAAAGCATAAAAGCAACCTTCGAAAAACATGAAAAAGGCAGTGCAGAGCAGCTACAAAAGTTTATAGACAATGCCGAAAGCAATTACAATATTGCCATTAAAGATTTAGTGTATCAGCCTGGGGAAAACATTTTTGAAATCATTAATTTGGACACCGCTAAAAAGCTGGGCTTATTTTTTACCAGTATTAAAACACAAGTAGCACAACACATTAAGAACAAAAGTTTACAAAAAATACTTGAATTCCCAGTATTGTTTTTAGGCGCTACACCAGAAAATACGCCCGCCTTTTACAACTTCATGAATTATGCAGACTTTGCTTTAGGTACTTGGCATCCCATTGGCGGAATGCACAAAGTGGTAGAAGCCATGCAAAAATTGGCTTTAAAATTAGGTGTGAAAGTCATTACGGATTGTGGTGTAAGCAAAATAAACACCGAAGGAAAAAAAGTGACTGGCGTCGAAACTACCGACGGATCCTTTAATGCTGATATTATTTTAAGCGGTGCCGATTATCATTTCACCGAAACCTTATTACCGAAATCATTTAGAAGCTATTCTGAAAACTATTGGGAGAAAAAAACCTTTGCCCCTTCTGCCCTTTTATTCTATGTAGGGTTTAATAAAAAATTAAAAAACGTATCGCACCACACACTGTTTTTTGATACCAATTTCCAAGTGCATTCTAAAAGCATTTATACCGACAAAAAATGGCCGGAAAAACCGTTGTTTTACGCCAGTTTCCCAAGTATAACAGACAATACTGCTGCTCCAGAAAGTCAAGAAGCAGGTATTTTTCTAATCCCAATAGCGGTTGACTTAGAAGATACACCAGAAATACGCGAACAATATTTCGAAACTATAATGACCCGACTGGAAGAATTAACCAACCAGACATTGAAAGACGAAGTTTTATTTAAAGAATCTTTTTGTGTAGCCGATTTTAAATCGGAATACAACTCTTACAAAGGAAACGCCTACGGATTAGCCAACACGCTTCTTCAAACACATCTACTACGCCCAAAACTGAAAAGTAAAAAATTAGAAAACCTGTATTTCACAGGTCAATTAACTGTACCCGGGCCTGGTGTACCACCAAGTATTATTTCAGGTAAAATTGTAAGCACCCTAATCCAGAAATATCATGAAAGCACTATATGATTTTTCGAGTCAAAACATTAGTAAAATTATTACTAACAACTACAGCACATCTTTTTCTTTAGGCATTAAATTATTTGAGCCCTCTATAAGGCCAGATATTTATGCCATTTATGGTTTTGTACGTTTAGCAGATGAAATTGTAGATAGTTTTAACGACTACGATCAAAAAAAGCTATTCAATAATTTTGAAAAGGATTACCACGAATCTTTAAAAGATAGAATTAGTTTAAACCCAGTTTTAAATTCTTTTCAGTTTGTGGTAAGAAAATATAAATTGGAAGAATTGGTAGACCATTTTCTTAACAGCATGAAAATGGATTTGTACATTACAAATTATGCTTCGGAAGAAGAATACAAAAAATACATTTTTGGCTCTGCCGAATCGGTGGGTTTAATGTGTTTGAAAGTATTTTTGAAAGATGACAAAAAAAAATACGAAGACCTTAAACCATACGCTTTAGCATTGGGTTCTGCTTTTCAGAAGGTAAACTTTTTAAGAGACATTAAAGATGATTACCAAGTATTGGGTAGATCTTACTTCCCTAATGTTGAAATTGGAAAACTGAATCAAAGTTCAAAAGAAGATATTATAAGAGAAATTAAACAAGAATTTGACTTAGCTTACCTAGGAATTATACAACTTCCGTTAGAATGTAGAATGGGTGTTTTGGTTGCCTACCGTTATTATTTGGCTTTACTTAAAAAGCTTGAACACAAAAATGTAAATGAAATACTTATTTCACGAACTAGAATATCTAACGGTTACAAAATGGTGGTTTTGCTAAATTCTTATTTAAAGTTTAAACTGAATATTATATAATCTGTATATGATCTATTTGTTGTACACCTTAATTACCGTATTCACTTTCTTACTTATGGAAGGAATATCTTGGTTTACGCACAAGTTTATTATGCATGGTTTTTTGTGGTATTTACACGAAGACCACCATCAACCGCAGTACCATGGTCTAGAAAAGAACGACGCTTTTTTTGCCATTTTTGCGGTACCCAGTATTTTGCTTTTCTATTACGGAACGGTGCCTTCTATCAATTATCTATTTTTTATTGGTTTAGGCATTCAGCTTTACGGGATATGTTATTTTATTATACACGAAATTATTATTCACCAACGATTTAAATTATTTAAAAAAGTAAATTCGCCCTATATAAAAGGTTTACGAAAAGCGCATAAAGTACACCACAAAAAAATGGTAAAAGAAGACGGAGAATGTTTCGGAATGTTGTATGTTCCCCTAAAGTATTTTAAAGAATATTATAATAGATGAGCTTAACCTACTTGTTAATTGATGTAGGGTGTATATTAATTCCGTTATTAGCTAGTTTTTACCCAAAACACCCATTTTACAAAGAATGGAAAAGTTTGTTTTTAGCCATCACTACAGTGGCTATTCCTTTTTTAATTTGGGACGAATTTTTTACGCAGCATAAAGTCTGGGGCTTTAATCCTAATTATTTAACAGGTCTTTACCTTGGCCACTTACCTATTGAAGAAGTTTTATTCTTTATCTGTATTCCGTACGCTTGCACCTTTACTTATTTTGCGCTTCCTTATTTAATTAAGAAAAACCCCTTAAGAAAAGTAGATACCTTAATCAGTTATACGCTAATTATTATTTTAACACTTTGGGGCATTTATTATAACCAGAGATCGTATACCTGTGCGGCATTTATGGCAACAGCTTTATTTTTGGCTTTCTGTATTTTAAAAAAACTAAAACTAGACTACCTCTATTTGGCCTACTTTATTACTTTACCCTTCTTTTTTATTAGTAATGGCATTTTAACGGGCAGCGGATTAGAAGACCCTATAGTTTGGTACAATAACGAAGAAAACATGGGTATAAGAATATTAACTATACCACTTGAAGACAGTGTTTATGGTTTTCTGTTAATTGCCAGCAACATTGTTTTCTTTGACTTTTTCAGGGCTTATTTTAAGAATCGCCTTAAAAACTAAAAAACGCCCTCAACGTTCACAACTTTATTATACTACAACATTCCTGAATTTTTAACGCATCGTTTTTGTTTGTTCAGCGAAAAGTAAAGTTGAGATTTTCATTGTTTTATTTCTACTATAAGTAAGTAGATTTCAATTTCAGTAAAAAGAATAAAAATGAGTATAGGTCTATTTCTAGCCGGGGTCTTTGTTATATTAATTGCCTTTTCAGATTTATTGGTAACCACACTTTCGTCACAAGGTGCTGGTATAATTACCCAAACGTTAAACCATTATTTATGGTCTTTACTCAAATTCTTGTGTAGATATAATCCCAGAAACAAGTTTTTAAACTATTCTGGAATGTACATAATGACATCCATATTATTAGCTTGGATTTTTATGTTATGGGCAGGTAATAGCCTATTATTTATTTCAGAGGAAGATTCGGTAATTAATAATTCAACTAAGGTGCCCGCCTCTATAGTAGATAAAATTTATTTTGTTGGGTATACGCTTTCATCATTGGGTTATGGTGATTATGTACCTAACGGCAGCGGCTGGAAGCTTTATACTTCTTTTATTTCATTCACGGGGATTATGTATTTAACTATTGCCATCACCTACATAGTACCGGTAATAAGCAAAGCTATTGAAGAGAAATCGCTAAGTATTATGATTTCTACTTTGGGCAATAGCCCGCAAGAAATATTAATTAATAATTGGGACGGAAATGAATTTAAAGGATTAAGTAGTTTGTTTCAGGATTTATCTAGTATGATTATACAACACGGGCAAAGTCATTTATCTTATCCTATATTAAATTATTTACATAATTCTGATAAAAGGAAATCTATAGCAATTAATATATCTAATCTAGATGAAGCGCTCACTCTATTACATTGTATTCCTGAAAAAAACCGACCACAAAAAACCAGCATGCGCATTTTAAGAAAAGCCATTACCTCTTATATCTCTACACTAGAAAATTCTTTTATTAAACCTTCTGAAGAAACATTAATTACTCCCAATATTTCTGAATTAAAGAAAGTAGGCATCCCCGTTTGCGATAACGAAACACTAGAGAAAGAATTTACTAGATTAACCTATAGACGAAAAACGTTAAGAGGGCTTATAGAAATGGATCTTTGGGACCCTAACACATTAGAAATAGATGATTTTTCGTATCCCAATTATGAAGAGTAAGGCTGAAGCTCAATTTAAAAGCTTTAGAAAAATCCATCCTTTAAAGAAAAAGCTGTTATACTTTCGGAACAGATGAAAAAAGAGGATTTTAGAGAAGCGATTTATAAAACGATTATTCGCTAAACGGACATAAACCACAAAGGGGTTATAGTTAATTTATTTACGAAAACCATTAACTTCAGACTTCATTTTACTTCTGCTTTTTAAATGAGCGAAACAACTACACACCAACAAGCCCTTGGTTTTTCCATGGAAAACTGGTCTTCCAGAATTCAGCCTAATAAAGCCCTTATAAAAGGCGATTATTGCATTCTACAACGATTAAATCAAAAGCTTCATTCTAAAGAATTATATACTGCTTTTCAACAAGATTCTTCCGAACAAATTTGGACGTATTTGCCTTACGGACCATTTAAAAACTTTGAAGAGTTTGATCTTTGGGTAAAAGAAAAAGAACAATCTAACGATCCGCTTTTTTACACCATCCTGAATACCGAAAGCAACAAAGCCATAGGTTATATTAGTTTTATGCGCATACAGCCAGCACACGGGGTTCTTGAGATTGGTCATGTAGTGTTTTCGCCCGAATTACAAAAAACCACCGCAGCCACCGAAGTAATTTACGTGTTATTAAACTATGCGTTTACAGAATTAGGTTACCGAAGAGTAGAATGGAAATGCGATGCCTTAAACGAAAAATCGGGTAAAGCCGCTTTGCGTTTTGGATTTACGTTCGAAGGTATTTTTAGGCAAGCTTTAGTTTACAAAAACCGAAACCGAGACACGGCGTGGTATTCCATTATAGATGCTGAGTGGCCTTCCATAAAAGCAGCTTATCAAAATTGGTTATCGCCCAATAATTTTGACCAGAATGGTAAACAAATTCAGCCACTACAAACCCAAAACCATTAAGTTATGCAACAAAAGAAAATTTTAGCGCTTTGCGGAAGTACTAAAAAGAATTCTACCAACGAGCAACTTTTAACCTACATCGCTCACCATTTTCAGGAGGAACTAGACCTTTCTTTTTTTACGGAATTGGATCAATTACCGCATTTTAATCCGGATGTAGACCAAGATAACCCACCGCAATTAGTACTGCAACTAAGGCAACAAATAAGCGATGCCGATGGTATTTTAATTTGCACGCCGGAGTATGTTTTCAGTTTGCCTGGTGTTTTGAAAAACGCCATTGAGTGGTGTGTTTCTACTACGGTTTTTTCGAATAAACCCGTGGCTTTTATTGTCGCTTCGGCTTCTGGAGAAAAAGCATTTGAAAGCCTTGATTTGATTCTGCGTACTATCGAAGCACGGATTAATCCAGAGGCTTCGTTATTAATTCGCGGAGCAAAAGGAAAAATGTTAGCCAATGACCTACCCAATCCAGAAACCCAAGCTGAGTTAAATAAATTAACGGCTGCTTTTATTGCCTGTATAAATGAGGAAAATGCTGTACCAACCAAGTACAAGTCATAGTAATTCACCATGGATTTATTACTGCAACACATCACCAACATTTACCATTTAAGCCCCAAAGCACAAGAAGCTTTGGCCACACATTTAAAACAGCTGACTTTACAAAAAGGTGACTTTCTGCTGAAAGAAGGCAGCACCTGTAGGTATTTGTATTTTTTAGAAACAGGGTGTTTGCGCGGTTTTTACCGATTAGAAGACAAAGAAATCACCCACTGGTTTGGTTTCGAAAACGATTTTGTGACCTCTTTCCATAGTTTTATCACACAAACGCCTTCGGTAGAAAATTTACAGGTTTTGGAAGACAGTGTATTGTGGAGCATTTCTCAAGAAGCTTTGTACAGCTTATACAATCAATTTCCAGAGATAGAACGCTTGGGCCGCATGGCTTGCGAAAAGTATTACATCCGTTTAGAAGAACGCTATGTAAATGCCCAGTTTAAAACCGCTGCCGAACGCTATTCGCAATTAATTGAAAGTAACGGTCAGTTTTTGCAGCGCATTCCCTTAGGTTATATTGCTTCGTACTTGGGTATTAGTCAGGAAACATTAAGTAGGATTAGAGGGAAGAAGTTGTAATCGTCTACCTACTATATGAACGCTTTTCAATACATTAAAAGCCCAAGCAAATTAGTAAAAACGGTATTGCTGAGCTATGCCATAACAACCACCTCGGTCTTCGCCACCTTCCGGTAAATCGGAACAGGCTTTCCTTTAATGGAGGCGAAATTTTAGCAGTTCAATTCTAAAATCACTTTTCACATTTAGTTTTACAACTTGCCCTATTCTTAAAAATTAATTTGAAACTAGGAAGTATCATTTGCTCTCCTCGGCAAGGAGAGCTGTCCGAAGGACTGAGAGGTTCTAATTCTAACCCCTATTTACGTTTTTGACATATGTCAAATTTTATCTGAACTGCTCCCACTAGCTTTGTTCTATAACAAACAAATAAAGCGTATGAACAACAACTCAATTCAGAAACCGTCACCTGCCTTTGCGGCTGCCTCTTGGTTTGTTTTAGTAACCGGAGTATTGTCTTTTGTAATTGGCCTTTGGAATGCCGACATGCTTTTAAACGAGAAGGGTTATTATTTTACCGTGTTGATGTTTGGTCTGTTCTCGGCCATTTCTTTACAAAAAGCAGTGCGTGACCAATTAGAAGGTATACCCGTTACAGGTGTTTATTACGGTTTGGCGTGGTTTACCACCATTTTATCTATGGTCTTATTAATTATTGGCCTCTGGAATGCCGACTTACCTTTGAGTGAAAAGGGCTTCTATGGAATTTCTTTTGTGTTAAGCCTCTTCTCTTGCATCTCGGTACAGAAAAACGTACGCGATGCCCAAGCCTATGAAAATGCTAAAGGAGATGGGCATTTGGAGTTGTAGAACACATTTACCCGTGGATTAACCGTGTAATAAACGGGTATTATACGGTTAATCTATGCTTAAGCAGTAACATTAATAGACTTAACTGTTTACAAAAACTATTGTTATTCTATTGAATAGCATGTTTTTCCTAACTATCTTTCTCGCTATAAGTTAGATATGTGCAACTGTGGCACATATCCAAATGTTGTGTGTAATTGAGAAATCGGAATGAAATTAATTTTAAACTTTTTAATAATACTGACTTCTGTTCTAACCTCCTTTGGACAAACTTTTGAAGGTTCTTCAATAGACAACAAAAGCTATCATTGTTTGCTGCAAATCAAACCTGATAGCAGTATAACATACATCTACGACAGAGATCAAAATGGGATTTATGCGGAGTATATCGGTAAAATAGAAAAACTGACTGACTCAACATACAGAATAAAAGCAGATTTGGCGATTGGACAATATTACATGAAATCGTTTAGCAAAGACACTTTATACATTCAGCTGGATTCTAATATTGCTCGAACACTTGATAAAATTGAAGTTGAATACTCAAACAAAAAGAATAGACAGCAGCTTCAAGGATATGATCGAATAGGACAACCTATTTCACTTCTGAAAATACCCATAAACAAGGAATTGTTTAATTCAAAGGAAGGAACTGATTACGTAAAGATTACCGTGAATAGAAAAAATAGGATTACAGGGGAATGGATATTTTTTATAATTCCTTTTGGTTCTGCAGCCTCAATCACAAACAGTAAAAACATTGATTATACAGTAAAAATGAACAATGGAATAATTGAAACAATTGGACACAGACCTATTCAAACTGGACATATAATACTGAAGAAAAAATAAAATACACACAACAAGCTGTATATTTCATGGCTGTTTAGTGGGTTTCGTGGCTTTAGTTCTTCGTGGAAACCCCGTCAATCTGCAAGATTGACTAGCTTCGAGGAAAAAATTTAGCAAGTCAATCTTGCAGATTGACTCAGTGGTAAACCGAAATTTACTACCTTGAATTCAGCCACGAAAACATACAGTAATCGTTACCAGTTATAATAAAAAATAAATTGAACCCATTTCAAAATTGATAAATTAATGGATAAAGGAGCACATTTTTATAGATGCGATTTTCAAGTACACAGTCCGCGTGACATAGCTTACACTGGAAATAAATTTGGCTTAAAACCAGAAGAAATTGAAAGCATAACTCCAGAACAAAAGGAAAAAATCAATTTAGAAAGAGAACAATTTTCAAAAGAATACTTGCAAAAAATAAGATCTGCTGGGTTAAATGCAATCGCAATGACAGATCATCATGATGTTGTCTTTGTAAAACAGTTGAGAAAAGTTGCAGAAAAAGAAAATGAAGCTTATAAATCAAATTCCGAATTCTCGAAAATAATAACTGTTTTTCCTGGTATTGAAATGAGTTTGGCAAACCCAGCTAGCCAGTGCATAATTATTTTTGATTCAGACTTTAGTGATGCTAATTTAGATTCTGTTTTAAATTTCTTTGGAATTAACCCAACCAATGAATTTGAAAAAATAACTACACCAACATTAAAAATATCTCAGAACATAATCAATGACCTAGTACACTTACACGAAAAATTAGATGAGTTAGCTTATTGTAAAGGAAGATATGTAATACTACCAAACGTTGGGAAAGGTGGAGACCACACTATTATGCGAAGTGGTTTTCATGAACATTATAGAAAGATGCCTTGTGTTGGGGGGTATGTAGACAAAGCAATTTCAACCGAAAGTGGTTATCAAAATAAACTTAATGGTGGTGATGTTAATTACGGTAATAAATCAATTGCATTAATTTCCACATCAGATAATCGTTACGAAGACGGTAGAGAATTTGGAAAATACTCAACTTGGATAAAATGGGCTGAACCAACAGCTGAAGCTATTAAACAAGCTTGTTTAGCAAAAGAATCAAGAATATCTCAAGAAGAGCCTGAATTACCTCAAATTTTCATTCATTCAATTGATGTGACGACCTCAAAATTTCTAGGAACTTTTAATATAAACCTAAATAGACAATACAATGCTTTAATTGGAGGAAGAGGAACTGGCAAATCAACAATTCTTGAATATTTAAGGTGGGGACTTTGTGACCAAACGATTCAAAATTTAGATTATGACGAACTAAGCATAATAGAAAAAAGAAGAGAAGCATTAATTCAAAAAACTCTTACTGATGTAAATGGTGAGGTTAGAATTACAATGGAAAAAAATGGTATCCTTCACATTGTAAAGAGAAACTCAAAATCACGTGAAATACTTTTAAGAATTGGAGATGGAGACTTTCAGCAAGTCAAAGAAGATGATATTAGAAAAATTCTTCCTATACAATCCTATAGCCAAAAACAGCTAAGTGATGTAGGTGTTAAAACTGATGAACTAAAAAGATTTATAGAACAGCCAATAACTAATCGATTAGATTCAATTAAGTTCAATCTAAATGAAACTGGCACAAAACTTAAAAACTCTTACTACCAACTAATCAGAAAGAAGGAAATTGAACAAGAAATTGACAACTTCAATTTGGAGTCACAATCCTTGAATAATCAGGCAGATAATATTCGGAATTCTTTAAAAGGCGTATCAACTTCTGATCAAGAAACTATTAACAAAAAAACAAAATTTGAGAAAGAAGAAACTTTAATTTCAAATTCAAAAAATGAACTAACAGTTTTTGAAAATAAAGCAGATGAATTACTTCGGCTTTTAGAAAAGTACCCTGAACCATTTGGCGGTATTGAACAGTTAGAAAACAAAGATATAATTCAAAATATATCTAAAGAAATTGATTCAACATTCCTTGAAATAAAAACCGCAGCACTTACACTTAAAGCAATTTTCAGTAATGAAAAACTTTCCAAGCTAAATGGATTCATACAACAATGGAATCAGAAGAAAGAAACATTTGAAATAGCCTATGAGCTATCAAAAAGCAATTCACAATCCAGTCAGCAACAACTTTTAGAAATCCAAAGGATAGAAAAAAGACTCAGTGAAATAAACAAAATCATTTCTGAAAGAAAGCTCCTTATAAAAGAAATTGGTACACCCGAAGAAGATTTTACAGCTCATAGACTCAGTTGGCAAAAATACCATTCTGAAAAAGTCGAATTACTTAATGAACAAGCCAGTAAGTTTACAGAGTTATCTAAAAATCTAATTAAGGCAGAAGTCACTAAGAGTATAAATCTCCAACCCTTAAAATCACAACTCAAAAGTATATTTGAAGGAACTAGAATTAGAGAAGAAAGAATAGATTCTATCGTTGATACCATTAAGCAATCCGCAAACCCCATAAAAGAATACACTACTATTCTAGAAGAGTTCCGTCTATTAGCAGAACTCAAAGTATCAGAGGACAAAACACTAAAAATACCAGAAACTCCTACGCTAACTACTTGTGGATATAGTGAAGATCATAAATCAAAACTTTGCAGTAAACTATCAACAGAAGATTGGTTAAGGCTTTCTGCAAGTGAACTTGAATTCAACCCTGAGTTTTACTACACTACAAACAATCAACTCGGAGATGTCATTCCTTTTAGAGAAGCATCCGCAGGTCAACAAGCAACAGCACTTTTGACAGTACTACTAAATCAGCCTGGAATCCCATTATTAATTGACCAACCAGAAGATGATATTGACAATAGAGCAATAGACCAAATAATTAAAAACATTTGGGATGCTAAGAAAAAAAGACAACTAATTTTTACTAGTCACAATGCAAACCTTGTTGTAAATGGTGATGCCGAACTTGTTATTTGCTGTGATTATAAAGATTCTACAAGTCAAACAAGAGGGGTTATAAAGGAAGAGGGAGCAATAGATAAAAAACTGGTAAGAAACGAAATCACATCTGTTATGGAAGGTGGTGAGAAAGCTTTCAAACTTCGTAAAGATAAGTATGGCTTCTAAAAGAAAAATAAAAACAACTGGTAACACTATATATGAAATTATAGCAGGTTCAGTGGGTTATCAAAGGTTTGTGGTTACTTGTGAGCGAGCCAAATCTGCGATTTGGCATTTTTGTCAAGAAGAAAATTAAACACCAAATCGCAGATTTGGCTTTGTGGTAAATTGAAAGTTCAACGCTTTCTATTCAGCTACAATTCATATATTTAACGTTATGCAAAACTGATTGAAAAACAATATAAATGACAGTATCTGAATTTGATAAAATAATTAACAAACTAAACGACATTCAAACCCCTCTCGGCCGCGTAGCGAAGCAATACGCGTTCGGCTTAACAGATAACAATTACCTCACCTATAAAAACTTCCACTTTTCAGCATAAAAAAAGATTTTTTAAGAGGTTTTGTAAATTTCTTCATGACAAAATAAAAAACGATCAAGACGATTTTATTTTTTGTCTTGATCGTTTTTATTTTCTTCAAGACGTTTTTTATACTTGTATTAGACTTTTAGGGAAAGCATCCCTATTCTTTTAATTTTTAACCTTTTAATTATTTTAATTATGCCTGTTAAGTATCGTGTAATTCAAAGAAACAGTGATCCAAGAAATCCTTCAGGACCAAAAAAGTTTTATGCTTCTACTGTAAGCAACGGTGAGTCGGAAATTGAAAGCCTAATAACGTCAATAGAAAAAATTAGTACCGTAAGTGGTGCCGATATTAGAGGGGTAATTTATGCCTTGGTAGATGTTATTACTTCAGACATGGCCGATGGTAAAATTGTGCGTCTTGGGGAGTTGGGTAGCCTTCGGGTAAGTATTAGTAGTTCCGGTGAAGACAATGAAAAAGATGTGAGTGCCAATAATATTAAAGGTGCCAAAATACTTTTTACTCCGGGGAGCAAATTAAAAGACATGCTTAAGCTGCTAAAGTACCAGAAAGAATAAAGTACGGTAGTAATAAAAATTAACAAAGACTTCTACCATCAGGCCTTAGCTTCCGGCTAAGGCCTGTTTTTTTATACCCCCACCAAAATTTCGATTGCGTCATTTGCAATGAGGGCGGAAGAGAACAGCGTTTGTAACGCATAATTGTAAGAAATAAGAAAAGCATAACTTAAAAGTCACACCGTTGATTATCTGTTTATTTTACGCTTAAGCAGTAACATTACTAGCTTTAATTGTTGGCAAAACTATTGTTAGCCTATTGAACAGACCATTTTCTAGAACTATCTTACTAGTAAATGCCACATTGATGTGTTACAAATGTTGGCAAACATTAAAACCAAACACTAACAATCAAGCCATTTATTATGAAACAAATTTATTCTATAGTTTCCATTTTCATTCTTTCAATTTTAAACATAAGTGCACAAACAACAGATGTTATTAGCGGATTAGGTGGCCTAGAGGGAATGGTGCTTAAAGGGAATGATTTGTATATATCTGAAGATGATGCGAATAAAATTTCTAAAATAGACATTACAGATCCAACACCCACCACAGTGGATATTGTTACGGAATTAAATATTCCTATAGGAATAATGTTGAACGGTAATGAACTATACATTTGTGAATTAGGGGCTAATAAAGTTTCTAAAATCAATATTACAGATGCAGTACCTAAAACAACTGACGTTGTAACAGGCTTAAGTAAACCCTATAAAACAATACTTCATGGTAACGATTTGTACATCATTGAATACAGCGCTAATAAAATTTCTAAAATAGACATTACAGATGCACTACCTACACCTATAGATGTTGTTACAGGATTAGACAAACCGTTGGAAATGTTACTTGATGGTGACGACCTTTATATTGCAGAATATGGTGCCAATAAAGTCACTAAAATCAACATTACAGCCCCATTACCAACCACTACCACAGATGTTATTACTGGAATAGATAGTCCTGCTGGGTTAACCCTTAAAAATAATGACTTGTACATATCTAGTTACGATGCTGGGGTGATTTCTAAAATAGATATTTTGGATGAAGCCCCAACTGCAAAAGAGGTTGTTTCGGGCTTAAACACACCTGCTGTAACTATTTTTATTGGTAATGATTTCTACATCACCCAATGCCAAGCTTCTATTATCTCTTTGTATACGTTACCATGCTCGTCAACAGTAAATACTATATCCGTAAGCCGTTGCAACAGTTATACCGTGCCAAGCATGGATGAAACATACGCAACAGCCGGAACTTATACGGTTATGGATACAATTTCTACTGTTGGTGGATGCGACAGTGTGATTACCATCAATCTTACCATTAATAAAGTAGATGCTACTGTAACTGAAGAAGGCTCTTTATTAAGCGCTAATGACTCAGACGCTATGTACCAATGGATAGATTGCAGCAACAATACCGCCATTGATGAAGAAACCAATAAAACGTATACCGCTACAGTAGATGGTTCTTATAAAGTAGCGCTTACTGCTAATGGTTGCATAGATACTTCTGCGTGTTATACTATAACTACAGTTGGAATTATCGATAATAATTTTGGTAATAAACTCGTACTCTACCCTAACCCAACTAATGGAAATTTCTCAATTGATTTAGGAGTGAACTATCAAAATGTAAAAATCACTATTACAGATTTAACTGGAATTATAATACGATCCACAACGTATAATAACAGTCGGTTATTGAACTTAAAATTAGACGAACCAGCTGGTATTTATTTTCTAGGAATTGAATCCGGAAATAAGAAAGCGGTAATTCGATTGATAAAAGAATAAAACCGATTTCTTCTCACCCGTCCTAAATTGCATCTAGGACGGGTGAGAATATCAATTGCATAGCATACAACAACAACCACTTTTCAGCATTAAAAAAATGTTCTATAAGTATCTACAATTTCTTCAGGATACCCCCACGTTGGTTGCACTACGATGGTAAAACGCGTTCGGTTTTGCAAAACATCACTAAACTGCAACCTTACTTTTTACAGGACTCTTCTTGCCATATTTCGCCAAAAACTTCTTTTTATCGTTTTTAAAATGAGAAACAGCCCCCAGTTTATACATGGTATAAATATACACCCAAGCTAAATCTAGCTGATAAGGCAGAAAACCAGCCCTAGCACTATTAGGGTATAAATGGTGGTTATTGTACCATTCCCCCCCCCTTTCCGGAACCATAAAGACAATCGGGTTTCGATTATATTATGACTAAGAAAACCATGAAGCACGCAGCAGCAGACGTGGGGTTTGTTTTCATTGCCTACAACCTGAAAAGAATCCTAAATTGTATTGGTATATACAGATTGACAAGCCTTATTTTGTCATTTTGGGCTTATTATAGGAGATTAATACTCAAAAACAGGATAGATGGCTTAAAAAAGATTCTTTCAGCTAAAAATCAGATTTTTTTTCTCCTATAAACACTGTTATCAAGGTAAAAGCACAGTAGTAACTCCTGTTCTAAAAAATACTTTAGGATAAATTGGTTCTTATCACAAAAAAAATCTAACCCCTGTAACAAAACCGCCTCTTTTTGTGTTCTTTTTTGCGAATTACAAAAAGGATACCATGAGAGAACCAGCCGGCTTAAGACCCTTTCTGATAAGAATATTTATTATAGTTCTGGTGATTGGAACACTAGCAATATTGTACTTCGGTGCAGTTTACTTTCTGCTGTTATTTACCGGAACGCTTCTTGCTATTTTTTGGAGAAGATCAGCAAAGTGGATTGCAAAAAAAACAAATCTTAGTTTTAAGATAGTTTTACCCCTTCTTATTTTGCTTAATATTGGTTCAATAGCCATTTTTTTCTGGTTAGCTGCCCCAAGCATTGCGGAACAAATGAGCCGGTTGGCTGAGAAAGTTCCTGAAGTTCTCAATCAAGTCCGCTCTAATCTTGGAAATTCTGAAATAGGGCGTAAAATTCTTGAGAAAACTTCAATGGATGAAGGCCTGCCGTCTGCCGATAAGGCGTTGGGTATTTTTTCAAGTACACTTACCGTTTTAATAAATGTTCTTTTGATTTTAGCTTTTGCTCTGTTTTTGGTTTCAGGGCCGAAACTTTATATAAATGGTATTTTATACCTAATACCCAAAAAGCATCAAAATAATATACTAAAACTTATGTCTGAATTAACAGAAACATTGCATAGGTGGTTTGTAGGAAAGATAGTTGATATGGCCAGTATTTTTGTCCTTACTATTATAGGGCTTTGGTTGCTGGATGTGCCTTTAGTACTTACCCTCTCGCTGATTGCTTTCCTTTTTTCCTTTGTACCGAATATCGGCCCGATTATTTCTGCGGTTCCAGCCTTAGCTATTACCTTTCTAGACAGTCCTCAAAAGGCCTTATACGTGGGGTTACTGTATTTGGGAATTCAAATGTTTGAGAGCTACTTTATAACTCCGGCCGTACAAAGAAAGGCCAGCTTTGTACCGCCATTGTTACTCTTGCTTGTACAGTTTTTAATGGCTCGTTTCTTCGGAGTAATGGGGTTATTTCTATCCACTCCAATCCTTATAACTTTAATGGTTTTAGTTAGAAAACTATATGTTGAAGATGTACTTGGAAACTACAGCCTTAAAAATAATGAAATCGAATAGTTAGTTTTACTTAGTAAACAGAGGCTTGTATGAGCGCCACTTCGGGTACACTACGATGGTAAAACGCGTTCGGTTTTGCAAAACATCACTAAACCGCAACCTTACTTTTTACAGGACTCTTCTTGCCATATTTCGCCAAAAACTTCTTTTTATCGTTTTTAAAATGAGAAACAGCCCCCAGTTTATACATGGTATAAATATACACCCAAGCTAAATCTAGCTGATAAGGTAGAAAACCAGCCCTAGCACTATTAGGGTATAAATGGTGGTTATTGTGCCATTCACCAGAGAAATAACCCGGCCTAGTTTGGTTAATGGATGAATTAGATCTGTCGTAATCTATACCGTCTTGGTGTTTTATTTTACCGCTACCATGGCCTGTATAATTAAATGCGCGTACTATAATAAACCAAAACATGGCTGCACTAAACATACATGCCACTAATGCAAAACCGCCAATAAGAAAAAATATACTGAACCAGAATCCCCAATTGGCCAAAAGTAAAAGCACGGTATACCACGGAGAAGATACAGAACCCCACTTTTTATATTGTTTATAGCTGTTTAATCTTATGCCAGTATGTTTCATGTACTGGGAAGCCTTAGTGTAGTCGGTTTCTGTTAAATCTTTTGCAACACTTTGGTGGTTAACATCGGCCAACATACAATACAGAAAACCACCTTTAGAATTGTAGGGATCACCCGGAAGATCAGATTTTACATGGTGTACATGGTGAGAAATAACATAGGTTTCTTCCGGCACGGTTCTAATAACCAAATTTTGGGTAATAAAACGCCAAACCGGATGACTGAATTTATAGGCTTTATGGGTAGAAAATCGGTGTAACCATATGGTTCCGTGGGTACTCATAATTACCATTCCGTAAACAAAAGTGATAGCTGCATGGTACCAAGAAGCATAAAAGGCAAATAAAGCTACAGAAAACGGAACAAGTGCTATCACAACGGCCCAACTAATAAAAGGCAGCCAGTTTTTTCTAGAATTTAAAATGTTAATTCTTGAAAATGCTTCGCTAAATAAAGCTTTAGCAGAAGGAACTACTAATTCTCCTTTTTTATTTGCCCATCCGTAAGATGGTACTTGTAATAGGCTATCAATAAATGTCATGCATGATTTGGTTAAATACAAAGAGGATTGAGGTGTATATACAGCAACTACGTTTTTTGCTAAAAGTTATAGAGCAGCAGAGTGTTTAAATAAATTCATTCAACCAAAGGAGCAGTTTACTTAAGGATTTAATAATCACATATTAATCATGTGATTTTTTAGAACCGCATTCAGAAGGGTAGTGTATGGCTTTCCGCTACACACTGTATTAGTATACAATAGTTAAAACTGGTTAGATTACCTATTTATAACGCATATAAATTTAAAAATTGCCTTGGGATTTAAACCAGTATTTTCAAAAAATCTATATAATCTAAAAAACTACAACAACCTTATCGCTTTTACAAACCTACGGGTATATCCTTTATTGGTTAAGCTGGTAATGACCACACTCATGGCTTTACCAGAAGTAGCATGGATAAATTCACTTTCTTTTCCATTAGCTTTAACCACAATTCCCAAGTGGCCAATGGCATTTCGGGTGGGGCTCAAAAAAACCAGAATATCTCCTTTTTTAACTTCTTCTATTGGGACCTCCTCTCCAAATGTTTTGTACTGAGAGGAAGTCCTTGGGACTTCGATATCAAAATGTCTAAAAACATAATACACAAACCCAGAGCAGTCGAAACCGTCTTTACTGCATGAACCATAAACGTATGGAGTCCCCAAAAACTCCTGCGCATAAGTAACAAGGCTATCGCTTAATAAAAGATTCCCTTGTTGAGAAATTATAAGCGCGTTTTTATTGTTTTTCTTTCCATTTAGCACTTTTCCTCTTGGGACCATGGCAGAAACCGTTACTAAAAGCAACAAAACGGCAATAAGGGTATATAGTTTATGTTTGATAGTCTCCTTCATGGTAGTATACTACTAATTATATATTAATATAAAAACCAACAGTTATTAAAGGGGTTATTCAACATACGTCCGGGGTTTAAATATTTAACAATTCTAAATAATCGCTTTAGATATTAAGTAATTAAGCTCATAAGAGTTACTTTCTAAACATCATAATAACAAAATTTTAATCCCCATAGCCGTTTAAATCTGTTAAATGTCACTTATTTGAGGACAGCTTTTTTAAGCTAAAGATTAGTGAGCAACAATTTATAGAACATGGCTATTTTTTTATGCTGAAAAATAATCTAGCGCTATAGTAAACGGTCAAACAACCCACATTTATAGATTTTCATCATCAAGTTATTATGCACTACATCTGAAATAGCTCCAATAGCATATAATGAAATAAGGAAAAGGCCAACAATTTGTATATTGCGCCATAATTACACAAGAGAACTTGGCAAGTACTGCCCTCAAACTGTATTGCTAAGTGGAAAAAAACCTACTCTTCAATTTTAAAACCAATATATCTAGCGTGATTATCCCAAAAACGCTAAACAATCCATTTGAAGTTCATATATCAGGAAATTGTTAAAATTGCGGCGAATGAATTTCAGGAATTTATAAGCGCAGAATCCCAAAAATGGGGACATGATTTCGGCTTACAAAAAGGAAAAATGTTTGGGCTACTTATTGTTCAAAAATGCAGATAGTAGTTTTGGCTACTTAGGAACGGTTTCCGGGAAATTATCCGGTAATACAATATGTAAAAACTTCGTTCCTTCGGTGCTGGATGAATCTCTAGATGACTTTTTTCTCACTAAGGGAATGACTGAATTAACAGAAGTAAGCAACACCATTAAACGGTCCCAAAACCCAACGGAAATCGCAGAGCTTTCTGAATACCGAAAGAATAAATCTTTTGCCTTGCAACAACGTCTTTTCCAGAATTATCTGTTTTTAAATAGTTTGGGAATAGAACAAAACGTGTTGCAGATATTTGAACATTATTCTCAGCGAAACCCACCCTCTGCCGCCGGTGAATGTGCCGCGCCTAAATTGCTTCAATATGCTTTTAAACATCACTTAAAACCAATTGCATTAGCCGAGTTTTGGTGGGGAAACACCCCTAAAAACAAAGACCGAAAACACAAAAATTTCTATCCGGCTTGCAAAGACAAATGCCAACCTATTTTAGAATTTATGTTGAACGACCGTAATTTATACCAAGAAGCCAGTATAGGCCTTAAATAATTTTAGATCAAACCTATTAAAAATTAAGAGAATCCATTTGAACAATACCAGCAGAGTTAATACTCTAAAATCTTAGTAACTTGTTACTCTTGTTGTAAGCTTTAATGAATTTAGTAAAACAGCTCCTTCCTTTATTTTTATTGGTAAGCCTTACGTATTCCACCTGGGCAAAGGAAGTGGTTCCGCAATTTTCGGCTTCGAAAGAATACCAATACATTAACGATGAGGATTTACCCGCTTTTATTGACAGAGAACGGGCCTTTAACAGCCAAACCATTTTAGACGTAACGGACTGGAATTACAATGCATCCAAATTCGAATACAGCACAGATTTAGACGCCAACATTTGGTTTCGGTTTCAATTAGATCGCCAAGAACACAAAAAAGGACTGGTCTTACACCTTTACAACGGGCTTATCCCCTTATTTAAAGTCTACAAAAAAGAAAACAATCAGCTTGTTCTTATTGACAGTTTAGGCAGTCTTTTTCCCCACCAACAACGGGCCAATGCATATAGAGACGCCATAATAGAACTACCCTTTCAAAAAGGCGTTACCTATTATTATTTTATGGTGAACGCCAAGTATTACAACGGTTTCGATATTGCCATCCGGAGTTATGAAAATTTATTTAATTATGCCATTAAGGAATATTATTTACTGGGTGCTTTTTACGGAATCTTAATGCTAGTCTTCCTTTACAATCTGTTTTATTATCTACAAATAAAAGACAAACTGTACCTTTTTTACCTGTTGTATATATTAGTAGCCATCATTGCCTCTGCCAGTACCGACTTAACCGGCTATTGGAAACTCTGGCCCAATCACCCTACTTGGAATAAGTTTTTGGTAGACCAAAGCAAATGGCTTTTAAGTGCCAGTTTTGTGTTGTACGCCGTTTATTTTCTTCGGTTAAAAAGCTTAGGTAAAGTCTGGTTTAACGCCGTTGCCCTTACTTCTGGGATTTACATTCTGTATAATTTATTGGTCATAAACTTATGGGTAGACACCCGCATATTTGTATTCTTATTTCTATTAAGTGTTCATTTGACGGTACTCTGGGTTTCGGCTTATAAAAGTTGGCGATCGGGTTCTACTTCATCTGGTATTTTCTTAATTGGATTAAGTACCATGGTATTGGCTTTTTCGGGACAATATTTGCGCTTTTGGGAGTTTATCCCTGTAACGGTAGCTACTCATTTTATAATGCATTATGGCATTTTAGCCGAAGTATTGGTATTAAGTTACGCCATGAGCTATAAATTTAAACAAGAACGAATATTAAGAATCGAAGCCCTAGAACTAAAAACACAATCGGACCAACAGTTGATCCATCAATTAAAATTGAACGAAGAGCTGAACGATAAAGTAAACCAAGAATTAGAAGAAAAAGTAAAAGAGAAAACGGCCGATTTACAAAAAGCCAACCAAAAACTGCAAATTCAGGCTGAAAACATTCAGTCCATAAACGAGCAACTGGCCAAACTAAACGGCGTATTATACAACGACAAAAAGAAACAACAACATGCCCGTATTGTGCAAAAGAACATGAGTCTGGAAGAGTTTTCAGAAACCTTTCCCAGTAAAATAGAATGTTATCATTTACTGAACGATTTAAAATC
Source organism: uncultured Cytophagales bacterium (assembly GCA_963736575.1). Lineage (GTDB taxonomy): Bacteria > Bacteroidota > Bacteroidia > Cytophagales > JAAEPT01 > CAVTPD01. The sequence continues at coordinate 126,632 of CAVTPD010000002.1, forward strand.
GGCGCATCCCTTTGCCTGTAAAAAGTGTGGCAACACACAATTTACCAAAGGCCCAAGTTTACTGTCTAAAAGATGTACCAAATGCGGCTACAACGAATCCATCACCACGGGAACGCTGTTTAAAGGCTTCCGTTCACCTTTACCTAACGGCTTCTATTTGGTGTATTTATTGGTAGAATCGGGCTTTAAAATTTCTTCTACCGAATTAGCCCATAAATCGGATTTAGGCATTAAAACCGCATGGAAATTACACAAAGACATCTTAGAAAAGCTTGGCGAAAAGCATTCTAAAAACTGGATAGACTACTTGATTTTTTAGCCCTGTTTTTAAAAGAAAAACATTTTATCTAAAACCCAGTAAAAACCAACATAAAGCGCTATTTATTTCGTTTTTAAAAGAAAAAACACACTCCTTATTCTGTTCTAAAAAAGTACTACTTTCAGCATGTAAGCTTCTTTTATCTGCTAATCTTATGTACAAAAAGCTAGCTTTAGATTAGTCAAAATCTAAACTATGTACAAAATGAAGAACATTGTTTTTGCATTAAGCTTTTTAGCACTTTCTATAAGTGGATGGGCGCAAAGAACCCTTTATGTTGAAGAGAATAAAATCTATTCGGCCTGCAACGAAGAAATTGTAATGCGCGGAGTGAACGAAATGTTCATCTGGTCGCCAGATAGAACTGGAGCAACTACCCTACCCGAAATTGCTAAAACAGGAGCCAACACCGTACGCTTGGTTTGGACAACTGATGGAGCAACTTCCGAATTGGATGCTTTAATAGCCAACTGTTTAGCAAACGACATGATTCCTGTCCCGGAATTGCACGACGCTACGGGTGATTTTAACGAATTACAAAAACTATTGAATTATTGGAAGAAGCCCGAAGTGCTGGCCATTATTCAGAAATACAAACAATGGGTTATTGTAAATATTGGTAACGAAGTGGGCAGCGGTTCGGAAACCAATGAACAATGGGAAGCCTATTATAAAGATGCTATAACTCAATTAAGAGATGCAGGAATCGACGTTCCTTTAATGATTGATTGTGGTGAATACGGTTCTAACGAAGACTATTTCTTAAGCAAAGGAAACAACTTATTAGAACACGATCCTTTACACAACTTAATATTTTCTGTACACACCTATTGGATTAACCCCGATTCTGATCAAGGAAGAATGGACCGTTTAGACGATCTTATTTCGGAAGCAAAAACAAAAAAACTGCCTTTTATAATTGGTGAAGGGCCACAAAAAGCAGCTTCCCCATGGAGCACGTATTGCGAAGTGGACTTCCCATATCTATACTTATTAAAAAGATGCCAAGAAGAAGGCATCGGTTGGTTGTCTTGGTCTTGGGGATTGGCAGACAACAACGACTGTGGAGCACCTAACAGTGTTTTCGACATAACCACCGATGGTAAATTTGGAAGCTGGGCAACTACATTTGCCGAAGAGATTATGATCACAGATGTTAATTCGGTACAAAACACTTCGGTAATCCCTGCTTCACTTCTTAATGGTGCGTGTGGAACGGCCACTTGTACCCCGGTAGCAATTACTGCCTCTTCAGAAAATATATGCGTAAGCGGAAGTGCGGAAATCACCATTACAGACGATGCTTTTTTAACGCCTGCCCATTCCATAAAATGGTTTTTCAACAACACAGAGATCCCAAATGCAGACGGAAATACGTACACGGCTACCGAAGCAGGAACGTACCGTATTGAAGTAGATTCTTTAGGTCTATGTACAGTTTTCGATGATGTAAAAATTTCTGGAACTATAAATGTAGATTTAGGCGACGACCAACGTTTTTGTACTTCGGAAACTGTTGAGTTATCTATTGAAAAAGAAGAGCCTTCTTATGATGTTCAATGGTACCAAAACGGAGAACATATTATTGTAGCCGATAACAACAACACCTACCCTGCCTACGAAGCTGGCGAGCACATTGCTGTTGTTTCTTCGGAATATTGCCAAGGAAGCGACACGGTACAAATTACAGGTTCTTTACCCGATGTAGAAGATACAGTGATTTGTTCGGGGACAGAAGAAACCTTACATGTAAAAGGAGACGGAAACTACGTTTGGTACGCCAACCAAGCCTTAACCCAAAAACTACATACGGGTGCTTCATATACGGTTACTCAGGAACAGGCTACTACTTATTACATTCGGGACGAAAGTGGTTTTGAAGGAACCGTTGGCAAAGCTGCTTTGGAAGAATCGTTCTGGGATACTTGGGATGCAGAATCTATGACCAACAAATTAGGCTTTGAAGTATTTGAAACCTTAACCGTTAAAACCCTTGATGTCTATGCACAGTCGGCAGGTGCTATGAATGTGGTTTTCTACAACGCTTCTTTAACGGAAATAGAAACCTTGCCTTTTACCGTAACAGCAGGCAAAAATACTCTAAACCTTAACAAAACCTTTACTGCAGGAATTTATTATGCCGATGTAGCCGGGAGCAGCGTTAACCTACGTTTTAATCATGACGAAGGAGATTATACAACAGCATACCCCTACACGTTGGAAAATGGAAGTGAGACCATACTTAGTATAGACCGTTCTAATCCTACTTGGGCCGTAACAAAACCTTGGTATTTATTCTTCTACAATTGGACTGTTTCGCAGGATGCTGGCGCAGAATGTATTGCTGTAGAAATGCAGGTAGATGTAAAAACTGGTTCGGAATGCATAACATCTTTAAACGATTATGGTAGTGAAAACACTTTAACCGTTTACCCAAACCCAACGGATGGATTATTAAATCTTTCACAATCTGCTCAATGGAAATTATACAGTATTAACGGCGGTTTAATTAAAGAAGGTGACGGAACAAGCATCAACCTTTGGGATGTAGAAAAAGGGCTTTATTTGTTACAAACTGAAGAAAAACAGTTTAAAATAGAAAAAAGATAATACTTAGTTTCATTGTTTCAGGGCTTGCTTCTGTTATAGAAGCAAGCTTTTTTTATAACATACTATCTCAAATACGGTGCTTTTAAAGCATGTATTATTTCTCTTTTTACTTTTAGGTTAACTCTTTTCAGATTTATATTTTTATTTTGCTATTAATCATGAAGGACAAATTACCAGAATTAAAGAGTTTTAGACTTTTAGGTCATCTTAAAGAATACGTGAAGGACCCTTACAATTTCATGCTTGAAAACAGCAAGAAATACCCTAATGGATTCACGTTTAGAATTGCCACTAAAAAACTAACCTATATCAATAGACCCGATTTAATTAAATACGTAATTCAGGAAAATAACAAAAATTACCGAAAAGGACTTGCTTACCAAAAACTAGGCGCTGTTTTGGGCAACGGACTTTTAACTAGTGACGGAGAGTTATGGAAAAATAGACGTAGGGCTTGCCAAGGCAGTTTTACCAAAAACCAGCTTGAAGGCTACAAAGCCAGAATGTTTTCCATTACAGAAGAAACGGTTTCTGGATACTCTAAAAACACGCCTGTTGATCTGCTAAATTTCACTACAGACCTTACCTTAAAGATTATTTCTAACACCTTGCTAGGTATTCGCCTGCATAACGAGGTTAAAGTGATTGAAAAAAATCTTCCTTTTTTATTGCAGCAGATGATAAAACGAATTACTAATCCGTTATCAATTCCTTTATCTATACCTACCAAAACCAATAAAGAATTTAACAAAAAAGTTAAAGAAATAGAAGACCTTATTCTTTCTATTCTAACTTCAGAAAAAGAAAGAGAAGAAAACCTAATAGATCATTTAAAAGAATATTTTGAACAAAAAGAAGGTTCTTTAGAAGGCTTAAAAGACGAAGTAATCACCTTTTTTATTGCCGGCCATGAAACCACTGCCATTGGCCTTTTCTGGAGTATTTTTGAAATTGAAAGAAACCCTTACATTAAGCAAGCATTAAAAAATGAACTTGCCACAGTAAGTGAAGAAAAACTACTAGACCATATTTCTAATTCCGAACTGCTAGAAAACATTTTCTCAGAAGCATTAAGGATGCATTGCCCAGTTTGGGTGATTTCTAGACAATCTATTGACAAAGACAGTATAAAAGGGTTTAACATTCCTAAAAATGCTAATATTCTAATTAGTCCATTAATTGTACAAAATTCAGAATCGTTGTGGGAGAACCCCAATAAATTTAACCCAGACCGGTTTAAAGAAAGTACCGCGCCTTATTCTTATTTCCCTTTTGGCGGTGGACCTAGGTTGTGCATTGGTAAAGAGTTTTCTTTAATAGAAGCAAAAATAATCTTAGGGTATTTGTATAAAAAACAATGCCTGCAGATAGCGGATTTAAAAGAACCAAAAAAGGAATTTTCGCTTACATTACGCCCTAAAACACCTGTAAGCGTTAAATTTTTATAGCTTTTTACTAATTCCCTTCCAAAACATCTGAAAAGACAAACCAGTAAAGGTCTCAAGGTCTACATTTTCTTCTGTATGTCTTAATAAATAGACAATTACGCCGTAACTCTGTAAATTAAATTGGTTTAACAGAAATTCAGGGGGCAGCATTTTAATCAATTCACCTTCTTCTTGTCCTTCCGCAAAGATTCCTAAATAGAATGATTTCTGTTCATCAATAGAAACTTCAATTTTATTGGTTGTAAACGGTGAATGTAAAAATTGTTGTAAGAACATAAATTTCTTAGGATATACCCTTCCCCAAGTAATGGTATCTTCCCACATGTATTGAAGTTTATTTCGGATACTATGCGCTTCACTGGCCCGCATAGTACTGGTTTTAAAAAACTCGTTGTAAGTCTCTTCAAAAAGCGTATTTATTAGCTTCTCTTTTGTTGGAAAATAGTGGAACAAAGTTCCGTTAGCCACCTTTGCTTCTTTAGCAATTAAAGAAGTTGGTGTAGCATGAAACCCGTTCTGAACAAACAAGTTAATGCTCACATTTTTAATTTTTCTAACCGTTTCCATAGTACTTAGCCTTACACCATCAATAGTAGCAATAACGAGGTAATTCTAACATTAAAATATGACAAAGAACATGATTAATTATTAAACTTTGTATTCGTAGCATACCTCTATTATTATCCCACAAACAAAACTCTACCAACAAGAGTTCTTTATTATATAAAAACAATTTATGGTCTAATAACTTTTATAAGCCTTTAATTATTAATATATTTTGTGTTTAAAAAACTTGATTTCGGTTATGAAAAAATTAATCTACTTAGGAACATTATTATTTAGTCTTTCACTTTTTAGCTGTGAAGAAGCTAAAGAAGATGCAAAAGAAGTTGGTGAAGGATTTGAAGAAATGGGAGAAGAAACCACAGACCACACTGGCGAAAAATTAGAAGAAGGTGTTGAAGAGTTGGGCAACTCTATGCACCACGCAGGCGAGCAGTTAGAAGAAGGTGCTATAGAAGCCGAAGAAGGTTTAGAAGAATTGGTTGATCCTGATACGGAAGTTGAAGGCGATTCTATTTAATAACACAACTTATTTTATACCTTCGTTAATAACAAACCCCTTCGTTTATTTAACGAAGGGGTTTATTTATAAAAATCTTACTTATTACTTATTACGGAAATACAACTCCGTTATAATTATTAACTTCTGCTGTAGGTATTGTACTACCGTATTTACTGTTCATGGCAGAAATAAAAGAATTAGCCATAACCGCATAGCCTTTTTGAGTAAGATGTACACCATCTAATGAAAAGGCACCACCTGTTACAAAAGTTGCATTAAGACTTACACCATCGTAAACCAATCCGGTTTTTACTCCTGAAAGCACCTTATCTACATCAACTAATGCTAATCCTCGGTTCATCGCTTCCATTTCTATGTGCGAATTAAACAACTGCCTAGCATTTTCAACAGCATCAATTTCTGTCTTGTCTAATACATATTCTTTAGGAATTGGTTTTTGACTTCCCCAACCGCCGCATGCTATACTGTCTTGCGGTGTTGTTAAAATCAATAGTTCTTCCGAAGTCATTTGTCTAATATTTCCTAAAGCATCGTATTTAGGATCATCGTCTTCAATAACAAAAAGATTAGCGCCTGCGGCAAAACTAATTTTAGCTAAACCATAAGCACTTGCAACAGCATTATATTGAGCATATGCTGTATTTAATTGGCTGGCTTGCTCTTCCCCAATTACCAAGGCATTATTAGGTACTGTAGTAAAATATGGTATAGATGTTACCTTAGGCAAAGTTGCCACAACACCTTTAGCGCCACCAGCAGTTAAGGCATCTAAAGCGCCTGTATAGCTGGCAGTAAACACCGCTGGTGACGTAAGATCTTCCCCACCCGTTCCGCCTACAGCACCTTCACCGCCGGCAGCAGCATAACCCAAGATGTCATTATTGCCAATCCATAAAACAAAAAATGTTGGACTTTGTGCCATAGCATCTTCTAAAATAGACACATTACCAGGGTTTGAAGCCATTCTTGCAAAAAACGGATTTGCATTACCCGCTAACACACCAGAAGGATCTCCATAGGATTGTAAGCCTAAATGAAAAACTCTAGCCCCAGGCACACCCATATTCTGAAAAGGACCTTCTGCCCCAACATAGTTGGCTGGGCTTAGTATAGACATATCTCCAGAAACAGCAATTGGAGCAGGGCTTAAACTAGTTTCCCCTTTGCAATTGGTCTTATAACCTAATGCAAATCTTGCATTTAAATCTGAACCAAAACCCACACTTTGTTTGGGCATATACGGTTGGTTAAATTCGCGCATACCGGTAACAACTTCAAGTCGGTTGTTAATAATAGCCGGCATAGAGTTTACTTGGCCTTCATAATACAACGCTCCGTCACTATACCCTGCTGTTAAAGAATTACCAACATAAACCACTTTAGAATAATCGGCTTCACCCGCTTCTCCAACATAACCATCGAACTCCTTTTTACAAGAGATTAAGGACAAAGCTCCCATTAAGAGCGCGCCCCATTTTATAATATTGTTCGTTCTCATAGCAATATCTTTTTAAAATGTATAACCTAAACCAATACCCGGTATAAATGCATTTACACGATATGTACCCGAAAAATTAGCGGGTTCATACGAGCCAGATCTTTCAATACCATGAATGTAAAGCATAGATAAATCAACCGTTAAACCAGAAACTGGCTGAACACCTAAACCAAACGTAAATCCCATTTTGTCTACATCTGGGGTTTCGGGATTTAAATAATTACTCTTAACGGGTGATTGATCGTAATAATATCCTAGACGTACTTTAATGGTTTCCTTCACGGCATATTCAGCACCTACTCTATAAATGAAAGCATTGTTGTATTTTCTTGCATTTCTAGAATCTTGCAATGAAGATGTATTTTCTTTAAAATCGAAAATTAAAGAATCGTAAACACTCCAATTCACCCAGCTAACATCTGCCGTAACCAATAACTTATCAGAAACATTATACCCTACCCCCAACGTTAAGGTAGACGGTAATGGTAAATCGGTATCAAATTTATTTGAGGCCGGAAATTGGCTTGCTAAGGCAGTTGGCACATTAGTGAAATTAGCATCACCATCTCTCATTTTCATGTTTACTTTAGAACGGTAATCTAGACCAATATGTAGTTTTTCGGTTGGTTTGTATTGAATACCCGCATTAAAACCATAACCCACTGTACTTCCCTTTAAATTAGCCGAAGCATAAGTTCCGTCAGAATTCTGTACAGGTATATCTTTATTCAAATCTACCTTACCATAGGCTATTACTAAACCTACACCCAAACCAATTTTATCGGTTAGTTTATAAGAAAAGGTAGGCTGGAAGAAAAAAGATTGAAGCTGAATATCCTGAATTAAGAACCTTCCTTTCCAATCATCTTCCCAAACTACTGAACTACCATAAGGATTGTATACACTTAATCCCACCGCCATTTTATCGTTCAACTTATAAGCAGCATGGAAATTAATAGGTGTACCTGTTGGATTTTCTGTCTGCGATCTGTAATCAGAATTCCCGCCGGGTTTATAATAAACATTGGTCTTTACTAAATTTATCCCCAATTGAACATTAAAAGTATCTCGCATAAATACAAGAGCACCGGGGTTAAACACAGTAGCAGAAGCGTCATAGCTAATAGCAGTTCCGGTATGTCCCATACCAATCTGCCTTTGTCCCAATAGGTTTAGCTGGTAGCCACCGGCAAACACCATTGGTGTCACCATAAAGGCCACAAAATATGCAATTAGTTTTCTCATAGCACTTAGTTTAAGTTTAACAGTGTATTCATATACTGAAACAACAAACACTTTGTTAACCTTCTACAATTACAAAAATCAATCCAAAAGAAACAAGAGGTTAAAAAACAAGTATATGTTAGCGTATATCATTTTATCAACCCTTTTTTCAGTGCAATAGTTCAACTAAAATACAACCACATTCAGAAGTTCATTCAACAAAAAAGACTTAAGTATATTTGCCTCTAATAAAAAGGAGTATTTTTTTAGAACTTTTTATTTACTTTAGGCCTGTTTTATCTTAGTACTTAATTAATGAATTTAAGCTCATTAGAAACCAGCCAAGAATACATTAACCTACAAACTGAAATGGTTAGAATGCAGCGCTGGGTAATGGAAAATAACAAACGTATAGCCATTCTTTTTGAAGGCAGAGATACCGCTGGTAAAGGAGGGGCAATTATGCGTTTTTGTCGGTTTATAAACCCAAGAGGCTACAGAGTAGTAGCACTACCAAAACCCACCGAAATGGAAAAGGGACAATGGTATTTTCAGCGTTACATTAAAGAATTACCCAACCCTGGAGAAATTGTTTTTTTTGACCGAAGTTGGTATAACCGAGCTGTAGTAGAACCCGTAATGGGTTTTTGCGGCACCGAAGAATACAACCGCTTTATGCACCAAGTAGTAAGCATGGAAAACATCTTTGCAGAAGAAGACATTCAGATTTTTAAACTTTGGTTTTCTATAGATCTTGATGAACAAAAAAGGCGTTTAGAAGAACGAAAAACAGATCCTTTAAAACAATGGAAATTGAGCACAGTAGATATGCAAGCTCAATTAAAATGGGATAATTACACCCATTATAAACAAGAAATGTTCGATAAAACCGGTACCGATAAATGTCCATGGGTTATTGTGGAAGGAAACAATAGAGATATTGCTCGTTTAGAAGCTATGCGCCATATTCTAAACCAGATTGATTACCCAGATAAAGGAATTACAGGAGAACGCCTTGAACCAAATCCAAAAATCATAAAAGTTCAAAATAAAGGCCGGTAAACCGGCCTTTTTTGTTGTTACATTGTTGGGTAATCTGTATAGCCCTCTTTACCTGGCGTGTAGAAAGTATCCATATCAGGATCAGCTAAGTCTGCCCCTATTCTTAAACGTTCTACCAAATCTGGGTTAGATATAAAAGGACGGCCAAAAGCAACTAAATCACCTTTATTTGCCATTAAGTCGGCTTCCGCTTTTTCTTTTGTATTATATCCCCCGCTTAATATATATGTTCCTTTAAAAGAATTTCTAACAGTATCTTTAATGCTTTGTGGTACTTCTGGTGTTCCCATAGAAGAATGATCTACCATGTGCACGTAAGCAATTCCTAACTCAGACATTTTTTCTGCAATTTTCTTGTATTGCGCTTCTATACCATCAAATTCACCCATGTCATTAAAAACGCCATAAGGAGAAATTCTTAAGCCTACTTTATCTTTTCCAATAGCCTTTATAATTGCTTCCGCTATTTCAAAAAGAAACTTATTCCTATTTTCTGGAGAACCACCATACTCGTCCTCTCTTTTATTAGCTAAGGGGTTTAAGAATTGTTCAATTAAATACCCGTTCGCACCATGAATTTCCACACCATCAAATCCGGCTTCAATAGCCAGTTTAGAAGCATTTACATATTCTTGAACAGCCTCTTCAACCTCATCTAGAGTCATTGCGCTAGGTTTGTTGTGCGGTTGTGGGCCCTTACTGTCGGTATACATTTCACCACTTACCGTAATTGCCGAAGGGGCCATTATTTTAGCTCCTTTAGGTAAATTTTCTTCTGCCGATACTCTACCTGTATGCATTAATTGAATGAAAATAGCGCCACCTTTTTCATGTACAGTTTTAGTTATCTTTTTCCAACCTTCTTTTTGGGCTTCATTATAAATCCCAGGTATTCTTGGATAACCTAAACCATTTGCAGAAGGAGATGTTCCTTCTGTAATAATTAAACCTGCGCCAGATCTTTGTCCGTAATAGGTTGCCATTAAATCATTAGGAGTATTATTTTCTACCGCTCTTGAACGTGTCATTGGAGCCATTACAACTCTGTTTTTGAGCTCTAAATTGCTTAGTTTATACGATTCAAATAATTTCATATTATTATCTTTTATTTAGTCTTTTGATGTTTAACCAAAAATACGCACAAAAGTTCCGTGTTTAAACATTTATTTTCCGTGAACTTATTATGCTTTAAATGAATTAAATAGTTAATATGCCGTTATAAAGTATATTATAAACCGGTTATGAAAATAAGAATCATCACAACTATACAACAAAACTATAAATACGTTTTTAACAAGTTTAACCGAGAGCTTTTTGAGTTTTTACAACCCCGTTTCCCTAAAATGAAACTCATAAGTTTTGAAGCTCCTGTAACCGGAAATAAAGTAGAAATTGATTTCATATTCCCTATTAAAGCCAAATGGATTAGCATAATTACTAAAGATGAAATTAACGACACTGAAGCTTATTTCATTGACGAGGGAGAAACACTACCACCTGGTATCACCTATTGGAAACACCAACATATAGTTAAAAAAACAGGAGAGAATAGTTGTGAAATTATTGATGATATAGAATACAAATCTTCAAATAAGTTGATTGAGCTTTTGATGTACCCTCAACTGTTTTCAAGTTTTTACCCTAGAAAAAAAGCATATAAAAAATTCTTTAACTCTAACTAAATTTAGATGAAAGACCTCATTTCTACTGTATTTGGAGATATTCCTAAAGATATTTCTATGTTGGATAATTATTGGGTAAGAGGTTTCTTTATTCTACCATTGGGTGCTTTTGGTATTATGCATTTTATTGTACCCCAGCAGTTTGAATTTATGGTGCCTCATTATGCTGGCTTTCCTAATCTTTGGGTACATGTTTCTGGAGTAGCTTTAACATTAGCTTCTTTTTGTGTTTTCACTAAATTTCACGCAAAATTAGCAAACCTATTTTTGATTCTTTTTGTATTAACATTCATTCTTACAGTAGATATTCCTAACTCACTTTTTGGCCCTCCCGAAAGATCCTTTTATTTCACCATTAGCTGGTTAAAAGACACTAGTCTTTTAGGCGGAAGTTTATTCTATTATTATATTTCACGAATGAGAAAAAAGAAAGATGAAAAAGCACTTTGAATACCATCAAGTAATCCGAAAAAATTATACCGAAATTTTAAAATCCTTTTCAGAAGAACAATTACACATTATTCCCAAAGGCTACAGAAACAACATATTTTGGAACGTAGCCCACGCCATTGCCACACAACAATCTATTTGCTATTTACTTGCTGGTGCATCGCCCATTGTACCCATTGAATTCATTAAAGACTTTAGAAAAGGTACTGCTCCTAAAGAAAACCATAAGGAACTTTATTCTTCTGGTATATTACTGGATTATATACATACCACCACTAAAAAAATACAAGAAGATTACATTAGTTTAAAAGATTTAGAGTACACATCCTACACTACCCAATTTGGGGCTACATTCGATAAGATAGAAGAAGCCATTAAATTTAATAACATACATGAAGCTTTGCACTTTGGCTATATTTTAAGCTTAAAAAACAACATAAAATAAGTGTAAATACTTATAAGTTTCCTTACAAAAAACCAACTCTTCAATAAAAGTTAGTTTTTTATTGTATTTAGACTTGTTTAATACATTTTTATATACGTACATTTACTTAGATCAATTGAGGCGCTATGAAAAACTCAGTATTCAATTCTTACCAACAGCAAAGCCAATTTTTTGACGAAGTATTTGCTTCAAATGGCGAAGCCAAAGAGATGTATCAAACGATATTTTCTCAATTTAAAGACATAGATAATTCTAAGTTTGAAAGGCTTTTTAAAGATGCCAAGAACTCTTTCTTTAATCAAGGAATCACTTTCTCTGTATATTTTGAAGACAAAGGACCCGACGAAAGAATTTTTCCTTTCGATTTATTTCCAAGAATAATAGAAAAAAACGAATGGGAAAAACTTGAAAAAGGGGTTATACAAAGAAATGAAGCTATTAATCAGTTTCTTTACGACATATATCACGATAAAAAGATCCTTAAAGACGGTATTGTTCCGGCAGATTTAATCTTCTCTTCTAAAAATTATTTAAAAGAGATGATGAATTTAGAACCGCCTGGTAAAATATATACCCACATAAGTGGTACCGATTTAATTAAACATACGGACGGAGAATACTACATTCTAGAAGACAATTTAAGGTGTCCTTCCGGTGTGAGTTATGTGCTTTCAAATCGGTTAGCTATGAAAAAAACCCTTTCAGGTATTTTCAACGATTTAAAGCCACGCTCCGTTTACGAATACCCCGAAAAACTACTTGAGGTGTTGGAGTCTGTTGCACCCGATGGTGTGGACGACCCCTGCTGTGTAGTCATTACTCCGGGTATGTTTAATTCTGCATATTACGAACATTCTTTTCTAGCTCAAACCATGGGTGTAGAACTCGTAGAAGGCAGGGATTTATATGTAGAAAATAACTTCGTTTACATGAAAACCATGCGCGGCCCTGTTCGTGTTGATGTAATTTACCGAAGAGTTGACGATGAATTTATTGACCCATTGGTATTTAGACCAGATTCACTTTTAGGAGTACCTGGTTTAATTAATGCATACCGTGCCGGCAATGTTACATTAGTAAATGCACCAGGAACAGGCGTTGCAGACGATAAAGCAGTTTACAGTTATGTGCCAGATATTATTCGTTATTATTTAGACGAAGAGCCCATTCTGAAAAATGTACAAACTTGGCGTTGCGAAGTACCAGAAGACTTTAAATACGTGTACGAAAACGTAGATAAATTAGTCATTAAACCCGTAGATGAATCGGGCGGGTACGGAATCTCAATTGGAACAAAACTTACTAAACAAGAGATTGAAGAAGTAAGAGCGCGGATTAAAGAGAATCCAAGGAAATACATTGCTCAACCAATCATGAGTTTGTCGGTTCATGCCACTTATATAGAAGACGAAAAACAATTTGAACCCAGACATGTAGACTTAAGAACGTTTTGCCTAATGGGTAAAAACAAAAGTTATGTTCTAAAAGGGGGGCTAACCAGAGTAGCCTTAAAAAGAGGAAATTTAATAGTTAACTCATCGCAAGGTGGTGGGTCAAAAGATACGTGGGTTTTAGATAAGTAGAGAATTATGTTAGCCAGAATAGCCAATAGTTTGTTTTGGATGGGCCGTTATATCGAAAGATCTGAACACCTATCCAGATATATGAAAGAAATATACTTCTCTGCCTTGGATTCTCCTTTAGCAGAATCATCAGAGAAGCAGTTTGTTCTAGAGTCCATGATTTACATGAACGGCATGTTTGAAGTTTCAGAAATTGAGGAAAAAAGCATCCTTTATGCCGCTGGGATGGACAAAGAAAATGGAAAAAGTATTGTTAGCACCATTATATCTGCGCGTGAAAATGCCAGAGGTTCAAGAGACATATTGTCTTCGGATTTATGGCAAGCTATAAATAAATATTACCACTATGCTCAAGAATACAATTCAGACTATTTTATTAATACCGGACTTTATGAGTTTACACAGAGTTGTATAGACCAATCTAACAACATTAAAAGTAAGCTTCAAAGTACAATTCTACAAGATGAAGTTTCTTTTATCATCCATTTAGGAATTCACATAGAGCGGGCCTTACAGATTATTAGAATCATTAACTCTAAACTGAACGACATCTATAAGCTAGAAAGTTCGGGTATTGAGGTAAATGATTTAAGTTACGAATGGTCTACCCTATTGCGTTGTGCAGAATCTTTTGATATGAACCGAAAGTTTTACAAAAGAGTACCCAACCGTAACCAAGTTTTAGAATTCTTGTTCTTGAACCCTAGATGCCCAAGATCAATTACGCATTGTTTAGGGCGAATTGAATATTACATGAATGAGTTATGTTTGGAAAAAAGTCCAGATCCTTCCTCTCCAGAATTCATGATAGGAAAATTAGCCAGCGAATACCGGTTTCTAACCATTGATGATCTTAAAGACAATACTTACGACTGGTTAAACCGTACTCAAAATACTCTAGTAGAAATAAGCGCAAAAGTTGAAAAGACTTATTTAAACTTGTAAAATCTAAGAAGCATGAGAAAGTACCTTATACGTTATTTCTCACGAAATACTTATTACAGCGAAGTCCTAAAAGCTACCTTTCAGCTGTTAATTGCGCCTGCCGAAAATGAAAGCCAAACGGTAAAGTTTGTGGACATCAAAAATTCACTTAACGAACCTCTTTTTATTACAAAGAATGTCTTTGGGTTTGATGTTTACTCTATGGGATTAGTTAAAAGTTTTAATCAGTTTAATGTAACTCTTGAAGCCGAAGTTCTAAAAAAAGAAGTAAACCCATTCAACTTTGTTTTTTTACTACCGAACGAAGAAGCTGAAGTACTTAATAGCCCAGATTTCTATATAGATAACCACCTATATTTAAACGCTACTACTTACACTACACTGCCCCTAGATTTTAATTCCCCTTTCAGTAAATTTAATGCTACCGAACAATTATTTGATTACCTATATAAGTTAAATGAAGAAATACACAGCTTTATAGCTTATCAAAAAGGATTCACTAATACAGAAACATTATTAGAAAATGTAGTAAAATACAAAATGGGGGTCTGTCAAGATTTTGCCCATCTATTTATAGCTATTTGTAGAAAACAAAAAATACCTGCCCGTTATGTGAGTGGTTATTTAAACCAAGGTGCTAACTTTACCGGGAACATGTTTCTGCATGCTTGGGCAGAAGCCTTTATACCGGAAGCTGGTTGGGTAGGTTATGATCCTACTAATAAACTTGTGGTTGATCATAATTATATTAAAATTGCACACGGTTTAGACTACCAAGACTGTAGCCCAATAAGAGGCGTATTAAACACCGTTGGTAATAATATCACAGAACATAGCGTAGAAGTTATTAATCAGTAAAAAATGACATATTGTATTGGTATCAAGAATAAAGACGGGGTAATTGGTCTTTCAGATACAAGAATTAGTAGTGGGTTAGGAGTATCTACTTCTAAAAAAATTCTTACTATAAATGAAGAACACACATCTGCATTTATAATGTCTTCCGGGTTAAGATCCATCAGAGACAAAGTAGTTCATTACTTCTTAGACGCTTATGAAGAAAACCATGGCGATAAAATGTACAAAATTGCCAACCTTTTAGGTGAACAAGTAAAAAAAGTACGAAGAGAAGATTCTGAAGAAATTGCAAGAAGCAAATATATTTTTGATGCCCATTTTATTATTGGGGGGCAATGCACTAAAGACAAAGAAGCCACTATGTTTATGGTTTTTCCGGAAGGGAATTGGGTAGAAGTTTCTGAAGAAACACCTTTTGCCATTATTGGAAATACCGGTTTTGGCAAACCTATTTTAAGACGTTTAATGCACGTAGACATGGAATGGGAACGCGCTATAAAAGCTGCCTTTCTTTCTTTTGATGCAACCTACAAAAACGCTAGTGACGTAGATTATCCACTAGATTTTGTAATCTATAAAAACGGTTCTTTCGATTTAGAATTTATACGAAAATCGGAAGAAGAATTAAAAGAAGCCTCTAAACTATGGAACGAAAGCTTGGTTAAAGCAGCCGATGCCCTTCCTTCCATATTATAAGTTTTATACCTATCCATTATCTTACCAGTAAAGATTTTCAGAACAGTTTAATGCTATAACTCCTTCCTAGGGGAAGGTGGGGTTTTCGAAGAAAAAGCTCGGAAGGGGTTCTTTTAATCAAAAAAGACATTATTCTACTATTTAATGGAAACATTCCGGACAATCATAATAAGTTTTTTTTTACAAAATAAAGCTGTTAATAACTTAAAGATTTTCTTTTTGTTCAAATAGCATCTTTCTATTTAATTTTGTGTCCGTTTTAAAGAGGAACATACTACGCTAGTATGTCATAAAAATTCTTTATAGTATCAATATTTTTATATAACACAATTTTAAAATGAAAAAGAACGTATTAATTATGTGCTTATTAGTAAGCACACAACTTTTTGCACAATTCAATCTTAGACAAATTATTTCCCAGGGAATTACCTTTATGGCAATATGTCTTTTGGTAATTCAACCGCTATAGATGGTAATACATTAATTGTATCTGTGTATAATAAGGATATTATTTACGTCTATGAAAAAAACAACACAGGTTTTTGGGAGCTTAAACAAGAAATTAAACCTAACGATGTTAGTGGGGATAAAAATTTTGGTTACAACTTATCCATCTCTGGAAATACTATTATGGCCGGAGCTAGTAGAGACAACGATGATTTAGGAGCCGTTTATTTTTTCGAAAGAAATACAGATGGGGTTTGGGAACAAAGCACAAAAATCACTTCACCAGTTCCTTCTTCTTCTTATTCAGATGCCTATTGGGGGGGGGCTGAAATTAACATCAATGGAGATGTAGCAACAGCAGGCAGAAACAATGGGCTTAATACAAGTTTTCAGGTTATGGAAAGACAAGCCAACGATACTTGGGAAATTACTGGCACTTTAGATGCAGGTACTTCAAACTTTGTTGGCGGAAAAACCACTTATATTTCTGATAATGAAATAATTATACCTGGAACCCCCTTGAATATGGCAAAACTATACTCCTTCAGTAGAACCACTAAAAATAGCCAATGGGGAGAAGCCGTAACAATTCCAATAATTCCTGCAAAATCAATAAATTATTTTGGGTCCTATTTAATGGTTAGTGGCAATACAATGGTTATTGGTTCACCACAGGAAGATATTACAGTTGACGGAAATACCATTACAGCAGCAGGAAAAGTTTACATTTTTGAGAAAAAAAACGGAATTTGGAGTGAAACATTACAACTACACGCCAACGACCCACACAGCAATGATTATTTTGGCGACATTGTTGCCATAGAAAACAATACAATAATTATAAGTGCGGCAAATAATGACACCGACCAAAACGATGAAAACAATGTATCTAACGCAGGGGCGGTTTATGTTTTCAAATATGAAAATAACAACTGGGTTCAAACACAAAAAATTACCGAATTTATCCGCACTGAATCGGATCAGTTTGGGAAATACATTTCTTTAAACAACGGCAACTTAGTTGTAGGCACTTACCAAGAAGTACATGTATACACAGAAGACAAAGACTGTATGGGCATAGAATACGGGAAAGCCTTTTATGATGTTTGTAACCAATGTGCTGAAGGAACAAGCCACAATGAAGCAACTATACATACCGGTTCTTGTGAAACCATTACTGAAATAACCGAATTTGAGAACAGTATAACTCAAATCTCTCCTAATCCATTTAACGAAAACGGTTTTAGTATTTCACATACGAACACCAATCTGGAAAGTATTATTATTAGAGACCTTAACGGAAACATTCAGTTTGAAACCTCTACTATAAATGGACAAGAACAATTTGGCCAACAATTATCAAAAGGAATGTATCTAATTACATTAATATCTTCTGAAGGGAATATTACCACACAAAAAATTATTAAAGATTAACATTGTTTTAAATTGGTGTTTCTAAAATATGAAATACAGAAACACCAATTTTATTTAGCTTACTTTTTTTTGGTTGAAAAACCATTTTTAATCTAACTAAGGCTCTAATCAAAAAAACATTCACCTAATTTTCTTCTTGATTATTTAATATACAATTGATTTTAAGTTTCCAAAGCTTCCCTTTTTAAAATTTAGATTTACCCACCAAAATCAAATAAATCTAAATTATGTTTAAAAATTTACTACTCACATTTAGTGTTTTGCTGCTAGGAGCCTCGTTCTCCTTAGCGCAAACCACTATTTCTGTACCCATACTTTCTGGTACAGACGATGCTGAAGAAGTCGGGCCAAGCGGACACGATGGTTCTAACAGACCTACCGGAGAGCTAGACCTTACAAGCTCAGATCTAGAAATCACAGACGATGTTTCATGGAATGGAGCCGGTCAAATCCTTGGTTTACGTTTCACCAATATTAGTATACCAAACGGTGCGTTAATAACAAGTGCTCATGTAGAGTTCGTTTCTAAAAGTGATGAAGCCGATGCTGCATCTTTCACTATCAAAGGAGAAGCATCAGACAATGCACTTACTTTTGAAAACACAGTAAACAACATTAGCATAAGAAGCACAACCAACGCTTCTGTTGATTGGAATAATGCTGAAGCGTGGACAGCTGGGGAAACCTACAACACTCCAGATGTTTCTTCCTTAATCCAAGAAGTAGTAGACAGAGAAGCATGGACTAACGGAAATGCGCTTTCGTTACTAATAACTGGAACAGGTGTTAGAAGAGCTTTTTCTTATGACAACTCTGCTGAGACGGCCCCTAAGTTAGTGGTTAACTACATCACAGCTAACGTAATAAACACTGCTATCTTAGCTTCATCAGACGATGCAGAGGAAGTTGTGAATCCGGACAATACTAACCCTGTAGGTTTTATTGATCTTGGTAGTTCCGATATAGAATTAGTAGATGATAACACTTGGAACGGTAAAGCACAAAACGTAGGGTTACGCTTTACTAATCTTGATATTCCTAAAGGTGCCGCAATCATTAGCGCTCATATAGAATTCACATCAAAGTATAACGATGAAGCGGAAGCAACTTCTGTAATTTTTAAAGCGGAGGACATAAACAACTCTCCTACTTTCACAAGTGAATCTATGAACATCAGCTCCAGAACTACTACTACAACTATGGTAGAATGGAACGATATTCCTCAATGGACCACTCAAGGCGGAAAATATAAATCCCCTAACTTATCCATCTTATTTGAAGAGGTTGTAGCAAAAGAAGATTGGGCTAACGGAAATGCAATTTCAATAATTGTTACAGGTTCAGGTGAAAGAACTGCATATTCTTTCGATAATTCTGCTGAAACTGCTCCTAGACTAATACTGAAGTATATTCCACAAGCTATGGTTAGCGCTCAGATTCTTGCCTCTTCAGACGATGCAGAAGAAGTTGTTAATCCAGATAATACAAACCCAGTAGGTTTTATTGACCTTGCTAGTTCAGATATAGAATTAGTAGATGACAATACTTGGAACGGTAAAGGACAAAATGTTGGTCTACGTTTTGCCAACTTAGATATTCCACAAGGAGCAATTATTACAAAAGCATATCTTGAATTTACCTCTAAGTACAGCGATGAAGCAGAAGCTACCTCACTTGTTTTAAAAGCAGAAGCTTCGGACAATGCTACAACCTTTACAAGTGAGTCAATGAACATAAGTTCAAGAACTACTACTAATAACTTGGTTGAATGGAATGATATTCCACAATGGACCACTCAAGGTGGAAAATACACATCCCCAGATTTATCTTCTATTATAGGAGAAGTGGTTGCCAGAGAAGGCTGGGCAAACGGGAATGCAATTTCTATACTTGTCACAGGTTCCGGTGAAAGAACGGCTTATTCGTTTGATAACTCTGCTGAAACTGCACCTAAACTATACATTGAATATTTACAAGGTGAAATCACATATTCTCCTGAATTAGTTAATGACATTCCTAACGAAACCATTAAAACAGGTTGGAATTACGAAATCGACGTAAGACCTTTCTTCAGAGACTTAGACAGTGAATTAGAATTTAAAGCTACTTCAATTTTTGGCGCTGGTTTACCTACAGGACTATTATTAAACAATGGTATTCTTTCTGGTTCTATAGCTGAAGCAGGTGTTTACCCAATTGAAGTCTGGGCAAAAAGCGATGGCGATTCTATCTCGGACATGTTTGTTTTAACGGTAGAGCCCAACCAAACTAGAATGTTAGAAGTTCTTGGTTCTTTAAAATTAGGGGCATTTGATGAAGGTGCTGCTGAAATATCAGCTTACGATCCTGCTTCTAAAAAGCTTTTTGTTACCAATGCCGAGATGAAAACGATCGATATCATTGATATGACGGATCCATCAAACTTAAGCAAATTAAGCAGTATAAATTTACCAGCCGGAACGGGTGGCGTAAACTCAGTAGCTTCTTTCAATGGATTAATCGTTGCCGCTTACGAAGCAGAAAATAAGCAAAACAACGGTTTTGTATATGCTTATGATGCAAACGGTGTGGAACAATGGAACGTAACGGTGGGTGCATTGCCAGACATGGTTACTTTCAACGAAGACGGTTCTAAAATTATAGTAGCCAACGAAGGTGAACCTAATGACGATTACACCGTTGACCCAGAAGGTACGGTTTCAATTATTGATGTAGCAACCCAAGCGGTTTCTACAGCAGATTTTACCGCTTTCAACGGACAAGAGGCAACATTGGCTTTAACCGGGGTTCGTGTTTTCGGACCAAATGCTTCTGTTTCGCAAGATTTCGAACCAGAATACATTACCATTAAAGGCAATAAGGCTTATGTAACGCTTCAGGAAAATAATGCCATTGCGGTAATTGATATAGAAACGGCTACAGTAGAATCGGTTAAAGGACTTGGTTTTAAAAATCATAGCTTACCGGGTAATGGACTTGACGTTCCAGAAACAGAATTCATAAGCATTTCTAACTGGCCGTTTATGGGTGCTTACATGCCCGATGCTATTGCTAGTTACGAAGCAAATGGAAAAACCTATTTAGTTACGGCTAACGAAGGTGATTCTAGAGATTACGCTGGTTACAGCGAAGAGTCTGAAATTGGTGACATTACATTAGATCCTTCGGTTTTCCCTAATGCCGATATGATTCAGGAATATGCTAGCGGTCTAAAAATCACTACCGCCAACGCAGATACCAACTCAAACGGTGAATACAGAACCATAAACACATTTGGTGCTCGTTCATTTACCATCTGGGATGCCGAAACAGGAACAGTTGTTTACGACAGTGGTGACGATTTAGAGCAAATCACAGGTTCACTTTATCCTGAAAACTTCAACGCTTCCAATACTAATTTCAGCTTTAAAAACAGAAGTGACGACAAAGGTCCTGAACCAGAATCGGTAACTATTGGTATGGTAGACGGTGTACCGCATGCTTTCATTGGTTTAGAAAGAATTGGTGGTATTATGGTGTACAACATCTCTAACCCGGCAGCTCCGGAATTTGTGGAATATTTCAACAACAGAAATTTTGATGCTGCTGACGAAGAATCTCTGGAAGCTGGTGATAGTGGGCCAGAAGGAATTATTTTTATTCCTGCGGCTGACAGCCCAATTGCAACGGATATGATTGTGGTTTCTAACGAAATCAGCGGAACAGTTACCGCTTACTCTATTGGTCAAGCACAACAACCGTTTACCTTAAACATCTTTCACAATAATGATGGTGAATCTAAGCTTATAGCCGATACGATCACTTATTTAGGGGAAAGAATTCCTGCCGGAAGTATTAGCCAATTCAAACAAACCTTGGAAGACCAAAGAGCTGAAGCCAGAAACAGAGGCTACGAATCCATCTTGCTTTCTTCGGGAGATAACTTCTTAGCCGGTTTAGAATACAACGCTGGTGTGGCCAACGGTGTTTATTACGATGCCGTTGCTATGGATTCTATGCATTACGATGCTATTGACTTAGGAAACCATGACTTTGATTTTGGCACACAAGTTTTAGCAGAATACATCAACACGTTTGATGTAAACAAAACCCCTTATCTAAGCTCAAATCTAGGTTTCTCAAACGTTCCTGAATTACAAGCTTTAGTGGAAAGCGGAAGAATTAAGTCGAGTACAATCATTGAAAGAGACGGTGAATTTATTGGTGTTGTGGGTTTAACTACGCCTCTATTACCTACTATCTCTAGTCCGGGTAACACCGTTGTTTCAGAAGCTATTATTGATTCTGTTCAAAAAGAAGTGGACCTATTAACAGGTGCCGGTGTTAACAAAATCATCTTAATTAGCCACTTACAAGGTTTGGCTGAAGATTTTGATCTTGCTAAAGAACTTACTGGTATTGATATTATGATAGCTGGTGGTGGTGACGAACTATTATCAAACGATCCTAACTTGGGCGCTCCTTATAATATTACGGCAGTAGACAGTTACCCAATTACTACTCAAGACAAGGATGGTAAAAATGTATACATAATTACTACACCAGGTAGTTACCGTTATTTAGGTAATTTATTGATTGACTTTAACGATGCGGGTGAAGTAACGCGTGTTTACGAAACCAATCCAATCTTAGTTAAAGGCGCTTACGACCCTACGCTTTTGGCTAACATAGAAGAGCCTATTTTAGACTACATCGGTAATCTTTCTACCAACGTTATTGCATTTGTAGAAGATACCCTTGATTTCCGAAGAGAAACCCTACGTGGTGCTGAATCTAACGGTGGTAACCTTTTTGCTGATGCTGTTCTTTACCAAGCGAAAAAGAACCATGCTAATTTCGGTGTTAAAGAACCACAAGTAGCTATTCAAAATTCGGGAGGTTTACGAATTGAAGCCTTGATTAAAGAAGGAAACTTTACCGAAGACCTTACGTATAAAATTGCTGCCTTCGATAATATTGTTTCCGTAGTGGAAGACATTGCTCCAGAGAAATTCTTAGCATTAATGGAACACGGTGTGGCTAACGCTCCGGCTTTAGACGGTAGATTCCCGCAGATTGCAGGTTTTGAGATTGTTTACGACCAAGCCGCAGAAGCAGGAAATAGAATTCAGTCTATAAAATTAGACGATGGTACTATGATTGTTGAAAACAGCGAAGTAGTAACGGGTGCGCCTGCTATTACATTAGCTACAATCAACTTTACAGCTGGTGGTGGTGACGGTTATCCGTTTGCTCCTTTAGAGTACACTACCTTAGGTGCTACCTACCAACAAGCTTTCTTAAACTACTTAACAGCTGAAGACGGTTTAGACAGTTTAGTAACGGAAGCCATGTATCCGTACGATGAAGAACCTACTAGAATAAAGTTTTTTGTTACGGAAACGGAAGCCGTTGATGAAATAGACGAAGACTTTGCAGCTTGCCCTGACATTGCAGAAGGATGGGTTGAATACAATTCTGATGCTGATCTAATTTATTGTGATGGTGGTGCTGTTGCATTTAACGGTTACAGTGTTGGTGCTGGTACTAGCTGGTTAATCGCTCCAAAAGTTAAGATTGAAGACGGGTATGTACTATCTTTCGAAAAATCATTATTGTACGGAGGTCCTAATCCAGAACTTGTTTACTCTTCGGATTATACTGGTTTAGGTGATCCTAACTCCGCTACATGGACAACATTTACAGAAGGAACAAATCTGATATCTTCCGGTACAGGTAGTTTAGTAGAAACGGGAGATCTTGAGTTATCTACGATTTCTGATGAAGCCGTTTACTTCGCTTTTAGATATACTTCAAACGGCACAAGTAGTGGACAAAGCAAATTATTTAAAATAGATAATTTCAAAGTTTCGGCTCCAGTTGTTATCCCTACGATCGGTTACAAATCTATTCCAGAACTACAAGGTTCTGGTGCTGAGTCTCCATTTGATAACAGTAAAATAGAAACAGCCGGTATTGTTACTAAGAACTTTAGTGGTGACGCTTATTCAGGTGCTGGTTTTAATGCCAATATGGACGGATTCTTTATCCAGGATGTAGACGGTGACGGGGATGCTTCAACTTCGGATGGTATTTATGTTTACTCGGACGCTACTGTATCTGTTGGTGACTCGGTTTACATCATTGGTGTAGTAGAAGAAATGTTCGGCCAAACACAAATTGGTGACGTAGAAAGTGTAGATGTAAAAGCAAGTAACAAAATGTTACCAAATCATACTGAAATAACACTTCCTTTAAGTTCGCAAAACGAATTTGAAAAGTACGAAGGTATGTTGGTGAAATTCATAGAAGCACTTTACGTTACTGAAAACAGAAACGTAGACAACTTTGGTGAAGTGAGACTTTCGGCAGATGGCATCATGATGAAGTCTACAAACGTTTTAGACCCTAACGACGCAGATGTAACCGGTACTTCTTCAGACGGTTTGTCAAATGTTGCTGCTGTTCTAGCTCATACTGCTGAAAACAAAGCCAAAAGCTTTGTGTTAGAGGATAACCGTTCCGGTTCAAACAACTTGCCTATTCCGTTTCTTTCTTCTGAAGGAAATATTAGAGCAGGTTCTTATACCAACGGTCAGTTAGACGGTATACTTTCTTACGGTTTTAGCGAATACCGCTTACACCCTATCACAGTTCCTTCGTTTACTTATAACGAAAGAGAAGAAGCGCCTGAATTTACCGACGCCAGCTTGAAAGTAGCTTCATTCAATGTACTGAACTACTTTAACGGTGATGGTATGGGAGACTATTCTGGCAACAGCCGTGGTACTAAAGATGCTGCTTTATTTGCTAAACAATCTGAAAAAATTGTTCAGGCTTTAGTTGAAATTGATGCTGACGTAGTTGGCTTAATGGAAATTGAAAACGACGAAACCGGTGACAAGAGCGCTATGAAAACCTTAACCGACAGCTTAAACGCTAAACTTGGTTCTGAAGTTTATGCTTATGTTGAAACCGGTAGAGTAGCTAGAGCAGATAATTCTGCTGACGAAATCAAGAATGGTTTCTTGTACAAAACGTCTACCATAGAATTGGTTGGTGATTACGCTATTTTGAACAACAGTGTATTCCCTTCATACAAAGACGAAAGCAGCCGACCAGCTATTGCACAAACGTTCCGAGAAATTGCAACGGATGAGCTTTTCACTGCTGTAGTAAACCACTTAAAATCGAAAGGTTCTTCTTGCAGTGGCGATGCTGATATGAACGACGATCAAGGAAACTGTAACGAGTCTAGAAGACAAGCCGCTGGTGCTATTGCAGCTTGGTTAGACACAGACCCTACTGGTTCTGGCGATACCGACTTCTTAATTATGGGTGACTTAAACTCCTATGCACAAGAAGACCCAATTGATACCTTAAGAGCTATGGGTTATGCAACACTAACAGAAAACACAGACTATACCTATGTTTTTGATGGTGAACACGGTTCTTTAGACCACGCTTTAGCCAACGATGACTTAAAGAAACAAGTTGTTGAAACAAAAGTATGGCACATAAATTCAGTAGAGCCGGATTTCTTAGCCTATGATGGTTTAGCCAGTAAATACACCAATGATGCTTTCCGTTCTTCTGACCATGACCCGGTTGTTATTGGTCTTAAGTTAGGTGATGTTACTGTTGGTACTGAATTAGACCTTTTAACTAATGAAATAACGGCTTATCCTAATCCTTCTAATGGTGTGGTGAATTTCTCTCAATCAGTTTCTGCCACTATCTACAACCAAGTAGGTATGTTAGTAACTGAATTTGAAAATGAAACTTCGGTTACCTTAGAAGAAAAAGGATTATACATTATTAAATTCAGCAATGGAAAAACTACAAAAGTGGTGATCAAATAAGCTGAACTATTTTTCTATATAATTGAAAAGGCCACCCGTTTGGGTGGCCTTTTTTTTGTTTTAGTAATGTTTCGGTTATTAAATCCACCAATTATTAATCTCTTTATCAAATTCTGTTCTGGATAACTCCTTTTCCGCAAACTCATCAACAAAGCGGGGTTTAATACCCAACTGAGAAGCTAAATCCATACAAAAATTCAATTCCATTTCATCTAGATGCTCGTCTGCATTCATTAACTGAAAAGCCAGATACATCATTTCTACTCTGTCTTTTATTTTGTAAGGCTCCATCTTCTCCGGATTATCTTCCAGCATGGTAAATTCTTTTGGATTCAATCTAAGCTCTTTCATCAAATCCATTAACATGGCTTTTTCGGTTACATGAAATTGACCGTCAATTTTTGCCAGGTTAATTAAAATATTCAATTTTCTTTTTAGTGACCTTTCCATAGTGTTGAAATTAAAAACTGTACAAAGCCATTAATCCTATACCCTTTTCAATTATAGAATAAGGCAAGCCCTATGCCAGAAAAAAACCAGTATCAAATCTATGTGATTATTCCCTCCCTACATCCCCTAAAAACTCGTGGGCTCTGTCGTTAGAAACCAGCAACTCATAACGTGTTGTAGCTCCTTTTCTATCCAGTTGAACATAGTTTTTCTTTCCCGCTAATTGCGGAATTAAAGCCCTAAACCATGCCCACCACGGATAATAACCAGTTTGATTGGTTAAAATATTAAACCGAACTTGATTGTAATCCACCTGAAAATGTTCCCCGTTATTAAAATTGAAATAGAGATCTGATTTTTCGATTTTAAGTTGACCAATAACCGTATGTCCTTTGGTAATTGTCATAATTAAACCACAAACAAAAGCTACACTCATTAGTAATAATGTTACGTAGTCGGATGAAATCTGAAATTCATTTTTCAGATACGATTCTAAAAAAACAGAAACACAGCCTAATGTTACAAAAGTGATAAACAACCAACTCACAGCTTTCCTTAACCCTGTTCTTTCAATAATTTTAATTGTCATAATTCTAAACCAATTGGTATTTAATTAGAAACAAATGAATGGCATTATTAGTTTAGATTAAAAAACTAGTTGGTTTTAGAAGTCCGCTACTCTATCAACTTTTTCTTAAAAACCATTAATGCTTCTGCGTTTTCATTCTTCAGTTTATTAGAAAAAAATAGTTTTTGTTCTACGGTTTTTAACGACGGAAAAGGAATATGAACTAAGCCTTGATTTATAGCATTTTGGCAAACATAATCCGGCAGAACCGCTACCCCATTGTTGTTGACTAATACTTCTAGTATATCCGTGTAGGACGGCAAAATATACCGCGGCACCAATTTCGGAGAACTGTTGAAATTAGCTTGCCAAAACGCTTTCACGTCGTGTAAATTATTATCGTTGACAAACCAATTTTGCTTTAGTAACCACTTGTTCAGCTTCGTTTGATCGTCTTTTAGGTCCTGCGGAATTTCAAGATCTTTAGAAGTAACCAACACCAAATTTTCAGCCTCTAAAAAAGACAGAACGTGATTGTCCTCCTCATAATTCTTTACCCCTATCAATAACTGAATTTCATCGTTATTCAATCCTTCAATCAATTCTAAATCACTACCGAAACGAGTGACTATATACATATCAAACCCATAAATTTTATGGACAAGTTCTTTTCTGAAAAAATCTTGTGTGCAGCCAATTACTATAGAAAGCCGTTGTTTTTTTATACGCTGACTAGAATAGTGTTCAACCTTTTCTAAGGCCTTTATTGGCGTTATAATTTGAGCATAAAAAAACTTACCGTATTCGGTTGGTATTACTTTACGTGTGGTTCTATCAAATAATTTTTTACCTACATGATTTTCTAAAGCCGATAGATGTTTACTTACCCCTGGCTGAGTCATATTAAGCTTTTTTGAAGCCTCTGTAATAGTAGCACACTCATAAATTGAGGTAAAAGTCCTTATCCATTCTAGATTAATCATAACCACAGTTATTAATTACCAAATTAAAATAATTAAAATTATTAATTAGGCCTACATAGTTTTACAGAAAAAAAAGATGAAAACACTAGTAGTTAGTTACACTCCGCGAATTGGCTCTTATACAAAAGTTTTAGTGGACCGTTTTGTAAGTTTAGCCCAAGAAAAAACAGCGATTACACATTTAGATTTAGTAGCAACGCCGCCGGATTTACTGTTGGCTAAGAATATTCAGTTGGTTATGGAATGGAACAATGGGAAGAGAGAATTTAACACCGAAGAATCAGCCATTTTATCCAATCATCATAACCTTTTAGAGCAATTCTTACAGTTTGATAAAATTGTGCTTGCTTCTCCTATTTATAATTTCTCCTTACCTGCAACGGTTAAAGCTTGGGTAGATGCTATTGTGGTTAGCGACAAAACCTTTTCATTTGATCCGAACACAGGGTTTAGCGGATTATGTTCAGACAAAAAAGCAGTAACAATAATGGTAAGTGGATTTGATTACCACAGTAAATCCCACAACATTAATGAATTTGCATCGGGTGCTATAAAAGCCAACTTCGATTTTATGGGAATTCCACTAAAACAAATTTCTGCTTATGGTGTAGATGAAAACAGACCCATGCTTGATTCAATACTTAAAAAAGCCGAAAAAGAAATAGAAAATCTTGTAGAGCATTGGTATGAGTAATAACTCTGAAGGCCATCTTGACTGATGGCCTTCAGAATTTAATTATTACAATCCACCGGAAACACTAATCTTCTCCCCTGTTATCCAAGCAGAATCTTCAGAAGCAAGAAACACCGCCACTTTTGCTACATCATCGGGTTGTGCAATTCTACCTAACGGAGTATTGGCTACCATCATTTTCTCATTATGGCTACCAATAACACCAATCTGGTGGGTTCCATCCGTTTCCGTTAACCCGGGCAAAATTGCATTTACTCGAATGCCTTTCGGTCCCAATTCTTTAGCCGCCACCTCGGTGATAGCAATAACTGCATTTTTTGTTGCTGAATAAACCATAGAATACGGCGTTGGATTTAAGCTGATCACCGAGCCAATATTGATGATATTTCCTTTTTCCTTAAAATATTTCACCGCTTCTTGGGTAGTTAAAATTGGCCCTAAAACATTACTATCAAAATCTTCTCTATACCGTTCTTCGGTCACTGCTTCAAGCGGTTCAAAATGGTAAGCCCCGGTATTATTTACCAAAACATCTACAGAACCAAAGGCTTCAATTGCTTTTGAAAACAACTTTTCTACATCTTCTTTTTTGCTAACATTTGCTTGCACCATAATGGCTTTAGCACCCCGTTCTTTTATTTCTTCAACAACAACTTCAGCCGCTTCTTTACTGGAGGAATAATTAACCACTACGTTGGCGCCTTCTTTAGCCATAGCAAGTGCTATTCCTTTTCCTATTCCTTTAGAAGAACCGGTTACTATAACCGTCTTACTTTCAAGTCTTTTCATAAGTAAAAATTATTTATTTGACGAAAGCAAAGTTATCTTTACAGTATACATACAGCAAGTATGCACTTTTAAGTAAGCTACTTACCAAAAACATACTAATGCTGATTATCAAGTATTTAAAAATGAATAAAAACGAAAAATTTTATTGCCCCGTTGATTTTGCCTTCAAACGTGTTGGCGGTAAATACAAAGGAAGAATCTTGTGGTATTTAAACTACAACCAACTTTTACGCTATGGCGAATTAAAAAGAACTTTAGCTGATATTACACCTAAAATGCTTACGCAGACACTTAGGGAATTAGAAGAAGATGGTTTAGTACATCGTAAAGTTTACCCGGAAGTTCCACCAAAAGTTGAATATTCCTTAACGGAAGTAGGACAAGAATTGATTCCTTTAATCCGTCATTTAGCCGTGTGGGGCCAATCACAATTAGAAAAGCTGAATATAAAAACGGAAGAGTGTGTTGAACAAACTCTTACTTAATATCTAAAAAACAAATGAACATAAGACCAACTCTTTTCATACTAAGCTGTTTGACAATAATTTCTTGTAGATAATCCGAAAAGTCCAAGGAAATAATGAAGCAAGCTATGGACGTTTATATTTATTCGGAACTTGATGACGATATCAAAGTAGATAGTTCTCTTGTATTGACAAATAAGGCATTAGAATTTGACGATCAAAACTTTAGTGCCCTCAATCACAAAGCGATACTTTTATTCCGAAAGAAAGATTCAAAAGGTTTAATTCAGGTAGCTGACAAATTAATTGAACTGACCGACAAACCATTTTACCTCGGACAAAAAGCAATGTATCTTGAACTTGAAGATAAGCCCCAAGAAGCGAAAGAATATTATTCAAGAGCGCTAAACACAATGAATTTCTTAGGTCAGACTCGCTGAATTTCGACTTGATGATAGAATATGTAGGAATTTTGGAAGCCTCTGGCGACAGTTTGAAAGCAGACAAGATTCTCTCTGAGATGAAAGAAATGAATTTTGAAGATTATCAAATAGAAATGATTGATTTTTATAAAGAGCAAGCAGTTTCAAAGAAGCGGCTTATCAAATATTGGACAGGTGAAATCGAATATGAACAAATAGGAGAAAAATAAAAACTACCCAAAACAACATGAATATTTTAGGGCGTGTAAACAGCCGCCAGCAAGGAGTCGGATTATAAATCACCCACAGCTGATTTAGGCAGTATTATTCTTTACTTTTTGGTTTCGCTGATTGGCTGTTCTCTACCTATTACAGGGTTCATTATTTGGTGGAGGAAAGGGTAAATCTATGTTCTTCTAAAATAATTGCACTGCCTAAGCGTGTATTAACCGTTTACTACCCGTTTATTAAACGGTTATTCTACGGCTAGAGGGTTATTCTTTTGTTTTACACTGTTTACAAAAACACTTGTTACACTATTGAAAAGTTGGTTTTATAAATTTAACTTACTTGACATAAGTTAGATATGTGCCACTGTGGTACATATCCAAATGTTACCTGCAAGCTGAAAAAAGCCACCCCACGTTCAAGCACATTTTATTTTGCTCGTTCCTCACAAAACAAAAAAAGCTTTCACTTCCCCACCACCACCCGATTAAAAAAATCTTTGTAGTTGAAATAAATTTATTAGATTTGCTGATAATTAGCAAGTTTATTTTAAGCAAGTCGATATAATGGCAACTTTTGGAGAGTTTTTAAAAAGAGAAAGAGAAAAAAGGGAAATGAACCAAAGTGATTTTGGACAAATGATTGGAATTATAATGACCGATATTAGTAAAATAGAGAATGGTCGTAAAAAATTCCCTTTTCAAAACATGAAAAAACTTTCAGATTTTTTAGACAAAGAAATAGAAGAATTAAAAACACTATATGTAGCTGACATTATTGTTGAAGAAGTACATAAGTATAAATGTTCTGACAATGTGTTTTCTGTAGCTGAAGAGCAATCAAAATACATCAAGAACAAAAATGTTAAGCAAGGAAATTTCAATTTTTGAATTATGGCAAATGAAAGAATAACAGAAGATTTAGTAAGGTCGCATTTTAAAGAAGACCCTTTATTTGATGTTGTAAAATTGGAAGAGCAAAGGTCAAGAAGTCATCGTATAAATGAACTCTTAAAAACTGCATCTAAATCAGGTAAGAAAAATTATGGTTTTCCTGAATTTATAATTTCTTTCCCCTCACAAAATATTAACTATTTAATAGTTATTGAATGTAAGTTTTCATTATCTAAACATGAAAGTGAAAAAAGAAATAATCCTAAAGATTATTCTGTGGATGGGGTGTTACATTATGCAGGTTTTCTTTCCAAGGATTTTGAAGTAATAGCTATTGCTGCAAGTGGAGAAAATTCAAATGAACTAAAAATATCAACATTCAAATGGGAAAAAGGTAAAAAGAAACCTGAGGAATTAAATCATACTGAATTATTACCTATCAATAATTATTTAAAACTATTTGAAGATGATTCATTTTCTGAAAGTTTAAAAAACATTGATATTTTACAAAAAGCTGCTCACCTAAACGAAGAGTTTCATGCTTACTCGATAACAGAAAATGGAAGATGCACAATTGTTAGTGGAATACTCCTTTCTTTACTTGATGAGCCTTTTAAAAATAGTTATCCCACATATACTACTACATCTGATTTAGCGAAAGGATTACTTGATGCGATAACAAGAGTTTTAAACTCATTTAGTGTCCGAAACAAGCAATCAATTGTTAATGAATTTAATAAGATTTTGAATGAACCTATTTTTAAACAAGAGAAGATAAAAAGAGGTAAAGAAGAACGACAAACAATTCAAATAGTTAAAGAAGATTTTATTGACTACTTATTTAAAAATGTTCATCCATTAATAAAAATGGAAGATGCAGGTATAGACGTTTTAGGTAAGTTTTACACCGAATTTATTCGATATGCAGGAAGTTCTCAAAAGCAAGGGTTAGTTCTAACACCAACTCATGTAACGGAATTTTTTGCTGACTTAGGGAATATAACATCTGACACTATTGTGTACGACCCTTGTTGTGGTTCAGGCAGTTTTTTGATTTCAGCAATGAAACGAATGATGAAGTTATCAAATGGAGACACTTCAAAAAGAGAAAGTATTAAATCTACTCAACTTGTAGGTGTTGAAAGGAGAGCTGATATGTTTTCATATGCTTGTACAAACATGATGTTTAGAGGTGATGGAAAATCCAACATATATAACGGAGATTGTTTTAATCATGAACAAGAAATAATTAATAATCACGCCCCAGATGTAGTCTTCTTAAACCCTCCTTATGATGTCGGTAATGCGGGTCAAATGGAATTTATTGAACATGGATTAAATGTTGTAACTCAAAAAAAAGGACTTGTTTTAGCCATTGTGCAGATTAGCTGTGCTATAAAAAATGAAAAGAATTTAATTTCTATAAAAAATCGCCTTTTAGAAAAACATACTTTAAAAGCTGTTATTTCAATGCCTAACGATTTATTTTACCCAGTTGGTGCTCCGACTTGTATTATGGTATGGAAAGCAAATGAACCAAACGAAGATAATGAAACTTGGTTTGGTTATTTAAAAGATGACGGCTTTGAAAAAAGAAAGCATAGAGGAAGATTAGATTTTAAGAAAAAATGGGGTAAAATAAAGGACGACTTTTTAAAATTGTATAAAAACAGGAAGGAAATACCAGGTGTATCAGTTCAAAAATTAGTCACATCATCAGATGAATGGATTGCTGAAGCATATTTAGAAACAGACTATTCAATTTTAAATAAATCTGAATTTGAACGAAAAATCAAAAACTATCTTTCGTTTAAAGTTCAAAGAGATTTTGTTTCCGTAGACATTAATCCAATTATAGACCAAGTACTTGAATTGGACATTTCAAAATGGAAAGAGTTTCAATACGGAGAAAAAAACGGAATATTTGAAATAATTAATGGTTACTATAATAAAAAACCTGAACATACTGAAAATGGTAACATTCCTTTCATTGGAGCAACTGAAAACAATAATGGGGTAACCGAATATTATTCTCTTTTTGATATTGAAAACAATAACAAGGATGAGCGTAGTGCAGACCATACCATCGACAAAAAAATATATAATAAAAACTGCGTTACAATAACAAATAATGGCTCAGTAGGTTATGCATTCTATCAAGATACTGAGTTTACTTGCTCACATGATGTTAATGTGATAAATCTAAAGGGTAGAGAATGGAATCCATATATTGCAATGTTTATTTGCACCTTAGTGGAATTAGAAAGATACAGATGGGATTTTGGTAGAAAATGGAGACCATCTCGAATGCCTTTTTCCAAGATTAAGCTACCAGTTACTAATGACGGAAATCCAGATTGGGATTTAATGGAAAAATACATTAAAACTCTTCCATATTCTAAGTCACTATGATTCCAACGCCTAGTTCAAGCACATTGCAATCCTCGTTCCTCCGGTTGCAAAGAGCTTTCACTCCAACGCTGACAACAGAAAAGAAAAATGCCAGCAGGTAACAATGGCTAAAAAAAACATAGGGGTTTTGGTGGTGAATTGGCAGTTTTGAGCTTCGATTTTAGACCGCCAAACCAAAATTTTGATAATGAAAAAAGAAAGAAAATTATAAAAATATTTGGCTTGGCTAAGTGCTAAACTGAAAGGGTAGTGTTTCAAACTCCCCTACGTTTCTTAGCCGGGTCGTTAGCTGTTATTTAAAAAACAATCGTGCTAAAAGAAACTTTCATAGAACTTTTGTCAAACTACACAGACAACGAAAGTCTGAAAAGTGAACTATGGAATGAGATTGAAAAAAACTATTCTAGCAAAAAAAGACATTATCATACTTTACAGCATCTCGACAATTTACTTTCTCTATTGACTAATATTAAAAATGAAATAACGAACTGGGAAACTATCTTATTCACACTCTTTTATCACGATATAATTTACAATTCTTTAAAATTAGACAACGAAGAAAAAAGTGCTGAACTTGCTGAAAAACGTATGAAAGAAATTTCAGTTTCTATTGACACAATAGAACTTTGCAAACAGCAAATTTTAGCTACCAAATCGCACATTAAATCATCTGACAATGACACAAATTATTTTACAGATGCCGACCTTTCTGTATTAGGACAGTCTTGGGAGAAATATTCGGATTATTACAAAAACGTAAGAAAAGAGTATTCCATTTATCCTGACTTTTTTTACAATCCAGGACGCAAGAAAGTATTAAATCATTTTTTGGCAATGGACAGTATTTTTAAAACTGACTTTTTTTACAACAAATTTGAACTACAAGCCAAACAGAACTTGCAAAAAGAAATAGAATTGCTTTGATAACCTCTAAAATTGAAATACAAAACATTCTACCAGATACAAACTTTACTTGTTTTGTAATCCCTTCTCTATTTTCTAAAGATGAATGTGAGCAGTTTTTAAATGCCGATATTAAAAGCTCATTTCAAAAAGCCATTTCAAATTACCCGACCTATTACAGAAACAATGACAGATTTGTAATGGACAATGATGATTTAGCTAATCAACTTTTTGAAAAAGTAAAACCTTACCTGCCTGAGAAAATAGAAATAAACTCAGCCATTCTTGCCGAAAATGGAGTTTGGCATTTGAAAGAACTGAATAGCAGACTGAGATTTTGTAAGTATTCCGCTAACCAATATTTCCACAGACATCTTGATGGAATTCACTATCGCAACGACACAACCCAATCAAAGTTGACGTTTATGATTTATCTGAATAGTGCAACAGAATTCAAAGGTGGACGAACATTATTTTTCAGAACAAAAGAAACCAGCGAAATTTGGGCTTCGTATATTCCTAAACAGGGCGATCTAATAGTTTTTGACCATAATGTTTGGCACGAAGGAGAAATTTTAACGCAAGGCGAAAAATTTGTATTAAGAAGTGATATTCTGTATTCAAGAATGGAAACAGCAATAATTAATCAGCCTTTTACTGGACATTTAGGCTATATCTGGTCATTACTCAAAATTGACGACAATACAATTCTAAGTGGTGGCAGAGACAAAGAAATAAAGGCTTGGACAATTGCAGGAAAACAAAAACAATCCCTGAAAGGACATCAAAATTCGATTTTGTGCATCGAGAAAATAAGTGACGATATTTTTATTTCAGGCTCAAGAGACCAACAAATAATCGTTTGGAAAGACTACAAAGTTTTAAATAAAATAAAAATTCATTCTGCAATCGTACTTTCACTTTGCCATTTGGACGACAACACTTTTGCTTCAAGTAGCGGTGACAACACCATCAAAGTTTCTAATCTTGACGGAACTGTATTAAGAACTTTTAAAGAGCATACAAACTGGGTTTGGCAAGTCATTAAACTTGACGACAATATTATTGCTTCAAGCTCAGAAGACGGTTGTATAAAAATATGGAATTGCGAACTTGAAAAATCAATTAATACATTTTACGCAAACGCCCCAATTATCAGCCTTGCATTTAATAAGCAAACAAAACAACTAATCAGCGGAAATTTGAATGGAGAAATATCTATCTACACTTTGACAGACGATTATGAGCAACAAGAAATTAAAACATTCAAGGCACATATTGGTATTATTAGAACGATTAAATTCATAGACAACATACACATTGTAACAGGCGGAGAGGATAACAAAGTTAAAATTTGGGATTTTGATGGAAAACTGAAATCAGAATTTGAACATCAAAACTTTGTACAATCTATTGACTTTATAGATAATAACACCATCATAACTGCCTCTTATGACGGAACTATAAAAACTTGGAAAGTATAAAAAACAGCTAACAATCTGTATATTTCATGGCTGGTTAGTGGTTTTCGAGTCTTTGATTCTTCGTGGAAATCCCGTCAATCTGCAAGATTGACTAGCTTCGGAGGACAAATTTAGCAAGTCAATCTTGCAGATTGACTCGGTGGTAAACCGAAAGTTCACTACCTTTAATTCAGCCACGAAAACATACAGTAAACGTTAGCGGTCAGGCTAAAACGACACACCACCAAGACAAGTTAATAGGCAAAGACAATCTTAAAAGAGAGAATAATATGAAGTTAAAAATTTTTTACTCTTGGCAGACAACAACCAGCACTAAATACAATAAGAATTTCATTTTATCTTGTATTGAAAAAGCAGTTAAGAAGGTTAAACAAAAGCCAGAATTAAAAGACGTAGAAATATTGATTCTTGAAGGCGTAACGGGTGAACCCGGTTCACCTCAAGTTGCTTCTAAAATTGCAGACGAAAGAATCCCAACTTGTGACATTTTTATTTCTGACCTTTCGGTAGTCAATCACATTAGTAATTTTCAAAAAATCGTTCAAAGACTTGTCGGTATCAAATTCAAACCATTTCAAAACAACAATGTAATCTACGAACACGGTGTTGCTTATAATGCCATTGGGCTTGAAAAAATGATTGGCGTTTTAAATATAGCATATGGTTCGCCAAATGAGAATCCCGACAACATTCCATTTGATTTAAAACACATTAGATTTCCAATCGGATATAAATACTCTGAAAAAACAAACAATAAAGAAGATGTTCAAAAGAAGTTCGTTGACGACTTGGCTTCTGCAATTAAAGACACAGCAATATCAGCTTTACAAAATCAAAAAAATAAATTCCACCCATTACAAGTTTGGAGTGATTGGGAAAAAAGTATTTTGACGCCACAGCAATTTATTCCAAACGATAAAACGAAAGAAATAACGAAATCAGTTCTTGACGGTTTGAACAATCTTAGTCAGACAATAAGAATTTTAGGTTTGTCGGGTTTGGGTAAAACGAGAATTTTGTTAGAAATATTCAGACCTAACAATACTGATGAAAAATCAATTTTACTTTCAAGTCGTGTGCTTTACATAAACTGCAACTTGTATCCAAACGCAGAATATCAAACTATTGTTTCCAAAGCCATTGCAGAGCAAACTGACCCAATCATAATTTTAGACAACTGTCCAATATCCGTTCACAGACAATTACTTCAACTTACAAAGCGAGTAGGAAATAAAGCATCTTTAATCTCACTTGATTCTAATCCAGAAGAAATTGAGAACGATAGAGTAAATGATGTAAATTATATCATAATAAAAAGAGAAGAACTTTCAACAGTTGTTGACGAGTTGCTATCAAGTAGATTCAACAACTTAGACGAAGAAAGCAAGAAAAAAATAAAAGACTTTTCACAAGGGATTCCTTTAATGGCGGTTTTGCTTGGTGAAAGTGTAAACAATGGAGAAGAATTCATTGGCAAGTTAGACGACAAAGAATTATTGGACAAACTTCTTGGAACAAAAGGTAAAGAAGAAAAACATAGAACTATTTTAAAGTCATGTTCAATCTTCAACTATTTTGGTTTTTATGATGAGTTAGCGACACAAACTGAATTTATTGCAAAAAGCACAAACATCACAAGTCTAAACGGAGATGATAATGTAAAAGTTAATGATTTCAACGAAACGTGTAACCATTATTTGAAAAGAGAAATCTTTGAAAAAAAAGGACGATATATTGGAATGCGACCTTTCCCATTAGCTATGTCGTTAGCTCAAGAATGGTTAGACCCCTTAACGCCCCAAAGACTTATTGCTGTAATCAATGAAATTGCAGGCTTGCAAGAACCTGATAGAACAAGTTTGTCCAAATCGTTTGCAGAACAAATGAAATATCTTGGATACAACGTCAAAGCTGTTCAAATCGTTGAAAGAATTATTGGACCTAACAGCCCTTTTGATAATGCGGAAGTTTTAAATACAGAGTTGGGTTCACGCCTCTTCCGCTCTTTTGTAGAAGTGAACCCCATTGCTGTTTCTCAAAATTTTAAACGTCAATTTTTTAATAAATCCACAGAGGAATTATTGAAAATAGAAGCAGGACGAAGAAACATAGTTTGGACTTTGGAAAAGTTGTGTTTTGATAAAAGAACATTTTCAGATAGTGCAAAAGTTTTTTTACAATTCGCAATAGCAGAAAATGAAACTTGGTCAAATAATGCGACAGGGCAATTTTTGCATTTATTCAATATACATCTTTCAGGAACAGAAGCCAATTTAGCTGAACGTTGGGAAATAATTGAATGGGCGTTGAATAAAGGGGATAAACCACACTATGAATTTGCAATTCAAGCTATGAAAAGAGGCTTGAATTTTGGCCATTTTAGTAGAATGGGAGGTGCAGAACAACAAGGTAGCAGAAGATTAATTGACAATAATCCCACTTGGAATGAAGTAGAAGAATATTGGAGGAATATTCTCAATAAACTTCTTGAAATCATTAAATCAAAAAATGAATATTCTGATTTAGCGAGTGAAGCTATTGCAAACAGCATAAGAACAATGTTTCATACAAGAATGGGAGAATTGATATTACCATTTTTGAAAGAAATTTCAGAATTGAAAAACAAGGATTGGGACGAAGGTTTAAAAGGATTGAAGTTTGCAAGAAAATATGAAAAGCATTCTATTCCTGAAAAGCAACTTGAAGAAATAAATAGTTTAGTTGAGTTGCTTACCAAGACAGATTTTTCAACCAAGTATTTGACATTATCTAGTTCTTATCATTTGGACAATGACGAAAAATATTCAAGTGAAAAAGTAATTGAAGCAATCATAAATTTGGCTGACGAATTTATTACAAACGATATTTCGTGGGAAGAAACATTTCCTTCGTTTTTTAAAAATCAACAAGTTTTTTCCTACCACTTTGGCAAACGTTTATCTGAATTATTAAAAGATGATAAAACTAAAATCATTCGTTTTATAAATTACTCTTTAGAAGTTATTTCACAGATACCACAACAAGAAAGAAATTTCACAGTTCTTGGTGGTTTTATTGCAAATTCAAATGAAGATATTAAGAAAGAGTTTTATTCAAGACTGTTTCACTCTTCTGAATTTAGTAGTCAATTATTTTACTTCCTATCCATCGATAAATCGGGCAAAGAATACTTTGATTTATTATTTCTGTTAATTGACAACAAGGTTTATGATGTAAGTAGTTTTTATGCTTTTACACACAGCAATGCTTTAACACAATTAAGTTTTGAAGAATTAAATGCTTTCAGTGAAAAACTATTCGCATACGGTGAAGATGGCTATGCAGTTGTTTTTGATTTGTTTTCTGACCTTAGTTATGGTGACGAAGCAAAGAAAAAATTACTTACACCAATCTGCAAAAAGTGCATTTTAAAATTAGGGTTTAACCGAAAATTTAAACGACAATTAGATGACTATAAATGGACAGAAGCCATTTCATTTATAATATCTGACGAAAAAGAAGTTAATTTTGCTGAATTTATAAATAAGTCAGTAATAGATTCTATTACTTGGGAAAACTCATATCATCTTGACCATTACATTCAACGCGTGTATGAAATTTTATTGAAAGTGCATTTCAGTTCTATTTGGAAAGATTTATCGGACGCATTGCTTTCAACCGAAGAACACTACATTAAATTTTATGGTCTGAAACATATTTTAGGCTCTCATATTGGTGGTGTTGGTAGAAGTGTTGGTGTGTTGTTTGACGGAGATATTGATTCTATTTTTAGTTGGTGTGCAGACAATAAACCACTTGCCCCTACGAGACTTGCTGAATTAACACCAATATTTGACAACAACAATTCAGACTATGCTAAATGGCATCCAGTAACTCTTAGGCTTATAGACGAATATGGCGACATAAAAGAAGTTCGTGACCATTTGAGTTCTAATATGGGAACATATTCTTGGACAGGTTCGGTTGTGCCTTTTCTTGAATCTAAAAAGGAATTGTTTAAGCAATTAACTAATCACAAGACGGAAAGTGTAAGAGAATGGGCAACTTCATACATTGGCTATCTTGACAAGGACATTGAAGCAGAAAAAAATAGAGACGCAGAACATTTCATTTAAAAAAAAGGTATTGACAAAAATGGAAACAATACGACAGAAAGAAAAAGCCCGAACCGCTAACACGCAATATACGTAAGCCGGGGAATGTGGGTAAATTAAACTTTTGTACATTTAATAAAAATTGTAACGGTTTGATAAGTTGGAGCTTCGAAATCCCGGCCTCCGCATATTGCCATCCGTTAGGCCAAATTAGCATAAATAAATAGCGAATATATTTCTTGAAACACTATCTTTGATACTATCAAATGATAGTATCATGAATCCTCCTTACGACATTACTCCAACAATTTTAAAGCTGATAACACAAGTTTCTGAAAAGCTTGGAGAGGTCAACGCTAACTTTTTAGATAAACCATCACCTCAGTTAAGAAAACAGAACAAAATTAAAACAATTCATTCTTCTCTGAGTATTGAAGGGAATACATTAACAGAGGAGCAAATAACAGCTTTATTGGAAGATAAGAGGGTTATTGGACCAAAGAAAGATATTGAAGAAGTCATCAACGCCATCTCCATTTATGAACAACTTGATTCTTTTGACCCTTACTCGGTTAAGTCATTTTTATCCGCTCATAATGGATTAATGAAAGGCTTGGTTAAAGATGCTGGTCAGTTTAGAACTCAAGGTGTTGGAATCGTCAAAGGAGATAAAGTTCAACATTTAGCTCCTCCTTATTCAAATGTTCCAGGTTTAATAAATGACTTATTTGAATATTTAAAGAATCCAGATGAACTGTGTCTAATCAAAAGTTGCGTATTCCATTACGAAATGGAGTTTATTCACCCCTTTTTAGACGGAAATGGTAGAATGGGAAGGTTATGGCAAACATTAATTTTAAAAGACGAATATCCTGTATTTGAATTTTTACCCTTTGAAACCTTGATAAGCCAAACTCAGGATGAATATTACAAAGCGTTATCTCTGAGTGACAAGACTGGAAAGTCAACGGTTTTTATAGAATATATGTTAGGTGTAATCAATAAATCTCTAAACGACATGCTTTCCTTTAACAATCGAAGATTGACTGATGTTGAACGATTAGATTATTTTATAGCTCAAGGAAAACAACAATTTAGCAGAAAAGACTATATGGATGTATTCAAAGATATTTCATCGGCGACAGCAAGTAGAGACCTAAAGAAAGGGATTGAACTTAGTCTACTTGAAAAACACGGAGAGAAGAACAAAACGATATATCTTGTCAAAAAATAAAACTTACCAAACAAGTAGCATGTTTCGTAGCGATTGTATTTCTTGGACGCCCCGTCAAATCTGCAATTTGACGTATTTTTCGGGGAATAAGGTAATACATCAAATCACAGATTTGACTCCTTAGTAAACCGATACTATCTTACAATAGATTTACGCAACTCCACATACTGGAATCGTTATGGTTTATTGAATTATCAAACATCCCATCGCAATTATTTTTTGTATAATATTCTCGAGTTAATTCGGACAAGTCTTTAATGTTATCAAAAAACTGAAACATTAAAAATACGATCAGTTAATTAGGTTAAATAGTATTTGAATACATCGAATTTCAACTCACCTCTAAACTTCTCAAAGATCCGTTAAAACCCAGGTCACATACCCTATGATAGAGCTTCTAAATTACAAATTCAGAAGAGCGGAGAAAGCACTAAGCTACTTACTCAACTCCTTCGGTAAATAACCAAAGTATTTTTTAAAAGCCACAGTGAAATGCTGTGGGTTTTTATAACCTATTTCATACGCGGTTTGGGTTACATTCATCCCTTCTTTAAGAAGTTCAGCTGCCTTTTTCATCCTTTGTTCCGTTATAAACTGAAAAATAGATTTAGAATACACTTCTTTAAAGTCCTTTTTTAGTTTGGTGGCGTTTACCCCTACCAACAATGCTAAATCGGGAATAGTGGGCGGATTTGATAAACGAGCGTTAATGATTTTTTCTGCTTTTTTGGCAACCACAAAATCTTTTACGGCTAACAATTTACCCAAACAATTTTCGGTAAGTAAAGATTTATTATACTCTGCCAAAACCATCATTAAAAGTTCGGTTATTTTGGCTTCTAAATACGCTTTTTTAATGGCTGGGGGATATTCACAAGTCATGATTTTCTGTATAAAATCACGTAATTCTGGCGTAATCCGTTTTTCATTTTCCCATAAAATATAGGCAGATTTTTCTTCTACGGCTTTATTAAGTTCTTTCCATACCAAGCTAAAATTAACCCCTAAAAGATTTCTCAAATAAACCTCTGTAAATCGGATTTCAAGGGTTTTTCTAGATTCTTTCTTGTTGTACAACACCGCTCTTTCTATGGGTAAGTAATAAAAATTATAACAACCGTCTTCAATAGTAATTTCGGGGTGTGCTTCGGGAGAATAAGAAAACAAACCTTCTAATTCAAAATGAAGCTTAAACAATGGGATATCACTTTTAATTTC
This sequence comes from uncultured Cytophagales bacterium, assembly GCA_963736575.1. GTDB lineage: Bacteria > Bacteroidota > Bacteroidia > Cytophagales > JAAEPT01 > CAVTPD01. The sequence continues at coordinate 169,097 of CAVTPD010000002.1, forward strand.
AAGCGCTACTTCATTCTTACAGAAAACCTCAAAATATTCTACTACCACCCCATTTAATAAAATCTGTTGATTCTTATACATAAAATCAATTAGATTTTCCTCTGTATGGTTTTCTTCAAAATCTTTGTATAGAAAGTCCTTGGCATAGTTTTTTTCGAAAACCCTGGTTTCTTTTCCTATGCTTTTTACGATCAATTTCATTAAAACCCGATTGCGTTATTTTTAAATCCTTATGCGTCTTTTTTAGATTTCCCGCTAGAATACCTTTGTCAAAAGTAATCTATTTATAATTGATCTTAATAAACTTAAGTGGTTTTTATCAAAAATAAATACATACAAGAACATCGATTTAAAATAATTGATGTTATAAAAAACATTAAAAAAGAGGTTTGAAAACGATACACAACATCTTTAAAAGAACACTTATTTTTTTTACTGCTTTGCTCCTTCCGTTGTTGTTAACAGCACAAAACAATAATTATGGAAGAATAACAGGAACAGTAACCGATCAAAAAGGAAACACCATCCCTTACGCTAAAGTAAGCTTACAGAACACAGACCACCGTGTAATGACCAATTTAGAAGGTCAATTTGTGTTCGAGAAAATAAAAGCAGGCACTTATAAATTAAAAACGGTTTTTATGGGCTTTTTACCACATACCCAAGAGCTTAGCGTAAAACCAAACGAAACTACCGTTAGTCAAATTTCTTTACTAGAAAATGTAAAAGAATTAAATGAAGTAGTTGTAGAAGCCGAAAAAACTGAAAAACAACAAATACACGAGTCTGGTTTTGCTGTGAACTCCATAGAAACAGAAGAAGCTTCTTTACAAAGTATTCAGACCAACGAACTTTTAGACCGAAGCGCTGGTGTAAGAATTAGACAAACGGGTGGTTTAGGTTCTAGAGTTCAATACAATCTTAATGGTTTATCGGGTAATTCGGTACGGATTTTTATAGACGGTGTTCCCATTTCAAACTACGGTCCTTCTTTCTCACTTAATAGCATTCCGGCTTCAATGATTGAGCGGATTGATGTGTACAAAGGCGTTGTTCCTGCTCATTTATCTAGCGACGCTTTAGGCGGCGCCATTAACATTATCCTAAAGAAATCTATTAAAAACACTTTACAAGCTTCTTATTCGTACGGTTCATTCAATACCCACCAAACCAATATAAATGGTGGTTATAGGAATCCTAAAAACGGCTTTACGGCCAGAGCTTCTTTGTTTCACAACTACTCGGACAACAGTTATAAAGTTTGGGGCGAAAAAATTTACGTTACCGAACCTAGTAGCGGGGAGGTTAAAAAAATTACCGCAAAACGTTTTCACGACAGCTATCAATCTTACGGTACTAAAGTAGATGTTGGTTTTAGCGATGTAAAATGGGCAGACCAATTAATGTTGGGCGTTGTTCTTTCCGATATGACCAATGAGATACAACATGGCGCCACTATGGAAGTAGTTTATGGCAACCGTAGAGCTACGCAAAACACCAAGTTGTTTTCACTTCAGTACAGTAAAGAAGATTTTTTAATTAAAAAACTAGACTTCTCTTTCACCTCAAGCTATTCGCATTTAAAAAGACAAACCATTGATACCATCCCCTACATGTTTAACTGGTACGGTGAACAATTAGATTACAAATGGTCTAGTGGTGCCGAAGGTAGCAGCCCAACATTGCAAATAGATACCGAAAGAAAATACAACACCCGAGCTAACGTATCCTATAGAATTACTCCAAACCATAAAATTGGGGTGAATTACCTTATCGATGGTTTTGCTAGAGATCAAGACGACGCTGTTTTGAGTCAGGTAGAAAGAGATTTGAAAGAAACGCGTTTCCTTACAAAATCGGTTATTTCTGGTTCAATTGACAGTAAGCTACTAAAAGGCCGCTTTAGATCTTCAATCTTTGCAAAACACTACCGTCAGCAAGTTAAAATTACAGACCGTAGCAAAGAACGAAGTGGTGTAATTACTGAAACCAACCACGATAGGGACGTTCCATTAACCGGTTATGGAATTGCTTTATCCTACAAACTTTTACCCAAATTAATGATTACGGGTTCGTATGAAAATGCGGTTCGGATGCCTACCGGGAATGAAATGTTAGGCAACAATGCCGAAAACATTAACCCTTCTTATTCCTTAAAACCCGAACAAAGCAACAATTTTAATGCAGGTTTTAGTATAGAACATGTAAACCTTAAAAAACATCATTTCAATTTTACCACCAACTTTTTCTATAGAGAAACCAGAGACATGATACGCCAAGGGATACCTACCCAAGTATCTGAAACCTATGAATTCGAAAACTTAGAGAGCATATTAAGCAAAGGAGTAGATTTATCTTTGCGTTACAACTACAGCGAAAAACTTTACATCGTTTCTGGATTCTCTGTATTTAACGCCCGTTTTAATACCCAATTTGATCCAAGCGGAACAGAATATTCGTACTACGGTGCTAGACTTAGAAACGAACCCTATTTTACCTCAAACACCAACCTTAGGTATTATTTCAAGAACCTTGTTCAGAAAGACAATCAAGTAGTATTCTATTACAATTTTGCCTACATACACCAATTTTTAAGAGACTGGGAAGGCGTGGGGAGCAGCAACAAACCCATTATTCCTACACAACTTATTCACGACCTTGGCGTAGCCTACACCCTACCCAACAAGAAGCTCACGTTCAGTTTTGATGCCAAGAACATCTTTAACCGTCAGGTTTTTGATAACTGGGCTTTGCAGAAACCCGGAAGAGCATTTTACTTCAAAATAACTTATCAATTAATCTAACAAACACCTTTTACCATGTATAAAAACATATTAAACATTTGCAAAATAGGCTTATTAGCCGGAATAGTATTTTCTACTTTATCTTGTAGAAAAGAGAAAGAGACTGAAACACCTATAACAACAGACACAACCACAACAAGTGTACAAAAATTTCACCTTGCTTATGCTGTAAACCCTACAGGGCAGTCGGCTACTTATTTTCAAGAAGTTGACGATTTAAGTACAGGAACCATTTCTTTCAAAAACTTAGGCTTCCTTTTACCTTCTTCAAGAACAGCGAGACCTTATGCATCTAACAACGGTCAATATGTTTATTCTTTAGATTATGGTGGCGGTCAAATTTATGCTTACAAATCGAACGGTGGGGTAAATTATAACCTAACCGATCAAAAAAACATTCAATTCACAATGGGTACAACCAACCCACGTTGGACAAAAGTAGAAGCTGAATATGCATTAATGCACAACGTAAGTTCAAGCACTGAAACAAACCAATTTGATGGCGATAACAAATTCATAAAAAGAGAAGTTACTTGCCGTTTGTTGCGCATTGGTTTAGACGCTACTACCGGTAGTATGCCTTTGCATGAAAATGAAGAGTTTGAAGTTGTTTTAAGCGACGAAGAAGCTGCAAACGGTGTTTACATCTCTAGAATTGATGCCCCAGCGGTAGCCAACGGAAAAGCCTATTATGGTTTTGCTAGATCTAAAATAAGCCTTGCCGACTATGAAACAAGAGACACCTATACGTACACAGATGCGCAAACTTTAGTGGTTGATTACCCTTCGTTAAAAAACCCAACTATTATCTCTACCGATAAAGCAGCTGGCGCTACTAATGGTTACAGAACGCCGTGTATGCATGTAGACGAAAATGGGGATGTGTACCAAGTAGTTTCTTCTAATGGTGACAACGATCTTAAAATTTTAAGAATAACGGCTTCGGGTTACGATGGTGGCTATGAATTAAACATTTCGGAATTATTGGGCAAAAAAGCAGGATCTAACGGTTGGTTCTATGTGGGCAACGGAATTGGTTACATCCCTTATTTTGATGCCGAATTAGGTGATGCCAAAACTTCTAACTGGTATGTTGCCCGTATAGATTTATACAACAACAAAGCCGTAACCTTAAAACTACCTGAAGGGCTTTGGTTGCAACAATACCAATACAGCAAATTGCAAGACGGTAAATTTGTAATGGCCATTCAGCCAACAGGTCAAGATGGTAACATTTACTTCTTAGACCCAACTTCTGATGCTGCAGATGCTTTCGAAAAAGGGGCTGATCTTAAAGATGTAGGTGCAGACGAATGTTTCATTGGTATTTTCTAATTAATAAACACTAACACAAACAACAATTAGGCTGGTTCGGGTAGTGTAAACTTCCAGAACTAGCCTTTTAAAAATTTAAAACTATGCTGAAAAAAATAATTATAGCTGCATTGGCACTTTCCTTCCTTTTAACTTCTTGCAATGAAGAAAAGAAAAGAAGACGCATGGACATTAGCGAAGTAAAACCTAGCCTTAACTTAAGCACTGAACAAGAAACTGAATTCGACGGCATCGTAAAAAAATACGAAGAAATGCGCGAAGCAAGCCGTGATGTAGAAGGTGTTGACCGTGCCACCAGAATGGCTCAGTTTAGAGAATTAATGAAACAACAAAACGAAGAAATCACCGCTATTCTTAACGAAGATCAACAAGCTACGTATAACGAATTTGCTAAAAAGTTTAACAGGGGGAAATCCAGTTATTCAGAGGAATTAATTAGCCAGCTAAAAAGCGAATTAGCCTTAGATGAACAACAAAGCAAAATGTTGGTAGCCGTAAACAATGCTTTCGAGAAATCTTATGTAAACGCGCACGACTATTACCACGGAAATGGCGAAGCAGCAAAAGAGTACTGGAACAAGTTTGATGTGGAACGACAAAAAGCACTAAAAGGCTTTTTTACAGAAGAACAATACGCTAAATACCTAGATATAGTGAGCGAATACGGCTTCCGTGGGGAACATGGTGAAAGCAATAAAAAAGAAGAAAAAGCCCAATAAGAAAACCCATACATGAAACGAATTTCAAAAGCTCTTTTACGAAAAAAAAGGGCAAAAGAATCTTGGTTTAAATACATAACGTCCGTGCTGCATTTGTGGCTCGGACTTCTTTCTTCTATCGTTATTTTTATTGTTTGCTTAACCGGTAGTATTTACACCTTTAAAAATAAAATTATTGACGCCTGGAATTACGACAAGATTTATGTTTCTGCCGAAAAAGCACCTTTCTTAGCCCTTGACACTATTCAAAACAACTTAAAGAAAGAAGGTAAATTAATCACCAGCATAACCTTACCCAACCAAGACAACAAAAGCATTTCACTGAGTTACAAATCTAACAACGGAACTCAAATCGGGTCCTTTTACATAAACCCTTACACAGGTAAAATTCTGGGTACAGGGGATTATTCTTTAAAAGCATTTTTCAGTTTTATATTAGACCTACACCGCTCTTTATTAATCAGCGGAATTGGTAAAGACATAGTAGGCGCTTCTGTTCTTATTTTTGTGGTGCTTCTTATTTCAGGGTTTATTTTATGGCTTCCTAAAAAATTAAAACAATTGAAAAAAGGCTTAAGCATTAAGCTAGACGCCAAATTCTACCGCCTTAATTACGACTTACACAATGTGCTGGGTTTTTATACCCTACTAGTGCTTTTACTTATTGCATTAACCGGATTATACGTTTCGTATGCTTGGGTAAAAAGTGGGATAATTGTAAGCTTAGGGGGAGAACCAGTTTTAAGTGCTCATTCAGATGCATCTACACAAGCCGCATTATCCGATTCTTTTAATGACCTACTAGCCGATATGATTGAAAAGGAAGAAGAAAAAGAAAACCTAGATCTTCAGCAAACGGTTTCATTAGACCAAATAATAACGCTAAGCAATCAACACCTGCCGTATAAAGCCGTTACCCATATTTCTTTACCTACTGAAGAAAATCCACGGTTTATAGTTAAAAAGATAAATACCGAAAACTTCTTAGGTGCTTTAGTGCCCGATATTGTTTCTTTCGATAATAAAGGGGAATTTAAAAAGCTTGAACGTTTTGCCGACAAACCTTTGCACGAACAGTTTGTAGAAATTTCTTTACCACTGCATACCGGTGAAATATTAGGCTGGCCCAGTTTAATTCTGTATTTCATAACGGCATTAATCGGTTGTTCATTGCCCATTACCGGCTTTATTATTTGGTGGAAAAAAGCCTAGCTTCCACCCTATTTTTTTTAAAATCTTGAAACTTTTAAAAACCCTGTTCCGTTGTGAAAACAGAAACTAAAACGTTGAAGCTATGATAGAAAAAATTGAAGGATTACCCGGTAATATTGTGGGCTTTGAAGCGGTTGGAACCGTTAACGAAAGTGATTACAAAGATGTTATAATCCCCACAGTAGACCATGCTGTTAAAACATTTGGTAACGTACGTTTTTTGTACATTATAGGTGATAAATACGAAGGTTATTCCCCAATGGCCATGTGGGACGATGCCAAAATAGGTTTAAAACATTTAGGCGATTGGGAGAAAATTGCCATTGTCACCAATACCGAATGGATAAGCAATGCTGTAGATGTTTTCGGGAAGGCATTTACTGGTGAAGTAAAAACATTTTCTTTAGCAGAAAAAGATACCGCTACAAAATGGATTATGGAATAACAAAATAGCGTATCTGCTTAATAGGGCAGGTATGCTACTTTTTTTAGAACCCTTTTTTAGTTGCTTTTGTTGTTCTATAAAATGACCTCCTATGAAAACAATCGCAATACTCTCTATATTATCAATACTTTCTATTTCTTCCGCCCAAAAAGCATTCTTATTAGAGCCTATAAATAGAGACCAAGTTAAAATTTACGAAGCCTCTCTTAACTCTACTTATTTAGGGAAATTTGGCAGAAGAGTAGACCAAGATTATTTTGTTGGTGCTAATGAAGACTACAGCTATCAGCCAGATGTTTTTATACGGAAAGATGATCCTTTCTTCCCAAAACAGCATGTGAGTTATTTTTTTACCGGTAAAGACTCCTCTTTATTGGTTACTGAACACCGTTGGGATATTATGGAATATATAGAAGACCTAAAAACGGATTCGCATATCATAGAAGATCAACTAATACGAAAATCCGAATATGAAGAAAAATACAACCTTTTAAAAACAGAGTTATTATCTCAGTTGGGTAACCCCATTAATGTATTAGAGTCTGAAGACGGTTTAGGCTTAAACTACAAATCTATGTGGCGAAAAGATTCTACTGAGGTTTTATTAAGCCTTATTTTTACTAGTGAATTGCACAATGTACAAGGCCTAAAACTAGGTTCTTTTGAAATATCTCTTAAGATTAACTACCAAGTGCCACCACCAATTAAGAATGAAAAAATTGAGCCTAAAAAGCAGGTGAGTATTGTAGATTAACTAAACAAGTTCTTCATAAGAGACCCATGTTGTCTCTTTGTGCTTTTGATAAATCATACTGCGGTTTAATTCATCTGTACTGCTACAACCAGAGGCCGCTAAAAGCTCTAAAAACTCTTCTATTACTTCTTCGTGATAGTTTTTTACTCGTTTCCATTTTTCGCTTATTACCAAGCCATTCATTAAATATCTTTTATTGGTAGTAATACCCGTTGGGCACTGATTTGTGTTGCATTTTAAAGCTTGTATACAACCTAAAGAAAACATCATTCCACGTGCAGAATTACATAAATCGGCACCCAAACATATGGCTTTAAAAATATCAAAGGCAGTAATAATTTTGGTAGCCGTAATAATTTTAATGTCTTTTTTTAATCCGAAATTTTCTAATGTATCGGTCACAAATACCAAGGCGCTTTCCCAAGGCATTCCAACGTAATTAGAAAAATCAATGGGTGCTGCACCCGTGCCTCCTTCTGCTCCATCTACGGTAATAAAATCTGGCAAAATGCCTGTTTCATTCATCTTTTCACAAATGGCTTCAAATTCTATTTTACTGCCAATGCATAACTTAAACCCAATAGGTTTGCCATTAGATAGGGTTCTTAATTCTTTTATAAAATTTAATAACCCTTCTGGGTCTGAAAAAGCAGTATGCCCGGGTGGCGACAAAATAGTAGTATGTGGCTCTACACCTCTAATTTTCGCAATCTCCTTATTGTTTTTTGATGCCGGAAGCACACCCCCGTGCCCTGGTTTCGCCCCTTGAGAAATTTTTATCTCAATCATTTTCACTTCAGGCTTATTAGCATTTATTTTAAACAATTCCGGAGAAAAACTACCGTCATCTGCTCTTGAACCAAAGTAGGCCGTCCCTAATTGATAAACGATATCTGCGCCATGTAGATGATATTCAGAAATACTTCCTTCCCCAGTATTGTGGTAAAAGCCACCCTCACGGGCACCTATGTTTAAGGCTGTTATGGCATTTTTACTTAATGCCCCATAACTCATAGCAGATATGTTTAGTAAACTGGCTGAATAGGGCTGTAGGCAATCTTTTCCGCCAATAACAACTCTTGGGTTCGTTTTTAATTTTGGTTTTGGGTAAATGCTATGCTGCATCCATTTGTATTCAATACCCTGTACATCTAAACGGGTACCAAAGGGATAGGTATCATTGGCTTTTTTAGCTCTTTTGTAAACATAAGCACGGTGATTTCTGTCAATAGGTTTACCATCTGTATCTGACTCTATAAAATATTGATGCAATTCTGGGGCAATCATTTCTAGTAAATACCGAACGTGCCCAAAAACAGGGTAATTTCTTAAAATGGTATGTTTTTTCTGAAACAAATCGTGCAACCCCAATGCAAATATTAATAGAACTAAACACCCTAATCCGTATAAAGGCCACAAAAAAATAAGGTATCCTAAAGCTATAAATCCAAAACTGATAAAGGTAAAATGAATGGCTTTGCGCATATAATTCTTATTATTTATTATTCAACTATGTTTTTAATCTTCCAAAAAAACTTGCATAATTTCCTTCACTTTGGCTTTGCTAAACCCCCAAGCCTGGGCTAGTTCAAGTTTAGGAGGCATGGTTATTTCATCTGGGTTTATACGAACATCCAACAAATACGGTCCTGGTGTTGCTAACGCAAGCTCAATTGCTGTTTTAAGTGCTTTCGGATCCGAAACAGATGAACCTTCCGCCCCAAAACTTTTAGCCAAAAGGGCATAATCTGGATTGTGCAAATCGGTTTCATGCTCTGGATAACCTTCAACTTCTTGTTCCATCTTAATAAGTCCCAATTTCCTATTGTTAAAAATGAACACTTTTATGGGCAATTTATATTTTACGGCTGTAAGAAAATCGCCCATAAGCATATTAAACCCACCATCACCAGATAATGAAATCACTTGTCTATTGGGATAACGTAATTTAGCCCCTAAAGCAGCGGGCATTGCATAAGCCATTGACGCTAAGTTAAACGAACAGGTAAAACGCTGTTTTTCTTTCATAGTAATATGCCTAGCGCCCCAAACAGTAACGGCACCCGTATCACAGGTAAATATAGCGTCATCATTAGCTAAATCACCAATGAGTTTGGCTAATGCCTGCGGATGAATCATGTCTTTGCTTCTGTTAACATCTTCGGTATAAACCATAGCTTTGTCCCATAAGGCTTTAACTTTCCTTACTTTTTCTATGTGATGTTGGTTTGACTTATGTTTTACTTCCTGAAGCAGTAGTTCAATAACCGTTTTGCAATCTCCAATTAAACCTATTTCATGACCAACTCTTCTACCAATAGCGGTGGGGTCTATATCTACATGGATTACCGGAACACCTTCGGGATACCAATCTCTGTAAGGGAAATCAGATCCTAAATTTAGTAGCAAGTCACAGTCTTCCATAGCCGCAACACCCCCTCTAGATCCTAATAAACCTACATTACCACCTATTTGTTCATGAGTATAGGGTACAATATCTTTTCCCTTTAAAGAGAAGACTAGCGGTGCTGCCAAATATTGACTAAGTGTGACTAATTCAGTGCTACAATTTCTACAGCCTTCGCCAAATAGAATAGAAATTTTTTCTGCTTTATTTATCAGGTCAACGGTATATTCCAATTGTGGCTGCGTAGGAACAATATTAAAATCATTAATACTTGAGCCATTCCACTTTTCGGCACTTACGTTTTTATTCCCAACGTCATGCGGTATAGTTAGAACCGCTACACCTCTTTTATACAATGCCATATTACAGGCTTCAATACCTATTCTAGGCATTTGATCTGGCGTTTGTATGGTTTGTTGGTATACAGCCACATCATCAAAAAGAGCATCTATATCTACTTCCTGATGGTATTCAAAACCCATTTCAATAGAAGGGACCTGTCCTGTAATGGCTAAAACCGGTGCATGATCTTTTTTGGCGTCGTATAAACCATTTAATAAATGAATAGCGCCCGGGCCAACTGTACCGGCACAAACCGCTAATTTACCACTAAGTTTTGCCTGTGCACTGGCTGCTATAGCTCCTGCTTCTTCGTGTATTACATGAATAAATTGAATTTTATCTTGCAAACGTATTGCTTCAATTAAAGGATTAATAGCATCTCCGGGAACACCAAAAATTTGTTCCACACCATGCTCTGCCAAAATTTCAAGCAACTGAGTATATAGTTTCATTTTTGTACTTTTATTTAGAGTCTAATTTGACATTTACCGATGAATGTCTATTTATCCTGATTAAACCCTTCACTTTAAGGTCTTCCTGTAATGAATAATCATTCTCTATCGTAATTAAAATGTATAAGCCCAACTACCTAATATATAGCAGAACCATTCATCCTAATGAATAACCAAAAACAATGCTTTTTGGTGTCTACTATTTTGATTTATTACTTATTGATAGTCATTCAAAATAAAGCCGTATAAAAGTGGATTAAACTTCCATTAAAGACCTATAAAATCAAAAGCGTTTGATTACCATTTTTTTAGGTAGATGATTATAAAAAAGTAAACGTGAAAAATTTTTACTGACTAATAATTTCTAACACCAGCTCTTTGGTTAAGGCTTTGCCATTGGCTTTTTGCTTAATTTCTGCAAACGGAAAACGGAAACCACAGCCTTCTTTCCAGCGGTCACAACCATAGGCGGTATTGCCTTTTATAAGTGTACCCGTTTTACATTTAGGACAGGCAGGCATTTTGTTTTCTTTTTTATTTACCGAAGCTTTAACCTCTTTTTGCTCAAATTCAATTGCACCCGAATCCGTTAATTTTAAGATGCCTTCAACCTTTTCCCCATTCTGAACAAAACCCTTAATTTTAGTAGTTGCGCCTTTTTCGACTAAGCGCTCTATTTGTTTATCGGTTAATTTTTTATCTAAATACACAAACGGTAATCTAAATTTACAACCTTCTTTCCACTGGCTACAACCGTAACTGCTTTTGCCTTTTAAGACGGTTCCTTTTTTGCATTTAGGGCAGGTTTGTGCACCCGTTTTTTGAGCCACTGTACCGGCACTTTTAACCGCTGTTTTTTTCTCTGCCGAAGGGCTTGGCGCATACGCTGAAGCCAAACGCGGTTTACCACTTTCCTTCCGAACCTCGTACACTAAACTGTGTACCATTTTCTTCATGTTTACAATAAACTGACCCGCACTAAATTCACCGTCCTCAATTTCTTTTAGTTGTTTTTCCCATTGCCCGGTTAGTTCGGCAGATTTCAATAACTCATTCTGAATGGTGCTAATCAACTGAACCCCCATTTCGGTAGGAATTACCTGTTTTTTTCTACGTTCGGTATATTTTCGTTTAAATAAAGTTTCAATAATGTTGGCTCTGGTAGACGGCCTACCAATTCCGTTGGCTTTCATTAAATCTCTTAATTCGTCGTTGTCAACTTGTTTGCCCGCTGTTTCCATTGCCCGTAAAAGGGATGCTTCGGTATAAAACTTAGGCGGCTTTGTGGTTTTTTCTGTAAAGGAAGGTTCGTGCGGACCATGTTCTCCTTTTTCGAAAGACGGTAAGATGTTGTCGTCATCTTCTTCGTCTTTATTATTGTCTTCGTCGTCGTTGCTGTTTTTATTTTCCTTCGGAAAAAGTACCCGCCAGCCTTCTTCTAAAATCTCTTTACCTCTGGCTACAAACTGAACGGTTTCAACTTCGGCATCTACTTGTGTTTTGGCTACTTTACAGTCTGGGTAGAAAACGGCTAAAAATCGTCTTACTATAATATCATAGACTTTCTGTTCGTCTGCACTTAACGTTTTTTGTTCCCCCGTTGGAATAATAGCGTGGTGATCCGTTACTTTTTTGTCGTTAAAAACCTTGGTCGATTTCCGTATGCTTTTCTTTAAAAGCGGTTCTGTAAAGGTGGAGTAATTAGTTAAGCCTTTTAAAATCCCCGGCACTTTGGGATACATATCATTCGGTAGAAAAGTAGTGTCTACTCTGGGGTAGGTCACTACTTTCATTTCGTATAATTTCTGAACGAGTTTTAGGGTTAAGTCGGCCGTAAAGCCAAACTTATTGTTGCAATACACTTGTAACCCCGTTAAATCGAACAGTTTAGGCGCATATTCTTTCCCGTCCTTTTTTTCGATTGCGGTAATAAACAAGTCTTTTCCGCTAACCTGATTTAGTAATTTTTCACCGTCTTCTTTGGTAAAAAATTTACCGTCTGTATTGCTGAATTTTGTATCTCGGTAAAGGGTTTGCAACTCCCAATACGGTTGTGGTTTAAAGTTTACAATCTCGTGATGCCTGTTCACCAACATGGCTAAGGTTGGTGTTTGCACCCTACCAATGGACAAAACTTGTTTGTAACCGCCGTATTTTAAGGTATATAATCGGGTGGCATTCATCCCTAACAACCAATCCCCAATGGCACGCGAACTACCGGCATAATATAAATTATCGAATTCGGAAGAGGGTTTTAGTTGATCAAAACCTGCACGTATAGCTTCAGTAGTTAAGGAAGAAATCCATAAACGTTGCACTTCCCCTTTGTAATTGGCTTGCTTTATTACCCAGCGCTGTATTAACTCCCCTTCTTGGCCCGCATCACCGCAGTTTATCACTACCGATGCTTTCCCAAAAAGTTCTTTAATTATTTTAAACTGCTTTTTCACCCCACCATCGGCCATGATTTTGGTTTCGAACTTTTCTGGCAACATGGGTAAAGAACTTAAGTCCCACCGTTTCCAATGCGACTGGTAATCTTCGGGCGGTAAAAGCGTACAAAAATGCCCAAAGGTCCACGTTACTTGGTATCCATTGCCTTCAAAATAGCCTTCTTTACGGGTTTTTGCTCCAATTACTTGGGCAATTTCTTTGGCTACACTTGGCTTTTCGGCAATACAAACTTTCATAGGTGTCTAACTACAAATTGGGTATGTTCTAATTTTTAAAAATGCAGAAATATTCCTGCTCTGCACAACACTTTTTATAGAACTTACCCACGTTTTAGGTGTAGCTTCTTAAATCACTCTGGTGTTTCTAGGATAGGCGTTTTCTTTTTCGGTGTAAAAAACAATAAGATTAAAATACCAATAACGGCCGCTAAGAAGGACGCGATTAATATGCTGATTTTAGCTACTTTAATAAACTCTGGGTCTTCGAAAGCCAAATTGGTTATGAACAAAGACATGGTAAAACCAACACCTGCAATGGTGGCCATTCCAATAATATGTTTCCAAGTAAGGGTAGACTGTTTTTCAGAAATACCTAGTTTTTCGGTGATAAATGAAAAGGAAACAATCCCAACCGTTTTACCCAACACCAAGCCTAAGATGATCCCTAATCCTAAAGTTCCTGTCATTATTTCACTAATACCTACATTTAATAATACACCTGCGTTAGCTAAGGCAAATAGAGGGATAATGAAAAAGGCATTAAAATCTACCAATTTGTTTTCCATATTTAGCAACATGGGTACCGAATAACTCATGTCTCTGTTTAGGTTATTAATGACCTCTCTTTGTTTTAAATCATTAATAGGTGTTTTGTTTTCAACATCGGTTTTTTCTAGCTCCAGTATATTTTGAGATGTTCTTTCTTTTAAAATTTTACTGTCCATTTTAGGTTTTACGGGTATGGTAAGCGCAAAAAGAACACCGGCAATGGTGGGGTGAATTCCGGAATAAAGGACGCAATACCACAAAATAATACCGCCTAATATATACCAAAACATGGTCTTAACTCCGCTTAAATTCAGCACCCATAAATAGACGTAAACCCCCGCTGCCGAAGTGATAAACAGCCAGCTAATATTTTCAGAATAGAAAAAAAGTATCACTAAAATAGCTCCTATATCATCTGCAATGGCTAATGCCACTAAAAACACTTTTAGTTGGGTAGGCACTCTTTTGCCTAAAAGGCTTATAATACCCAAAGAATAAGCAATATCAGTTGCCATAGGTATGGCCCAACCATGACTTGTGTTTGTGCCACTGTTAAAAAATATAAAAATTAATGCCGGAAACAACATACCGCCTAAAGCCGCAAATAAGGGCATGGCTGCTTTTTTGAAGGTAGAAAGCTCTCCTACCAGTATTTCTCTTTTCAGTTCTAGACCGGCTACTAAAAAGAAAATAGCCATTAGACCGTCGTTTATCCATTCTTTAATGGTTAGTCCGAAAGACAAATGTTCTTGGGGTAATTCTAATACAAATTCGTCGTGTAGGTAGGTATTATAAGCGTCTGACCAAGATGAATTACTGATGACCAGCGCCACTATAGTAGTTGCAATTAAGATAATCCCGCCGGCAGTTTCTCGGTCTAAAAATTTTCTGGCGGTTTCTCTTATACTAAGACCCGTTTGTTGTTTTACTTGTTGATCCATTCATGCTTGTTTTGATCTACAACGCAGACAAGCCCTAAAGTGTTTCAACTATTGTACTACGCGCAACACTTTTTGTATTTCTTGCCACTTCCGCAAGGGCAAGGTTCATTTCTGTTGATTTTATTTTCTGAAATTGGTACCGAAAGAGGATCTATTTCACCCTCTAAATAAAACCAATTTTCACCCTCCTTTAAAAAAACAGAACGTTCGTGGTGCATCTGATTACGGCCTTTGGCGTCTTTGTAATAGGCTTTAAATTCTACTATACCTTCTTGATCTGTATTGGTTCCATGTTCGGAATTTAGAATTTGTAACTTTTGCCAATCGTTTTCCTTAGCCCATTGCAGTATTCCTTCTAAACTATGCTTATTTCTGGTTTTGGTATGCGTGGTTTCTAATAAATAGAGCGCATTATGTTGTTTGTATGCCGTATACCTAGAACGCATTAATTCTTCTGCTGTTTGGGCAGCATGATTTTCGATAATAGACGCACAACAAACTTCAATTTTTTTACCCGAACCACAAGGACAAACCATCATATACCAATTTTTGAAAACGAATTGCTTACAAATATAGAATTTGAACAGAGAACATTTACTTCCTTCTATTGTCTTGCTTCAAAGATTTTAAGAAATAACATAGTAGACATTTTACGTGCCCGGTCTTTAGCGGCTTGTGCTTTTTCGCCTACAAACAAACTGTCTATGGTAGAAAACCAAAGTTGTAACCATCTTCCAAAATGTTCTTCCGAAATAATACCACCTACTTCTTTATCTGCTTTTTGATGTGCCACTAATGGATTTCCTTTGTATTTCTGTACAAAGAATAAATTGGTTTGCCAGAAATCGGTTAGTAATTCTAGATGTGTATCCCAGTCTTGAATAATTTTATTAAAAATGGGTCCAAGCATATCATCTTGCCTAACTTTTCCGTAGAATGTATTTATCAAAAGACGTACATCTTCTCTGCTTTCAATCTCTTTCATATTATTTAGCTATTTATTACGATTCGGTTACCACTTTAAAAACTTTACCATGCAGGTATTTATCTACTAAAATCTGACACGCTAATCGGCTTGTAGCAGTAACATTAGCCTGCTTTTTTAATGTTTCCAATTCGTAGATTCCGGCTTCTGTTATTTGTTGATTTCCTACCTCCAACACTACTTGGCAAGTTCCGCACATTGCCCTTCCTTTACAATCGCCAAAGTCTATGTATAAACGGTCACGTATTAATTCCATTAAATTAATGTATTCCCATTTATAGAATTCAACGCTGTATTCTTCTTGTAAATCGTCTATAATTCTAACTTTATAAAATTCCATACTTTACGCTATGCTGCTAAAATAACAAAGAGGTTATAGCCCATTATTGGTAATAGAACCGCATTACAAGCCAAATAAATAGGTATAGTTATTTTAGTAGGCATGGCTGCCAAATTGCTTATTAAAATACAGAACGTTAACACGGTAAGTAGTATAAAATGAGCCCCATTATCTCCCGATAAATGCATAGCCCATAAATAAACCGGTATAACTACACTTCCGTGAATGATTAACATTGCAGCCACATAAGGCATTCTGTAAAACTCTTGACTTATAGTCCATTCATTAAACATCTGTAAAACACTCTTTCTATTATCCCCCATTTCACTGTTATTTAAAAGGTTATTTCCATTTTTGTTAAGATGATATTAAGACCCTTTTATCTTTTATATTGTTAATTTTTTTTAACGTTTCAGGAAGGTATCGCCCGAATCCAGACCTTTTACTAAATCCAATAACGTAGTGCTAGAAAGCATGGTTTTTAAATCGTTTCTTACTTCCATAAAATGATTATGCATAGGGCAAGGTTTTTTAGCGTTGCATTCTTTTAAACCCAAACCACAACCGTGGAAAATCTTATCGCCATCAATAGTAGCCACAATGTCTATTAATGTGATTTTAGCCGATTTTTCTGGAGAAATTTTAAAACCTCCCGTTGGCCCCTTCACCGACTCTAGTATCTCAGTTCTAGAAAGTTGTTGCAGAATCTTGGCGGTAAATGATTCCGGTGAATCAATTTCAGCAGCAATATCTTTCAAGCTTGCTCTTTCGTTTTGCAAGGATCTATTACTGATGTAAATCAGTGCTCTGATACCGTATTCACAAGCTTTTGAAAACATTTTCTGTCTGAAGTTTAGATGAATTTACAACTTTAATCAATTCGGACAAATTTATCTTAATTAAAATATTAAAGATTAGCTTTTCTGAAAAAAGAAGGAGAACTTAGTTCTACCAGAAGTAGTAATCTACTAACTTAGTATAAAAGGAGGTAATTGCACTCCAAAACTTCATGCCTGAATAACGCTGCGCCGAACACACCGCTTACCAACTTATTTAGCAATGAATTTTAAACGCATAATTTATGTCTATCACAAAAGCTATTAAACGACACCCCTCCATACAACCTATAAGCAGAGAGCACCACCACGGTTTACTTTTATGCTGGAAAATAAGAACCGGAATAGAAAAAGACATACCGGCTAATCGAATTAAAAAATATACCGACTGGTTTTACCAAACTTATTTAAAGGCGCATTTTGAAGCCGAAGAAAAATACCTCTTCCCTATTCTAGACAAAAAACACGAACACATTAAAAAGGTTATTGCTGAACACAGAAGGCTAAAACGTTTGTTTGAAAACAATACTAATATTGAAAAATCTTTAAGTCTGTTGGAAGAAGAGCTAGAAAGCCACATTCGGTTTGAAGAACGGGTTTTGTTTAATGAAATTCAAGAATTGGCTAGTCCCGAACAATTAGAACTGTTGGAAAAGAAGGTGTGCGACATAGAATTTATTGAAAACATTACAGATGAATTCTGGAAATAAATTCCGCAGAATAGCATTGCAATTACATTTTAAAAAACAAGGCTTTTAGCATTCATTGGCAGCATAACTGTAGGTGTTTAGCTTACTTCTTAACCCATCACTTATCTTATATTACCAGTTAGTACGCACTTACAATGCTTACTGTTAAGCGCTATAGATTAAGTACTGAAACGAAGGTGAATAAGCCAATGATTCATTTCTATAATTTAAAGAAGTGGGCGACTATTAAAACCATTCAAAACCAATACAATTTTAGCTGTTTGTTTATTTTTGCTTCAAAACAAACACATTAAAGAAAGCCCTTTTATAAGGGGCGCTCTATACCCTTCAAAAACGGTTACTAATGAAAAACTTATTAAACTTTATAACCACACATTTTTGATTAACTGAATATGATATTAATCTATTGGAGCAGTGTTTTGTAACACAACAAGTTTCTTCACGTATTAAACTTTTAGAAAACGAGAAGTAACAAATTGTTCTGTGTTTTCTGGTGAAAAAATGGGCCGGTGAAAGCGCTTGTATTTTAGAGAACTGAAAAAGCGGTGTTTTTATTGCGCTTATTTGGTTCTTCTTCCGGTAAATGACTCTTTGCGCGCTTTTGACCCGAATGATTTTTTAAATTATCTTTTGCAAACGATTGGCTTAAGATTGTGCTTCGTAAAAATATTCTGTAGGCTGACCTGGCTTTTCACCCGACTTAACCCCAGATTAAGCCCGGCTTTATTACGGAGTACCCCTAAGATGGCCGTTTTAAGAAATCCATCACTGTGATTTAATTTATTATTGTTAATAAATGGTTTTTTATGGTTTTAATAGTTAACAACCACCGACTTTTTTCTTAGGGAGTTACATTCTATTACAAGTTGAACAGGAAACATAAATAACTGTATAGTATATGGACAGTCCCCATATTATCCTTGTAATCTTCCGATAATTAGGGCAACTATTGACAATAAGAATAACCTCCTAACTTTAAACTCCTGATTTTAAATCTATTTGTTGGCTTTTGGGTTGGATTACTCTATTTTGTTCGAAACAAAACAAATTAGATATGGGCAATAGTTGTACTTATCGAAATGTTGTGTGGCATACAAAAAGCCACCCGCACAAACAGCTCTTTTGGTTTTTGCCAACGCACAAATCCCGCCCAAAAAAAACCAAAAGAGCTAAAATCTCCCCACCCTCGGTGCATTGTGATAATTCATCTCATTTTATAGTGAATATTCTCACAGACATTCTATATTTATATTTTTTGAAATAAAAGAAAATGAATCGCATAAAAGAAGT
Organism: uncultured Cytophagales bacterium; assembly: GCA_963736575.1. Taxonomy (GTDB): domain Bacteria; phylum Bacteroidota; class Bacteroidia; order Cytophagales; family JAAEPT01; genus CAVTPD01. The sequence continues at coordinate 187,890 of CAVTPD010000002.1, forward strand.
TCTGGAAGAACAAGGAAGAAGCCAAAAATGGTTGGGTGTTCAGATAGGCAAAAGCTATAATATGGTCAATGCCTATGTTCAGAACAGACAGCAACCAAGACTAGAAGTACTTTATGAGATTGCAAGAGTATTGGATGTCAATCCAAAAGATTTATTGAAAGAAGATTTGAATGACTAAGGAATATCAAATAGAAGAAAATCTAATCACCCAGCTAAAAGAGCTGAAATACGTCCATCGACCTGATATAGTGGAGAGGAAAACGCTTGAGCAGAACTTTAAAAGCAAATTCGAGGCACTTAACCGAGTACGATTATCGGAAAGCGAGTTTTTACGCTTGCGAGAAGAAATTATAGAACCTGATGTTTTTACTGCTTCCAAAAAACTACGAGAAAAACAGTATTTCCAGCGAGAAGATGGAACACCACTTCATTATACGCTGGTAAATATCAAAGACTGGTGCAAAAATGATTATGAAGTCGTTAGTCAATTGCGCATCAACACAGAAAACAGTCATCAGCGGTATGACATTATTCTACTCATCAATGGCTTGCCAGTTGTACAAATTGAATTGAAGAAACTGGATGTTTCGCACCGTAAAGCCATGCAGCAAATCGTGGATTACAAGAATGAACCCGGTAATGGTTATAGTAATTCTTTAATGTGCTACATGCAATTGTTTATAGTGAGTAATGGCACACGAACTATCTACTTTTCCAATAATAAAAATCAGCATTTTCAATTCAATGCAGATGAGCAATTCTTGCCTGTTTATGAATTGGCTGATTTAAACAATCAGAAAATAAATCGACTGGACTTGTTTTCTGAAAAATTTCTAAGCAAGTGTACGCTTGGGGAAATGATTAGCAAATACATGGTGCTGGTGGAAAGTGAGCAGAAATTGCTTGTCATGCGGCCTTATCAGATTTATGCTGTAAAATCCATTGTGGATTGCATTAAGGATAATCGAGGAAATGGTTATATCTGGCACACTACAGGAAGTGGCAAAACCTTGACTTCTTTCAAAGCTTCTACGCTGCTGAAAGACAATGCAGACATTGAAAAATGTTTGTTTGTAGTTGACAGAAAAGACCTTGACCGTCAAACCCGTGAGGAGTTCAATAAATTTCAGGAAGGCAGTGTAGAAGAAAATACGAATACTGAAACATTGGTCAGACGATTACTGTCTACCGACTATGCAGACAAGGTAATCGTTACTACCATTCAAAAGTTGGGTTTGGCATTGGATGGCACTAACAAGAAGAACTATAAAGAACGTTTCGAACCATTGAGCGACAAACGAATGGTTTTCATTTTTGACGAGTGCCACCGTTCGCAGTTTGGAGAGAATCATAAAGCAATTAATGAGTTTTTTCCAAATGCTCAATTGTTTGGGTTTACAGGTACACCCATCTTCGAAGGAAATGCAACCTATTATGAAGTTAATGGAGAACAGAAAACGCTCAAAACCACTCAGAGTATCTTTGAACATGAATTACCAAAATATACGATTACGCATGCCATAGAGGATAAGAATGTCTTAAAGTTTCATATTGACTATTTCAAAGGTAAAGGCGACCAAATCCCAAAAGCCAGGAGAAGCAATTGCACAACAAGCCGTTGCAGAAGCGATTATCGATAAACACAATGCCGCTACCAATCAACGGAAATTCAATGCGGTGTTGGCTACTTCCTCCATCAATGATGCGATAGAATATTATCGGATTTTGAAAGCAATTCAAACACAAAAATTAGCAGAAGACCCTGATTTTGTTCCGCTCAATATTGCTTGCGTGTTTTCTCCGCCTGCTCAGTTGATTGCCAAGGATGGCGACCAACAAAGCCAAAGGAATGCGGCAGACATCAAACAGCTTCAGGAAGATTTAGCTCAGGAAAAGGAAGACAACAAAAAGAATCCAGAAGAAAAGAAAAAGGCTTTGATTGAGATTATTGCCGATTACAATAAGCAGTTTGGCACCAATCACGACATCAACAATTTTGATATCTACTATCAGGACATACAAAGACGAATCAAAGACCAGAAATTCACCAACAAAGATTATCCGCATAAAAACAAGATTGATCATGACCATTGTGGTAGATATGCTGCTCACAGGTTTTGATTCCAAATACCTGAACACTTTGTATGTGGACAAGAAACTGAAATACCACGGACTGATTCAGGCATTTTCCCGAACCAACCGGGTACTGAACGATACTAAGCCTTATGGCAACATTCTTGATTTCCGTTCGCAGCAGGAAGCGGTAAACCAAGCCATTACGCTATTTTCAGGGGAAGACGAAGGTAGCAAAGCCAAAGAAATCTGGATGGTAGATCCAGCTCCTGTAGTCATTGACCAATATCAAAAAGCAGTAGAAGCTTTAGGGGATTTTATGCAGGAACACAACTTGGTAAGTGAACCACAGGAAGTATACAACCTGCGTGGAGATGCTGCGAGGATTGCCTTTGTGAAAAATTTTAAAGAGGTGCAACGCCTCAAAACCCAACTCGATCAGTACACCGATTTGGATGAAGAACAGCAAGAAACGATTGAAGCGATTCTACCAAAAGACAACTTACAAGAGTTTAGAAGTTCGTACTTAGAAACGGCCAAACAACTGCGGGAAATACAGCAGAAAGAAGGGGATGATGCACCCGAAGACATACAGCAACTCGATTTTGAGTTTGTGCTCTTTGCCTCTGCGGTGATTGATTACGATTATATCATGAGCCTGATTGCCGATAGCACACAGCAAAAGCCTTCTAAGCAAAAAATGACCAAGTCACAGGTCATTAGCTTGTTAAAATCGAACGCTAACCTGATGGAAGAAGAAGAGGACTTGACCGACTATATCAATAAGGTGGACTGGACGAAAGGACAAACTGCTGATGAACTAAAACAAAACTTTGAAATCTTTAAGGTAGAGAAATATGACAAAGAACTGGCTGCTATTGCTAATGCAAATTGTTTGAAAACAGCAGACCTAAAAGCATTTGTAGAACAGATTATGAGCCGAATGATTTTTGATGGGGAAAAGCTCACTGACCTCATGGAGCCTTTGGAGCTCGGTTGGAAACAACGCAGTAAAGCTGAAACGGCTTTAATGAATGACTTAGTACCTCAATTAAAAAAACTGGCCCAAGGTCGAGAAATTTCAGGATTAGCAGCATATGAGTAAGGCGAAGAAAATAATACCAGAGTTGCGTTTTCCTGAGTTTTCAACTGCGGAAGAATGGGATAATGATGACTTGGGAGAAATTGCGGAAATAGTTCGAGGAGGTTCACCGAGACCAATCCAAGATTATTTAACATCCGATAATGATGGTCTAAACTGGTTAAAAATTGCAGATGTCCGTTCAGACGCAAAATATATAATTGGAACAAAAGAAAGAGTAATTCAGGAAGCCATAAATAGTACGAGGGAAGTCAACCCAGGAGATTTAATTCTTTCAAATTCAATGAGCTTTGGTAGACCTTACATTCTAAAAGTTAAAACCTGTATTCATGACGGCTGGATTGCTATTAGAAAAATATCAGATAAAACATTTGAAGATTATTTGTACTATTTCATTTCTTCTGAATCAAGCCAAAAATACTTTCAAGTTAATGCAGCTGGTGCAGCAGTTAAAAATCTAAATGCAGAAATCATAAAACTGCTTCCAATTTATCTTCCAAAAGCAAAGGACGAACAACAAAAAATCGCCTCCTGCCTTTCTTCTTTAGATGAATTGATAGCTGCTCACAGCGATAAGCTGCAAGCCCTTAAAGACCACAAAAAAGGATTGATGCAGAACCTTTTTCCGCAAGAAGGGGAAACCGTGCCTAAGTTTCGTTTTCCTGAGTTTGAGAATGATGGTGAGTGGGTGGAAAGAAAATTAGGGCAATTGGGTGATTTTTTAGGAGGTGGAACACCATCAAGATCAAACACTGAATATTGGATTGGTGAAATTCCGTGGATTTCAAGTTCTGATATTTATGAAGATGATATTCGCAATATTTCTATTACACGATTTATCAATAGGCATGCAATAAATCAATCAGCAACAAAGATAATTCCTAAAGGAAGTGTATTATTTGTTTCACGAGTTGGAGTAGGAAAATTAGCAATTAGCGAATGTGATATATGTACAAGTCAAGATTTCACAAGTTTCGTTTCTAAATCGGTGCATAATTATTTCATAGGATATTACTTCTCAGCAAATAAGCACCTTTTGAAATCCATGAATCAAGGAACTTCAATTAAGGGTTTCTCAAAAAGTGATTTGGAAAGTTTAAAATTACCTTATCCTAATAACCCCAATGAACAAACCCGTGTTGCTTCCTGTCTTTCAGCGGTAGATGAACTTATCACAGCCGAAGCAGAGAAAATAGATCAATTGCAACAGCATAAAAAGGGTTTGATGCAAGGGTTGTTTCCAAAAATTAATGATTAGAGTGTATGAACCAAAAAGATATAGCTAAACAATTAGAAAAAACAAAAGAAAACATTATCCTTCTTTATGCCTTTAACTCAACTGGTAAAACACGACTGTCTGTTGCATACAAAGACCATACGAAAAAGTTAAATAAAGGCAATCACGCTGGGGTTTATTATAATGCCTATAGTGAAGATTTATTTGTTTGGGAAAACGATGAGCCAAACAATAATGAAGACATTCATTTAAAGATTGTAGAAAGTTCATTGGACGATTTCATTACAAAGTTCAATGATGAAAGTCCGATTCGTGAGAAATTGATATCCTACAAGCCTAAATTCGATTTCAAATTAATTCCCAAAAAAGCGGATAACCCTGAACTTGGATTTGGCTCAATAAAATTTTATAAATCCGATGACCCTGAAAAGCAAATCAAAATATCGAGAGGAGAAGAAAGAATTTTTGTTTGGTGTTTCTTTCTAGCATTATTTGAAATTGAAGGTTTCTCTGATGTGCAGAACAAACATTTTTTTATTGATGACCCTGTTTCAAGTTTAGATGATAACAATGTCTATATAACTGCTCGCTTAATACTTGATTTGTTTGAAAAGTATTGTGATACAAAGAAAATAATCGTAAGTACTCATCATATGGGTCTTTTCTCAATTTTACAGGATTGGCTATCCAAAGGTGAGAACAGAGAAAAGTTTAAATCTAAGCGAAATCAAGAATCAAAACGAGGTGATAAAATTTATGTTAAAGAGATAATTGAAGATAAGTACTTAGTTCGATTCTTAGAAATTGAAAACAATAAGTATAAGTTGGTAGGAAAAAAGAAGGGCATTGTTTTATACCACCTTTTGTTGCTTCAAATTGTAAATGACGCTGTAGTTAGAAAAGAGTTATTTACTTATCATTTTGTTTTGTTAAGGCAAATTTTGGAAAGCATTGCATCATTTTTGGGTGAAGGTCGATTCAGCTATGTGTTAGATAAATTGCAATTCCAAGACGCCAATGACAAGTCAGATATTATCAACTCGTTATCGCATGAGAAAATTTATACTCAAAAGTTAGCACCTATGAATGAAGACAATAAAGATTTATTTATCAAAGTTTTTGATAAACTAACAACTTCATTTCCATTTTCATTATAAGGTTATGGCACAAAAAGAACAACATAAAAAACTAGGCGATACCCTTTGGCGAATTGCAAATGATCTAAGGGGTGCTATGAATGCGGATGACTTTCGTGACTATATGCTTTCGTTTTTGTTTTTACGCTACCTCTCGCACAACTACGAAGAATCGGCTAAAAAGGAATTAGGTAGAGATTATCCCTTAAATACTCCAGAGGAGAAAAGAACGGATGGGTTTGTCCCTCCGCCACTTGAGAAATGGTATACGACCAATGAAGAGGACATTGTAGAATTTGAAAAGCAAATGCGTAGGAAAGTGCATTATGTGATCAAACCTAAATATTTGTGGAGTAACATCACGGAATTAGCACGTACTCATAACGGAGAACTGTTAGAAACGCTTGGAGAAGGCTTTCGTCATATCGAAAATGAATCGTTTGAAAGCAGCTTTCAAGGCCTGTTCTCAGAGATCAACCTGAACTCTGAAAAACTAGGAAGAACACCTCCGGACAGAAACAAAAAGCTCTGTACCATCATCCAAAAAATTGCAGAAGGCATTGCTGATTTCTCTACCGATACCGATACTCTTGGCGATGCTTATGAATATTTAATTGGTCAGTTTGCAGCAGGTTCCGGTAAAAAAGCAGGAGAGTTTTATACTCCTCAGCAAATCTCAACGATCCTTTCTGAGATTGTGACCTTAGACAGTCAAGACCCAAGTACTGGTAAGAAAAATAAGCTGGATAAAGTACTGGATTTTGCTTGTGGATCGGGTTCGCTATTGCTGAACGTAAGAAAGCGGATCAAAGACAATGACGGTACAGTAGGTAAAATTTATGGTCAGGAAAACAACATTACCACTTACAACCTGGCTCGAATGAACATGCTTCTGCATGGCATGAAAGACACAGAGTTTGAAATCTATCATGGGGATACCTTAAAAAACCAATGGGACATCTTAAACGAGATGAATCCATCCAAGAAAACAGAATTTGATGCCATTGTAGCCAATCCACCTTTTAGCTTGCGTTGGGAGCCCAACGATACAATGGCGGAAGATTTCCGCTTCAAAAGCTATGGTTTGGCACCCAAGTCAGCAGCCGATTTTTCTTTTCTATTGCATGGGTTTCATTTCTTAGGCAAAGAAGGCACAATGGCGATCATTTTGCCTCATGGCGTGTTATTCCGTGGAGGAGCAGAAGAGCGCATTCGAACCAAACTTCTCAAAGATAATAATATTGATACAGTGATTGGTTTACCTGCTAACTTATTCTATTCAACAGGTATTCCCGTTTGTATTCTCGTATTGAAAAAATGTAAAAAAGAAGATGATGTGCTATTCATTAATGCCAGTGAGCATTTTGAAAAAGATGGACGTTTGAATCGCTTGCGAGAAGGAGAAGATGATGAACCGAATGACATTCATAGCATTGTAGAAACGTACAAATATAGAAAAGAGGCAGACCGCTATTCTCGAAAAGTCTCAATGGAAGAGATCGAGAAGAACGGTTACAACCTGAACATATCGAGATATGTGAGTACCTCAATTGATGAAGTGAAAATTGATTTAAAAGAGGTAAATAAGAAATTGATTTCAATCAATGAACGTATTAAAACAAATACAGAAACGCACAACGAATTTTTGAAAGAGTTGGGTTTGAAAACGATCTAAGCAAAATGACACAACCCTCCCTTCTCAGCCACACACATTGCCAAGTCGCTCAAGGCACTCACACGAGCCAAAACTTGTCAAATAGTATGTCTGCCCAACGCACGGTGGTAAACCGAAACAGTCTGCAGAAAAAAGAAAATAGCACAGACATACAATCGTGTAGACGGCTCTGACTCGAATTGAGCCAGAGTGCGCCTCTCACTATTTATCCCGCACCTTAGGTCGGGTCCACACAGCATACGGGTCTTTCCGTGTCAAGCACGGAACAGGCAGTATACGGAGGTTCACTAAATCAGACTTGTTCATCAACTTACGGAGACTTTCACTTTTTGGAAGTAGTCCAGTATACTCACATAACCTCTTTTCTTTAGGCGAACTTCGGTGATGGTTGTCCGCAATCCCGATAGCAGCTATTACAGACCCGCATCCACTTATGTTATAGATGGTTTTTAGCTTTTATACTTTTCTTTATATTAGAAAGCAGATATTGGATATCGTATAGATGTGTATTATCTGCTTGTTATACTTCCTATTCAGCTATTGATTTTTTTACTTTGTACCATGATTTGTGCGGTAGAAAGGAAAGACATTGAAGAATTTAAATCAACAAATATTTTACCCCAAACCCCTTTCTGGGGTCGTATAAAAAGCAATCAAGGGTTTATACCCCAAGGATTTGAATTGACCATTTCGAAAGACTTACTGGTAGGTTGCACTAATTCTTCAGAAAAAAAAGAGGACGATTTATTGGTCTTAATTAAGTACGTTGACAGTGTTACATGTTTTGCTTATGTTCCCTACGGACCAAAATTAGAACCTACTTTTGAAAACCAAGGTTTGTTTTTAGAGCAATTGTCCGAATCAATTCAATCGTTTCTGCCTTCCAATTGTATTTTTATTCGTTTTGATTTAATGTGGGAGAATCAATGGGCGGTTGAAGAAGATTTTTTTGATTTCGCTGGAAATTGGATAGGTCCACCACGTAATCAGACGCAAGAGTACCGGGTTAACTTTAGCACCGATAATTGGAATTTGCATAAAAGCATTGTGGATTATTTGCCTAAAAACACCTTTTTCCTTGATCTTACTTTACAAGAACAGGATTTACTTTCTAAGATGCGGTATAACACAAGGTATAATGTACGAAAAGCTAATAAAATTGGGATTAAGGTGCGGGAGTATGGCCTAGAACACATTGAAGCATGGTGCAAATTATACAATGAAACTGCTCTTCGGCATAATATGCCTTTACAAAACGAAGACTACTTTTCTGCTATTTTGAAAAACCAGGACAATAGCCAAAATGGAGTAACCATAAAACTGTTAATGGCCGATATTGGTGGCAGATTTCTTTCCGCCATGTTTTTGGTTTTATCTAAGAAAAGAGCAACCTATCTATACGGTGCCTCCACGTCAAGTAAAGATAACTTAATGGCAAGCTATGCTCTTCAATGGGAATCGATACGTGTAGCAAAAGATTGGGGATTTACAGAATACGATATGTTTGGCTCTGCACCCAATTTGAACAGGGCTCACCCCTTACATGGTGTGCATATTTATAAGAAGGGTTTTGGCGGAAATCTTTTTCATAGAATGGGATGTTGGGATTACCCCTACAACCATAAACTATATGATCTATTTAGAGTACAAGAGGTTAAAAATAATAAAGCTAAGCCTAATTGTTTGTAGCCAGCAGTGAGAAAAATTTGATTGTCCATACTAAATTAGACTAGAACAATAATAATACTGCTTTTTAAAAATTCGGAATAAAAGAAAGCCTGAGCCGTAGAAATTACATTAGTGGGTTTTCTAAGGGAAACTATAAGTGATAAAAAATACTACAAAAAAAGAAAGCCTTTCGACTTCCTTTTCAGTTTAAAAAAATTTTATAGCTGTGTTTATTGCTTCATTATTTTAATGCTTTTCCCATCAAGCTGTAACAGATACATTCCGCTAGGATATTCTGTTAAATCGGTTTCTGTACCCTTACCCCTATTAAGTTCTACACCGTTGGTAGTAGTTAAAATCCAATTAGCTTCTTCTCCCCACGTTATGTTCGATACTGTAGGGTTCGGATATACGCTTACGTTTTCTGAATGTAAAAAAGCATTTAAATGAGTTACTAAACCGCATGAAGCATCATACCCCAAGGTACAATTGCCACATTCATTGGTATAAGCATGTCCTTTTGTAGTTCCTTTACAATCTGTAGCACCACAATTCACATCCGATGAAGAAGTATAAGCCCCTTCCATTAAGGCATAAACAGTTTGCGGTTCTAACGGAGCACCTGTATTTCTATCAAACAATTCTCCTAAACCTGCACACCAGTACACCGGAATCATTCCGTGCTTTAAAGCAGAATAGGTTACATACTTTAAAAAGTACTCTCTGGATTTTTTATGCAGTTCAAAGTCGATATTTGGGTATTTGTTTGGATCTGTAGGGTCTAGACGTAGTCTAGCACCAAACTCACCCAAAACTACGGGATAACCTTTGTCAACAAACTTGGTTTTCATTAACTGAAACATTTCGTCTACCCAAGCCTCTTCTCCCCATGTGGCGTTATGTGCGACATCACTTGTAGAATGATTACAAGCTCCCCAATAATAAAATTGATTCCCCCAATTTTCGTCGGCCTGCATTAAACTAAACTGATATGGATAAAAATGCACTTCTACCATTAATCGGCCAGAGGCTGGATCTGTTGGTAGTGTGTTCATTAAATTATTTGTTTTCTCTATATCGGTTGCCGGACCTTGCACAATTAAAATACGTTGGTCATTATTTCCGCCAGAAGCACGAACGGTATTAATAAACGTTTGGTGATACGACAATAAAACACCCATTTCAGTAGCATCGGCTACATGTGGTTCGTTGGCACTGGCAAACAACAAATGTTCGTCATAATCTTTAAAGTATGTAGCAATTTGATTCCAATAACTGGCTTGCTTTGCATTGTTTTCTTCTTTTTTAGCCAAAGTACAGTTCTCTTCTAACCAACCCTTGTCCCAGTGAATGTTAATCATTACATAGAGATCTTGTTGGTAGCAATAGTCTACTACTTCTTTTACCCGGGCAATCCATGCGGGGTCAATTGTTCCGTTGTTGGCATGAATATCCCAAGAAACAGGAATTCTAATGGTATTAAAACCAACCGCCTTTACAGAGTCAATTAAACGTTGAGTGATTCGGGGATTTCCCCAAGCGGTTTCTATGGCAACCATTTGCCCACTATTTTGATCTATATAGAACGACTCCATGGTGTTACCAATGTTCCAACCAATGGTCATTTCATTGGCTAATTCTTGAGCCGTTGGGAAATTTTGAGCCGATAAATTAAGTATTCCGAAAAAACAGGAAATTGCAAGGATGATCTTTATAGGTAGTTTTATCATATGTATACTGTATAATTTTACTATTTGGTAGAGGACAAATTGTTGAAAAGGTAACGTTCTTATGCGTACTTTTTTTAGCGAAAGTCCTTACTAAATGCTATTGTTTATACTTAATTTTTTTATTCTAGTGCTCTACGAAATTCACTCCGTGATTGTAAACACTTAAATAAATATTTCTTGGATTTACTCCATTTTCCTTTCTTATTCAATTTAAAGAAAGCCAATTTTCTGGCTACCTTTGCGGCTTCTATAAAATTAATGAATCCCATAGCATGAATACCTACAAACAAATTGAAGCTGAAATATTAGCGGCATCCCATATCGTAATTACTTCTCATAAATCTGCCGATGGTGACTCTGTAGGTTGTTCACTTGGGCTGTTGCATTTTATAAAAAAGCTAGGCAAAAAGGCTGTGATTTGCCACCCAGACAAAGCGCCAGATTTTTTATACTGGATGGATATTTCTTCTATTGTTTTAATGAGCGATGAGCCCGAAAAAGTTACAGAACATTTTCAGCAGGCGGATTTAATTTTCAGTTTAGATTATAACGCTACCAACCGTGTGGGACCAGAAATGCAAGCTTTATTGGAAGCGTCTACCTGCAAAAAAATAATGATAGACCATCATTTGAATCCAGAAGAATTCCCAAGTATTACGGTTTCGGATACTTCGGCTTCCTCTACCTCGCAGTTAATTGTAGAACTGATTGAACAGTCGGGTCATTTAGATATACTAGACAACACAATAGGTACGCCTTTGTATTTAGGGATTTTAACCGATACAGGGAGTTTCCGATTTCCGTCTGTTGAACCACGTACCCATGAAATTTTAGCTAAACTGTTAACAGCTGGTGTACAACATCATTTGGTGCATGAAATGCTTAGCGACAACAATACCGCCAGCCGTTTGCGTTTGCAAGGTTATGCTATAAGTCAAAAGTTAGATATCTTGGAAGAATACCAGCTTTCTATTATTTCTTTATCGAAAGAAGAATTGGCAGAATACGGTTATCAAAAAGGAGATACAGACGGTTTAGCTAATCAGGCTTTGTCTATTAAAGGCATGAGAGTAGCCATTGTTTTTTCTGAACGTGATGGTATTATAAAAATATCTTTCCGTTCTAAAGGGCAAGATAATCCCGTAAATGTTTTTGCTGCCGAAAACTTTAACGGTGGCGGACATGCTAATGCCGCAGGTGGTATGAGCGAATTAAGCGTTAACGAAACGTTGGAAAAAATAAAGGCGTTGATTCCGGATGTATTTTTCTAAAGTGGAGGCTGTTTAAATAATAGATTTAGCGTTGTTGATTTATGGATCGGCAACGTTAAATTAACATAATTGAGTCTCCTAAATTTAACAAAAATTATTTTTATACGTCTATTTTAATTATACTTATACGTATAAAATCTACTATTATGGATACGAAACTAACGTTAAAACTAAATCAGCAAATTATTGAGAAGGCTAAAGAATACGCTTCCGATAAAAAAGTAAGCTTATCTAGATTAGTTGAATCCTATCTTCAGTCATTAACTTCTGAAAACGAAGATGATGATTTTGAAATCTCTCCTTTTGTGAAAAGTATAGCTACAGGTATAAAAATCCCGCACGATTTAGATTATAAAAAAGAGTATTCGGACTATTTAACAAAAAAACATAAATGAGTACACGAATTTTCATTGATACCAATGTAATGTTGGATTTTTTAGGAGAACGAGAACCTTTTTATACACCTATTGCCAAGATAGCTACACTAGCAGAAAAAGGAAAAGTCACGTTACTCGTCTCTCCGATTTCATTTGCGACAGTTAATTATTTCCTATTAAAATATGATGGTTCTAAAGTTGCTCGGGAAAAACTACGGAAATTCAAGATATTAAGTACCATTTGCTCGCTTAACGAACATACCATTGAAAAAGGATTAAATTCCTCGTTCAAAGATTTCGAAGATGCACTTCAATACTTTGGTGCTACAGAATCGGAGTGTGAAATAATTATAACCAGAAATGGCAAAGACTTTAAAAACTCATTATTACCCGTAATGACTGCCGAAGAATTTTTAAAAAGTATAGCTAAAAAATAAAACAATCCTGAAGGAAAAGCATATAATAAGAGATAATTATCCCACAATAGAGGAAATAATTCAACATTATTTTTAGTTACACATCATTCTATGCCAATTGAACTTCATTTTTCAATTGGCATATTTTTTCTTACACTATAGGGTTGAAAGTTTTCTGCTAAAGTTAGAAACACTTCCATTTTTAAAACAACTAAAATCTAAAACACTCTATTATGAATAGTCCTTGGATTGAAACAACAAAGGATAGCTATTATCCTCAGTTAAATGAAAACATAGAAGTACATACCTGCGTAATTGGCGGTGGAATAACCGGTATTAGCACTGCGTTTTTATTGCTGGAAAGAGGTCAAAAAGTTGTTCTGCTAGAAAGAAACCAAATTGCTAACGGTGTTTCAGGGTATACCTCTGGACACTTAACTTCACTTATTGATTACCAATACCATAAAATTGCTTCTACTTTTTCTACAGAAACAGCAAAAATTGTTTTTGAATCTACTGTTGAAGCCAGAAATCTGGTTGAAAGATTAATTGACGAGCATCACTTAACTATTGGATACGAAAAAGTACCCGGTTATTACTATGCAACAGATGAAAAACAAGTAAAGCTTCTTCAGAAAGAAAGAAAAGCATTACAAGATATTGGGATAGAATCTATTCCTGTTAATTCATCTGAATTTCCATTTAAAGTAGTTGAAGCTTTTAAACTGGATGATCAGGCTGTGATTGATGCAGCCGCATATACAAGACAAATGGCCAAAATTTTTGTTGAAAAAGGAGGATTACTTTTTGAAAACAGCCCCGTGGTAGATTTCACAAGTGAAGAAACCCATGTTGAAATTAAAACACAAAACTTTACTGTAAAAGCACAGAAATTAGTGCAGGCGACTCACACACCTATAATGAGAAATCCTCTTCAACTTGAATTAAAAAACAACAATTCTTATGTAATAGCCGGAGAATCTACTTTAGAGGTAAAAAAGGGACTCTTTTACGATTTTGCAGACCCTTATCATTATACCAGAAGTTATGAGAAAGATGGTAAGGCCATGTTTATTGTTGGTGGATGTGATATAAAAACAGGTAGCGATAAAGATGAAGGCGAAGGCCTTCGCTCTTTGCAACAATATGCAGTTAACAACTGGAAAGTAAAACAAAGTGATTATAAATGGAGCAGCATGTGTTTCGAATCCTCCGATGGACTCCCTTTTATTGGCAAAGATCCTAAAAACAAAAATGTATTTGTAGCCACAGGTTTTTCTGGTGACGGCTTAACGTTTGGTTTGGTTAGTGCCATTCTAAATGCTGAGTTGGTTTTTTCTGATAAACATCCTTGGGAGTCTACGTTCAACCCTAAAAGAATTAAACTGAAAAGCATGGGCGATGTAGCCAAAAAGGGTGTTGACATGATTAAACACTCTATTATAGATCGTTTAAAGAGAAATAAAGGAGAAAAAGAATCTATCACTGAAGGTGAAGGTAAAATTGTGACCATAGAAGGAGAAAGAGTGGGGATCTATTTAGACGAAGACAGCAACATACATGTAATTAATCCTGTATGCCCGCATATGAATTGTATTTTGAATTGGAATATGATAGCTAAAACTTGGGATTGCGGATGTCATGGAAGCCGTTTTGATCCAGATGGTAAAATAATTTCAGGGCCATCTGTTCATGATTTGGAAAAAATAAAGTTCTAAACTACAGCACCTTTTTCGGGGAACAAATAATTTTAACTTCTTGCATATACTATTTCTGAAGGAAAAGCACATTACTCTCTATTTAGATTAATGTGCTTTACACCATCAGAACCTTTAGTGGCTATTTTTTAAGTATTTTAAAGATTCCTTTTTCAGTTTTTAGAAAATAAACACCTTCTAAATAGCTAGACATATCTATTTCGGAAGTTTTTCCTGAACTTACTTGGTGACCAACTGCATCTAACAAAACCCATTCGGTAGCTGGCTTTATATGCAGTATGTTTTCCGTTGGGTTAGGAAATATGGTTGTTTGATTATTCTTGGCAGCTTCTAAAGAAGTAATTACACCATTACAATCCATCCCGTTTACACCTATTTCTAATCCTGAAATATTATCTAAATTAGGTGCTCCGCCATCTGTTAGGGCTTCGAATCTTATATTATTCTCTCCCGATTCTAGTGTTAGGTTTACGGCTTCAGAACTCCAAGTAGTCCAACTACTGGTTGGCACAAAATCTACAGATGCTATTCGTTCTATTCCATTTACAAACACCTTAATAGATCGGTTTGTGTTGCTTCCATTAGCATAACGTATTAATAAGGGGTAATTTTTAGCTTCCGAAGCAAATAATTTAAATTCAACACCGGCACCTACCTCATTTGTAGCGTTCGCATAACCCGTTCCCATAAAACCTCCATTAATGGATTCTTGAACCCCTTCAATTATACAAGACGTTTCTAATTCTAATAAAGGGCTACACGCATTAAGAATTGTATTTCCTCCAACACATCTACCACATTCGTCTTCATAGGCATCACCATAAGCATCACCATTACAATCCACTGGAATTGTAACGCTATTGAATTCAAATTGCTGATTTCCAACACCTGTATTTTCCCATAAAATCAGACGTTCTCCGGCTGTATTGGAAACAGAAAAAACATCAAAATATAAGGTCTCCTCTTCTAAAGGACTTATGTAGTAATTTCCATTTCCATCTTCTGAAAGCCTCAAATTCACCGGTGCTTCCGACATAGATGTATTCCCTTCTTGAACATTATTTCCACCCGCCATGTACATTTTTGTACTTAAGGATTGAATCTGATACTGATCCCCAACACGCATTACTTTCCAATATTGGGCCTCAGATTGTGTGCAAACTTCTTGGGTAAGTGGATTGTTATTTTGAATACAAAGACCCGAATGAACAGCACTAATCTGATAATAACCTTCTTCAAGATGGGTTGCACAAGGCATTAACATGGTATTGCCTTCTACACATCTTTCGCAATCATCTAAATAAGCTTCGCCTCCTACATCCCCATTACAATCCGGTTCGTTAGGTGAACCACCATTTACAACAATTGCAGGCAATAGATTTTCTGGTGTGCGGTCGCTACCCAAATAAAAACTTGGATGCGGTGGTTGATTGTAAGCCACATTTTGCCACGCTACCGCAGTACGGTACTGTGGGTCATGCATTAAAGTCGGAATTCGGTAATTGGTTTCATAATTAGTGGTAAACACTAAAAGCTTAGTATTGTCATTATGTCTGTAAATTAACTCCTCACGCCAGTCTCCCAGAATGTCTGCCTGAAGATTGGGGTTAGCTTTTGTGCCATTAATAGCATCTGCACCATCGTTATAAATGGTGTATTGCCTAGATTGATTTCCGTTATTATAGTCGTCTAGTTTTTCTGCATCTAATAATTCTCGTTCTAAATCACCATCCCACCAGATTGCAAAATTTACACCGCTTGGAATTGAACCTATATTATTTCCTTTACTATCAAACAATCCTTGTCCGCTAGAACCCCAGCATTCGGCGCCAGGGTAACGGCTATCAATGTTAGCGCAAATACCACGGCCAATATCACCATCTCTATATGTAGCCCATAAAACATTACCAGAATTAGCGTCACGCATCACTACCGCTGGTTGCCCGCGTGAGGGATCTGCAAGAGCGGTTTCAGTTGGCTCAAATATTTCAAGTCCCGGATTATCTAAATCAAAATCGCCTACATGCAAAGCGTCACCATGCCACCAAGTTTGACTGTGTTGTAATGTTCCATTATCATCAATAACAATTGCACCATAAACAATTTCTTGTTTTCCGTCATTATCAACGTCTGCAATACTTAATTGATGGTTACCCTTTCCGCCGTATTGGCTCATACCATTGTTGGTGTCAAATACCCAGCGTTGTATTAACTTAGAACCGTCGAAATCCCAAGCGGCTAAAACAGTTCTACCGTAATACCCTCTACACATTACTGCACTTGGATGCTGACCATCTAAATAAGCAACACCAGCCAAAAACCGATCTACCCGGTTGGTATTATCACTAGACTTACCCCAACCCGTATTTGGATATCTATCCGGCACATATGTAACCGTATTAATTTCTTTACCGGTTTCACCATTAAAAACAGTAAGGTACTCAGGACCATCTGTAATAAATCCGTCCCAACCTCCTGTTGTGGCATAGTCTGCATTATCGTTATCGTTGGCAGCAGGACCATTGCTTAAAAATGCTCCAGTACCATCTCGTGTTCCGGGCGCGGTTTTACATATTAATTCGGCCTTACCATTACCGTCAAAATCGTATACCATAAATTGGGTATAATGTGCCCCTGCTCTAATATTTTGGCCCAAATTTATTCTCCAAAGACTTGTGCCGTTTAATTTAACAGCTTCTAGATACACATCTCCTGTATGGCCACTTTGTGAATTATCTTTTGCATTTGTGGGGTCCCATTTAAAAATAATCTCGTATTGACCATCGCCATCAAGATCCCCAACAGAAGCGTCATAAGGCATATATTCATAACTTCCACTTTCATTAGTACCACCATTGGGCCTGTTTAAAGGAATAGTCAAAAACTGATCCCCCCATGTATTTACCTCTTTAGAACGCTGGCCCTCATTTCCATTCACAACAGCAGATACAGAATATAATGAATTTACATTCCCGCCATTATCAACATAATTGGTAGAGTTAGAAATAGGATTGGCATTTATTTTAGAGCCATCTCTATAAACATTGTATGAAACACTCATAGATTCGGTACCAAACATTCTCCAACTTATTAAGTTGTTATTCCCTCTAGAAATAGCCACCACACCCCTATCCAAATTTTCCATTTGGTATTGCGCCTGTAACGTAAAAATTGCCGAAAAAATTAAACACAGTAGCAATACATAGTGTCTAAACTGTCTATTTTTTATCATAGCCTTGGTTTTTATTTTAAATTAGATGTCTTTTAAAACACCAATTGATCTTTTCTATAGCTTTCTGTTTTTAAAACATGTGAGAAATTAAATAGTAACGGACTGAACAGAAAAAAATAAAAATATAGTTTTAACCCTACTTATCTAAGTGTATAATTTAACCCTAGTTCTACAGAATTAATCCAAAGTGGGCTTTCTGCCAATAAAGAAGAGTTATAGCCTACACTTATTTTTAATGGATTTGTAGTTTGATTGATGGCCAACAACAACTGAAAGGCGATTCCTCTTCGTTGGTAATACATCGCTCCAATTTCTACAACTTCAGAATAGACCAAATTAACCCCACCAATAATTTGTTGCGCTACTTCAGGTAAAATCCGCAAGAGCATATATTCCTTTAATGACCAATACTGGTCAATATCTTGCTGAAAAGAAGCGTGAAAATGATAATACGAATTCAGTTTTAGTTTAGACTGTAAAGCCGACCCTTCCGAATTTAGAAATTGCATGACAGCCGCACCAAAACACATTTTTTTATACCGAAGCGTGACCCCTAAGTTACCATCGGGTAGCGTTACATTTCCTTGCCCAGTAGAGGAAGGCGCGCTGTAAACCCTACTCACATAACCCAAAGAAATACCGGTAGAAATTTTTAATTCTTCCGAAATAGACAATTGATACGCATAATTTAGATTTCCTCTGGGGGTTTTTATATACGGACCTTCTTTTTCGTTGGAAAAAGCCAAACGCACCAATTGTTTGTTGTTCTTATTATTAAATACAACAGCCCCATTGGCATCAAAAACAGCAATATTGGGCTCTCCTACTTCAAATTTATAAATACCCGCAAACACGTAATTCCCTACTTCTGGAATGTAAGCCGGATTTATAATGGCCTTATTCATTTCATATGTTACCGGAACATCTGGGTACAAGGGGGTGATTTGCCCAAAAGCAAACAATCCCATAAAAAGCAAGCCCAAAAGTACCGCAAGTGAACGAAACATATTACATTAAAGGTATACCCAATTTTAAAATTAATTTATTTTAAAGATTTCGTTACTTTCTAAACCTACCGTTGTTTACTAATTGAAAATGAAACTAAAAGAACAGGAAATACCGTCATTAATCAGATCTGGTAAAGATGACCAAGTAGTTCCCTGGTTGTACAAAACCATTTTCCCTAGTGTTAGAAATTATATTGTTTCGCATGGTGGCATTAAGGATGACGCGTATGATGCCTTTCAGGATGCATTATTGTATTTCTACAACTTAATTATAAGTAAAAGATTTGATGAAGAAAAATACGCGGTTGGCGGATTCCTTTATCGATTAAGTATTAACCGTTGGTTGAACAAACTTAAAAAGAACAAACCTTTACTCTTTCAAGATGAGCTAGAGGACAACGATTTACAGAGCAGTTACCAGATTAATTTTCATTCTATTGACCTAGTTCAAAATGATGAAAACCTGTTGCGAAAACTGTTTTCGGGAATTGGAGAAAAATGCATTGAGGTATTGAACCTAAGCATTTATTCGGATATGCTTATGGAAGACATTGCCGAAAGACTGGACTTTGCTTCGGTAGGCGCTGTGAAAATGCAATTGAAACGTTGCAAAGAAAAATTAGCCAAAGAATTAGACCAAAACCCAGCTTTATTGAAACACCTTACCCATGAGTAATAGCCCAGACATACAAGATAGAATTGATGCCTACCTTACTGGAAAATTACAGGGAAAGGAATTGGTGGATTTCGAAAAATCGATTTCGGAAAACCCTGTGCTTAAACACGATATTCAAAAAGCAAAAGCGGTACAAAACTTAGTTATACAGCATAGATTGTTAGACGTTAAAGCTTTGGCTAAACAAGAAGAAGCCAAACTCAAAAATGGTAACAAGACTTTATTAAAAGGTTTAATTGGTGGTTTAGTTGGGCTTTCGATCTTAGGCGCTGGTCTTGTTTATTTTCAGGAAGAAGAGAAAAAGAGCACCACAACTACACCTATTGAACAACTTATAGAAAAAGAAAAACCTTCAATAGAAATAAGCAAAGAAAAGCCCATTAATACCGAAAAGGAAGCTATTCAAGCGGCTCCTGAAGAAACAAAAATCAACGTTCTGCTTGAAGAAAAAATAAAAAAGCAAGACAGCAGCACCATTCCTGTACAAACAGAAGTGAACGATAGTGATACAACATCGGCACAAAAAATTACAGAAAGCAAAACGAAAGACGTTGCGTCTAAAGCTGTGAACACTTCAAGTGCCACAAAAAAACAAATAGATCCTTGCGAAACACAAAAAATAACGGCCAACCTACAGACCTTACCAACTTGTACAAACAAACACCAAGGCGAAATCATAGTAACGGGTATTGCTGGGGGCGAAAAACCGTATCAACAACAGTTAAAAAATAGTTCGGGAGATGAACTCTTTTCTTATGCTCAACTGACGTCTGGGATTTATTTCCTTACTATTATAGACAACAAAGGTTGTACAACGGATTTTACTACAAAAATACTTGAAAAAAGCTGCCCAATTGATGATCATTTTAACCCCTCTATTGGTCAAGTTTGGGAAATACCCACTTCGGAAGAAAATGGAAAAATTACTATTTATACCAGAAGCGGTACCCCCGTTTATGAAAAACAATTGTTAGCCAAAGAAATATCTACTTGGGATGGCGCTGGTAACTCAGGAAGTTTACCCGCGGCTTATTATATATTTGTAATTGAATACAACAACGGAAGCCGTACAAAAGGCAGCATCACCATTTCTAAATGAAATTAACAAAAAAACATATTGCCCTTAGTTTTTTATTCTGGTTGGTGTTTTCATTGGCTTATGGACAGACTTATGTAATTTCTGATACTAATTTAAAGCAATGTATAATTACAAAGGACCCTGCATTATTAAATGCCAACGGTGATTTAATAATTGCGAATGCAGCCAATGCAACAGGTGAATTTTATTGTGCCGGTGATGGTGTTAGCAACGTAGACGGACTTCAATTCTTTACCGGAATTACCGAATTAAACATTGGTCATAATCCTTTAACGGACGTTAGTGCGATTAGCAACCTTAGCCAGCTTGTTGTGCTTAAATTAGATAACTGTGAGTTGAGCAGCGTTCCTTCTTTAAATGATTTTAGTGCTTTAGAACATTTAGACCTTTTCAACAACAACTTAATCCTAGTTCCTAATTTACCAGAAAACAGCCGTTTAACAGGTTTGAACGTAAGCCAAAATTTTTTAACTCAATACCCCGATTTATCAAAACAGAGTTTATTAGAATACATCAATCTTTCTAGAAACAACGGTCTTAAAACCATTATCACTTACAACAACCTTACTGCTGTAAAAGAATTTAGCGCCTATTTATGTGGCTTAAGTGATTTCCCAGATGTAAGCATGATGACTAATCTAGAAACACTAAATATTGGGTACAACAACCTTACAACAATCCCCGATTTAAGCGCCAACCAAAACTTGGTTACCCTGTATGCAAACAATAACTCGTTGGTTTCTTTTGAAGATCTTAGCTCCATCAACACATTAGAAAAAGTACGTTTGTACAACAATTACCTTAGTTACGAAGATCTTGAGCCTTTATTAAACATCCCTAATTACAGCGACATCTATAAATATGTTCCACAATATGAATTCCCGAATCCGTTAAAAAGCAATTATTACGAAGCCGACTCTATAAGCTTTGTAACCGGCATTGCCAACACAGCTAATAACGTAACTTACAGTTGGTACTACCAAGGCAGCCTTTTATGGGAAAGTAGTCTAGATACTTTAAACATTCCTTTTGCGCAACCCGAAAACAGTGGAGCGTATTATTTCATCATTAACAGCAGTGATTTCCCAGAACTTACACTGAATTCTTCTACTACGTCTTTTCAAGTGAGTCCGTGTATTAATGAAACGGGCTTTACCGTGAATATAGAAGGTGCTACTTGTACAAAAGCAGGAAGCATTTATGTTAAAGCAGAAAATCAGCCGCAAAAAAATTTAAGCTATAGTTTAGAAAGCACCACATCGGGTAAGATCTTTTATTCTGAAACAGGAAACTTTAAGAATTTAAATACGCCCGAATACATTCTTTATACGGAAATAGGCCGTTGCAAAAAAGAAATTGACATCATTAACTTACCCATTGAATCTTGCGAAGAGGCTTACTTTACGCCCAACGGTGATGGCGAAGACGATAGTTATTATTTTCAGCAAGAAGGAACCGCCACGATTTACAACAAGTTTGGGCAAAAGATACAAGACCTAACCATTCCCTTAGAATGGGACGGTTCGGTAAAAAACAACGGAATTATTGCCCCTGGTTATTACACCGTAGACATCAATAACGGTGAAGAGGTTTTTCATTTATCGGTGGTGTATTAGAGATTAACTTTTTAAGCCCTCATCTTTACTTTACTGCAAAAGGTCATAAGTCATTTAAGTATCCATTATTTTATTTCGGATACATCTTTTAAAAATCCATTTATAACTTAAGACAAACTCCCTCTCCCAACCGCCATTAGGGTATTTTGTCTGAAAGGACAGTTTTTGGCAGTTTTGTAATTTTTAGAGAATGTATTTCTTCGATTGAATTCTTGTAATCTGGCTTTGAAGGAATTAGATTGAAAAGTATCTATAAATTAGAGATAGAGCAACCTACACACAAGAAAACCAAAATGGCAGAAGATAAGCCTAGACTAGCAAGATTAACCGCAATTCTTACCCAATTACAATCAAAAAGAATTGTAACAGCAAAAGACATTTCCGAAAAACATTTGGTAAGTGTACGAACCGTCTACCGAGACATACGAACCCTTGAAAAATCAGGGATACCAATCATAAGCGTAGACGGAAAGGGTTATTCTATTGTAGAAGGGTATAAAATTCCGCCTATAATGTTTACCGAGGAAGAAGCTAATGCGTTGATAACTGCCGAACAATTGATTCTAAAAAACAAAGACCAATCTTTAGCCGAACACTACCAGAAAGCAATCACCAAAATCAAATCTGTTTTAAAACAAACCCATCAAGAAAAAACAGAACTGCTTACCGATAGAATTCAAGTTCGCAACAATCATGAAAATGAAAAAACAAGCAATTATCTCATTTTGCTTCAATCCACCATTTCAAATTATCAAGTAGTTAAAATTGAGTACTTGTCTTTAGAAAACCGTAAAAGCGAGAGAGAAATTGAACCTTTTGCTCTTTATACCACTCAAGATAATTGGATACTTATTGCTTTTTGCCGGCTGAAAAATGAATTTAGAGCGTTTCGATTAGATTGTATTCAAAAGCTGAACGTCTTAGAAAACAACTTTGAACCGCACAAAATAACCTTGCAACAATATCTTGAAAGTTGTAGCCAAAAATATAAAAACACCCCTGACATACCGTTGACACAAGGCTAATCTAACTTTGCATAGAACCAAAAACATAATACTATGCAAACCGTTAAAATTAAACCTTTCAGCATCATTGGAATTTCTATAAGAACAAGCAACCAAAATGGGCGCGCTACTAAAGAAATTGCCGAACTATGGCAGCAATTTATAGCAGAGAACATTTTGTCTAAAATCCCCAACAAAGTAGACGACATTATTTACGCTCTTTATACGGACTATGATGGTGATCATACCCAACCTTATACAGCACTATTGGGCTGTAAAGTGACATCGCTAAATTTGATTCCCGAGGGTATGGTAGGTAAATCGTTTACGGGTGGAAATTATGTAAAAACAACTGCAAAGGGTAATTTAATGAGCGGATTGATTGTGGATCATTGGTCAACAATTTTTAAGATGGAATTAGATAGAACTTATTTAGCTGACTTTGAAACTTTCGGAGAAAAAGCCCAAAACCCTGCTGATGCTGAAATAGATTTTTATGTGGGTGTAAATAACGAATTGAATGGGGAAATTTAAATTAACCACCGATCCTAAAGTAGAATCCGTCTTTGCTAATTATCCTGACTTTGTTCGGGATAAAATGCAACACCTTAGAGCATTGGTAATTGAAACTGCTGAAGAAACCGAAGGTGTGTCTAATTTAGAAGAAACCTTAAAATGGGGAGAGCCTAGCTTCACTAGTAAAAATGGCAGTACACTACGGATGGATTGGAAAGAAAAAACACCCCATCAATACGCTCTATATTTTCAATGTACAAGTAGATTGGTAGATACGTTTAGATTAATTTTCGGAAACAAATTTCAGTATGAAGGCAAACGAGCCATAGTCTTTCAATTAAATCAAAAAGTGCCCGAAGAAGAAGTAAGGGATTGTATAAAAGCCGCCCTTACCTACCACAAAGTAAAACACTTAATTACATTGGGGATTTAATCACCTAATCATTAAGATTTATCATTACCCTTTAACCAAAGTAATCACGGTGATTTCGGGCATAATACCCACCCTACCTGGGAAACCATGAAAACCAAAACCACGGTTTACGTTAATGTATTGTTCGGCTTGGTTGTATAATCCCGCCCATTGTTTGTAAAAATATTCAGACGGACTCCAACGGAATGCGGGTGTTTCAATCCCAAACTGCATACCGTGTGTATGTCCAGATAGGGTTAAATGTATTTTCTTGGCGTGTGGTATCACTTGTGCTTCCCAGTGTGAAGGATCGTGTGTCATTAAGATTTTAAATCGGTGGTCTTCTACGCCATCAAGCGCTTTTTCTAAATTTCCGTATTTCTGAAAACCGCCTGCGCCCCAGTTTTCAACCCCAATTAAACTAAGCGATTCGCCGTCTTTTTCTATGTTTACGTGTTCATCCAACAACAAACGGAAACCCATTTCTTGCTGTATTCCTTTTAACTGATCTAGATTATCGGCTTTAGCTTTTGGGCTTGGCCACCTTCCGTAATCGCCATAATCGTGGTTTCCTAAAATGGAATACTTTCCAAATGGTGCTTTCAGGGTAGAGAAAAGAGACTTCCAATTGTGTAATTCGGTAGCGCTGTTGTTTACAAAATCTCCGGTAAAGAGCATTAAGTCACTTCCTTGTTGGTTGGCTAAATCAATGCCTCGTTGTACCGCTTCTCGGTTGTCAAAACTACCTGCGTGTATGTCCGAAAGTTGCGTAATGGTAAAACCGTTAAAAGCTTCGGGTAAGTCTTTAAATTTCAGAACCAATCGCTGCACTTTGTAGTTGTATTTACCCCAAACCATACCATAGAGCATTCCTGTAAATGGTATGGCAGCTAGTCCTAAGGCCAACTGACTAATAAATTTTCTTCGGTCGGGATAAAACGATTGCTCACTTGAATTGTTAGAAAACCAGTTGTAGCCCGTTTCTAAAATCCTTTCTACATCTTCTAATAAAAGCACTGGTAAAGCCAATAACTTGGGCACAATAGTTAAAAACGTTAGCCCCAACAATAGCATAAATCCTTTCGGAAAAGTGGGTGCATTTAACTTTCCGGAAAGCACATAATACAATATGCCTACCGCTAAAACAACATCAATTAACCAATACGTTGCGTCTACCCAAGGGTTATTTGAAACTCTTTTTACAGCCTGAAAAAAGTACACATCTACCAACAACCAAATTCCTACAATAACTATTACCCGACTCATTCATTCGTTTTTAACGCCTTTAAGGTAAGTCGTTTGAAAGGATAAAATATTGTTTTCAGGCTGAAATTATTTCAAACAAAAAAGGAGGCACTTTTCAGCACCTCCTTTACTTGGAAAAAACAAGACAATAAACTATTGTTTAGTTCTTCACTACTTTTAATACTTTACCTTCTATTTTCAGGATATAAATACCCGAAGCTTTACCGGAAAGGTCTACACGCGTAGAATTACCTTCTTCTATAAAACTTCCGTTGGCATTGTATAAGGACCATTCTGTATTACCAGTAATATGCACCAACCCAGTAGTAGGGTTTGGATATACACTTAATTCTTCTATTTCTATTGTTTCTGAAGACCCTGTAATACATGCGTCTAAATCCATAACCGGATCTAAACCTGTTGTTCCACCGGCACAAGTACCGCAAACATCTTCTTCGGCATCTCCGTTAGGTATACCGGCACAATCTAAACAACTTTCTTCGGTAACATCACAACCGCAATTACCAGGTTCAGTTTTATCCGTATCGTTTGGACAATCATCACCCGCTGAAGCCACATAACCTTCTGGTTGTTCGCAAGCCGTAGTAGTGCTAGCTGCATCTCCTAAACCATCATTGTCTGTATCTTGGTACCATGTTGTGCCTAAGCCTATATTTTCATCAGTATCGTCGCAATCTTCAGAAGTTATTACGCCATCATTATCGGCATCATCATCGTTGTTATCACCACCGGTTGCAACAAAACCTTCTGGCTGCTCACAATCTTCTAAGGTAACAGAGCTACCTAAACCATCACCATCTAAATCTTGGTACCAAACAGTAGCTTCACCAATGTTTTCATCGGTATCGTCGCAATCGTTTTCTTGCGCTATTCCGTCTTCGTCTACGTCAATAAAATCATCTTCGGTATCACAAACATCATCGTTATCAATGTCTTGGTCTACATTACCACAACCACAAATACCTGCATTAGTTGCCTTTTCAGGGTCGTTTGGACAAGCATCATCTGCATCTGGTGTACCGTCGTTATCGGAATCTGCACCTGCAATCGTAAATTCTACATAACCGCTGCAATACATGTATTCTGTATATTCACCGCCACCACAAGCGTCGTTGCCGTACGAACCTGTATTTAACTGCTGGTCTTCGGCTTCGTATTTTACGCCATCTACCTCTAAATAGTCTAATTGTACATCACGGCCGTCGGCATCGTTGGTGTAATTAATTTGGAAAGTACCTGTACTTGGCCCTGTAAACGTATAATACCCCCAACCAGAATTTAAATTCCATGTAGTTAATACATTTCCGTCTACAATTAATTCTACTATTTCTGTACCGTCACTACCATTAGCATAGATTACAATATTTCCTAATACTGAAATAGTAATGGCTTCCGAAGTCGTTTCTTTTCCTTCGTTATCGGTAGCTTTTGCCGTTATTTTATAATTTCCGCCAGCAACATTTTCCCAATCGAAACTATATGGAGCAGTATTGGCTGTACCTAATAATGTTCCATTAGCGAAAAATTCTACTTTAGCAATGTTTCCATCGCTATCGGTAGCGTTGGCTTCTAATGTAATATTGGCATCAATTTCAAAGGTAGCATTATTGGCCGGACTAGTAATTTCTACTTCTGGCGCACCTTCTACATTACAAACATCGGGTAAACCTGCCATGTATCCTTTTAACCACGTCATGGCTGCTCTTTCCGAACCGTCTGCATTTAAAATTCCTGTATTATCTATCCATGTTGTACCTTCCACATAACCCCAAAGTGTAATTCCTTTTACATTATCGTGTTCCCAAAATACAGGAAAAATATCTGCATAGCGGTCTCTTTGCTGTTGTTCGGTATTACCCGTAATATCTAATTCAGTTACATAAATAGGGAGGTTGGAAGCCGATAATAAATCAAGGTTGTTTTTTACTTGATTTCCAGTCATGTTATCTACATTAAATTGATGGCATTGAATACCCACCGCGTCAATTAAACCTCTGGCTTTTAGAATATTTACGATTTCTAAATGTTCTCTAATTGCCGAGGGATCATTAATAATACCATAATCGTTTAACACCAATTCTGCATTTGGAAAATATTCTCTGGCTTTCGCGAAGGCATAAATAATGTAATCCCAACCCGTGCCATAAGGACCGTATTTATCGGCATTTTGCTGAAGGTATGGAATTGAAGCCCCGTTGTTTAAGCCCCCTAAAGCGTCTTTAAATTCTACTTCTGGTGCATGATTTCTAATAGATTCGTTTACTACATCAATAATAGCCGTCTCTGGGTATCTTTGTGCGAAAATAGAATACCATTCTTCTACTTCTTCTCTTTGTTCTTGATCTGACAAAGCCCCAATCCAATCGGGTTGTTGAGAACCCCATACAAAAACATGGTGCTTGAACGGAATATCATTGTCTAAACAGTATTGATACATTACATCTACATCTCCCCAACTGTAGTTGTCTCTAGAAGTTTCTGCAACGCCCCATTTACCGGCATTTTCTGGTGTAACTTGGTTCCAATAAGTAGAAAAATCTGAACGAACTATTTGACCAGACCAACTGCTTGGCATAATGTTCCCTAAAAATTTACCTTTACATTCTGCTAGTTGTGCCGAAGCTTGATTGAATGTAAAAAATGTAAGCAACGCAATTAAGGCTACTTTAATACCGCTGAAGGATTGTTTTTCAAACCAAATTGAATATTGTTTTCTCATATCATTCGTTTTTTATTACTCTTATGTAATTCCAATAACTTATTAAAAAGAATAAAGGCTACGGATTAACCTACAAAAGGTCATCAACACAGTCTTATAAGTTACAAAAAAGTATGGGATTTCATAAAAAACACTAGGAAAGGAAATTGAATATTGCACTCGTACTACCGTTTTTGGTCTGTTCGTTCAGCTTCCCTGTTTAAAAAGTTAAAGCTTGATTTGGTACTGCTTTGTTTTACACTATAGCTTGTTGGAGAAAACTCCAAAAAGGAAGATTAAGAACATCTGTTCAAATGTATACCAGCTCGATTATGAAGAGTTTAACGTTTTTAAATATAATTGCAAGCCTTATGAATAAAGCCATTATCATACCGATTGAAATAGGAAGCCAAAAGAGGTCTTAATCAGTTATAAATGGAATTAAAACACAAAGAACTAATTTTTATATTAGCTGTTCTCAAATATTGATATGAGTATATTCCAAATAATCACCTTACTAATCGTTCTTTCCGCATTGTTTAGTTACATAAATGTGCGGTTCTTAAAATTGCCAACTACCATTGGTTTAATGATCATGGCCATGATATTTACAGTGGGTATTTCTATATCATCGCTATTTACCGATTACCTATTAGTCCACGCAGTTGAGATTATCAGCTCAATAGATTTTAAAGAAGTACTATTAGACATCATGTTGAGTTTCTTACTCTTTGCGGGGGCCTTACATACCAAGTTTGCGCATATTAAAAAACAAAGGTATCCTATTTTGATGTTTGCTACTTTTGGGGTATTAGTATCTACCTTTTTAATAGGAACTATAACTTTTTACTTGCTCAATTTCATGCATTTACCCATCAGTTATTTGCAAGCCTTACTATTTGGTGCTTTAATCTCCCCTACGGATCCTATTGCCGTTTTAGGAATTTTGAAACACGCGGGAGCACCCAAAAAATTAGAAACCAAAATTGTAGGCGAAAGTCTTTTTAATGATGGAATTGGTGTTGTTATTTTCTTAACGCTGTTTCAATTAGCACAAAGTCCTAATGCAGAAATTTCCTTTAGCCATATTGGTTTCTTGTTTTTTGAAGAAGTAGGCGGAGGTTTGCTTTTGGGTTTAGTCCTTGGTTACCTTACTTATTTGATGTTAAAATCGATAAACAATTACGAAACCGAAGTAATGATCACTCTAGCAATGGTAATGGGCGGTTATTTATTGGCGAGCAGTCTTCATTTTTCGGGACCATTAGCCATGGTGGTAGCCGGTTTATTTATAGGAAATGATACACGTAGAGAGTCTTCTATGAGTGAAGTTACTGAACTTTATCTTGATAAATTTTGGGAACTACTTGACGTTATTCTAAATGCTGTACTCTTTGTTTTAATAGGTTTAGAAGTACTCATATTTAGCTTTGAAGGTAATTATATTTTGGCCGGAATGATATTGATCCCTGTAGCCCTCCTATGCAGATATCTGGCTCTTTTAGGCCCCATAGAATTATTTAAAAAGAAACTGGATTTTGTCCCTAAAACAGGCTTAATAATCATACTGTCCCGAAAAGTGTGTCTATAGTTGAAAAAGGGTTTCCCACAATTAACTTCATAATAGTAAATAACGACAAATATTATTATGGAAGAGTTAAAGCAGGAAACCGAGTTAAAAATAAGTAAAAATCAACTTCAGAGTATCATAAATTCCCATATTCAAGAAGAACATGGATTGAATGACTTGTTCTCCATGCTGGTAAATGGGTTGATGTTAAGCGAAAGAAATACGTTTTTACAAGAATCTACAGAAGGTATAAATAAAGGTAATGGATACCGTCATGCTCAAAAAGCAGGTATAGGATCAAAATTGCAGTTAAAAATCCCTAGAGATCGCCTTGGAGTGTTTCGTCCGGTGATATTAGGCTTATTAAACGAACAAGAAGAACAGATAAAAGATCTCTGTTTTGAGCTATACGGAAAAGGATTAACTACTCGTCAAATAGAAAATGTAGTAGAAAACATTTATGGAACTAGTTATAGCAAAAGTAAAATCTCTAGAATCACTACCGATTTTTCTTCCTTAGTAGAATCATGGCTTGAAAGACAATTAGATACCTACTATCGGGTTGTTTACATTGATGCTATTCATGTAAAAGTAAGAAGAGAAACAGTAGCCACAGAAGCATTTTATGTTTTACTGGGTTTAAAAGACAATCACACAAGAGAAGTTTTAGGTATAGTCAATATACCCCAAGAATCCGCATCAGGCTGGCAGGAAGTATTAGAAGACATTAAATCAAGAGGTGTAGATAAAGTAGGTTTATTTGTATTTGATGGCTTAACCGGACTTGAACATGTAGTAGGAAAAGTATTCTCATCAAGCCTGAAACAAAGCTGTGTTTTACATTTTCAACGAAATTTAAATAAACATATCCGAAAAACAGATAGAGAAGAATTTAACGCAGATATGAAAAAAGTATTCAATCCAGATGATGTATTTAATACACCTAAAGATGGAATTAAAAACTTAAAAGAAACCCTTGTGAAATGGGCGAAAACATACCCTAAATTAAAATCAACCATAGAGAAAGAGGATTTAGACAACCTGTTTACCTACTTAAATTTTGATTACCGAATAAGAAGAATGATCTATACTACAAATTGGATTGAAAGATTAAATAAATCCTTTAGAAGAACCTTGAAAATGAGAAACGCTTTACCTAATCCTAAAGCAGCTATTACACTGATGGGCTACGTAGCAATGGAGATGGAAGAAAAAACTTACAGCTACCCCATTAGTAATTTTAAATTTGATGATAACTTTAGTAAAATCTAGCTACGAAGTTAACAGTGGAAAACCCTACTAGCAGACACACTAATATGGACAGTACCTTAATAATGACTTGGGGCGGCTTAAGAGGTGGAATATCTATAGCCTTGGCTCTATCTCTTACTGCGGAAATGAACCGAGAGCTTATTGTTGCCATCACCTACATTATAGTAGTTTTCAGCATAATTGTGCAAGGACTAACGGTAGAAAAAGTGCTTAAGTGGCTGAAAGTGGAGTCTGAGTGATTTTTTTTTATCTCTGTATACTACCAGGATAAATCTACATACGTGGATCGTATAAATACATCTACCATTAATGAACTGTAAAAGCAACAAAATGCACAGCTCCTTGATCTATAACTACATAAGCATAAGCCATCTGTAAAGATATAAAGTTGGATTATAAATCTCGAACAGTGGGCATGAATTTGCAGTTTTATCTTTTGAGCATCAATTTAAAAAAACGATTTCAGCATATTCAATTTTAAAACAAAGCATGAAACTAAAAAGAGATGCGGTACTTTTTTAAAAACGTAAGCATCTTTTGCCTAAAACCACAGCATCTCTTTACCAGTAGATGCGGTAGTCTTTTTACTCATGAATAAATAATAACCGTTTGAGATTATAAATCTCGAACGGTGCCCCCCCTATGTTTTCTTAGCCGATGTTGTATGCCGTGACATTTTTCTTTTTGAAACACATCACTTTCGGTTTACCACCGTGCGTAGGACTAATATACTCTTTGCAATTTTTGGCTTGAGTGTAGGTTTGAGCAACTTGGCAATGTGTATGGCTGAGAATGATAGGTATTTTTCCTTTAATTTAAACAGACTATCTTGGCCCCATAAATCGGTCTCCGTTAAAATGTATCATATGGTCAGGTACTTCCATTAGCCAAACTTCTGTTTCCCAAGCAATATTGTTTGAATGCTTTTTGAACTCTGACATATCAGGAAAAGCAGTTACATAAACTTTTCCGACTTTACAGTTTTTTAATAAATCTTCAAGTTCCATAAGTCGTTTCGGAGAAACGGGACCGTGTGAAGTAACCGCTTCAATTAAAAACAACCACTTCCTTTTATTGTCATAGATTACAACATCAGGCAATTTACTGTGTTGGTCAATCGGTATTCCCAATTCTTTAAGTCCCTTCTCATCAACGAACAAGTCCTTTTTGGCTGTGTCACCCAAGTAAAGTAGCGTTCCGCCATTTGCAAAACGTGAGGCAAATTGTTCAACTATTGCAGCTTGCACTTCATTGTGTTTTCCTGCTGAAAGTTTTAGAATTTCACCGTTTTGAAGCACTACAGGAATTTGGATCAATTCTCGTTCCTTCAAATAGACCTCCGAAAGTTTACCAACTGAATCAATGAATTGTTTCAAAGCCATTTTCCAATTTCTTGTTTTATATGTTTTTACTACTTCCAAAACTTCAGATGTCAAGGCATAATGAGCTTTTGGACTATTTACTGGAAGGCTTGGATTGTCTGGATTATAGTCAACAACTCTTGCCTGAACAAATTGGTGAAGCACTTGCCTTCTGAATGTTTCTCGTGTGTTTGGGGCGTATGATTTGCCGTAATTTTCATTTACGAAAGTCATTATGCCTTTTGTAACGCCCAAACTATTACGGGTTGCTTTTGCCCATTTGTCATTTTCTTTAATGTTACAAACCGCTAAGAATGTCAAAGCCGCCATTTCGTTGTATTGTGCTGGCGGCAGTCCTAATGTTTTTAATATCTCTTGTGCTTCTTCTATTTTACTCATATCATTTCATTATTACTTCCAATTCAAAAAGTTCGTTCACAATGTTATTTACATTGTTAATTGAGTAGTCATTGGAAAGTATGATTTTATTGCCTATTTCTTTTATGTCGTTTATTAGTGGAAACCTCATTCCTCTCAATTCTGTAGCACTGACATTTACATTGCCATTAAAAATCTGGAAGTAAGTGTTAAACAATTCGCTGTTGAGCAATGCGCAAAGGCCAACTACTTCGTCTCTGTCTATATGCCCATCTTTTCTATATATGTAGTTTACTTTGTTTTCAACCCCAATATAATCAGCTTTGGCATAGTTACAGAAATAAGGAGCTGCGATTAGTCTACTCTTGTCGTCTTTGGTACTAAATCGTCTTAAAAAAATGTAGTTTTTGTTAGGAATCAATATGGATTTTGATCCATTTTCTATTCTTATGAACTGTCCTTTTTCTTTTAGTTGTTTTGGCCATTCCAAAAACATTTTGTCCACATTGTGAAGCCAAAACAAAGGAGCTAAAAAGACTGTCCCGTTTTCGTAATAATTTTGAATAAAATCTAGGGCACGAAACGAAACAACAGGACCTGTTGAGATTTTGATATTGAAATCTGTTAAAACATTTTCCCAAGTAGAAACTAAACTCAAAATACTTTCTTCTTTATCGCTTGTCGGCAAATGGAGAATTTTCTCTTTTGAATTTAGGTCAATGAGTTCAGAGGAGTTGAAGTATTTAATTGTTGGTGTAGAAATATCTTTAATTCCAGCACTTGAAGAAACAACTACCTTTTTATTTGGGTCTATTTTTTCTTTGATTGCCTTTATTACAACGGTCTCTTGTAAAACACTGTCACGGTTAAAAGTGTCTTTTCGAGAATTGAATAAATGTATCTTTTCAATCTGTACTGTATTAAAAAACAACTCTCTAAATGCTTTAAAGTAATTTCCAGATGCAAAACTTCTTGGTGTAATAAAAATTAGTTCTCCATTTTCAGAAAGTAGTTTGGCAGCAATTCCCATAAAAAATGAATAGATATTGGGTTGTCCACTAACTAATTCTTGTGAAACAATTACTCTTTTATCATCTTTAGATAGCTTGAAATAAGGTGGGTTTGAAATTACAATATCGAAATTTTCATCTGCCTTCTTTGTTTCTTCAAACAAAGAAGGCAACTTATTCTCTCTAAGGATTGAAGCATTGTCTAGAACAAAATCAGAATTGTACTGCACGTAGTTGAATTGAACACCTCTATTCAAAAGCCATTCTTTTAGATAATTAAGTGCTTTTTGTGATAATGGAATTAAATCAAGGTCTGTCTCGTAGGCAACTAATTCAATCCTTTCAATTTCATTTGAGTTTTCTATGATTTGCTCAATCAAAGCGCAGGATAAAATTGTAGTTCCACAACCTGGATCTAGAATTCTTATTGATGTCTTAATTAAATCGCAATAAGAAGCTAAAAGTCGAGCAATCGGTGTTGGTGTAAAAAATTGTCCGTGATCTTTCTTGTGCTTAGTTGTAACTTGCTTAGTGTAATAAATACCTAGCCTGTCTGCAAAATCACTTGGCAGTTCTTGGTTGAATGGGTTGATATTTATTGTTTTACTCATTTCGCAACGTTTTTATGTATGCAACTTTTTCTTCCGCAACTTTCAGGATATTCAAGTCTGCTGCTTCATCTAAGATTTTATAAGCAATTTGGTCACTCAAAAATTCCTCTAATAGTTCTTTTTCGTTAACACTAAAAAAGTCAGCGATATTTTTGATTAGGAGTTTTGTCGGTTGTCTTTGGTTACGTTCTATTTTTGCGAGTAAAGAAGGGTCAATTTCAATATTTGCAGCAACTTCTCTCAACGTCATACCAGCAGTTTCTCTCAGTTGTCTGAGTTGTTCTCCAAATGTTGTATGTTTTTTCACGGTTGTCATTCAGGACAATTTTTGTCCAAAGATAAGCACTTAACTAAAATGGACATAAAAAGTCCACAAAAAAGTTTTAAACATCTTTAGCCGAGGGCTGGTAAATTTTAGCTCTTTTGGTTTTTTAGGGTTAGAAAGAGCGTAAGAAAAAACCAAATGTGCTAAAATGTGCGGTGGGTTTTTCTACGTTTTCGCATGGATACATTGTAGGGGTAAGTTTAGTTTAACGTTGGGTTGATTCTAAAAACTTATTGTATTTTTTTCTAAAATAAGCTTTTTAGAGGCTACATGAAATACAGAATTTTGATATGCACACCCCTAAATAAAACAATCCTTTCCTAATCCCATACCCCAACAAAGGTTATTTTACTAACAAAAAAAGAGAAGTCTTTCATTTTCAGCATAAAAAAAATCCGGCAACAGGTTTTACTCATTGCCGGATTAACTTAATTTTCATTACCGCTTACGAATTTTACTTCGAAAGCTAGTTTCACTCTTTACTGCTTCACAACAAACGTTTGCTGTATTTCTCCGTTGGTTTTTTGTACAGAAAGCAAATAGCTGCCCTGCGCTAGATTTTTACCTATAAGCTGTTCGGTAGATAAATTACCTTGTTCTACTACAGCACCAATAAGGTTATAAAGCACATAACTTGCTTCTTGTTCGGTAGAAACATGTAAGCCTTCACTACCAAACGGATTGGGATAAACTACTATTTCAGAAGTGTTTCCAGTTTCAAAAATAGAAGTCACTACATTGCTTTTAAATTGCATGTAGTTTAGGTTCATATAATCGGCATCAAACACCAAACGAATTTGTTGTTCACCAGCCGTTAACGGAATATCCTCTACGGTAACCGTTTCCCAAACTTGGTAACCACCTGTATTGGGTATAGCAATAGGTCCACTTACGTCTTGGCCGTCTATCTCTAGTGCATAGTGCGGTTATCTCCATTTGCAGCTGCCCTTAAATCTAGACTATACATCCCAGAAGTTTCTACTTCTACCGTATACGCCAACCATTCGCCACTTAATACATAACCAACGTTATAATCGCCTTCCGTATCTTCGGTGACTTCTACGTCTACTTCATCGCCTCTATAGTCGGAGTCTCCTTCGTTACCATCCTCGTTCTCTTCATGAAAACCCAAACCTTCACCACCTAAATCGTATTCTTCTATTTCAATTCTACCGGGAATGCTTGCTGGCGTACCATTAAACGGAACACTTACGGCTTCAATAATTAGAATTAACCCCGCCGATGTTCCCGTCACTCCTTTATCGTCTGTAGCAACAGCTGTAATGGTATGCGTACCCGCTGTTTTTATCCCCGTCCAATCGAAGTTATACGGAGCCGTTGTAACGGTACCCAATAAAATATCTCCGTCGTAGAAAGCAACACTTTCCACCGTTCCGTCGGGGTCTGTAGCGTCTACTTTTAGGGTTGCTGTAGCTGCCGGTGTAAATGAACTGATGTTATTAGGCGCTGTAAACGTTACTACCGGAGGTTGAGAAACATTTACTGCCGTGAACGTAACATAATTCAGGTTCACATAATTTTCGCTACCAATAGTTACACGCATCACTTGTTCACCTGCGATTTAAGACAACGTCATTTATGGTAACGGTTTGCCAAGCTTGCCAGCCCGCCGTGTTTGGGACAGCTACATTATTAGCAATAACATCGTCTCCCATTTTAACGGAAACCGTTCTACCCGCACCGTCGCAAGCCACTCGTAAATCTAAGGTCATAGGTACCAGCGGCTGCTACGTTCACCGTATATTCTAGCCACTCTTCTGCCATGGTATAGCCCAAATTGTAGCCACCACCATCATCGGTACAGTTTTCAATATCTACATCTTCATTTGTTCTAAAGTTAACTACGGTCGTTACTTCACTCCCTGGGGTATCGTCTGAATAAGCAGAACCATTTCCGCCTAAATCAAATTCTTCTAATTCTATTTTACCGGGGATTGGGTGTGCTGTTCCACCATAAGGACCTTGAGGAACATTTATGTTTATGGTAACCGTACTTTCAGAAGTATTTCCTCCATTATCCGTCACAACGGCTTTTAGCACATGTTCGCCCATAACGGTACTGCTCCATGTGGTAGAATACGGTGCCGAATTATCGGTAATTAATAACTCCGTTCCATCGTAAAAAGCTACACTTGTTATGTTTCCTTCATCGGTAGTGGCTTCGGCACTAAGTGTTATTTCTTCACCTGATTCTATGTTGGCGTTATTCACAGGCGCTGTAAAACGAACGCTTAAGCCTCCTAAATCCAATAAAGACAACATCATTTCGGCATAACGCTTACCTAAAAGACGGTAACCTGCAGAGGTAAAGTGCAAATTATCTGACTGATCGGTACAACCGGCTGATGAAACCACATGTGAAGTAGGAATGGTATTGGGCAAAGTATTAATGATCGTATTCATACTGGCGCAAACACCGCCTTGGGCAGCATCTACCATTTGGCCCGCCAATAACGGAACATCGTTCGCGTTTAAACTAAGATCGGTCAATAAGTCGCCATATATCTTTTTTACTTTATTTGGCCATTGCTGGTCGCCTGTATTGGATTCGCCTTGGTGCAATAAAATCCCTTTAATCACACCGTCTTGCTGAGCAATTTTAGCCAGTTCTACTAATTTGGCATACGGATTTCCACCATAGGCCGCTATTATATTCTGCATCCAAGATTCTGCACTTGCTGCATATGTAGAATAACCTTGTTTATCGAACAATTCAATTTTACAACCTGCAACAGAAACGTGTACAATTCCCACTTTAATATTGGCTGGTAAATTGGCAATCATTTCTCTACCGAAATAATCGGAAGGGCCTAAACCTGTATTACAGCGGGCTATTGGAGGTGTTGCCGTTCGCCACTGCCCAGCAGGTTGGCCCGTACAACTAACCGCTTGCATGTTCTGGAAACGGGCATCTACCGTTCTGTCTTGGCTTTCAATAGTTCCTTGGCCTTCCATATTAGACTGACCAAATGCCAAGTAAATATGGAAATTAGGATCTTGAGCATAAACGCTCATACTTGTTAGCCAGACTAGGGCCAACAAAACAAGTTTCAATTTCATTATTTTAGTTAAGAGCATATTGTTTAGTTTTTAGTGATTTTAAAAGTTTTAGTTCCTGCTTTACCAGACTGAATCGTTAAAAAATAAACGCCATTTTCTAAGGTTTGCCCTACTATGGAATTATTTTCTAATGTTCCGTTTTCTACTAGCGTACCGCTTATCCCATAAATGAAATAATCTGCCTTAGCACTGCTTTCAATATGAAAACCTTCGTTACCAAACGGATTCGGGTAAATGGCTATTTCAGAAAGGTTATCGGCTTCAAAACCAGTAACTATGTTACTTTTAAATTCTACGTAATTTAAGTTTACATAATCTTCGGCACCAATTGTTACACGCATTATTTGTGTTCCGGCTTCTAAAACAACGTCACTAAGTGTAATAGTTTGCCATTCTTGCCACCCCGCAGTATTGGGAATAGAAACATTTTCAGCAATAACTTCACCTCCCATGTCAATACTTATTGTTCTATCAGAATAATCACATGCAACACGAATATCTATATCATAACTACCGCTAGCAGAAACATAAACCGTATATTCTAACCATTCGCCAGAGATACCATAACCAATATTATAACCTCCGCCAACATCCGTACAGTTTTCAATGTCTACATCTTCATCTGTTCTAAAATTCACTACCGTAGTTACTTCGCTTCCTGGGCTATCGTCCGAATAAGCAGATCCATTTCCACCTAAATCAAATTCTTCTAATTCTATTTTACCCGGAATTGGATGCGCTGTTCCGCCGTATGGACTTTGTGGTATTCTAACCTGAATAGATAAACTTGAATTGCCTGTATTATTATCTGCATCTGTTGCTTTTACAGAAAGGTTTGAAGAACCCAAGGCAGCGGGAATCCACTCTAAGGTGTATGGAGCGGTAGCGTCCTCACCAATTTTTTGTCCTTCTACAAAAAACTCAACTAGCGTTACATTATTGTCGTTATCTTCTACCATTGCCTCAATAGTTATGGCTTCCGAAACAAATATTGCTGTAGTTACTGCTGGAGAAGTTATAGTTACTTTTGGTATGTTAGGGTTAAAACTAATTTCTGGTGTAGTCCAATTTATTTTAGAAGCGTAATTTAAATCGAACCCTGCTTGTGATGGGTTGGTTCTAACATTGGTATTGGCTGAAGCATTGTTTCTAAGAAATTTATCTACAAAGGCTGTTACTGCCGTATTCTGACTGGCAGCTGCAGAACAATGTGGGTGATTTGTAGTAAAATCAAAACCGATACGATCTTCTACCCCCATGGATTTCCAAACTTCTGTTGCTGCCATTATTGACTTATAACCCGACTCATCTCCCAACCAAACCTGATTAGAGTTACCCAAGGCTAAAAATGCACGTGGGGCAATCATGGCAATTAATTCATGATGGTCGTGTGGTAAGCTGTTAGCATTACGGCTCATCATACTTTGCATAAACCAACTTCCATTGGTGTTGTTAATTTTTTCGATATTAGTACCTGTTCTGTCGGTATAATCTTGTGAGGTTCTCCAAGAATTAATACCCCCACCACCAGACTCTTGTGCAATGGTTAGAGCAATACGTTCGTCAAAAGCCCCTGCAAAAAGCGCCATTTTACCGGCGTAAGAACAGCCTGTCACGGCAATTCTTCCTAAATCTGCTTTCATTTGACTTTGTACAATTTCTATACCGTCTATAATTCTACTAATTCCCCAAGACCATGCGCTGTAATAACCATTACTTGTTAATTCAGGATATAAATTAAAAAACGGATAAGAAGGATCTCTTGTTCCTTGAGAATATAACGCAACTTGATTATGATTAAAAGGAACTTGAATTACACCATTAAATAAGTTGGCCGATAATTGACCTGTTGGGGCATTCATACCAATAACTACTGGAAATGGTCCTGTGCCAGAAGGCATATTCACATTAGACGTTAAGGTTAGCGTTCTTCCATTTACAGTTACATTTACGGTTAAAGTACCGCCAGAATAAGAGGCTGTAATGTTTTCCGGTTTGTTGGGTTTAATCCCAATTTCATATTGTTCAATGTCTGCCTTAATTTCATTTCTTCGGCAAGACCAATCTTCAAAAGTAGAAACCTTGCTGCCATCATTAAAGCTAAAAGGATCTGGTAAATTGGCGTTGTTGCTAAGTGCACCAGCACTTACATTACAATC
Organism: uncultured Cytophagales bacterium; assembly: GCA_963736575.1. Classification (GTDB taxonomy): domain Bacteria; phylum Bacteroidota; class Bacteroidia; order Cytophagales; family JAAEPT01; genus CAVTPD01. The sequence continues at coordinate 227,586 of CAVTPD010000002.1, forward strand.
GGCTCCTCTGTTTTCAACATCAAAAACAAGAGGAACTTGGGCAGACAAAGCTGTAACCATTAAGACGTTCAGAACAAGTGCCAGTAGGCTTGCTTTGAGGATATAGTTTCTCATAGTAGTATTTTCGGTTAATCTTTAAAAAGATAGTAGGCTACGTAATAGCCCAAAAAAAGTCATCATTACTATTATTTAGAGAAAGCTAAAAATAGCTCAAAAGTATTGTCTGCCACGGTTATTTTGGTGTGGTAAAAACTATAACTTGCTAGTAGCATAAAATTATATTCTTGAAAAAAAGAATGTTTAATCCCTGCACTTACCGAAGTCTTTTTTAGGTAATAATTGCTTAATCCAATTAAGCCTATTTCCATGTATTGGGCCATTAAATTTATTGAATACGCGTATTCTTCTTCGGAAAGTTGTACTACAAACTGCGCATCTAAATTGAATTGTGGGGAAAGTACAAATTTCTTAGCAAGGTCTATATTATATAATCTTTTCAGTACAAAAGATTGATTTACGGGCATTAAAACGGGTGTAAAAACTTGCTGTATACCAAAACCGACAGAAACTTTTGGCCTAATATAATGAACCCCTATAGACCCATCTGGGCCATAATCCGAACCACCTGTTCCGCCTTGGGTAGTTTGGAAAGAATAATTAATAAACCCCAATGAAACGCCTGCAGACAATGCCGACTTTCGTGTTAAACGCGTATACCAAGAGTACCGAAATTGCAATCGGCTTTTGCTAATGTAATCACCCAATTTAGAATTGGTCATTTGAACCCCCGCATAATGGATTCCATTATTTTTTACCGAACCAAATCTTTTATCTGCATCTAAATAAAAACGACTAACATTTTTTAACAACCCCAATTCATTAATATTATTAAAAAGCAATTTAAAAGAATAGGTAGTATCTGTTGCAGCAGGATTAATGAGATACGGATTAACTAATGTTTGTGTAAAGTCTTGGTAAACCGAAGCATCTAATTGCGCTTTACAAAAGAAACTGTTTACCGAAAGAAAAACCAACAGCAAAAGCGCAGAGGTATTGAACCTCAGCTTCTTTATACCTACAGATTGTTGATTAACCCTTTCCAAATAAAGCACCTTTTTTAAATGAACAGTTCTTTAAAGTTAATATTAAAACTTTCATGTGGTGACCTTTTTTAAAGAATATCGTAGCTTAAACAGTGTCTGTTATGATATTTGCTGAGAAATAGCTCTTTAGTTTTGATTATTCTAGTCATTTGAAAGTCTTTAGTTAAATTAATAAGCTGTACTTATATATAAAGAATGAAAAAAGATTCGAAGATCATTATTGAGGCCATACGGAGCGGGAAAAACCAAGAAGCGCTAAAGTACTTATATAAAGATCCTTTGAATAAAATACGGAGTTACATTTTGAAAAATTCGGGCTCTTTAGATGATGCCAATGATGTTTTCCAGGATGCAATAATTACCTTATTTCATTATGTAGAAACCGGAAAATACAACGAGGAGTATGAATTGGAAGGGTTTTTATACCGCGTGGCTAAAAACAAATGGATTGATCTAGCCCGTAAAAAACAAAAAATAATTAATACAGAACTTATAGGTTTTGATTTTGGTGATGACTCGGACTATTTACTAGACATGATTAAGGAAGAAAAGCTGAACACTTTTCATAAACTGTTTAATCAACTAGAAGATAATTGCAAACAAATCTTGTCTTATGTAATGTTCGAAAAAAAAAGCATGAAAGAAATTTCTGTACTTATGGATTTTAAAGACGAAAAAGTAGCCAAAAACCAGAACTATAGGTGTAAGAAATACTTTAGCAAACTATTATTTGACAATCAAGAAGCATTAAACTTACTTAGAAATTGATAAACGATCTTCATATATCGGAACAAATAGACACTTACCTTAAAGGCGAAATGCCTGAAGGAGAACGTGTTTCTTTTGAGAAAAAACTGGCAGAAGATCCAGCGCTTTCTAACTTAGTAGAAGAAACCAAATTAACCAACGAAGCCTTGCACTTTGCCCATCTTTCGGTACTAAAAGAAAGTATTGGTAGAGACATTACAAACATACCCCACAACTCTAATGGGGGTTTAAAAAAAGCAGTTATTTTATCCGCTTCTCTCCTATTATTAGGTACAACGGGTTATGTTTTAACCCAAAACAACAAACCGGATAATGCTGCTAAAACATACGTTTTCGTTGATAGTTCACAGTATATTTCTGAAGTTGTTCCCCAAAAAGACATTAAATTTGTTGAAACACCAAAAATAGATTCTTCATCACAAGAAGAAACGGAAACACCAAAAAACACAGCAAAAGCCCCTGTTACAACTGCCGAGGTTAAAGAAATAATTACTTCAAAAGAGGATACTCTTACTGAAGACAGTAGTGACGTAAAAACGAAAAAAGAAGTTTCCCTTTCGGTAGAAAAAGAAAACACCAAACCGCAGCCTGTTATTGAAAAAGACATTATAGCGGTTGAAAAAACAACGGTTCCCATTACTTGTGATAAGACTTTCGAAATCTCTAGTTCGCCGTCTTGTAAAGAAGAAGCAACGGGTGCAATTATTATAAATACCGAATATAAAGAAGATTATATTTTTCTTGTAGATGGCTATAAAAAGCAATTTTCTGGTGGGAAGATTATTAATTTATCTGCTGGTGAACATAACTTGGTGATTAATTACGCAGAATGCACCTACAAAAAAACAGTCTCTATTTCTGAAAAATGGTGTGCTTTAAATGAATCGTTCAGTTTTAACCCAGATTATGGCGAAAAATGGAACATACAATATGAAGATGGTGACCAAGGAACTTTTAATATTTACAATGCCAGAGGAAGAGAAGTTTATAAAGCTAACTTTGGTGCAGGAAATGAATATTGGGACGGAATTGATTTAAGCGGAAACATAGCTCCTGTAGGAAACTATTTTGTTATGATTAAATATTCTGACAGTAGAATTGAGAAAGTTGAATTAACGATAGTAAGATGAAATCTTATATAATAATTACCATACTTTTACTTTTTATAGCTGCCACGGGTTGGTCGCAGACGGTTACAATACCAGACGTTAACTTACGCAATAAGTTACTATCAGACTACCCGCAAGTAATGCAAGGTGATAAATTAGACATTGCAAAAGCGCGTTCATTTACAGGAATACTTAACCTTAACTTTGCCAATATTGCAGATGCAAACGGCATTCAGTATTTTAATACTGCCCACACGCTTTATTTAGACAATAACCAACTTTCTACAATTCCAGATATTTCTGCCAATATTGGTTTAGAAAATCTATTTCTATCTAATAATAAAATTATACAGCTACCTAATTTATCGGCTTTAGTTAATTTATTAGATATACAAGTAAACAACAACCAGCTGCAAGCACTACCCAATTTATCGGGTTGTACAAAATTGACCTCTATTTATTGTACCAACAATAAGATTAAGCACTTACCCGATTTAACACAGTTCCCAGATTTAAGTCTTTTAGTTATTGGTGAAAACCCTATTGAAGAAGATATAGACTTTTCAACATGCCCTAATTTAACACAACTTCACATTCACAAAACCACTACCAAACAATTGCTGGGTGTTGAAACACTAACCCAACTTGAAATATTTTACGCTTGGGGAAATCAGGTCACCGATTTTTCAGCCGTTAATCTATTAAATAAATTAACATTAATTCATATTGCCGATAATCCTCTTTCTGCATTACCTAAATTAGACAACAAGCCTAATCTTAGTTATGTAAACGTTACCAATTGTAATTTTACTTTCGAAACTATTCTTCCCATTCTAAAAAGCAATCCAACGTTTCAATTTGAATATAGTCCACAAAAAAACCTTGTTATTTCAGAACTTAGCGCAAGAGAAAAAGGTAAACTTGCCATTGAATACCCAGCAGAAAACCCATTACCCAATAACATTTATGTTTGGCGCAAAAACGGTGAAGTGATAGACAGTTCTTCATCAAAAGTCTATCAAATAGAGTCTTTAGTAAAGTCAGATGAAGGGGTTTACCAACTTAAAGTTTACAATCCCGAAATACCAACACTTGTGTTACAATCCAATTCGTTACCACTATCTGTAGGACCTTGTATTGAGTTTAAAATCCCTATGGTTGATGTAATTGATAAAGATTGTTCAAAAGGCTATACCATAGATTTAATGAATGCTGTAGTTTTAGGAGGTACAGCACCTTATTCGTATGCCTTAAAAAGCCATGATTTTGACGAAACTTATACTACTGAAAAGATAGAAAACTTACCTGCTGGTAACTATGCTGTTACTATTACAGATGCTAAAAAATGTAGCGCTTCAGACGCTGTCACCTTAAATAGAATTGAACGTTGTGATGCTGTTTTCTCCCCAAATAGTGATGGTATTGCAGACAATTTTTTCATTGAACATGTAGGCCTTATTAATATATACGACCTTAAAAGAAATGTAATTAAAACTTTAACGGGACCAACTACTTGGGATGGATCTACCAATAATGGTAATTTAGCTGATGCTGGTTATTACATTATTATCCCCGAAAAGGACAATACTCCTATATACATTACTTTAATTAGATAGACTTATTAATACTACACGTATTTCTCTACTATAAGTAATCTCATCAAGCCAAACTTTTCCGTTAGATTATGTTTCTATAATCTGTATTAACATCACCTGCTTAATTTTATTTGATCACCACTTTACCCCATTAAATCACTAATTATTAACCTTTTAACCTGAGTTCGATTTTAAAAAACGGCTAATTGGTTAGATTTTACGGTTTGATACTTGATAGCAGGCTTTTTAGGGAAAAATGAATAAGCAATTAACCCTGAAATAAGATTGGTTACAAAATTCTCAAAAGATCTATGTCTGGAATGTTCTATCTGGCAAATGTTTTTAAGCTCATCATTCACGGTTTCTATGACAGATCTTTTCCTGAGTAAAATTTTATCTTTAAGTTCCATAAGAACATTCTTCATATTGTTGCGGATACTTGTAATTAAATGAAGCCCGTTTAAAAATAAAACCTGTGTTAATTGATTTGATATATAACCTTTATCTGCATAAAGTTTACCTTTTAATGCCTTGATAAAAGATTTGTTTTTTAATGGTTCTCGATCATCCGTATTACCAGGTGTAATAACAAAATTGAGTAATTCACCTTTATCATTTATAACTATATGTAGCTTAAAACCAAAGAAATAACCCATGGTGGATTTACCAACCTGAGCCAAACCCTCAAATACTTTATTTCTTTTAATACGCTTGTTTTTACATACTCGTATGGGGGTTGAATCAATGAAGGATATACCCGTTCCTTCTCCCATACAACAGGTTTTTAAAAAGATAGTCATGGGTAACATAGCTCCTTGCATAAGTTCTACAAACCTGTTGTAGGAAACAGTATTAGGAAACAAATCTGTTTGATGTTTTTGTACATAATAGAGATAAAAATTTTTCATGTTTTTAAACCCTCCTGAATGGAATAAAACCATAATGGTAATCACTTCGCTACAGCTCATTTTAGGCTTTTTCTTAGGTTCATTACCCAAAGTATGTTTTTTTAAGGATCGCTCGAATTCAATGCAAAATTCATCGACTAAATAGAAAATTTCTGTAATTTTGTTGTTAGATAGAACCATGTGCTTAGCTTGTATATATTTGAATTTCAGATACTTAAATATACTCAAGGGCACTGGTTTTATCAATTTTTTACCCCTATAAATCTTTCACCTTATTAATCGAACTCAGGTTTTTACGTATTTTTAATACAATCTTTTTAAACGGAATAAGCCTATTTCTCACCCTTTATATAAATCCCTTAAAAAACTTTAGAACCGTGTTATTAATCTAAAGCTCCCTATTTGTTAACATACAGTTAACATTGAATATGAGTTAATGTCTTTTAAATGCCATTATTTTGCAATCCTTAACATTAAATTAAGATTCATTGAATATTAAATTAACATTATTGATCGGGTTGGCTTTTGTAGCTAACATTGTTGTTGGGCAAACGGACAGTACCTCTAATGAGACAACTAAAACATCAAAAGAATGGTACCGAAAAATACGAATAAGCGGTTACGGACAAGTTCGTTACAATAAACTCTTCGAAACCAACTCAGACTTACGATGTGAACAATGTGACAAAAACTGGGGCGGTGATAATGGCGGTTTGTCTTTAAGACGAATGCGTTTAAAAGTATCTGGCCAAGTTGCTCCTAGAGTGTTTGTGTATTTCCAGGCAGATTTTGCTTCGGCACTTGGCGAAAGTCTTCATATTGGCATGTTAAAAGACGCCTACATGGATTTAGGACTAGATGATGATAATGAATTCAGAATTAGACTTGGGCAAAGCAAAATACCATATGGTTATGAAAACATGCAGTCTAGTAGCCAGCGCTTACCTTTAGACAGAAATGACGGTATTAACAGTGCGCTTAAAAACGAACGTGATTTAGCCGCTATATTTTACTGGGCTAGAAAAGACAAAAGAGCCCTTTTTAAATCATTAAGCAAGCAAGGGTTAAAACATTCTGGTGATTACGGTTGTTTTGCTTTAGGTATCTTTAACGGGCAGACCGCCAATGTTTCAGATCAAAACAACGCTTTTCATGTAGTGAGTAGGTTTACTTACCCTATAGAAATAGGTAGACAAGTTATTGAACCGGGTATCCAGGCCTATTCTGGTAAATATGTTTTATTGAAAACAAGCCCTAACGTTAAAGTAAAAGAAGGCAAAGAATACATAGACCAACGTATTGCCGCATCCTTTATTCTTTACCCTAAGCCGTTTGGTATTCAAGCAGAATACAACATTGGTAGAGGCCCAGAATACAACAAACTTACCGATTCTATTGAAGTGAAAAATTTGAACGGTGGCTACATTACTCTATCCTATATGATAAAAAAATGGGAACAACGTTTTATTCCCTTCACTAGAGCACAATATTATGACGGTGGTAAAAAACACGAATTAGATGCCCGAAGCTACCATGTTAAGGAGTTGGAAATGGGTATTGAATGGCATCCCAACAAAAACTTTGAATTAGTGGCAGTTTATGTATTTTCAGAAAGAAGATTTGAAGACCACACTACGCCAAACAACCTTCAAAAAGGACGTTTAATGAGGCTACAAGCACAAGTTAATTTTTAGTTTCCTTCTATTAAAAAAAACGTTTCATAAAAAAGCCTTCATTTACTATTTAATAAATGAAGGCTTTACTTTAAAAGAAGGTTTAATAGACAAGTCCTTTTTTGTAAGGTTTAGTACGAAACTAGTTTTCCTCTTTTTATTAACTGACGATCCTTCGATTTTAATTCATAAACAACCACTCCAGTAATTTTTTTAGGTAAAACAATTTCTTCTCCGTCTTGCACCTTTCTATTCAAAAGAATTTCTCCAAAAGCACTAAATAATTTAAGGTTCGCTTCTCCTTCAATACCTTTTATAAATATAATTTGTCTAAATGGATTTGGCCCAACTGTAATAGTTTGGTCAACAGACGCCACTTCAGATGATAACACTACCTCTTCCTCTACTACAACCTCACCTAAACGTTCTGGGTATTTAGTCCTTACTGTATTTAAGACCGTGTTAGTAGTAACAGGTAGGTTATAATCAAAATAAATATTGGCCTTATTTAGAACTTCTGCAGTCTCAAAAACATCCTGCTCTAAATCAACTGAAAAACTTACGTATCCTTGGCTTCCAGCCAAATCTGTTGTGCTATCTGGTAAATTAATCCCATTCAATGTCCATACTGCAATTGCAGGATTGTTACCAAAAATCTGAAGACTAGCATTATGGGAAGTTGGTAGTTCATTAAAAGTAGAAATATCAAAATATGGACTCAAGGTATCTATTATCATAACACGTCCCGCATTATCTGTTCCTGTATTCTGAAAGTAAATAGTATATTCTAATGGCTGATTTTTCAAGATATTCCCTGCTTCTCCCCAACCTTTTGGGCTTACTACAATTTCATTAGGATCATAGCTTCCGGTAATCTGAGTGCATTTTTCGGCTTTACCATACACTTTATTTGTAGCATCTGATAATGGTATAAAATCACCTGTGTTATTTGTATTACAAGCTCCTAAATTGTAATAAGTTACTGAATTGAATGGGTTCCCTTCCGTTTGATCTGCTTCTACTCTAATGTCTTCAAAATTATCATATATTGTAATTTTAGCGGTATCATTCGGTTCTATTTGAAAGCTTCCTTTAAAAACTAAAGTATCATCTAAAAACACTCGGTATTCTTCTTCGGAAGTCATAGGAGAAGAAGAATTATTTACCAAATAGAAGGATGCGCCACCTTCCTTACATACACCTAATACATTAATAGTAGATCCATCCCAATCAGGAGAAACAAGTGTGCAATTGTCTTGTGTATTAATTATTGCTTCCACACAAACATAGTCTCCTAAATTATTGGCTGTAGGATCACACTTAACAGAGTCAACTATGTTAAGCTTAAATGTTTCTTGACTAGTCAATTCCGAAATCATAAAGTTTAACATATCCCCATTCTCAGATCTATTTTGGTAAGTTGGGGTAAAGTTTTTAACCGTAATTTTATCAGAAAGCTTAATCTTTAAAGCACGATTAGTTACTGGTAACGCACTTTTATTGGTAACCAATACTTCAGTTTTACTTTCAAAACAATTTCTTTTTCTTAATGAAGATATCTGTACATCTAAACGCTCACATGTTTTCACTTGATTAAAAAAAACACCTACATCTATAATTTCACCATTATTTATGGCTTCGAATCCAGATTTAATACCCGTTTTAGGACAAATAGGGGACATTTCTTCTAGTTCATCTTCATCTAAAAATTGTGTTAATTCATAATTCCCTATAGGAAGTCGGAATGAAAATTCACCCTTAGAATTAGTTGTTGTATAAAATTCTCCTGGAGTAGCTTTTATTGAAATACCTTTTAAGCCAATAGAATTTTCATTTTGCTGGCAAGTTTCTTCAGGATCGTATAAAACTTTTCCTTTTAAGGTGATTAATTCTGAAACATATGCTGTTTCCACCGCACCAAGGTCAACGCCATTCCCCTGTACTCGCTGGTTTCCGTAAACATCTTTTGGAAATTGCTGATGAAATTCATCTTCCACACCAAAATCAACGGCATTTGAAAACGCTAACGGATAATATTCACCTGAAAGAAATGGATCTTGCTCAATGTTATTGTTTTCAGAAGTAATACCATTAATAATGTTTTGCTCATAACTAACTTGGGCTTCTGGTTTACTATAAACACTAGAATCTCCGTTATTCCAAATAATGTTGTTTTTAAGAACACCGGCTCCATTTTCAAAATGCAAAGCACCAGAACGATTTTCTATACCTACATTATCTACAATTGTATTGTTAACGAAATAAGCTTTATAGTTTAAATCATCCCCATTACTGTTATAAACAGCCCCACCATTAATAGAAACATTTCCTTTAAAAATGTTGCCATAGAAATATGAGTTTTCATTATAAATTGATGAATAAATAGCTCCTCCAAACAAGTTTGTTTTAGATCCATTGCCTTCAAAAATACAGTTAGAGATTAGTTTAGTACGAGGGGCATATAATGCACCGCCATAAAGTTCAGCATAATTGTTTCTAAAAATACAATTCTGAACCAAGGAGGAATCACTTAATAGATATATTGCACCACCGCTGTAATCAGAACGGTTACCTACAAATTGGGAATTTTTTATCTCAGAATATTCACCTACACTTAAAAAAGCACCGCCATTAACTTTTGCAGAATTATTAAAAAACTGGCAACTATCAACCAATAATCTACCTCCTGAATTATAAAATGTTCCCGACTGGTTATTCGATTTATTGTTTTGGAATAAACTGTTTTTTAAGATGTGATTTTTAGCATAAATATAATAACACCCAATCTGACTGCCACTAGTTTCATTACCATCAAAAACGCAATTTGTAACACTAAGAGAATCGTCTACTGATGCATAAAAAACAGCCGCTTGTCCGCTAACTTGGTTATTTAAAAATTGACAGCTGTCTATGTATACATTTTTTTGACTACTAATATACATAGCTGCATTACCACTAGCTTTAAGATTTTTAAAAATGGTATTCTTTAAAAAGAAATCATCTTGAACCGTAATATAAAAACCTGCATTAGAGCCTTCAGAAGTTATATTTTCAATTAAACAGTCTTCAATAGTTAATTTATCTGAATACAAATAGCCAGAAGCATAACTTGATTCAGAATAATTATTAATGAATTTCACATTAGAGAACAATATAATACTAGATCCCGAGTAAGGACCATAACCTCCACTAGCTGTATTATCTTCAAAAGTGGTATTTTTAATGATAAGTGAATCTCCACCAGAAATATATAAACTACCGCTATTTCCTATATAGTTATCATGAAACGAGCAACTGTCTACTAAAACAGAAGTCTTATATGCAAAAACAAGACTATTACTGCTGCCTGTATTTTCATAAAATTCATTGCTAATTAAGGTCAATTTATTGGCTTCACCACCCTGTAAAAAAACACAACCCGATGACTTATTTTTATTATTGTAAAAGGCAGAATTTCTAATTGCTACATCACTAGAATCAACCCTTATCATAACTTGAGATCTTGTGTGTTTTGTAAACTCCGAACTTTCTATCATAAGTTTTGAGCCCGTAGTTTTCACATAAATCCCTTCATAATTTTTAGCAAGGTTTTCTTCAAAATAAGAATTTAGAATAAATAATTTGCCCGCCACTGAAGGGTTATAAAAAATTGCTGATGACGATTCCTCAGCTCTATTTCTTTTAAACCAACAATTATTTAATTGAAGGTTTTTTGACTGGCAATATATTGCACCACCTACTTTGTCTTCTTCGTTAGGTCCTTCAGCGTAGGCATCATCAAACTCAATGCCGTCAATTAAAACCGTACCTTCAAAATCTGTGATTTTAAAAATATGATACGCATTATCTAGTGTATCAGATGGGTCACCTATATTACCACTTAAATAGGTACGTTCATCAATCACTCTATCTTCCTTAGTTTTCTCACCACTAAAGCCTCCGTAAATATCTAATGGCTTAGTTATTTCATAGGAAATGCTTCTATCGGTTGTTGCAGTAGTATAGACTCCTTTTGCCATCCAGATCTCATCGCCTGCATTTGCATTAGATATTGCCACATGTAAACTTGTGAAAGCATCTTCCCAAGATGTACCATCATTATTTCCGGTAGCATTTTGATTTACAAAAATTTGGGAGAACAACTGTGAGTTAATCAACAGAAGTAAAAAAGGTAAAAGTCTTTTCATCAGTAACATATATTTAAAAACTAATTTTCAAATATAGTACTTTCAGAAAGTAAAAAAGTTAATAATTAAGAATTGTGTTAGTTATAGATTCTCCTTATCCAACACAACTTCTTCTAATTGGTTAAAAGTGAATTTATGTTTATTAAGGATTTTGTCTTTGAAAAGAATTTCTTCGCTTGTGATTTTAAGAATTACACCATGCATAACCACACCTGTTTTAAAAATTAAATCTAGGTCGGTATTTAGTAACCCAGGTAATTTCTCTTTTAACTGTGAAGCCGGAATAATCTCTAAAATCTTACTCATGCTTAGTTTAAAATTGTACGGTATTTTTCTTGACGTGTAGGGTCTATTTCTATAAGTAAATTCATAGCTTTTGTTTTTAATTGGCGATCTTGGGCGCCTTTAAAAATATTGACTAATTCGTCACTTTTACCTAGCATGTAACTTTTAATTAAAACACTAGATGGGTTTAGTCTTCTAATTTCTTTAATAGCTTCTAAAACTTCTATCATTAATTTTTGAGCGGCTTCTAAGTCTTTATTAAATTGATCAAAAGCTTTATAGTGATAGATATAAAGTCCTTTTCTAAAGGGTTCAAATTGATTATTTAACAAGTTATCAATTAACCAATAACGGGTATTTGTTCCGTCTTGTTGTTTCCAACCGGCAGCTGAAGAGTTTTGTGCTGTATTAGATATCTGTCTTGCTTTTTCATAATATGGACTTCCGCCTAATTCAGAAAAAGTGTCGTAATCCATACCAATAATTATATTGGCATAAAAAGCTAATATAGAAACTAAATTGGTGTTAAAGCCAGTTTCATTATAAACAATATCTACACCTTCGGTATATACAAATTCAAAATTCTGGTCAATAAAATTAAGTACTGTACTTTCGTAATCGGTACCATAAATAGGTCTTAAAGATTGTATTTGTACCGTTGCATTATAACTTGTAAGACTTGTTTGCTCACTAATTTTAATACTTACATTACAGTTTATGCGCTCTTCGGGTTCAAAATCATCTTTTGTCCAAATGGTTTGGTTCATAAACTCAGTAAAGGCTCTTTCCATTTCTTGGAATACCCGCTGGTTTACTGTCTGAACTTGACTATAATCTATAACAACTCTACAAGTAAGTTCTTGTGCTTGTACTGCTGTTATAAAAAATAACAAAATGAAAATATTGAACAGTCTTTTAATCATCCCACTTTTTTTCTAGGTAATCTATAATATCTTTAGCCACCTCTGTCTTAAGTTTTTTAGGAAATTCTATCTTATTATTAGCCTCTAAAATAACAATTTGATTCTCATTTGCCTGAAAACAGGTGTCTTTATTCTGAAGTGAATTTAAAACGATAAAGTCCAAATTCTTAGACGCTAACTTTTTGTAAGCATTAGTTTCTTCGTTTTCTGTTTCTAACGCAAAACCAACCAAAATCTGATTTTCCGTTTTTAATTGACCCAATTCCTTTGCTATGTCTTTTGTTTTAACAAGTTCAATTTGAAATTCAGCTTCCGATTTTTTTATTTTCTGATGAGCAACATATTTGGGTGTATAATCGGCCACTGCTGCACAAAGAATAGCGGCGTGGCAATCTAGAAAGTAATTAGAACTTTCTACATACATTTGGTGAGCTGTTTCTACTGAAATTAAGGTTAAGCCTTTGGGGACAGGAATAGATACTGGGCCAGATATTAAAATTACTTCAGCCCCACGGTTTACTAATTCTTCCGCAATAGAATACCCCATTTTACCGCTAGACCTGTTTCCTATAAACCGAACAGGATCTATTGGTTCATGTGTTGGGCCGGCTGTAACAAGGATTTTTTTACCTTTCATTAAAAAAATTTATAACGAAGGCACAAATTTCGGAGGGTTCAGCCATTCTTCCTTGACCTATTAAACCTGAAGCTAATTCGCCTTCTTTGGCATCTATGATTTTTACTCCGTATTCTTTAAGTAATTTAAAATTTCTTAAAGTGGAGGGGTGTTTATACATGTCTAAATCCATAGCGGGTACAACTATTACAGGACATCTAGCAGAGAGATATGCTGCTGTAAGCATATTGTCACAAATGCCATTAGCCATTTTAGCTAAACTATTGGCACTAGCTGGGGCTATTATATAGGCATCTGCCCATAGACCTATTTCTACATGGTTATTCCATGCACTTCCGGTATCGTTTATTAAATCCGAAAAAACCGGATGATTAGACAAGGTAGAAAGGGTAAGCGGGGTAATAAACTTTTCGGCAGCAGATGTGGTAATCACTTTTACTTCTGCCCCTAATTTAATAAGGTCACGAACTAATATTGCGCTTTTATAAGCGGCAATACTACCTGTGACCCCTAGAAGTATTTTTTTCCCTTTTAAAGAGTTCAATTATGCTTCTTCTCTTTCTCTGAAATAAATTTTTTCTTCGCTATACTCTTCTAATGCAATAGCTGTTGGCTTAGGCATTCTTTCGTAGTATTTACTAATCTCTATTTGCTCTCTGTTTTCAAATACTTCTTCTAAGTTATCTACAGTAGAAGCAAATTCGGCCAATTTTGAATTCAGTTCTTCTTTAGTTTTTATAGCTATTTGCTTAGCTCTTTCACCTAAAATATGAACCGCTTTATATACATTACCTGTCTGAATGGCTAACTCGTTAACGTCTCTAGTAATTATTGACGATTTTGCTGATGATGAAGTAGTACTCATATTATTCAACTTGGTTTAATAATTCTTTAATATTGGTGTATATATATTCGGCTTGTTTAGCAAACTCGCCATTGCTGTAATTATCTACATAATCAAAATAGAAGTTTTCAGCCGTTTTTAAACGTTCTCTTTTCAGATGAATTATGTTTCCTTCATCGTCAGTAACCATTTCATGGCTTTCTTTCCCTAGTTTATATTGCGACTCCACTTTAAGAAATTGTAATTCTTCATTATAGTGAGAATCTGGGAAATCTATTTTGAAATTATCTACTGCCACAACAGAAGCTTTATAACGTTCTACTTTATGGTATAATTTTGTATTAGTGTATGCCTTAAGTTCTAATTTTTCCTGTAGTTCGTCAATCTTTTGATTCACTTCACTAGCGTATTCAGAATATGGATACTTATTTATATAGTTCTGAAAAGCAATAATTGCTTTTTCGGTACTTTGTTGATCTAATGTACTTTTGGGTGAAATTTTGTATAAACAAACACCTCGCATATACATTGCTTCTTGTACTTTTTCACTTCTGGTGTACGTTTCATAATAACGTTTAAAATAGTATGAAGAAACTATATACTGCTTTTCGTAGAATTGAGTATACGCATAGTACAATTCTATTTTATCTGCATTTTTTTTACCATTTGCTAATGGCAAAAGATCTTCAAAAAGAATAGATGCGTGGTAATAATCTTTCTTATCGTAATACTTTACCGCTGCTTCAAATTTCTCATCAAAAGATCCTTTTTTTCTGGTTTTGGCAAATTTACTTCTACAACCGAAGCAGATTAAAACCATAGAAATTAACACATAACTCAGAAGAGTACTCTTACCCATAATTGCGCAAAGATAACGTATTATTAAACTTAATCCTAAATTTTACTCTAGAGTATGCCCCCTAAGAACTTCTGAAAGGGTAGGTCTAAATTCGGAATGCCACTTAAATCTACTTAAGCGCTTTTCTGGACCTTCTATTAATTGAAAAGGAAAAAAACGAGCATCTGGTTTTTCATAGAAAGTAATATTATCTACATCACTATCTTTAAACCGAACTGTCATTTCACTGCATTCTATCTTATTCATCCCAATTAATTCCTTGGTTTTTTCCCCGGTAGCTTCGTCTACTTTATCTTCTCTAGCAAAATAAATGCTTTGCCCGTTTCCAACCACTTTAACTCTTAATAGTTCACTGGTAGAATCACTGAAATAAGCGGTAAGCTGCCGTCCTTTTACTTGATTGTATTCATCTAAAGTATCTTTCGAGATAACAAACGCGTTTTTATAGGCATATATTTTATCTATGCCTCCATCTTTCATGTGAGCTTCAATAGTATCTGAGGTAATTTGATTTTCTAACTGCCAAACTATTGGGTTGTTATACATGAACAAGGTTGAATCTGTCTCACTAAAGTAAAGAGAATCACACTTGCCTTGCATAGCTCCTTTATAGATCAATACATTATTATACGCTCTTACATTACTCTTTTTATTAACGGTATCCTCAATTGCTACTAAGGTGTCTGCCGATAAATACAGGGTATCTTCTAACGAAAGTTTTTTCCGCATATACGGATCTCCATAAACTTTAGAAATTTTATTCAAACCATCGTATTCAGCTTCTTCCCCAATAATAATAACACTGTCTTTTTTAGAGAAAATCTTCACGTCGTATTTAGCATGACCAATGCTTTTTTTGCTTACATAATGAATACTGTCACCATACATAATATAGTCTTCAGAATCTATCCAAGCATTTTTCTCAAAGTCAGCTACTTCGGTTTTAGTATTATAAATACCTTCTTCGGCATATAAAACATTGCCTTCGTTATAAACATAAGTAGGTCCAAAAAATTCTGTTAAACCAGATTTAGAATAATAATGAAGTGTATCCGAAACAATCCTATCGTTTCCTTTAATTAAAACCACACTGTCCTTAAATATGTATAAATCGCTATTACCATGAAAAACGCCTTTTTTACTGGTTAACACAGCACCGTCATCATTTATGATTTTACCTCCACTATAATAATTACCAATACCTTCTTCCGTATTATAATCTAAAAACTGTGTAGTTAATCTAGATTTAGGATCTACAACGCGTACATTACCACGCACTTTAGCTAAATGTGTATCTCCATTATAAAATAAAGAATCACCAAAAAGCTGTGTCTTTTTGTCCACAATTTTAACATGCCCAAAAGCATCCATAGAATTGGCACCTATAAACTGAAAAGCAGAATCACAATACATTAAAGTAGTTTTGTGTTTAAACTTAACATTACCAATTACCTTATTGACTTTCTGGCCTTTATACATACCCCCTACTAAACGCTCTGCGTTCTTCAATTCTAGTTTTGTACGCTTCTGAGCAAGCATTTCTAGAGGAAATAAAAACACATAAAGTATCGCAAGAATGTAATATATCCGCAATTTCATCCTTCAAAGTTAGCCAATTATTTTACTGATTTACAGCATTAATTAAGATAGCCGCACTTTTTATATTAATATTGCTTTAAAGAGTTTAGTTACTATGTGTGGAATTACCGGAATCGTTGCTTTTAACGAAATTGGCAGAATGCATATGATCCATTTGGCTAATGCTACCAAATGCCTTGAAAAAAGAGGCCCTGATAGCCAAGGGACTTATATTGATGACAAAACAGGTATAGGGCACCGAAGGCTTTCTATCCAAGATACTTCTTACAATGGTAACCAACCCATGAGTGATGAAACTGGGAGATACACCATTGTATTTAACGGGGAAATCTATAACTACCGCGCCCTTCGTGAAGAGATGATGAAGGATGGGGACAAATTCTTTTCGGGTACAGATACTGAAGTTCTTCTTAAGCTTTATATAAAAGAAGGAAAAGCCATGTTAGATAAACTTAACGGCTTTTATGCTTTTGCTATTTATGACAAGCTAGAAAAAACAACAATAGTAGCTAGAGATCGGTTTGGTATAAAACCTCTTTTTTATTACCAAGATGAAGATAAAATTGTCTTTGCTTCGGAATTAAAATCTGTTCTTTCTTTCAACATTATTAAAGAACTGGATTACACCAGTATCTATCAATATTTACAGTTTAACTATATACCGGCCCCTAAGACTTGTTTAAAAAATGTAAACAAACTTTTACCCGGTCATTATATAGAAATCATAAACAAAGAAGTTAGTATAAAGCAATTCTATAGCTTAGAAAATGCGGTAGAATCTTCTGCCGATCATGAGCTTAATTCTTTTGAAGATTACAGCAAAGAATTAAGAAAAAGGCTTATTTCTTCGGTACAACAAAGACTTGTTTCGGATGTACCTTTAGGCTCTTTCTTAAGCGGCGGTATAGATTCTTCAATTATTAGCGCTATTGCTTCTAAATATTCACAAAAATTTAAAACCTTTTCTATAGGCTATAAAGACAATAAATTCTTTGACGAAACTAAATATGCTGATGCCGTGGCTAAGAAACACCATACGGATCATACTTCATTTATGCTTTCTAATAAAGATCTTTTAGCCGAATTGGAAAACATTTTAGACTACATAGACGAGCCTTTTGCAGACTCTAGTTGTATACCAGTGTATATCCTTAGTAAGCTAACGTCTAAAGAAATGAAAGTGGCGCTTTCGGGCGACGGTGCAGACGAACTGTTTGGTGGCTATAACAAGTACATGGCTGAATACAAAGTTGAGCATCCTGGTTTTAAAGAAAAATTAGCTACTTCTTTTGATTTTCTTTGGAAGAGTTTACCACAGTCTAGAAACAGCTTTTTAGGAAATAAAGTTAGACAACTGAATAAGTTTTCTGAGATTTCTAAACTTTCTGAAAAGGAACGTTATTTAAGATTGTGCAGCTATTTAATGCCAAACGATGTTAAAAATTACTTTTCGCCAGAGGCAACTGCTAAATTTAACCAGCAAGATTTTGACAACAGACAAGCTGAAATCCTAAAACATTTTGATTCTGGAAGTGGAATTGAAACCGTTCTTCGTTCAGACATAGACTTGGTTTTACAGAATGACATGCTTTACAAAGTAGACACCATGTCTATGGCTAATGGTTTAGAGGTTCGTGTTCCGTTTTTAGACCACAATGTAGTAGAGTTGGCGCACCAAATGCCAACAGAATATAAGATTGATGGCAAAATGAAGAAGAAGGTTCTTCAATATGCTTTTAAAGCTGAGCTACCTGAAGAGGTGTTTAACAGACCCAAAAAAGGATTTGAAGTACCTTTACTAGATTGGTTTAAAACTGATTTAAAAGGTTTAATTCAAGACGATTTATTAGCCGATACGTTTATTGAAGAACAAGGCATCTTTAATGTTGACACAATTCGGAAACTGAAAAAGCAATTGTTCTCTAATAATCCTGGTGATGCACATGCTACGGTTTGGGCATTAATTGTATTTCAGAAATGGTGGAGAAAAAACCTAGCTTAATTCTGATTACGTTTTAATAAATTGGGTAAAAAGAAAAATGGAGTAACAACTCTATAACTTAGCCATGCTATTACGGCTCCCCAAATAGGCAATAAACCTCTATAGCCAAGCATTTCATTCAGTATAAAAAATGAAATCAGAACTGAAAGCACCGATACGGCCATATAGTTTCTAAGAAAAACGGTCTGTTTTGTACCAATCAAAACACCATCTAAACTAAAACAAACCCCACCCAAAGGAACTGCCATTAACAAAAGGTAAAGATTATCCTGAAACACAAAATTCGCTTCTTTTGAATGCAATAATTCTGAAGCTAAAAATGGTGACAGTAAGGCTATTCCTAAAGACAAAAACAGACCAATTACTACATTAATGGTGATTACTTTTTTAAGTAAGTGTAATACTTCCTTCATTTTAGATTGTGCTTTTAAGCTTCCTCCCAATACCATGGCAGCGTCAGAATAACCATCTATAAAATAGGCAGTAAATAACCAAATATTTATAAAAACTACATGCACAGCGCCAAATTCAATTCCTTCTGAAACCGCCCACCGGTTTAGAAAAAAGAAAATAGCGTTCATACTTACGGCCCTTACAAACAAGTTAAGACTGTGTTTAGCAATTCCCTTTCCTTCTGAAAAAGCGAAAACAGGTTTCCATCCTATCTTTTGGGTAAACTGAAAAAGCAAAATCACAAAAATAAGGCCTTGACTTATTAATGAGGCTAAAGCGGCTCCTTTTACGCCCATAGCAGGAAGCCAATCGTTTCCGTTGATGAATAAATAATCTAAACCTACATTCAATAATGCACCCGAAAAAACCGCATACATTATAAAGCGTGTTTCGTGTATGCCTCTAAAGATTGCCGACAACACAACGGTTAAAAACACAAATGGCAATCCAATTAAACGAATAGACAGATAGGCATCGGCTTGTTGTAAAACCATTCCTTCTAATTGATAGACTTTTAAAATAGACGGTGTGAATATCAATACCAAAAGACTTATCACCAAGCCTAAAAGAGCAACAAAAAACAAGGATTGAAAACTTACTTCTTGAATAGCCTTTTTATCTTCTAAACCGAAAAACTGAGCAATTTCTGCACTTACAGCCCCACGCAATGAACCCAATACCCAAACCAATAACATAAAAAAAGAGGCCGAAACACCTACTGCTGTTACTGCTGAATCGGAGATATTACTTATAAAAAAATTATCGGTAAGGGAAACAATAGGTTCCGATAAACCAGCAATTATAGAAGGTATTGCAATTCTATTGATCTTGCCAGCCATAAAATTTACCTAAGCATCAAAATACTTGTAATGTACTTTTTCGCCATCAAATTCGGCATAAGAACATTTCTCAAACCAGTCGCCCAAGTTCATGTAACGGGAATCACCTACTTTTACATCTATTACCAAATGGCGGTGACCAAACAAGTAATAATCGTGGTGGTGTTCTTTTTCTACCGAATGCACGTATTGAATCAAATACTCTTTTTCGCCCAAGAATGTATCTTCCTTCCCTTTTTTACTAGAACGGCTGTGTTTGGACCATTTATTGGCAAACCAGTTACCTATATCTGGGTGAATTAATTTAAAAAAGCCTTGTAAGAATTTATTATAAAATATTTTTTTCAGGAATTTATAAAAATGATCTCCGGGACCATACCCATCACCATGACCAACAAAGAATTTAACTCCGTTAACTTCAAACTGAACATTTTCTTTGATAACAGGAATACCTAATTCGTCTGGGAAATAATCAAACATCCAAACGTCGTGGTTCCCTACAAAAAAATAGACATCAATGCCTTTGTCTTTTAGCTCGGCAATTTTTCCTAAAAACCGAATATACCCCTTAGGAACAACCCAACGGTATTCGTACCAAAAGTCAAAGATATCGCCTACTAAAAAAATAGCTTGAGCATCATTTTCAATCTGCTCAAGCCATCTTACTATCTTTTTCTCACGTTGTCTACTTACTTCTTTATTAGGCGATCCTAAATGAAAGTCAGATGCGAAATAAAATTTCTTACCCGACTGAAGTGAATCAAACGTTAGTTTCATTGGTTTCTTCTTCCTCTTTCGGTTCTACACCCGAAACTTTTTCCTCTACAATCTCACCAACTGAATCTGGGTCTGGAGTAACCTTTTTATCTTCTGTTTCTGGATCTTCTTTAGTATATGCTTCCCAATTGGTTTCTTTACTAAATGGTCTAGCACCAATTAAGTCTACTAAGTCCGATTGGAAAATAATTTCTCTTTTAAGAAGTGCTTTAGCTATTGTTTCTAACTCTACTTTCTTATTCGTTAATAACTGAACCGTTCTATCATACGCATCGGTGACAATTTTTTTCACTTCTTCATCTATGATTTTGGCTGTATAATCAGAATATGGTTTTGTGAAATTCATTTCCCCTGCCGCCTTAGAATCGTAGAAAGAAACATTTCCAATTTTATCGTTCATACCATAAACAGTTACAATACTGTAAGCCATTTTGGTAATTCGCTCTAAATCATTTTGTGCACCCGTAGAAATTCTACCAAATATAATTTGTTCGGCTGCTCTACCACCTAAAGTCATACACATTTCGTCTAAAAGCTGCTCTGTTTGGTACAAATACTGCTCTCTAGGTAAATACTGTGCATATCCTAACGCAGCAACACCGCGTGGTACAATACTTACTTTCACTAATGGGTCTGCATGCTCTAAGAACCAACCTGCTACAGCATGACCTGCTTCGTGGTAAGCAACAATCTTTTTCTCTTCAGGAGAAATGATTTTGTTTTTCTTTTCTAGACCACCAATAACCCTGTCAATAGCGTCATGGAAATCTTGCATTACAACCGACTCTCTGTTTTTACGAGCTGCAATTAATGCTGCCTCGTTACAAACATTAGCAATTTCGGCACCTGCAAAACCCGGTGTTTGCGCGGCTAATTTTTTAGGGTTAACGCCTTCGTCTAATTTAAGAGGAAGAAGATGTACCTTAAAAATAGCTTCACGACCAACTAAATCTGGTTTGTCAATACTTATTTGTCTATCAAAACGCCCTGGTCTTAATAAAGCAGAATCCAATACATCTGGTCGGTTAGTAGCTGCTAGTATAATGATACCAGAATCGGTAGCAAAACCATCCATTTCAACTAAAAGTGAATTTAAGGTATTCTCTCTTTCGTCGTTTGAACCTGGAGCAGCTCCTCTACCACGTGATCTACCAATAGCATCAATTTCATCTATAAAGATAATACAAGGCGCTTTCTCTTTGGCTTGCTTAAATAAGTCTCTAACACGGGCAGCACCCACACCCACAAACATTTCTACAAAGTCTGAACCCGAAAGCGAGAAGAAAGGAACTTCTGCTTCACCGGCAACGGCTCTTGCTAATAAAGTTTTACCTGTTCCTGGAGGGCCAACTAAAAGCGCTCCTTTAGGAATTTTACCACCCAGTTTAGTGAATTTTGCAGGTTTCTTTAAGAATTCAACAATTTCCTGAATTTCTTCTTTGGCTTCTTCAAGCCCGGCAACATCTTTAAATGTAGTTTTTACTTTATTCTGTGCATCAAACAATGCCGCTTTAGATTTACCAATATTAAAGATCTGACCACCTGGAGCACCGCCACCAGTCATTCTTCTCATCATAAACCAAAAGGCTACCAATAATAAAATAAAGAACCCCCAGCTTAAGAACCAGCTACCAAAATCTTCTCTGGTTTTTGAGACCAATCTCACTTTACTATCTGCTGGTAATTTAGCTTGTAGTCCGTCAAACTGTGTTTCAAAAGATTCTGGACTAGAAATTAATTGATAAGAAAACTGTGGGCCTTTTGCAAAGCCTGTTACTTCTCCCAATTTGTCTTTATATTTTTCGCTTTCAATGGCTGCTTGTGTTAAAGTAACCTCAGCATATTTTTTATTAATTAAAGCAACTTCTTCAACATCACCGTTAAGTATCATGTCTTCAAAGTCTGTTTTGTCTATGCTTACAGTATTTCCTTGCCCGTAAAACATGATTGCCATTACCGCTAAAACCAACGAAGCAATAATCCATATTTGGAAATTAGGCTTCTGAGGTTTTTTAGGCATAAGCTTCTTTCTTTTTTCTTGCATGTTAGTCTATATCCTGATTAGTTAGTGATTTCAATAATTTTGGCATCTCCCCATAAATCTTCCAAGGCAAAGAAATCTCTTTTATCTTGTTTAAAAATGTGGGCAACAACGTTTCCGTAGTCCAACAAAATCCATTCCCTATTCGTTCTCCCCTCTACGTGCCATGGGTTCTCTCCCACTTGTTTATGAACAGCTTCGTCTATTCCTTTAGAAATAGATTCTACCTGTGTATCTGAGGAACCTGTACAGACAACAAAATAATCTGCAACAGCACCCGATACACCTTTAAGATCTATTAAAACAATTTTAGATGCTTTTTTATCTTCCATACCGCTTATAACTGCGGCGCTTAATTCTTCTGAGGAAACTTGCTTATTTTTAGAGCGCATTCAATATTTTTGGACTAGTTAACAAATTTATAAATTCCTTGAACAATATTACCCCCGAACTAAAGATTCTAAAGGCTGGCATACAATTCATGACAAGCTGTACCTCTACAAATGACATACTGACAGCTAAATTCAGAAATAATGAAATTTCGGAAGGTGAATTGCTCTGTACTTTTAACCAAACACAAGGAAGAGGACAGCGCGAAAACACTTGGTTAAGCGACCCAGAGATGAATATAGCCTTATCATTTGTACTTCAGCCACAACATTTTCCGGTTACCTCTGCCTTTTACTTCTCAAAAGCCGTTCCTGTTGCAATATGTGACTTTTTTAAATCTTTAACTGGTTTTAAAGATTTTGAAGTAAAATGGCCTAATGATATTTATTTTCAGGATAAAAAAATTGGCGGGATTTTAATAGAAAATACGGTTAAGGGAGATCAATTAAAAAAAGTGTTAATTGGAGTAGGTTTAAATATTAACCAAGAAAAGTTTAACCTGCCGAAAGCCATTTCGTTAAAAAAAATATGTGGTAAAGAATACCCTTTAAAAGAACTTTGTTATAAACTAATTCCCTTTTTAGACCAAAGTTTGTCCCAAGTTTTTAACTTTAATTTCAGTTCTGTTGAAAATGAATATTTGAAACAGATGTACAGAAGAGGTGAAATTCATAAATTTCGAAACTTAAAAAACGGTAATTTGTTTTCTGCCGAAATTTTGGGAACTCAACAAAGTGGAGAATTGGTTGTCCGAAATGCAGAGAGCAACGCTTTAGAGTACTTCGGAATTAAAGAAATTGAATATTTATAGCCCACATGCTAAAAGAGCTTAAAATAAAGAATTACGCACTTATTGAAGGATTAAACCTTCAACCATCTTCCCATTTTAACACCATAACTGGTGAAACAGGAGCGGGTAAATCCATTCTTTTGGGTGCTTTAGGTTTACTTCTAGGCAACCGAGCCGATGTTAAAGTGCTTTCTAATGAGAATGAAAAATGTATTGTTGAAGGCACCTTTGCAGTTGGTGCTTATCAATTACAAGCCGTTTTCGAAGAATTTGACCTTGATTACGAACCAGATTGCATCATTAGAAGAGAAATTGCCCCTAATGGTAAATCAAGGGCTTTTATTAACGATTCCCCAACTACTTTAGATGTTTTAAAAAACATTGGTAATCGCTTAGTAGACATCCATTCACAACACGAAAACTTGCTGATAAATAAGGACGAATACATTTTTAACATTATTGATTCTTATGGTGAAATTATTACCGACCGAGAATCTTTTCAGGATACTCTAAAGGATTACAGAAAAGTTAAAAGGGCGTTAAAACTTTTAACAGATAAAAAAGAAGCGCTTTCTGAGGAACAAGATTACAAACAGTTTCTTTTTAAAGAATTAGAGACCTTAAGTCTTCAGCCTGGGGAATTAAAAATACTAGAAGAAAATTTAGAGAAAATTGACAATACAGAACTAATTAAATCCTCTTTAAACGCTGTTTCCGAAACCTTAGAAAATGATCAACTTTCGGTATTAACGGGTTTAAAAGATGCTTTACTTCAGTTAAAAAATATTTCTGATATTTCTGAAGAGTATAAAACTTTAATGGTGCGTTTAGAGAGTTGTTATATTGAATTGGAAGACATAAACAAAGAAGCCCTTTCTTTAAACGAATACACCGATTACGACCAAGAAGAAGCTGAATTGTCTAAAACACGTTTTTCTGAAATACAAAATCTAATTAAGAAACATAATGCTTTAGACGAAGATGAACTGATTTCAATTACTGAAAAATTGAGTTCGGAAGTTTACGATCTTGAAAATATTGAATCTGATATTCAGGAAAAAGAAAAAGAGCTAAATCTATTAGAAACAGAACTGAACAGATTGGGCACTATTCTAACGGAAGCCCGAAAAGAAATTTGTTTTTTACTTCAACCCGAATTACTAGACATTATACAGAATTTAGGTATGGAGCAAGCGGTTTTAGAGTTTAAACAAACTAATATTTCTGAACCCAACAGCTTTGGTTTTGATCAGTATGAATTATTATTTTCTGCCAATAAAGGGGTTACTCCGCAACCAGTACAAAAGGTTGCCAGTGGTGGTGAATTTTCTAGATTAATGTTTGCTGTAAAATACATTTTAGCTCAAAAAACCAATTTACCTACTTTATTATTTGACGAAATTGATACTGGGGTTTCAGGAGAAATTGCTTTAAAGATGGGTAAGATGATGGCTAAAATGGCCAAAGAACATCAAGTTATTACCATAACGCATTTACCACAAGTGGCGGCGCTAGGTGATAAACATTTCCATGTTTACAAAGACCATTCTGCAGATAAAACCAAAAGTGTTATGCGTCCTTTATCTAAAGAAGAGCGTTTAATTGAATTGGCCCAAATGATTGGCGGCACCAATTATTCTGAAGCAGCACTAAAAAGCGCTACCGAATTAATGGAAAAACAATAAGGTATTTTAAATTTTAACTCACTAATTACATAATGCCTCAAATAGTACCGTCCATAGATAAAAGGACTATATTTGGGATTCTAAAAATTACAAAACATGGCTTATAATCTTTTAAAAGGAAAGAAAGGAATCATTTTTGGTGCATTAGACGAATCTTCAATAGCTTGGAAGGTTGCTAAAAAAGCACATGAAGAAGGTGCTGAATTTGTTCTTACCAACGCCCCTATTGCTTTAAGAATGGGAGCCATTAACCAATTAGCTGAGGAGACAAATGCAGAAATAATTCCTGCTGATGCTACTTCTATGGAAGACTTAGAGCATTTGATTGAAAAATCAATGGAAGTTTTAGGAGGTAAAATTGATTTTATTCTTCACTCAATTGGCATGAGCCCTAATATTCGTAAAGGAAAAGCTTATACAGACTTGAATTACGACTGGTTTCATAAATCTTTAGACATCTCTGCGCTTTCTTACCATAGAGTTATGAAAGTAGCTTATGACAAAGATGCCATGAATGACCACGGTTCTATCTTATGTCTTTCTTACATTGCTGCACAGCGTGTATTCCCAGACTATACAGACATGGCAAATGCCAAAGCTTTATTAGAATCTATTACAAGAAGCTTTGGGTATGAGTTTGCCAAAAAAAATAAAGTAAGAGTTAACTCTATTTCACAATCACCTACTGCTACTACAGCTGGTAAGGGTATTGCTGGCTTTAATGGTTTTATTGATTTTGCCGAAAAAATGTCTCCGTTAGGAAATGCTACTGCCGAAGATTGTGCTGATTATTGCATTACGCTTTTCTCTGACTTAACTAGAAAAGTTACCATGCAAAACTTAATGCACGATGGTGGTTTTAGCGCTACGGGTATTACACCAGAGATTATTGCTCAAATGGAAAAATAAGCTTTCAGACTGAAATCTAAAACATAAAAAAAGGGCTTTAAAAGCCCTTTTTTATTTTTAAGGAAGTATTAACTTCTTCAGTTCTTTTTTGTTATGTGAACTATCCTCTAAGGCAATGACTAACCATGTGCTGTCTCTGTAGAAATCAACATCTACATCGGTTACAGTAAAGTTAGGGTATCCAAAACGGATGTTTTTCATAATCTGATCTGGAACAATCACAGATGGTAACTTTACATTAGCATGAATAACATGACCAGCCGAATCCGAATGAACAATTATTTCGGTTTTTTTACCGGTATGAACATCTACTTCATACATATTTATTGAAGAATCGAAATGTGCGGTACTCATTTCATTCACCCAATCGTGCATACTTTGCGCAACAGGTAATGGAATACCAGACATGGTGTGCTGATTTTTTTTTGCATGTTCACATGAAAATAAAAAGCACAAACTAAAAATACTTAAGATGACAGATCTCATAATGAGTTGATTTTGAAACTATCTGTTAAAATGGATAACCTATAGCGAAATTCCAAACTATGTTTCTAGTAAATGAAGAAAAATCATCTATTCGGTTGTCTTTGCCTCCAATCCAGCCGGTTGGTCGCCTTAAAGCTAGCCCAACATCCAGACGTATAACTATATACTCAATGTTTACTCTAATCCCCGCACCCGTTCCTACGGCTAGTTGTTTATAAAATTCACTTCCTTTAAATACACCACCTGGCCTAGCTTCGTCATCATTCATTAACCAGATATTTCCCGTTTCCAAAAACACGGCTCCTTCTAAAATTCTACTTAAATCGAACCTGTATTCTACATTAGCTTCTAAATGTATTTCGCCAGAATGCAATACAAAATTGGTTCCACTATTATCTGTTTCAAAAGTACCTGGGCCAATAGTTCTTGGCAAAAAGGCTCTTAAACTGTACGGGCCACCAATGGAATACTGTTTAAAATAAGGGATTTCTACAGAGTTACCATAAGGAATCCCAACGTAGCTTAGAAAACGCATAGCTAAGGCGTTTTTTCTATTTAAGACTAAACGAACAGATTCTTCAGATTCAAATTTGGTGTATTGAGAAAAAGGTACACCTAAAATTTCTTTGTTATTCTTACTGTGACCATTTTGATAAAATGCGTTCAAAACATTTCCCGAAAGGTCAAAACCTACTCGCCAATTCCAATAAGCCCTTCTTCTTAAGTTTTTATCCGTTTTAATGGTTATATAATAATTACCACCAACAATCATTCTATCTTCTAACGCAGTATAGACAGCAAAAGAACTATTTTCTATAGGATTGGTATCACCCTTATTATTTCTATAATTTATGTCTAGCACGGTTAATTCAAAAAGTATTTTTCTGGCGTTTAACCAAGAATACATAATGGACGGACCAAAGCTTTGCGAGTTAAAATAAGGCGCATATCTATAAAACTGATAATTCAGTTTAAAATTAGTGTAAGGGACAAAATCTTCTTGATTATACTTAATCTTAAACGGTGTAACTAGTCTAGGCACTTGAAGTTCTACAGAAGCCCCCGCCGATAAAATGTGACTTATGGAATAGTTTGAATACAATTGTTTTTCAAAGCCCAACTGCACGCTATAGATTAACCTTTCCCCACCATGGAAAGCATTTTTATTAGTAATACTATTTTCTAGAATGGGTCCTAAAAAGCCATTGGATTTAGAAGAAAAAGTCAGTTTAGTTTCAAATCGCTTTGGCAAAGAAGACTTCATTATATGCGTTAAATTCAGCTCATTATTTAGAGAGTCCACAGATGTTAAACGTGTATCTACTAAAGAAAATACTCCTAATTGGCTATAATGACTGTTAGAATTATTTAGTTTTTTTCTGCTGTAAACATCGCCTGGTTTTAAATAAGCATAATCAAAAACCATATTCGGATTGTATCTATTATCGTATTGATAATAAATCCGTCCTTCACATTCTACGCTATCTATAGGGGAGTTTGTCTTAACCCTGTCCGTATAAATAACAACCTCTTTAATGCTGTAATTATCCGAAATATTAACGGGTGAATTTTCTTTAATCCCTAAACGTAAACTTACGTTATGGTCTCTACCAGAAGTATCTGCCTGAAAAAGTATATTTCTATTATCGAAATTATAAAACCCCCTGTTTTGAGCATAATCCTCTATTTGCTTAAGCGTTTTGTCTAATAAATAATAACTAAAATAATCGCCCTCTAAGTACTTTAGAGAGTACTTTTTAAGTGTATCACCCAAAGCATTATTAGGTAGATTAAAGCCAATAGAATCTACTTTGTATTGCCTATCTAGCTGAATATAATACTTGATTTCGGCCTTTTTCTTTTTTGGCTTTTTAACATACTCATACCTAATTTGGGGATTAAAAAAACCTAACTTAACCGCTTCGCTTCTTAAATTAGCTACAATTTGATCTGCAAAGGAAGGATCAAATAAAACGGGTTTTTCCCCTACTTTATTTTTCAGATAAGCCTTTAACCCTTTTTCCTTGGTTACATGCGCGTATTTATTGTAAATCCATAAACGAATTGGCATTCCTAAAATACGCCTATTGGTATTTGGGCCTAATTCACCCGATATTTCGCCTTCGTAATAACTCTTGTTTTTGGTTTTTTTATTAAACTTTGCTTCTAGAGAATGACCGGTGTATAGATAAGAACCTTCGGGAATAGTTTTAGTTGCTGAACAAGAAAACAGTATAATGGCTGCCAGTAAAAAAACAACATGTCTTGTGAAATGTAATATCATTTCTTTTTACCTCCCTTCTCTTCTTCAATTATTTCTTCTTCATCTTGCTCATCCTTATTTTCCACTTTCTTTTTAGAATCAATTGGCTTAAGTAATTGATCTATAGTTTCATAATCTTTGTTATATATAATAGAAACACCATTATCTATAATTTTTTCCCCTAAATAACTTCGGTCATTTTTAGTATAAAACTGAAGCCTTAATCTACCATCTTCTGTTAGAGAGATATCTACACTGGCATTTCTAACATAATCACTACCCGACTGTGATTGACTATTATTAGCAGAATACTCTACCCCTCCGCCCACTTCTAAGGTAATACGGTCACTAAACAATTGTTTTTTAACACTTACCCCTACATTAGATTGTTGGTATTCTTGGCCAGCAGCATTGGTTTTCTGCCCTGTTCCAATATCCCAGTTAATGTCTACATCTTTTATGTATTTTTTAGACACCTTATTTAGTTGGGATGAAAGCATTTGGCTTAAATTAGAAAAAGGATTTACGCCACCTCCCCCACTTGTTCTAGAGTCTGGAGAAGAAAAACTATTGAACAAAAGAAGAGAAAATACTTGCTGATTCATTAATTCGGTTCTAGAATTTATTTCACGTATTTTTTGCTCAACCAACATTCTTGGTGCATTATCTTTATCTATGTAAGCAATTGCAAAACTCATTTTAGGCTCTTCCAACGTTCCCTTAAAAAATATTTTCAACAAGAATTTTTTAGATTCTTTATATAAAACTTCCGAAGCGGTGCCTTGTACTTCAGCCGAGACTAAAGGATAAGGCGAAGTTTCAACCTCGTATTCTGCCTCTAGATTTAAACGCGGGTTTTCAATATCTCCCGTCCAGGTAATGTCACTCCCTTGGCTTAAGTTTAACCTTCTACTGGCAATACCATAAAACGTCATTTTATATTGACCACTATTTACGGTAAGCTTTCCTTTCATTTCTGGGCGCTGATTAGGCTTAGCACGAATCATTAATTTTCCGCCCCCCTCAATATCTAATTTATCGCCCGAAATAGGGTCTATTAAAATATTCAGCTTTGTTTTTTCATAGATCTTAATTTTAGAAGTTAGATCTATTCCATAAAAAGCAATTTTTGTTGTGTCTATCTCTTGTTCTTTTACAACTGTAGTATCATTAAAATCCACAAACTGAACCACATTGTCATAACCAGAATTAACTGAGATAACATTTTGGGGAACTCTATAATATAAATCTGTTCCTTCTAAAATATTAAAATCTACATCTAGTTTAGGTATTTCATAGTTTCCTGTAAGATGAATATTACTAGATATTAATGCTTTTCCGTAATAATCTAATGGGCTTTCACGGGTAGAATTAACAGCGTAAAAATCGTCCATAGTTAAACGTAAATCAAAAGCTTCTTTCTTTTGCCTGTCTAAAAACACATAGCCATTCAGTTTTGCAGGATTACCTAATGAATCTGTGATTTCTAGATGATTAAAAGCTAGTTTTTCGTTTTCAACTTCAATTCTTCCCCCTGGAATTAAATATTTATTTGCCACAACGGGGATAAATACTGCCATATCATTGAATTGTAGATAACCTGTTGCATCTGGCAACAACGCTTCTTTATTTTTGATTTTTATATCTCCCGAAATGTAACCTTCAACATTTTTAGCATAGCTTTCATACAAGGTTTCAAAATCTGAAGGATAGAAATGATCTAATAAAACACGTCCATTGTATGAAGAAATTGTATCGGCCTTATATAGTAATTCTACATAGGCCCTTAATAAAGATTTTTTGTTTTTGTACTTAAGCTCTGCAAAATGCTTTTCGCCTAATTCACCTTTAGCATTTACAAAAAACTGACCTGCATCTGCACTAATAAACGTATTTTCAGAAAAATCTAAATCTACCCAATACTTCCGTTTATCAAAGTTATAACCAAGATCACCGCCAATGGTAGAAGATGGTGTGTCTACCGGAAATACATGGTGGGATTTAGCTTCAACAAAAGCCATGGATAAAGCAGTGTCGGTATCAAACACAATTTTTTCATTTTTATGCGCTAATACTACCCTTTTATTATCGTTCTCTTGTAGAGCTTCCCATTCAATATAATTCAATAAAAAAAGTGGGTTTAGTTTAATATTTTTATCAATATACTGCCCACCAATGTTATACCTTATCTTATTATTCTTATCTGTATTTTTGAAATTTAGACTGGCCATTTCCTTACCAATTCTACCCTCTAGAGCCAACTGACTAGTTTTTAAGGAATCACCAATAAAAACATCTGCAATATCGAAACTGTATTCAACTAACGAATCGGTGGAATACGCTTTTACTTCGGCATTAAAAATCTGGACGCTAGACCTTTTAAAATAAGGCATAGATAAAAGAACCGTTAAAGAATCTGGGTCTCCTTGATAAGCCACATAAAAAGAATCTAATTCTAAAGAGTCTATAGCACTAGAGAAAGAAGCAGCCAAAGAGTTTATCTGTTTAAATTTCAGTTTAAAAGAAATGCTATCACCCGCTACATCTACCGTGTCTGAATGCCAAATTTTGTTGTAAACACTTTCTCCATAATAAGCAATAGAATCGTACGGAAGGGAAGCATTTAAGTGCGCCGTAACATATTCTCCGTCTAGAATTACATCCGATGATTGGGGAAACAAATTAAAATATGCCGTAGTGCTTTTAATATCTTGTCCATTACCATTGTAGCAAACAAATAGTTGGTTAATATCAAAAGCTGCCCTTATAGAGTCTGAATCTTTGGTGATGATTACCGTAAAATCACCTTTTAAAAACAAGGTATCTTCCTGTTGCAAACAGGCATGACTATCAAATTCATTAATGCTTAGATCTGCATCTAAATGCATAGAAGTACTGTCTGTTTGCTTATAATGGGCATCTGCTATTAAATCAACACCTTTTCCTTTAGTAAAAACAAAAGCATTCATATCATCTAGCTTACCTCTTACTTCTGCCACTAAAGTATCTAAAGAATACCTATCATAAACAAGGTCATAAATTTCGGCTTTAGCATTTAAACGCAAACTGTCTGGTACCAATGGTTTGTATGCTTTTCCGTTTACTTTTATTTGAGCTACCGAAAATTTAGTAGTATCTCCCAAAAGCCATTTTAGAGTTAATTGTTTAGATTGGGCGTTTAAAATAACAGAATCGGTATTAAAATTTACATTTCCATAAAATAGAGTGCTATCTGCTTTAGCATTAAATTGAGTTGCAAAATCCATGGGATAACCGTCTAAATCTGTTAGTGTTAATCCCATTCTAGAAGGTAAAGGAACACTTTCCTCTAAAAATATTCTTAGATCTTTTTCTTGTGCCGAAAAAGCCAAGTTCTTCAACTGTAAATAATAGCTCTCCCAATCGTAGTTTTCAGCTTTAATTTTACCGTTCAATTTTAAATTAGCAGAATGGTTAACCCAAACATTTAAACTGTCTATTTGGTGGTTGCCTTTTTCAGACTGAACTTGAATGCCTGCTTCTAACAAATCAATCTTAGACAAATACTCGTTCTGAAAATTGGCCATTTCCATCACAAACTTTGGCTCTACTTTAGTTTGCAACTGTAATTGTATTTTTTCTGCCAGAAGTGGGTTTTCAAAAAATATAGAATCGGACAAAAACGAAACAAACGCATTGGCTTTAACTTCATTTTTTCCATAAGAAACCAACAGTTCTTTAACATCAATGGACTTGTCTTTTTTCCAATAGGCATCTAAACGGATGGTGTCAGTGGCGTATTCCTTCCAACGAAATGGTGATACTTGGGCTTTAGCTATAAGATCTCCGTCATCATAACCACTTTCTTGTGCTAATAAATAAAGACTGTCTATTTGGTAATTAGCGGTATCTAAATTCAGTTTAAAAAAAGGAATGTTAAACCGGAAATCATTTCCCACATAAGAATTATGTTCTACATCAACACGTACATTTTCACCTTCTATATCTTTTAGGTTCCCATCTAAATACAAATCATCTAAACGGAAATCAGACATTGTTTCAGAAATGGCTAATTTTTCAATTCCAAAAAAGACGCGGTCTAAATCAATTCTACCCGCAGCAATAGAAATGGTACCAATATGATTTTCAGTCTTCATTTCCAAGGACTGATCATGGTATAAAACGTAAGAATTATTTATGGAAACAATGGCGCCGCTTAAATCAATTGCCATTCCAGAACTAGTAGTATCTGTTTTTTCACTAGCAAAGGCGTCTATAAAATATTGAAAGTTAAAAACCTCATTAGAGTCTCTTACAATTTTAATAGTTGCATTATCTACCCTTAAATATTTTGGATTAAAAGAAGAATACAACAAAGAATGAAGATTCATATCAAAAGCCAAATGAGGAATTAAACCCAAGGTATCTCCATTTGGAGAGGCAGCAAAAACAGAATCTACCTCTAGTGTATGATCTTGTAATAGGGTAAAATGCCTTATATAAATTTTTTCTCCGGTTTTTTCAGAAAGAATTGTTGAGGCCTTATTGCAAATAAAATTATTCACTTTTTTGTGGTTAATGGTAAATACCAGAAGAACCACAATAAGAAGTAGCAAGGCCAATAAGCCAAGAAAGAACTTTAATATGTATTTTAAGACTTTACGCACTAAGGGTCAAAAGTACACCGATTGAATCATATTTAGTACATTTGCACTATGATTCATTGGAGATCAATTCACATCATAACTATTCTTGGGCTTTTCTTGTTCACGGCTTGTAAAAAAAAGACTGAATCTGAAATTGAACCTATAGATAAAACACCCGAAAAAAGTTATTCTTTCCCTTCCTACTTTGGAGTTCCTTTAATACCCAAAGATGTAGCGCCCCTACAAGAAGATGTGGTAGAATTGGGTAGAAAGCTATTTTACGATCCTATTTTATCCTCAGATACAACCGTTAGCTGTGCCAGTTGTCATAAACAAGAGTTTGCATTTTCCGATAACAAAGTATTTAGTAATGGTGTAAACGGCAGAAGAACTTCACGCAACTCAATGTCAATAACTAACCAAGCTTGGCAAACTTCTTTTTTTTGGGACGGAAGAGCGGCTTCTTTAGAGCAACAAACTATTTTCCCGATAGAAAACATAAATGAAATGAACTTGCCAATTGAAGAGGCACTAACGCGTTTGAATAATTCTAGCTTATACGATTCTCTTTTTTTTAAAGTCTTTAAAATTGATAGCATTGAAAAAACACATTTAGCTACTGCTATCGCTCATTTCGAAAGAACATTGATTTCTGAAGATTCTAAATTTGACCAATACCTTAAAAAAGAATATCAGCTATCTGAAAAAGAAGAAAGAGGAAGAGTTCTCTTTTTCACTCATCCCGAACCAGGAGTTGTTCGTGGTGCTAATTGTGGCGATTGCCATGCTTCCCCGCAATTAATGGTACAGGAATTTCACAACAACGGTTTAGATAAGTACTTACTTGACAAAGGACGTGGTGATATTTCTGGTAATTCTAACGACAATGGTAAATTCAAAACACCTTCTTTACGTAATATTGGGTATACGGCGCCATATATGCATGATGGCCGTTTTCAGACCTTAAGAGAAGTTTTAGACCATTATAACGAGCACATTGTATTTGACAGCCCTAATTTAGACCCTCAGATTATTGCAGGCTCTAACAATTGTAACGGTTGCCCATTAGGATTAACAGAACAAGAAAAAGAAGATTTATTGGCTTTTATTAAATTATTGGACGACGAAGAATTCATTAATAATGTCGATTTTTCTAACCCTTTCGAATAAATAATTTCAATTTGATTTTTTTTGTTTGTTAGAATGTTTATCATTTAGTTTCTTTGCGGTTCTTTTATAAAGATGAACGAATATATCTCCCATATTACCAAGTACCACTTCAGGCACGGACCTGCTACCAACTCTTTCTAATCAAGAGTGAATATGCCGTTCAATTCAAATCTTTATTTCTAAAAAAGTCCATGTCAGAATTTATTGTTAGAGTAGCAGACGAAAAAGATCACCATTATGCAGAAGCCATTTGTGATGAGATGGCTGAAAGTGCAAAAGCCCGTGGTACCGGGATTGCCAAACGTTCACCAGAATACTTGCAGAAACAGATGTCTGCCGGTAAAGCTATTATTGCGCTTGAAAAGAAAACACTTAAGCCCGTTGGGTTTTGTTATATAGAATCTTGGCAAGGAAAAAGATACGCCGCCAACTCTGGCCTTATTGTATTTCCTGAATACAGACATTACGGACTAGCTACAAAAATAAAAGAAAAAGCTTTCGAGCTTTCCAGAAAAAAATTCCCCGAAGCTAAGCTATTTGGTTTAACTACAAGTTTAGCCGTAATGAAAATTAATTCGCAGTTAGGTTACCACCCGGTTACCTTTTCTGAGTTAACGGAAGACGATGAATTCTGGAAGGGTTGCCAAAGTTGCGTTAACTACCAAATCTTGCAAAGCAAGGAAAGAAAAAACTGTCTTTGTACAGCTATGTTATTCGATCCTAAAGCGAAGAAAAAGACCAAATGGAATTTTTTAAGCAAGATAAATGTGATGAAACGACTAAAGCAAATTAAGGAAGCTGCCTACCTAAAACGATTTAGCAAAGTTTTTTCTTAAATTTGCACCTTGTTTAACTAAAAACGTACTATACCTATAATGGGGAAAAAAGTAGTTTTAGCATTCAGTGGTGGTTTGGATACTACCTACTGTGTTAAATATTTATCCGATGATTTAGGGCTGGATGTATATTCTGCCATTGTTAATACTGGTGGTTTTTCTGCGGAAGAACTAGACGACATTAAGAAAAAAGCGCTTGAATTGGGTGTTGTAGAACATTCCACTTTAGACGAAACGGACATCTTCTACAAGAAGTGTGTCAAATACTTGATTGCTGGTAATGTATTAAAAAACAATACGTATCCGCTTTCGGTGAGTGCCGAACGTGTTTTTCAAGCGATTGCTATTGCTGCCTATGCTAAAAAAGTAGGTGCAGACTATATTGCTCACGGAAGTACAGGTGCTGGTAACGATCAGGTTCGTTTTGATATGACCTTCCACATTATGTGTCCGGAAGTAGGTATCATCACCCCTATTCGTGACAACAAACTTTCTAGAGAAGACGAGATTGACTATTTGAAAGCCAAAGGCGTACAACGCGAATGGTCTAAAAACAAATATTCAATTAATAAAGGCCTTTGGGGAACGTCTGTTGGTGGTTCCGAAACCTTAACTTCTAATCAATATTTACCAGAAGAAGCTTGGCCTACCCAAGTAACTAAAACCGGTGAAGAAGTGGTAGAAATTGAATTTGTAAAAGGTGAACCTATTGCATTAAACGGCACACGTTACAACAACCCGGTTGAAACCATTGTGGCATTAGAAAAAATTGCTGCGCCTTACGGTGTGGGTAGAGATATTCATGTTGGTGATACCATTATTGGTATTAAAGGACGTGTTGGTTTTGAAGCCGCTGCACCAACTATTTTGGTGAAAGCACACCACGCTTTAGAAAAACACACTTTAACTAAGGTTCAGTTAAACACAAAAGATCCTATTGCCAATCAATACGGAAACTTTGTTCACGAAGGACAATTCTTAGAGCCTGCTATGAGAGATATTGAAAAATTCTTAGAAAGCACTCAAGATAAAGTGAATGGTAAGGTTAAAGTTCAACTGTCTCCTTATAGATTCTACATTCTAGGAATTGAATCACCAAACGACTTAATGTCTTCTAAATTCGGTTCTTACGGAGAAATGAACAACACTTGGAGTGGTGATGATGTGAAAGGCTTCTCAAAAATATTCGGAAACCAAACCAGCATTTACTTCAAGGTTAATGAATAATTATATAATTAATAATGGGGTTAGTGAGCAAACGGATTGTTTCAATTTCCATCATTATTAATTCTACATTCTTCATTATTAATTAATAAAAAATGAAAATAGGCATAGTAGGCGGAGCAGGTTATACAGGAGGCGAATTACTTCGAATCTTAGTGAATCACCCAGAAGCCGATATACAATTTGTACATAGTAATTCCAACGCCGGTAATCCGGTTTACGCTGTACACCAAGATTTAATTGGTTACACTGACTTGGTTTTTACCGATCAGTTAAGTACCGAAATTGATGTTTTAATCATGTGTTTGGGCCATGGTGATGCTAAGAAATTCTTAGATATCAATCCTGATTTCTATAATGTTAAAATTGTAGACCTAAGTACCGACTTCAGACATAAAAGAGAAGGTAACGACTTTGTTTACGGCTTACCGGAATTAAACAAAGAATCCATAAAATCAGCTAAACATATAGCCAACCCGGGTTGTTTTGCTACGTGCATTCAGTTAGGGATTTTGCCGCTTGCCGCTAATAATTTATTAAACGGAGAAGTACATGTAACGGCCATTACCGGTTCAACCGGTGCGGGACAAAAACCAACTTCTACTTCTCACTTTAGCTGGAGAAACAGCAATATGTCGGTTTACAAAGCATTTGACCACCAACATTTAACGGAAATTGGTCAGAGCTTGGCGCAACTGCAATCTGGTTTTAATAAGAAAGTGAATTTTGTTCCTTTCCGTGGTGATTTTACGCGTGGCATTATTGCTTCTATCTACATTGATTCTGATAAGTCTCAAGAAGAAGCCGAAGCTATGTTTACGGAATTCTACAAAAACGATCCGTTTACCCACGTGGTGAAAGAGAACCCGAACTTGAAACAAATCGTAAACACCAACAATTGTTTGGTTTACGTTCAGAAATACGATGATAAATTACACGTTATTTCTGTAATTGACAATTTGGTAAAAGGTGCTTCCGGACAGGCGGTTCAGAACATGAACTTGATGTTCGGTTTAGAAGAAAATACAGGTCTGAGATTAAAACCTTCAGCATTTTAGGCAGTTTAAAACTGCCATAAAATATTTTTCCAGTCATGCCATCACTTAAGGCTAAATTATCTATAACGGTAATCTTCTTTTAAAAATAGAACCAAGAGTGATAGTATGACTTTCTAACTTAAAGAATAAATTTTCAGACTGAAAAACATGACAGCAAAAAACGTAAAGCGCGTAGTTGTAAAAATAGGGACCAATGTTTTAACCACAGAAAGTGGTGACTTGGACTTATCCGTTATTCAGTCTACCGTTGATCAAATTGCGGAATTAAAGAAAGAAGGCATTTCTATAATATTGGTTTCTAGTGGTGCGGTTGGCGCAGGTAAATCGTTGTACAAGCTTACAAAAACTACAGACGAAACCATTCAGCGTCAGGTATACAGTTCAATAGGTCAGGTTAAATTGATGAACATTTATTCTGAAATGTTCTTAAAACACCAACTCTATTGCGCACAAGTAT
Source organism: uncultured Cytophagales bacterium (assembly GCA_963736575.1). GTDB lineage: Bacteria > Bacteroidota > Bacteroidia > Cytophagales > JAAEPT01 > CAVTPD01. The sequence continues at coordinate 266,081 of CAVTPD010000002.1, forward strand.
TGGCTACCAAAGAAGATTTTTTAGGTACCGAACATTATAAAAACATGAAAAACTGTTTTAAAGGGCTTTTAAACGATCAAGTAATTCCGATTGTGAATGAAAACGACGTAGTTTCTTTAAAAGAGTTAATGTTTACCGATAACGATGAATTGGCTGGTTTAACGGCATTTTTAATTAAAGCAGACGCATTGCTTTTATTAACCAATGTAAACGGACTTTACACTGGAAACCCAGAATTACCCACTTCAGAATTAATAAAAGAAGTGGTTATTGGAGACAATGACGAAGAAGTAGAAAACTACATTCTTTCGGCTAAATCAACCGGTGGCCGTGGTGGCATGCGTTCTAAATTTGATACCGCCAGAAGATGTGCCGAAAAAGGCATTGATACCTACATTCTGAATGGAAAGAAAACCAACGGAATTGTTAAAACCTTGCATGGAGAGAATTTAGGAACTAGATTTAGTTCTTAGCAATTTCGGATATGCGTTTACAATTTCTGTTTTTCATAAGTCTCTTTTTCAGCTTTCTAATAAAAAGCTACGGACAGGAATTGTACCGTTACCAATCAGAAACTGTTTTTACCGACAATTTTGACAACAATAAAAACAACTGGCCAACGCAGTTTAAAGACTTCCCAAATACTTATGCAGAAGTTGTAGACGGTTTCTATCGTATTCATGCCGAAGAAGAAAGACCCCGCTTTGAATTTCGTTTTCAGTTACCCGTTAAACTTCCTAAATATTATGTTTTCGAAATGGAAATTGCTTCACACAGTGCAGATGCTGCGGAAATCCGTTTTGATTCTGCCGATGTTGAAGTGTACGACAACAGCAATGTTTTTAGCAGTGGAAGATTTTCTATCACCCGTGAAGGAATTGAAAGTGTAGTTAAAATTCAGATTGTAAAAAAGGAAGATGGTTTATCGGTTTACGCCAACGGCTATGAAGTAAAACAGTATTTTGCTGAAAAAGCACTTCCTGAACTCTTCTTTTCGCTACGTGGGCCTGGCGATTTAATGCTGGAATACATAAGTCTAAAATCGTTAAAACCACTTTCCGACCCTGAAATTATTAGTCAGTACATTTCCTTAAATCTAGCTTCTTGGTTAGAAAAAGGAAGGTTTGAAAAAACCATAGATTTTGAACAGCGTGTAAGCAACGACAACATTGCTTTGGTAAAAGATACCCTTCGGCAGGAAATCGTGAACACGCTGGCAGAGGGAAAAATAAAATGCCATCCTTTAAGGAATGATTACAATGCCGACGAAGAATATTTCAGTTTAGAGTTTTTTGAGCTGAACACCATGTATGCCCACGTTCCGGTAGATGATGCCAAAGAGATTGGCACTAATTTCTGTAGGTTTGAATTTCAGAATGCCAATTTTGATTTTAATAAAGGCAATTACACCGTTAAAAACATGGAAATGGTGGACAAAAACACCGGAAAGAAATTCTATGTCTACAACAACTTAGCCGATGCCCAGCATTACAACAAACAACAATTTAGAGATGTTACCGAAGTTTTTGACGAGGTAGTTGTAAACCAAATTGAAGCCGCTAAAAACTATGCTTTAATCATTGGTATCAACGATTATGAAGACGATAGAATTAACGATTTGAATAACCCAATAGCAGACGGCCGACGTATAAAAGAGGTTTTATTAACCGAATACACCTTTTATACAGACAATATCTTTTCCTTAGAAAACCCTTCCCGAACAGACGTAATTAAGACTTTTGATGAACTTTCTAAAAAAATCACTGCTAAAGACAACTTGTTAATTTTCTATGCCGGCCATGGTACTTGGGACGAAAACTTACAAAAAGGTTATTGGCTTCCCTCCGATGCCAGTAAAGACGATCGTGCCAACTGGTTTTCTAATTCATTGCTGAAAGATTACATTTCGGGGATAAAAAGCAGACATACTTTGTTGATTTCAGACGCTTGCTTCAGTGGCGGAATATTTAAAACACGTAATGCTTTTTACGAACAAAAAGCCATGCAAGAATTGTACAAGCTACCCAGTAGAAAGGCAATTACTTCGGGCGCTATGAATACCGTTCCCGACAAAAGTGTGTTTCTAGACTTTTTAATTAAACGTTTACAAGAAAACCAAAACAAAACATTAACTGCCGAACAGCTTTTTAGTAGCTTTAGAATTGCGGTAATTAACAACAGCCCCAACAGCCAAGTACCCCTTTACGGTGACATTAAAGAAACTGGGGATGAAGGCGGTGATTTTATATTTGTAAGGAAGTAACACATAAACATGAGAACAGCACTTTTTATTTTTTTCATCGTCTTAAACACCTATTTATCAATAGGACAAGACTTGTGGAAACACCAACAAAACTTGGTTTTTTACGAAAATTTCAAGCCTGCTAAACACCAATGGCCTACTGGTGATTTAGTTTTTAAACTGAGATTTGGAGCAGGTGAAAAAATAGAACAGAAACAGGGTTTAGCAAAAATCCAAAACGATAACTATAATATAAGCTCACTGGGCAACAAAGAATGCAGTGTTAACAACACTCTAATAGAAGCGTCTAAAATTAATTACAATTTAGAAATTAATCTTAACGAGATCCGTTGCAAAAGTTTCTCTATTCTTTTTAATGAAACCGAAATCAACATTCAAGTTAATCCAACCACTTTTTTAATCAATGGAAAAGAATCTATTCTAACAAATCCTAAGACAGAAAACACTTTAAAATTCATTAGGATAAAAGACAGTTGTAAAAGTTATATAAACGATAAATTAATATTAAAGCAATACAACACAAATGCCAACTACAATCTAGAAGTAAAAGTTAAAAATGGCTCATTGCAATTAAACCAAGTTAAACTTTATCAGCTTTTGACCGTTACAACAGAAGAAAAAATCAACTTATATGTCTCACAGGAACTTAAAAAGTGGTTAGAACAAGGTAAGTATGAAAAAACACTAGAATTTAATCTGCGTACTTCTGCAGAAAATATAGAAACTCAGAAACATGAATTCCGAAAAAGTATCATTAACCAAATGGCACACAAATCAATTAAGTGTCATTTAATAACTAACATCTATAACCCCGATGAAGAATATTTCATCCTGTTTTTTCAGAATAGAGATTCACTATTTGTTCACATACCTTTAGAAGAAGCAAAAGCCTTAAACGAAAATTTCTGCACGTTTGATTTTAAAGATGCACAGTACAGTTATGCCAATGCTGAATTTCATATACTTGAAACGAAACTAATTAACAAAAGAAACGGCAAAACATACTTTGCTTATAATGAATTACAAAGAGCACAACATTACAACCGTCAAAGATTTTCAGATGTAAATGGAATTATAGATGAATCAACAGCCTATCAATTAGAAAAAGCTAAAAATTATCTGTTAGTAATTGGGGTTCAAGACTACGATGACCCAAATTTAAATGATCTTAACAACCCCATAAAAGATGGCAAAAAACTAATCCATACACTTACAGAAAACTATACCTTTTATACTGAAAACATTTACTTTTTAAAAAACCCAACCAGAAGCCAAATTGTTACTCAGCTAGATTTCCTCTCTAAAAATATAAAAGAAAACGATAACCTGCTTATTTTTTATGCTGGGCATGGCGTATGGGACAAAACCTTAGAAAAGGGATATTGGCTACCCAAAGATGCCTCTAAAGACAACAGAGCAAATTGGTTCTCCAATTCATTATTAAGAGATTACATCTCGGGTATAAACACAAAACATACTTTATTAGTATCTGATGCTTGCTTTAGTGGGGGAATTTTTAAAACCAGAGATGCTTTTAATAACCAAAAGGCCGTTGAGGAGTTATATAAGCTACCCAGTAGAAAAGCTATGACTTCTGGCGCTATGAATACCGTACCCGACAACAGTATTTTTCTAGAATACCTTACAAAAAGATTACAAGAAAACCTCAACAAAACATTATCTGCCGAACAGCTTTTCAGTAGTTTTAGAATTGCCGTTATTAACAACAGCCCCAACAGCCAAGTTCCACTTTACGGTGACATCAAAGAAACGGGGGACGAAGGCGGTGATTTTATATTTGTAAGGAAGTAGTGGTATTTATCATACAAGGATTGAGATTAACTTGAATCAAAATAACATAATGCACCATTTATTAATCTGAAGTTGTTAAATTATCAGTACTGGTATCTACAGTATTTTTTCATTCACATAAAAAATGAATAAAGGTTTTGGCTCATTTCAACTTATAGTTTGTGTCCATCTATGACCTATTCTTTTCATCCGATTTAATCCAAAATTGGGCATAAAAAAAGCCTCTAAGTTACCTTAGAGGCTGAACGAGTCGGGGTGGCAGGATGATAACCACCACATCTAATATCTTATATGCCAATTAGTTACACTAATAAATTCAACTTTAGGGCACCGAATGGGGTACATTTTTATTGATTCCCATTGTTTTTATATGTGCCTCAAGTGCGGGTCAACATGATAACAAAGAACTATTTTTCTTTACTTAAATATACACAAAAGTCATCAAATTTTATGGTTTTGGAGCAGGAAAATCTTCGATTAGAACCTATTGTTTTTTAAGCTAATCTGTGATGTATTTACGAACCAAGTCTGAACAAATCCCTGTGTATGAAGCAAACTCTTCTACTGTAATAAACTGATGATCTTGCTTGCCTAGCTTTTCCTTTATCTTCTGAAGAAGTCGTCTTCCTGATCGTTCACTTTTGCCTGTGATCCGCTGCACATCTTTAGGGTATATGCAACTTCTGTCTAAACGCATAAGTCATACTTTATGTATGCTCTATATATGGCTCTAAGTTAGTTAAAACTAGAATAATAAGGTGACAATTTTTAACAGTTCGGTCATTATGACCCATGCCGGAAACATGGTTTTGTAAGCTTTCTAAGCATCTAATAGATTAGCTTTCTAATCAAATTATTTACGTTATGGCAAGACAAAAAGGTATTATCAAACTTAAAGGATCCATTGGAGATGTTTCCTTTTACAAGACGAAAGATGGTTATCTAGCCCGTGAAAAAGGCGGAGTGGATAAAGATCGAATTAAGAATGATCCTGCTTTTCAGAGAACTCGAGAAAACGGAGCTGAATTTGGAAGAGCTGGGGCAGCAGGAAGAATGTTAAGAACGGCTTTACGTCCTCTCCTATTGCGAACTTCCGATAGCCGTGTGACAGCTCGACTGACAAAGGAAATGGTTAAAGTTGTTAAGGCTGATATAACCAATACACGTGGAGAACGAAACGTGCTTGATGGAGAATTAGAATTGCTTCAGGGTTTTGAATTCAATAACGGTGGCCGTTTAGGTGCTACGCTGTATGCCCCTTATGATGCCAGCATTAACCGTGTGTCTGGTGAGGCGGTAATCGATATCGCAGGTTTTGTACCACAAAATACTATTGCTGCACCTCAAGGGGCGACACACATGAAATTTGTGTCTGCCGGTGCGGAAATTGATTTTGAAGCGGACACCTTCAACCTGGTGACTTCAGAAAGCCCGGAGATTGAGATTGGCCCACAAACTGAGGCAGTTATTAATCTCACTAATGCATTGACTGCAGCTAGTACTTCCCCCCTATTCCTAGCTTTTGGAGTAGAGTTCTACCAAGAAGTTAACGGGAATTTCTATCCGTTGAAAAACGGGGCATTTAATGCTTTATCTCTTGTAAGTGTTGATGGAGGAGCTTAAAGGTTCTTCCATCCGTTTTTAATTCATCTTTTAATCTTAAACAATTTTAGACAATGAATATTTTACAAAGAGCAAAAGCTCCAACTCCAAAGTTTTTCAAAATTTTACGATTAGTCGGCTTAGGTTTGGCTGCTGCCGGTGGTGCATTATTATCCGCTCCAATAACTTTACCCGCCGGACTGGTTACCATTGGGGGGTACTTAGCTGTTGGCGGTAGTGTTTTAACTGCCGTTAGTCAGGTTACTGTAGATGATGGAAGCGTAAATGCTATAAAAAAAGATGGTTAATCCCATTAATAGCACCGGTACTAAAGTAGGTACAGCTGGCGGCACATTGTTAACTGTATTAGCCAATATAAGTACCGGTGACCTTGTTCACACATCAGTATTAGCTGCGGTAGGTGCTTTGGTCAGCTTTACAGTGTCCATCCTATTAAAGTGGTTGATCAAGGCTCTGGGCAAATTCATTCGGGCTAAAAAGTCCAGTTGATCTATGCTCTAACCGTTAGCTGTGTCCGAAAGGCTCCGTGTTTCATGGAGCCTTTTTTATTCTAAAAGTATTTTAATCATAATAGCGCGTTTAACTTCTCTAATTAACTGAATTTGCCTTTCCAAGACCTTCTTTTTATTCTCGAAGTCCTGTAGCAAACTCAAGGACTGCATATACTTTTTTCTATCTTTTAAAGCTTTCTCGGTACCCGTTAATAAAACCGATCTTGCATCTCCAATTTTTAAAAATGGAATAACCGACCCTATAAGGTGCTCGTAGAATCCGCGGGCTTGCCATAAACCATAGCATAACCAGAAATAAAAATTCTTTTCTTCCTCTGTTTCTGTCATCAAGATAAAACAATTTGGACAGGGATTTTCCAGAGGTTTACCTGCATTGTAGCCTTTTGAAAGAATGAAAAAATGGTGCTTTTGTGTTTTAAATCCTATCCTGTAAGTTTTCAATTTAAAAGTGTGCATAGTACGAGCATTTAATATTTAGCTCGCTGCGCTTCGCCCTTATTTTTCAAAAGAAAGACAGAAAAAAACCAGAAAAAAAAGAAGAAAGAAAGCTTCTTTTTTCAGTGCTGAGATGGATGGGCTATCAAGGTTTTTGTATGGAAATATAACCTTTGATTTAAAGAGCATTGGATTTCCTTCAAAACCCGGAGGGCTTGACCTTGTAGACCATAGCGGAGGCTGGCGCAAACAGCACTAACTTGCTTTGCTTTTTACTTTTTTAATAAGGGCACTTGTATTGGAAGGGTGGTTTGGGTTTGGGAATTTTAATTTACGGGGTAGACTATAACATAAAAACAGACTTACCTCCTTATTTGCGCAGTAAAGATAAGCGGAGTGATGAGTGAGCCGGTAATAGCGTAGGGATAACATAAAGACCGAGCTTGTTTAAGGCTTTATATATTTTATTTAGAATAAAGGCTTGAAACATATGTTCGGGCTATGTTATAGGGTTGGGATTACCTGGTGAAATGAGGAGCTTGGCTTATGCGTGGTGCCGGGTTGGTGAAAAATTACAGTTTACTGAATTTGAGCCTACCCAAGGCACATGGGAAGCTATTAAAAGTAAGTCTGTTTTTATGCACCTTTGAAAGGGAGGTTGGGGCATCTGATGGAGTCTTCGGCCGTGCGGTTGGTTGTGTGGTTGCTTTGTGGGGCTATTTACACATAATGTTGTTATTTAACATTTTTGGATTGAGGGAAGCCTTGTGTGAATGCTTTAATAACGCCACATTATGTTAATATAGCTTGGCCGTTGTATTTCCGGAGCATATAGCACATGCGCGGCTTTAGGGGGCTATTTCTTTTTGCCTGTGTGCTGGCGGTTCTAAACAACCACAGGAACGAGGATTGTTTTGTACCCAGCGTTGGTCTTCTGCAAAAAGTGTTATGGAAATACAACATGAGGGCAGCTGTGGGCAAAGGTATGGGTGCTTATGGTTTTGGACTGTGCGAAAGGCCTTAGCGACCATTAGTACTTATACCGGACTTTTACCGAAGGCGGGTACAAAGGTTTACCTGAAGTACTTGCCTGAAGGTTTTTTAATCTTCGTAAGTTGGCTTAAATAGCTAAATTACACAGTTTTATTCTTTCCATAAAATATTTAACGCTGTATTATATAGGAGTTAATAAAGTTGATTGAATTTTGTAACCAAGAAATTATGTGTTCAAAATAAAGTAAAAAACCAATGACCATTATAACTGAAAAGAAAACAATAAAAGAAATCTTGACAAAGAAGTTAAATTCAAAGCTAGAGGAGTTTAGGGTTTGTTGTAAAAACTCAACTCAGGTAGAATTCTGTTATTTCATCGCCTCATTGAATTTTACCAATGTTCGAGAAGCTTTCCAGTCGCGTGGTGTATCAGACAAAATAATCCGAATTACTAATACAGACACTTTTAAGTACATAATATCTTCACTTATTAAATACGGAAATATTTCAACTGAAGTCAGCCCTCCTTTTAATTTAACGCGAATTAATGAATTAATTGGTAGGACAAAGGAATTGAATTCATTCTTTCAAAGTTTAAATTTCCTTGAATTATTTAATACTTATCAATACAATACAGAAACTGAGCAGCTAAAAATTTCAATACAAGAGTTGGGTACATCAGAAGAAACTGAACAATTAAATCTCTATGGCATCCGAATTCAAGAACATCTTACCAACAATCTTAACCTGAAGCAAACAACCGAGATTATTGATGAATTATTTAATAAATACATGCTTATTGACGACTTAATACAAGAGCATTATGGGTTTAGTCTCAAGGATATTAAAAATATGTTTAATACTCTTATCATGGCTTATAAGGAAAGGTTTGAAGAAGCTTTTTATAAATTTATTCTTGATAATGAAGACTTAATTGACCACCTGAATATATTTAACCATCTACACTACACTAAGCTGCTCGTTTTTAACAAATCGCAATTAGATATATTGAATCCAAAACTATATTCTTTCTTGGGTTTCTTAAGTTTCGATTCAAACGAATTCATTTTAGACGAAATGAGGTATCATTACATCGACAAAAAGCCCGTTATAAAAGTCAAAGATATGTACTTGATATCTTTAGAATTGCTTTTTCAAGGAATTCAGACTCATATCCATTACGAGCTTCTTGAAACAAAGAACTTGGGAGAGAGGTACAAAAAGAGATTGAGTTCGTGTTTTGAAGACGAAATTTCTCAAATTGCTTCTTTTCATGGTTTTAGAACTATAGATAAAAACAAATACCTTTACGACGGAAAAAAAGAGCTTGGTGATATTGATTTAATAGTTGAAAGCGAGAATGGTGAGCTACTTTATATCGAAGCAAAATGCCACGCTCTTCATTCAAGTGTACAAGCACATGATCCAATTGAAATGAAAAGAAGTTTAGGTAAACAACGAAAAGATTGGGAATCTAAAGTTCAGGCAAGAATAGACTATCTAAATAATGAAAATTCTTGTAATTTTAGATATATTATTGTCACAAAAAATCCGGAAATTCTTTCTCATTTTAGTAAGCTGTTAGTACTATCAATCCAAGAGTTTGACTATTGGTTAAGTGGTGATTGTAAATTAACGTTTGACAAAATTTGCGATGAACTATATGACAAAACAAAGAGTAAATCATTGGATTTAACACAATATATATATCCAAATATGAGATTTGAAAGACAGTATTAAGACTTAACGATGCTGTTAAAATAAAACCGGCTTTACCTGCGTTGGGGTGTGCGTTGGGAAAAAGTAAGTGCGTGACTGAATGAATTGGAGTGCAACGAAAAGGAATGAAGGAATGCTCTTGCTGTGCGGTGCAGAAAGTGGGTGAATGAAAAGAGTGAGGTACGAACGGAAAGAGCCGACTGGAGGGAGTTGGGAGTGGGACGGGTGAGTTGTGTCTTAAGGTTGTAGGGATTCTAATATGAAAAGAGATTTGAATTTCCTATTTTTGAAATCTGATGAAATTTCTTAATCAAATCAAGGCGTATTCTATTTTGGTCATCATACTATTTGGTATGATGCACAATGCCTTTCCGCATGTGCATCATGACCATGACCTTGATGGGCATAAGGAATTGATTGGAGAATCACATCATCACCATCATGATTCAGACCACCATCATCACTCAGATGAAGAGGATGACGAACACGAGGAAAAGACTTTCTTAGATTTTCTTTTTAAGAATCATTCTCATGCTAACCACACGCATCAACATATAACTACCACTGTTGAGCATGTAAAGACAATAAAGCAGGTTGTAGTTAAAGTATTCGTTCGTAATGCTTCTTGGAAGTTTTCTGTAAAAGAAACCGATATTGGATTGCACCGATATGTGCTTTTCAATGATATTTGGTCGGATGATCCTTTCTTATGCACAAACCCACTTCGGGGTCCCCCTTCTTTAGGATAATCGTTTCTGGCAAGTATTGACTTGTCACGGACACACGTAATTGTGTGTTTCACATCATTAGATTAATCCTAAAAATCAATTTACATGTATAAAAATATTGTGTTCGCACTGTGCGGATGCTTGTTGGCGTTTGGGGGTTTTGCTCAATCGCCATCGATAGATAGTATCCTAAAACAGGTCGAACAAAACAACCAAGAATTAAAAGCACTATCCGAATATGTGGAGAGCAAAAGCCTTGAGTTGAAATCCGGTAACAATTTACCTGATCCCCAATTGGGAGCTTATTATCTTCCTTTTGGAGATCATAGCACAGCTGATTATGCAGAGTTTCAGATTAGTCAGTCTTTTGAGTTTCCAACGGTTTACAGTGCCCGTGGTAGTCTTATTGAACAGCAATCAGTTCAATTGGAATTGGACTACCAAGCGAAAAGGCTGGATATACTGGCAGAGGCCAAAAATCACTGTCTGAACCTTATCTACCTAAATAACCGATTGGATACTGAAACTCTCAGAGTTGAGCAAGCCAAGCAGGTGATTGATCAGGTACAGGAGCTTTATGAAAAGGAACAGGTCGGTATCTTGGAACTGAATAAAGCTAAAGTGGCATGGATGCAGGAGCAGTTCAAAGTCCAACAGATCGAAAGTGATGTAAAAAACACGCTTTTGCAGTTGGTCAATTTAAATGGCGGTAATGAACTAAGCTTCACGCAAGGCGAGTACAGTGAATCATTGGTTTTGGCTGCAAAAGATTCTGTATGGCAGGAAAAGCAGGTTATAGACCCTGTATTGACACAGTTAAAACAACAAGAAGCTATTGCACAACAGTCATTGAATCTGGCTAAGAACAAATCCTTGCCTAACCTGACAGCTGGGTATAATCATCAGGGTATTTCTGGTTCTTACTATTCGGGTGTATATGCTGGTATTTCTATCCCCTTGTGGAGTAATCGAAATAAGGTGAAAGCTGCTCAATCACAATTGGATTTTCAGCAAACCTTTACTTCATCAAAGACACTTCAAGCCTATGCATCTTTTGAGAAGCAATACAATGATTATCAAATCATGCTTTCCAAATTTCAGGAGTATGAGGCTACCCTTTCAGGTCTGAATAGTGATGAATTGTTGCTGCAAGCCTATCAACTGGGTGAGCTGTCATTCCTTGAATATTACATGGAGCTTCAGTTTTATAGGCAGGCTCATGATGCCATGCTGGATATGCAATACCAACTTTATATATCGCAAAATCAATTATTGAAACATCAATTGTAAAATCTTAAAAATCGAATTATGATGGAAATTTCAAATATTCTTATCGCATTAACTTTTGTATTTGCTGTTGCCTGTACGGGCAAAAAAGCAAATGAAGAGCATGGACATCCGCATGACACGGAATCTCATGCACACCCGCATGATGAAGCTGGTGAAGCTGATGAAGATCACGGACACAGTCATGATGATGGTGACCATAAACATGGGTATCCACACAATGAACAGGAAGAGTTTACCTTAGGTAGCGATTCTACTCAAGTGGAAGAAGAAGGAATCCATAAACACGAGGATGGTAGCACCCATCACGATCATTAATCATTAAAATAAAATTGATATGCGATATATAATAGTATTGTTTTCGTTGCTGGTATTTTCATGCCAATCAACGGAAGATCATGGACATCCACATGACGAGAATGGTGGTCACTCACAAGTGAGTGAAGGTAAGCCAACGGTGGATTATACGGTTTGGACAGACCAAACGGAATTGTTTGTAGAGTTCCCTGCCTTGGTGGTAGGTGAAACCAGTCGTTTTGCGGCTCACTTTACGGTGCTGAATGGGCATCAGTCCGTGAAAGAAGGAAGTGTAACGGTGAGTTTGATCAAAGGCGAAAAAGGAATTCGCCATAAGGTGGATGCTCCTTCTTCTCCGGGCATCTTTGGACCATCACTTCAACCCAAAGAAGCAGGGATTTATCAGTTGGTGTTTGAACTGAAAACACCTGCCTATTCGGATAGGATTGTGCTGAATGACATTCCTGTTTTTGCTTCTTTAGAAGAGGCTGAAAAAGCTTTGGGTGGTGAGGAAGAAAACGGCAATGCCATTACCTTCCTCAAAGAGCAAGCATGGAAGATGGAGTTTCAAACGGCTGCTGTATTGAAGAAAGAAGTGTTTCAAACGATTCCTACATCTGGTGTTTGGAAGGTAGCACCTTCTGATTATCAAACTTTAGTTGCTCCGACTAGTGGGCGAGTGAGTTTTAGTTCAGGTGTATTGACCGAAGGAAGTGCTGTAAAGAAAGGTCAGGTATTGATGACCATTAGCAGTGAAGGGCTTACCTCAAATAACCTGAATGCGGAGATTCAAAAAGCCAAGGCCGAATTTGAGCAAGCCAAATCTGAATACGAACGAAAGAAGGAACTGTACGAGTCGAAGATTGTACCTAAGGCCGAATTTGAGCAAGTAGAGCAAAAGTATCTGGTTGCCAAGACCAACTATGAAACGTTGAGTAGTGGGTACAGTGCAGGAGGCAAACAAATCACCGCACCAATGAATGGATTCATTAAGTCGATACAATCGGTCAATGGAGGTTTTGCCAATCAGGGAGATGGGTTGGTGACGGTAACCAGTCACAAAAGTAGCTTGCTGGAAGTACAGGTTAGTCCGAAGTATAGTGCCGAGCTTCAAAACATTGGCAACATCTGGTATCAGCCGAAGCAAAGCACATGGTCGAGTCTGAATGAACAAGGTGGGAAAATTCTATCTGTTGGTAAAGTAGTAGAAGCTGATCAACCGTTGATTTCTGTTTATGCCGAGGTTAATGAAGGAGTGGAAATGCCGGAAGGTAGTTTCACACAAGTACAGTTGGCTGTTGGAAGCGGTGATGAAGGCTTGGTTGTTCCTGTTTCTTGTTTGATGGAAGATTACGGCAATTACTCTGTGATTGTCCAGCTGTCCGGTGAAAGCTTTGAACGCAGGAATGTGACCCTTGGCAAAAGGAACGGAAGGGAAGTAGAAATCATCAATGGATTGGTAGAACGAGAGGTGGTTGTCACCAAAGGGGCTTATCAGGTAAAGATGGCTTCTATGTCTGGTCAAGCGCCTGCTCATGGTCACGCTCATTAAAAAATTGAAATTATGTTGAATAAGATATTATCAATTTCACTACAAAACCGATTGATGGTGCTTTTAGGTGCTGTGGTGATGAGTGTGGCGGGTATGTACATCGCCCGAAATATGAATGTAGATGTGTTTCCTGACCTTACGGCTCCTACGGTGACCATTTTGACAGAAGCTCATGGCATGGAATCCGAAGAGGTGGAAAAGCTGGTGACTTACCAATTGGAAACGGCTATGAACGGCTCGCCCAATGTGCGAAGAATCCGCTCGTCATCTGCTGCCGGAATATCCATTGTATGGATAGAGTTTGAATGGGGAACGGACATTTACCGAGCAAGGCAAATTGTGAGTGAACGCATCCCAATGGTGCGTGAAAACCTGCCTTCAGGTGTTGGTTCGCCTACTATGGCTCCCATTTCTTCCATCATGGGTGAAGTGATGTTGTTGGGTGTTCGTTCGGATAGTTTGTCTCCAATGGAGTTGCGAACACTTGCTGACTGGACAATCCGGCCAAGAATCAAATCCATTGGTGGTATTGCCAATGTGATTGTAATTGGTGGCGATTATAAACAGTATCAAGTATTGGCTAACCCTGAGAAACTGAAATATTATGATGTGAGCCTTGGCGAACTTTTGGAAAAGGTACAAGAGAGCAATATGAACGCTCCGGGTGGTTTCCTGAATGAATACGGCAATCAGTACATTATTAAAGGAAGCGGACGAGCTTATTCTGTTGAACATCTCGAAGAGGCGGTTGTCAAAAATGTGAATGGCCAATCCATTAAAATCAAAGATGTTGCTACAGTACAAATTGGGGCAGCTGACAAAATCGGTGATGGTTCGCTAAATGCTGCTCCTGCTGTTATTTTGACTATCGCGAAGCAGCCGGATGTCAACACACTGGAATTGACCGAAAGACTGGATCAAGCGATTGCAGATTTGAATACTACTTTGCCCGAAAGTGTGGAAATCAAAAGCCACATTTTCCGTCAGGCCAATTTTATAGACGCTTCTATTGATAACCTGAATCAAACGCTACTAGAAGGAGCCTTCTTTGTATTGATTGTACTATTTGTCTTCCTGATGAATTGGCGAACTACAGTCATTTCTTTGGTGGCTATTCCCGTATCGTTGCTGGTTTCCATAATTGTGTTAAAGCTCATGGGATATACCATCAATACCATGAGTTTGGGCGGCATGGCCATTGCCATTGGAGCCTTGGTGGATGATGCGATTATTGATGTGGAGAATGTTTTCAAGCGATTGCGAGAAAACATACGCAAGCCTAAGGCTGATCAATTGCCTGTGCTTACTGTGGTAAAAGATGCTTCTGTAGAGATCCGTAGTTCCATCATTATTGCTACGCTTATCATCATTGTGTCATTTGTGCCTTTGTTTTTTCTGAGTGGCATGGAAGGCCGATTGCTACAACCACTAGGGATTGCCTTTATTACTTCGGTATTGACTTCCCTGATTGTGGCAGTGACCGTCACTCCTGTGCTCTGTTCCTATTTGCTGAAAAGTGAAAAGGTACTCAGCAAGCAAGCAGAAGGCACGAAAGTGGAACGCTGGCTGCAAGTTCGATATGCAGGAACATTGGAAAGGGTGTTGAAATTTCCAAAGACAGTGATTGGGTTGACAGTTGGGGCTTTCATTATCAGTTTGATTCTATTGACGCAATTAGGTCGTAGTTTCTTGCCTGAGTTCAATGAAGGTTCGTTGGTAATCAGTGCTGTAGGTGTACCTGGTATGTCATTGGAAGAGAGCAACAAAAACGGCAAACTGATTGAACAACTGCTTTTGGAAATGCCTGAGGTAGAAGTAGTCACTCGAAGAACCGGACGAGCCGAACTGGATGAACATGCTCAGGGGGTAAATGCGGCTGAAATAGATGTACCCTTTACCCTTGATGGAAAATCCAAAGAGCAATTCTTTGAAGAAGTGCGAACCAAGCTAAGTGTGGTGCCGGGTGTGAATATCACTCTGGGTCAGCCTATCGCTCACCGTATTGATCACATGCTTTCGGGTACACGTGCCAATATTGCCATTAAGATATTTGGAGATGATTTGCAGCAACTTTTTGAGTTGGGCAAAAGTGTGGAAACAAATATCAAATCCATAGAAGGCATTGCGGATGTGGCCGTAGATCAGCAAGTAGAAGTGCCGCAAATCCGTATCACTCCAAAACGACAACTATTGGCTTCTTATGGCATGACCGTTGGTGATTTGATGGAGCAGGTGGATGTGGCTTTTGCCGGAGAAAAGGCCGGAGAAATCTACGAAGGACAAAAGTATTTTGACCTGATCGTCCGCTTTCAAAAAGAGTCGAGAAATAGTATGGAAGCCCTACAGTCTGCTTTGATTACTTTGCCGAATGGTGGTGAAATCACCCTGGATCAGTTGGCAGATGTAACGTCTGTAAGTTCTCCGAATACGATTTCACGAGAGAATGTAAGACGAAAGATTGTGATAGCTGCCAACGTACAAGGCCGTGATTTGCGTGGGGTAGTCAATGAGATTCAACAAATTGTTGAGGCGAATATTGACTTACCTGATGGCTATCGAGTGGAGTATGGAGGGCAGTTTGAAAGTGAGGCGAAGGCTTCACAATTGCTGCTCATTACTGCGGTGGTGGCTATTCTCATCATCTTTCTATTGCTCTACTTTGAGTTTCAGGATGTGAAGCTTTCTTTCATTGTCTTGATCAACTTGCCCTTGGCATTGATCGGTGGGATTATGATAGTGTATTTCACTTCAGGCATCATCAGCATAGCGGCTACCATTGGTTTTATCAGTTTGTTTGGTATCGCTACCCGTAACGGCATATTGTTGGTGTCTCGCTATGAGGATTTGAGGAAAGAAGGAATGCAAGGTTTTGAATTACTTAAAACAGGAGCTTTGGACAGGTTAAATCCAATTCTCATGACTGCCTTTACCACAGGGCTTGCCTTGATTCCGCTTGCACTGAAAGGTGGTGAACCAGGTAATGAAATTCAAAGCCCTATGGCTGTAGTGATTCTTGGTGGTTTGCTTTCTGCTACTTTGCTTAATCTGGTGGTGATACCGTGTGTGTATGAGTTGGTGACGAAAAGGAAGTAATACCATTTTAATATTTACAAATGATGCAACCGTTCGGGATTTCCGAATGGTTGCTTTTTCAATATTTAACCGCATTGGGAAAAGCAAGTGAGTGACTGAATGGAGTGGAGAGCAGCGGAACGTAATAGCGGGCTACTCTTGCTGCGGGTTGACCGGAAGTGGGGCCTGCCTACATGTTATTTCGGCAGGTAAAAATGGAGAGAGGAACGAACGGAAAGAGCCGACTGGAGGGAGATGGGAAAGAGCGGCTGGTATTTCAGGAATAGCAGTGATAAGGATATTACCGTCAATCTGAGATTGAAAGGACAGTACGTGCTTTAAAAAAGTAAAAATTAAATAAGACCTGGAACGGAGAGAAAAATTGTACTAGAGACAATGGTATTTCTCCGTTCACAGGCACTATATTAAATGAACTCTGGTGAAATATGAAAACTATATCTGTTTTTAAAAGCTTAAAAAATCTGCTTTTCGCCAGATTATATATTGCTCAAACAATTAGTTTGTTTGGTGATGCCCTTACATGGTTGGGTTTGGCATTATTAGCTTTTAAATTTTCACCAGACAATTCAGCAGAAATCTTATCGATAGCACTGACATTAAGGGTAACGGCTTTTGTATTGCTATCTCCCCTTGCAGGAGTAATAGCGGATAGAATAAACCGTAAATATATTTTAGTGATAACCCATGTATTTCGGTTGCTCATTGTAGGAATGTTTCCATTTGTAGAAGAAATTTGGCAATTATATACCTTAGTTTTTTCTTTGAATGTATTCAATGCGTTTTTTACGCCCACTTATAATGCCACTATTCCAATGGTGTTTGACGATGAGAAAATGTATGGAAAGGCTATCTCACTTTCAGCATCTACTTATCAATTATTAGGTGTTTTGGGACCAGGAATCGCAGGAGCGATGGCGGCCTTTATTGGTTTAGAACAATTATTCTATCTGGATTCAGCTACTTTTTTAGTTGCAGCAATTATTATTTTCACTTTGCCCGGCAAGCTTCAAGTTTCTGATAGTCATCTGAATGACAGAATCAAGAAAATCACTTGGAAAGACATTCAAACAGGAACAATTCATTTATTTAAGAATATGGATCTGAGGACTCCATTATTTATGCAGTTGGTAACTTCAATAGCTGGAGCCATGATTTTGGTAGGAACAGTGGGTTATGTGAAAGGGAATCTAAATCAAGGAGAAGTGGAATATGGCTGGGTAATGGCATCTCTTGGTGTTGGAGCCAGCTTGGCTGCATTTGTGTTGGGAAATTTAAAAGAATCCATTAGCAGAGTGAGACTAACAGTTATAGGTGCTGTAGTTGTTTCAATAGTTATTATTCCAGGTAATTTTTTGCCCTTACCTTTTCTGATGGTTGCTTGGTTCATTGCAGGTGCTTCTCAGAGTTTAGTAAACGTGAGCATGCAAACACTAATCGCTTTGAATATTCCAAAAAATGAGCAAGGAAGAGTTTATGGAGCACATTTTGCATGGTCACACTTATGGTGGGCTTTTGCTTATCCGTTAGCTGGATTGTTAGAGAGGTTTTATGACGATAGTAATTTTCTGGTAGGAGGAATAGCTGCATTAATCCTTTTTTTAGTTGTGATGATAACTTTGAAAAAAAACGGACGTTAAACAACAGTTAAAATTACAAAAACCAAAGGTTGTCTTTTCCAAATTCGGGTATCTCGTTACCGTCAAAATGAGGGAACATTTCTGCTACCATTTCAGGGTATTTGACGGCTGGTAGTGATATCTTGTATATATCAGTTGGTGATAGCCCGCAAGTAGAAATGAAATCATCAAGCACAAAAAGCAACTATTCGGAAATCCCGAATAGTTGCTTTTTTTATCTACCTGATTTGGCTGTGTGGTGGGTACTTTCAAGAATTAGAAATGAATTTATACACTATTAATATTGCAAAGACTATGCAAGTGATAATTATCAAAGTAAATCCAAACCAATTCTTTCTCGGTGACCAATGATAGGTAGAAGCATTTATGCGGGCATCTTCATAAACGGATTTAGGAGTTAGTGAAATCACTAAATAAATACCAATCGGTAGCAATATCAAATCATCCAAAAAACCAATCACGGGGATGAAATCAGGGATTAGGTCTATTGGACTTAATGCATAAGCAAGCGTTAAATAAATTAACCATTTAGCATACCATGGAGTCCTATCATCTTTGCTGACGAGATAAATAACAACCAATTGACGCTTCAATTTTCTAGCCCAGTCCCTGATTTTTCTTAGCATTTGTATATTCTGATATTGAATTATTTAGTCATCATCACCCTCACCTTTACTCATTTCTGATTTCAAGTAATTAGCTCCTTTAATTACTATTTGGGAGTTGAAATCTATTGATGCTTCATTCATAATTTGAACATGTCCTTGATTGCTCCTTCCTATGTTGATTTTCACCTTTGTAAAGACAACTTCATCATTAGTGGTGGAATCTTGTATGGGGGGTGATTGAATGAAAATAAACGAATCGTCTTGATCGAAAATAATAGCTTCTTCGGGAAGCGTTGAAACAGCAATTGGCTGTGCGTATATAGCTGCCTCTATATAAAGCCCTGGGATTAAAACAGAATTTGCATCAAAATGAGCAATTACTTTTATGGTACGAGAAGTTAAATCCAATGAACTACCCACTGAGGAAATTTTTGCAGAATAAGTTGGGCTGTTATCAATTGAGGAGACTTTAAAAGAAATCATTTGATTTGCTTTAATCTTACCAAGGTTCTTTTCAAAAACATTCAATTCTAAATAAGCACCTTTGTTATTGATTACTTCCATAATTGATTGCTGAGGCAAAATAGACTGGCCTTTGAATCCCGTCACTTTGGTTACTATCCCTGATATAGGAGAACGCAGATATACGGTTGATTGAATGTTTCCTTGCACCACATTCTCCGGGTTTATGCCTATTAGTTTAAGTTTTTCACTCAATGAATTTTTCAATGCTTCCATACTTTGTAAATCAGATTCTGCTTGTTGTAATTTTTTCATAGCAGTCACATTAGAATCACTCAGCAATTGTTGTCTGTCAAGTTCTTTCAGTAGAAAATTATATTGACTTTGGGTTTGAAGATACTCCTGTTGAAGCTGAATAAAATTAGGATGCTTGAGAGAGACAAGAACGTCACCTTGGTTTACTTTCTCACCTTCCATGTGATAGATTTTGTCAATAAAACATTCGTACAATGCATTAATTGAAGCTCGATCATTTGGAGGAAGCTGAATCAATCCATTTGCATTTACAATTTCTGCAAGCGTGTCATGTGTAAGGTGTCCGATTTCTATTTCAGCATTTTTTATTTGGTCAAGCGTGAGTTCCACTTGGTTTGCGTTCAGCTCTTGTACGGTTGAATCATTCGTGCCAGCATCCTCTTTTTTATTTCCACTATTACATGATGCCAGTATGATTGTGATTGCTACTATTGATATATATGTGATATTTTTCATGATGTTTCTTTTAAAGATTGATTAATTGTTACCCAATAAGTACTCCACAGAAATGATAGCCTGATTAAGCTGATTTAAGTTGTCCAAATACCTGAATTGTATATCCATAGATTGTGTCAATCCATTAATATATTCCAGGTAGGTAAGTTCTCCTTCTTTGAATCCAAGATTAGATTGAGTTAAGATCAGTTCAGCTTGAGGCAATCCTGTGTTGGTATAATATTCATTGGATCTCAGTAATTTTTTATATGCCTGATAGCTGGTGATGAAGTCAGCATTCAACTGATTTTGTAATTGCTGATAATCTAGCTCAGCAGCCTGAGCATGCAATTTTGAAGATTGGATTTGTGAGGTATGCGGTTTAAACCAAATTGGAATTGCAATCCCTACCTGAACACTTTGAAATCGAGTACTCTTACCAGCAAATTCGTTAACTCCATTAATATCATAATAACCTTGAAGCGATTGATTTATATACCCAATATTAAAGTCTGGTAATGTTTGAGCTTTGGCTACTTTCACTTTTTGCTCCTCTATGTCTATAGCCTGTTTACTAAGTTGGAGTGATGGGTTATTAGATAAATCGCTACTGTCCATAACAAACTGTTGGGAGTAGGCAAATGGGATGTTGGAATTTGCATCTACATTTTGTGATATATTTAAAAGTATTTGCAATCTATTTTGCCATGCCTTAATCTCCGATTCATTCTGCAATAGCTGATTTTCGGTTTCCTGAGATTTTGAAACGGCTGTAGTGTTTTCTAATAAATTTGCTTCTCCTGCTTGAAATCGAAGCTTGGTAGCTTTCACCAACTCCTTGTAAATGGAATCTTGTTGAATCAGTATTTTATGTGTTTCCTGTAAATACCTGAGGTAGTAGAAAACGGATTTTACTTCATTAATGAGTGCATTTCTGGTAATCTTTTTTTTGATTTCCTGACTTTCAATATTCTCTTGCAACAGTTTAGAACGCTGAACATAATAAGTTGGGAAGGCGAAGCTTTGGCCAATTGTGAATCCTTTGTCTTTATAGAAACTATTGGTCTCCCCATATAGAAAATCGATATTGGTTTTTGGCAAATCGAATGATGTGCCTTTTAACTGTTGTTCTGCCTGAACCCGATATTGCTCAGCTTGAAGCCCTGGGTTGTTTGCCAGTGCGGTATCAATGGCAACTTCAAGTGATATAGGAATTGGCTGTTGATTAGACTGACCATTAGAAGCAAATGGACTTAGACAGATTAAAAGAAGTACACCTGCTATTGGAATTACTTTTTTGATTTTCGGAGGTCGCTCCATTAAAGTGTAAAGAATAGGAAGAACAATTAAGGTCAACAGCGTGGCAGTTAATATGCCTCCAATTACCACGGTAGCCAGTGGTCTTTGCACCTCTGCACCAGCGGACGATGAAACCGCCATAGGCAGAAAGCCAAGAATGTCAGTGGATGCTGTTAGAAAGATAGGTCTTAAACGAGAGGTAGTTGCTTGTATCAGTCGATCCCGAATGTCCGTTACTCCTTGTTCTTTTAATTCATTCAAACTGCTGATTAATACTAAACCATTGAGAACAGCTACCCCAAATAAAGCGATGAAACCAACACCCGCAGAGATACTAAATGGCATATCTCTTATCCATAAAGCAAATACGCCACCGACCGCTGCAAATGGAATAGCTGTATAGATAAGAATTGTTTGTTTAACAGATTTGAGACTGATATATAGAATGAAGAAAATGAGCACCAATGCAATGGGTATTACAATTGACAATCTTTTGGTTGCTCTCAGTAAGTTTTCAAACTGTCCGCCATAAGTTATATAGTATCCTGATGGAAGATTGAGTTTACTATTTAGCTCCTTTTTTATATCAACGACAAGAGACTGAATGTCTCTATTCCTCACATTTACACCAATAACTATCCTACGGTGCGTATCATCTCTTGATATAAGCCCTGGAGCATCCTGCAATTGAATAGATGCTACTTCTTCTAATGGGATTTTAGATCCATTGGGCAAAGGAATATATAATTGCTTGATGGAATTAATATCTTGCCTGAAAGGCTTTTGTAAACGAACGACCATGTCAAATCGTTTTTCGCCTTCAAAAAATTGACCTGTAATTGCACCAGAGAATGCTGTATTGATAGCAAGATTGAG
>CAVTPD010000003.1:0-272500 GCA_963736575.1 uncultured Cytophagales bacterium
CAATAGCCTCCTTTATTGTCATTTGCCATCGGGCAGAATTGGAGATAAAGGATTTCATTCCCTTCCATTTCAATACCCAATTTTTGAATAGCATTGGAAAGGGATTTGCTGATAGTTAGAAAAATAGTGCGTTGCTCATCTATATTTACAGCTTTTGACATCAGTTTTAAATCCTTATTTAAAGATTTTAAAACTTTCATCCATTCATTGTGGGCATCTTCCATAACCAAGCTCATATCTACCTTTTTTAGTGCAACTTGAATTGACTTTACCTCTCTTTGAATGGCAGCATCATCCTGAGCTAATTTATTTTTAAGCGATAAATAAGAATTTACCACACCTCCTAACTGCATTTTAAATTGGGATGGAATGTTGGTTTTATCAATCATTACTTCTTTTGTCATGTCCATCTTAGACATATCCATCTCTTTCTTTTTATCCCCACCTCCATGATTATGACCAGTAGCTACTTTTCCTCCGGTAGGGTTCATCATGCTCTTTTTACCTGCTAACTGTGCCGAAGCATCAATTTTGAATACACCATTGGTAGCAATTTCTTCACCTTCATCCAATCCTTTATTTAACGATGTAGAAATCACCTGCTTCTTCTCCTAAAATAATTTCACGATAGATGAAATGAATTATGCTCTCTATTTGGCAATTTCACATATACAACAGCCCGCTTTCCTGTCCAGAGAACTGCTGATTTAGGAACCAAAATCACATCGTGGTCAATAGGTAATTTTGAGGTAATGATGCCATTTGCAAACATATCTGGCTTTAATCTACCTTTGGCATTAGACAACTCTACCCTCACGTATGCCACCCTTGTTTTAGGGTTAATAAACGGATCAATAAATGTGATTTTCCCAGTAAATACTCTACCTGGAATTGATTTTAATTCAATTTCTAGTTGATCACCTATTTTTACCCATGGTAAATCATTTTCGTAAGCTTCAAACAACACCCACACCTTACTTAAATCCGTAACTTCTAACAGTATTTGTCCTGATTTAACATAATCACCTTGCGAGGCCATTAACATAGTTACATAACCATTTTGGTCAGATAGTATATTTAATTCGGTTTGTACTTTCCCCGATTTTTCTATGCTATTAATTTGTTGACTGGTTAACTTCCATTGTTTTAGCTTATTTCTTGCTGCCTCAGCTAATGCTGGATTAGTTGACTCATCCACCAACACTTCAAATAGTTCTTTTTGAGCTGTGATTAATTCAGGAGAATAAATGGTCGCTAGTTTCTGACCTTTTACTACTTTTTCTCCTGTGAAATTGATGAATAATTTTTCAATCCTTCCAGGAAAGTGAACAGCCTGAGAGTACACTAATCGCTCATCTGCCTTTACTTTTCCTAATAGTCTAATTTCTTTTTCTGGCTTCTCCTTTTTCACAACAAAAGTCTGTATCTCTGCTAACTTCATTGCAGAGGCTGACATTGGTACCTCATCTGGAAGCGCATCATGTTCGTCCATTGAGTTATCTAATGGAATTAATTCCATACCGCATAACGGACATTTACCTGGGCCATTTTGCTGAATTTGTGGATGCATTGAGCACGTCCAGATTTGATCTTTCAACTCGTCATTATGGATATGAGTACCTGTTAGTTTAGGTGAAGAATCATTCCCTATAAATTTGCCTATAACTATTCCTGCTATTAATCCAATAACAAGTATTACCCATATATTTTTAAATATTTTCTTCATGTTCGTAAATTTTATTTACCTGTTAAATAATTAATAAATGCTACAGTGGCATTTTTATCCGCTCTCGCTTTGTCAATCTCAAGAGAATATTTTAATACTTTTCGCTCCATTCTTAACACCTCCTCAAAATTCTCACCATCTGCCGAGTATGATATTAAGAGTATATTCAACGACTTTTCAGCGAGCTTTAATTGTTTTTTATACAAGTCAATTCTTCGATCAGCATCTTGGTAATCTTTATATCCCATTTCAAATAAAGACGTTAATTGATTTTCTTTATCTTCTTTTTCAAACTGTGTAGACTCTAGGTATAATGAAGCTTCTTTTACCATCGCCTTATATTTATTTCTATAAAGAGGTATTGAGACTCCTACCATAGGAAGCAATAATGCATTTCGACCGTTTTCACTTCCTAAATTAGGGTTGCTACTTTGACCGATAACGGCATAATCTATTCCTAACGTAAATTGTGGCATACCCATTTTTTCAGCAACTGTTTCTTGATGTTCCCAAGACTTCATTTTATACTCCAATTGTTTTACAAAATGATTTTGTGTTATTATACTGTCTATTAATTCGCTTTTTGAAATAGATAAACTATCATTCCATAATATAGAGGGAACCTCTATACTACTGGCATCGTCACGGTTAAGTAAATTGTTAAACCTCACTTCAATAGCATACTTACTATCAATCAAATAGGCTAGTTGGTTCTTCAACTCATTTATTTCCATTTCTACCCTCATCTCATCTACTACAGATGTTTTTCCAGTTTCAATTTTAATAATTGCGAGTTGTTGAAAGGTATTCAGAATAGTAATATTCTCTTTTGTAATACCTATTCCCTTTTGAATGAAATACACCTCATAATAAGCTGACTTTATATCATAAAACAACTTGGACTTCACCTCTTCAAAAGCTTCATATTTTGCTTTTGCCATTTGTATTGCTACATCTTCTTTCGCATTCAGCGTTCCAAACCAAGGAAACATTTGACTGACTCCAAGCTTCATTCGCTGAGGACCAACTCGTGTTTCTATTGGTGAAATAAAATAACCAAAAGACAAGGTTGGATCAGGAAGTGTGCCCACTTGTGGTATTTTTTCTAACGCAGCATTGTATTCGGAAAACTTTGCCTTCAAACCTGGATTGTTTTCAGCCCCAATAATTAGGTAATCTGTTAATTCTGTTTGAGCTTGTGCTTTTACAACAAATAGCAACAGAATGATTGTTATGTAGTTTATCGCCTTCATATTCTATTTGTTTAATTTTTTAACTTTCCCTTCTTGCCACATACTATATAGTACTGGCATAATGAACATGGTCATCACCTCAATAAGCATTCCTCCAAAAAGAGGAATAGACATTGGCCCCATAATATCTGACCCTTTTCCTTGGGATGTGAGTACAGGGATTAAAGCAATAATAGTCGTAGCTGTGGTTAATACCGCTGGGCGAACCCTTTTAGAAGCTGCCAATAATACAGTAGCTCGAACTTTATCTTTAGTGTCAGGTTTGTCCTTTTCAAAGAGCTGAGTAAGATATGTCCCCATCAACACTCCATCATCTGTAGCAACTCCGAATAGAGCTATAAATCCGACCCAGACTGCTACACTCAAGTTGACTGTATGTACTTGGAATAAATCTCGAAGATTAATCCCCCCAACAGAAAAATCAAGAAAGCTTGGTTGGCTATATAACCACAGCATGATGAATCCTCCTGAAAAGGCAACGATTAGTCCACTAAAAATCATTGACGTAGTTACAACAGACTTAAATTGGAAATACAGAATTAAGAAAATTACTAATAACGATATAGGAACAACTAACATCAACCGTTTTGTAGCTCTTACCTGATTTTCATAATTCCCCGTAAAACGGTAACTAACTCCTGCAGGAAGCACAAATTCGCCTGATTTCATTTTCTGTTCTAAAAGAGCTTGGGCATCCTCAACAACATCCACTTCTGCATGACCATCCTTTTTATCAAAAATCACATAGCTTACCAAGAATGTATCTTCACTCTTAATTACTTGTGGCCCTCGTACATATAGTATTTCTGCTAATTCTTCCAGCGGAACTTGAACACCTTCAGGTGTAGGTATTAACACTCTTTTCAAGTCTTCAGGGTTATCTCTAAACTCTCTTGCATACCTAACTCGAACGGGGAATCGTTCACGACCTTCTACAGTAGTTGTTAGACTCATACCTCCCACGGCTGTTCCAATTACTTTTTGCATATCCTCAATTGTAAGACCATAACGAGCAATAGACTCCCTTTTGATTTTAATTTCTAAATAGGGTTTTCCTACTACACGATCTGCAAAAACTGCCGAAGCCTCTACACTAGGCACTTGTTTCAATATCTCCTCTATGTCATACCCAACTTTTTCAATAGTTTCCAAGTCAGGACCAAATACTTTAATCCCCATCGGAGCTCTCATCCCTGTAGCTAACATAACTAATCGAGTTTCTATGGGTTGTAACTTTGGAGCGGAAGTCAGTCCAGGGATTTTAGAGTGCTCTAAGATATCTTTCCAAATATCATCTGGCGATTGAATTTCGACTCTCCACTGACGAAAGTATTCCCCATCATCATCTTCAATTAAATCATCGGTAGCAATAGACCTGAATTCATCAACCGTATACTTGTAAGTAGATCCATCTTTCAGTACAAAGGCGTCATTTTCATCCACCTTGAATTGCATTTTGTGACCATCTTCATTCACTTTAAACTCTGGTACGTAGTTGATGATATTTTCATACATGGAAATTGGAGCAGGGTCGAGTGCTGAGTTTGCACGCCCCCATTTACCTACTGATAGTGCTACTTCCGGAATAGCATTTAAATGTCTATCTAGCTTCCTAATAACATCTATATTTTCATCTACACCTGAATGCGGCATTGTAGTAGGCATTAATAAAAATGACCCCTCGTTTAATGAAGGCATAAACTCTTTACCTACACCAGGAAAAGTCTCCGATAATTCATTCCATGCAGAATTATCTTTAGCAAACTCAGGAAAAAAATTAAACACTTTATTAAACCCCTGCCATGAAACAATCCCAAATAAAACTATGAAAATGGGGGCCATCAAAAACTTCCACTTATTATCTAAACACCAGGTTAACAAAGGAGTATAAAATTTAACTATAAGCATTAAAATCCCCAACACTGAGCCAACGGTAGCTGAAACAAATAACAAATTTGCGAAAAAACTATTTTGTACCCCTAATGGCATCCATACCCCTGCAATAAAATAAACCACTACGAATAAAGTTATTACTATATCAATATAGTTCACGTACTTCCGTTGGGACTCTGGCCACTTGTATTCAAGTAAGTTGTTAATACCAAATAGAATAAGTGCTATTGACAACCAACTGCCAAAACCGATTACGAATACAAGTCCTAAAAGAATAAGTAAACCATTCCAGACTTTACTCATCTTGCCTTTATCAAACCGGATAGAAAATACGATATGAGCAAATGTGGGAATAAAAATTAACCCAATAAATAAGGCCGCCAGCATTGCAAATGTTTTCGTAAATGCTAATGGACCAAATAGTTTACCTTCTGCAGCTTCCATAGCAAATATGGGAAGAAAGCTAACTATTGTGGTGAATAAAGCCGTAACAACAGCAGAGGCAACTTCGGAAGCTCCATTATAAATGACTCCAATTAGTTCCTTACCCTTTTTCCCTAAATTTTCAGGCAACTCTAAATGCTGTATTATATTTTCAGTAAAAACCACGCCTACGTCTACCATTACACCAATTGCAATTGCAATACCTGAAAGTGCTACGATATTAGCATCTACCCCAAATTGTCTCATCATGATAAAAGTGATTAAAACACCGAGAGGTAATAAGCTTGTAATTAATATTGAAGCTCGAAGGTTTAAGACTAAAACAATTACAACTAATAAAGCGATAAGCATTTCAAGTGTTAGAGCTTCTTCGAGTGTTCCTAAGGTTTCTTTAATCAACCCCGTTCTATCATAGAAGGGAACTACCGTAACTCGTGAAACAGTTCCATCAGCAAGTATTTTAGAAGGCAAACCAGCTTCTATTTCTTTAATTTTTTCTTTAACTCGATTAATAACATCAAGTGGGTTTGCACCATAACGGGCAACCACACCTCCACCAACTGCTTCTGCCCCGCCTTTATCCAAACCACCCCTACGAGTAGCGGGTCCAAATGACACTTTCGCAACATCTTTTACCCGAATTGGGACATTATCATTAGAAATGATAACACTCTCTTCCAGGTCTTTAAGAGTTTCAATATAACCTAGCCCCCTAATAAGGTATTCTACTTTGTTATATTCAATTGTTCGTGCCCCAATATCTAGATTACTCTTTTTTACGGCATTCATAATTTGAGCTACTGTAACATTGTGAGCTTTCATAGCATTAGGGTCAATATCTACTTGATATTCCTTTACAAAACCACCAATTGTACCAACTTCAGACACTCCTTTAACCGAAGTAAGTGCATATCCAACTTGGAAATCTTGGATAGTTCTCAATTCATGAGGATCCCATCCCCCAGCAGGATTACCTTCCTCATCTCTACCTTCAAGTGTATACCAATATACTTGTCCAAGAGCAGTTGCATCAGGCCCAAGTGCAGGAGAAACTTCATTTGGCAATAAATTTCGAGGCAAAGAATTTAGCTTTTCTAATACTCGTGTCCTACTCCAATAGAACTCCACATCTTCTTCAAAAATTAAGTAAATACTTGATAAACCGAAAATGGAGTTACTACGAATCGTTTTTACTCCAGGTATCCCAAGTAGAGCTGTTGTTAATGGGTAACTAATTTGATCTTCAATGTCTTGTGGAGAACGACCAGGCCATTCGGTGTATACAATTTGTTGATTTTCACCAATATCAGGTATAGCATCTACCGGCACCGGATTTCTAGGAATAATAGACTCCCCCCAATTAAATGGAGCTGTAGAAATCCCCCACATTATCATCGTTCCAAGCAGTAGCATGGTTACGAGTTTGTTTTCAAGAAAGTATTTAATAATTATATTGAGCATAATATGTTTTGTAATGAACTGTAACAAAAGTTCTTTTGAAGATTTATAATGATAAATCTCTAGCTCATAGCTTTAAACCATGAGCAACCAATACATAATATGATTTTAGATAAGAAAAGACTGAAATAAGACTTGAACGTCTCTTTTCAGGAAAGGAGGAGGATAAGTTAAAAAAATGTTGTTTTCTTCTAATGAAGATGAGTTAAACATTAAAAAGGTAGGTGCAAACACCATTAAAAAATTTAAATAATTGGTACTGATTACTGTTTTGTATGCTAATGAATTATCTGTATCAACAGAGGCATAATGATTTTGACAACAAGGTTTCTTTTGAAGCATTGGCACTTTTCCATTTGCACCAGCCTCACACTTTTCAGAAACTTTAGCCATCCCACAATCAATATCGGCATGACCTATAACCAACTGTGTTTTCACAGCCTTCCCACCACAATAATGCGTACCCAAAGCAAGACCTGTACTGCTTGATAGCATTAAAAGTGTAAGGAATATGGCAATTAGTTTTTTCATTTAGCTTGTAACATAAACTTCCATGCAAGAAGCATAAAGTTTGGTTTCAAAAATATGACATTAATCAGTTGAACAAATGTATCTAATCAATTTCATATCAATCTTATATAATTATGCATAAAACTTACATAATTATTACTTTTTGATAAAACATCGATAACCACAGGGATTAGATACATTAAAACACCATACTTCCCCCTATAATAATCATATAGTTTGGGTGCTTTCGGCTTTGTATCCAGCTTTATTAATTGTATTGACTATCTCTTTTTCTGTTGCTCCGTTGCTTTCTACCGTTAATGTTTTAGAGGGATTGTTTAAATCTACATTCCAGTTTTCTATTCCTTCTACTCCATTTAGATAAGGAGTAACCGAAGAAAGGCATCCCGAACAATTAATATTGGTTTTAAACTTTAAAATGTTCATAATTATTTCGTTTAATTAGTTGTACATAATTAAATTTTAACTGACTTAAGCCTCAGACTGTTTAACACTACTGAAACCGAACTAAATGCCATAGCAGCACCTGCAATCATAGGGTTTAAAAGAAACCCATTAACAGGATATAAAATTCCGGCAGCTATGGGAATACCAATCATGTTATAAATAAATGCCCAAAAAAGATTTTGTCTTATTCCCATAACGGTTTTAGCTGATAGATTCAAGGCTTGAGGTATAGCATTCAGATCCGATGTAATCAGGGTTATCTTGGCCACATCTATAGCAATATCGGAGCCTTTCCCCATGGCTATACTTACATCAGCCTGTGCTAATGCCTGAGAATCATTTATACCATCGCCAACCATAGCTATTATTTTGCCTTCATGTTGAAGTTGTATGACAAATTCAGCTTTTTCTGATGGCAGCACTTCGGCTTTATAGTGTTTCAACCCAGTGGCTTTTGCAACTGCTTTTGCAGTTTCATTATTATCACCTGTTAACATATATACCTCTATACCTCGATGTTGAAGTGTCTCAATAGCTAATTTTGAAGTAGGCTTAATCTGATCAGCGACACCCATTATAGCTATAACCTTCTCGCTATCAGTAAAGTAAATCACTGTCTTTGCTTCTTGCTGCCATACTTTAGATTTGTCCAAACTGCCCTGGTCCAGAGCTATTTCATTCTCTTCAACTAATTGTTTGTTCCCGACGAAGTAGTTTTTTCCATTCACCTGGGCGGTAACACCACGACCTGTTACACTCTCGAAGTTATCTGTAGTAACTAGTGAACGCTTTTCATTCTTTAAGTTTTCCAGCACCGCTTCTGCCAACGGGTGTTCGCTTCTGTACTCCAAGGCATATAAAATGTCACGGTAATAATCCTTCCCTTCCTCTGTTGCCCAGTAAAAATCCGTAACCACAGGTCTCCCCTCTGTGATTGTTCCTGTTTTATCTAAAATCACAGCATTTACTTTGTATCCCAACTCAAGACTTTCAGCATCTTTGATTAAAATATTGTGTTCCGCTCCTTTTCCTATTCCAACCATAATGGCTGTTGGAGTAGCGAGTCCGAGTGCACATGGACAAGCAATGACTAAAACGGTGATTGAAGCAAGCAATGCATGCGTAAAAACATTTTCATTACCCAATAACATCCAAACACTAAATGTAAGCAAAGAAATACCAATAACTACCTGTACGAATATACCAGCAATTTTGTCTACCAGCCTTTGTATCGGTGCTTTACTTCCCTGAGCCTCTTGAACCATTTTAACGATGTGAGCTAAAAAAGTATCGCTACCAACTTTTTCCGCAATAAAAAGAAAGCTTCCTTTTTGATTAATCGTTCCAGCAAACACTCCGTGTTCTTTTTTCTTTTCTACCGGAATGGGCTCTCCGCTAATCATACTCTCATCCACGAAAGAATTACCCTCATACACCTTCCCGTCTACAGGGATTTTTTCTCCCGGTTTCACTAATATCTTATATCCTGGTTCTACTTCTTCTACAGGTATCTCTTTCTCACCTTCATTTGTAATAACCCGAACAGTTTTAGGCTGCAAACCAATGAGCTTTTTAATTGCGGACGATGTATTAGATTTTGCTTTTTCTTCCAATACTTTCCCCAGAGAGATAAAGAAGATTATGACTACTGCAGCTTCATAATACACATGAGGTTGTATCCCCCTCTCAATCCAGTATTCAGGATAGAATGTATTGAACACACTGAAGATGAAGGCTACACCTGTACTTAAAGCTACTAAAGTATCCATGTTTGCTCTTGCATGCTTTGCTTGCAATACCGCACTTCTGAAAAAACTACGACCGAACCAAAAGAGAACAACAGCAGAGAGCACCATTGAAATCCATTCTCCGGTTTTCCAATGCATGAATAACATTCCAAATATCACAATTGGAAGTGACAAAATACCTGATCCTATTACTCTTAACAAAGACCGATTATAATTTGCTTTGCGAATTTGTTCTTGCTTTTTGGAAGGTTCTTTAGTGTCGATAATCAGATCGTAACCAATCTCTTTAATAGCATCCTTGAGTTGCTCCGGATTAGTGACTGTAGCATCAAACTCCACCCACACTGTTTCTGTGGCAAAGTTTACTCCAGCATTTGTTACACCTAGAGTATTTTTTAACTCAGATTCTATGCTTAATGCACAACCGGCACATGTCATTCCAGAGACTGGAAACATTTGTTTGGTCAAGTGAGTTATTCCGCTTGAGTGGATACTTTTCTGCTGTATTATGGTATTCATGACTCTTGAAAATCAATCATACCACGAACCTACTCTACTTCTATTGCTTAAGCATTACAGAATTCCGACAATATTTTATACTATTTCGCTTAAATAGCATCTAATGGCTTATGTCCTGGTTTTTGGAGTTGTTTGAAATCTGACGGGGTCATACCCGTCTCACGTTTGAATTGTGCTGAGAGGTGTGCAGCACTACTATACCCCATTTGAAAAGCTATTTCTGACAGCGTGAATTCATTGTAAAACAGAACTTCTTTTATCCGTTCTACTTTTTGTTTTAAAATGAATTTTTCAATTGTGATTCCTTCTACTGATGAAAACAACCTACTCAGATAGGAGTAGTCATGGTTAAGTTTATCAGCTAAAAAAGAAGAAAAATTCACTTCTAAATCTTTGTCTATTTTATGGTGAATATAATCAATTATAACGCCTTTGATTTTACTGATTAATTTAGACTTGTGATCTTGCAATAATTCAAATCCCCTTTCTTCTAATTTCCGTTGAATCCGCTCATATTGCTCTTCGGTTGTCTTATCATTTATCTCTACTTCACCTAGTACTATTGAATTCGTTTCAATATTGAGGTCATCAAAAATATCCTTCACCGTATCTACACAGCGTGGACAAACCATATTTTTAATGTGAAGTTTTGTTTTCATTAGCTAAAAGTAATCTGTTTATTCAAAAAAACATATTCTAAGTGTTAGTCCTTTCATGTTATTCCTCTTTTAACAAAGCATTTATTGTAAGGTCATGTTTATCTTCAACTTCTACAAATGCTAGGCTGGGTTGTTCCAAATTGTAATCTGAAATTAACAACGACCAGGAAGCATTTAATTGTATACCTTTTTCTACATTTTGTAGTGTTCCCTCTATAGTTAATGTTCTAGTTACTCCAGCAAGTGTAAACTCTCCCTTAACTCTTATCTGCTGCATTTCTTTACTTTTTTGATCGAAATCATCAATTAACACCCCTTCAAATGTAATGTCTGGATTTTCCTTTACATCTATCAACTTGTACATGTCCTTATCTCTCTTTTTAATACCTGTTTTTATGGTTTGGACACGAAGGATAAACTTCACTTTTTTAGTATCAAGATTAATAGCCCCCACTAGTTTATCTGAATCCCCAGTATATGAATTCATTGGCATTTCAGCATTGAATTGTGCGTGACCCTTTTTGGTAGAGTAGGTCTGGGCAGGTAAAAAATTCATACTCACTAGCAAAAAAAGAATTAACAAGTATACATGTTTAGTAAACGACATTTGCAAATAGTTTTTTGGTTAAAAGATAAATTTAATCTGGTGCAAGTGTTATGCCATTGTAAATACTGCCATAATTAGTTCAAAAAAATCCATTGCCTTGCTAACTCTTTTTCACTCCTGTCAAAGTACCTAATTTCTGCATTGGTAAACGGTTTCATAAATTGGGTAATCCAATCCTGCCATTTCTTATCACCTACCATGGCTATCTTTTCATAATCTTTAGCATGAGACAAATCCATTTTCGCATCTGCCCACAATCCTTCTATACTCCAACCGGTGAAGTTTTCCATTTCAAAATACCACCGTACTTTTTTTCCTCTGCTTAATATGTTATGAATCAATGGATGGAGTTTTTCCATATCCACTTCCGTAAGATTTCCATCTGCTTTGGTAGCAATAATGTTCTCTTTAATCAACTCTAATATTTGTAACATAAGTATTTTTCTATTTAGCTAATTTTAAAATTCTTACTGCCCCACGCATGACGAAGGCGAACACAATTCCCCCAATGACCAAATCGGGCCATTTGCTATCCAGAAAATAAACCAACACCCCCGCCAGGATCACTCCACCATTTACGATAATATCGTTGGATGTGAATATGGCACTGGCCTGCATATGGGCCTCATCACTTTTAGCTTTATTGATCAGCCAGAGCGAAACCAAGTTGCCTATGAGGGCTAATACTGATATGATGATCATCCATTGAAACAAGGGTGTTTCGCTTTCTCTGAAAAACCTTCGTAACACTTCTAAAAAGCCTAGTAATGCCAGTCCCATTTGAAAATAACCACTTATTTTGGCTACTTTTTTCTTACGAGTCATGGCTGCACCTACAGCAAATAAGCTCAGGCCGTAGACGATGGAATCCGCCAGCATATCCAGCGAATCGGCTACCAGACCCATAGAGCGTGATATCCACCCGGTGGTCATCTCTACTACAAAGAACCCGAAATTGATGCCGAGTACCCACCACAATATTTTTCGCTGTTTAGATTCGTCAGCAGCCAACGGCAACTCGGCTTCATCTTCCGTACTTTCCAACCGGTCATTGAGTTTGAGTTCACTGAGGGCTTGATGGATTTTTTCAACTTCTTCGGTGTGATATACCTCCAGTTTACGATTGGGGATGTCAAAAGAAAGCTGCTTTACCTCATCATAAGGTTCCAATTTCATACGGATCATCTGCTCCTCTGAGGGACAGTCCATTTTGCTGATATGGAATGTGGTTTTCTTCATTTTTATCATTTCTTATAAGCTAGCAATCTCAACGCATTAAACACTACTAGCAGTGTAGAACCTTCATGGATGAGTACGGCAATACCGATATTAGCAAAGTTGAAAATTGTTGCTGGTATCAACAAGGCAACTATTCCCAAACTCACCCACAAGTTTTGCTTGATAATGCCTTTGGCTTTTCTACTTAAACCAATAGCAAAAGGCAAGGTTTCCAGCTTATCGGCCATTAGGGCAATATCGGCTGTTTCCAGAGCTACATCGCTACCAGCTGCTCCCATGGCTATACCCACCGTGCTGTTGGCCATGGCCGGGGCATCATTTACCCCATCTCCTACCATGGCTACTTTGGATTCTTTTTCTTTAAGTCTTTTAATAGCTTCTACTTTTTCTTCCGGCAGCAAGCTACCCCAGGCATCCGTAAGACCAATCTCTTTGGCTACTGCATCGGCTACTTTTTGATTATCACCTGTAAGCATAATCATACGCTTTATGCCAAGCTTCTTGAGTTGCTCCAGAGTATTTTTAGCTTCTTTTCTGGGCGTATCCATCAGGGCAATTATGCCAATGTATTCATCATTTTGACGGATCAGCATAGTGGTGTTGCCATCAGATTCTAGTGATTTAACTTTTTCTTCTGTTTCCCTCTCTGGCTTTTTGTCATCCAGCGATTCAAATAAATCTAGATTGCCTATGTACACTTTGCCATCACCTAAGGTGGCCTTTATACCTTTGCCAAGTACAGCTTCCAAGTCCTTTGCATTGGGTACTTCTGCGCCATTCAATCGCTCTTTCCCATCCCGAACCACAGCTTTAGCCAATGGATGGTCGCTCAGGCTTTCTACGGCTACGGCTATTTTCAATAATTCCTCTTCATTAATATCTCCAAGAGCTACCACTTTGGCAAGTTTTGGTTTACCTTCTGTCAGGGTTCCCGTTTTGTCAAAAGCCAGAGCAGTCAATACCCCCAAATCTTCCAGCGGACGACCACCTTTAATCAACACCCCGCTTTTGGCTGCTCGAGCTACTCCACTAAGCACCGCACTGGGAGTAGAAATAGCTAACGCACATGGGCTGGCAGCAACCAGTACGGCCATAGCCCTATAGAAGCTTTCACTAAAACTCTCATCTATGACCAGAAAGGCAAAATTCAAAAGCACTACCAGAGCCAATACAGACGGAACAAAGTACTTCTCAAATTTATCGGTAAAATGCTGTGTGGGTGACTTTTGAGTTTGAGCTTCATTTACCAACTTCACCAAACGCGAGAGGGTAGAGTCTTTGGCTACTTTAATCACTTTGATTTCAAGCGTATTATTGCCATTGATGGTACCCGAAAAGGCACGGTTCTCGTCTTTGATATTTTTTTCCTCCGACCAGTCTTTATCGGGATTATCTACAGGTTCTTTATCTACCGGCACACTTTCTCCGGTGATAGGAGCCTGATTAACACTACTTGTACCGCTGACAACCACCCCATCGGCTGAGATTTTGCTATTGGGTTTTACAACAATGATATCGCCAATGCTCAATTCCTCAATACCGACTTCTTCGGTTTTGTCATTTCTCTTAAGCAATGCTGTTTTAGGAGCGAGTTCTGCCAAAGCAGCAATGGATTTACGAGCTTTGTTCATGGCGTAGTGTTCCAACGCATGCCCCATACTAAATAGGAACAATAGCAAGGCACCTTCTGCCCATTCGCCCAGAATAGCCGCTCCAATGGCCGCTACGAGCATAAGGAAGTCAATCTCAAAACCTCCCTTAGCCACTGTTTGAATGGCTTCTTTGGCTGTGAAATAGCCACCAAAGAAGTATGCACCGATGTATAGTGACAGGTTTACCCAGGAAGGCACAGCCTCTACATAAGACAATCCAAAGCCAATTCCGAGCAATGCCCCGCAAATAATTGAAAAGATCAGCTCGGTATTTTTACCGAACATACCACCATGGGAATGGTTATGATCTTCACCCTCCTCATGGAAATGGTCTTTTTCACCTTCTTTTTGTTCTTCGCCTTTTTCAGTTTCTTCTGCCTTCCCAAGGAAATGTTCGGCACTAACTTCAGCATCTAGTATGTCAAGCCCTTCTTTTCTTAGGATTTTTACGATTTCAGATGCATCTATTTGTTTTGTATTATATTCTACCCGCACCATACCAGATGCCGAGACTGAGGCTTCCATTATACCCGCTCTCCCCCGGAGATCATGTTCTATATGGCGGGCATGGCGGCTATGGCGAATACCTTGTACTTCTATGAGTTTATGTCCAAATTTTTGGGCAATCTCTGCCCCTGCTTTCTCCGCCATTAACTGAATGCGATCTATGGAAATAACTTCGGGGTCGTAATGAAAACAGAGTTGGGGTACTCCATTTTCTTTTTCATCCGCAACATGAACTTTTTCAAGACCCTTTTTATCCTGAAGCTGTTGAATAAGTTTTTGCACACATTGATCTTTCTCATCCGGTACTTCTGGCAGGAGTAATGGTATTTTTAATTGAAGTTTTTTCATGTGAAAGGTGTTTTTTATATGGTTTAAAAATCATGATGATCTTGGAGCATACATTATGATAAGCATACCGATTAAAGCAATTGCTCCACCTATTATGTCATACCTGTCTGGTACAGTACCATCTACTTTCCAGCCCCATAGAATGGCCATTACGATAAATATTCCGCCATAGGCGGCATAGACCCGGCCAAAATTGGCCGGTTGCCATGTAGCCACAACACCATATCCGATCAGGATTAAGGCTCCTAGTACACCAATCCACCATGGTTTGCCCTCACGTAGTGTGAGCCAAACCATATATCCGCCACCTATTTCACAAAGCCCGGCCAGTACGAATATTCCTAATGATTTAATGATAACTCCCACGTGATACTTTGGTTTATTTTTTTACTGAAATCAATCGAACCCTTCGATAGCTTAAATAATAGAGCAACAGCATAAGCATTAGCAGTGCTACTTGTGCCGTTACTGTTTCAATAGTGGGATATATTCCCAGCCAATCTACACTCACCGATACAGGAAAACCGGTAACGGATAGCCAGCCGGCTTCCTGAATGGAATGAACGCCCTTACCGATCAGGATCAATGCCAATAGGGTAATTGCCCAGGCCGAATAGCGAAACAACTGCCGAACAGGTATCTTCTTAGAATACCTTACAAACAGGATTGCAAACAGAGAGATCATTACAAAAGCAGCCAAAACACCTAACCCAATGGATGATTGATGAGCCGGTTGCGTTTCCAGGCTGATAGCCTGTAAAAACAAGATGGATTCAAAGGCCTCACGAAACACCACCATAAAGGAGAAAAAAGTAATACCAAACATCTTGTCTTTTTTTAGCTGTTTGCTTATTTTTTCTTCAATAAACTTTTTCCAATTTTTAGCATGTGAGTGGTCATGCAACCAGAACCCTACAAAGGCCAGGACGATTACTGCCACCAGCGAAATCATTCCTTCCATGATCTCCCGGTTTTTACCGCTTATACCAATCACCCAATCGGAAAAAAACCACCCGGCCACTCCTAACAAGATGGCGGTAATCCATCCTCCGTGTACCCAGGGTAAAGCCTTTTTTAGTCCTGATGAACGAATAAGGGCCAGAATGAGGGCCAGGATCAAAAATGCTTCCAGCCCCTCTCGCAGCATAATGGAAGCTGACAATGCAAATGACAGCCAATAATTAAGCTTTTTGTCCTGCATCATTTCCTCTGCCTGACGCAGCATGGCAAGACCAGTATCAATTTCCTTCTCAACTTGTGTTTTATCACCTTTATTTTCAATTATCTCACGTATCTTAAACATTTGCTGCTCCAGGCTGGCTGTAAAAGCGGGGGCATTGGCCTTTAGCCTTGCCTCCGAAGGCTCAATACCTTCCAGGTAAGCTGCCAGGGCATCTTCACGTGCAGAGGAGTACCTGCCGGAAGTATAATTTTGCAAGGCACTTTTTAAATAATTTTTTGCTTTGTCAAGCGAATATTTTTGTGCATTATCTCCGGGAGATTGTGTTCTCAGTGCGGTTAGCAACAACTCTGGGTCAGCACTATCATTATTGCTCAGACGTTTGACCAATTCCACATCGGAAAGGGTAGCCACCTCCTCCAAATTCACTGCATTGTTTGCCTGATCAAACTTCTGTTGCAGCTCGCTATTTTTGTCAGCTTGAGGTGTAAAGCGGAGGGCTTTTATATAAAATGCCAAATCCCAAATCTCTTTATCGGATAAGGTGGCAAAACTCTGCATGGCAGTGCCTTCCACACCCAGTTTTATAGTGTTATATGCCTGAAAGGACGAGATTTCCTGCATCAGGGTATCGTTGAGAAAATTGGTAGGAGCTGGTTTTAAGCCAGCTGCCAACTTACCGTCTCCCGCTCCATTCACTCCATGGCAGGAAGTACAATTCTGTACATATAAGCTTTTTCCGTTTTTGAGATCAGGCCATACCAGGGGAGCCGTTTTAAGACCGGTAGTTTTGATAATATCTTGTCTGGTCTGCTGGGCTAAGTTATAAATACTTTGATGCGGAGCTTTTTTTTCTATCTGCTTACCTAATTCTTTTAACTGTGACAGCATACGGAGTTTATCATCCTGTGGCAGCTTACTTTCTTCAATGAGTACATACACTTTATCACTGAATTCCTCCATTTCTGCAAACTCGCCTTCGTCTATTACTTCGCCATTTTGCACTGCTGCGGTATAATCCCTTGAAATGTAGTCCAGCAAATGAATGCTAGTTCGCAGGTTGCTATCATTCTGGCTTGCCATTGCGTTGTACGGAAAAATGCAGAGCAGTACACCTACCGTAAAAATTGTATATAATGAGTTTCTTATCATTTCTATTTAGTCCTTTAAAACCTCTCTAATTACATTTAGCTATCTATTAAACACACTACAATTTGGTTTAAAACTTCATTTTCTGGATTCTGATAGCATTCAAAATAGCCAGAAAGGCCACACCTACATCTGCAAACACGGCTTCCCACAAAGATGCTAACCCTATGGCTCCCAGGATCATAACGATTAATTTTACCCCGAAGGCCAGGGCAATATTTTGCCATACCACCTTACGTGTAGATCTACCTATTTTTATAGCCCTTGCAATTCTTGAAGGCTGATCTGTCTGGATGATCACATCAGCCGTTTCAATCGCCACATCACTTCCGAGCCCACCCATGGCTATCCCCACATCACTGACTGCCAAAACGGGTGCATCGTTGATCCCGTCACCCACAAAAGCAATGCTGGCTGATGGATCTTTCTTCATTTCCTCCACCTCATGAAGCTTATCTTCCGGTAACAGGCCGCCTTTGGCTTGTTCCAAGCCCAATTCGTTTCCAATTTTTTCGGTAATAGACGGCTTGTCGCCCGACAGCATAATGATTTTCTTAATGCCGGCATTATGCATTTGTCTTACAGCTTCCACCGCATCTTCTTTCAATTGGTCGGCAATGGTAACATAGCCGGAAAATAGATCATCAATGGCGATCATCACGATAGATTCAACGATGGTATCTGTCTCCGATGGGACATCAATGCCATGAGCTGTCATTAATGCTTTATTGCCTACTAAAACCGTTTTATTATTGACTTTACCTTTTAACCCCTTTCCCGCTATTTCGCTTACCTCAGAGGCTGTATGATTCTGCCCATTTAATTCATACTCCATAATGGCACGTGCAATCGGGTGGGTGGACTGCTCCTCCAGGGCCAACAGATAGGACATCATTTCATTTTCGGAAATAGCTACTGGTTTGATTTCTTTGATCTTAAACACCCCTTTGGTAACGGTGCCTGTTTTATCCATGACCACTGTATTTACTTTAGTCATGGCATCAAGAAATGAGGCTCCCTTAAACAGGATGCCGTTTCTTGAGGCCGCACCTAAGCCCCCGAAATAGCCCAGTGGAATAGAAATTACCAATGCACAGGGACAGGAGATTACCAGGAAGATAAGCGCTCTGTATAACCAATCCTGGAATACGTAATTATCTACAAAAAAGTAGGGGAGAACGGTGAGGCAGATGGCAAGAAGTACCACGATAGGGGTATAGATTCGTGCAAACTTTCTGATAAAAAGCTCCGTTTTTGATTTCCTTGCCGTGGCATTTTGTACCATATCCAAAATCCGGGCAATGGAGCTGTCGTTAAATTCTTTGGTCGTTTCCAGTTCGATTACGCCTTCAAGGTTAATACTCCCCGCAAAAACCTTATCTCCTTTATATATAGTGTCAGGTTTACTTTCCCCTGTGATGGCTGCGGTATTGACGCTGGCCTTTTCAGACAAAAGGATGCCATCCAAAGGTATTTTTTCTCCTGTTCGCACCTGAACCTTTTCACCGATATGCACCGTTTCCGGGTTTACCTCTACAAAATCATTGTCCCTATATACCAAAGCTATATTAGGCCGCACATCGAGTAAGGCCTTTATATTGCTTTTAGCCCGTGTCACTGCAGCATTTTGAAAGAGTTCACCTACCGCATAAAATAGCATTACGGCTACACCTTCGGGGTATTCCCCTATAGCAAATGCGCCTAATGTAGCAATGGACATCAAGAAGAATTCAGTGAAAAAATCGCCTTTCCTGATACTTTCCCAACCTTCCTTTATCACAGGAAGTCCCACGGGAGCATAGGCTAAACTGTACCAAACCAGACGAACCCATCCCTTAAAAAACGGTAGTAGATTAAAATAATCAAGTGAGATACCGACTGTCAGCATTGCAAAACTGGCTATTGCCGGGACATACGTCCCAAACTTCATTTTACTTGAGGGATTACCACCGGAGGACTCCTTTTTATTAAGGTTCCGCAGATTTATTTTTTTCTTTTTTGTCATAAACTAATCAGTTCAAAATGATTTTGCAGCTAACGATATTTTTAGCCCCTGCATTGCGAGCAAACACCCTTTACTACCAGGTTAGCTTCCTCGGCCTCATGATTAGGGGGAAGTTCAATTTCCGGTATTTTATAACTGGTCAAGCATTTGGTTTCTCCGCATATTCTGCAGTGAAAATGCAGGTGCAGATCGCGTTCTATTTCACATTTACACCCTTCTTCACATAAAGCATACTTAGGCACACCTGTACCATCATCTATGCTATGAACCATACCGTTTCTCTTCAAAAACCTTCAATGTTCTGTATAGCGTTGTGCGATCTGATTTTTCGAATGCCTCATACAAATCGGTAAGGCTTACAGCTACTTGCTTGTCAATGAGATATTCTAATACTAATATTCTCATTGCCGTAGGCTTGACATTATGTCTTTTTAATACTTCTTCCATATCCTGTTTCTTTATAATAACAGGGCACCTGCTTTTATTTTTAGATGCCCTGTTACATCTTCAATCAGAAGAAATAAGGTTAGTGATCATGTCCTTCGTGATTTTCTTCTCCCTCTTCATGCTCTTGCCCTTCTTCATGTTGGTGTGCATCTTCTTTGCTACCTCCCTTATTGCAGCTGGTAAACAGAACACTTCCCATTACAAATAAGATTAGAGCTCCTGTTTTTAATAAGTATTTTTTCATAATATTTATAGTTTAGGTTTAAATTAGTGACTATGTGCTGTCTGACTTTTCTTCATTTCAGAAACTAAATAGTAGGCATTATTTAATGCTACTTTTGTGCTTTTTGGGAGTGGTTCAAGCAATTTAACTTCAACCCAACCTTCATCTGTAATACCTGTACGAATTTCTAAGGGCCTGAAAGCCCATTCTGTTTCACCATCTTCATTATGTTTTTCAGCAATAAACAAATATGGTTTTCCATCTTCTTCAATTATTGCTTCTTCAGGAACTGCCGGAATTCTGTTATTTTCTGCATGAATTTTACCGTTTATATACATTCCCGGAATTAGAAAATTTTCTTTTTGCTTTATTTCCGCATGTATATGGACCGCTTTGGGATTCTGTTCAAACTTTTTACCTACAGAGAAAATTTGTGCTGATAACAAAACGCCCGGCACAGATTCTAGTGTAAATGTTATTGTCTGACCTTTTTTTACTTTATATACATCTTTTTCAAAGACCATTAAATCGGCATGTATATGATCAATATTTACAATAAGAAACATTTTTGTTTGTGGATTTACAAACTGCCCTATTTGTACTTCTACTTTTTCTATATAGCCGTCAATAGGACTTCTAACAGGCACATATTGGTAAATATCCCCCTCTTTTATTTTCGCAGTATTTAAGCCTAATTGTTTTAATTGTGCTTCATATCCTTTCAACTCACCTTTTGTAGAAAGAAATTCAGCTTCGGTTTTTTGATATAGTTGACCTGAGCTCACTTTTTCAGTATACAGTTTCTTCTGACGTTGAT
Source organism: uncultured Cytophagales bacterium (assembly GCA_963736575.1). Lineage (GTDB taxonomy): Bacteria > Bacteroidota > Bacteroidia > Cytophagales > JAAEPT01 > CAVTPD01. Next base: position 20,853 of record CAVTPD010000003.1, read on the forward strand.
ACTCTTTCTCCAGGTACTGCATTTGGCTGTAGGTTTTTATATAATTGGTCTGAAGTGTAGTAAGATTGGGGTGAGAAAGGTAAGCCAATACCTGACCTTTTCTTACTTTATCCCCTTCAATTACTTTAATAGAAGTCACGTTAGCTCCTAAAATAGCGGTAACTGTAGCTTCATGTTGTGGGGGAACTTCCAACTGACCGTTTGCCTTTACTATTCCTGATATTGAACGCAAGGGCAAAGTATCTACATTCATTCCAAGACTATTAAATTTAAGATCAGAAAGATGTACTTCTCCCATACCCCCTTCATTATTATGTTCATCATGACCTCCTTGTTCTTCTTCACTATGCCCTTCATGAGATTCATTATGTTCTTCTCCGTTATGTTCATGTTTTTCTTCTGAACTATTGCAGGCTGTAATCCCTGATAAAATCAGGATTATTGTTGTTATATATAGCGTATACTTTTTCATTTTTTTTAGTTTAAGGTTATTGACCTACAAGGTATTCTAGATTTATAATGGCTTGGTTGTATTCGTTTAAGGTATTGAGGTAATTAAATTTAAGCTCAAGTGCTTGGTTCAGGTTTTGAAAATATTCCACATAATCTATAGCACCATTTTCAAAACTTTTTTGAGCATTATTAATCATTAGATTGGCCTGAGGAACGGCTTTTTGTGTATAATAATTTAAACTTCCTTTAAATTTTAAGACCTGCTGTAATTGCTGCTCATATTGCCCTTGTATTACATTGCTGTAGTAATTAGCGTTTGTCTCAGCCATTTGTTCTTTTAGTTTCGCAGAAATAATATTCGCTTTATACGAACCGTAAAACAGCGGTAAAGAAATACCTGCTTGAACACCTGTGAAACGGTTTGAAGCGGTTGCTATACCTCCATTAGAGGTTGAGCCTCCAATTAAAGATTGATTGAAATACCCGACGGAAAAACCGGGGAGTAATTTTGCGTTCTCAACAGATTTTTCAGCCTGGGCAATGGTAATTTGCTGATTTGTATAATTAAGCAAAGGGTTATTAGCTAGTTGGGTTGAATCACTAATATTAGCGATAGCCCGCTCTTCCAAATTACCCGGATTAAACGCTAAACTAACTGTATCGTTCAGTAATATTCGCAGTTGTTTTTTCAGAATAGCAATATCCGATTCAATTATCTTTACTGAATTTTGAATCTCCATTACCCTTGTTTCCGCAGAGGCTTTTGCCAGATAAGTACCTGCCTCTGTTTCATATCTTATGGTAGCTGCATGAAGAAATTTTGCGTATAAGGTATCCTGATACCACAATAATTTTTCTGTTTCTTTTAAATAAGCTAATTGGCACCATGCATTTCTGATTTCCTTCTTTAGTTTATTTTCTGTAACCTCTAATTGTATTTGACTTCCTTTTGTTTTTTCCTTTGCCAATTTATTTTGATTGGTATAAACGGTAGGAAAATCAAAATTTTGATTCAAGCTAAAAGCAAAATCTTCTTCATAACTATTGTATTGGCCATACTGAATTCCCACATTAGTTTTTCCGGGATCAAAAGCTGCTTTCTTACCTTGTTTCTGTAATTCAATGTTGGTTTTAGCATTTTTAACATTACCATTATTAGCCAATCCAATTTTAATTGCCTGTTCCAACGAAGTCACTTCATTTGGTAGGGTTTGTTGAGCATTTACAGGGAAGGACATGCACATTACACCACTAAATAAAATTAAGATGACTATTGTATTCATAGATGGTGTAAAATTTCTTTTTTTGTCACCCCAATTCTCTACTAAGGTATAAAGTACAGGCAGCACCACCAGCGTAAGCAAAGTTGCCGTAAGCATACCCCCAATAACCACTGTAGCTAATGGACGTTGTACTTCTGCACCCGCTGAAGCAGAAAATGCCATGGGAAGGAATCCAAGTATATCAGTGACTGCTGTAAGCATTATTGGCCTAATTCGTTCTTTTGTACCTGTAAAAATCCTATCTCTGATATTACTTACGCCTTCTTCTTTTAGCGAATTAAATCGGTTAATCAAGACCAGGCCATTCAATACAGCAACACCAAAGAGTACTATAAACCCAACACCTGCCGATATACTAAAAGGCATATCTCTTAACCACAAAGCAAAGATACCACCTATGGCCGCCAGTGGTATAGCTATATAGATCATGATGGATTGGGAAAAGGATTTAAGTGCAAAATAAAGGAGAATAAATATGAGAAAGAGTGCTATGGGCACTACGATCATCAATCTGCTTTTCGCTCTTTGCAGGTTTTCAAATTCCCCACCGTAGGTAATGTAATAGCCCGGCGGCAAATCCAATTCGGCATCTAGTTTCTTCTGAATATCGGTCACTACCGACTCTACATCACGTCCTCTCGTGTTTATACCTACATACGTCCTTCTAAAAGTGTTATCACGTGATATTTGCATAGGACCAGGCACATAACTAATCTCTGCTACTTCTTTTATCGGAATCTGTGTACCGTCTTCTAAGTCAATATAGAGTGTTCGTAAATCTTCAATGCTCTTACGATGCTTTTCATCAAAACGAATCACCATATCAAAGCGTTTTTCACCTTCGAAAATCACTCCTGCTACTCCTCCAGCAAACGCAGCACTTACGTAATCATTTACTTTTTGAATATCTAAGCCATATTGAGCAATTTTTTTACGGTTATAGCGAACAGTCATTTGAGGTAAGCCAGAGGTTCTTTCCGGATTAACATCTCCCACACCAGGAATGGTTTGAATGATTTCACCCATTTCAACTGCTTTTTGTGCCAAAATCTCCAAATCATCACCGTACAGCTTTACGGCAACATCTTCTCTTACCCCTGTCAATAATTCGTTAAACCTCAGCTCTACTGGTTGACTAAATACTAAGTTTACCCCTGTTAATCTGGTTTCTAACTTTTCCTTGATTTCAGCAATAAGCTCTTCTTTAGTAGTGACGGTTGTCCATTTATCCATGTCTTTTTCTAGAATAATGAACATATCAGCAATATCCATAGGCATAGGATCGGTGGGTATATCCGCTACACCAATACGGGCCACAACAGTTTTAATTTCCGGGAAATTCTCTAGTAAAATGTTTTCTATTTTTTCAGAAACATCAATGGATTGAGACAAGCCACTTCCGGGTCGGATCAGTGCCTGCATAGCTAAGTCACCTTCATCTAACTGAGGCACGAATTCGCCACCCATACGAGAAAAAACAAACCCTGCTGCCAACAAAAGTACCATAGCAAAAACAATAACTATTGCTTTTAAGCGCAAAGCCCCCTTCAACAAAGGCAGATATGCCCATTCTATTCCACCTATGATTTTATCACTTATTTTTTCTAAGCCCCTTTCAAACTTTCCAAACCAGTTCTTTCTATTCTGAATTGGTTTCATAAATAAGGAAGACATCATTGGCACATAGGTAAGACAAAGAAAAATAGCACCAATCATTGCAAAACCGAAGGTGTAAGCCATAGGTTGAAACATTTTTCCTTCCACTCCGGTAAGAAATAAAATGGGTGCAAAAACTATAAGAATAATAACCTGACCAAAGAAAGCTGAACTCATCATGGTAGTACCCGCATCATAGGCAACTTCATCCATTACCCCTTGATTAAAGGTAATCTTCCCTGAGCGGATACGCTTCTGAATCTCATACACTGTTCCTTCAATAATGATTACCGCTCCGTCAATTATTATCCCAAAATCTATTGCCCCAAGACTCATAAGATTTGCCCAAACATCAAACTGCTTCATAAGAATGAAGGCAAACAATAAGGAAAGCGGAATGGTTGTCGCCGTAATAATACCTCCACGTACACTACCTAAAAGTAACACCAGAGCAAAAATCACAATTAAAGCCCCTTCTAGTAAATTTGTCTTTACAGTACTTGTCGTTCTTTCGATCAATGAACTACGATCCAGAAAAGGTTTTATTTCCAGACCTTCAGGAAGCGATTTCTGTACCTTTTTCATTCGCTCTTGTACATTTTGTATGACCGAATTTGGATTAGCTCCTTTCAGCATTAATATCATACCACCTACCGCTTCTTGTCCATCCTGTGTAAAGGCTCCATACCGCATTTGGTTACCGAAATGTACTTTTTCTGCTACGTCTCCTACTGTAATAGGTATTCCATTTTCTTTTTTGATTACTACCTCTCGAATATCATCCAGTGAGCGAACAAGCCCTTCTCCACGAATAAAATTGGCCATATTGTTCTTCTCAATATATGCCCCCCCGGTATTCACGTTATTTCTTTCTAATGCTTTAAACACTTGGGAAATGGATACATTAATGGCATTAAGCTTCTCCGGGTTAATGGCAATTTCGTATTGCTTGATCTTACCACCAAATGCGTTGACATCAATAACCCCATCTACCAAAGTCATTTGGCGTTTTACAATCCAATCCTGGATGGTTCTCAGTTCTGTGGGAGAATATACCGTGTCATAACCCGGCTTTGGTTTGATCGTGTATTGGTAAATTTCTCCCAGACCTGTACTAATCGGCCCCATAGAAGGGCTACCAAATTTCGGAGGGATTTTTTCTTTCACTTCGTTGAGTTTTTCCTGCACCAGTTGCCGGGGTTTGTATATCCCCATATTGTCCTCAAATACGATGGTAACTACAGAAAGGCCAAAGCGAGAGACTGATCGTATTTCAGTTACTCCAGGCAAATTACCCATAGCCAGCTCTACCGGATAGGTGACAAACTGTTCTATATCTTCTGTTGCCAGATTTTGGGATACGGTCATCACCTGTACCTGATTGTTGGTGATGTCGGGGACAGATCCCAGGTTTATCGTGTACATAGAATGAATACCTACACCGACCAAGGCCATGGTAAGCAAGCCCACGATAAACTTATTCTTTATTGAAAAAGAAATGATTTGATTAATCATGATATAATTATTTTACATGGACAGAGAAATAATGAATAACACGTGCAATAATTCCTGCAATAAGTACTAAGCACGCTAAGAGTATAAAACCCCACTTAAAAACAGTGATATAAGTAGGTTTCACCTTTCTCTTTGTCCTTTTCTTATTTGTATTCAATTCTCTTGAATTCCAGATTTGACAAAATTGATTATGAAAGCCTTAAGTGATAAAGGCTGATAACTTAATTAGAATATGATCTGCTGAGCAGAATGTTAGACACAGCTATCCTATCAAGTGAAAAAAATTAGCACATGGGAGGTTTTAGAAAGTCGAAAATCTCTATCCCCTCCAAATGGTCAGGATATTGATTGTAAACAGGAAGCACTAGCTTCAGGATGAGTTAATAAAATTCCAGTTGGAATAGAAATGTGTAAATGGCAACAACTGGCACACACATAGAGGGGAACAATCATCACTCATATCAGAATGACTATGGTCGTGTGAGCTACTTTGATAATGATCTTGGTGTTCTATTGAATTAATTTTCCCGGCAGCATGAACTTCTATATCCGCACATGGTAGCGTAGTAAGCCCCAGTAAATAAATACCCAATATAAAACAAGTCATTTTCATTGATCACAAATGTAGTGATTTAGTTAATGCAATGGTATTGCAAAGTTTATAAGTACTTAATTTGCTTTCATTTGGTTAGAATCTTTATCGTTTTTTGAAAGTTTTTTCCTTAAAATACTCATGTCCTCGCTCAACTTCGTCTCCACTACTTTAGCATAAATTTGAGTAGTAGAAATTCTTGAATGTCCTAACATTTTACTTACAGACTCTATTGGTACACCATTGCTTAAAGTAACAGTGGTGGCAAATGTATGTCTAGCCAGATGAAAAGTGAGATTCTTCTCAATACCGCATAAGTCCGCTACTTCTTTAAGATAAGAATTTAGCTTTTGATTGGACATACCTGGCAACAAAGTTCCTTCATTCAAAACTTTCGGGTGGTCTTGGTATTTTTCAATAATATCAAGGGCTTGCTGTAGAAGTGGTACACGAACGGCATTGCTGGTTTTTTGTCTTTTCGTAAATATCCATAAACCGCCATCAATACCTTTTGTAATATTTTCAGGTGTTAAATTGATAACATCAATATAAGGTAAACCAGTATAGCAACTAAAAACAAATAAGTCTTTGACTTGTTGAAGCCTGCTAATACTAAATTCTTTTTCTTCGATTAATTTTAACTGTTCATCGGTTAAACATTCTCTTTCAACCTTATCAAACTTTGGTTGATATTTAGCAAAAGGATTTTTATTGACCCACTCCATGCGTATGGCTAGATTAATCATTTTACGGAATCGTTCCATATGTTTCATGATTCCATTATTGCCTAACGGCTTATGATGGTCTACCGGTTTCCAATCCCGTAGGAAAAATTCAAAGTCAGTAATGAACTTGTAGTTGATCTGAGACAAATAAACATCTGTAGTGCCACATTCGGCCTTTAGGAATCGTTCAAGGTATTTCTGAGTTGTGAAATAGTTTTTCATTGTACCCCATGAAAGGGTATCATTCATTTTAGTATTATGATACTCCACAAGTTTACACAATGTGTGTTCTCGCTTGTCTATACCAAGAAATTGGCTTTTGATTGCATCAGCTGTGGCTAACTTGCCCTCTAGTAGCATGTTTTGATAATGCTCTACCAGTTTGGCTCGTACTTGCTCCAGGTATCGATTCAGGCTTCTGATTTCTTCTCGACTACCTTTGGCCATGCCTCGGCTGCTGTTCCAACTGGATTCTTCAATAGAACGTTTGATCGAAAGATCAACACGCCTTCCATCTACGGTAATGCGTGCGTAGATTGGTGCTTTTCCATTTTTGGCTTTATACTTCCTTAAATAGAAGATTACTCCGAAAGTGTTTGTACTGGTGTCCATCATATTTCAACTTATGGTTTTGTGTCCATCTGATGACCCGTGCTGTGCCCCAACTCGTTTTTAGTCTTCAAATGGCAATATTTGAAACCAAAGAACATGATTTATTTAACTGATAAACAGATATTTAAAACCATACTGTACCCCAAATATAATATTTAAAATGGGGCACCGAATAGGGCACATTTTTATTGAAATTGATTGGTATTAATTGGTAGGATAAAAATAAAAAAGCCTCTAAATCATAAGATTTAGAGGCTTTAGAGAACTTTACTCTCTATTGAGTCGGGGTGGCAGGATTCGAACCTACGACCTCCACATCCCAAATGTGGCGCGATACCGGGCTACGCTACACCCCGAAGTTCTGGCGCGGAGAGAGCGGGATTCGAACCCGCGGTACAGTTACCCGTACGTCAGTTTAGCAAACTGGTGGTTTCAGCCACTCACCCATCTCTCCGTGCTACCTTTCAACGTGTTGCTGAAAGGGGATTGCAAAAGTAACACATATTTTTTATACGCAAAACATTTTCGGAAATATTTTTAAAAAAGTCTTCTAAAAGCCTTTTCTGAAAAAAGAATCTAATCTGTTGGTAGAATTATTAAAGATTAATTCATTTTTCCTTAAAAATTGAGGAAATTTGCAGCCTTAAAAATTCAGTAAATGGCTAGCCAAAAATTCATAATAGACTTCGATAGCACTTTTGTAAGCGTTGAATCATTAGATTTATTAGCAACAATATCTTTAGACGGTAGAGCTGATAAAGCTCAAAAAGTCAAAAAAATCTCTGAAATCACCGATTTAGGTATGAACGGAGACATTTCTTTTGCGGATTCGCTTAAGGACAGATTAGCAATATTAGAAGCCAATCAATCGCATATTGAATCGCTTATTCAGCTTCTTAAAACAGATATCTCTGCTTCTTTTAAGAGAAACAAGAGCTTTATCCAAAAGAATGCCGACTCTATTTATATAATTTCTAGCGGCTTCAAGGAGTTTATTGCACCTGTTGTAGCGGATTACGGAATTTCTGAAGACCGTATATTGGCTAACACTTTTGTATTTGATGCTGAGGGGAACATTACCGGTGCAGATCAAAACAATCCACTTTCACAAGATGGTGGTAAAATAAAGGTAGTTGAAAAACTAGGCTTAGAAGGTGAAATTATTGTGATTGGTGACGGTTACACCGACTTCGAAATTAAAAAAGCCGGTCTTGCTACAGAGTTCTTTGCTTTTACTGAAAATGTAAAAAGAGAAAAAGTAGTTAAAGAAGCGGATCATATTGCCCCTTCTTTAGACGAAATACTATTCGTTAAAAAAATCCAAGGCGCTACCTCTTATCCTAAAAGCAGAATTAAAGTTCTTCTTTTAGAAAACGTTCACTCAGATGCTGCCAAAATGCTTAAGGCTGAAGGTTTCTCTGTAGAAACAGTTAAAGGTGCTTTAGACGAAGACGAACTGATTGAAAAAATAAAAGACGTTCATGTGGTAGGTATTCGTTCTAAAACGAATGTAACCGCTAAGGTAATAGAGAAAGCCAACAAATTAATGGTGGTTGCTGCATTCTGTATAGGCACCAACCAAATCGATTTAAAAGCTTGTACCGAAAAAGGTGTTGCGGTATTTAACGCGCCGTATTCAAACACAAGAAGTGTTGTTGAACTGGCTATTGGTGAAATCATTTTATTAATGAGAAATATCCCTGACAAAAACAGAGATATGCACAATGGCAAATGGGACAAATCGGCTAAAAACAGCTTTGAAGTTCGCCACAAATCTCTAGGTATTATTGGTTACGGAAGTATTGGTTCTCAACTTTCTATTGTTGCCGAAGCCTTAGGTATGAAAGTTTACTTCTACGATGTAGTTGATAAACTTGCTTTAGGTAACGCTACCAAACTTACTTCTATGGAAGAGTTGTTAAGAACTGCAGACATTATTTCCCTTCATGTAGACGGACGCGCTTCTAATTCAAACATATTTGGAGAAGAACAGTTTAAACTAATGAAAGACGGAAGCATCTTCTTAAACTTAGCTAGAGGGCCTGTTGTAGATATTAAAGCGCTTAAGAAATATATTGAAAGCGGAAAAATAGTTGGTGCTGGTGTAGATGTTTTCCCTGAAGAACCAAAAACCAATAGCGAGCCATTTACGTCGGAATTAAGAAACTTACCAAACTTAATTTTAACACCACATATTGGTGGTAGTACAGCTGAAGCTCAGCAACATATTGGAAACTACGTTCCAGAAAAAATTGCAGCTTATATCAATAAAGGAAACACTTACGGAAGCGTTAACTTCCCTAATATTCAACTTCCTGAGTTACATAATGCACATCGTTTATTGCATATTCATAAAAACCAATCGGGTATTTTAGCACAGATTAACAGTATTCTGGTAAAATACGATTGTAATATTGAAGGCCAGTATCTGAAAACGAATGAAGAAATTGGTTATGTAATTATGGATATCAACAAAGGATATTCTAAAGAAGTAATTACAGAATTAAAACAAATAGACGGTACTATTAAAGTTAGAATGCTTTATTAATGAGTAATAAAACCTATTTCGGACCCGGCCCATCTCAGCTACATGGTGAGATTGGGCACTACATATTAGATGCCTTAAAAGAAGATGTAGGAAGTATTTCTCACAGAAGCGGTGCCTATAAAGAAATACACAAAGCGGCAGTAGACAACTTAAGAAAGTTAATTAATCTACCAGAAGGATTTCAAGTTCTATTCCTAGGTTCTGCTTCAGAAGCTTGGGAAAGAATTTTTTATAATTTGGTTGAAAAGAAAAGCTTTCACTTTGTAAATGGTTCTTTTTCTAAAAAATTCTTTGAATACGGAATTGATGCCGGAAAAGAAGCTAAAAAGCTAGAAGTTAAAGCCGGAAAAGGCTTTGATAAAGTTTCGGAAATTGAAATTGATGCGGATACAGAATTAATTTCAATTACACATAACGAAACCAGTACTGGTGTACAATTTCCTTTAGAAGACATTACAGCCATTAGAAAAAAGTTTCCAAATGCTTTAATCTCTATTGACTCGGTTTCTTCTTTGCCTAATCCTGAATTTGATTTCACTCAGTTTGACACCTTATACTTTTCGGTACAAAAATGTTTTGGTTTACCTGCCGGACTAGGTGTTTGGTTAGTAAACGAAAAATGTATTAAAAAAGCAAAACAACTGAAAGCAAAAGGATTATCATTAGGAGCACATCATACCTTGCCCGAATTGGTTTCTAAAGCGGTTAATTACCAAACGCCTAGTACGCCAAATGTTTTGGGAATATACCTTTTATCTAGGGTTACCGAACAAATGCTAGAATACGGTGTAGAAAACTTAAGAAAAGACACCAAGACAAAACAAGGATTGTTACACGCTTATATTGAACGGTCTTCTATATTAAGTCATTCGGTAGAAAATCCAGCACATCGTTCAGAAACAGTAATAGTTGCTAATACAACTGTTCCTAGTAATATTCTGAATGAAAAGATTAAAGACAGTGGTTTATTAATTGGTGCCGGCTATGGTAGTTTTAAAGACACTCAGGTTAGAATCGCTAACTTCCCAGCTCATTCAATTGAAGTAATAGAAAAATTAATAAAAGAATTGGAAGAGCTTTAAAAGCTCTTCCTTTTTATAAAGTCTTAAGCACTTTTACAGAACTCTGTTACGGCCTCATTTATTTTTTCGAAGGTATCTGCTAACAACGCTTCGTTTTCTTCTAATAAGGTTACTCTAAAGCCTTTTAACGCACTGTGGAAAGAAGACAAAGGAACCACACAAACGCCTTTTGCAGCTAATAAGTAGTAAACAAAACGCTTATCTTCAGACATATCATCTGTAACCCAAGATTCTGCTAAGGCTTTAGCCTCTGGGTTTTCTATTTTTAGCGTTTGGTTATTATTCAACACCCCTGGTTTAAATACAATTGTATTATAGAAAGCTCCAAAGGTTTCGTTAAAGGTTAAGTAAGGATTCTTTTTTAAGATAGAACTAATTACGTTAGCTCTCCTACCCGTTCTTTCATTTTGGTAATTGCGGTATTCTCTATATTCAGGATGACCTAGAATTTTAGGCAAAACCATTTGCGGAAGCGTTGTTGAACAAACCTCAATCATTTTAGCATCTTCCAAGGTCTTGCACAACTGGTTAAATTCCGCATCTACATCACGGTTATAAAACTCCATCCAACCACATCTTGAACCCGGCCATGGTAATTCTTTAGAAATACCCCTCATTGCAATGCCAGGTACGTCCCCAATAATTTCAGCTAAAGAATAAGCTACAGCTCCATTATAAGTTATGTTGTTGTAGATCTCATCACTTATAATAAAGAGATTAAACTCTTTGGCTATGGCCACCATTCTTTCCAGAATTTCTAACGGATAAACAACACCTGTAGGGTTATCTGGGTTGATAAGTAGTAAACCAACCACATTTGGATTATATTTTACCTGAAGATATAATTCATCCACATCGGGAAACCAATTGTTTTCAGGGTCTAATTTATAGGTAATAGGTATTCTGTTCGCATGCGCAGCTTCTGCTGAAGAATGTGTTGAATAAGCAGGAGAAGGTCCTATAACTCTGGAAGTAGGATGTAAATATTGATATACCTTAGCTATAGCATCCCCAAGTCCGTTAAAAAAAAGAACATCGTTTTCGGTAATCTTTACACCGCCTAATTTGTTTGTTCTTTCAGCTATAAACTTACGTGTAGAAAGTACGCCTTTAGAGTGGCAATAACCATAGGTTTTATCATCTTGTACCGCTTCAGAAACAATGTCTTTCATCCAACTTGGGATTTTAGCATTCTTCTGAATTGGGTCTCCAATATTTTCCCAATAAACAGGTAGACCAATTGCTTCTACTTTTTCAGCCTTTTTAACGATGTCTCTAATCTCGTACTCAAGCTCTTTAGCTCCTTCTTGAAGTAACTTTTGTCTCATTTAATCTCATTCAGTATACAAAAATAGGGTATTGAACTAATTATTTAAGGTCATTAGTATAATTACCTATGATTTTATTTTTTTTTAGTTAAAAAATTCAAACCTTTGTTTCAAAGTCAGACAATATGTTGTACCAGGTTTTTAAAAGTAAAGCGCTACTTGTTTTTACCGTATTTTTGTTAATGAGCACCTATTCTCAGGCACAATTTTCGAAGAACAAAAGTGCTGTGACAGGACAAAGTTTTAAGCTCAAAAGAGGTAAAGTTGCTAAAAGGCGTCAAAAACCTATTAATTACATTAATTCAATTGATTTATCAATAGGGATAGGTACATCTACTTATTACGGAGAACTATGTTCCGGAGTTAGTTGTGGAATAAAAAACATGATGCCAAGTATTCATATTGGTGCTTATTATAGATATTCTGAACATTTTTCAGCCAGACTAGAATTTGGATATCTTCCATTAAGTGGCGATGATAAGTACAGTGATTATGCGGATACCAGAGGTTTGAAATTTCAAAACAATGGTTGGGAGGGTACTGGTGTTGTGATTTATGATTTTGTAGCATTCAGAAAAATGTATAGACAACGATCTTTTGTTAACCCATATATTGCTATTGGATTAGGGCTTTATCGTTATGAACCATTCGCTGAATACAATGGCATAAAGTATAATTTAAGAAATTACCGAACGGAAGAATCTAAAGATTATGGAAAATATACCTTTACAATTCCAGTTGGCTTGGGTGTACGTTTCTCTCTTACCCCATTCATTGAATTAGCATTAGAAGCTCGTTACAACAAAACATTCACAGATTACCTTGACGATGTGTCTGACAAGTATCCATCTACAAATGCAGACCAAATAGGGAAAACAGAAAGTTTGTTATCTGACCCTGCTCCTGGTAGAGATCCAAATCTAGTTTCTCATGTTGGAAGGGGTGGTATTCGAGGAAATCCAAAAACAAAAGATGGGTATTATAACTTTGAAGTTAAATTAATTTACACTTTGAAAGTTACGCACCAACGTTATAACATTAACTCTAACAAATCTAAATTCAGAATGGTTAACGGTGTTAAAAAGAGACATTAAAATATTAAGCGTTTTCTTTTCGTGTAAATCTTCTATTTTTGCAGCAAACACACGTTTGGCATGAGTAGAATATTAACAGGAATTCAAAGTACAGGAACACCGCATTTAGGAAATATATTGGGGGCTATTTTACCAGCCCTTGAACTTTCAAAAGCTTCATCTAATGAAGCTTTTTATTTTGTTGCCAACCTACACACCCTTACCTCTCTTAAAGACGCCGAAGCTATAAAACAGAATACGTATTCTGTTGCTGCCGCTTGGTTAGCCTTTGGTTTAGATACCAATAAAAACACCTTCTACCGACAGTCTGATTTACCCGAGGTATGTGAATTAACTTGGTACTTAAACTGCTTCACTCCCATTCCTATGTTAGAAAATGCCCATTCTTTTAAAGATAAGTCGGCAAAATTTTCTAAAGACCGAATAAACGTAGGTTTGTTTGATTATCCTGTATTAATGACTTCGGACATTTTGTTGTATGATGCGGAATTCGTTCCTGTAGGTAAAGACCAAAAACAGCATCTAGAAATAACTCGTGACCTAGCAAGTGCTTTTAACCATCAGTTTGGAGAAGATATCTTTATCATCCCAGAACCAATGATTAATGAGAAAGTAATGATCATTCCTGGTACTGATGGACAAAAAATGAGTAAGTCATACGGAAACTTCATTGACATCTTTTTACCTAAAAAACAGTTGAAAAAACAAGTAATGTCAATTGTTACAGACAGTACGCCTCTGGAAGAACCCAAAAACCCCGATACCTGTAATGTCTTTAAAATCTATTCTTTGTTAGGAACAGATGAACAAATAATAGAATTACGAACAAATTATGAAGGCGGAAATTTTGGTTATGGACATGCTAAAACCGCTTTATTAGAGTTAATTCTTGAGAAATTTGCTACTGAAAGAGCTGCTTACGATTCCTTTATTAGCAATCCAGAATTACTAGAACAAGAATTTAAAAAAGGCGCTGAAAAAGCACGGTCTACCGCACAAGCCACTTTAAAAAGAGTTCGAAAAGTTTTAGGGTATTAACCACCCTAAAACTTGCTTATAATCCTCTGCCCGTATTTTATCTAATTGTTTTAAATACTGAAAGAGCTGCATCTCTTTATCTTTCGCCTGAACATTTAAAAATGAAAGAATATCAGTTGAAAGATTTGATACAATTGATTTTTGAAACTTCTTTCTTATTTTATTTTTAGATACTTCCGACAAGTTTTGAATGCAATAATAGTCTGGTCTTGATAAGAAGTTTAAGTAAATATTTTCTTTTCCTAAATTGAATTCTTGCTGAATATACGTTTCAATTTCTGGCCAATCAAATACATTTAAAACACTAATAGTTGGGTGAAAAACTATTTTAACATGAGGCAAAAGTTCTTGTACTTGCTTAATATTCGCATAAAAAACAGACCATTTTAAATCCTTTCTTATGTATTCTGCTTTTTCAAAAACATGGTCTAAACTTATCTGCAGTTCAACCTTAGAAAACTTTTTAAGTAGATCAATGATACTCCTTTTCCCAAATTTTAAGTGCGTTAAGTTTGTATTCAACCGTATGAGTACATCATCAGTCCTATTCTGCTTTATTAATTCATCTAAAAGAGTATAAACTTCTTCTGTTACCAAAGGCTCACCACCTGCAAAATAAAATTCTTCTGCATTATTAATAATTTCCGTTAGATTCTCTTCTAGAAAGCTACTGGGTATATTTTGTATAATTGCTGAACCCGAAACCGTTGTACCTAAAACCTTAGCATCGTCAAACCATTTTGAACTGGCGCCATGCCAACAAGTTCGGCATCTAAGATTACATAAATTAGAAAACCGGATATCATAATAAACCGGGAAATCAGAGACCTCCTCCCCTTTTATAATTTTTTCAGCATACATAAAATATTTTTCATTCATCTGCTGCCGAAGACTTATGTTACCCGAATCTTCTACTTTATAGCAATAAGAACAACGTTTGTCTTTTGTCCCTTTTAAAAATTTCTCTCTAGTAGATTGAATGGATTCTGATTGCCACAATTCTGTTATGGAGTTTTCTTTTACTGAACCATATGTAATGCCCGAAACACAACAAGCCTGCACTCTACCCTGTTCTCCCGAATAAAAATGAACCCATGGAGCAACGCAAAAAGCTTTATTATCTTCCATAAAACCTTCTTTCGTAGTCCTTTCCTCAATCATTTTTCTAATTTAAAGCTATATTCCTTATCTTTAAAGTTGAATAACATTCCATTTATGAACAATCTTAGATTAGTAATTCTATTGGTATTTTTATCATTAGAATTCTATAACCTCTCTTTTGCACAAAAAATCACCCTTAACCAACTTGGTTATCCTCCAATTTCTTCTAAACTAGCTGTTGTTAATGGCTCTAATCAAAGTAAATTTTACATTACTTCAGAAGACGGAAAAGAAATCCTCTTCACGGGTAATTTATCTACTTCAGATTATTGGAACGCCAGTGATGAAACGGTACAGGTTGCAGACTTTTCAGATTTTAATGCTCTTGGCAAATACAAAATCAATATACCAGGTGTTGTATCTTCTACTTTTGAAATAAAACAAGAGCCTTATCTAGAACTTACTAAAGGGGCTTTAAAAGCACTGTATTACAACAGAGCTTCTACTGCTATTGATGCTGCTTATGCAGGAAAATTTGCACGTGCCGCTGGGCATCCAGATAACCAAGTATACATACATAGTTCGGCGGCTTCTATAGGAAGACCAGAAGGAACAATAGTATCTGCACCAAAAGGTTGGTACGATGCTGGTGATTTTAATAAATATGTGGTAAACTCTGGGATTAGCACTTACCAAGTATTGGCATTATACGAGCATTTCCCTGACTTTTCAGAAAGCTTAAATACCAATATACCAGAATCTAGTAATAACATTCCTGACATTCTAGATGAAGCTCTATGGAATTTAGAATGGATGTTGAATATGCAGGATCCAACAGATGGCGGTGTTTATCATAAACTAACCAGTAAAAACTTCACCGGCAGCATTATGCCAGCCCGAGATAATACTACTAGATATATGGTAGGTAAAGGTACCGCGGCTACCTTAGATTTTGCGGCAGTAATGGCACAAGCTTCTAGAATTTTCAAAAATATACCAGGTAAATCAGCTTTAGCTAACCAAATGCTTTCTGCTGCTGAATATGCTTATGAATGGGCGGCAGATAATACATACAAGACATTTAATAACCCCAATGATATTTCAACAGGTGGTTATGGTGACAACAATTTTTCAGATGAATTTTATTGGGCAAATGCAGAACTTTTTATAACAACCGGAGATAGCCTTTATTATAAATCTAAAAACTTAAGTCAACCAAGTTTATCGGAACCCCAATGGCAACAAGTTGCTTCACTAGGTGCCATTTCTTTATTAAACCATCCAAATGTTTTAAACAGCACCGATTTAGATAATTTAAAAGGTGTTTATCAAAATTATGGTGAATCTATTTACAATAGATATTTAGAATCTCCCTATGCAACATCTATGACATCTGGTAATTTCTATTGGGCCTCAAATAGTGTTGCGTTAAATCAAGCATTTATATTAATTCATGCTTTTAAAAACTCTAGTGATTTAAACTTTTTAAAAGCAGCTCAATCCAATTTAGATTATGTTTTAGGAAGAAATCCATTAGAATATTGTTTTGTAACAGGTTTCGGAAAAAAATCTCCTCAATCTCCTCACCATAGAATTTCTGAAGCAGATGGAATAGCAGAACCTGTACCCGGTTTTTTAGTAGGTGGAGCTAATCCGGGAGCTCAAGATGGATGCCCTTACGAATCTAACCTACCGGCATTATCTTACTTAGATTCCGACTGTAGTTATGCCAGCAATGAAATAGCCATTAATTGGAACTCCTCATTAATATATGTAGCTGGTGCAATGAGTGCAATTGAGTATAAAAGAGCGGGGTCAAATGGTTACGAAAATTATTTCACTAGTCAACCATCTAGTCAAACTGTTTGTTCTGAAGGAGCTGAAATAACTCTTTCAACAACTCTGGTAAAAACAGCTTCTGCCACATTGCAATGGCAAGTAAGTGCAGATGATGGAAACAGTTATTCAGACCTATCTAATGATGGTACTTATTCTGGTTCAACTACAAAAGATCTTACTATTAATAGTGTAAACGCTTCATTTTCTGGCAATTTATACCAATTAGTAATTACTGAAAACGGCACTAAAACAAGCTCCGTTTCCGCAGAATTAACGGTTTTTACAGAACCCTTAATTATTACTGAAAATGCTTGTGGGGCAGGTAATTCCTTAGCTATGACTGACCGTAACATAAATAATTATGCGTGGTTTAATGGAGAAGACTCCAACGAGATACTTTATAGAGGAGATAGCATTTCACCCAATATTACAAAAGAAACCACTCTTTACGGAGGTATTGAAGAATCTAACAAATTAACCTTAATTCAGAAAAATGACTTCTGGGTATTTTATAAAGGAGACCAGAATCCAGGAAGCACTTGGTTTAAATCCGACTTTAACGATAGCCGGTGGAAAAGCTATGATGAACTACCCGTTGAAGCTGGTGGATCTCAAAAAGGAGAAAACATTGCTGCTAATAAAGAGATTAGTGTTTCTTCAACTTCAACAGGAACTGCCAATAGTTTAATAGATGGGAATTTAAATTCATTTTGGAGAAGTAATAGCAGCCAAGAAGAATGGGCATTTGTTGATTTAGAAGAAACAAAAGAATTTAACCGCTTAGATTTATACATAGGAGCTTCTAAACCCACTTCTATTCGTATTGAAATTTCTGATAATAAGTTTGCATGGACAACTGTTCATGAATCCACTCAACTATTAAGCGGATTAAACACTTACTTTTTTGAAATCTCCAATGCTAGATATGTACGGGTTAAATTTCTATCTAACGGAAACAGAAGTACTACTATAACTGAACTTGAAGTTTATGAGCCTGTAGAAAACCCTTTCTTGGGTAAAATAGCTAACAATTATAGCACTGTCTATTTAAGAAAAGACTTTGAGATAGGAAACCCAAATGATCTAGATTATCTATCTATGAATTTTGAATATCAGGACGGTGCAGTTATTTGGATAAACGGAAAAAAAATCATTAGCAGAAATGCCCCTACCAATCTTAGTAATACTTCATTAGCCACGAATACTTTAGTTGAACAAGTAAAAGAATATTATATAATAAATGAGCCTGACACAATTTTGCATCAAGGTATTAACACCATTGCTGTTCAAATGTTAAACAGTGAACTTAGTGACCCTACAATATATTTTGGTTTAGAGTTAAGTACTGGTTTTTATACTTTTGGAAGCAGTTGTCCTAGAACACCTGTTACCATAAACATAGATACTTGTGAAGCATTCCCTAATGCCAATAAGTTCACTACATGTGAGGAAGACCCCAATTTTATTTTCTTCACTAAAGAAACCGTTCTTGATTTAGATTATTTATGGGACTTTGGTAAAGATGCCTCGCCTGCTACAGCTGAAGGAATAGGACCTATTGAAGTTTCATATTCTAGCCCCGGAGAAAAGAAAATCACCCTTACCGTAGATAATAATACTACAGAAAACCAAGTTTATATTTATACTAACGAGGAGTGTTATCTATCTGCCGACGATGGGGAACTTGATTTAACAGAGGCTTCTATTTCGGTTTACCCAAACCCTTTCACCAGCGGTACGCAGTTAGAACTAATAGATAATTTCTTTAAAAAGGGCGAAGTGACTGTTATTGACATTAATGGACGCATTTTAGAGGAAAAAACAATCTATAATGGCAGCCCTCTTTATCTAGGCGAAAACTTACAAAAGGGGATTTACTTTATAAAAATAGAAACTCCTAAAAAAGACTTTTCAATGAAATTAATCAAGGAGTAATTACTCCTTGATTTTTTCTTCTGAATTCTCTTCTTTCATCTCTTTTAAGATTTCTTGGCGGAGTTCTTCCTTAAGCTTTTCTCTTTCTGCTTCTTCTATTTCTTTATCCTTAAGTGCTTTTTGTTTCTGAAGCTCTTTTTGTTTCACACCAAAAAAGGTATTGTATTCTTTTATAATTACTTCTAAATCTTCCTTTTTATAGCCTTTTTCTTTATCCTGAATTTTCTTGTTTAATGCCGGGTAGTCTTTTATATATTTCCCAATTGCTTTCTTGAAATTAATAAATGTATTTGCGTCTGTATTACTATAGTTTAAACCTTCTTTTTTAACAATTAAACAGGTTGAAAAACTGTTTCTTTGAGAAATAGCGTTGCTAGAAATTACTTCGTCAAAAGAAAAATAACGGTATAAATCAATTTTACCCGTGTCAATTACTTGTACTAAGGAATAGTTTTTCCCCGTGGTTTCATCGGGTCTGTATTTGATGGGGACAAAGATTAAAGAGTCTACTTTTATCCAACTGAAATTATTAGCATAAAGGGCTTCACTTTTATTTTCACCTTCTCTTCTAATTTCTACATAAGCAGGAAGCCGTTCAAAATCAATGGTAGCTTTAAATGATTCTCCTTCCTTCAGTTTTACAAACCCCTCTTGTTTTGAATTTAAGAAAGGGTAATCCTTAACAGAATCTTTAGAAAAAGAAATGGTGGTTATTAAGAAGAAAGAAAATGCAATTATAGTTTTCATAGATAAACATTAATTGCACAAAGATGTGTAAAAAGAAAGGAAGAAAGAAGTCCTACCAGAATTTGGCAGGACAATGCAATGATTTTTCAGGATCGTTCCATCTAATTCCTAGTATAATTTCGTGAGTACCGTTATTGTAATTTCTTAATTGATTAAAGACATCATAATCATAGGCATATCCTATTTCAAACATATCATTTATCACGTACTCTGCGGTAAAAGACATAGCATTTTGATTTCTATACAACACACCCAACCAAAGAAAATCTTCGTATAAAAACCTAAAATTAACATCAAAAGTAGCGGGTGCCGGTCTCATATATTTTATCATTACGGCTGGTGCAAAATGCCAAGATGTACTTAATGCGAATTTATAACCTGCTGTGATAAAATAATGGTTATTCAATTTACCTTCTGGGTCTTGCCCGTCTTGAGCTTGGTAATTTAAGCTACTCTGAAATATTTGATTAACAGAAACCCCTACAAACATTTCTTGAGAGTATAAAAAGGCCCCTACCGATCCATCGGGAAGAATAGTTGAATTAACTCCTTCTTTTACTAAATTATCTTGATCGTGCTCTACAAATTTAATTTCATCCCCATTAATTCTAAATTCTTTAAGCCCCACAAATGCCCCTGTAGATAGTGTATATTTTCTTGATAACCGAACATGGTAAGAATAAGAAGCAAATACACCAGACCAAGTTAAAGGCCCTAATTTATCGTGATAGGCATATGCGCCAATACCATGGTGGCCTTTATCTTTGTATTTTATGGTTCTTTTTCTAGCCTCTGGGTGATTTAATGGGCCATGCAATGAAACAAAACTAGTTGAAGGTGCCCCTTCCATACCAGCCCATTGTTCTCTGTGACCAACTTTAGCGTTCCAATACGTGTAACTTCCCCCTACAGCCGGATTCAGAAGATAGTTGTTCATTACATAATTACTGTATTGAGGCCTCTGTTGAGCATGACCTAAAAATGGCAACAATAACAGAACAAGTTTAAATATATTTTTCATCTGTTAGTAATTCTATTTAATAACACTTACGTATCCGTTTATCTTATCTCCGTTACCCAAATCAAGAACGTAGTAATACGTTGAAACAGGCAATTGATCTCCTCTTTGATTAGTGCCATACCAACCATTTTTATAAGAGTTAGTATGATAAACCAACGTTCCCCATCGGTTATAAATCCACAATTCATTGTTCGGGTAATACTGAATATTCTCTATATAGAATCTTTCATTGGTACCGTCATTGTTAGGTGTTAAAGCATTAGGTATATCTACTGGACAAACTTCTACTTGAACTGTATCATAACCTTTACACGTTAACCTTGGATTTGTAGAAACAAATTCTGCTATCATATATGGGAAATAGAAAGCATCCTCTTCTTCTAATACAATTTCTTGGCCATTATTAATGGAATTGTATTTTTCCCCCTCCTGTGAAACATACCATGTTCCGAATTTGCTAAATAATGGATCTGAAGATTCTGCTACAATTCTAGCACTTGACTCGCACTTATCATCAAACTCTATATAACCATCTGGTGCAGGGTATTCTGTCACCGATATTATGGCATAGTCAGAAGGACAAGTAATTCCGTAACTAGAATTAGTAAGCTTTGCTCTATAATAAACTGTTAATGTTGTAGACTGAACATCTAAACCTGTAATGTCCGAATTATTTACTGTTACCGAATTAGAAGTAGTATTCATCGGAACTACCGGAGTAAAGTTTGGATTAAAGCTTCGGCTTAAAGACCAATCCCATGTTAATGTTGCTGTTGTACCAGTTACTGAAATTTCAACTTCTTCCTCTGCACAAGTTTCTTGATTAGGAGAAACAATAGCTGAGCCTGCACCAGGAACAACATTAATAGTTACTTCATTAGAAATAGCGCTATCCTTAGTAACACATAATTCTGAAGAAGGTCTCATTATAGTATATACTCTATCTTGATCTTTAAATAGATTGTATGAGATCTCTGTTCCTTCTGCATTCGTTTTAAAGAACTCATCAATTGGATAGCTTTGACCCTTGTAAACTCTATACCACTCATAAGTTGGAGCAATACCTCCGTTTAATGAATTGGTAACACCTACATTAATGGTATCGTCTTCACAAATAGCATTTATTGGATTTGCTGCAATACTTAATGATGGATTGTTTAACTTCTTAACAAAGATTGAATGAGAAGTTGTAATTACTGGATCTGCACATATAGAATCTGTTACCATTTCTATTTGAATTGTAACAGTTTTGTCTATAGCATTAGTCATTAACCCTTTCGTTACAAACACTGGTGAAGTTTCTGTTTGAACCGTTCCATCGAAGTACCAATTGAAGCCTGGATTAGAACCACCCCCTGTACTGTCCGTCACCGAAAGCGTAACCTCTTCACCTGAACAAATTTCAGAAGGTAAACTGAAGTCAACAACTTCAGTAACATCTGGATAAATAATCAAACTATCTATTGAAGATGTATCCGCACAAACTCCGTTATCTACTATTACTCTATATTTTGCTAATGATTGACTAGCTATAGGTGAAACCGTAATTGTTGTAGTAGCTCCTGCTCGGTTAGTCCACACTGAACCTGCTAATGATTCTTGCCATGTTAATGGACCTGAAGAACCTGTTAAAACTACTGTAGTAGAAGTACCTTCACATATATAGTCATCCGAAACGGTAACTGTACCACCAACTACTGCTGGAACAACTGTTAATGTGGTGGTATTGCTGTTTTCAATACATTGACCACTGTTAGTTACTATAGCTTGGTACGTAATTGGACTAACAGCTACAGTTGGAGCAACAATTAAAGTATCTTCCGAAGAACCTAAAGAAGTAAACGTTCCGCCATTTTCAGAAACCATCCATTCAATTACGCCACGGTACCCATCTAGTGTTAACATTGTTTCTTCGCCTTCACAGATTGTAGCTCTTTCTAACTGAGCTGTTCCTGGTAAAGCATCTTCAAGAACCGTGATTGAATCTACTAAAGAAGTATCGGCACACATTCCCGAACCAATAATTACTCTATATATACTAGGTTGATTAGCGTAATCAGGCGTAACATTTAAGGTGTTGTTTGTTTCACCCGAAATATCAGACCATGTACTAGAAGCAAATTCTTGCCATTGAATAGAACCTGATTCTCCTATCATGGTTAAGAAAGTTGAATTACCATCACAAATTGAATCTTCATCCGCCGTAATAGTTCCGGTAACATTTTGGAAAATCACCGTAACTTCTTTTTCTACTGTTATATCCTCACAAACACCACTGTTGGTTAATACTGCTCTGTAACCAGCAATAGATTCGTTTAAAGCTGGTGAAACCACCAATGAATCATTCGTTGCTCCAACAACATCTTGCCATCCGTGTAGTGCTGTTGAATCTTGCCATTGAATGGTTCCTTTCACGCCTTCTAAATAAACCAAGGTAGAAGAACCATCACAAATTGAATCGTTCTCTAAGGTCATAGCATCATAAGAAGCATCTGGTAGAACTATTAACGAATCTACAGAAGAAGTATCCTGACATTGACCCGAACCAAGAATTGCTCTGTAATACGTTGTTGGTTCATTGATGTCCGCTGTTATAGCTACATTATCATTTATCTCACCTACCAACTCATTCCATAAGACTCCATCTTCAGATTTTTCCCATAGAATTGAACCTGAATAACCCGTTAAGGTTGCCGAAGTCATTAATGAATCACAAATTTCATCTTCAGGAATAGCAACTACACCACCAATAAATTGCTCTAAAGTAATAATTTGGTATACTGCAGAAGTATCGTAACACAACCCTTCATTATCTACCACTACTCTATAAGTTGCAGGATTATTTCTGTCTACCGAAGAAGCTTGCTCTGTTAATGTATTGGTAGATATATCATCCCACGTTCCGTCCGTAATAGAATCTACTTGCCAAACAATAGTCTCGGCTACTGCGCCATTAAGTGTCAATAATGTACTGTCTCCTTCACAAAGATTTGTTTCTGGAGAAGTAATAGTACCTGAAATTGGGTTCTGAACTACATCTACAATCGCATCGTTCGATCTAAATTTACAGAAGGCAACACCTGGCATTTGAATGTCTACAAAGAAGGTGTCTTCTGTACTTACCGTTATTGAATTTAAATCGGCTGTAGGTCCAAAAATTGGACTTGTTGTATCTGAATAAGCATACCAACTGTATAAATACCCCGCAGGAGCGTCAGTACTTACCGTAATTGTAGTATCATCACCCGCACATATTTTTATAAAGTCTGGTGAAAGATCTGCTACCGTTGGTGGTGTACAACAAACTTTAACTGCTAATCGATGTACATCAGAAGTATCGGCACATTGTGAACCTGCCCCTACAATTGCTCTGTAATACATTGGGGAATTTGAAGTATCAGGAGAAACCTCTACCGAAACATTCGTTTCACCCACTATCTCAGACCATGAAAGACTATCCTGAGACGATTGCCATACAATAGTACCCGAAGAACCCGTTAAAGCAATAGCCGTTGTGTCTCCTAAACACAGCGTATCTATACCACCTATTGTACCTGTATTAGGTTGGAACAATACTGTTACAGGAGTAGCATTTGATGTATCTCCACAAACGGCTTCAAATTCAGTAATTGCTCTGTAAAACTTAGGCGATTCAGCTTCTAATGGACTTACTATTAATGTATCATTAGATACGCTTAAGTTATTCCAACCCGAAGCAGTTGAGTCTTGCCACTCAATTGTACCTGTATAATTAGTAATTACTACTATACTTTGATCTCCCTCACAGATAGTTGAAGGGTAAGCAGTAACAACAGACTGAACTGGGTTAACTGCTTTATTTAAAGTAATTGGGCCGAAATTAGCCTCACAACCTGTACTATCAACTATACCTACTGTTTGAGCATAATCGCCAAAACCTAGACCTGTTATTTCATATTCACCGCTGGCAGAAGAAATTTGTCTATTTACTACAGTACCTAATGAATCGAAACTTAAGCCGTACACAAAACCATCCGTTAAGCCTGAAATGGTAATCACACCATCATCATTGGTACAAGAAGGGTCTGTTACCGAAGTAGTAACTATTGGATCAGTTGGTTCTGTTAATACTACTAAAGCTTCAGAATCAATACAGTTTAAGGAATCAACCTGAATGTTTGTATAGTTACCGCCAACTAATCCTGTAATTCGTATGGTATCATTAACTGGTGTTTCATTTGAAGTAACTGTAAAACCGTTAAAATCATACGAAATCTCAAAAGTGAAGCTCGGTGATAAATTGGTGATAATAATCTGACCATCGTTTCTAGCACATGTAGGATCAATGGAAGAAACTACCATATTCGGCGCACTTGGATCCGTTAACGTTACATTCGCTATCGTATCGCTACAACCATACTGCGTTTCTACTACTATATTCGTATATGTAGCAGATGATAAACCTGTAATGATTACACTGTCGCCTGCTGCTACTTCGTTAGTAAGGGCGTTTCCGTTATAGCCTACTCTGTAAGTCGTTCCAGCCGTTAAGCCTTTGATTACTATATTCCCATCTGTTCCTGAACATGCCGATGGGTTTATGCCATACGCCGTAAATACAGGCTTAGGATTCATTACTACTTCTACCGTATCTGTATTGATACAGCCTAATAAATCACCTGTTACTATATATTCTAAAGTATCTACTACCGGTACGAACGCTGTTCCGTCTGTAATTCCATTATCCCAGCTGATCGTTGCACCATCTGGATTCGTTGCTGTTAATGTTACACTTTCATCTTCACATACTACAACATCACTTCCTGCTCCAATTACTGGTAATGGATTTACTTCAATCGTTACTTCTGTGGTATCTAAACAACCGTTTACATCTTCGCCGATTACTTGGTAGGTAGTCGTTGTAGCTGGCATTACTGCATCTCCATCACTTACTCCATTATCCCATGTATACGTGGACGCTCCACTTCCTTCTAAGGTTACGCTTTCACCAATACATATCGTGGTATCTGTTCTTGTACTTACTACCGGTAATGGATTTACTGTGATTTCTACTTCCGTAGTGTCTGTACAGCCGTTTACATCTTCGCCGATTACTTGGTAGGTAGTCGTTGTGCTTGGCATTACTGCATCTCCATCACTTACTCCATTATCCCAAGTATACGTGGACGCTCCCGAGCCTTCTAGTGTTATAGCTACTCCATTACATATTGTAGTATCATTTCTTGTTGTTACTACAGGTAATGGATTTACTGTGACTTCTACTGATGTAGTATCTAAACAGCCGTTTACATCTTCGCCAATCAATTGGTACGTTGTTGTAGTAGCTGGCATTACTACATCGCCATCATTTACACCATTATCCCAAGTGTAGCTTGTTGCTCCACTTCCCTCTAAGATTAACGCTACTCCGTTACAGATTGTGGTATCATTTCTAGTCGTTACGGTAGGTAATGGATTGACCGTTACCGTTACACTTTCATTCGCCACACATCCTGCTAAACTTGCCGTGGCTGTATACGTAGTCGTTGTTGTTGGATTTACTACATCTCCGTCTGTTACACCGTTATTCCACGTAATTGTCGCTCCATCTGGATTACCCGCTACTAAAGTAATTGGGCTGCCTGAACAGATCGTCGTATCATTCGGTACACTTAAACCTGGACTGCTTGGATCCGTTAACGTTACATTCGCTATCGTATCGCTACAACCATACTGCGTCTCTACTACTATATTCGTATACGTAGCAGATGATAAACCTGTAATGATTACACTGTCGCCTGCTGCTACTTCGTTAGTAAGGGCGTTTCCGTTATAGCCTACTCCGTAAGTCGTTCCGGCCGTTAAGCCTTTGATAACGATGTTTCCATCTGTTCCTGAACATGCCGATGGGTTTATACCATACGCCGTAAATACAGGCTTAGGATTCATTACTACTTCTACCGTATCTGTATTGATACAGCCTAATAAATCACCTGTTACTATATATTCTAAAGTATCTACTACCGGTACGAACGCTGTTCCGTCTGTAATTCCATTATCCCAGCTGATCGTTGCACCATCTGGATTCGTTGCTGTTAATGTTACACTTTCATCTTCACATACTACAACATCACTTCCTGCTCCAATTACTGGTAATGGATTTACATTTATCGTGGTTTCTGTTGTATCTGTACAGCCGTTTACATCCGTTCCGATTACTTGGTAAGTCGTTGTCGTTACTGGGGATACTGCATCTCCATCACTTACACTATTATCCCATGTATAGCTTACTGCTCCTGAACCTTCTAGTACTACACTTTCGCCTATACAGATCGTGGTATCTATTCTTGTACTTACTACCGGTAATGGATTTACTGTGATTTCTACTTCCGTAGTATCTGTACAACCGTTTACATCCGTTCCGATTACTTGGTAGGTCGTTGTGGTTGCTGGGGATACCGCATCACCATCACTTACACCATTATCCCATGTATACGTTGCCGCTCCTGAGCCTTCTAAGCTTACCGATACGCCGTTACAAATTGTCGTATCTATTCTTGTTGTTACTACAGGTAATGGATTTACTGTGACTTCTACTGATGTAGTATCTAAACAGCCGTTTACATCTTCGCCAATCAATTGGTACGTTGTTGTAGTAGCTGGCATTACTACATCGCCATCACTTACCCCATTATCCCATGTATACGTTACTGCTCCTGAGCCTTCTAGCGTTAACGATACTCCGTTACAGATTGTGGTATCAGGTCTTGTTGTTACGGTAGGTAATGGATTTACCGTTACCGTTACACTTTCATTGGCCACACATCCTGCTAAACTTGCCGTGGCTGTATACGTGGTCGTTGTTGTTGGATTTACTACATCGCCGTCCGTTACACCGTTATTCCAAGTGATTGTCGCTCCATCTGGATTGACTGCTACTAAAATAATTGGGCTGCCTGAACAGATCGTCGTATCATTCGGTACACTTAAACCCGGACTGCTTGGATCCGTTAACGTTACATTCGCTATCGTATCGCTACAACCATACTGCGTTTCTACTACTATATTCGTATAGGTCGCTGATGCTAGACCTGTAATGATTACACTGTCGCCTGCTGCTACTTCGTTAGTAAGGGCGTTTCCGTTATAGCCTACTCCGTAAGTCGTTCCGGCAGTTAAGCCTTTGATTACTATATTCCCATCTGTTCCTGAACATGCCGATGGGTTTATACCATACGCCGTAAATACAGGCTTAGGATTCATTACTACTTCTACCGTATCTGTATTGATACAGCCTAATAAATCACCTGTTACTATATAATCTAAGGTATCTACTACCGGTACGAAAGCCGTTCCGTCTGTAATTCCATTATCCCAGCTGATCGTGGCGCCATCTGGATTCGTTGCTGTTAATATTACACTTTCATCTTCACATACTACAACATCACTTCCTGCTCCAATTACTGGTAATGGATTTACTTCAATCGTTACTTCTGTGGTATCTAAACAACCGTTTACATCTTCGCCGATTACTTGGTAGGTAGTCGTTGTCGTTGGTGCTACTGCATCACCGTCCGTTACACCGTTATCCCATGTGTAGCTATCCGCCCCACTTCCTGTTAATACTAATGTCTCTCCTATACAAATCGTGGTATCTGCTCTTGTGCTTACTACCGGTAATGGATTTACTGTGATTTCTACTTCCGTAGTATCTGTACAGCCGTTTACATCTTCTCCAGTCAATTGGTAGGTAGT
The DNA here is from genome assembly GCA_963736575.1 of uncultured Cytophagales bacterium. Lineage (GTDB taxonomy): Bacteria > Bacteroidota > Bacteroidia > Cytophagales > JAAEPT01 > CAVTPD01. The sequence goes on from CAVTPD010000003.1 coordinate 49,156, forward strand.
CGTTGTGCTTGGCATTACTGCATCTCCATCACTTACTCCATTATCCCAAGTATACGTGGACGCTCCCGAGCCTTCTAGTGTTACCGCTACTCCGTTACAAATCGTTGTGTCATTCCTTGTTGTTACTGTTGGTAATGGATTTACTGTAATCTCTACCTCTGTAGTATCTAAACAGCCGTTTACATCTTCGCCAATCAATTGGTACGTTGTTGTAGTAGCTGGCATTACTGCATCGCCATCATTTACGCCATTATCCCATGTGTAGTTTGTTGCTCCACTTCCCTCTAAGATTAACGCTACTCCGCTACAGATTGTGGTATCATTTCTAGTCGTTACGGTAGGTAATGGATTTACCGTTACCGTTACACTTTCATTGGCCACACATCCTGCTAAACTTGCCGTGGCTGTATACGTGGTCGTTGTTGTTGGATTTACTACATCGCCGTCCGTTACACCGTTATTCCAAGTGATTGTCGCTCCATCTGGATTGACTGCTACTAATGTAATTGGGCTGCCTGAACAGATCGTCGTATCATTCGGTACACTTAAACCCGGACTGCTTGGATCCGTTAACGTTACATTCGCTATCGTATCGCTACAACCATACTGCGTTTCTACTACTATATTCGTATAGGTCGCTGATGCTAGACCTGTAATGATTACACTGTCGCCTGCTGCTACTTCGTTAGTAAGGGCGTTTCCGTTATAGCCTACTCCGTAAGTCGTTCCGGCAGTTAAGCCTTTGATTACTATATTCCCATCTGTTCCTGAACATGCCGATGGGTTTATACCATACGCCGTAAATACAGGCTTAGGATTCATTACTACTTCTACCGTATCTGTATTGATACAGCCTAATAAATCACCTGTTACTATATAATCTAAGGTATCTACTACCGGTACGAAAGCCGTTCCGTCTGTAATTCCATTATCCCAGCTGATCGTGGCGCCATCTGGATTCGTTGCTGTTAATGTTACACTTTCATCTTCACATACTACAACATCACTTCCTGCTCCAATTACTGGTAATGGATTTACTTCAATCGTTACTTCTGTGGTATCTAAACAACCGTTTACATCTTCGCCGATTACTTGGTAGGTAGTCGTTGTCGTTGGTGCTACTGCATCACCGTCCGTTACACCGTTATCCCATGTGTAGCTATCCGCCCCACTTCCTGTTAATACTAATGTCTCTCCTATACAAATCGTGGTATCTGCTCTTGTGCTTACTACCGGTAATGGATTTACTGTGATTTCTACTTCCGTAGTATCTGTACAGCCGTTTACATCTTCTCCAGTCAATTGGTAGGTAGTCGTTGTGCTTGGCATTACTGCATCTCCATCACTTACTCCATTATCCCAAGTATACGTGGACGCTCCCGAGCCTTCTAGTGTTACCGCTACTCCGTTACAAATCGTTGTGTCATTCCTTGTTGTTACTGTTGGTAATGGATTTACTGTAATCTCTACCTCTGTAGTATCTAAACAGCCGTTTACATCTTCGCCAATCAATTGGTACGTTGTTGTAGTAGCTGGCATTACTGCATCGCCATCATTTACGCCATTATCCCATGTGTAGTTTGTTGCTCCACTTCCCTCTAAGATTAACGCTACTCCGCTACAGATTGTGGTATCATTTCTAGTCGTTACGGTAGGTAATGGATTTACCGTTACCGTTACACTTTCATTGGCCACACATCCTGCTAAACTTGCCGTGGCTGTATACGTGGTCGTTGTTGTTGGATTTACTACATCGCCGTCCGTTACACCGTTATTCCAAGTGATTGTCGCTCCATCTGGATTGACTGCTACTAATGTAATTGGGCTGCCTGAACAGATCGTCGTATCATTCGGTACACTTAAACCCGGACTGCTTGGATCCGTTAACGTTACATTCGCTATCGTATCGCTACAACCATACTGCGTTTCTACTACTATATTCGTATAGGTCGCTGATGCTAGACCTGTAATGATTACACTGTCGCCTGCTGCTACTTCGTTAGTAAGGGCGTTTCCGTTATAGCCTACTCCGTAAGTCGTTCCGGCAGTTAAGCCTTTGATTACTATATTCCCATCTGTTCCTGAACATGCCGATGGGTTTATACCATACGCCGTAAATACAGGCTTAGGATTCATTACTACTTCTACCGTATCTGTATTGATACAGCCTAATAAATCACCTGTTACTATATAATCTAAGGTATCTACTACCGGTACGAAAGCCGTTCCGTCTGTAATTCCATTATCCCAGCTGATCGTTGCGCCATCAGGATTCGTTGCCGTTAACGTCGCACTTTCGTCCTCACACACTACTACGTCTCCACCTGCTCCAATTACTGGTAATGGATTTACATTAACCGTGGTTTCTGTTGTATCTGTACAGCCGTTTACATCCGTTCCGATTACTTGGTAAGTCGTTGTCGTTGCTGGGGATACTGCATCTCCATCACTTACACTATTATCCCAGGTATACGTGGACGCTCCACTTCCTTCTAAGGTTACGCTTTCACCAATACATATCGTGGTATCTGTTCTTGTACTTACTACCGGTAATGGATTTACTGTGATTTCTACTTCCGTAGTGTCTGTACAGCCGTTTACATCTTCGCCGATTACTTGGTAGGTAGTCGTTGTGCTTGGCATTACTGCATCTCCATCACTTACTCCATTATCCCAAGTATACGTGGACGCTCCCGAGCCTTCTAGTGTTATAGCTACTCCATTACATATTGTAGTATCATTTCTTGTTGTTACGGTTGGTAATGGATTTACTGTGACTTCTACTGATGTAGTATCTAAACAGCCGTTTACATCTTCGCCAATCAATTGGTACGTTGTTGTAGTAGCTGGCATTACTACATCGCCATCATTTACACCATTATCCCAAGTGTAGCTTGTTGCTCCACTTCCCTCTAAGATTAACGCTACTCCGTTACAGATTGTGGTATCATTTCTAGTCGTTACGGTAGGTAATGGATTGACCGTTACCGTTACACTTTCATTGGCCACACATCCTGCTAAACTTGCCGTGGCTGTATACGTAGTCGTTGTTGTTGGATTTACTACATCTCCGTCTGTTACACCGTTATTCCACGTAATTGTCGCTCCATCTGGATTACCCGCTACTAAAGTAATTGGGCTGCCTGAACAGATCGTCGTATCATTCGGTACACTTAAACCCGGGCTGCTTGGATCCGTTAACGTTACATTCGCTATCGTATCGCTACATCCATACGGTGTCTCTACTACTATATTCGTATAGGTCGCTGATGCTAGACCTGTAATAAGTACACTGTCACCAGCGGCTACTTCGTTAGTAAGGGCGTTTCCATTATAGCCTACTCCGTAAGTCGTTCCGGCAGTTAAGCCTTTGATAACGATGTTTCCATCTGTTCCTGAACATGCCGATGGGTTTATGCCATACGCCGTAAATACAGGCTTAGGATTCATTACTACTTCTACCGTATCTGTATTGATACAGCCTAATAAATCACCTGTTACTATATATTCTAAAGTATCTACTACCGGTACGAACGCTGTTCCGTCTGTAATTCCATTATCCCAGCTGATCGTTGCACCATCTGGATTCGTTGCTGTTAATGTTACACTTTCATCTTCACATACTACAACATCACTTCCTGCTCCAATTACTGGTAATGGATTTACTTCAATCGTTACTTCTGTGGTATCTAAACAACCGTTTACATCTTCGCCGATTACTTGGTAGGTAGTCGTTGTAGCTGGCATTACTGCATCTCCATCACTTACTCCATTATCCCAAGTATACGTGGACGCTCCACTTCCTTCTAAGGTTACGCTTTCACCAATACATATCGTGGTATCTGTTCTTGTACTTACTACCGGTAATGGATTTACTGTGATTTCTACTTCCGTAGTGTCTGTACAGCCGTTTACATCTTCGCCGATTACTTGGTAGGTAGTCGTCGTTGTGCTTGGCATTACTGCATCTCCATCATTTACACCATTATCCCATGCGTAGCTTGTTGCTCCACTTCCTTCAAGAGTTACCGCTACTCCATTACATATTGTAGTATCATTTCTTGTTGTTACGGTTGGTAATGGATTTACCGTAATCTCTACCTCTGTAGTATCTAAACAGCCGTTTACATCTTCGCCAATCAATTGGTACGTTGTTGTAGTAGCTGGCATTACTGCATCGCCATCATTTACACCATTATCCCAAGTGTAGTTTGTTGCTCCACTTCCCTCTAAGATTAACGCTACTCCGCTACAGATTGTGGTATCATTTCTAGTCGTTACGGTAGGTAATGGATTTACCGTTACTGTTACACTTTCATTGGCCACACATCCTGCTAAACTTGCCGTGGCTGTATACGTGGTCGTTGTTGTTGGATTTACTACATCGCCGTCCGTTACACCGTTATTCCAAGTGATTGTCGCTCCATCTGGATTGCCTGCTACTAATGTAATTGGGCTGCCTGAACAGATCGTCGTATCATTCGGTACACTTAAACCCGGACTGCTTGGATCACTAAGAGAAACAGATTGAGGATTAGAAACACAACTTAAACTCTCAATTTGAATGTTATTCACATTACCCGCAGATAAACCTGTAATTTTTAACGTATCATCTGAAGGTATTGCAGGGTTAACATTTTGAGCTATTCCATCATTATAGGTTAAGGTATAAGTATTACCATTTATCAAACCTAAAACATAAATTTCACCATCAGTTCCTCCACATACTGATGGATTTTTAGAATCTACTGTAAATGTTGGGGTTGGGTTTACCGTAATGGTAAAAGTTTCCGATGTCCCAGAGCAGCTGTTCGCCGTTGGGCTTACTTCTATTGTTGCCGTTACTGCACTCGTTCCTGTATTTGTCGCTGTAAAACTTGATATATCTCCCGTTCCTGATCCTGCCAAACCAATGGAAGTATTATCATTCGTCCAGCTGTAAGTCGTTCCTGTTACTTTTCCGCTGAAGGTTACTGCTGTCGTTGATGCGTTGTTACATAAAGTTTCATCTGACGGATCGTCTACTGTTGGAGTGGGGTTTACCGTTATTGTAAATTCTTCCGAGCTTCCAGTACAACTATTAGCTGTAGGTGTTACTTCGATTGTAGCTGTTTCGGCTGTCGTTCCTGTATTTGTCGCCGTAAAACTTGATATATCTCCCGTTCCTGATCCTGCCAAACCAATGGAAGTATTATCATTCGTCCAGCTGTAAGTCGTTCCTGTTACTGTTCCGCTGAAGGTTACTGCTGTCGTTGATGCGTTGTTACATAAAGTTTCATCTGACGGATCGTCTACTGTTGGAGTGGGGTTTACCGTTATTGTAAATTCTTCCGAGCTTCCAGTACAACTATTAGCTGTAGGTGTTACTTCGATTGTAGCTGTTTCGGCTGTCGTTCCTGTATTTGTCGCCGTAAAACTTGATATATCTCCCGTTCCTGATCCTGCCAAACCAATGGAAGTATTATCATTCGTCCAGCTGTAAGTCGTTCCTGTTACTGTTCCGCTGAAGGTTACTGCTGTCGTTGATGCGTTGTTACATAAAGTTTCATCACTTGGAGCATCTACCGTTGGGGTTGGGTTTACCGTAATGGTAAAAGTTTCCGATGTCCCAGAGCAGCTGTTCGCCGTTGGGCTTACTTCTATTGTTGCCGTTACTGCACTCGTTCCTGTATTTGTCGCTGTAAAACTTGATATATCTCCCGTACCACTGGACGCTAATCCTATACTTGTGTCGTCGTTTGTCCAGTTGTATGTTGTTCCTGTTACATCACCTGTGAAAGTTACTGCTGTGGTTGATGCATCATTACATAAAGTTTCATCACTTGGAGCATCTACCGTTGGGGTTGGGTTTACCGTAATGGTAAAAGTTTCTGATATTCCAGAGCAGCTGTTCGCCGTTGGGCTTACTTCTATTGTTGCCGTTACTGCACTCGTTCCTGTATTTGTCGCCGTAAAACTTGATATATCTCCCGTTCCACTGGACGCTAATCCTATACTTGTGTCGTCGTTTGTCCAGTTGTATGTTGTTCCTGTTACATCACCTGTGAAAGTTACTGCTGTAGTTGATGCATCATTACATAAAGTTTCATCACTTGGAGCATCTACCGTTGGGGTTGGGTTTACCGTAATGGTAAAAGTTTCTGATATTCCAGAGCAGCTGTTCGCCGTTGGGCTTACTTCTATTGTTGCCGTTACTGCACTCGTTCCTGTATTTGTCGCTGTAAAACTTGATATATCTCCCGTACCACTGGACGCTAATCCTATACTTGTGTCGTCGTTTGTCCAGTTGTAAGTTGTTCCTGTTACATCACCTGTGAAAGTTACTGCTGTAGTTGATGCATCATTACATAAAGTTTCATCACTTGGAGCATCTACCGTTGGGGTTGGATTTACCGTAATGGTAAAAGTTTCTGATATTCCAGAGCAGCTGTTCGCCGTTGGGCTTACTTCTATTGTTGCTGTTACTGCACTCGTTCCTGTATTTGTCGCTGTAAAACTTGATATATCTCCCGTACCACTGGACGCTAATCCTATACTTGTGTCGTCGTTTGTCCAGTTGTATGTTGTTCCTGTTACATCACCTGTGAAAGTTACTGCTGTAGTTGACGCATCATTACATAAAGTTTCATCACTTGGAGCATCTACCGTTGGGGTTGGATTTACCGTAATGGTAAAAGTTTCTGATATTCCAGAGCAGCTGTTCGCCGTTGGGCTTACTTCTACTGTTGCCGTTACTGCACTCGTTCCTGTATTTGTCGCTGTAAAACTTGATATATCTCCCGTACCACTGGACGCTAATCCTATACTTGTGTCGTCGTTTGTCCAGTTGTATGTTGTTCCTGTTACATCACCTGTGAAAGTTACTGCTGTGGTTGATGCATCATTACATAAAGTTTCATCACTTGGAGCATCTACCGTTGGGGTTGGGTTTACCGTAATGGTAAAAGTTTCTGATGTTCCAGAGCAGCTGTTCGCCGTTGGGCTTACTTCTATTGTTGCTGTTACTGCACTCGTTCCTGTATTTGTCGCCGTAAAACTTGATATATCTCCCGTTCCACTGGCGCTAATCCTATGCTTGTGTCGTCGTTTGTCCAGTTGTATGTTGTTCCTGTTACATCACCTGTGAAAGTTACTGCTGTAGTTGATGCATCATTACATAAGGTTTCATCACTTGGAGCATCTACCGTTGGGGTTGGGTTTACCGTAATGGTAAAAGTTTCTGATGTTCCAGAGCAGCTGTTCGCCGTTGGGCTTACTTCTATTGTTGCTGTTACTGCACTCGTTCCTGTATTTGTCGCTGTAAAACTTGATATATCTCCCGTTCCACTGGACGCTAATCCTATACTTGTGTCGTCGTTTGTCCAGTTGTATGTTGTTCCTGTTACATCACCTGTGAAAGTTACTGCTGTAGTTGATGCATCATTACATAAGGTTTCATCACTTGGAGCATCTACCGTTGGGGTTGGGTTTACCGTAATCGTAAAAGTTTCTGATGTTCCAGAGCAGCTGTTCGCCGTTGGGCTTACTTCTATTGTTGCCGTTACTGCACTCGTTCCTGTATTTGTCGCTGTAAAACTTGATATATCTCCCGTTCCACTGGACGCTAATCCTATACTTGTGTCGTCGTTTGTCCAGTTGTATGTTGTTCCTGTTACATCACCTGTGAAAGTTACTGCTGTAGTTGACGCATTATTACATAAAGTTTCATCACTTGGAGCATCTACCGTTGGGGTTGGGTTTACCGTAATGGTAAAAGTTTCCGATGTCCCAGAGCAGCTGTTCGCCGTTGGGCTTACTTCTATTGTTGCCGTTACTGCACTCGTTCCTGTATTTGTCGCTGTAAAACTTGATATATCTCCCGTTCCACTGTCGCTCCAAGTCCTATTAGGTATCGTCATTTGTCCAGTTGTAAGTTGTTCCTGTTACATCACCTGTGAAAGTTACTGCTGTAGTTGATGCATCATTACATAAAGTTTCATCACTTGGAGCATCTACCGTTGGTATATCTTTAACTAAGAAGCTAACTTCATCGGTACTATCTGTACAGCCAGGCGCACTTGCGGTTAAACTTAAAACAATAGTATTCCCTTCATCAGCAGCAACAGAAGCATAAGTAGGTGTTAACGTATTATCATTTAGAAGTGAACCCGATCCAGATACAATAGCCCAAGTTAGAGTTTCAGCATAATTTGTATCTGCACCTGAAATGGTGATTGAATCATTAACACATATATCTATAGCTGTACCAGCTTCGGCTTCTGGATCATTCGGTAAAATAAGAGAAATTGTATCTGACTCAACGTCTGATCTACAACCGATAGAGGCCTGAATAGATGCATAAGCACCAGAAGATAATCCAGTGACATTAATTTCACCACCAGCATCAGCTGTTTGACTTATATTAAATGGAGTACCCCCTTTGTAATAATTTAATGAATACGTTTCACCGGGCTGAAGGCCTGTAAAAGTTAAGACCCCATCGTTATCAAAGCATGATGGGTCAGTTTTAATCAATGTAAAGTCTACAATTAAATCTGAAAAACTTGGCAAGTCATAATCGGAGCTACTACAATTACCTGCAGCAAATGAATTTTTACTTTTCTGATTTATAGTTCCATCAGAAGTACATACGTCAAAATTTTGATTAGGGTCTCCAAAAAATATTTGATCATCGTATGAATCAGATGTGTTGGTAGAAACACCATTCAGGTTACCCGTAATCTCATTTCCTGAGTCATTACCTCTAATTCTTACGAATGTACTCCCTCCTGAGCCATAATACTTCAATCTATCTGCATTAGTAGATGTGATGTAACCCTTAACATCTATCCAACTGCTTTCCTTTAAACATAAACTACCCGTATTGCTAAATTGTAAATTACCCTGCCCCCCTGTTACTTGCATAACACCGGAGTTGGTATAATTTGTACCGTCTCTTACATCTAAAAAATCTGTATTAAAAATTAAAGTATTATTATTGAAAAGCCAGTTGCTGGTATTGGCTAAAGTAACTTTGGTATTGTTTACTCCACCTCTTGCTTGAACGGTCATTACTCCGTTATTTATTATCTGAACTTTATTAAAAGTAGTATTTGGATTAGCCGTATATAAATTTAAAGTAGCACCTTCTGCAACTTCTATTTTTTTAATTCCATTAGCGTTACTGTTAAAATCTAAATCTAAATTAACCGTACCACTTTTAATGAAAAGACCAACATAATCATTAGCATTTTGATCAAAAACAACCGCTTTTCCATTTGAATTTAAATAATCAACACTGTTACCAACTCCAGGGTCCGCTACTATATATTCATAGTTCATCACCTTATTTTTATTAGTTACCCTAGAGGTAAGTTCATCCATAGAAATTGGAGGAAGTAGATTTGCGTCGTCTTCGTAATCGTGAGTGGATTCACAATTACAAGTCTGAGCATTAACTATTGCCGGTGAAACCAACAAAAAGATAAAATATAATACAACTACGTAAAACTTACCCATCAAATCTTAGTTTTTATACTGACAATTAGATACATCAAACACCGTTCCAAGTAACCCGAACGATGAGATTATTTCGACTAAAGACGCAAACTCAACCCAAAAGTTACTTCCTTTTTTTTATTTTTTTTTTAAAAACCGAAAGTATTGATAGACAGAGCATACAAAAAAAACCATGAATTTGACGAGGTTAAAAAAGTATTCCCTTTTATTAAACTTTATGTTATCTTCGTAAAGATTTACCCTACAGTAAATCAGTTATGTTTTATTAATTTTAGAAAGTTAGCATATGGCAGGAGGAGTTGCACCACAAGGAAACACTTCGATTAAATCGGACGGAAAAAACTATTCAGGTGCTTTAACAATAGTTACAGCTTTATTTTTTATGTGGGGTTTTATCACATGTCTGAACGACATATTGATACCAAAATTTAAAGATCATTTTGAATTAGATGCAACTAAAGCAATGTTCGTACAATCGGCTTTCTTTAGTGCATATTTCTTAATCTCATTAACTTATTTCATTATATCCTCTAGAGGAATAGACCCAATAGCTAAATACGGATACAAAAAAGCCATTATTGCAGGATTGTCTGTATGCGGTATAGGATGTTTACTCTTTTACCCGGCAGCTAGTATGGAAAGCTACGGACTATTCTTAACCGCTCTTTTTATTTTAGCATCGGGAGTTACCATACTTCAAATGGGGGCTAATCCCTATGTTGCTTTACTTGGATCTTCATCTGGAGCATCAAGTAGATTAAATATGACGCAAGCATTTAATTCTTTAGGTACTACTGTTGCTCCTGTAATTGGTGGTGCTTTAATTCTAGGTGTTGTTGGTGGTTTAGAAACCGTACAAGGCCCTTATATTACTTTAGCCGTAATTCTATTTCTTCTAGCATTAGTTATCTTTTTTATACCATTACCAACGGTAACTGATTCTGATGACGAAAACAATGCTGTAAAAAAAGTCAAGAAAGGGGCGTTAAAATATTCCCACTTAGTATTAGGTGTAGCATGCATTTTCTTTTATGTTGGCGGTGAAGTATCTATAGGCTCTGCAATTATCAATTTTCTAGAATTAGATAATATTACAGGCTTACCCGCTGCAAAAGCCGATAAGTTTCTTGCATTCTACTGGGGAGGTGCTATGATTGGTAGATTCTTTGCAGCAATATTACTTAATGAAGATACTAAGATGACAACAAAAACTGTTATTCTAATTTTCTTGATTTTAGTATTAGCAGATTTATTAGGCGTATTCCTTGTTAATAAAGACATCATATTTGATGGTAACATGCAGGATTGGGATTTAATTACTCCTGAAATTTTTGAAGCAATTACTGTTCTTAATTTAATGGCATTCTTTATTGGTAAAAAGAAACCATCAACAACACTTGGTATCTTTGCTTTAATAGTTGTTGGTCTCTTAGGTATCACAATGTTTGGACAAGGCTCTATTGCTATGTGGGCAGTACTTTCAATAGGTTTATTTAACTCTATAATGTTCCCTACTATATTCACTTTAGCCATTAAAGGTTTAGGACTTGATACATCTCAAGGTTCTTCTCTGTTAGTTATGGCCATAGTAGGTGGTGCAATCATACCTCCTTTACAAGGATTTATTGGAGACTCAATAGGCTTGCAGTTCTCGTTTGTAGTTCCATTGATCTGTTATGCATACATTGCCTTTTACGGATTCATTGGTTCTAAACCAGCTAGTACTGTATTAGCGAAATAAAACCTAAAAGACTTTCTCCAAAAAGGGGAGTTTGTGAATTAATTCACAAACTCCCCTTTTTTATTGTCCTAAAACATAAATACAAAAGCCTAGTAACACAAAAAAACCAGAGAAGTAATAACTTCACTGGTTTCATCATTTAAGCCAACTAGGAAATTCGACCTATATTAATTCCTCTTTGCTATTCTTCTATTTCAATACCCACTTCTGTTAAATCTTTCCAATAATCTGGATACGATTTATTAACCACATCTGGCTCTTCTATTTCAAGTTCAGTAACACATGCAATTGGGGCAAATGCCATGGCCATTCTGTGATCTTCATAGGTATGAACTGAAACACTTTTTGCAGTACCAAAAACTTGCTTATCTATAGATATAACTTCATCTCCCTCAACGGCTACTTCTATATCAAATTTAGCTAGCTCCTGCTTAATAGCATCAATTCTATCGGTCTCCTTAATCCTTAAACTCTCTAAGCCAGTTAATTTAGCCTTAACGCCTTTAACTGCACATACAATAGAAATTGTTTGAGCAATATCTGGGCAATGTGTAAAATCCCATTCTAAACTAGACTGAATATCTTTTTTACTTAACGTTACACCCTTATCAAAAAAAGTAGACTTTACTCCTAATTGATCCATCAATTGAACCAAAACGCTATCTCCTTGATTAGATTTTTCTTTCAGACCAAATAAATTAATTTTAATATCTTTTTCTGAAAGTGCTACAATACTATACCAGTAACTAGCCGCCGACCAATCCGCTTCTACAGTAAACTCTTTCGATTGATACTCACCTGCTGGTATTTTAATAATGTTTTCATTCCATTCGCATGAAACACCAAACTCTTTCATAAGATTTAATGTCATTTGAATGTATGGCTTAGAACCTACTTTTCCAGTCAATTCTAACGTTAATCCATTTTTAAGATAAGGAGCCACCATTAGTAGCGCAGAAATATACTGGCTACTTACATCACCTCTTATCTTTAAATACTTAACCCCTTTTTCCTGAAATGCTTTAATTTGATGTGGTGGATAGCCATCTTCTTTAGTATAAGAAATATCGGCGCCAAGCTCTCTAAGTGCATCAACCAGTATACCAATAGGTCTTTGCTGCATTCTAGCAGTACCTGTCATTAACTTATCTAACCCTTTTACCGAAGCATATGCTGTTAAAAAACGCATAGTAGTACCTGCATCTAATACATCCCAAGTTGCAGAAGATTCCTCACTCAACAACCGAAGCATTGTTTCGGTATCTCTGGCTTTAGCTAAATTATGAATTGGATGCTTAGCCCCTGCTAAGGCTCTAATGATTAGTACTCTATTGGCTTCGCTTTTAGAAGCCGTTAAGTTTATGTCTATACTTTTAAGATTGGTAGACTTTTTAAGAAGTATTTTTTTCATTTAAACAGGTCTTATCTTGGTGATTCTTAAAACATAGTTTTCATGTTTAGCACCATTAAACTACAAACAGCAATATGCAATACTATTCTTTTGAAAACTGAAGAAAGTAAATATCTCATCTATTCTTTCAGTTTATGCAAAAGTAAGTCACTAAATTAGTCGAAATTTATCAGTCGTGGGTAAGATCTTTATTGTTTTCATACGTTTCTATCAGTATTGTATTTCTCCAATATTCCCTCCCTCTTGCAGACATACACCTACCTGTTCTCAATACACCATTGAAGCCATTAAAGAATGGGGTGTGATTAAAGGAAGTTGGTTAGGTCTTAAGCGAATAGGGCGCTGTAGACCTGGGGGGACTTCTGGATACGACCCTGTGCCCAGAAAAGGATAAAGACTATTTTACTTCGGCAATGTAAATATATGAAGCCCCAAAAAATTGCGGGTAAGCTTTGCAATTTTTCAATGCTCCTGTACTTTCCATAATTTTAAGAAATTCTTTTCCATAAGGGTATGCCTCAGCTGTTTCAGAAAGGTAGGTATAAGCACTTTTGTTACCAGCAATAAGCTTTCCCATAAAAGGCAGAACAAACTTTGTAATAACATTATAAAATGGCTTTAAAGCTTTAGAAGGTTGCCCCGTTTCTAATACAGCTATTTTTCCCGAAGATTTTGTAACCCTTGCCATTTCTTTAAGTGCCATTACTGTATCATCTACATTTCTGATTCCATAAGAAATACTGGTAACATCAAAAAAATTATCTTCGTACTGAAGATTCATAGCATCTGCTAATTCAACTTTTATATCAATATTAAGTTTTTTAGCTTTAGGCTCTACATACTTTAACATATCAAAGCAAAAATCGGTCGCAAACACGGTTCCTTTTTGCCCTACTTCTTCTTTAAATAAAATTGCCAAATCACCTGTACCACTTGCGCAGTCTAAAATATTATTTCCTGAAGAAGCACCAGAAAGTTTTACTAATTTCTTTTTCCAGTTACTATGCATTTTGAACGTAAATATATCGTTCATTTTATCATAATTACCCGAAATCTCAGAGAACATCTGTTTAACTGCTTCGCTCATATCATTCTTTAATTAACACTTATTAAAGGTAACAAATTAATCACTTATAGTATTGAAAAAGCTATTCAGAACTAGTTTGAAATCGTTAAAAATAAAAAAGCCCGACTGCAATAGTCGGGCTTTTAACGAGTGGGCCCACCTGGACTCGAACCAGGGACCACCTGATTATGAGTCAGGTGCTCTAACCAGCTGAGCTATAGGCCCGTTTTTGGGATTGCAATTTTAGTTAAATTACTGGATATTTCAAAAGATTTTTTCACCTATTCGAAGAATAAAGAAAAAGTTACTGCATAAGTATTCATTCTATCAATACTATACGCAAATTCATTTTCATCATTATTCTTTAGATTAACTAATCCGTAAGAAAATCTAATTTCAGGAGCAAATTTAAAAAGCTCAAAATAATTGTCTAACCCAAAGCCAAATTCAATGCTTAAGTCCATTGATTTCGTACGTAAATCATCTTCGCTTTTTTGTTTTTTCTTGGCACCAACTTCAATGCTTGGTTTTATACCAGCAATCATATACATTCTAGAATTTTTCCTACGTACCGACTTATATTTAAGCAATAACGGGAATTCAATCATTGATGCTTCAGAAGCCTGAATTACAGGGTCTTCTTGACCTTGATAATAATATTCTACATTTTTAAAATAGAAAGCCACAGATGGCAATAATCGTAAGTCTAAAAAGTCATTAATTCTTTTATTTACCACAAAACCTAGGGTAAAACTAGTTTGCCCAACGGAAGATATACCCGTTATATTAGTGCTATTAACTGCGTAATCTGAAAGTGTTAATCTATAATTGGAATAATTACCTGCCAAGAAAAACCCATAATGCATAGACTTGTTATCGAAGTTTGGTAGGTTGTAATGAATATCTCCCCCTTGTGAATATTGAGCTATAGCTTTTTGATTGGTTAGTCCTAAAAAAAAGACTGACATAAAAAGTGAAAAACTAATTTTCCTAACCCATTTATTCCGTTCCATAAAGCTCAATTCTAATTCTTTTCTGTTTAATGAATACCTTTATAACAGCTACAAAGGTAAACGTAGTTTCCGTTATAAGATTATACAGAAAAATATTTTATGGTATTTTTATTGAGAAATGATAATAAACTCGGTTCTACGGTTTAACTCTCTACCCTCTGTCTCGTCATCATTAGAGGCCAGAGGTTGTGTTTTCCCGTAACCCTTAATGGTTAATCTAGAAGTATCTATACCGTGATTTACCAAATAATCTTTAACCGCCTGGGCTCTTTTCTTAGACAATTGGTAGTTATAATCATTGCTTCCTATAAAGTCGGTATGGCCTGCTATTTCAATTTTCACATTTGGGCTTTGTTCCAAAAAAGCAGTTAACTGATCTAATTCATTATGACTTTCGGGCTTTAAGGTAAACTCATCGAATTCAAAATAGATGTTTCTTAATACATTAATCACCTTTTCCTTTGGTCTTCTTAAGGCAACATTTTTAATTATCTCACTTTCTTGAACTAATGGTTTTATGCTAAACTTAACGGTTTGGTATAGATAACCTTCTGCTTCAAGTGTTGCCATATAATCACCTGCAATTTCAGGCAAGAATTCAAAGGTGTATTTTCCGTCTATTGCCTCTCCTTTTGATGCAATATTGTCTTCTGGCATTTTAATGATAGACACTTTAGCATTAACTGGTGCGTCGGTTTGTTGATCATATACGTTTAACTCAAAAGCTACAGGCAGCAATACTTCCGCAGGAGGAATCACTTCTGGGGCTTCAACAGTATCTTCTTTTACAACTGTTTCTTCCAAAATCATCTTACGCTCCCGCATGGCTTTTTCGAAAGGGTAAATTTTATATATATCTAGCCCACCTTCACTATCGTCTTTAAAAGAAGAATAATAGGCTGTTTCGCTGTCACTAGATAAAACAAAAAACAAGTCGTCGTCTGAAGTATTAATAGGGAATCCTAAATTTTCTGGTGTTTCCCATGTTTCTGTGTCTGGGTCATATTTAGACATAAAGATATCGTGATTACCCATACCGTTATGTCCTTTTGAAGAAAAATATAATGTATTGGTTTCCTCATCAAAATAAGGTGACTCCTCATCGTATTTGGTATTAATTACATCGGGCAAGGCTTCAACATTCTTCCATCTTCCTTTACTATCTTTTGTAGCTAAATAAATATCTAAACCACCCTTCCCATCTGGACGATCACTACTAAAAAACATTCTTAAATTATCTGAAACTTCATAAGCAGAAGTCTCTCTATATTCTGAATTGATAGGATCGTCTAGTGCTTTAGGGCTACCCCATTTATCATTCTTTTTTTCACTAACGTATATATCACCGCCATTTTCAGTTTTATAAATATAAAGTCTTTCCCCATTGGGTGACATACCAATATTAGAATCGTGTTGTTCACTATTTACTGGTTCCCCAATATTTTCAGGCGAAGACCAATCGGTCCCATCCCATTCAGTAATGTATATATCTTCGAAATATTTGTTATCTACATCTTTTAATACACTGGAACCACCTTCTCTCCTAGAAGTGAAAATTAGTATTTTATCATCCCTGGAAATAGTAGGCGCATAATCATCGTATCTAGAATTAACTACGGGGCCTAAAGTACCTATGTCAATCTTGATAGGATCGTTTACAAATCCTTTGGCATTATTACAAACTTCAATTCTACGTTCAGTTCTTTTTTTAAGCTCTTCTATATCTTTATCAGCAAACTTTCTACGGTCTACATCTAATTCCTTAGCATATTTTTTATAATACTCTATAGCTTTATCAAACTTGTAACCAAAACGGTATCCTTCTGCTATATAAAAAAGAATATTGGGATGAACTTCAGGGTTAATTTCATATGCTTTTTTGAAAAATTCTACGGCTTCTGGTTTTTCAGATGTTGTTCTTAAATAACATCTACCGGCCATAAAATTAGCACGTAAATTCTCTGGGTTTTCTATAGTTGCTTGTAAATAAATGCCCAAAGCGTCCTCGTAATCACCAAACTCGAACATTTCATCTGCAAGTTCTACTAGCATTCGATCCGTTTGTGCTTGAGCAGGAATTAAAAGTCCTAAAAAAAGCATTGACGCTAAAAGAAAGTTTTTATTAAGCAGTTTCCGTACTATCTCCATGCAAAATTTCTCTTCATAATATGGACTAAAATAATCATTAAAAGATCATTTTTCAGCATTTGCGGTTTTTTCTTCATCTTTGCAGTAAATCTATAGAAGTTATAATGGCCAACGAAATTAAAGAAGCAGTCTTTGTTAAAAGTAGTAGATACATTTCAGAATGTCCTAATACACAGTTTCCTGAATATGCTTTTATTGGGCGCTCTAATGTTGGTAAATCTTCTTTAATTAACATGATGACCAACAGAAAAAGTTTGGCAAAAACTTCTTCTACCCCCGGTAAAACACAGTTAATCAACCACTTTCTTATTAATAATAAATGGATGCTGGTTGATTTACCCGGTTATGGTTTTTCAAAAGCGAATAAGGTTATTAAAAATAGCTGGGAGATTTATATTAATGAATACATTTTACAAAGAGAGAGCTTAGTTGGTGTCTTTGTTCTTATAGATATTCGTTTAGAAGTTCAGAAAAACGATCTTCTATTTATGGAGTGGTTGATTGAAAACCAAGTTCCTTTTTCTATAATTTTCACCAAATCCGATAAATTATCTAAGCACAACGTAATGCAACAAAGTGCTAGATACATGAAACAATTAAAACGTTATTGGGAAGACTTACCAGATTATTTCATAACCTCTTCTTTACACCAAACAGGAAAAGAAGATATTTTGTCGTATATTCAGGAGATGAATAAACAGTAATTTGCTAAAAATTGCTCGTTTGAAATTCATTGTTAAATAGTTAGTTTTGATTAAAATTCTGAGAGAAATGAAAAATCGTTTTTTATTATCTGTTTTACTTGCTTTGTTTTTAAGTGCTTTTGGTACTTCAATAGCCTCTGTATTACAAGATGGTATTCCCATTGCCATCCATTATGACGGCGGTGAAGAAAAATTATTAGCAGATATTCAGGCGGAATTACAATATCCACCTTCTGCAAAAAGAAACAGAAGACAAGGAACAATTATAGTAACGGTTACTCTAACAGAAGATGGCCAAATTACAAATGCTAAAGTTGTTCAAGATAAAATTGGGGCAGGTTGCGGAGACGAAGCGATGAGAATTATTCAAACGCTTAAGTTTAATGCTCCGGGATATCAATCCAATTATCAAATACCAGTAAAATTTAAATTATAAATTAAGTTTAAAGTATGACGCTTAAGGAAGTGGCTGCAGTTTCCGGTAAACCGGGACTTTACAAAATTCTTAAACCTACAAGGTCTGGAGTTATATTAGAATCTATAGATAAAAGCAAAAAGAAGTTTGTTGCTGGTTCTAATAGCCGTGTTTCAATTTTGAAAGAAATTTCTATTTACACTACTGGGGCAGAGTCTTCAGTATTTATAGAAGATGTATATAAGATAATGTTTGAGAAATACGGAAAAGATCTTCCGGTTTCTGGTAAGTCTGATAATGACGAATTACTTGATTTCTTGAAAGATATTCTTTCTAATTATGACGAAAGTAGAGTTTATCCCTCTGACGTTAAAAAATTAGTTTCTTGGTACAAAATCCTAACTCAAGAAGCTCCTTCTCTATTTGCTAAAGAAATAGCTGAAGAAGCAACTTCTGAAGTAACGGAAGAAACCAAAAAGAAACCTGCGGCTAAAAAAGCAGAAACTGAAAAGAAAGAAACGGCTAAAAAAGAAACGGCTACCGCTGAAACTAAAAAAACCACTACTACTGCTAAAAAGAAACCTGCGGCTAAAAAAGCCAATGATTCTAAAGAAAAGTAGCAATAATAATTTTAACAGCATAAAAAAAGGAGGCGTTAACGCCTCCTTTTTTTATGCCTATTTTTTCATTAACGCTTCAATTTCTTCTATTTCAATAGGAATGGATTCCATTAAATCAATGGGCGTATTTCCGTTAATAACTATATCATTTTCTATCCTTACTCCTATTCCTTCTTCCGGAATATAAATACCCGGCTCACAAGTGAAAACCATTCCGTTTTTAAATGGCAACGCTCTATTATCAACGTCGTGTACATCTAAACCTAAAGAATGGGAGACTCCATGCATAAAATACTGTCTAAAGGCTGGTCTTTTAGGATCTTGATAAGTCACTTCTCCTTCGCTAATTAACTCTAAACCAATTAACTCTTCTTGCATAAAAAGGTTTACATTTTCTATATATTCTTTAAAAGTATTACCCTCTACTAATTGCGATTTAGCGTATTTAAAAACTGCTAAAACGGCATTATAAACTTCTTTTTGCCGGTACGTAAATTTTCCGTTGGCAGGTATTGTTCTAGTAAGGTCAGAATTATAATTACCATATTCGGCACCAAAATCCATAAGGATTAAATCACCGTCTTTACAAGGCTTATCATTAGCTATATAATGTAAAACACATGCGTTATCACCAGCCGCAACAATGGGTTGGTATGCATGCCCTTTACTGCCGCTTTTTATAAATTCATGTATAATTTCAGCCTCAATTTCATATTCCATTACTTCGGGTTTTGTAAACCCCAAAACCCTTCTGAAAGCTTTTTCAGTGATCTCACATGCCTTTTTAATTTGTTCAATTTCTTCTGGCTCTTTTACATACCTAAGGTTATGTTGAATTTTAGCCACTTTTTTCAGTTTTAAACCTGAAAAATTAGCCCGTAACCAAAGCACAAAACGCTGGTCTTTAGTCTGAACGCCAGTAGTTGCTCTAACATGTTCATTAGAATTAACATAAACCGTGGTGATCGATTTAGTTAAAGAAGCAAAAAAACTTTCAAATTGATTGTCCCAACGTACATCCTCGATCCCTGAAAGCTCTTTAGCTTCCTCAATACTAAATTTTTCGCCTTCCCATACTTTAATTAAATCATTGGTTTCACGAATAAAAAGCACCTCTTTAAAAGAATCCGTTATAGAATCTGAATAAAAAAGTAAGGTTGTATCTTCTTGATCTATACCAGATAAATAAAACAAATCGTTATTCTGCCGGAAAGGCATTTCCCCATCTGCATTTGTAGGCATTATATCATTAGAGTGGAATACTGCCATTGTCCCTTTTTCTAATTGGGCAACTAACTTCTTTCTGTTTCTCTTATATAAGTCTTTAGATAATGGGTTATATCTCATTGTTTACTAAATTTGCTTACTATGAAATTAAGTTTTTCTATTCTGTTTTTGCTCCTCAGTTTCTTAACTCAAGCGCAAAATAAAACTAAATATTGGTTCTTCGTAGCAGAAGAATTTCCGTTAAACAGCATTTGCGATTCCTTAAGAAATTATAACATAGAAATTAAAAATAAAAGTCAATTGGTTTCATGCTGTTACTTTTTCTGTAAATTCTGAACAAGATTTCATTTTTAAAAAAACCTATTGCTCTTCTTTTCAGAAAGTAAAAAAACTTGCCACAACTAATACACCCAGCACCAATAAAGACCCCGAATACCTACCTGCTTTAGAAGGACTTAATGCTACTGCCATTACCGATTTTGGTTTAACGGGTAAAGGTGTAAAAATTGGTATAATTGATGCCGGTTTTCAGCGTGCCGACAGTAATGAATACTTTTCTACTTTATTCCGAAATAATGCCATAAAAGCAACGAAAGATTTTGTAAACCCTGAAAAAACGGACTTCTATGCTAAAGAATTTAAAGGAGATTCACACGGTAGAGAGGTTTGGAAACGAATTGGGGGATACAGTGAAAAAAAGAATTTAACAACAGGACTTGCCACCGGGGCAGATTATTATTTAGCCCGTTCTGAAAATGCCGATGTTGAACAACGCATTGAAGAAGATAATTGGGTAGCTGCTTTAGAATGGATGGATAGCTTAGGGGTTCGCTTAATAAACACCTCTTTGGGGTATGCCAACATGTTTGATGACTCTACCGAAAACTATTCTTTAAATGATATGAACGGTAATACTTCTGTGATTTCAAGAGCAGCAAAAAAAGCGGTTTTAGAAAAAAATATGATCATTATTTCTTCTGCCGGAAATGAAGGAAGAAACAAAAACTGGCAAATTGTTACCGCCCCAGCCGATGTAAAAGAAATTATAACAGTTGGTGCCGCTAAACCAGACACTAGAGAAAAAGCTGACTATAGCTCTATTGGGCCCGGCTTTAATACTTTTAATAAACCAGATGTGGTTTGTCATTCAGCTTCGGGGACTTCTTTTGCTGCCCCCATTATTACAGGTTTGGTAGCTTGTATTCTTGAAAAAGCCCCTGAAATTAGTTGTGATTCTATTAAAAAAATTCTTTACCAATCATCTCATTTAAACCCATACCCCAATAATTATATAGGTTACGGAATCCCCAATGCCGAAAAAATCACCGTTTTATTATCCAAAAAACCATTAGCAGAAAACGCTTTAAAAGTATATGTTACTGGCACAAAATTTAAAACAAATTTTGAAAAATCAGATTCAAACATTATCCTTTACCACAAAACAAACAACACTATTGTTAACCAAACGTTTGTTATTAATACATCTTCTCTTCTTCGACTTAGTAAAAAATACAGTTTAAAGAAGCGTAAAAAGCACTACCGATTAATTATTCATAAGCCTAAAGAAGTTAAGTATAGCACTATTGACGCTGGTGAGAAAATAATAGAAGTAGAATGGCTGGATTAGATGCGTGTTTTAACCTTAATTTCGATTAAATCATTATTTTTGTTTATAGTGCCGTGTTGAAAAAAACGATTATTTTAAGTTCTTTAATTCTTTTATTATCCTGTGGCAAGAAAAATTACTGCCCAGATACAGGGCCAATGCGTCCAGACTTTGGTACATCCGGCGGATCTATGAAGAAAAGAGATAAGAACGGTTTAATCAAAAAGAAAAAACCGGAACCATACCAGAAAAAGTAAATTTTGGAAGTAACTAACCCGTTCATAAAAAGAAGCTTATTAGTAATCCTCTACATTGTATTAGGGATTTATTTTGCTGCACCCGCTTTTTCGCAAAACAGAGACCTAGAGAATACCCGTAGGGAAACTTCTGAAGAAATGAGTGATGCTGAAGAGCGTCAAAAACAACGCCTTCCTTCTATGCCCGAAAAATCTGCACGCGGTAATACGCATGGCGGTGGTACTAATTACAAAAACTTACATGGGGGTAAAATAAGAAAATCGAAAGAGTTGCAAAATGCTCAAAAAAGGCAACGACAACGATTACCTAAAATACCTCATAAATCGGTTCAAGGTAATAGTCATGGTGGCGGAACGGATTACAAAACCCTCCATTCTAAAAAAATAGATAAGTCTAAGAGAATGGCGCGTCAACAAAAACGAACTCAACAAAGACTTCCATCCTTACCTCATAAATCGGTTCAAGGCAACAGTCATGGTGGCGGTACCGATTACAAGACACTTCATTCTAGAAAAATTAATAAGTCTAAAGAGATGTCTCGTCAACAAAAACGAACTCAACAAAGACTTCCATCTTTACCACACAAAACCATACAAGGAAATGGACATGGTGGTGGTACAGATTATAAAACCCTTCACTCTAAAAAAATTAATAAATCGAAAGAGATAGCACGCTCTTTTAGAGGAAGCAGCCAAAACAAACCTGCACTGCCTTCTAAAAAAGCAATGGGTGTAGACCATGGTGGTGGTACAGACTATAAAACGCTTCATTCTAGAAAAATTAATAAATCGAAAGAGATAGCACGCTCTTTTAGAGGAAGTAACCGAAACAAACCTGCTCTGCCTTCTAAAAGAGCAATGGGCGTAGATCATGGTGGTGGTACAGACTACCAAACGCTTCATTCTAAAAAAATTAATAAGTCCAGACAAATGGCTAAAGCCGAAAGACGATCTGTACGAAGTACTCCTAACGCTCCATCTAAAGCCCAAACGGGTGGTGGAAAAGGGCCATCTATTCTTCCTATTACTAGAAGAATGAATGCTAAGTCTAAAGAAATGGCTAGAACTTTTGCCAGACAAACGTCACCGGCCAAAAAGAAACCACTTAATACCGGAGGAACTGGAAAAGGCCCTAAACCGGGTTATTTAAACAGGCATGTAGATGCTAAATCTAAAGAAATGGCTAGAACTTTTGCTAGACAAACGGCGCCTAAAAAGAAAGAACCTTTACATAATGGCGGCACTGGTAACGGAACTACTTATAATAGATTATATGCAGTTGAGCTAGCCAAAGTTGCCGAATTACAAAAATATGCTACTGGTAATATTCCTAGAAAAGCCCTAGAGAAGAAACAAAAAGAGGCCAGAATGAATGACAAAGAAATGGCCAGATATGATGGCGAACTTTCTTTGAAAATTGTTAAAAAACAAGATCACGAAAGAAGAAAGCAGATTAAAGAAATAGCCAACTACACCGGTAATATTTCTGGAAAAGATTTACATAAACGCCAGAAAGATGCCAGAAAACGTGGTAAAGAAATAGCCAATTGGACGGGAGATATTGAAGTAAGAAAATTCCAAAAAGGAATGCATCCATCTGCTATGTATATGCATTACAAACACTCTTCTAAGAAAAAATTAGAAAAGGAACGTAAGCAAATGCTTAAAAAAGAGTCTAAAAGAAAAGGAACAAAATACCCTAACCGAGATAAAATAGAAAAACCAAAGTACGATAGACGCGAAAGCGAAATCTGGTATTAATACCCGAACTTATTCAAATGGCTTTTGTTTATAAATTATGGAATGGAATAAGCTAAATTCAGTAGACGATCTTAATAAAGCTATTGAGCTCTCAAACGAAAAACCAGTTGTAATCTACAAGCACAGCACACGTTGTTCTATTAGCTCTATGGCACTTAATCGCCTAGAAAGGGCTTGGACAAATACTGAAAACATAGAACCGTTTTACCTAGACTTAATAGAACACAGAGACCTTTCGCAAAAGATCGCAGAAGATCTTAACGTAATGCATGAGTCTCCGCAATTAATTTTAATTAAAGACGCTAAAGCTATTTACAACGCATCTCATATGGACATCTCTTTTAGAGACTTAGTTGCAGCCAACAAATAATGCGTGCACTTCTACTATATTGTTTATTGTCTCTAGTTTACATTTCTAATGCACAATTAGTAGATCCAAAAAAAATTAATTACGATAGAGAGATTTCCTTAGGTATTAACATGAATACTTTAGGAGGCCTATTAGCCGGTATCAATCTTAGATATATCAAAAAACAGAATTATAGAGATTGGCTAAACCTTTCACTAGATATAGTAAACACAAAACACCCTAAAGAAATAAGAGTAGCCTCCGCCACTGGAAGTTCATTTATTTACGGGAAAGTTAATTACCTTTTCTCCATTCGTCCACAAATTGGACTTGAAAGAAGGCTTTTTAGAAAAGATCAACAAGACGGAATTAGAGTACACTGGGTAATTGCCGGTGGGCCAACTTTAGGTTTATTAAAACCTTATTATATTGAATACCTAACGGAAGAAAAAATTGGTGATACCACCTATTTAGTTTCAGAAAATGTAGCTTATGACCCACAAGTACATTCTAGCAGCCAGATAGCTGGCCCAGGCGGTTTCTTTTATGGTTTTGATGAAATGAAAGCCGTTTTAGGTATTAATGCTAAAATAGGCTTAAACTTTGAATTTGGACTTTTTGATGAACGTGTAACCGGACTAGAAGTAGGTTTTGTTGGGGAAGCTTTTACAAGAAACTTACAAATACATGAAGTTCAACAAAGGCAACAATTTTTTGGAGCCGTTTATTTAAACCTTTACTTCGGAACAAAATTTCCAGAAAGCACAAGCAATAAACTAAACACTTATTGATAATAAAAGCCAACTAGAAGACTTACTTTATTAATTCTGAATAATAATGCTCCTTCTTTTTCTCTCCGGCTTTAATAGGAACCTTTAAATTATTTTCTTTAGGCGGTATAGGGCAAATGTATTCTTTATTATATACGCAATAAGGATTAAATGCCATATTAAAATCTAAAGACATAGTTTTACCTGCTGTAATTTCCACGGGTAAATAACGACCTCCTTGGTAACTTTCTTCACCATTTGTTTGGTCAAAAAATGGCAAGAAAAAATCTGTTTCATCATCTGTATTCTGTAATAAAACAAGAGAACAACTTACCCCTTTTACATTAAACAGTAGTTCCGCATAATATCTATAAAGTCTATTCTTACCAGAATTAGTAGCCAATTCAACCGTTTTATATTCTTTGTATTTCTTTACTTGTGCTTCTACCACATAGTCTAAACTTGGTTTATAAAAACTTAAGCCAGTAAACGTTTTTAGATCAGTGATAGGTGAATTAGATGAGTTTCTTAAACTGAATTCGTATTGTTCACGTTGTTGTTTTATGGTTGTTATGTAGTTGTCTTCGTTGTCTGAGAAGATATACAACACCGTTACAAACAAAAGCGATGCAATGATAAAATATTTGAAAATTGACGAATTCAATATATTCATATAGGGAATTTAGTTGATAATGCCTTCATCTGCAAAGCTGAAATACTTTTCGTTAGAAACAATTAGATGGTCCAACAAATTAATATCCAGTAGCTGAGCACCTTGCTTAATTTTTTGGGTAATATTTTTATCTTCTAAACTTGGAGTTAAATTACCCGACGGATGGTTGTGTGCTAATATTATACCAGAAGCTTGATTCTGAATAGCTATTCTAAATAATACTTTAGGATCAACCACAGTTCCAGAAACACCACCAATACTAATTCTTTCTAACTTTAGCACTTTATTGGCTCTGTTTAAAAGCAGAATCCAAAACTCTTCCACATCTTTATCAAACAAATAGGGTTTAAAACAATTGAAAGCATTTTCAGATGAACCAATTACTACTTTTTCTTCTGTCTTCCTTCTTCTAGAAAGCTCTAAGGCTGCCACTATATTTATTGCTTTAGCCGGACCAATGCCTTTAAACTGACATAGTTCTTCAATATTAAGTTTGGCTAAACGGTTTATATCGTCTTGGCAATAAGCCAGAATTTCCCGCGAAAGCTCAACGGCATTCTTTTCTGAATTTCCAGAACCCAATAGAATACCTAATAATTCAGAATCGGTTAATGCCTCTCTCCCTCTTTCTAAGAGTTTCTCTCTGGGCCGATCTTGTTGAGATAAGTCAAATATTTTCATAAAAATAAAACAAAAAAAAAGCCTTTCTTAATCGGAAAGGCTACGTAATCTTCTTTTAGATCTTCTTTAAGCTAATTTAGCAACGTGTTTTGCTAAGCTAGACTTTTGGTTAGAAGCCTTATTCTTATGAATAATATTTCTTTTAGCCAATTTATCAAGCATTGAAGAAACCTTTACTAATAGCTCCTCAGCACCCTTCTTCTCTTTCATCTCTCTTAATTTCTTAATGAAAGTTCTTGTAGTTTTATGCTGGTAACGGTTTCTTACGTATTTCGCCTTATCAGATCTTACTCTTTTTAACGCTGATTTATGGTTTGCCATCGAATAAGTTGTTTACTTCATTTTTAACAGAGGGCAAATTTAAGCCTTTCCCATTAAAAATACAAAAAGAATACCATCAATAAATTAAACTTATTTCTATTTTATCCATTTTATACAAGCAGCCTGCTAAATATTTTGTTAGTTTTACCATAAAAAAAGCATGAAGATCATTGTTCCAATGGCCGGAAAAGGAAAGCGTTTAAGACCTCATACGCTTACTATACCCAAACCTTTAATCCCAATTGCGGGACAACCTATTGTAGAAAGATTAGTTTCTGACATTGTGCGCCTTTGCCCAGACAAGGTAGAGGAAATTGCTTTTGTAACAGGTGACTTCGGAAAAGAAACCGAAGAAGAACTGATTAAAATAGCCGAAAAACTAGGAACTAAGGGAACAATATACCACCAAGACCAAGCCTTAGGCACGGCTCACGCCATTCTTTGTGCTAAAGAATCTTTAGAAGGAAATGTAATTGTTGCTTTTGCCGATACTTTATTTAAAGCCGATTTTAAATTAGACACCCAAAAAGATGGAATTATTTGGGTACAACGTGTAGAAGACCCTTCTGCTTTTGGCGTTGTAAAAATGAAAGACAATGGCGAAATCACTGAATTTGTAGAGAAACCACAAACTTTTATTTCCGATTTAGCCATAATAGGCATCTATTACTTTAAAGATGGTGCTTTCTTAAAAGACGAACTTCAGTATTTAATTGATAATAATATTACCATTGGAGGTGAATACGGATTAACCACTGCCTTAGAAAACATGACTCAAAAAGGAAGTCGGTTTTTCCCTGGTGAAATTGAAGAATGGTTAGATTGTGGTAACAAAAATGCTACAGTGAACTCTAACTCTAGGTATTTAAACTTTCTTCAAGAAAGAAAGATAGAGTTGGTAAGTGCTTCGGCCAAAATAAGTAATTCACTTATAATTCCCCCTTGCTACATTGGCGATAACGTTGAAATAAACAACTCTGTTATAGGCCCAAATGTTTCCATAGGAAACCAAACTGTGGTAAAAAGTAGTATTATTAAGGAAACTATTATTCAAGAAAATAGCTTAGTGGAAAATATTAACACTACTAATTCTATGATTGGCAACAATACTGTATTAAAAAACAACGTTCATGAATACAGTATAGGGGATTTTAACACCATCAATTCTTAATGAGATTATTCTTAGCAACAATAAATTTACGGACTTACTTAACCTTCTTTATAAGTGTTTTTATCTGGAATATTGTTTCCGCCCAAAACACAGAAGAAGGCATTACCGAGAAACAACGAGACGGTGAATATGTGTTTATTCAAGGTGAAAGCCAGTATTTACTAGAGAATTACGATTCGGCACTTAAGCTTTTTAATGACGCCTTAAAATCTAGTGGCGAGCAAGCCGGCATACATTACAAAATTGCTCAATGTTATCTTCACTTAGGCAAAACTCAAAATGCTATTGAGCATGCCGAAAAAGCAATTGAGCTTTCACCAACCACTAAAGAGTTTTATTTAGCCGCTATTGATATTCGTTTTAATCAAAAACAATATAAAGAAGCTGTAGATATGTTCGAAAAGATGTTTACTAACTGTAAACGTTCGGTAGAATATAGAGAAGATGCCGCTTCTATTTATCAGGAGATGGCTAAAACTGAATTTGTACAAGCCAACTACTACCAAAATCAAGAGCATAAAAAAGACAAAAAGAAGGCTAAAGAACACCAAGAATTAGCTGAAGCTTATATTCAAAAATCTATTGAGCAATACGATTCATTAGAGACCTACACAGGTATTTCACCAGAATTAAGTTCTGTAAAACAACAACTCTATCTAAAAATAAACGACTTAGATGGTGCATTAAAAGAAATAGACAAGCTTATTAATGAATTCCCTGAAAACAAAGACTACAAATTCTTTAAAATAGAAGTTCTAGCCACTAATAGTTTAGAGAAAAAAGCTTTAGAGTATTTAGATGAACTGGAACAAGAATTGCCTAACGAACCAAAAGTTTATTTATACCAATCTGACATTGAGCGACAGTTAGGAAACACCGAAAAAGCCAATAATTTATTATACAAAGCTTTTGATATGCCTTCTCTGTCTATTGACGATAGAGTATTACTTATAAGTAATTTTATAGAAACGGCTACAGAAGAGGAATTGCCTGTTGCACATAAATTGGCGGAAGAAACCGTAAGAAACAACCCCGAAAAGGCTCAAGCTTACTCTGTATTGGGTGACATTCAGTACTTGCAAAAAAAACAAATTGATGCCCGTAATTCTTACGTTAAAGTTATTGAATTAGACAGTTCTAAATTTTTAGTCTGGCAACAAATCATTGCTATTGATTTAGAAAACGGAGACAATGAATTGCTAGTAGAACATAGCAAAAATGCCTTAGTTATCTTCCCAGAAAAAGGAATTTTATGGTTTTATAATGGCCTAGGTCACCAAATGCTTAAAAATGACCAAGAAGCAAGCACTGCTTTTGAAAAATCCATCCCTCTATCTAGCGATAACTATAATCTATTAGAACAGATCTATGCCCAATTAGGAGATGTTTATTCTAATATGGAACAAAAAGATAAGGCTTACAAAAATTACGAAGAGGCTTTAATCATTAACCCCAACAATGTTCATGTGTTAAATAACTACAGCTATTTCCTTTCTTTAGATAAAAAAGAACTGGGTAAAGCAAAAAGCATGATTAAAAAAGTAATCCGTATGAATCCAGATGAGCCTACTTATTTAGACACATACGGTTGGGTTTTATACCAGCTGAAAGAATACAAAGAAGCAGTAGAGATTTTAGAAACTGCAGCCAGAGAAACCAACGACCCTACTATTTTGGAACATTATGGAGATGCTCTTTTCAAATATGGTCAAGAAAAACAAGCCTTAGATGCTTGGAAAAAAGCGAAAGAGAACGGAGCAACTTCCGAAGAGTTAGATAAAAAAATTAGAGAAGAGAAACTAAATGATTAGGTCAATACTTATTATAAGCATTGCAGCACTATTCTTAGTGAGCTGTAAAAGCAGCTCAAAAAAAGTCACTAAGAACATTAATCCCTTAGAATACGACTATTACAAATCGAAGTCTAAGGTGAATTTCAAAGACAACAAGGGCAATAATTTTACTTTCACCATGAATATGAGAAGTAAAAAAGACTCTATTATTTGGGCTTCTATAATGGCGCCATTAGGTATTGAAGTAGCAAGAATTAAAATCACCCAAGATTCTGCCATTGTATTAAATAAATTAAAAAAAGAATATTACCAGTACAGTGTTTTAGAATTGACTTCGCAAGTGAATTACCCTATTGGTTTTGAAAACCTTCAGAAACTTTTAATGGGTGAATTAATGTACAAAATCACCGAAAAAGACAAAATAAAAAAAGACAGCGGAATGCATGTTATCACTCAAAAGATTAACGACATTACTGTTGAAAACTACTTCAGCTCTCAATTAAAAAGAGTAACGAAAGTGGAAGGACAAAAACAAGACGAATCCTTATATTTCAAGGTAGATTATAGTGATTTTTCGGCTATAGACAAACAAGTACTTCCCTTGAAAGAACATTTTCACTTTAAAAACAAAACAGCTGAAGGAAGTGAAGAAACCTCTATTAACATAGAGTTCATAAAAATAGAATTGCCACAAGAAAAACTAAGCTTCCCTTTTTATATAGGCGACAGTTATGTTAAGAAATAGTTTTTTAACTTTTGTATGTGTTTTTTTAACAAGTGTCTGTTTTTCACAAGGCTCTAAATCTTCTTTGGAAAGCGAAAAAAAAGCCATTCTTTCCAAAATCAACAATACAAACAAGATTTTAGACCAAACCCGAAAAGAGAAAAAAAGCTCACAAGGAGAACTTAATGTAATCAGTCAGCAGATTGTTAACCGTATTAACTATTTAAATACGCTTAAAAAAGAAACCTCTCTTTTAGATTCCGAAATTGCCTCTATTAAAGATATGATCATAGGCATGGAAAACGATCTAAACTATTTAAAAGAAGAATATGCCGAAATGATTTACACCTCTTATAAAGCGCACAAAAACTTTAATGAAGTGTCTTACATGCTTTCTTCGGATTCATACAATCAATTAATGATGCGTGTAAATTACCTAGAGCAATTTACCGAAGCCCGAAAAAAACAGGTGAACAAGATAGAAAAAGTAAAAACCATTCTAGAAATGGAAAAAGCCGAGTTAGATAAAATCTATGCTGAAAAGAATAACTCGCTGAAAAATATTCAGGAAGAAAAAACAAAATTAGACCAACTTAGAATCACCAAATACAATCTAATACAACAATTAAGCGAACAAGAAAAAGACCTTAAACAGCAATTAGAAGACTATAAGAAGAAACAAAAAGCGCTTGAAAAATTAATTCAGGACATGATTGAAAGAGAACGAGAAAAAGCCAAACAACAATCCTCTAACACAAAGGAAATGGGCTTAATCTCTAAAAACTTTGAAGCCAATAAATCTAGATTACCATGGCCGTTGCAGAAATGTTTTGTCTCTAAAAAGTTTGGTAAACAACCCCACGCTATTTTAAAAGGTGTTTATGTAGACAATATGGGTATTGGATTACAAGGCAGCAACAACGCTTCGGTACGTACAGTATTTAGTGGTGTAGTTTCTACCGTTGCCAAAATACCGGGCATGGGCAATGTAGTAATGATTAAACATGGTGATTATTACACCGTTTATGCTAAATTAAAAAGTGTACAGGTTAAAAGTGGACAAACTGTACAAGCCAAACAAACCATTGGTATTATAGACACAAATTCGGAAGGAATATCTGAATTAGAGTTCCAAATTTGGAAAGGTAAGGATAAACTAAATCCAGAACCTTGGTTAGCCCACTAACATCCTTCGGGGAATCCAAACTAATTCGTATCTTTGCAATCTAAATTACAGAAGCATGCTAAACATGATTTTATTATTCTTAGGAGGAATCGGTGCACAGGAGATCCTGTTGATTCTTCTTCTAGTAATCGTTTTATTCGGAGCTAAAAAAATTCCTGAATTGGCAAAAGGCTTAGGAAAAGGCATTAGAGAATTCAAGGATGCGTCTAAAGACATTACAGACGAGATCAAGGACGCCGATAAATCAATCAAAAAAGACTAAACGTTTCGAAGGTTTGAAAAAATACACTTCACTGCAAGAAGTACGAGCAGATATAGATGGCGGAAAGATTAACTGCGTTGGGCTCGTAAACGACTATTTAAAAAGAATTGAGGAGAACAAAGACCTAAATGTTTTTCTTGAAGTTTACACAGATTATGCTTTAGAAAAAGCAAAAGAAGTAGATGAAAAGATTAAAAATGGTACCGCCGGCAAATTAGCGGGTATGGTAATCGGTCTTAAAGATGTTTTATGCCACAAAGACAAAGGTCTTCAGGGGTCTAGTAAAATACTTGGTGGCTTCATTTCTCAATTTAACGGTACTGCAGTGGAACGTATTCTTAATGAAGACGCTATTGTAATTGGTCGTCAAAATTGCGACGAATTTGCGATGGGTTCCTCTAATGAGAATTCAGCCTTTGGTAATGTATTAAACGCCGCGGATAAATCTAGAGTACCAGGTGGTTCTTCCGGTGGTTCTGCCGTAGGTGTACAGGCAGATCTATGTCTTGCTTCTTTAGGAAGTGACACAGGTGGTTCAGTAAGACAACCTGCTTCTTTCTGCGGAATTATTGGTTTAAAACCTACTTACAGCAGAATTTCTAGATACGGTTTAACGGCTTATGCTTCTTCTTTCGATACCATTGGTATTCTAGCTAAAAGCTTTGAAGACACAGCACTTCTATTAGAAGTTATGGCTGGTAAAGATGAGTTCGATAGTACCGTTTCTCAAAAAGAAGTTCCGGCTTACAGCCAAAACTTAAAATTCGATAAGAAAATCTCTATTGGTTACATGAAAGAAGCCTTTGGAGAAGGTGTTCAGGAAGAAGTTAAAAAATTAACGCAAACAGCGTTGGATAAATTTAACGGTGCCGGACATACTACCGAAGAATTCTCTTTCGATTTAATTGACTATACATTACCTACTTATTATATTCTTACAACAGCTGAAGCTAGCACCAACCTGTCTAGATTTGATGGGGTACGGTACGGTTACAGAAGCAGCAACACCACTGATTTAGTTTCTATGTATAAGAAATCTAGGTCTGAGGGTTTTGGAGCCGAAGTAAAGAAACGTATTATGTTAGGTACTTTTGTTCTTAGCCACGGTTATTACGATGCGTATTATACCAAGGCCATGAAAATGAGAAGACTTATTAAAGAAGAAACGGAAAAGTTATTAGAAAAGTACGACTTCTTAGTAATGCCTACTGCCCCTACCACGGCTTTTAAAATTGGCGAAAACACCGAAGATTCATTGGCAATGTATTTAGCCGATATCTTTACGGTTCAAGCTTCATTAAGTGGTATACCGGGTATTTCTATCCCTAACGGGGAAGACGAAAACGGAATGCCTGTAGGTTTACAAATCTTATCAAAATCATTCAACGAAGCGGAACTTATAGCTTTCGCTAAACACGCCCAGAAGCTACTAAATGCTTAAAAAGATTACCAAAGGGATTCTTATCCCTTTCTTTATCTTGTTAGTTCAATCACTTATGGCCGCCGATAACATCGATAGCCTAATGAAAGTGCACGACTATGCTCCTGATCCACACGATAGTATTATTCTACAGAGGATTAAGACCTTAGACTATGAAATTGATATAACATTTAATGATAAGGTAAGACGTTTTATAGATTATTTTGTACTGGATAACCGTGACTATACCCGAAAGATCTTAAGTAGAAAAAATGCATACTTCCATATTTTTGAAGAAGCATTAAAAAGGCACAACATGCCCGATAACTTAAAGTATCTGGTAATTGTAGAATCTGGAATTAATCCAACTATTACCTCCCCTGCTGGCGCTTTGGGTTTTTGGCAGTTTATGCCCGCCACAGGTAAGTTTTATGGTTTAGACTACAACTACTTCATTGACGAAAGAATGGACCCTTACAAGTCCACGGAAGCCGCATGTAAATACTTAAAAGCATTGTACGGTATGTTTGGCGATTGGGAAATGGCATTAGCTTCTTACAATTGCGGACCGGGTAATGTTAGAAAAGCCATTAGACGTTCAGGCTATAAAAAAACATTCTGGGAAGTTTACAACTATTTACCAAGAGAAACCAGAAGTTACGTACCCCAATTTATGGCCTTCAACTATGTTATGAATTTTGCTGCGGAGCATAATTTGTATATAGAAAACGAATTAAGAATACCTAAATCAGATACAGTACACATTAACCAATATTTTAACATTGCCGAATTTGCTAAGGCCACTAACCTTTGTGAAGAAAACATTACCATTCTTAATACTGAACTTAAACGTAACATTGTACCAAGTTCTGCTGGTAAATACACTTTAAATCTACCGGTACAAATAATACCTTATTATAAAGCCAACAGAGATTCTCTTAATAAAATTGCGGCTACTAAAGGCGAAGAAGAGTTGTTGCAAAAAGCGGAATGTAGTTCATGCGTAGACGGGAAAACCAAAGTAGTTTACCGGGTAAAAAGCGGTGACGTTCTAGGTACAATTGCACAACGTTATGGTGTGCGGGTTTCTGATATTCGACTATGGAACGGCTTATCTGGTAATACCATTCGGGTTGGGCAATATTTAAAGATTTATACCAAAAGCACGTATTCGGCTATTAAAGTTTCTTCAACACCACAAGAAATTCCTTCAAACGGAATTCATGTAGTTAGAAGTGGTGATACACTTTGGGGGATTGCTCGCTCTTACGAAGGCTTAACAGTTGAAAAGTTAAAAGAACTAAATAATATTTCGGGTAGTGGATTAAGTGTTGGGCAAAGACTGAGAGTTAAGTAGTTAACATTTTTTGGATAATGACATTTTTAAGAAAAAACAGAATCGGCTATTTCTTTTAATTTCAAAGAAACAAATTCTGGTTGATCTACGGTTGCATAATGACCGCAATTCTCTACAGGAATAAATTCCGCAATACCTTTACTTAATTCACAAAGCTCTTGAAGGTAATTCCCATTTACAGATGGATCTTGTAAACCATGAATAATGTATTTAGGAATAGACAATTCTTGAAAAGCCTTATATTGATCTGAAAATCCATTTCCGCCTAATAATTCTGTGCCCAATACTGATCTCACCCTTGGGTCACAACTATAAAAATCTTCTCTTATTAAGGGTATAGCATCTTTATTTAGAACCGCTAATTGAAAAATACTATCTATTGCTTCATTAGGCACTTCCTCCATTAAAAAATACAGAAGAGCTTCGTTACGTAAAAAAATTTCATCTGGATTAATTGGTGATTTAAACGGAGGGGACGCAAACATAACAATGCCTTTTATATTTGGCAATTGGTCTGATATTTCCAAACTTAAATTTCCCCCTATAGAATTACCTACTAAAAGAACATTAGGAATATTTTTAATAGCTTCTAAAATTACTTGCTTATAATTTTCTATACTATAAGCAGAATTATCTCCAAAATATATAGTTTGTCCATGGCCAGGAAGGTCAATCAAAATTTTGTTGTATTCAGCAAGATGTTCAGATTCTATCAAAGGATGAAAAATACGAGAAGAGCTTGCAATACCATGAATAAAAACAATATTATCATTTCTATCTCCCTCATTTTTAGATATTTTTAGAATACTCATCTACTAGAAATTATAATAATGCTTAATACGTTTTAATAGATAACTTTTATAAAAGAGTAGATTTTAACTAAAACTCATAAATATCTTTTGGAGTAATACAGTAATCTAAGGCTATATCATTTTCTTCGGAAGGCAGTTTTTCTTCTAGGGCTGAAAAAAAAGAAATGCCTATTTTAACTACGCTCTGTTCAAAAGAAGCAAAAAACCGATCGTAAAAACCTTTACCATAACCTAAACGATGACCTTCACTATCAAATGCTAATAAAGGGGTAATTACCGCATCTATTTCTTTTAGGTCAATTTCTTGGTGATTCACCGGTTCAGGAATCCCAAAACGATCTACCTTAAGCTCATCTCCATTATGATATACTACATTCTTCATAGAGTGCTTTTCATAATCAGACACTGGAACCACAAAGCGAACACCGTCCCAGTTTTCCAACAACCGAATTATTATTAAGGTATTAATTTCCATATGCCTAACAGAAGGTAAAAAAACATGGAAGGTCTTAAACGGATGTGTCTGTAAGAAATCATGAAGTTTTTCTGCTATTTCAGTAGAAAACCGCTCTCTATCTTCCCGAGAAAGAGCGGCTCTTTTATTTAAATAGCTTGTTCTAATTTCTTGTTTAGTCACAAAGACTGTCTTTTTCATCACGAAATAAACACATTAAACTTCACCTCAAAGGGTTTAATTTCCTCGTGTAATTTATTAATGATTTCGGGATCGTTAATCAAAAAACTAAAAATATTTTCAGAACGCTCTTGTAACCCATCGTTTGGAAAAAGCTTTTGTTTGATGTTTAGCGCGCGTCCTAACTCTTCTTCAATAGCCGTTTCATG
The DNA here is from genome assembly GCA_963736575.1 of uncultured Cytophagales bacterium. Taxonomy (GTDB): domain Bacteria; phylum Bacteroidota; class Bacteroidia; order Cytophagales; family JAAEPT01; genus CAVTPD01. Next base: position 84,985 of record CAVTPD010000003.1, read on the forward strand.
AGATTTTTTAATCTCTCTTTCAATAGAATGGAAACTCTTGCCCATCTCTTTAAAACTTCTTACAACCTTAGCCACGGCTGCGTTACCAATACCAGAAGCTTTGCCTTTATAACTTTCTAAAATTTCGTTCAGAAGTCTTTTTTCATCTGAAAAAGAAAAGTCTATCCCTGATTTAGATTCTTTGAAAACCCGTTCAAATACTTGTTCTTTTCTAAACAGTTCTTCTGTCTCTAGACCTAATTTATCCAGTTTCTTTTTAAGATTAGCTGGCATAATTAGACCATATGCCCTTGGTACCAAAATTGGAAATACTGCTTTATGAAAATCAAAAGCTGTTTTAAGTTGAAGCCAATAAGCGATTTCTGCAGGCCCACCACAATACGCAATATTTGGCAAAATTACTTGTTGGTAAATAGGTCTTAAAACTACATTCGGGCTAAATTTATCTGGATTATTGTCAATTTCAGCTAGAATCTCTTCCTCTGTAAACTTAAGATTGGTAGATAACACTTCATAAGTACCCTCTTCTGAAAAAACTATTCTATTTCTACCCGATTCATCTAGATAAAACAAGTTAATGGTTCTTGGGAAAATCTGAGTTTTATAGCCTAACACTTCTAATTTAGAAGACTCTTGTTCCACTAAATCATTTGTGGAACGCACTACAACTTCTTGCTTTAATTGAGGTTTAAATTCAGCTTTAAGTGCTTTATTATCTGCATCTAGAATAACTAAACCGTAGTTTTGAAAAAGAGCGTTTACTAACTTTCTGGTAGCTTCTGCTAAATTTTCAGACTGAAGGTAAAATTCTGTAATACTTTTTAATTCTTCCGGAAGTTCTTCTAGTAAAGCTTTGAATGAATCGTCTATTTTAAAACGACCAACAGCACCTTTTTGGAGACTTTCCCAATTATAGTCTTTCCCAAAAATTGAAACCGACTTTATTTCGTCAAAATCATGGTCTTCAGAAGCCATCCAAAACACAGGAACAAATTTTTTCTCTTTATTTTCTGCATTCAACTCTTCTGCCAAACCTATGGTCTGAAGTATCTTATACACAAAAAACAAAGGACCTGTAAATATATTCAGTTGGTGACCGGTAGTAACTGTGTAGGTATTTTCTTGTAGTAGGCTTTCAATATTTTCTTCCACCAAAGCAGTTGTTGGTGTATTTTTATATTGATTTTTAAGCTCGTCTACTAAGACTTTTCTTTTTTCGGAAGAAAAAGAAAAATTAAGTTTTTGGAAGGATTCTTTTTTATATGGGAAATTATAAAAAGACTGAAGTTCTTTTTTCTCTTCTAAGTAATCTAGAAATATAGAAGAGAAATAGCCTGTATCTTTTAATTGGATCTGTTCTTTTTGCATAACAATTGTAACGAAGAATTAACGATCTAGTTATCCAATTGGTTCAGCAAATAAATCATAATCCGAAGCGTCTATAATTTTTGCTTGTACAAAGTCACCTAATGTTAGGTAATTTTCACGTGCATCAATCAAAACTTCATTATCTACTTCAACAGAATCAAACTCTGTTCTACCAATAAAATAGCCATCTTCTTTTCTGTCTATTAATACTTTAAATTCTTTACCTATTTTAGCTTGATTTAGCTCTAAGGAAATCTCTTGCTGAATGGCCATTATTTCTTCAGCTCTGCGTTGCTTCTCTTCTTGCGGAATAGAATCTTCCATAGAATGAGCGTGGGTATTTTCTTCGTGACTGTAAGTAAATACTCCCAGACGGTCAAAACGCATATCCTGAACGAACCTCTTTAAGTGTGCAAACTCTTCTTCGGTTTCACCAGGGTGGCCTACAATTAATGTAGTACGAATAGTGATTCCAGGTACCTTTTCTTTAATGGTTTCAATTAGAGCTCTGGTCTTTTCTTCGGTAATCCCTCTGCGCATGGCTTTTAAAACCCCTGTAGATGAATGCTGAAGTGGAATATCTAAATAGTTACAAACGTTATCTCTTTCGCGCATAACATCTAAGACATCCATAGGGAAACCAGCCGGATATGCATAATGCAAACGAATCCATTTAAGGCCTTTAATATCGCTTAATGCTCTTAAAAGATCGGCTAATTTTCTTTCGCCGTAAATATCAAGACCATAATAAGTAAGATCTTGGGCAATAAGCATAACCTCTTTGGTACCGTTTTTAACCAAGTTTTTGGTTTCGGTTACCAAGTCTTCCATAGTTCTGGAAACATGCTTTCCTCTCATTAAAGGAATAGCACAAAAAGAACAAGGTCTATCACAACCTTCTGCTATTTTTAAATACGCATAATGACTTAGCGTACTTGAAATTCTTTCACCAACCAATTCATGTTTATAGTCCGCATTAAATTTCTTTAATAACTGACCCATACTCATGGTTCCAAAGTATTGGTCTACATCTGGAATTTCTTTTTCAAGATCGTCTTTATATCTATGAGACAAACAACCTGTAACAAACACTTTGTCTATGTGGCCTTCATTTTTAAGACCTACATAATGAAGAATAGTATTAACAGATTCTTCTTTAGCATTTTCTATAAATCCGCAAGTATTGACAATAACAATATTAGCGGAATCATCTTCTACTTCATGAGAAGCATTAATGCCATTTCCTTTTAATTGGGTAAGGATATTTTCAGAGTCAACCAAGTTTTTAGAACAACCTAGCGTTACAATGTTAACCTTATCTTTTTTTAAAGTCTTAGTTTTCAAATTGCTTATTTCTTAAATAAAGAGTCTACAAATTCTCTTTTGTTGAAGACTTGTAAATCTTCTATTCCTTCACCAACACCAATGTACTTCACCGGTATTTGCAACTGATCTGAAATGCCAATAACTACGCCTCCTTTAGCTGTTCCGTCTAGCTTGGTTATAGCTAAAGAACTAACCTCTGTGGCAGACATAAATTGTTTGGCTTGAATTAATGCGTTTTGCCCTGTACTACCATCTAATACTAAAAGTACTTCGTGTGGAGCATCGGGTATAAATTTCTGAACTACACGCTTAATTTTTGTAAGCTCATTCATTAAATTCACTTTATTGTGTAATCTACCTGCGGTATCAATAATAACCACATCTGCTTTTTGATCTACACCTGTTTTAACGGCATCAAAAGCAACAGCACCGGGGTCTGTATTCATGCCATGTGAAACCACTTGTACACCTACTCTATCGCCCCATTTGATTAATTGATCTACTGCCGCTGCTCTAAATGTATCGGCTGCACCTAATATCACTTTTTTACCTGCTTTATTTAATTGGTGTGCTAGTTTACCAATAGTAGTAGTCTTGCCTACACCATTAACACCTACTACCAATAAAACATAAGGGACACCCGTTTCCGGCATTACGAAATCCGCGAAATCTTTGGTGCCATTTTCCACCAACAGATTGGCAATTTCTTCTTTTAAAATAACATCTAACTCTTCCGTTCCTAGGTACCTATCTTTAGCTACACGTTCTTCAATTCTTTGAATAATCTTAATAGTAGTATCTACACCTACATCAGAAGTAATTAATACTTCTTCAAGATCATCAAGAACCTCTTCATCTACTTTGGTTTTACCAACTAAGGTTTTACCTAATTTTGAAAAAAAACTGTCTTTGGTTTTTTCTAAACCTTTATCTAAAGACTCTTTTTTTTCTTTCGAAAACAGACCGAACAAAGCCATAGGTTACTAAATTATATAGAACACAAAAAGTCCCAATAAGGGACTTTCATTCTAAAGGAATATGTTTTAATAAATTACTTCTTGGCTAAAGTATCTTTTACCAAGTCGTTAGCTACAATTTCTTCTTTGAAAATGTAAGCTCCTGTTTTTGGTGAACGAAGAGATCTAATCACTTTAGAGAAACCTATCCCTCCTTCTTTCTTTAACGTTGCTACTACCTTCTTAGCCATGATTATTTAATTTCTTTATGAACAGTATTACGCTTTAAAATAGAGTTATACTTTTTAAGCTCTATACGCTCAGTAGTATTCTTTCTATTTTTCGTAGTAATGTATCTTGATGTACCAGGCATACCTGTTTCTTTATGCTCTGTACATTCTAATATTACTTGGACTCTATTACCTTTCTTAGCCATCTTTATAAATACTTTTTTATAGTATTACTTTACCATTAGCTTTAGCTCTCTTCAACACTTCAGTAATACCCACTTTGTTAATGGTTCTTAAAGCAGTTGTAGATACCTTAAGCACGATCCAACGATCTTCTTCTGGTATGTAAAACCTTTTCTTATGTAAATTAGGTAGGAATCGACGCTTTGTTTTATTGTTAGCGTGCGATACGTTGTTTCCTACTCTGGGTCTTTTTCCTGTAATTTCACAAACTCTAGACATAACTATCCCTTCAGCTAATTGGAGGGCAAATTTAGGAAATTCGATTCTATTTCACAAACTATTCTGTAATAATAACTCCTTCTTTTAATGTTAATCTTCGGTGAGCCATATTAGAAAACTCTGTATTATGCGTTACAGCCAGAAAAGTATAGTTAAAATCTTCGGTCAATTTTATAAATAATTCGTGTAAATGTGCTGCATTTTTTTCATCAAGGTTACCGCTAGGTTCATCTGCAAATACAATTGCGGGTTCATTAATTAATGAACGAGCTACAGCTATACGTTGCTGTTCCCCTCCCGATAATTGAGAAGGCCTGCTATTAGCTTTTTCAAATAAGCCAAATTCATTAAGCAACATTTCAGCCCTTTCTTTCACTGCTTTTTTATCTTTCTTACCTATAAAACCCGGCAACATTATATTTTCGAGTGCCGAAAACTCTGGCAGTAGATTATGAAACTGAAATACGAAACCAATGTTTTTATTTCTGAAATCGGCTAATTTATTTCCTTTTAATACTGATGTATCCGTCCCTAAGATTGAAACAGAACCTGCATTAGCATTATCTAAAGTACCTATAATATGCAGCAAAGTACTTTTACCCGCACCTGATGCACCAATAATGGTGACCAATTCTTTCTCTTCCACTTTCAGCGAAGCACCTTTAAGTACTTCGGACTTACCGAAGGACTTTCTTACTCCGTTAACCTCTAATACAGCCATATAACTTTCTAAGATAAAATTTAATTTTTTCAAGAAAAACTAAGAAGTCATTTCTTGTTTGTCTAAACAGTTCAAAAGGACTAGTTTAGTGGTAAATTTTTGCAATTATGAACATTCACGAATATCAAGCAAAAGATATAATAAAAAAATACGGAGTTAAAGTTCCGTTAGAGATAGTTGCTACAACGCCTGAGGAGGCAGTTGCCGCAGCCAAGAAGATTAATGCTGAAACTGGATCTGAGCTGTTTGCTGTAAAAGCACAAATTCATGCCGGTGGACGTGGTAAAGGTGGGGGTGTAAAAATCGCCAAAAACATGGATCAGGTAAAAGAATATGCAGAGCAGATTCTTGGAATGACCCTTGTTACACCACAAACGGGACCTGAGGGTAAGCTAGTACGTAAAGTATTAATTGCTCAAAACGTATTTTACCCAGGCGAATCTGATCCACAAGAATTTTATGTTGGGGTTCTATTAGACAGAGCGTCTTCTAAAAACATCATAATGGCTTCTACGGAAGGTGGTATGGAGATTGAAGAAGTTGCCGAAGCTACTCCAGAAAAAATCATTAAGGAGTGGATAGATCCTACCATTGGCTTACAAGGTTTTCAAGCAAGAAAAATTGCGTTTGCATTAGGTCTTGAAGGAGCGGCTTTTAAAGACATGGTGAAATTCATCTTCGCTCTTTACAAAGCGTATGAAGAATCTGATTCTTCTATGTTTGAAATTAATCCTGTTCTTAAAACTTCTGACAACCAAATAATGGCTCTTGACGCTAAGGTAAACTTAGACGATAGTGCTATGTACAGACATAAGGACTACCCAGCTTTAAGAGACATTTACGAAGAAGATCCATTAGAGGTAGAAGCTTCTGAGTTTAACCTTAATTATGTAAAACTAGACGGTAACGTTGGTTGCATGGTGAACGGTGCTGGTTTGGCTATGGCTACTATGGATATGATTAAGTTATCTGGTGGCGAGCCTGCTAACTTCTTGGACGTAGGTGGGGGCGCAAACGCTACTACTGTTGAAGCTGGTTTCAGAATTATCTTAAAAGACCCTAACGTTAAGGCTATCCTTATCAATATCTTTGGCGGTATTGTACGTTGCGATAGAGTTGCAAACGGTGTTGTGGAAGCTTACAAAGCAATTGGCAATATCCCTGTGCCTATCATTGTACGTTTACAAGGTACTAATGCTGAAGAAGGCGCTAAGATTATTGAAGAGTCTGGCTTAAACGTGACTTCTGCGGTTGTACTTAAAGATGCTGCCGAAAAAGTAAAAGAAGCTATTGCTTAAAATAAACTTTCCTTTATAAAAAATCAAAGGGGACATTTAGTCCCCTTTTTTATTTTTGTAGTTTTTGGAATAACTTTTGATCTTTGACTGTTAAGGGATTAACTTTCAATATACTTTTTAGAACTAGCCAAATTTATTAAATGAGCAACCTTCAAAATAACAATAGTAATTCTCATGCAAAATCTGTTTCCGAACTTGGTAATTTAGATATTGACAAACTATTGGATTATGCTTTTTTATGTTGTAATGCAGTTAATGCAAAAAATTATTTTGTAGCAATACAGCTTAACCAAACATATTACAAAATAACACAAGAGAATAAAATTACTGAAGATTTTTCGGCCGCTTCTTTTTTTACTAATAATACTGTATTTGATAAGTTTGCTTTATCCGTAGAAAGCAAATTATACCAACTACAAATCCCCATTCACAATCAAGAGATCACAATCCCTATAACTTTTGTCTTAGAATCTAATGATGAAAAACAGCTCTCTGATCAAGAAAAAAAAGCTCTACAACTTATCAAAAAAAAAGTTTTCTATAACAAAATTTCTGCTTTAGATTATTTCGACCATAATTCTGAACTTAAATTTATAGTCAACAACTCCTCTGATATAATAGCCGTACACCATTTAGACTTAAGTTATCAATATATTTCCCCAGCTGTAAAAGAGATAACAAGTTATAGTCCAAATGAATTAATTAACCAATCTCTTTTTAATTTTATTCCTGAAGAGGATAACGCTATTGAATTAAAAAAAAGTATCATTAATTCTATTCAGCAATCTAACACAGATCCTTTCCAATATAAAATAATCACAAAAGCTAACACTACTGTTTGGCTAGAGAGTTATTTCAAGCCTTACTATAACGAAGTTGGAAAGCTAATTTCCTATCATTCTTCTACTAGAAATATTTCTAAACGAAAGGAATATGAAAAAGAACTAAGGATTAACCAAGCCAACATAACGGGAATTACCGAAAACACAAATGACCTAATATGGTCTATAGATACAGAATATAGATTAATAACTTGTAACAGTAAGTTTTCTGAAGCTATAAAAGTTAGTTTGGGACACGTCTTATTACCCGGTGAAAAAATCCCGTTTGAAAGATTTGGGCCTGAAAACTCTAATAAATGGATTGAATTTTATAATAAAGCCTTAAAAGGAGAACGTTTTACTGAAGATTTAGAAGTAGAAAACAATGGTTCTGTTTTCATAACTGAATATTCTTTCAATCCCATTATTAATGATTTTGATGCCATAATAGGTGCTTCTATTTTTGGAAGAGACGTTACCGCTAAACGGAAAGAATTAGAACGATTCAATCGTTTTCATACTAGTTTAAAAATAATTAACGATTTAGCCTCTGATAACTTCATAACTGACAATGAAAGATTAGAACATGCTTTAAAAACAGTATGTAATTTTCTTAAACTACCATTAGGTATAATTAGTAAAATAAGAAGAGATAGTTATACTGTGGTAAGCTTTTACAGCAGTAATGAGGCTGCTTTAGAGATTGGCCAAGTTTTCGACTTTAAACAGACTTACTGCAACTTGACCTATGAACAAGATGCTGTAGTAGCTATAGATAACATGCAATTTTCTCAGTACAAGGGACATCCTTGTTACCAAAGCTTTGGACTTGAATCATACATTGGCGCTATTATAATGGTTAATGGCAGAAAATTTGGTACCATAAATTTCTCATCCCCAGAACCAAGAAAAGAGAAATTTGATACCTATGACTATGAATTCATGCAAATGTTGGCTAACTGGGTAGGGTCAGAAATTGAACGAACCCGATACGAGAAAAACTTAAGAGCAGCTATTCATAAAGCCGAAGAAAGTTCTAAAGCAAAAGCAGAGTTTTTATCTACCATGTCTCACGAGATAAGAACACCATTAAATTCAATTATTGGTACTGCACACCTTTTAAATGCCGGAAACCCAAGACCCGACCAAATAAAACAATTAAACTTACTACGGTTTTCTTCCGAAAACTTATTGGCTATTGTAAACGACATTTTAGATTACAACAAAATTGAAGAAGGTAAAATTGTTTTAGACTTCGTAGAGTTTTCATTGTTTGAATTAGTTGAAAGTATAGTTCTATCACACAAACAAAGAGCGGATGAAAAAGGCCTAGAACTGCTTTTTGATTTAGATGAAAAAGTAAGAAACATTTACATTTCTGATAGTGTTAGAATTTCTCAAATCCTTAACAACCTTGTAGGTAACGCTATAAAATTCACGCTAACCGGCTCTGTAAAAATACACGTTTATTTAGTGGAAAACTTTATTGATACCGATGAAATTATGTTTGAAGTAATTGATACTGGTATTGGTATTAAAGATGATAAACTAAACCTTGTATTTGAACGTTTCCAACAGGCAGAATCTAGTATTACCCGTAAATTTGGAGGTTCAGGTTTAGGTTTAGCTATTACAAAAAAGTTGTTAGAATTAATGGATAGTTATATTAATGTTAGCAGCGAATATCAAAAAGGCTCAAATTTCAACTTCAGTTTGAAACTTAAAAAATCAGACAAAAAAGAAATTTCAACTACTCAAAACCTAGAAAAAGAATTTGAAAAAGGATTCTCTACTTCTCACGAAATCCTTTTGGTAGAAGACAACATACCTAACCAGTATATTGCTAAAACTTTTTTAGAAAAATGGAATCTAAAAGTAGACATTGCCAACAACGGTATAGAGGCTGTTGACATGATTAAAACCAAAAAGTATGAACTTGTTTTAATGGATTTACAGATGCCCGAGATGGATGGCTACACCGCTACTAAAATCATAAGGGAATATAAAGACAAGTATTATACAGAAATACCTATTCTAGCATTAAGTGCCTCTGCCTTTTTTGACGAAAAGAAAAAAGCTTATGAACATGGAATTACCGATTTTGTAAGTAAACCCATTGTTCCTCTAGAATTCTTACAGAAACTTTCTAAATATTTAATTAAGAAAAAGGCTTCTTTAAATAAAACAACAATGGTTACGATAGATCAATCTAAGGAAGAAATTCTTAAGGCTTTTAAACAAGACTTTCCCTACTATAACAATCTATTAAGAGGCGATACAGTTAGTATTTTATCTATCCTACATAAAATATATGAAGTCTTTACTATTGAGATTAATGCATTGGAACCAAATTCAAATAAAAAAGATTATCTAAACGTATTACATAAACTTAAGCCACATATTAGATCTTTAGGAGAAGAGGCTATTTATAACAAAGTGGTAAAAGAGGAAGTTTATATAAAAAGTAATAACTTGATTGGTGAAGGTGTTAGTACTTTACTATCTGAGATAACTACCCTCAACGAAAATCTTAAACAAAAAATAGCTTTTTATGAGCAAAAAATATAAATGCATTATTGTAGACGACGACCCAACTTCATTAGCCATAATACATTCCTTAATTAATAGAACTGAAGATTTAGAACTAGTAGGTCAGTTTATAAATCCCGTAGACGCCACCCTTGAAATACACCGGTTAAAACCAGACATTGTATTTTTAGATTTAAACATGCCCTATATTACTGGCGAAGAGGTAATGGAATTATCTGAGGTTGATACTAAATATATTATCATTTCTGGTAGTGAAGAAGACCCTTCTCTGGCAGAAGAATTTCAATATTCTGCTTATTTACAAAAACCTATTTTATCGTTTGAATACTTTGAAGAGGCTGTTAAAAAAGTGATAACCGGCTAGTAACGCTTAATCACTTTCCCTTTTCTATTATACACTTCCCAAGTTTCTATCTAATTTTTCCCCATTTTTATATTTCCCTTGTTGAAGTAAAAACCCCTTTTCGTCAAAAAATTCCCAATGCCCATTTTCTTTATCCTTAAGGTAATTTCCTTTATAGGCTAGTTTACCATTTTCCCAATAGCTTATCCAAAGACTATCTTTTTTTCCTTCTGAATAATAACCTTCTAATTCTTTATTACCATTCTGAAAATAAAAAACCCATTTTCCATTTGGAATGCCATCTTTAAAAATCCCTTCTTCTTTTAATGTACCATTAGAATAATAAGTCTTCCAAAATCCTTCTGCATCATCATTTACAAAAACACCTTCCTTTTTAAGATTTCCGTTTTTATAATAAAAAAAGCCAGAATCTTGTTTTAGATTGTCTTTATAAAAAAACTTAGACTGAATATTTCCATTTTTATAAAAGGAAATATAACTACCGTTTAATTGATCTATGGAATAGTACTCTAGTGTATTCAATTCTCCGCTTGAATAATAAAACTTCCACTTTCCCTCTTTCTTACCTAATTCTAATACACCTTCCGATTTTAAATTTCCATTTTCGAAATACGTCTTAGAGTATTCACTCTGTTGTAAAAAAAGAATTATGAAAATTAATCTAATCATTCCACATCTTCAACATCATAATCTTCGGTTCTTTCTATGCTTCCATTGTCTCGGTAAAACTTCCATTCACCAACCATCTCATCATTTTCATAAACCCCTTCCGATTCTTTTTTACCATTAGCATAATAGAAAACCCATTGACCATCACGGTTGTTTTCTACATAATTTCCTTTGCCTTGTAACGATCCATTAGGGAAATAGTATTTCCACTCACCACTTAAATAGCCATTCTTATAATTTCCTTCTGCTATTTTTCGGCCATCATAACTATAACTAATTCTAGAACCTGTACCGTTTTTCACCGTTCCAGAACTTAACTTATCTCCTTTTTCTAAACTGAAATCCGTTACCGAAATCAACTTACCTTTATCAAAAACTTCCGTGTAGGCTAATAAACCATTTGCATGGTAGTATTTCCAAATTCCATCAGATTCGTCGGCATAATACTTCCCTTCCGATTCTATTTGCCCATTAGCGTGGTACGCTGTCCACCAACCGTTTCTAAAACCAGAAGCATAATAGCCTTCTTCCTCTAGCATACCTTTTTCTGAAAAGAATTGCCACGCACCTTCCTCTAAACCGTCTAAGAAAAAGCCACGCATCTCCAAAGTATCTTCCGCATAATAGCCTTCCCAATAGCCGTATTTTTCACCCATATAATACTCTCCAATGGTTCTTACGGATCCATTCTCGAAATATTCTACCCATTCACCATCTTTTAAGCCTTCAACAAATACACCGCTTGTCAATAAAGAATCACTTGGATAAAACTCATAGAATTCTCCTTCTAAATCTCCAAATTTGTATTCTGAATAACTTAATAATTGACCATTTTCATAAAACTCTAACCATACCGAATCTTCTAACCCTAAACGGAAATAACCGATTAAGGAAGTATCTCCTAAATCGTTAAACTCTACATATTCACCGTGTCTATTATTTCTTAAATAAGAGGTTGATGTAGAAAACATTCCGTCTTCCGTATATTCTATCAACTTTTCTTCTAAATAACCTTCTGCATAAAAAGCCTCTGATTTCACATTGCCATTTTGGTAATATGTTTTAGAAATCCCATTTTCTTGTCCGCCTATATACGGTATTTCAACTTGTAGATTCCCATCTTCGTTAAAATATTTAATGGTTCCTTTACCTTCCTTAAACTTCTGTTTAGAAAGCACATTACCAGATTTATCGTAATAAGGTGTTACTGTTTGAAGGTTTCCTAAACTAAAAGTCATAGCCATTTTTAATTGGCCATTATCATGGTAAAAATTCCAAATGCTGTCTCTTTTACCTGTTATAAACTTTCCCTCTGAATTAATTTGTCCATTTTCATAATAGTATTTCCAATAACCGTTTACATCATTCAATTGATAATTACCTTCAAATTCAACTTTACCACTTAAATAATACGAAGTAGTAGGCCCATTTAATTTATCTAATGTATAAGAGGTTAGCAGTAACAGCTTTCCATCTTCATTGTATTCTTCCGTTTTACCGTTAAATTGGCCTTTGGTATAATTAGAACGTTCTAATAGAACTCCTTTTTCATTATACAAAACCCATTCACCGTCTTCTTTACCATAGAAATAAGAACCTTTGCTTTTTAATTGCTTGTTAGGATAATATGAATACCAATCACCTATTTCATCTCCCATTTTAAAATAACCAGAATCTTTTATCTGGCCATTATTGTGCAACTCTAACCATAAACCGTTTTCAATTCCGTCTGTATAATTAATCTTCTGTTGCAATTTACCGGTAGGAAAATAAACTTTAACCTGTCCATTGTATTCGTCATTCTTAAAATTCAACTCTTGCCAAATAGTCCCATCTGGATAATACAAAGTCCAAGGCCCTTCTTTAGAATCACCTTCTAATAATCCTTGAGCATATAATGTAGCCGAATCTTCTACTAAGGAATCCTCTTCAAAATTTTCGTAATACTGCTTTATATATTGTGCATCTAGCGAAAAAGAGAGGCCTAATGCTATTATGATCAGAAGTTTAATTTTTTCCATTAGCTAAAAATAATAAAGGTTCTATTCATTTAAACAAAAAATGATTTTTGTTTTGAGTTATTCGTTGTGTGTTATAAGAATATTCTAAATCTCTACACAGTATTATTCATGGATTACAAAGTTCAGATTTGTGCCAATAAAAATGGGTTGTAAGCTTTTTAAACTCACAACCCTTTATTATAATCCAAATAACGTATTTACCTATTTCAGTACCGTTACCGTTCCTGTAATTTGGCTTTCCGCTGCCGACTCATCCTTTAAGTCTATCCCATAATAATACGTGGCCAGTGGAACAAAACCTTTACTGCTTCTACCATCCCACGGGTTGCTGTTGTAGTTCCCTTGGTGGTTGTACAACTCTTGCCCCCAACGGTTATAGATTCTTACCACCGCTTCTGGGTATTTCTCCATGCCCGGGATTATCCATGTGTCGTTCACCCCGTCACCATTGGGTGTAAACGCTGTTGGTGGATTTAAACTTTCTATAATCAATACCGTTGCTTGGTCTTGGTTGGTACACACCGTTTGGTTCTCTTGTATGTTTAAAGTTACCGTATACAATACCGTTTTCTCATCAATGGTCTGGTTCACTAAATAACTGGCCGCGCTGTTGCTTAAACTCTGTTCGTCCATTTTACTAGGGCTGAAGGTGATGCTTCCTTCTGCCAAGCCATTCCCACGTAAATAAACCAGCGGTGTTTCTTCTATGTCGTACACATACGCATCCGTTGGTGATCCTTCTTGTGTCACAAAATTGATGGCCGGTTGTTTTACCACATTTAAGTTTAAACTAGCTGTTGAGCTTATTTTAGCACAGGCTTCTCTTTCTATGGTTACTGTATAAATCCCATCGTCCGATAAGTTTACAGGATCTATTTCTACTTTTTCGGTAGTGTAACTTGCCTGTGGTGTTGTCCAAGTAATTGCATCACCACTGATTGCATTGGTAGTTAAGATAACCTTACTTCCCTCACAGATTTCTCTGTCCGTTGGGTTTCCTGTAATGGCTTCTCCATTATAAGTTATACTTGGGTTTGGTTTTGTGTTTAGCCTTGGTGTTGCTTCTTCGCTTAGATTTGTTGAAGAAGCTGTACCATCACAGTTTTGATAGCTTACCTCTACCCGTACCGTTTGGTTTTGTTTTATGTTTTCGGTTTCAAATACTTTTGCCGGTCCTGAAGCTTGTGCTTCAACCCCATTAATATACCACGTGTAACTGGTCGCTGTAACGTCTGTCACATTTGCCGTAAAGAAGATTTTATCCCCTTCGCAATAGGTAACATTGTTATAGTCTATCGTTACCTCTGGATTGTTGGCGTTTTGTACATCTACATCCATAACGTCTACTGCTATCCCATCTAGTGTGGTACATCCGTTTACCGCAAATACTTCAAGCTTTACATCGTCTGTTCCTACAGTGGCTGTAACACTTGTGCCTGTTAACGTTCCGGGCGTTGACCAATCATTAGAGGATGGTGTCATCACCCATCGGTAAGAATCGGTTTCCGGTACCGCTGTTATGCTGTACGTTTGGGCTGTATTTGGGCATGGTTGAACTTCTCCGCTAATGGTGATGCCTGCTGTTTTCGGTTTCAGGTTAATTAATACAAAATCTTGTTTTGCCGTTGGCGATGCTAACGGACAAGTTGTGTGTTTTTTGGTTACCCGTATGTTTTCCGAAGTGGTATTCCCTAACGTAACTTCATTGGTTTCTCCGGTGATGAATTTTAAGTTGCCGTTTCCACCAGGTCCTAGAGACCATTCGTAAACATAGCCCGTTTCTGGATTATCTACTGTAGCGGTGATTATTTCTCCTTCACAAGCTTCTGTTTCACTTAAGGTAAAACTTACATTGTTATTGGCTTCAAACACCGTGAAGCTTTTTGTTTCAGCTGAATCTGCACAACCGCCTGCTGTAGTTCTTTTGTATTGAAGAATAACTGTTCCGGCAGTGCTTGCTGTTATGTTGGTTATTGCATCCGTAGAACTTGTGATTGTCACGGCTCCTGTTCCACTTATTTGTTTCCACTGGTGAGTTTCACCTGCTTGTCCGTTTGAACTAAGGGTTTCACTAGCGTTTAAGCAAAGCGTATCAAAAGCTAATGGATCAATTTCGGCTGTAATATCTCCTGCTTTGGTTATGGTTACAGAGTCTCTTTCTGCCGGACACAGTCCTTTAGCCGAAGTCACTTCCCATACTACTTTCACAGGATCGTTATCAGGGATGTTTGTTACATCTGTGCCGGTGGTAGTTTGATTCGTTAAGTTCGCATTACTTGGAGATACCCAGTTTCCGTTTGTTGCAGATTGGGCAGTTATGCCTGTGTATTCATCCGAACAAATGGTTATTGTTTTATTTATTGGGTTCATGATTTTTGCTTCCTCTGCCGGAAGATCTACTTTTACGGTCTGCGTTGCCGAAGTTTGTATTTCATCGCCACTGTTTACACAACTTAAGCCCGAAGTTAATACGGCATATACTTCGTCTGTATTTTCAGCACCATTTACCGTATAGTTTTTACCTGTTCCTGTTTGCTCTGAAACTGTGTTTTCAAACCATTCAATATCGTAGTTTGTACCTTCTCCGCTAATGTCTGCTCGGAAGATTACATCACCTCCTTCACAAGTGGTATCTACTTGTGTTAAGGTAATTGTTGGTACTACGTTATTGGTAATAGTTACCGTTGTAGTTTCTGGATCACTGTCTCCGCAAAGGGTGTTGGTGGCTACTACTTCAATAGTAGCGTCCGTTGTCCCAAAGGTTACAGCAATCGTATCTGCATTGGAATTGGCTACCGGAGTGGCGCCTGTTACCGTCCAAGAATAACTGTTTGCATTAGCACCACCTGTTACTCTAAACGTTTCTACGGCTCCCGAACAACTGCTTAGCGCACCTGTTATAGCTGTGATGGTAGGTTTGTCTTGTGGTCTTAGTTTTATAGTTACCGAATCGCTTTTTCCACAGCTTCCGATTGCTTTTACACTGATCCAACTTTCTGTGGTTGGCATCGTAAAACTGAATCCATCGGTTGAACTGGTAGTTCCTTCGCTGCTGTTCCAGCTGTAGTCGGTAGCTCCTGTTGCCGTTAAGTTGACTGTGCTTCCTACACAGGCGCTGTCTATAGCACCATCTGTGTAACCCGTCATTATTGGGGCAGTTGGTTTAGCACTAATGTTAATGGTTTTCGGTATTGAACTTCCTTCGCCACATTGGTTGATAGCGGTTACTACTATATCTCCTCCTGTTGAGGTAGCAAAGTCTATTTCTACTGAAGAACTGTTTAGTCCTGTGGTATCGGTAATAAACACTGCGCCTGTAGGTAGTTCCCATTTGTAGTCCGTAGCATCGGTTAATAATGGATTTACAGTATATGTTCCTGTATCTCCCGGGCAAATGTCTTCGGCACCATCAAAAGCAAGTGTTCCGCTTGGGCTGGTGATTTCATCTATTATGACGGTATCTCCTTTCACACAAGTAGGATCGGTTGAATAGCCTGCTTGGTTATATAAACCGCAAAGATTCCTCCTGTTGTAATATCTTGGTCAATGTCGTCTACTACTTGTCCAGTTCCGCCTCCGTTTAAGATCACAGGGCTACCTGTTGTTATATCTACCCACGTATATTCATAGCCCGCTTCTATATTGGCTTCTAACGTTAAAGTACTTCCCGAACAAAGGGTGTCTTCTACTGTTAGAATCTCCGCATTTGTTGGTGGTGTACAAACATCACAGGTGGGTTTTACATAAAAAGCGGTATCAATTACTGTAGTTTCACCGCAGTCGTTTATTGCTTTTACCGAAATTGGAATACGGTTTTGGGTTCCATCTCCACTTGGGATGGTAATAGACGAGGTTGTTTCGGCATCTACGGTTCCATCTACCGTCCATTCATATGTTGCAGCGCTATCCGCTGTTACTTCTACTGTTATGTTTTGACTTGGGCAAACCGCTGTGTCTACAATAGAAGTTAATTGTAAATTGAATGGAATTGTATTTATGCCCACCAAAATGGACTTTTCTAAATAACACAAAACATCGTCGTTGTCTCCGTCTTCTACTCGTAACGTGTACAGTCCAGTATCCGCTGCTGTTATTCCCGTAAGCTCTAAATCCGTTATCGTTGTAGATGGACCTGAAACAACCGATCCTGTTTTATCCAACCACGTATAATAATATTCATCCAAGGTTGCCGTGCCTGTTGCTGTTGGTGCTAGCTGAATATCTAATCCTTCACATACAACACTGTCACCTGTGAAAGATAGAGCGGTGGGAGGCGTGCATAATACATCTCCAGAAGTAACAACGGTAATGTCTGATTCCACAAAACAACTAGGATCTAACAAATCTTGAATACGTAACGTATAATTCCCTTCATTTTCAACAAGTAAATCAGTGAGATCACCACCTGACATCCCTGCATCACTAATTCCATCGCGCATCCATATGTATTTGTACCCTAATCCTGCATCATTGCTTACTAATTCAGATTTAAGTGTACCACTCCCCCCTTCAGGAATAGTTAATACAGGGCTTGGTAAAATATCTACGCTTTGTAAAGGACATGGCTCAGGAGCGCCACATGGGGTTACAGTTTGATCTCCTATAAAATATTGTGGCTGTCCAAGCATATCTGCAGTTGCTGTGTTGGTTATACTACCTATACCACAATTATCAATATTAGCTTCAAAACTGAACACCACAGAATCTCCATAAAGCATAGGTTCTTTATCACTAACCAATTCCCATGTAATTTCATTAGGTGTTCCTGAAGAATAAACAGGTATTTTCGTATAGGTTCCACCTGTTCCTTTTGTGTTTTCTGTAACTATTATAGAAGATTGGTCAACTGTTATTTCATTAGGAAGTAAATCTTTAAGTTCTACTTGAAAACCTGAATCAAAATGAGTTTTCCAAGACAAAAGTTTCTGAGTTTCGTTGGTAGTACCATCTGCTAGTCCACTGAAAAACCCTACATAACCAGGTTCTATATGTGTAATTCCATCAATAACATATGGAAGAGCATTTTCATTATTTATCCAAAATAAAATCCTATCTCCCTCTAATTTTACTTTGATAGTCATTGTATCTTGAGGAGCTGCATAAGCTAAATTGGATAATGATTCTATTAAAGTACCATTCTCATATAAATCAACTGATGCTTGAGCACAACTGTTTGTAGAGAAGCCAAGAACTAAACCTTCATATCCTCCACAATTAGGTGATCCAGAACCTCTTTTATGCCTAAAAACGAAAGAAAAACCTCCAGATAACCTAGGTGCTACTTGTGCCCACAGCTCACCGTTAGTTCCATGAGAAAAATCATACGTAACTAAAGTTGGCGATGTATTACCGTTTCTGGAATCCGAAAAATCTATCATATTATTTCCACATTCTACTTCCCAACCATTTGTAGTTGATAAATCAGGGGCTACTATGGTACCATCCGACTGTTTAAATGCTATATCATATTTGATTGTTTCGTTAATATCCGTAGAGTCTCTATCAGTAATCTTATACATTGAGCTGCTTAGATTCAACTTTGGAGGAATATCTTTACATGTTATAATTAACTCTACAGTAGAATCTATAGCAGAAGAGGAACTAGAACCAATCCAAGCTCTATTTTTAACCAAAATATTCTTTGAGCAATCCGTCGTTGCGCTTGCCCTATAACTTATACTACCAATTGCCCCAGGAAGCATAGTTGATACACACCAAGAAATCACTCTTGTAATAGGGTCATAGGTAGCTTCAACTCCTAATGTTTTAGCATTCGTAAAACCTTGCCATTCCAATCCTTCAGGCAAAGTGTCTGAAACGCAAACCTGAGAAAGTTCCATACCAGGAACAGGACCATTACCCATAACTCTTCTCCATACATACCCATCAAATTCTTCCACCAACAACCTATCATATGTAAGGGTCACAATTGGTTCGCAAGCATCGGGATGATAGTTTGTAATTACCTCATTTAAACTTTCGTCATAAGTACTTTCATAATCAAACCAAGAGGGGGAAATAGGATAATATAAAGATTTATCGTTTGTACCAATATCATAAGCATCTCCAGGATAAGACCAATCATCTGTCAATAAATCATCAAAAGGAATAGAACCACACCCTGAGCCAGGCGCTCCAATAGCCTCCATTTTTATTGCCTTCCTGAAAGGTGAACCAATTCCTTTATGGACAAATAACACATCGTTAGGTTCGCCATCTTTAGAGAAAAACATATTGGTGTGTTGAGTTGTACCAACAATTGTATCTGGAAAACGCATAATTAAGCGTTGATTCCATTTCCCAAATTCATCTTCTCCAAAAGTATATTCTTCAGAATCAAAAGTCATAGGACCACCTTCGCCCTGAATCATATCCAATAAATCCCACCCATTGGGATTATTCGGGTTATTAAAAATCCCGATACGAGCAGCATCATTTACATAGTATGATATTCTATAATTACCCGGATTTATGTATGCTTCCTGTGCACCATGTAAAAGTCTAAAATAGTTGGTATAAGAATTTGGCCCTGGCATACCCCATGCATACGTTACTCTAGTCCCAGGTCGACCTCCATTTAACCAACCACCTTCTGAACTATTTTTAAAACTAATAGTAAACTCAGCTACGTCACCATTTTTTAATACCGATTTATCTGCTTTCTGAGCTATTTCTAATGATCTTTCTCTAATGTCCACACAATTTCTTTCCATTGTTGTGGTATAATTATTAGGAAATTCATTACTTGTATGCGAAGATGAATTATCTACTATAACAGTAGCTTGGTTACACATTCTGGTAGTTTCATACCCCTTTTTAACTCTTGTCTTCAAGGTAAATTCCCTGAAAGTAGGGTATTGAGTTGGGTCGAAAGATTCCCAGTTATCCCCAGTTTCGCCTGTAGAAGTATATCCAGGAATATTTCCAATTTCCCAAACAACATTGGTTCCACTTATAGTACCTCCGTTTGATGCTGACAAAAACTCTACCTGTTCAGGCAATGGATATACTACTTTAACATTTTGAGCTTCAACGGAAGAAAAGTTACGTACGCTAAATGTTTCATTAATAACATCACCCTTTACCATCAATCTTCCATTGGAGTAAGTAGGCCCAAAAGCTAAAGTTTTGTCAACATCATGATAAATTTTAACATTCGCAGGCAAATCACTTCCCATAAACTCTGGTGACTGATAATTACCTGTAGTAATAAGCAAACCTAGAACTCTAAACCATCCATGAAAATATTTTGGTAAACTTGTGATATATCTACTTTCAGGATAAGGGTTTCCTTCATTAGTTGCGTCCCACATTAAAACTAATTGTCTATACCAATCTGCTAATAAATCCTTACTATTCTTATCATTATGTTCATGATGGTAAGCAACAATAGACGGAGCAAAACTTCCTAAATTGTAATTGATATGAAACCCCACACCCGTTTGCATCATCCCACTGCTATAATTAATATCCTGTCCTAAACTTGCAACTCCACCAAATTTTAACTCAGTAGGATCATTCCCAAGCTTTATACATATATCAGTAGCTAAATTATCAGCAAACTCAGCCAACCTCATAGCATTATTATATTCATAAGGATTCTCTCCAGGCACTACTTCTAAAGCAGTCTCATTCCATGAAGTATTAGGGTTACCATTCCAAGTATAATTTAATATTGTACGCCATGGATGTCTAGAGTCTTCAGCAAAATTCATTTCAGAAAACTGCACATTAGAACCAGACAATTGGAAATTACCAGCAGTGGGGTAGTAACCTTTTTCATAAACTTTCCCCATTAACCAATCAGAGGATGCTTCAGCTCTCTTAAATTGATGAATATTCCAGGCGTATTGTGTAGAATCTTCTTCTAACAAGAAATCATAGAAGGCGTGAAAGTACGAAGGGGCATGATAATCTATGTGTTTACTAGCTTCGCCATTACTTCTAGGACAAAATGTATGGCCATTCCATTGATATCCTTTTCCTAACTGCGTTACTTCAGCCCAAGTATTACCACTCTTTACATATCCATCAAAACCTATATTTCCTGAATACCACCCATCTGAACCAGGATTACAATTGACTAAATCTTTTTGAGTTACGCCATTATTAATATCTAAGAAAACCGTATCCGAAATGGTTTTTAGTAGATCAATAGCCAAATCTTTATAAAGCCTCACCTTACCACAATCATCTGTAATCCCCTGATCTGGCCATTGATAATACGCTACTAGAGCAGCCATAGCTATGTCGAAATCACCGTCTGCAGCAGCGTCATCCTGTCCAAGTTCCCAACCTATAGTACCAGGACCATATTCATAATCAGGATTTCTAATTACTCCACAATTACTAAAATACTCAACAACACTAGCTTTGTGATCATGCACATACATAAACAAACCATCAAAGGCCGGTTTATCGGCCATATATGCCATGGCTAACAAAGCATATCCATCTCCTTCCGTCACGTCTGGCTTAGGGCCAGTGAAACCATGCCCTGGGGGGTTAAAAACGATATACTTGGTACCTGCTACTTCTTCACCTGTATATACAGACCTATTCATCATAATCTGATAGGCTTCACGAATGTCGCGTTCCATTTCAATGTCTGTCACACCTGTGGCATTATCACGTCCTAAGGTTTTACCATGACTATAGTCTAAAAATTGAGGAAAGGGAATTCTAGGATCATCGGAATTTATTTGTACATCAATTTGCGAGAACACAGAATTGACTAATAACAGTAAAAACACTAATACTGTAAGAAATGACTTCATCTAACTTAATTTTTCAAATTCAATCGTAAAAGTTACCGCTTTAACTAAATTAAAGCAATACTATACGTAATATAGATACTACTTTTATAGAAAAGGTAAGCACTAAAAAACGCCTATTTTAAAAATCTACTGAAAGTAACATAGACACTTCTATTTGATCATCGCGTTCTCGGTATAGAATACGAGTACCAATATCCCATAAAAAGTAGTAACGCAGAAAATTTACGTTTGCTGTTAAATCAACTCCGTAAGACTGTAGTTCTACAGCTGCATTAGGATTTTGTAAAAAACCATAATCATAAAACAAATTCATTTTTACACGCTGAACATAAGCTAAAAAACCAATATTCCAGTCGGGGTAAAACAAAGGCAAACTATAATCTACTTTTATAGACCTAGCCTGTTTCACCCTTATCGATGAATATCCTCTGGGATAAACTATCTGATTAGAATAGGCTCTTCCGTCGGTTAAACGTTCCTGATAAGCGCCGTAAAACTGCAATGAATGATGTTTTAATACGCCTGGGAAATTAACCAATCCCGAAACATACCATAACTGATCGTTCATCTTTTGGCTATAAAGACTTTCCACATAACCTGCGCTTAAAAACTGTCTAAATTTCGGTTTTAAATCCCTTTTTGACATTCTTCTGCTTCGCGAAAAAACCAAGCTAAAGTCTACTGGAATATAAATATTGCTAGCTAAAACCGCTCCTTCTTCAATCCCCGAACTATTTTCGGAAGACACATAACTTGTATTGGTATACGGAACCGAAACGACTGGTCTTAATTGGTAAACATAAGCTGCCTTATTCCAAAACAGCGGAATAGATGTAGAGAAGCTAACTTTGTCTTCAATGATTTTTCCTTGTAGCGCAATGGTATCTTGCTGCTGAATTTTCAAAAAGTTGAGCTCTTTTTCATACGTCCGCCTGTACGAAACACCTAACCTAGGGAAAAAACCACTGTAGGTATACGCAGCGTAATACGATTCTTTCCGTAGACTGGGATTATACGCTGCACCAATTGTTAAAAAAGAAGTACTTAACACATTCTGAGATAAAATCTTAAAACCAATTTCTGGTTTGGTAATTTCTTCGGTTGACGTATTAAAAGAAGCTGGCTGCCAGCTATGGATATTAAACAAATGAGTTCCTTTTCGGTATTTTTTAACCAAATAAGTAGAATCTGAAATTGAATCACTTAACACAAAACTATTGGCCTCTTTGCGTAAAGAATCAACCAGCAAAGCCGTTAATGAATCTGGACCATAAAACGGATAAACTGTAGAAAGTGAAGTGCTGTTCAACTGATAACCCTTAGGTGTATATTCAGAAAAATAAACCAGTGAGTCTTTTATAAACGGATCACTAGCCCCGAACTTACTGTTAGAAATGGCCTGCTTTGTTTCTTCTTTCAGATTGAATAAAAAAATTTGGTCTGAAATCCCATTACGGGTTCTGTATACCAAATTTCCGTCTAAATAATGAAGTCCTTGTAGTTGATTTTCACTACTTAAAAGAACATTCGTTCCCTTTGTTTTCAGGTTATAAAGTTCAATATGATCCTGGCTGTCGTAAAAATTAATAACAGCAATTTCCTCTTCAGAAATAAAAACAGGCTGTTTAAACAAGCCTCTGCTTTTCTATATTTGGAATAGAATCTACCACTTCGGCATTAAGATTTAAGACCACTATTCTGGTTTTGGTATCCAGATTTTCTACCGCAACAATTTTATTTTTTTCAGGGTGAATAAAAGGACTGTAATAATATTTCTCTTGCGTTAATTGTTTTCTTTTTTCAGTCTGAAAATCATAGACCACAATATTAGAAAACGACTTTTGCCCCCAACGTACATGACTAAATTCTTCTGTCCAAACCAAAAAAGAATCATTTACGCTTAATCTAGGACTGTTGAAGTAACCTGTATTTAGAAGGTGTTTTTCTACACTGTCTGTTAGGCTTATAATTTCACCTGCGTTATTTAATCCGCTTTTATAAGCAAAAAGTGTCTTTTTATTTTTAACCGGAAATTGATAATCAACGGGTATTTTTGATTCCGGGTTCAGGTAACTTTCTTCAATTTGAACCGAATCCCGCCATTCCGTAGCAATAAAAGCCATCGTATTTTTATACAACGCTGTTGACTTCTCCCCTGTTTCTTGTTTTAGCGCATTAGAGAATCGAAAAGGTTTAATTGGGAATTTACCTATTCTGTTCACAACACCTGCCCAAATAGTATTCCCGTATTTTACACGAGCATAATCTGTTAAATAATAACCCAGCGTATAATGGTCGGCTACAATATTTTTATAGGACCCAAAGGAAGCTTTTTCGTAAGAATACGGACCATAGCTTAATAACTGAGCTCTCAATTTCACATTAAAATCTGGAACTTTACCCCTACCACCATTGGTAAACATGGTTTCGGTATGTACCGCATCGCCTTCTAAAAACCACAAAGGCATAGCTAGACCAACCGTTAAACCAACTCCTTGCTCGCCCAAAAGCCCATAAAATACTTTTGTTAGCCCTTGATTTAATTTATCCACCTGAACAACATGTCTGTATTCATGCACCAATAATTCGTCTAGCCAATCGTTTTGATCGTTTTCTTGGGGCGGTGTAAGATACATTTCCGAACGTTTGGGTGCCCAAGTAACAAAGCCATTTAAACTCGCTTTATCGGGTTGTAGAATTACAGAAATTCGTTTTGGCTGGTGGTCTAAACTTCTACTAGCATACTGATAAGCAGTCTCTAAATAATTAATAGCGTATTGCGCTTGTTCTTCATAATCGTCTGTAAAAATCACATTAAAGTTTTCGGTTTTAATATGTTTCCAACGAAGTGAAGAAGCATTTTCACCCGCCGAATAAAACTGGGCTTGAACTAAACCCACGGTTTTTACGGTTAATAAAAGAAGAAAAAAACATCTTTTCGATTTTGACAAGAGGCTTTTCTTACACATTGATTGTGTTATAAACACACTAATTATTGATGACACTATAAACCTTTAAATGACTGAGAATTATTTAAGTAAAGAGTTCTTTCTCAGTAATCGTCAAAATAGACGCTATTTAAATTTAAACAAAGCTATTAGAATTTAAATACCTAAACCTAATAGAATTTAGAACACAAAAATTTCATATATGAGAAAAAAGAAAAAACTAGTAGTACTTAGCGGAGCAGGAATTAGTGCCGAAAGTGGTTTAGCTACCTTTAGAGGAGCCGATGGCCTATGGGAAGGACACAGTATTTATGATGTTGCTTCACCAGAGGGTTGGGAAAAAGACAAAAAATTGGTATTAGATTTTTACAACCAAAGAAGAAAACAAGGCATTGCCGCTGAACCGAATCTTGGCCACTTAGGCTTAAAAGAACTAGAGGAAGATTACGAAGTTGTTATTATCACCCAAAACGTAGATAATCTGCACGAAAAAGCCGGTTCTACCAAGGTTATTCATTTACATGGCGAAATCTTTAAAACCCAAAGTACTTGTGATCCTAATTTAATATACGATATGGAGGGTTGGGAATTAAAATTAGGCGATACCTGCGAAAAAGGCAGTCAACTACGTCCGTTTATAGTTTGGTTTGGTGAAGCGGTACCAAAAATGGGGGAAGCTATTGACGCCATAAAAGACGCTGATGTCTGTGCCATTATTGGTACTTCCTTATTGGTTTATCCAGCTGCCGGACTAATTGACTATGCCCCTTTGAATGCTCCAGTATTTATAATTGATCCTTCTATTCCCAATGTTTATTCGGCACATAAAATTCACCGTATTTTAGAACCTGCTTCTAGCGGTATTGTAAAACTGAAAGAAGCATTGAAAAATATTTTTTAAACATCTACGTATTTATTTGTTAAAACACGTATCTCGGCATAAGATTTGATTATTTTTGAAGGTTTTTTATCCAATTGTGGGTATAAATCCATTTTGTTCAACTTAATCTAAATTTTCTATGCTCGGATTTTTCATGTTTTTGGGGATCACTCTTATTACATTTAGTATCCTCATTTTTGTATTCGGAAAACGTTTTAGAAGTCAATCTAAAGTAAACGTTAGTTACGATCAGTTTGGTAACCGAAAAGAAGAAACCACAAACAGCGGCTTCTCCTTTCTAGACAAGTTCACCAACAAAGTGCTGCTCATAATGCTATTAGTAGGTTTTCTATTAATCACATTAAGAGGCATGTTTTTTTATGCCGAACCCGGAGTAAAATACTTCTTGCAATACCCTTGGGGAACACAAACTGTTGTGGACCGCGCCGGAGCAAACATTAAAATGTTTGGCACACTTCGCCCTTGGAAAGAATACATGACCATTAAAACCAGTACAAAAATTAGCCGTGGTGAAAAAACGGTTTCTGTTGTAAGTTCAGAATCGAACAGTTCTAGCGGAACTATGGCGCCTATTGAAATTCGTTTTATAGATCAGGTAACGGCAGAAGTAATTGCTTCTACCCGTTTTAAACTACCTACCGATGAAGAGTCTTTCATGAATTTGGTAAAGGAATTTAGAACGCAAGAAAATTTGATTGAAGCTACATTAATGCCTACTGTTAGGGAAGTAATCTCAAACACAGGGTATATGTTTGCTGCACAAGATTACATTTCGGGTTCGTCTTCTGACTTCCGTTATGCGGTAAAAGATCAATTAATGAACGGTATGTATTCGGTAGAAAAATTAGAAATTAGAGACACCGTTAACAGCGAAATTTCTGAAGAAGACCGTTCTATTAAAGAAATTAAAACCAGTTATATTGTTGTAAAACGTTTGGACAGCGATGGCAAACCTATCCGCGTTCCGCACGACATTACCAAGTCTGGCATTATAACCACACAAGCCATTATTGATGATATTCTTTTAGAGCCTGCTTTTAAAAAACGTTTGGAAAACCAACGGGATGAATCGGCAAAAAGACAGCTGGAACAACAAAAAATTAAAACCGCCAAAGACCAGCAGCAAAGAATTGTAGCGGAAGGCGAAAGAGACAAAGCTCAAATTAGAGTAGAGCAAGAAAAGGAACAGGTAAAACAGTTGATTTCTATTGAAACCAAAGAAAAAGCTGAAAAAACCAATCGAGACTTAGCTGAGATCCAACTAGAAACTGCCCGATTACAAGCACAATCTAGAAAAGTTAAAGCAGATGCAGAAGCCTATGAAAAGAAGAAGTTAGCTATGGCGGACAACTCGTTAGAATTACGTTTAAAATATCAGTTAGAACAAATGAAGGTTTTAGCTACCGCTATGCAAGGCCAAGCCATTGTACCACAAACCTATATTGGCAACGGTGGACAAGTGCCAACCGCTTTGGATAATTTAGTTAATCTAATGTCGGTAGATCAAATCAAAAAGAAAGGCAACAACAGTTTTTCTGAATAGGGTTTTGAATTTTGAAGCATAAAAAAAGCGCCCTAGCGGCGCTTTTTTTACAACTATATTTTTATTCTGAACGAATTATTTTAACCCTAACTCATCTATAATTTGCTGAATCTTAGCATCTAATTCCGCTTCAACTTTTTCGAAATTTTCTTTTGAATCTAATTCCGCTTTAACACCAAAATAGAATTTAATCTTAGGTTCGGTACCAGAAGGTCTGGCAGAAATCTTAGCGCCATCTTCGGTAAAGAATTGTAACACGTTTGATTTGGGTAAATTGATTTTCTTCTCTTCACCCGTAATCAGATTTTTTTCTATGCTTGCTTCGTAATCTTTTACCGTTACCAATTTAGAACCCGCTATGCTTGCCGGTGGATTTTCACGGAAACCCGTCATCATATCTTGTATTTCTTGGGCTCCTGAAAAGCCTTTCTTAGTTAGAGAAATCAAATGTTCTTTATAGAAACCGTATTTCAGGTATAAATCAATCAACGCTTCAAAAGCCGTCTTGCCTTGATCTTTATGAAAGGCTACCATTTCAGCAATAAAAGCACAAGAAGCAATGGCATCTTTATCTCTAACGCTATCACCCACTAAATAACCGTAGCTTTCTTCGCCACCGGCTATAAACTGTTTTTTACCTTCGTTTTCACGAATAAGCGCTGCAATAAATTTAAATCCGGTTAATACATCAGGGCATTCAACACCGTAACTATCGGCAATAGTTTTTATTAATTCGGTTGTAACAATAGTCTTTACAATAAACTCTTTACCCTGTAACTTTCCTTCTTTCTTCCATGCTTCTAACATATAAGAAATTAACAAACTACCGGTTTGGTTACCGTTCAGTAATTGCCATTCTCCTTTTAGATTTTTAACCGCTGCTCCTACTCGGTCTGCATCAGGATCCGTAGCCATTAAAAGATCAGCATCTATCGCTTTTGCTTTTTTCAGCCCTAAAGACATGGCTTCTGCTTCTTCCGGATTTGGATAAACTACCGTTGGGAAATTACCGTCTGAAACCAATTGCTCTTCTACCAAATTTACGTTGGCAAAACCGAATTTCTTCAGTACATCGGGCACTAACTTTACCCCAGTACCGTGAATTGGCGTATAAACAATTTTTAAATCTTTTTGTCTTGAAATCACTTCAGGAGAAACACTTAAAGACTTAAGCATATCGGTATAAATCTCGTCAAAGTCATCGTTCACGATTTCAAGAAGATCATCGTTACCACCAAACTTGATTTTATCTATTTGTACTAATTGTACTTCTTTAATAATATTTTCATCGTGTGGAGCAATTACTTGTGCGCCATCTTCCCAATACGCTTTATATCCGTTGTATTCTTTAGGGTTATGAGAGGCTGTTAACACAACACCCGATTGGCATCCGAAATGACGGATAGCAAAAGATAGTTCCGGAGTTGGTTTTAATGAGCTGAATAAATATGCTTTTATTCCGTTAGAGGTAAATACATCGGCTACAACTCTGGCAAATTCGGGACTGTTATTACGGCTGTCGTGAGCAATGGCAATACTAATTTGATCTTTATGCGAAAAGTTAATTTTTAGATAGTTCGCTAATCCTTGTGTTGCAGCACCAACCGTGTATTTATTAATTCGGTTAGAGCCAACACCCATAATTCCTCTTAAACCACCGGTTCCAAATTCAAGATTTTTGTAGAAAGCGTCCGTTAATTC
This sequence comes from uncultured Cytophagales bacterium, assembly GCA_963736575.1. Taxonomy (GTDB): domain Bacteria; phylum Bacteroidota; class Bacteroidia; order Cytophagales; family JAAEPT01; genus CAVTPD01. Next base: position 113,641 of record CAVTPD010000003.1, read on the forward strand.
GTCTTCTTTCTTATTGTCTATTAAACTCTGAATTTCGTTTTTGGTAGCCTGATCAAAGTTTCCGTTTAACCAGGATTGTATTTTGTCCTGTACAGCTGCGTCCATATAGATTGGTGTTATTTAATGCGTCTAATTCTTTAAAATAAATAGAGGTCTCCCTAAAAATGAAGCCCTTTTTTAATCAATGCTTTAAAATTATTGTTTTATTCGAAAGATTGAAGGATTTTAACTTTAAGATATTAATAATTTATTGATAAATGATTCCCGAAGCGCTAACAAAATACTTAAAGCATATTTTAAACATAAATTCTTCCTTAATCAACTTTAAATCGCTTAGTGGTGGTTGTATTAATAGGTGTTTTTCTTTTCAGGCTGAAAAAGAAACCTATTTTTTAAAATTGAATACTAAGGAGGAATTTCCGGATATGTTCTCAAAAGAAGCAATCGGTCTTCAACTTCTTTCTGAAACCAATACCATTATCGTTCCTAAAACTATAGCTGAAGGGTTCTACAACGACACTTCTTTCTTAATCTTAGAACACATTGAAGAAGGCGCTAAAACACCCCTCTTTTGGGAGAAATTCGGTCAACAACTAGCTCAACTGCATAAAACCGAATATTCTAGTTTTGGTTTACATCAAGATAATTACATCGGTTCCATTCCGCAGAAAAATGATTTTAAAGATAATTGGGTTGATTTCTTCATAGAGTGCAGACTCTATCCGCTTTCAAAACAAGCTTATGAAAAGGGCTTATTAAATATTGAGCATTTAGAAGCCTTTATAGAATTGTATAGAGAGCTGCCTTCTCTTCTTCCGAAAGAAAAACCAAGTTTAGTACACGGTGATTTATGGAGTGGTAACTTCTTATGCAATACCAAGGGAAACCCTGTTCTTATTGACCCTGCTATTTATTACGGGAACCGAGAAATGGAAATTGCTTTCACAAAACTATTTGGTGGTTTTGATTCTAAATTTTATTCCAGCTACCAAGAAGCTTTTCCGTTAGAAACTGGTTTTACAGAACGAGTAGATATTTACAACCTTTATCCGCTATTGGTGCATTTATTATTGTTCGGGAAAAGTTATTTAGGACAAATTGAAGCTACACTAATCCAATTTGATTAATTGGTATGCTGGTATCTTGGTGTGTTGTTGATCACTTTATTAGAACCCGTTTTTAGTTTACCAAAAGAAATTCTTAAACTGATTTCATAGGTTCTGTACGTTTTTAGGTCTGCAAAATACAAGTCGGTGCTTAATCCTAAGTTATAAAACCGATTACCTACCCTAAGTTCAGGAATCATAGCTTTACTTGTATTGTAATAGGCCATAACTGAAAAAAACGAGGGAATAAAAACATTATCATCGCTATCGTTATTCAATTTATACGTTCCCGAAAGCCCGTATTGAGCATAGCTTTTTCCACCTGTATAACTATCAAAAGCAAGCACAGGACCAAATTCTATATTTTCAGAAGCTAAATACTGAAAATTTGCAAAGACTAAATAATTACCAAAGGTAGAGTTATTGTTCTCACCATTGTACGGATTATAGGTATGCAACATAGATGCTCCTAAAAGCATATAAACAGGAGCGTCTGAAGACTTTTCAGCATTAAGCTGGTAGCTTAAGCCAAAGCCTAAGTCTAAACCACTTTTTGGTTCTTGCGGTAAATCATTATCAAGATTTCCATCGCCAACACCGGGCACATAATCACCGCCTGTTGATATTTCATCTGTGTTTAAAGAATAGAATAAACCTCCAACTTTTACACCGAAGTAAATTTCATTTAAATCGTCTAAAGCTAAATCATAGGCTGCATTTAAATAAACCGCTTGTTTGGTATATTTTAAATCTCCGGTTACATCATTTTCAAACTGAACACCTACGCCTCCAATATGTCTATCGTTCGTATTAATAGCAAAATTAGCATCTAGCTGTGTGAAAGTAAATTTAGAATTGAGGTTATACCATTGATTACGGGTTATAATACCTGCAGAATGTCTGTTTTTATGCGCCACAAAAGTGGGTGACATATGCACCCCTGAAGCAATAAATTGGGAGTAATTAAGATTTTGAGCATAATTATTGATAATTATACTCAAAAAGCAATACAATATTATTAACGCTCTTTTCTTAAACATTCCTTAAATTCAACAACAGAAAGTATACCGATACTTAACACATCGACTCTATTCTACTAAGTTATATAATTCTATGATTATTCTTAACCTTGAAATATATTCTAAAATTAAAGATTACATTCAAAGTAGATAAAGAATATATAGATAGGCCATTTAATTAATGGATAATAAAAAGCATATCACAAAATGAAAAATATAGTATTTACCTTATTTGTTTCACTTATTACTTTTGGTGCTCTACAAGCTCAGTTTACAATTACTACTGCAAACAGATATAGCATGTTCTAATCAAGGGAAAGTACTTAAAGCAACTAAAGGGCCTCAATACTCTAATTATAAATGGCAGTTATTAGACGAATCAAAAATACTTAGCACCGCAGATACCGTTATTTTAAAAAACCTACTTAATGGGAATAATCGAGTAGTAGTAACCGCCTTATTAAATGGATCTACTATTGTTGGGGACACGGCCGATATTTTTCGATTTGAAATTAAAAAAGTTGACCTAAACTATCATGATTATTTACAATGCAAAGGTGATTCCGTTTTAATTAAAGATGTTAATACGGTAAGCTCTGGATATGATTATGATTGGTCAAATGGAAAAACTGGAGATTCTCTTTATATAAAAGAAGCAGGTACTTATACGTTGACAAAAAAAGGGCCTTTCCCAAGTGGTTGTACCTCTAAAGATACTGTTGAAATTAACTATCAGCTAGTACCAACTACTAACGTTGAAGGCCGGAAATTAATTTGTGTAGGTGACCCCGTTTATTTAAAAGCCAATTTAACCCAAACCCCAGCCGGAACAATTAGCTATGAATGGCAAAACAATTCTGGAAACACATTAAGTACTACAGATGTATTAGAAACCACTACTAATACTTCTACTTCTTACAAACTAAAAGTTACCGAATCTGCCACATTAACCTGTACAGACTCTAGTTATGTCTATATTGATGTAAATCCTGCCTTAGAAAAAGGGACCGAATTAGATGACGCCACTATATGTTTAGGTGAAAGCTATACTACTTCTTCACCACCAATCACAGGGGGTAACGGTGGGCCTTATACGTATTCATGGAGCTCCAATAATGAAATAATTGGTTCTACCACTACTTTAAACTTCACACCAGCGGCTTCTTCACAGGTAAAATTATCTGTCACAGATGCTAACGATTGTGTTTATGTTGATGATTTTGAAATTGACGTAAACGACTTAAAAGTTTCTATTTCGGATAATGACTCTTTATCTATTTGTGAAAATGACTCGCTGTTGTTAAGCCCAACAGTTGAAGAAGGAGTTGAACCGTATACTTATTTATGGACTTTACCAGATAATTCTAATAGCCCGGAAAGCTCCTTATTAATTAAAACTGAATTTGGTGAATATTCTTTAAAACTAACGGATGCTTTAGGTTGTTTTGATTATGATACCATACAACTAAATGCGGCTTCTGGTATACGGCCAATTATTTCTGAAATAGATGGACCAAACGAAATTATTTACAATGAATCTGCCGAATTCTCCGTTTTTGCTCAAACCGAAAACTTTGAATTAAGTGCTACCTCTAATGGACTGGGCGAGGTGCAAGTAGATGGCAACAAATTCGTTTATATTCCAGCTGAAGAAGAGGAAGAACCACTAATTCAGGTTGAAATTTTTAACATTTGTGGATCAGATGATTCTAGTTTTATTTTAAAAGTTGTTGCGCCAGAAATTATTGAAAACATTCTATTTATACCCAACACTGTAATCTTAAGCGCCTCTAAAGAAGAATCTAAAGTATTTAAAATATATAGCGAAACTATTGTAAACGAAAACTTCGAATTAAAAATATTCAGTTCTAAAGGAGATTTAGTTTACGAAGAAAGTAGCTATTTAGACTTACGTTCTAGCGGTTGGAAACCAGAAGAAAATCAACTTAATTTTACTGGAAAAAACGTATTTACTTTTATAACCAAAGGAGAATTTGAAAACGGCGAAAGTTTTGATAAAACAGGAACTATAACGGTAGTGCAATAGAACAATTATTAATTGGCTAATTATTTTTGAATTCATATTATGTAACTTTGAGTTATGATGGATTTTAGCATTGTTTCATTGGACCAATTAGTGGTTCATAAAATAGGGAATAGACTTAATGAAGAACCACTTCAGATCAGTAAAAAAACGTTAGAGTTAAAAGACGAAGCTATTTCTAATGTTCTAATTCAATATTTCTTAAAACCCTTCAAAAGCGAAGTGTTTTACCAATTTGAAGGCCTTCCCGATTTAGAAAACAACCTTTTGTATTCTTTGTCAGACTCTATTTTTAAGAACAAAGAAATCTTTCATGAAAACAGCATACACATAGCCCATCATCTTTACGAAGCTACTAATCACCCCAACGTTAAGGAAGGGGAACTTTATGTTGCGTACATACAAGATTGTAAATTTGGTGATGAATATTTTGACGCTATTGGCTTATTCAAGTCCGAAAATAAAGAAACCTTTTTACGTGTTTTCTTAAAAGAAGAAGACGAATTTGATCTTACTTGTGAAAATGGAGTAAATATTAATAAGCTAGATAAAGGCTGCTTAATCATAAACACCAAACGCGAAGAAGGGTATAAAATCTTAATGGTAGACAATACAGCACGTTCAGAAGGTGTAGCTCAATTCTGGCAAGAGGATTTTTTACAAGCCAAAATGGTAGAGGATAAATATTTCCATACTCAAAATTACATGAATCTTTGCAAAGGCTTTGCCGACGAAGTTTTTAATCCGGCGAACGATATAGACCGAACAGAGCAGATGAAACTGATGAAAAATTCAGTAGATTTTTTCACCAACCACAAAGAGTTTGATCAGCATAATTTTGAATCTCAGGTTATGGGAGACCCCGGTGTAATTGAAGCTTTTAATAATTACAAGCAAGAGTATGCCGAAAAAAACGACATACCTTTTATGACAGATTTTGACGTTTCAGACGACGCCGTAAAGTCTAATAAGCGGTTCTTTAAAAGTGTTTTGAAACTGGATAAGAAATTTCATGTATACGTACATGGTGGCCACAATTATATTGAAAGAGGCTTTGATGACAACCGTAAAATGAACTTCTATAAACTTTACTTTGACGAAGAGGTTTAAATTTGCATAAAAGTAGATGTATCTGCCTCAATTTCTTCTTCTGGTGTTTCTGGAATAATTTCTGGCTCTGGCTGTACATCTAAAGGCTTAGGCTGAACTTGTTTTTCACGAAAAGACGCTGGCTCATCTTTTTCTTCCAAAGGTTTATCATCCTGTGTCTCTTCCATTTGCACAATTCTTTCTGCAGAAATAATATTTCTGTAGGTAGAAAATATTTTCAGTCTCCATCCCGAAACAGAAAGCTCATACCGCTCGTTCAGTTTTAGCATGCCATAAAGATCCGAACTATTGAATTTAAGGTAAAAAGGCTCATCTGTATTTTCAAAAACTTCCTCCTCTGTATAAATCAAATACTTACTTTTGGTTTGTCCTTCTTCTTGGTAGGTAATTCTTTCTTTATCAATAACAGTTACTTCTACAGTACCTCTGTAGGCACGTGGTATGTAATAGATTAAAAATAAAACCAAGAAAAAAATTACGATGGACCATCTAAGCCACTTGCGCCATTTAGTACTCATAACGAAAGAATAAATTCAATTATATTAACATTATCTGGAAAATCGGTGATCGATGGTTTTTGAGCATCACCCAACGGAATTGCCCCTTCTAAATAATTACTAACCACTACCTGTATTTTTTCCTTATTAGTACGAATATAAGAGAGAACATCTTCTTGACTATCATAATACTCATAAAATAAAACACTTATAGGAGACACCAAGTTTTTAGATTCATTTAGCATTAAAAACCCATTATCAAAATGTGGTTCTCTATTTACTAAATAAACAGATCGGTTATAATCATAGTTGTTAGAATAACGGTGATGAAATGTCACTTTTTTAAACCCTTCTAACTGATCCAAAAAATTAACAAAATCATACCCTCTAGGCACTAGTAATTTTGATACATTTCGGCAACCTAAACCATAATAAATAAAGATGTCATTACCCAAACGTTGAAGTTCTTCTGGTGATTCTTCTCCGTTTAAGACAGCAATAGAGGTTCTGTTTTTTCTTATTACTGAAGGTATTTTACTAAAATACTTCTCAAAATACCGTGCTGTATTATCGCTACCGGTTGCTATTACTCCATCTAACTGGTCCAAAACTAATTGTTCTTCAAACTGAATACATTTTTCTACTTCAGCATTGAAAAAAGACATTTTTGCTACCAAGTATTTTATGAAGTACGAATCTGAACTACTCAGTTTAACAAAAACTTTTTCAGAAAACAAAAAACAAAGAATTAAGTCTTGAAAACCAACCCCGGGCAAATTACCGGCACAAACAACAGCTATTTTTTTAGCGTTTTTGCTTTCGTATTTTTTCACCAAATATTGTAATGGATCTGGCTCTAACATGCCTAAAACGCCATTAAACGCATGTTCCATAGTAACTTTATCAAACCATGGGTTTTCATTTCCAGATGAAAGAAATAACTCTTCTTTTTCATCCGAATCAATATTTATAAGGTATTCTCGTAAACTATTTAGAACTTGCAGTCGATCTTTCGTGTTCATCATTAATAAGGATATGTTCTAAATTAAGATGTTTTCTTTGAAAGATTTATCGAGATAGATATTTTCGTGTAAAAATAAAGGAGGTTGGTATGGCAATTATAATAACTGACGAGTGTATAAACTGCGGGGCTTGTGAACCAGAATGCCCTAACACTGCAATATATGAAGGCGGAATTGAATGGAATTACGCTGACGGTACAGAGTTAAAGGAAATTGAATTAGAAGACGGAAGTGCAATGGATGCATCGGAAGCGCAAGAACCAGTTATGGGCGGTGCTTACGGTGCAGATGGACAAGAGTTTTATTACATTGTTCCTACTAAATGTACAGAATGTATGGGATTTCATGAAGAACCACAATGTGCGGCAGTATGCCCTGTAGATTGCTGTGTTCCTGATCCTGATAACGAAGAAACTGAAGAAGAACTTTACGCTAAAAAAAGTTGGCTACACGCGGAATAAGTTTTTAAGTAATTAATATAAGGGCCCTTTTAAGAAATTCTTAAAAGGGCCTTTTTTATTTTACGGGAAGAATTTTAGAATCTTTAAGAGTAGATAACACCACCATAGATTGCAGATTAGCTATTTCGTCTAAATTAATAAGCTTCTCTAGTATAAACTTATTATAGCTCTGAATATCGTTTGTAAGTACTTTTAGAATAAAATCGGCACTACCCGTAATGTGATGGCATTCTACAACTTCGGGAATAGCATCTATTTTAGCCACAAAAGACTCCATCTTATCTCTTCTTGAAGCAGAAAGTGATGCCGTTAAGAAAATGCAAACATTTAGCCCTAGAATTTCTTTATTCAGTTCGGCATGATATTTTAAAATCAAACCCGATTTCTCTAGCTTTTTTACGCGCTCTAATGTAGGCGCCGGGGACAAACCAACCCTTGTTGCCAAACTGGCATTGGTTATTTTTGAATTCTCTTGAAGAATTACAAGAATATTCCGGTCTATATCATCTAATTTTAACAACAAATTTGTCATACTATAAACTTGAGCTGCCTAAGTTAAATAAAATAGGCTAATATTAAGACATGTCTCTTTTCGACTTATTTCTAGCACCTTTATACTTGAGTATAATAGTGCTTATCTTATTTATAACAAGATCTTCTGCTACTAACGTTTTAACAAAACCTTTTTTTCTGAATGGTTTTTATGTTAGAGTACTTGGGGCAATATCTCTAGGTGTAATTTATCAATTCTATTATGGTGGCGGGGATACTTTAAATTATTACAGTAACAGTAAATTTCTATACCACGCTTTTTATGAAGAACCTTTAACCGCTATAAAAATACTTTTTGCTGAAACAGGAGATTATTCTGTTGATGGAGGAAAATACACTTTATCAATGTATTTTTTTAGAAGAGATGCTGCTTCTTTCTTTATTGTTAAAACAATTGCAGTACTGGGTATCACATGTTTTAATTCATATACAGTTATAGCTATATACTTTGCTTTATTTAGTTTTACAGGTGCTTGGGCCTTTTATAAAACCATCACTAGAATTTATCCTCATTTGTACAGAGAACTCGCTTGGGGAACCTTATTTGTTCCTTCTATTTTCTTTTGGGGTTCCGGCATAATGAAAGATACATTAACCTATGGGGCCATAGGTTGGATTACATGGGCTTTTTATAATATTTTCTTTTTAAAACGGAAAATCATCTCCTCTTCTATCATTTTCTTGGTAATGTCTTACATTACTTTAAATGTAAAAGATTATATCATTATTTGTTTTATTCCTTCATTAGCTATTTGGTTCTACATGCATCAAATAGAAAAAATTCAGAATAAACAAATTAAATACATTGTAGCTCCTATCACTATATTCATTGGTTTAATTGCTGCTGTATACTTAAGCACGAGCCTTGCTACAGTTAGTGATAAGTACAACCTTGATAGTGTTGCTGAAACAGCTAGAACTACAGCAGGTTGGTTACAATATGTAAGTATTAAACAAGATGGTTCCATATACACCCTAAGCGAACCTTTTGATGGCTCTTTAAGAAGCATGATTGTATTAGCGCCTCAAGCTTTTGCCGTAACCTATTTTAGGCCTTTTTTATGGGAGGCAAAAAATCCTGTAATGTTATTAAGTGCTTTAGAGAGTTTAATAATTACTTTTTTGTTCGTAAGAATGTTATTCAAAAAACCTAAACTGGATGCATTCTGTATTGCCGCACTTGTTTTTAGCACTATTTTTGGGATAGCTATTGGGATATCTACCTCTAATTTTGGGTCATTAGTTCGGTATAAAATCCCTTCACTTATTTTCTTTGTAAGTGCTATTATAATAATGCAGAAAAAACAAAAGCCGAACTAAGTTCGGCTTTTGGGCATTTATCTATAATTTTAAACTTCTTTATTTAGAAGTTTCTTCTTCTGTATTCTTAGCAGATTTTTTCTTCACTTTAAAGAAAATCTCTCCTTTCTCTTTGTTGTAATCCGCAGAAATGTTATCACCTTCTTTCACTTTTCCATTAAGTATCTCTTCCGCTAATGGATCTTCCATATACTTCTGAATTGCTCTACTTAACGGTCTGGCTCCATATTGAGGATCGAAACCTTTTTCAGACAAGAACTCTTTAGCTTTATCAGTAAGTTCAACATGGTAGCCTATTTCGCTAATTCTGTTAAACACTTTACTTAAAGTAATATCTATAATTCTGAATAGATCTGCTTTCACTAATGGGTTGAAGATAATTACATCATCTAAACGGTTAAGAAACTCAGGTGCAAACGCTCTTTTTAAAGCATTCTGAATGGTACCTTTCATAATATCATCAATCTGACCTTCTTTAGATTTAGTAGCAAAACCAATCCCAGAACCAAATTCTTTAAGGTCTCTAACACCAATGTTAGACGTCATAATGATAATTGTATTTCTGAAATCTACCTTTCTTCCTAAACCATCCGTTAAAATACCATCATCTAATACTTGAAGTAAGATGTTAAAGATATCTGGATGAGCTTTTTCAATCTCATCTAATAAGATTACGCTGTAGGGTTTTCTTCTTACTTTTTCAGTAAGCTGCCCACCTTCTTCGTAACCAACATATCCTGGAGGTGCTCCAATAAGTCTAGATACAGAGAATTTTTCCATATACTCACTCATATCCATTCTAATTAGTGAATCATCACTATCGAACAAATAATTAGCAAGCGCTTTGGTTAGCTCTGTTTTACCTACACCTGTTTGACCTAAGAAGATAAACGAACCAATTGGTTTTCTTGGGTCTTTTAAACCTACTCTAGTACGCTGAATAGCTTTCGCAAGTTTATTAATCGCTTCATCTTGACCAATAATTCTAGCCTTAAGCTCTTCCGCCATATTAAGAAGTCTAACACCTTCTTTTTTAGCAATTTTACTTACTGGGATACCAGTAATCATAGCAATTACTTCGGCAACATGCACTTCAGTTGCTTCATATCGCTTTGTTTTACTATCTTCTTCCCAAGCTATTTTTTCAGTATCTAGCTGGTCTATTAACTTTTTCTCTTTGTCTCTTAATTTAGCAGCTTCTTCGTAGTCTTGTTTCTTAACTACTTTGTTTTTCAACTGCTTAATTTCTTCAATAGCTTCTTCAAGCTTTAAGATAGACTCTGGTACTTTTATATTATTAATATGTACTCTAGAACCTACTTCATCCATAATATCAATGGCCTTATCTGGTAAGAAACGGTCACTAATATATCTGTCCGAAAGCTTCACACAAGCATCTAAGGCCTCCTGAGAGAAATTAACTTGGTGATGTTCCTCATACTTATCTTTAATGTTGTTCAAAATCTCCATTGTTTCTTCTGGTGTTGTAGGATCTACAATTACCATTTGGAAACGACGAGCAAGAGCCCCATCTTTTTCAATATATTGTCTGTACTCATCAAGAGTAGTAGCACCAATTGCTTGAATTTCACCTCTAGCCAATGCTGGTTTAAACATGTTAGATGCGTCTAAAGAACCTGAGGCTCCACCTGCACCAACAATGGTATGAATCTCGTCAATGAATAAGATAATGTCTCTAGACTTCTCTAACTCATTCATTACAGCCTTCATTCTTTCTTCAAACTGGCCACGGTATTTTGTACCGGCCACTAATGAAGCAAGATCTAAGGTTACTACCCTTTTATTGAAAAGTACTCTTGAAACGTTCTTCTCAATAATTCTTAATGCTAAACCTTCTGCAATGGCTGTTTTACCAACACCTGGTTCACCAATAAGTAAGGGGTTATTTTTCTTTCTTCTGCTTAGAATCTGAGCTACACGCTCAATTTCTTTTTCACGTCCTACAATAGGATCTAGCTTATCTTGTTCAGCTAGTTTGGTTAAATCTCTACCAAAATTATCTAAAACCGGAGTTTTAGATTTTTCAGCCCCTCTGGCCGCACCTGCTGCAGATGAACCTCCAGATGGCGTGCTTCCAAATGATCTTGGAATATCGTCATCATCGTCGGTATCTGAAGATGCTTCAGGGTTTTGTGAATGATATTCTAACAATTCTTTAACTACTTCGTATGAAACATCAAATTTACCAAGTACCTGAGTAGCTATATTATCGTCATCTCTTAAGATGGATAATAATAAATGCTCTGTACCGATTAATTCACTCTTAAATATTTTTGCTTCAAGGTATGTAATCTTCAATACCTTTTCCGATTGTCTTGTTAAAGGGATGCTCGCTAAATTTTTAACGTTTCCGGTGGAAGTACCTTTGGTAGCTTGTTCTACCTCAATTTTAATTTGTTCCATAGAGACCCCTAATTTCTTAAGTAACCCTACAGCCACGCCTTCCCCTTCTCTAATCATTCCCAATAAGAGATGTTCCGCTCCTATGTAATCATGACCTAGCCGTAAAGCTTCTTCACGACTTAAGGAAATTACTTCTTTTACTCTATTTGAAAATCTAGCCTCCATATTCATCTCTCTATAATTTTATGGCTTTAACGTAAATTTAACAGTTCAACTGAATATTAAAACTGTTGCGGGGTATTAATTCAACATTTACTTAAACAAAAGGGTTCCTACTGGAATTTGAGATAGGCAACAGCCTCTGGTCCCTCACAGAATAGCAAATCTAGAATACTTAAGTTCTTTTCAAATTGCTTGCCAAATAACTGGTTATACTCAGAAAATGGCAATTCATTGAAATCTTTTTTCCTATTTATTGATTCTTTTAAAGGAGTTAAAGGTAAACGCTCTGTTTTTTCAAACTCCGATAAAACTGTCATTTCTACAGGATTTCCTAAAATCCTAAGACACAAAGTCATGAATTCAGTATTAAGATCAAATAATAAACTACTTTCTTTCGAAAATATTTCATTAAAAAGTTCAAAATAATACTCAAAGTACGGTGCTTTCCCGTAATAAGATTGAATTGCTCTTGTGTGTTGATTCTTCCAGCCCTGTGAATAATCAATTTTAGTTTTGGTAATTGGGCTTCTTTTTGACGTTACCGGAACCGATAAGGTATCTACCCCATTTGGCCCAAGTAACCTACATCTATTTCTATACGTTTGTTTCTGAAATCTTTCCTTATCATCAATCACTAAAAGATCGTATTGAAGGATTTCTCTAAAATACGCAACACAAGGCATATAATGGGTTTCTAATAAAACAGCTCCTCCCTTCATTAAAACAAGTCTTCTACACTGCCCAAACCTTCTCTCACAACTTCCATTTCACCCTTAGAACAATCAACAACGGTACTTGGTATATTATTACCTAAACCGCCATCTATCACCAAATCTACTTGTTTGCCAAATTTCTCGTATATCAATTCTGGATTGGTTGTATATTCAATTACGTCATCATCGTCCTTAATGGATGTTGTAATAATAGGATTCCCTAATGCTTTAACTATTTCTCTGGGTATATTATTGGCTGGCACACGTATTCCAACGGTTCTTTTTTTAGCCTGAAGAAGTTTAGGCACATTACTAGACGCCTCTAAAATAAACGTATAAGGACCGGGTAGGCATTTCTTCATCACTTTAAATGTTCTATTATCTAATGGCCTAGTATATTCTGAAATATGACTGAGATCGTAACAAATAAATGACAGTTGGGCTTTAGATGGATTTACATTTTTAATTCTACACAACGCTTCAATGGCTTTAGGTTGAGTTATATCGCAGCCCATTCCGTAAACTGTATCGGTGGGGTAAATAATAATTCCCCCACGTTTTAATACATCAACTACATGAGCTATTTCTTTGGGAGAAGGGTTTTCTTCAAAAATCTTTATTAGTGACATAGTGCAACAAAGTTAGTTGAATACAAACAATATGATAAAGTACATGGTTCTTTTAATTGGAGAATACACTAATCTCTAGGTATATTCGCTTTTATGAATAATACCAAAGGATTTCTAATTGTTGCATTTGCTATGCTATTTGCAACATTCAGTTTCTACTTCTATCAAGTTTTTTACGCCGCTAACTTCTTTGTAGAATCTAACAGCGGTTATATATATGTAAAGGAAGATGATAATTTTAAATCTTTATTACGGAAAATCACAGATGAAAACATTGTTACCGATCCACTATCTTTTGCTTTTTTATCTAAGGTAATGAAGTATCAAGAAAATGTTAAACCTGGTAGATATGCTATAAAAACTAACAGTACAAACCTAGAAGTAGTTCGATTATTGCGTTCTGGAGCACAAACACCAGTAATAATCACCTTCAATAATATTAGAACTAAGGATCAACTAGCCTCTATATTTTGTACTGAATTATCCTGTTCTTCCTTAAGATTAGACACGTTATTAAACAATTCGGCTTTTGTTTCAGAATATGGTTTTGATACCCTGAATATCATTTCAATGTTTGTGCCCAACACCTATGAATTTATGTGGAATACACCTGCCGAAAAAGTTTTTAGCAGAATGAAATACGAATACGAAAGGTTTTGGAACGAAGAACGTTTAGCTAAAGCCAAAAGCATAAACCTGAGTCCACGTGATGTTTCTATATTAGCCTCTATTGTAGAAGCAGAAACGCACTATAATGATGAAAAACCAAGAGTTGCTGGCGTATACCTTAACCGATTAAAAAGAGGAATGCTTTTACAAGCAGACCCTACAGTGGTTTATGCATTGGGCGATTTCAGTAAAAAAAGAATCTTAAAAAAAGATACAGAATTTGATTCCCCTTATAACACTTACAGATACATTGGATTACCGCCGGGACCAATAAGAGATCCAGAAATATCTTCTATTGATGCTGTGCTAAATCCAGAAAAACATAGTTATTTATACTTTTGTGCCAAAGAAGACTTCTCTGGTTACCACAATTTTTCTAAAACCCATACCGAACATATTAATAATGCCCGCAGATACCAAAGAGCATTAAACCAACAAGGAATTTTAAAGTAATGTTTGAACATAATATTTCCATTAGAGTACGATATGCCGAAACAGACCAAATGGCGTATGTTTATTACGGAAACTATGCTACTTATTTTGAAGTAGCCCGTGTAGAAGCTTTTAGAGCGCTTGGCTGCACTTACAAACAAATGGAAGAGGATGGCGTTTTAATGCCTGTTTTAGAATATAAAACAAAGTATATAAAACCCGCTTTTTACGATGATAATCTAAGCATTAAAGTTTCTATTAAAGAAAAACCTGGTGTTCGTATAAAATTTGATTACGAAGTTTTTAGAGAAGACACTTTACTAACTGTAGCAGAAACTACATTAGTATTTATTAGCAAAGAAAACGGAAAACCTTGTTTGCCACCAGACTATTTTATAAATAGCCTTACACCCTTTTTTGAAAAACAATAGGTGAAAAGAAGAATTATAAAATACAAAACGTTAGTACTTGATAGCTACAAAAACGTAACGGAGAAATTCTTTTTAAGCCGAAGAAAGCAAATTTCATTTTATAAATTTTCAGATACGCTTTATAAAGAACTTAAACAGAATGATATTATTTCTGAAGCACAGGCCATTGCTTTTAGTTTTACGCTATCTCTTTTCCCTGGAATTATTTTTCTTTTTACGTTAGTTCCCTTCATCCCAATTGAAGGTTTAGATGCTAAAATCTTAATTTTTTTACAGAACAATATACCCGCCAACTATTACATAGAAGCCAAAGAAACAATAGAAAATATTGTGGAAGAGATGATAGTACGGCAAAGGGGAGATTTACTTTCTTTCGGTTTTGTTTTTGCCATGATTGCCGCCACAAATGGTATGATGGTTCTAATTAATTCCTTCAATAAAATATACCACACTCGCGAAAAAAGGGGGTTTATCAAAACTAGATTAACGGCTATTTTACTAACCTTTATTTTCGTATTTGTCTTATTTACAGCTATTTTCCTTATCATTTTTAGCGAGGGAATTGCTAACTTTTTAGACCGTTATCAAATTGTACACACAATATTCATTGAAACTATTAATGCACTGAACTCCCTTCTTCTGGTTTTAATTTTTTTTATAATGACATCCATGATTTATTATATTGCCCCTTCCGTTCATAAAAAATGGAAATTTTTCTCTTTAGGGGCTATTGTAGCTACTATTATGTTTGGGCTTTCTTCTTATGCGTTTGCATATTACATTAGTAATTTCTCTTCTTACAACAAACTATACGGTTCTATAGGTACTTTAATTGGCGTAATGCTTTGGATACAAATTGTGGCTTATGTTATTCTTTTAGGTTTCGAAATTAATGTAGCAATTGACCGTTGCAAAGAAGAACTATCAAAAAAATGAAAAAATCTCTTTCAAACATTTTGCTTTTTTAAAATCTACCCTTACCTTTGCAATCCATTAGAGAGATGGCAGAGTGGTCGAATGCGGCGGTCTTGAAAACCGTTGTACCGCGAGGTACCGGGGGTTCGAATCCCTCTCTCTCTGCTTTACCAGACAAAAGCCCTTCAGATTTATTCTGAAGGGCTTTTTTATTATACCCCGTTTAGAACTAATACCTTAATTAAGTCTGTAAAAGAACCCTTTTTTACCTTAAACAAAAAAAGCTTTCCTCTTACAGAAAGCTTTTAACTATCATTTTTTATTCCTTAAGAACTAACCTTTTAATATCTCCTCACTTATCTTACAATTCTGGGATTTTAATATCTCAATTGCATTTTTCATATCCCAATTTCTATCAATCTCATTGATTGAATTCTTGTATTCACTTATTAATTCTTTACGTTTCATAGCCTTTACAAACCTTCTTACCTCATCTTTAGTCTCTAGAATAAGACCAGGTATTTTTCTAGGCTTGCCCGTTTCATCTACAGCCACCATAGTGAAATAACAAGAGTTGGTATGTGTAACAAAACCGGTGGTAACATTTTCTGAAACTACTTTTATACCAATAACTAAAGAAGAAGTACCTACATGATTTACTGTACACATCACATGAATTAACTCCCCCACTTCAACTGGCGCTAAAAAATCAACCACATTCACAGAGGCCGTAACATTATACCCTCTAGAATGCTTTGCAGCACATGCATACGCCCCTTTATCCATTAATGAAAGAATAGTACCGCCGTGTATCTTACCGCCAAAATTGGCGTACGCAGGTATCATTAATTCAGTAATGGTAGTTTGTGAATATTCTACTGTTCTAAATTCTGAAGTATGGGTAGACATAATATCTTAATTTGTAACAAAATTAAGAACAAAATAAGTTAAACACTTCTGTTTAACTATTAATCTTATTGAAGAGGATTTATCTAGATCTTATAGATAAACAAAGTATAAATAAGTAACGGTAACTGTGGCGTACAATATTGTTAAAGGAAAACCAATCTTAAAAAAATCTCTAAACTTGTACCCACCAGGACCATAGACCATTAAATTAGTTTGGTAACTAATAGGGGTTAAAAATGAAGCGGAAGCTGCAAAGGCAATACATAAATAAAACGGAGTTCCATCTATCCCTAAATCTTTTACAATAGCAAAGACAATTGGGAAAGCTATAGATACAGCTGCTACATTGGTAATAAAAGAAGTTAATACTAGGGTTAATAAAAACACACCTAACATTAAGAACGGTATACCCATTGGTTGAAAAATACTAATCATAAAATTAGCCATCATTTCAGCGGCACCACTTTCTATTAATGCTTTACCTAAGGTTAATGCAGAGGCTAAAATCACAAAGAGCACCATGTTACCGCCATCTCTTCTAACGTGTGTAAATGAAGTAAGTTTTAACGCCATTAATGCCATCATAATAATCATCAAGGACATAAATAGATCAAAAAAGCCAAAAAACAACAAGGTTAAAATAAGGCCTAGAATAACTATAAAGCTTCTTTTCTGAAGTGGATTATCTTGACTAATGGTACTTACATTAGAGACAATGTATAAGTTTTTATCAACGGCAGTATTTGATGAAAAATTCTTTCCAACTGTTAGCAACAATAGGTCTCCGTTCTTTAAAACAACATCCCCAATCTTACCAAATATCTTCTCACCATTACGGTGAATGCCAATAATAGCCGCATCAAATTTCTCTCTGAATTTATATTCTTTTACGGTTTTACCCGCCAACATAGAGTTTGCAGGAACTACGGCTTCTACAACTTCTAAATTACGTCCTAAATCAAATTTTTCTTGCGAAGAAAGATGGATTCCACTATCGTTTTTAACAAAGTCTACTACTTTATCGGTCTCACCCGCAAAAAAAAGACGATCCCCTTCTAAAATCTCTTCTTCTGGAGATATAGGGGCAATCATTTTACCATTTCTTATAATTTGGGCCAAATAAACCCCATCAAGATTTCTTAATTCTGCCTGCTGTACTGTTTTACCTATAAATCTAGATTTAGGGGAAATATAGGTTTCAACTAAATATTGTCTTCTGTTCTCTTTTACATCTGAAGTTGGCGCAATTCTATTAGGTAATATGTTATACCCTGCTGTAACTATAAAGATGATACCTACAACAGTTACCAACACACCTAATGGCAAGAAATCCCAAAACCCTAATAAAGGTTCGTGATTATCCTCTAGAAAACCTAATAAAACTAAGTTGGTAGAAGTACCAATTACCGTAATCATCCCTCCTAAGGAGGCTGCAAAGCTCAACGGAATTAATAATTTAGAGGGGCTTACTTTATTACTTTTAGCCCAACCTCTTACATAAGGAATCATTAAGGCAACAATGGGCGTATTGTTCATAAAAGAAGACAAAGCAGCCACACTAAAAGTCATTTTAGCTAAAAACACTCTTGGACTTTTTGCGCCAGAAAACACCTTATCAAACCAGTAGGTTACATTAAAATTATCGTTTATGGTATTGGTAATAAGTACCAATATAAAGATGGAAATCAGTGACTTATTAGCAAAACTATCTAAGAAATGTTGGGTATCTACAATTTTGAGCAGCATTAAAACAAATACCCCTACCAAAAAAACAACGGCTGGCTTAAATTTCTCTAAATAGAGACCAACAATTATAGCTAAGGTCACCCCAAGAACTACCCACTTTTGTACTAACGGATCTAACATGATAAAATTTACGGGGTAAAGTTATAATAAATTAGTAGTCATTAGTATTTACGTACAAATAAAAAATCGCTCCCTGGTTCATTAGAGCCAAACTCACCAAAACGAGGCTCTGGCTGCACTTTTTCTAGAAAATGAATTAATTCATTTAAGGTAAGAACATCGTCTTCTCCTCTGCCCACTCTTAGGGCTTCAATTATTTTTCTAGCGAACGGAGAATGTTGCCCAGGTGTACCGTCGGGGACATATTCATTTCCACCTGAAGTAAGGTATTTACGTGTTTTATATTTCAGCTTATGTTTTACAAACTGCTCTCGGGTAAGTTCTTCATAAATAGGGCTACCGCCTCTATGGCCAGAAGTCCCTAATTTAGGATCAAATGTTCCGCCAAAACAAACATCCATTGCTAAGAAAATATGCTCACACGGAATATTATTTATTACGGTTCTTAAAGTAGAATGACTTAACATGGTCGTATTTCCCTCATCCTCTTCTTTAGAATTTTTACAGACCACATAACCTTCTCCAAAAAATTTATCGTATTTACCATGTCCTGCAAAAAAGATAAATAGCTGATCAAATTTCTCGTAATTTTTAGTAGCGTATTCTTTCAATTTTGCCATTATTTCATTGGTACTTACGTCTGTAATTACTTCGGTATCGAAACCATAAGAAAGCCGTAATTCTTCTGCAATTGTATTGGCATCAAAGACAGGATTCACTAAATCGTCCCATTCATCGTATTCATTTGTAGCAATAACTAGCGCATAATCATGCCGCACCATTCTTTCGAAATCTTTAAGTTTTATAATCCGTGTGCTTACGCTTCTTTCACCATAAATATTTTCAGCCACTAACTTAAACTCATTAATACCTACCATTAATTCTGCTCTGAAATTGATGATTTCATCGTATTCCATAGAAGCAGATCTATAGCCTTTAAATTGTTCAATTTCTTTAATCAGTTCATGGTTATGGTACAATTGAACTACCCTTAATTCGGAAGCCGATTTAATCCCCGCTTCTAGAAACACAAAATTTTCCGAAACTTCAGAAAACTTCTTTTCCGGAGTCATCCATTCAATGTTGGGTGTATTTATGGTATAGGTATCGGGTACGTTTCCTTGAATGATTTTCACATGATCAAAAGCTACTTTCATTTCAGAATTAACCAACAAACCTGCTTCCTGACCAAAAAAAGATTGAAAATCGCCCGAAAAGACAATGACTTCATTAATAAAAACAGAAATGCGCTCTTCCTTTTTAACCATTTTAACGGTATTCTGTGCGCCCTTATCCTTTATAAAATCATCTAAATTGTATTTGGTTGAAAGATCAAAAAACCGTCCTTCTTCAAACTTATAATAACTGAATGTTTTATTTTGACTGATGGTGATGGCATAAAAATTTGTAGGGTCTGCCCCGCCCCAATAAAAACCATAGCCGTAATTAGCATTGCCAGAAATTTGTCCGGCTTTTATTTCGAAAACAAAATCTTCGTTTTCATCTATCTTAATTTGAGCATTACTTAATAAGGAAGCACCATTCTTATTCAGCCTATTTACATAATACTTTCCGTTTTTTACCGAAGTAGTAACATCGGACTGTTGTGCAATGGGCCAGTCGTTTTTGTTGTCATTAAACTCTTCAAAAAGCACAATACTTTGTGCCCATAAGGTGATTTTTAACAACAGTAAAAATACAACAAGCAAATACCTCATCTATTACAATTTGATCCCCATTCTGGAAAGCATTTTCTTTTCGAACGCCCAAAAGAATTTAAATTGCCCCAAAAGAGCACCAACCGCTACTAATAACAACTGATAAATTGGAAAAACAATTAGAACTCTAATAGGCCAAAATACCCATGGGCTCATGGTTTCTAGCGTTATCCCTAACCATTCTAATAAGGGCGCTCCTATTTTTACCGAAAGTGAACCCGTAATAGAAAACCCCACTAAAATCAAGAACAAATCAAGGTCACTTTTTATGTCATATTTGTCTTTAAACTTCTTTAGCATTACTTATTATTTAATAACAAATCAATATCCTTTTTCTTAGTTCGGTCTAAAACTAAAAATTGTTCCCAGAAGTCGTCGGTTGGTAAACCACCTTGTATAAACACTTCTTCTTCTTTAATTGGGTGGTCAAATCTTAATTCTCTAGAATGAAGGTTAATCCCTTTATCTGCATTTGGTTTACTGAAACCGTACTTAATATCTCCTCTAATAGGGCAGCCAATAGTAGATAACTGAACTCTAATCTGATGAGGTCTTCCTGTAATTGGATGAATTTCCCATAGAAAATGGTCGTTCAATTTCCCTAAAATTCGGTAGGTAAGCTCTGCTTTTAAGGTATCGGGTTGTGGTTTTTCAAAAGCGGTACTCACATTTCTATTTCCATCCTTCTGAAGATAATGTATCAGTTTACCAGACTCTTCTTTGGGTCTTCTTTTAGTGATTGCCCAATAGGTTTTGTACATCTTTTTATCTCTAAGCAAATCATTCATTCGCCTAAGTCCTTTAGATGTTTTGGCTAAAATCACCAACCCACTTACCGGACGGTCAATTCTATGTATAACACCGGCAAATACATTTCCGGGTTTTTCGTATTTTTCTTTTAAATACTCTTTTACGTATTCAGACAAGGGCTTGTCTTTTGTATGATCTCCTTGAACAAGAACACCCGACTTCTTATTTACACAAATAAGGTGGTTATCTTCGTATTCAACTATAAATGGATAATTTTTCATGGGATCTCTTTTTTATCAATTGGGAAAATTGACTCTATACTACTTAACTAATAGGATTCCGATACGTTAGGGAAACTTTTTGATTTTACGTCTTCAACATAAGAAGCAATTGCTGTACTCATGATAGAACTTAAATCGGCGTATTTTCTTACAAATCTTGGATTGAACTCGTTGTTGATGCCCAACATGTCGTGGGTTACCAAAACTTGTCCGTCAACTTCATTTCCGGCACCAATTCCAATTACTGGAATAGACACACTTTCAGCTACTTTTTTAGCCAAATGAGCTGGTATTTTTTCAACTACTAAAGCGAAACAACCGGATTCCTCTAGCAATTTAGCATCTTCCATAAGTTTAGCTGCTTCTTCATCTTCGGTAGCTCTAACGGTATACGTTCCGAATTTATATATACTTTGCGGAGTAAGTCCTAAATGCCCCATTACTGGAATACCGGCACTTAAAATCCTTTTTACAGATTCTAAAATCTCTTTACCACCTTCCATCTTAATGGCATGGGCTTCCGCTTCTTTCATAATTCTAATGGAAGAACGTAAGGCTTCGGAAGAATTTCCTTGGTACGCACCAAAAGGCAAATCCACTACCACTAAAGCTCTTTCCACCGCTCTTACAACCGACTTAGCATGAGAAATCATTTCGTCTAAAGTAATGGGCAAGGTAGTCTCATAACCGTGCATTACATTAGAAGCTGAATCGCCTACCAATATGGCGTCAATACCCGCTCGGTCTATGATTTGAGCCATAGAATAATCGTATGCCGTTAGCATACTTATTTTAATACCCGCCTGCTTCATTTCTGAAAGGCTATGTGTGGTTACTTTTTTCTTAGAAGACTTTTTTGCTACAGACATGAACGTATATTGAACCTCAAAATTAAGGAATATAAATAGAGTTACCCAACAAGAAGAGATGCACTAGGGTATTTATAATTATTAGACTCTACTCTGGAACTAATGGCTAGTGCTAAAGTTAGGGTTCCTATTCTGCCAATAAACATAGATAAAATAAGAATAGACTTACCTACTGGTGTTAGTTGAGATGTTATTCCTGTGCTTAATCCTACGGTTGCAAAAGCAGAAATTTGTTCGAAAACAATATCTACTAAATCAAACCCATTACCAGATTCTGTAATGGAAAGCACAAATATGATTATTAAGTTAAAGGTTGCTGCAAAAACGAAAACTGTGAATGCCCTAAAAAGAAGTTCGTTTGATAACGTTCTGTTACCAATAGAAACTTGTTTTTTTCCGCGTATTGTAGATATAGCCGAGGCTAAAATAACAATGAAGGTTGACGTTTTAATACCCCCACCAGTAGATCCAGAAGATGCCCCAATAAACATTAAGAATATAAAAAAGATAAGAGTAGTATCTGTTAAAGCCCCCATGTCTACTGTGTTAAAACCTGCTGTACGCGTTGTGACAGACTGAAAAAACGAAGCTATTAATTGCTTAAACTGACCTTGTTCACCAATGGTACCTGGATTATCTTTTTCTAATAAGAAAAACACAAACATACCTATTAGAATAAGGCTTACAGATGTATGAACAGATATTTTAGTGGATAATTTCCAGTCTTTCCATGGTTTATCTAAACGTTCTCTAAGAACAGAAAACGAAAACATGTCTTGAATAGACGCAAACCCTAGACTTCCCAAAATAATAGTACAACCAATTACTACGTGCAATAAAGAAGAGTCCATTACAGAATCTTGGTACAAACCGTTAGAAAACAAACTAAAGCCTGCATTACAAAAAGCAGACACCCCATGAAAAATAGAATAAAATACTTTTTCAACTAGCCCCTCAAACTGTACTTGATCTCCCCAAGAAAAGAAAATAGCAACCGCCGCCATCATTTCTATAATTAACGTAATTCTAATAACTTTTTTTAAGAGGTCTTGAGCGGAAGAAATTGAGTCACTATCTAAATAGGCTTGTATAGACGCATTTTGTTTTAACCCTGCCGAACTTTTCAGAAACAAAGCAAAAAATGAAGCAAAAGAGACAATTCCGATCCCTCCCAATTGCATTAAAAACAATATTACCATTTGTCCTTTTGTGGTAAAGAAAGTGGCTGTATCTACAACAATAAGTCCAGTAACACAAGAAGCACTTACCGCCGTAAACAAGGCATCTAGAAATGATGCTCCATCTGCAGCAATACTCATTTTAGGTAACATTAATAAACCCGTTCCTACAGAAATTAAAAAGAAGAAACTTAACACTAATGTAGATGCTGGTTTTATAGCTAAAGAGTTTATGTAAGCGCTGGCTCTAATAAAATTAAAACCTACTACATATAACATATACACCGTAATCATAAAATGATAATACCCTGCAATGGTTGTAGCTTTAGCTGAAGTAACAATTTCGGCTATGGTGTCTTTTTCCTGAAAATTGGCAATGAGAGGAACTGCAATTAATATAGCGGTTAGAAAAAGTTCTATCCACGTTTCTTTTAAAAATTTCCAGCGATCAAATTCGTATAAAAACCGAATAACATAACGAATAGCAAACAAAGCAAACACTATTCGGAAACCAACCAAGACCAACGCTTTTTGCGGGTCGGTTAAATAAAAACCATTTTCCAATAGTAATAAGGTAACCGCAATAACAACATTAAAGCCTATTACAGAATTTAATATTTTAATTACTGTCTTTTTACTATCGTAAAGAAAACTGTAAACTTTATCCCTAATCATCTAGGAAGGAAATTTAACCTTTTCTTTGGTTTCTTTCAGCAGTTCTTCTTTATTAATAGGCACTACTCCCAAGTATTCACATACAAGACCCCCTGCCAAATTAGAAACTTCAACAATATTTTCAATGGGTAAATCTAAAGCTAGACAAAGTGCAGCCACACTAATTACGGTATCACCAGCGCCAGAAACATCTGCAATAGATCTGTGATGTGCCGGAACGTGCTTTTCACTACCGTCTTTTTTATTAATATATGCCCCGTATTCAGAAAGGGTTATTAAGGCCAGTTTTTGATTCAGTTTTTCACCTAATCGCTTCACTGCTTGTCTTAAGTCGTCAATCTTACTGGGATCACATTTAATACCTAAACCTTCTTTAAGTTCTTTTAAATTCGGCTTAAAAAGGTCTACGTTTTTATAGGCTAAAAAATTACGCTTTTTAGGATCTACCACTACAGGCACATTTTTAGACGAAGCGTAGGCTATAATCTTTTCTATATTATCTGCATCAAGAACACCTTTATCGTAATCTTCAAAAATCACAACATTAGCATCATCAATTAGGGTTTTCACTTTTTTAATGAAGTTTACATTATCAACTTCAGAAAGTTGATGATCGTCTTCGTTATCTACCCGAAGTAATTGCTGAGAGCCAGAAACAATACGGTGTTTTACTGTTGTTTTTCTAGCATTGCTTTTTATTATCCCTTCCGAAGGGAAACCACCTTCATCCATTAAGCGCATAAAATCCTCTGCTTCGGAATCATTACCTACAACAGAACATAAAACAGCTTTAGCACCAAGTGCCTGAACATTCATGGCTACGTTTGCAGCACCTCCTAAACGTTTTTCAGTCTTGGTAACATTCACAATTGGAACAGGCGCTTCTGGTGAAATACGGTCTACTTTACCCCATAGGTAAGAATCAATCATAACATCACCAATAACTAAGGCCTTCATGTTATTGAAGGCCTCAAAGATTTCATCAAAATTTTTAAACTGCATTATTTCAAATCAGATAGAGCTTTACTAATTCTTTTACATGCTTCTATAATGTTGTCGTCTGAAGCGGCATACGAAACACGTATGTTAACCGGTGCGCCAAAAGCATCACCTGCTACAGTAGAAACATAAGCTACATTTAATAAGTATAGGCTCATATCGCTAGAATTTTTAACAATTGAACCATCAGGCGAAGTTTTACCGAAGTAAGCACTAACATCTGGGAAAACATAAAAAGCACCTTGAGGCACATTGGTTTTAACACCTGGGATTTCGCTTAAAAGAGAAATAATTAAGTCTCTTCTTCTTTGGAAAGCACCACTCATTTCTTTTTTTGCTTCCTTTAATTTAGCTTTATTTTCTAAAGCCTCAATACAAGCTCTTTGCGCTATTGAACACGTACCAGAAGTTACTTGACCTTGGATTTTCTGAGTTCCTTTTGCCAACCAAACTGGTGCACAAATGTAGCCTACTCTCCAGCCCGTCATAGCAAAGCCTTTAGAGAAACCATTTATGGTTATCACTTGGTCTTTTATTTTTTCTATAGAACCTATGCTGTTATGGCCACCAACATAATTGATGTATTCATATATTTCGTCTGAAAGAACAAATAGATCTTTCTTCTTAGAAACCACCTCTGCAATAGCTTCCAGTTCTTCCATAGTAAACGCTGCACCAGCAGGATTACTAGGCGAAGAGAACATCATGGCTTTTGTTTTGGAGGTTATTGCTTTTTCAATTTCTTCAATTGATGGTTTAAAATCACTTTCAATTGTTCCGCTAACAATTACAGGAATACCACCTGCAAACTTAACAATGTCAGAATAGGAAACCCAGTAAGGTGCCAAAATCAGCACTTCGTCACCCGGATTAACTAAGCTTAATATAACATTTGCTATAGATTGTTTAGCACCTGTAGAAACAACAATGTTTTCTGGACCACAATCAATACCATTTTCCTCTTTTAATTTATTGGCAATCGCTTTTCTAAGTTCTAAATACCCTGGGACTGGCGTATATAATGTATAACCATCATCTAAGGCTTTCTTAGCAGCATCCTTAATGTATTCAGGTGTTTGAAAATCAGGCTCTCCTACACTAAGGTTAATAACATCAACCCCTTGTGAAGCCAATTCTCTGGCAGCTTGAGCCATAGCAATTGTAGCCGATTCTACCATTGCATTAATTCTATCTGATAAAGGATATTCGCTCACTTCTATTTTTGTATTTGGCGATCAAGTTTTAAAACGGTGCAAAAGTAAATAAATCATTGCACTTCAGAAAATTTACCTGAAAAGCATTGCTAGCGCATAAATTGCTTATCGTTTTTTTTCTTTTGATCTATATGGTGGTAAAAATGTAAAACACCCACTTTATACCATTCTGTAGCGTCTAATTTACCCAAGGTAGGGTGACTTATTTTCTTTTTTAACTGTTCTTTAGAGGCTGTTTTTAGCTTTGCATCTAAATCCATCATTAACTTTAAAGACTTAATCATTAAATCTCTACCATGCATTAAACCCTCTGGTTGGTATGGATCAACATCTAGATTTTCTTCTTTTTGGGCCGACTTTCCTGTAAATTTCTTAAACGAGAACAAATACATTCCCTGCAAAGTCTTCCCTCCTTTTTCACCTTCTACAGAAGGATTTAAACATTTCTCAATACTAGGTTTTATTAATACTTCCAAATATTGATAAATATGTACATAAATCTGTCCTATACTCCATTCGCTATACGGGGTAATGGCCAAGAACGGACCTTCGTTGTATTTCTCCAGCTCACCCAACCAATACTTCGCAACTCGCTCAAAATCTTTATATGATGACATTTTTATAGATAATCGGATTAAAGTCTTTGCTTAAAGATAACACAAACCTTTTTAAGGTTTAAATAATTGAATTGACGTTTTTATTATTATTTTCGGAATTATATCGAAAAAGAAAAAACAATGATTACAACGTCTTACAACCCAAGTAACTTAGAAATAGAACTAGGAGAAATTCTTCAAGAACTAAGACCGCAGATAGAAGAAAGACTAAAAGATAATGTTATAGAAGGCCTTACTCTAACTAAAGAAAAGGATAATCCAGATTTGATTTTAAAATTAGTAGATGTTGATGGCGACAAGCATGAAGTTGTTATTAAACTTATACAACGGGCAGATCAAAATCTATAAACAGAATTAGGCAGTAAAATCATTCATTTGATCTAAGCGCAGAATCACTTCTCCTTCTTCAGATATATAGAAATTCTTCTTAAACTTTTGATTTAACTCAATTTCGTTAGCCGTATAAGAATATCTTGTGTGCACATTTTGACTAAACGTATCGTCAAAACCCGAAATTAGAATCAATACTTCCATTTGATTTTCCTTAAAGTCTTTTATGCAAAGCCCTTCTAAAGGGCTTTTTTCATTTATAGGGTGTACAACTGTCCAAGGCAAGGGAAAAAACAAAACTTCTTTTCGTTCTAATCCCAGTTCGTAATATGATCTATGGTAGCCTTCAACATCCTTTTTAACAAAAGAAACCATAACCCTTATTTTCATATCAACCAATTGCGTATTTCTAAGGTTGGCTACTTTAAACATAAGTGCCTTTCCTTCTTTATAATCTGAAACAACTGCCTTTTTACTGAAAATAAGCTTTGCATTGGGTTTAGAAAAACGCCCATATAATAAGCCTGTAGCTAATGCAAAGAAAAGTAATCCCGTTAAAGCCTCTAAAGATGCTATAACATTAGCCGAAGTTGTTAGCGGGGCAATAACACCATACCCTACGGTTGTAAATGTTTGACTGCTAAAAAAAACCATTTTGGAAAAACAATTCCACCATCCAACGCAGTTTTCAGGGTAAAAATTCTCTACTCCCATAGAGTAGTAAACCCACCCAAAACTTACAATCAAAAAACAATAAAAAGCGGTAATTAAGGCTATAAAGTAAACCCAATTAATATTAATCAAAAACTGGTATGTATTTACCCAAAACGGAACGCCAACCCGTTTTACATTAAAACTTCCGTTTTTATTAATAAGCCTTTTCCCAATTTTTTGGTAATTGGAGCCAAAACCAGGATCTTTTTCCGTTTTTTTAAAACTATACATTTGATTACTAAACTATTGGCATTGATTACACAACTTTTTTAAAGTATCTTTGAACGTTTTTCACTTTCACTGAAATCATTACTTATGAAATTTGTATATAGTTTAACACTATTGCTATGCCTTTTTGTGTTTTCAACATATGGACAAGAAAATGTTCCTTTTGAAAAAGATTTTTTCAAAGGTCGAAAAAAAGAACTTAAAACAGCTTTAAAAGAGTTTAAAAAAGGAGAACATCTTTTTAATCATGGCATATCTCAATACAAAAATGCCACTAAACATTATTTAAAAGCTTATGAAATCAATCCAGACAATGCTCTGTTAAACTACCGTTTGGGAGTTTGTTACATCACTACTATTCATAAGTTAGAGTCTGTTAAATATTTTGACAAAGCATACAAATTAGACCCTAATGTGGCTCCTGATATTTTGTATGAACTAGCAGAATCCCACCATTTAAACGAAGATTGGGACTCCGCCATTAAATGGTATAGAAAATACGAAGAATACATTACGGAGAACAAAAAGAAGTTTCCTAACGATTTTGTAGAGACTGCTTATAAAAGATGTGAAAAGAAAATTTACGAATGTAAAAACGGTATAGAATTTTCTAAAAATCCAGTACCCCTTCGTTTAGAAAACATAAGTGAAATAAACACTGAATACAATGAATTTTGCCCATTGCTTACAGCTGATGAACAAACCATGTATTTCACTTCTAAAAGACCTGGCTCTACCGGTATAACCATTGCTGCAGAAGACGGTGACCATTACGAACCGGAGTTTAGAGAAGATATTTATAGAACCGAAAAACAAGCTGATGGAACTTGGGGAAAACCAGAAAAATTAAAACACCCTTTAAATACCACAGGGCAAGATGCTACGGTTTATATTTCGCCAGATGGACAAAAAATGATTGTATACAATTCTGACCACGGCGGTTCTTTATATACAACTGAATTAGATGGAAAAAACTGGTCTTCGCCTAAAAGATTGGATTCACACATCATTTCTGAATACCACGAGTCTTCTGCTGCTTATTCTTTAGATCAAAAGACTATCTATTTTGTTAGTGACCGACCAGGTGGAACAGGTGGTTATGATTATTTAAACGCAGACGGTCATTACACGCACGACATTTATTACGCAAAATACAGCGATGAAAAAGGAAAATGGGGTAACCCAATAAACATTGGTGCACCTATAAATACAGAATTTAATGAGCGTGCAGTATTCCTTCACCCAGACGGAAAGACTTTATACTTCAGTTCAGACGGTCATAACTCTATGGGTGGTTTCGATATTTTTAAAACGGAATTTGTAGACAGTGCTTGGACAACACCGGTTAACTTAGGTTACCCAGTAAACGGACCAGACCACGATATTTATTTCTTTTTAAATGCTTCTGGAACTAGAGGATATTACTCTTCTCAACACCCAGACACAAAAGGAGAGATTGATATTTATGCTATAAATTTCTTATCTAACGAAGAAGGCGCAGACAGCACCAATGAATTAGCCGTTTCAGAACAAAAGAAAACAACTATACTACAAGGTAAAATCACAGACGACGCTAGTGATTCTCCTATAAAAGCAAAAATTGAAATTACAGACAATGATTCTCATAAAGTATTGTTTGTATCTAACTCCAATTCTGAATCTGGTGAATTTTTAGTGTCATTACCTAGTGGTGGCCATTATGGTATTGCTGTGGAAGCAGATGGGTATTTATTTCATTCTGAAAACTTTGACATAGACGATAGCGCTGCCTATTCAGAAATAGAAAAGAATATTGCGTTACACAAATTAGACGTAGGTAAGAAAATGGTACTTAAAAACATCTTCTTTGAATCTAAATCAACTACTCTTACTAAAGAATCTGTTCCTGAATTGAACCGTTTAGCAAAAGTCTTAACTGACAATCCGGAAATGGAAATTGAAATTGGTGGACATACCGACGATACTGGAGAAGCTAAATTCAACCAAAATCTTTCTGAAAAAAGAGCGCAAGCTGTTGCTGATTATTTAATTAAAAATGGAATCAAAAAAGACCGTTTAGTAGTTAAAGGTTATGGCGAAACAGACCCTAAATTTGACAATAAAACAGAAGACGGGAAAGCGCACAATAGAAGAACTGAATTTAAAATCCTAAAAAAATAAGCCTATAGAATGAGTAAGAAAGAAGATTCTTTATTAGAAGCGCTTTTTATAAAACTTAAAAAGCCTTTATCCGAAAGGTATTTTCGGGAAGAATTTTCTCCGCTCAATTATGAAAACAGGCTTAAAGCCCTTCAGGAAAATAAAAACCCTAAGTTAAGTGCCGTTCTCATTCTTATTTATGATAAGGAAGGGGAATGGCACTTTCCTTTAATGAGGAGGTCTGATTATGGGCCACACAAAGGGCAAATTAGTTTACCTGGTGGCAAGAAAGAAAACAGCGACCACAACTTACAAGAAACTGCTTTAAGAGAAACAAATGAAGAATTGGGAATTGACCTTAATCAAGTAAAAGTAATTGGTCAATTAAATGATGTTTACATCCCCCCTTCTAAATTTTTAGTTACGCCGTTTGTTGGCATTTTTCAGAATACCAGCATTGTATTTAATCCTAGTGAGGATGAAGTTCAGGAATTAATAGAAGTTCCCCTTTCTAGTCTTTTAACAGAGAAGAACTTTAAACAAGGAAGTGTACCTATTGCCCCTAACTTAAACGTTAAAACTAAATACTTCCATTTAAAAAACCATATTGTTTGGGGAGCAACGGCTATAATTCTAAATGAATTTAAGCAAATTATTCAGGACGATCTTTAATAATACGTAATTTGGCATCTAGGATATTCTTTTTTAAAACGCTGAATATCTGCTTTTGTAAAATCCGTATGCACCGCCTTGAATTCTCTTATACCAGTCATTTTCATCAAGGGGCTTATATCTGAAATTTTAGTTGTGCTGCAATAAAAATATTGAATGTTTCTGAAATTGTTTAAAGCCGAAAAATCATCTATTTTATTGCCCGAAATATTTAAAGAAACTAAATAAACATGCTGCTTAATGGGGTCTAAAGAGGTGATTTTTGTATAACCACAATCTAGGTAGGCAATTCTTCTTAAGTTGGTAATTGGCTCTAATGAGGGCACAGATGTATTAAAAATATCTAAGCGTATCATTTCAAACTTATTTCTAATGAAGGTAATATCTTCAATATCTTTGTTTTTAGAAATGTCTAGCTCTTGTAATTTGTTCATATTA
This sequence comes from uncultured Cytophagales bacterium, assembly GCA_963736575.1. Classification (GTDB taxonomy): domain Bacteria; phylum Bacteroidota; class Bacteroidia; order Cytophagales; family JAAEPT01; genus CAVTPD01. The sequence goes on from CAVTPD010000003.1 coordinate 144,744, forward strand.
CGCAATGGTGTAACATCGTGCAATTCATTATTAGAGCCTAAGGTCAATTTCTCCATATTCACTAAGCTAATTAAGGCGTCTACAGAGTCAATCATATTATTACTTAAGTACAATTCTCTTAAAGCTGTTGACTTTTTTAAGGAATTCACTTCTGTTATCTGGTTGTCATTTGCATACAAAATCTCTAATTTTTCAAACCCATCTATTCCTTTTAAAGAGGTTAATTGATTTTCAGAAACGTCTAATTCAATAAGTTTTGAGCAGTTTTTAAGAAAATCTAATGAGTTTAATCCCGTTTTTCTAAGGTTTAATTTCTTTAAATTTTTCAGGTTTTTAAAAGGTTCGAAAGAAGATATTGTTTCACCGTTAAAATCCAGTTCATCTACACTTTTAATAAAATTAAGTCGGTAAGTAGAAGGTACCGGATCTAACTTAAAACGTCTAATAAACACTTTTTTCCAGGAAGAGTCCATAGAAACCCAGAATTCATTAATGTCTGAAATAGGCAAAAAAAACGGTTCTTCTTTATAATGGTTTATTTCTTCAATCTGAAATTTGCTGAATTCTCCATACATCTGCTCTACATAAATGTAGAAATCTTGTACGGCTTCAATTTCGTGTTTTTGTTTAAATAGAGAATCTCTAGGTGCTTCTTCTGTGCCAATTGCGAGTACAGAATCCGACATCCAAACAATTTTTTTAAGAACCCTTACTTTTATCTGGTAAGAGTTTCGTTCGGCATTTATATAAATACCGTCTACTTTAAACTTGTTAAAATCGAATTCAATTGACTTTTCTAATGTAGAACCTTCCCAATACTTCATGTATTTGTACATTGGGATTTGGGCAGAATCGGCTTTTGCTTCTTCCGAAAGTTCTACCAAGTCGTTCGGAACAACTACAGTAACTTTATAAAAAAGGTCTTTTAATGATTTTTTAGCTTTTAAGTCTTCCTGTTTAGGGGCTTTGGAATCACCAACCACATTCATGTCTTTGGCAAAAGTAGACAGAATTTCTTGAGCTTTAGTTTTGGCCAATGCTTCGTCTATAAAAATTGGTTTTTGGGCTAATACAGAAAAACAAAATGCATTAGCAAGAAGCAATAATAAAGCAGTTTTTAAATTCATAGCTGCAAGTTACTTTTTAGTAACTCTGTATACAAACAATTCATTATTCACATCTATCTTTAAGATGTACATGCCCGGCTTTAACTCTTCGTTTATAGTAAAATCGTTTTCTGTAATAAAATACGCTTGTACCACTTGCCCATATTCATTTTCTAGAACAATAGTTTTTGCCCCTTCTGGTAAATCATTTAAATGTAACTCTTTAGAAAAAGGGTTAGGTGCAACTTTTATGCTTGTGTTTTGATTTCCGAAACCAAATGTGCTTAAAGAAAACAAAAGCAAAGCAACCAAAACGGTATTTATACGATTGAAAACAGTGAATTCCATTCTAAAAATTACTGAAAAAATCTTTTACTTCAAAAACATCTAGTAAAAACCTATAAAAGTATATTATTCTTATAATCAGCTTCTTTTGTAACTATATCGGTAATAATAACTAAATGATGGTCTGAAAAAGTCTCGAAACACCAATCTTTCAACAATTCAAGTTCATGTTTATCTAATCTTTTCATTGCCTTCTCCAACTCTCTTCTAAAAATCTCTGGGTAATGACTAACCTTCATTAAGATTTGTTTTTTGTATTCTAACATATCAAATATCTTTATGAACCAACGGAATTTATTTACGACTTTTAACCGGTAAGGTTCTGTAGTCTTAATAAATTCCTTTTAATTTTGTGGTTGACTTATGAGAATAAGTGACAATAATATTGCCAAAATTCTATTTCCTCTCCTGTTCATACTTTCTAATTATGTTCAGGCACAAGAATATAAGGTAAAATACGGTAATACTCAAATTCCTAAAAACCAATATTTTAAGATTACATTAGAATCTTCTTCGGGTGAAATAGAAAACTATTCTTCTTTTCCTGAAATAGAAGGTTTTGAAAAATCTGGGATTTCCTCTAGTTCATCCATTAGTATTATTAATGGATCCATGAGTTCAACGCATTCAATTATTCAAAATTACAAACCCACCAGAGAGGGTAATTTTAAGCTTTCGCCTTTTAAAATGAAAGCAAATGACAAAATTATAGAAGCCAACGGCACTATGATTAGAGTTGTGGCCCCACAACAGCAAGCCCGTAGAAGAAATCCTTTTGATGTATTTGATGATCCTTATGGCAATAATCAACCACAGGAATTTATAGACATTAAAGACAATGCCTTTTACCGTGTGTATTCAGACAAAAAAGAAGTTTACCGTGGCGAAGGATTTACACTTACAGCTGCCTTATACATTCCTTTAGATCAAAGAGAGTTGTTTGCTGCCCCACAAGATTTAGGTTTGCAAATTCAAAATATTGCTAAAGAAATAGCTCCAAATTACTGTTGGGAAGAAGATTTTATTATTAAAGATATTGTTCCTGAAGTAGTAGAGATTAAAGGAGAACGCGTTGTAAAATATATTTTAAGTCAATCTGTCTTTTACCCGTATAAGGTAGAAAACGTTAAAATACCTTCTTCAAGTCTTAAAATGATTAAGTACAAAATAGCCAAACAAAGAAGCTTTTTTGGTACCAACGCTAAAGCAACCGATAAAAAACTATACTCAAGCGGATTTACGATAAAAGTTAAAGATTTACCAGAACACCCACTTAAAGAAAAAGTTTCGGTGGGTAATTTTAAATTAGGCGAAAATGCCAACAAAGATCAATTAACAACGGATGAAAGTCTTCAGTACATTTTTAAAATTTTTGGTGAAGGGAATATTAATTCCATCAACCCTCCAGAAATTGATAAAAACAACGGCTTAAACGTCTTCCCGCCAAACACCAACCAAAGCATAAATAGAGGAAACGGAAGAGTTACGGGTGAAAAAATGTTTGAATACAGCATTTTACCAAAAGAACCCGGAGACTATAACTTTAAGGATGTGTTTCAGTGGATTTATTTTAACCCAGTAAAAGAGAAATACGACACCTTAAAATCTTCGGTAGAAATTAAAGTTACAGGCGAAAGCAAAAGAAACATAGCTATTGAATCGAACGATTTAGGTGATTTCTATAACAAAATTGAAGGCGCAGATAATAAATTAAAAAAGGTCAATCGCATAGAAAACCTTAAATTTGCAGGAAATGCAATTGCAGCGCTATCGGTTTTACTGATTGGCTTTGTGATTTACCGACACAAAAAACGACTTAATGGATAATTCTTACGGTTCAATTTTCAAAATCACCACATTTGGTGAATCCCACGGAAAAGGTATTGGTGTAACAATAGATGGCTGTCCGGCCGGAATAGAAATAGACGAGGCTTTTATTCAAGCTGAACTTACGCGTAGAAAACCAGGGCAATCTAAGATTGTAACGCAGCGTAAAGAAGCCGATGAGATGCAAATCCTATCGGGAGTATTTGAAGGAAAATCTACCGGAACCCCAATCATGATTGTAATTTTCAATCAAGACCAGAAAAGCAAAGATTATTCACATATAGCTACAAAATTTAGACCTTCACACGCCGACTATACGTACCAAGAAAAATACGGTGTAAGAGATTATAGAGGCGGTGGCAGAAGCTCGGCTAGAGAAACGGCGGCACGTGTTGCAGCTGGTGCAGTAGCTAAATTAGCCTTACGGAAGTTAGGTATAGAATGTGTTTCTTATGTTTCACAAACAGGGAGTTTGAAACTAGAAAAAAATTATACCGAACTCGATTTATCAAAAATAGACAGTAACGACGTACGTTGCCCAGATGCTGAAATGGCTGAAAAAATGTACGACCTAATTGACGACACTAGAAAAAAACAAGATACTATTGGTGGTGTAATTACTGGCGTTATTACAGGTGTTCCTGTTGGTTTAGGCGAACCTGTTTTTGACAAACTTCACGCAGAATTAGGCAAAGCCATGTTAAGTATTAATGCTGTAAAAGGTTTTGAATACGGGAGCGGTTTTGATGGCGTTGCTATGTATGGTTCTGAACACAACGACGAATTTTACAAAGACGAAAACGGAAATGTAAAAACAAAAACCAATTATTCTGGCGGTATACAAGGTGGTATTTCTAACGGACAAGACATCTACTTTAATGTAGCCTTTAAACCCGTTGCTACCATAATGAAAGACCAAGACAGCATAGATACGGATGGAAATGCTGTAACCGTTAGCGGAAAAGGAAGACATGACCCTTGTGTTTTACCAAGAGCGGTACCAATTGTAGATGCTATGTCTGCAATTGTTATATTAGACTTCTTTCTAAGAAACAAGTGCAAACAACTATGATACGCAAAATACCAACGTACATACAAATATTAATCGGAATGGCCCTTGGGATTACCTGGGGCTTTTTTGCACCCCTACTTGGTATTCCCGAAGACTTCACCATGAAGTTCATAAAACCCTTCGGTACTATTTTTATTAATCTTTTGAAGATGATTTCCATCCCTTTGGTTTTTGCTTCTTTAATTATTGGTATTACCGACTTAAATAGTATTCAGAAGTTGTCTTCAATGGGAAAAAAAACCATTGGTTTATACATGCTAACCACTCTTATTGCTTTAATTGTAGGTATATTATTGGTAAACATTTTTGAACCCGGTAAACTTTTTGATCCAGAAATAACCCAACAAATATTAGGTACAGCAGATGCCAATTTAAGCACCGATTTAACTGAAAAGATTAATTCTTCTAAAGGATCACCCCTACAGCCTTTAATAGATATTTTCCCTACTAACATTTTTTCAGCAGCTATGGATAATCAGAAAACACTTCAAGTAGTGTTTTTAGCCTTATTTATTGGTATTGTATGTATTCAGCTGCCTAAAGAAAAGACTTCTACATTTATCGGGTTTATAAACAACCTGAATAACATTGTTATTAAAATGATTGAATACATTATGATTATTGCCCCAATTGGAGTATTCGCTCTTATTTCGGCTATTATCGTAGAAATCAATCAACCTTCTTTATTGTGGGCCTTATTCAAATACAGCTTAACGGTTTTGGCGGGGTTATTAATCATGACCTTAGTGATTTACCCACTTATGCTGAAGATTTTCACCAACATGCCTTTAAAAAAATTCTACGAAGGCATTCGTCCAGCTCAATTATTAGCATTCAGTACCAGTTCAAGTTCGGCAACTTTACCACTCACCATGAAAAGGTGTGAAGAAAACTTAGGTATTCATAAAGATGTTTCTTCCTTTGTTTTGCCCATGGGAGCAACCATTAACATGGACGGAACCAGTTTATACCAAGCAGTAGCAGCGGTTTTTATAGCGCAAGTGGCACAAATAGATCTAACCTTAATGGATCAAATTAAAATAATATTAACGGCATTATTGGCCTCTATAGGTACAGCAGGTGTGCCGGGTGTAGGTATTATTTTATTAGCTATTGTACTAGAATCGGTAGGTTTACCCGTGGCATACATAGCATTAATATTAGCTCCAGACAGAATTTTAGACATGTGCCGAACAGCCGTAAATATTACTGGCGACGCAACTGTAGCCACCATTGTAAATCAATCTTTAGACATTAAGAAAGCTGAAGATTAATCACAATTGTTAACTTTGTGTTCCCACACGATTTATTGAAAATTTCAGATATGAAAAACGTAAATATTTATACCGAACAAAGTCCAAACCCGAACTCTATAAAATTTGTTTTAGACGTTCCTTTGGTTGATAATATAAGTTTCGATTTCCCAGATAAAGAAAGTGCAAAGCTTGCCCCTCTTGCGCAAGGCTTATTCGAAGAGTTTGATTTTATTCAACGCATATTTATTGCCACTAACTTTATTACGGTTACTAAAAACGAAGAAACCGATTGGTTTGAAGTAAATCCAAAAATCACTGCTTTTCTTAAAGAATGGTTTAATGCTGAAAAACCTATTCTTCTAGAAGAAATTAAAAAAGAAGTGATTAAAGAAGATTTAAAAGCCCATAACGAGGAAACTGAAACGGAGGCTAAAATAAAATCTATTCTTAACGATTATGTAAGACCAGCCGTAGAGTCAGATGGTGGTGCCATTAACTTCCATTCTTTCAACAACGGTGTTGTTAAAGTATTGTTACAGGGATCTTGTAGTGGATGTCCTTCTTCAACCATTACATTAAAATCTGGAATTGAAAATTTATTAACCCGTATGGTTCCCGAAGTAAAAGAAGTAGTAGCGGAAGGCGTTTAACAACCAATAGAATTATTAGTTTATTTCACTAAAGAGAAGCCTAACAGCTTCTCTTTTTTTATTGCTCAAAAATAAATAATCATAAAACACTGATTTTCAGTAAATCCTTTATTTATTTTGAGGGAATTTCAACCCTTTTAATACTGTTATGAAAAAACTTTTACTACCCTTTATTATTGCTCTAGCAGCAATAACATGTACTGTTTCTTGTAAAAAGAAAGATGATGGTTCCGGTACAAATGCAAATCCCAGCAACATTGACCCTAAGGACAGAAATGCTGTGACAGCCGTAAAACCTTCTTTTACTGATTTAGACGGTCAGGAAGTCTCTTCTAAGCTTACTATAAACAATGCTACTAGAATGACTGATCAAATCCCAAGCCCAGATCCTGACGGCCCGGTGCTATACGATGATTCAGAAGCAGAAAGCATACGAGCTGCTAACGGAAAAAACATTGTATTAGAACTTTATAGCGACACTTACGTAGAGGGTGTTTACCTTCAAATTGATGGTGCTACAGATTATTTCGATATTGACTTAACGGATGCTAACACTACTAAAAAAGTTTCTATCAACCCTAAAAAATCGCCTTTCAAATCAAAAGCACATTTAAAAACAGCTCAATCTAGCACTAATTTAGAAATTGAACTTCCTGAATCTTTAGGACAAGGTAAATTCTGTGTTTCTTACTGTATCTACAATTCTGTTGAGGGAATAAGTAACATTGTAACCCGTTGTGTGGAAATCCAAAGCCTAGGCGGTAACGCCAGTTTAGTGGGTGAATGGGACTTTAAAAATGCAACTCTATTTACAGATGGAGAGATCTTGACCATTTATAAAGGTAAATCTTGGAATTACCCGTACAATACAGGTGAACAATTATATGATGATTGTTTCTCTAAAGACAAATACGTAATCAACGACTTTGTAGTGTCTTTGATGGCCAATGGTACTGAAACAGAATATACTTCCTCTAATGATGAATATTATACTATTGATGAAAACAACAATTGTATTTTAGACGAGGAATATTCTGGCCAAATGACCGAAACAACTAACGGTTATTGGTCTTATGACAACAGTGTAAATACGTTAACATTAATAGAAGAATATGATGAATATGGGTATAATGACTTTATCGATTTTAAAGTCAACCAATCTGGTTCAAACCTTACTTTAAGTTGGCTAGAAGAAGACGAAGATTTTTTCTTTTCATTCATCTACAATTTCGAAAAGAAATAAACTATTTCACACATTCTTTGTTACTTTGAAGAAGAGAAGCTCTAATCGGCTTCTCTTTTTTTGTTTATGGAAAACAAGTCTCTACTATTCTCTTTATTGGTTTTAATACAACTATTGGTCTTTTCTTCCTTTAGTTATGGGCAAGATATTTCTAAATCTTTTGGTGATTATTTCCCTTCAGAAAAAAACAGACAGCTCTACAAAATTTTTAAACTACAAGGCAAACTCTATTCCGTATACATAGAACACGGAAAAACGGAAGAGGTATTGCTAAAACAATTTTCTAGTGATTTAGTATTGGAAAAAGAGAACCTATTAAACTTAGATGCTAAAAAAGAGAGAAATGAGCTCGCTAATATTTTCAGTGTAAAAAATAAAATTTGGCTCTTTTACACCTCTTACACTAAAAAGAAAGAACACCACCTTAATTTATTGATTTTTGATCCTAAAAGTTTTACTTCTATTAAGGATGAAGCCATTCTCACCTTTAAAGACAACGATTATGTTAACACAAAAAAAATAGATTTTAACATTTTCTTTAATACCGATAGTACTATATATGCCGCAGTGGCAGATCAGCCGAATAAACAAAACAACGAAAAGTTTGATGTTCTACTTTTTTCAGAAAATCATACCCTTTTAAATACAATAACAGTAGACTCTAAAGAGGCCGACGAAAACATAGAAATAATAGACATTAATATTAACCGGAAAGGAACAGTTTTTATTCAAAGCTACAAAAGGAACACCAACGAATACATTCTAAACACTTATCTAAATGGGGTAAAACAAATGCCCTATAAAATCCCCGTTACAAAACATCTTATTGGTGATCTGCGCTTTATATCATCTAACGACACCGTTGCTATTTATTCTGGACTTGGCTTAAACGGTAGTTGGAGTTGTAATGCTTCTTATTATTTAAAACTTAATTACACAACCAATACCGTTGCTGTAGAAAAGAGAGACACCCTTTCTAAAAAATTCATTCACAGCAATAAAATTTATTTAGACTTTTTAGAGAATCAAAAACGTAATATAAAAAACAGCGGTATTGATTATGCAAAAATAAAAACGGTCATTCCCCGAAGCGATGGTGGAGCCGTTTTAATAGTAGAACAAGAAACAATAGAAAACGTAAGTAACACTTATTTTGATGCTTACGGTGTTATGAGAACCTATACATTTGTTTATTACATAAACGAAAACATTATAGTTTTAAACATTAATCCAGAAGGTAAAATTGATTGGGAAAAACAACTTCCTAAAAAACAGATTACCTCAAACGATGGTGGCTTTTACAATTCTTTTAAACAAATTCTAACCAACGAAAAGTTGTACTTTATATACAATGACAACAATATAAATGGTGATACTTACATTCCTGAAAAAGAAGTATACCAGAATATGGAGTTAAAGAAAATGAACTTTGTAACCAACGCCTACTCTATTGATATTTCTGGAAAAATTAAAAAAGAAAATATTTTTAGCTATGCTGAAATAGGAACCTATATTAGCCCAAAAAACATTTTTCAGGTCACCAGAGATGAAGTAATTATTCTTGCCCGTTACGGAAAAAGTGATCGGTTAATATCTATTAAATGGGAGTCAGAATGATCTTTTAACATAAAAAAAGCGCCCTGTAAAGGCGCTTTTTTAACTAGGTATAACTTTTTAAATAATTAAACAGCGAAACTTTCTCCACATCCACAAGTTCTAGAGGCATTAGGATTAATAAACTGAAATCCTTTACCATTTAATCCATCTGAAAAGTCAAGAATTGTACCCAATAAATACAACAAACTCTTTTTGTCTACAAAGATTTTAACGCCTTTGTCTTCAAAAATTTCGTCGGTATCTTTAATCTCGCTATCAAAGCTAAGATCGTACATTAAGCCCGAACAGCCTCCTCCTTTTACAGATACTCTAACATTATGGTCTTCTGTATAGCCATCCGTTTGTCTCAGTGATTCAATCTGACTTTTGGCTTTATCTGAAATCTGTATCATATTTTTCCTCCTTTCAAATGATCCAACGTTAAACGTCTTCACTTTGTTCTACTACAAAGATACAGTTTTTAACAATTCTTAATAATTCCTTTGCACATACCTGCAAACTTAAACCCTCTACTACTATATTTGCGGCATGGCATTAAAAAACGATTTGCTTTTAAGAGCAGCTAAGGGAGAAAATACAGAAAGAACTCCTGTTTGGTTAATGAGACAAGCGGGAAGAATTTTACCGGAATACAGAGCAGTTAGAGCTTCGGTAAGTGGTTTTAAAGAATTAGTAACTACGCCAGACCTTGCCGCAGAAGTCACCATACAACCCGTAGATCTTTTAGGTGTAGATGCAGCCATTATCTTTTCAGATATTTTAGAAATCCCCGAAGCCATGGGACTTCCTTATGAATTGATAGAAAAAAAAGGGCCTCTTTTCAGAAACACCATTAAATCTGAAGCCGATGTAAAAAAGCTACACGTTACCGATGGTTCTGAATTAAAATACGTTATTGACGCCATAAAAATAGCCAAAGAAAGACTTAACGACAGAGTTCCTTTAATTGGTTTTGCAGGCGCACCTTGGACTATTTTTGCTTACATGGTAGAAGGCCACGGCTCTAAAACCTTTAGTGAAGCACGCAAAATGCTTTACCAGAACCCAAAACTATCGCACCAATTAATGGACTTAATCACCAAGTCTACCATTAATTACTTAAAACTTCAGGTTGAAGCAGGTGCCAACCTAGTTCAAGTATTTGATTCATGGGGCGGAATTCCAAGTCCAGCCCAGTTTAGAGAGTTTTCTTTACCCTACATTGCTCAAATTTGTGATGCTATTACAGAAGTTCCAGTTACTGTTTTTGCTAAAGGGGCTTATTTCGGTCTAGAAGATTTAGCCAAACTAAATTGCAGAACAATAGGCTTAGATTGGAACATGGACATTAAAGCATCTAGAAAAATAATAGGGTTAGATAAAACATTACAAGGCAATTTAGACCCGTGTTCACTATATGCTTCAGAAGAAAAAATTGAAGAAGAAACCATAAAGATGTTAAAAGCTTTTGGACCAGAGAAACACATTGCCAACCTAGGCCACGGCGTTTACCCAGACACTAATCCAGAAAAAGTAAAACACTTTATTAAGACCGTTCAAAACTACAAGCACGTATAATTTGAAAAAGGTTCTACTTGTTGTTCCTTACCCTAAGAACGAAGCTCCATCTCAGAGGTTTCGGTTTGAACAATTTATGAGCAAATGTGATGAATTCGAGTTTCATCACAAGCCTTTTTTAGACCACAAAACATGGGCAATTTTATATAAAGAAGGGCATACTTTTGCTAAGGCCTTTGGGATTCTAAACGGCTTTATTAGACGTTTCTTTCTTCTGTTTTCCTTACATAGATATAGCACTATTTTCATACACAGAGAGGCTGCTCCATTAGGCCCACCAGTATGGGAGTTCTTAGCGGCTAAAATTTTTAGAAAATCGTTTATTTACGATTTCGACGATGCTATTTGGTTGCCAAATACATCTGAACAAAATAAAATAGCAGCCCTATTAAAAGCACACTGGAAGGTTAAACACATCTGTAAATGGGCCGAAAAAGTAAGTTGTGGAAATCAATATTTACAGAACTATGCTGCCCAATACAACAGCAATACGGTCTTTTTACCTACAACTATTGACCTTACCTACCATCATTTATCTTCACTTAAAAATAAAAACGAAAAACCTATTATTGGGTGGACGGGGTCTCATTCCACAACTGGCTATTTAAAAATACTTATACCTGTATTGGAAAAGATTGCACAAGAATTTGAATATACTTTTTTACTCATCTCTAATCAGGATTGCGGCTTTTCTATTCCTAACAAAGAGTTTCAACCTTGGTCTAAACACAATGAAATTGAGCAACTCTCCCGTATAGACATTGGTGTAATGCCCCTAGAGGACACCAAATGGGAACACGGAAAATGCGGGTTTAAAGCACTTCAATACATGGCTTTAGGAATTCCATGCATTGCTTCGGCTGTTGGTGCTAATAAAGAGATTATTCAGTCTGAAAAAAATGGGTTTCTTTGCCAGATAGAAAACGAATGGACCGAAAAAATTTCTTTTCTTCTAGAAAATGAACAAGAAAGGACAAACCTTGGTTTAAAAGGGAAGCAAACAATTGAAGCAAAATACTCTCTTTCAGCTAATTACAACACCTACAAAAAACTATTTTCTTAGAGGCATTCTTACATTAGTCTTTAATAAAGTTTCATTCATCGAAGACTAGATTAATCTTGTTTAAACATTTTTTTATGTTAAGTAATTATTAATCAAATTAAGTTCACTAAACTTGCATCACTCTACTCGGAAGCTGCTATAATATGGGTAATAATTTAAAACTGAAGTTCAACGTTCACGAGGTTATAGATTACTATAATCATACAGATCAAGATTTCAGATTCTTGTGGCTGCACAACGACTATCGTTCCAATCATTGCGGCTATAATGATGAAACCACAAAATCCCATTCCGACGAAATAACAAACATGAACAAAGTTCTTGCCCGAAAGGTGGCTATTAAGCCTGGGGAAGTTGTTCTTGATGCTGGTTGTGGAAACGGAAACAGTTGTTTTTGGTTGGCTAAAAACCTACAAGCTACCGTATACGGAATCACACCAGTTTTTACTGAAATTAATGATGCTGAAAAGAAACTTAATTGTTTCCCTGATCTAAAGGAAAAGATTTTCTTTCAGCAAAAAGACTATACCAAAACAGGTTACAAAGACGAATCTTTTGATGTGGTTTGGGCTTGTGAAAGTATTGCTCATACTCCTAAAAAAAGTAAATTTTACGAGGAGGCTTTTAGAATCTTAAAACCCGGTGGCCGTCTTGTGCTTACCGACTTTATAAGAAGATCTAGACACAATAGTGAACAACAAGAAACACTTCTTTCTGAATGGACAGACGGTTGGGCAATCCCAGATCTTGATACTTCTAACGAACACAAAGCTAATCTTGAAAGAAACGGCTTCATTCATATAAGAATGGAAGACCATACCAAAAATACACTCCCTTCTTTACTTCACCTGTATAAATTTGCTAAAAACTTCTTCCCTTTAGAGTCTCTTATGAAAGAGCTTCATTTAAGAAGTGCCTGCCAACACAGAAATGTTTTAGGTGCAATTAAACAGTATGAAGCATTAAAACAAAACCTTTGGTTTTACGGTATTATTACCGCCTACAAAAAGTAATTTTCTATCCTAAAAAATAGATCACAAAATATAGTTACCGCTTTAAACAAGTGTAGCTATTTTCTGATTTAATAATCTATGATATTTTTCTGTCTAGTAAGCTTAATATCCTTTAATGCAGGGGCTTTTAATGCTATTCTAAACTCATACATCTGGCTTGGCCCAAATGGCACCCAACGGATAAACAACTCCCAACAATTAAGATCTCTGTAAATATTTACCCTTGGTGAAATCCATTTTTTGGTATCTAAATCGTAGGCCACACTCATGTCTACTTTCCAGAATTCAGATATTTTTAATTCTCCGTTAAAAGATAAAGACTGCCGTTTATTTGCTTCAAGCAAACCAGTTTTATCAATATTGAAGTTGTAATTAAAACCAAATTTCCAGGGAACTGTAAAATCCACATACCGCTCTGGGTTTTTATATCTTTCAGAACGTTCGGCACTAGACTCTTCCTCTTCGGTCTTTTTCTTTCTTCTAAAACTCTCTGGGGTAAATGCACCGCCTAGGTTAATATTAAAATTACTCACATGCCCCAATCCTTGGCCGGTTGTCCAAGCGTATTCATTCATTTTCTGTTGCGTAACAATATCACCTTGTCCATTAATAGAATCTGCATAGTAGGTGTAAGGATCAACAGTTAAACTGGAACGTATATTAATATTTTTAATTACAGATGAGTTAGCACCAAACCTAAAATTGGAAAGGTTAAAAGAATCGGCAATCATGTTGTAACTAGAACTAGCCGATAAGTTTTCTAAAATTTTAATGTATTTAAACTTCCCCGTAGTATCATCTTTAGGCAAATACTTCAATTCAAAATCATTTCTAATCCCAAAATTAATAGACGCTGCCTCTCTTCCCCCGGGTGTACCCATTACATTACCTTGGTACCTAGAAATCCTTCTTTCTGTACCGCTTTCATTAACCTGAACTAATTGGTAAACATCTGGATTATCATATGTTTCTGGCGAATAAGAAAATCCTAAGCTAGGGTTTACTGTGTGTCTTAGTTTAGCTTGTTTTTCACCTTTGTAAGAATACATCCCGTACAAACGAGTATCAAAACTTACGCCTGTAGAATAATTATAGGCTCTGCCAAAACCACCAACTGTATCTACCACCACCGCACTATCCTTTTGACTATAAGCATAAGAATATTGATTTGGGTACCAGTTTTCTGTATAACTGAAACTTGGGTTCATATTTACGGGGCCTAATTTCATAGATGCCGAAATTGGAATTCTGTGCGTTATCCCATAATTGCCATTCGCAAATATATCGGACATATTGGGTCCTTGAAAAGGCAATATAGTGTCTGGACGGGCATTAGCCACCTCAAACCCAAAGGATTTAGAAGCATCAAATTCATTGGTATATTTATTACTAAAACTACCCGCATAACGGATACTTATACTTTCGTATAATTTCCTGCCTTCAGATTTAGAACCCACCGAATTAGAAGAAGCAAATGGCTTAAGCTGACTCATACTTAAAGACACATCTGGTAAATTAAAATTGATGATACCGCTTTGGTTATTCTGTTCGTGTCTAAGATTAATATCAGTAGAAAAAGGCGTCTTTCTTATTGGTGTGCTGTAATTAATATTAGACCGAACATCACTTCTAATGTTGCGGTTTAAATCCAATTCATTACGGCTACTGTAAGTAGTGGTTTCAAAGTTAACATCGGCAGAAAAACTTTTCCCCCCGTAAGAAACTGGTTGGTGTTTCCACCGAATACTATAATCAGTTGCTAAAGTTTCGTCATACCCATCTGCATCTTGAATCACTCTTCTGTACATAAGTGCCATATCACCATTGTACTTATACCTTTTCTTGTATTGGGTAAAATTACTTAACCCTCCCCCACCTCTGGAGTAATATTCACCTCTAAAAGTTGTTCCTATGTAATCATTAACAGCCCAGTAAAAGCCCATATCTCTTAAATAGAAACCACGGGTGGCGCTTTCCCCAAATATAGGAGGTACAATACCAGATGTTTTTCTATCCGAAGCAGGGAACAAACCAAACGGCAATAATAATGGTGTTGGTATATCCCCAATATACATTATACCCGGCCCTGTGTAAACTCTTTGTTCAGGAACAACTTTAATTTTATTTGCTCTAAAATAGGTGCCTGCATTAGGATCTTCGCAAGGGCAATATTCACCCCCTTGTACATAAATTACATTATTGGCGTCTTTATACGAAGCATCTCCCCTCATATAACCACCGCTTTGCTCGGTTATAATACCAGAAATATATCCTTTTTCAGTTTCAAAATTATAGAGGATGGTATCTGCATTAAATTGTTCACCATCGTCATCAAAAAGTGGAACACCTATTTTTTTACCCAAACTGTCGGTCGAATAAGTGGCTTTAACCAAACTTGTTCCCCAATTTATAGTAATTAAATCGGCATCTAGTGCCCGTACACCATAATCCACATGTGCATCTCCGTAGAGGTACATCATTTGGCTTTTAATATCGAAATAGATAGAATCTCTGGCGTCGTAATTGATTACATTATCCATCTTGGCTTCCTTTTTCTTGGGCGCAAGTGTATCTGTAAGCAGAGAATCGCTTTGGAAGATAGTAGTATCAACAACGGCGGAATCGGCGTTAGGCAATTGTTCTTGAGCAAATAAGCCATAAGAACAAAACACAGAGAATAAAAGAAGAAAATACCTTCTAAACAAAATATATAACGCGATCTTCAGTTTTCGGCAAAATTTTACGATTTTGCACAAAAATAGATCAATAGCTTAAACAAAACGAAAAAAGTGAAAAATATTACTACTTTTTTCCTGATAGGGGTTCTGGTGTTTTGCTCGTTTACAACGTTAGAGAAGAAAGAATATCATATCAAAACAGTTGTTATTGATGCAGGACACGGGGGAAAAGACCCAGGCTGTCATGGAAAAGCTTCTGAAGAAGCCGATGTTGCCTTAGATGTTGCCTTAGAATTAGGCCGCATTTTTAATGAGTATATGCCAGATGTGAAAATCATCTATACTAGAAATAAAGATTATTTTGTTGAGCTGCACGAAAGAGCAAAAATGGCTAACAAAATTAATGCAGATGTGTTTATTAGTATACACTGCAATGCCGGCCCTCCAGTGGTAGCGGGAACGGAAACTTATACAATGGGGTTACATACTTCTGACGGGAACTTAGAAGTAGCAAAAAGAGAAAATGCCGTTGTTTTAAAAGAAGATAACTATATTGAAAATTATAATGGCTTTGACCCTAATTCGGACGAAGCGCATATTTTATTTTCGTTATACCAAAATGCACATATTGAGAATAGCTTAATATTGGCATCTAAAATTGAAAACCAGTTTACCGAAAGAGTAAATAGAAAAAGCCGAGGCGTTAAACAAGCTGGTCTTTTAGTACTTTGGAAAACTGCCATGCCTTCTGTTTTAGTTGAACTTGGTTTTTTAACCAATTCTACAGAAGAACATTATTTAAATAATAAAAACAATCAGGTTCTAATGGCTTCTGGTATTTACCGTGCCTTTAAAGAATACCGTTCAGAACTGGAAAACGCATATAACAAAAACTGACCTTGAGAAAAGAACTTAAAGTAGGGATATTAGCCGTTGTTTCATTTGTAATACTTTACATTGGATTTGGCTTTTTAAAAGGACAAGAATTTTTTACAGGCCAAACCGAATATTATATTCAGTATGATAATATTGATGGTTTAGCAGTAGGAAACCAAGTAGTAATAAATGGATTTTCGGTGGGATCTGTAGAAAAAATCCGTTTAGACCACCAAAAACACGATAGTCTTGTTATTACCATAACCGTAAACAGCGAAATTATAATTGGTAATAAAACCATAGCTGAATTAGCTGATCAAGGTTTGTTAGGCGGTAAAACCATAGTGTTAATACAACCAGAGCCTAATACTGAAGATTACAGTGGAGGCGAATATTTAATTGCTGCTAAAGAAGCTTCTTTAACCTCAATGCTTTCTAAAAAATCTGGACCAATTGTAGATAATATAGACACACTTATAGCCAGCATTAAAGACATACTAAGGGAAGAACAAAAATTAAGTATAGATTCTTCTGTACAAAGCCTTCAACGGACTATGCAAAACATAGAAGGCTTAACGGCTACCCTAGATAACACTTTCAAAAACAATCAAAAAAACATCAACTCAGTTTTTAGTAACCTAAACTCTATTAGCGATTCTTTAAAACATGTTAGTGGTGACTTAAGACCAATCTTAGCAAAGTTTGACCAAATTGCAGATACGCTAAATAATCTTGAATTAAAACAAACCGTTGCTGCCGCTTCTAAAACCATGCAGAACTTAGAGAAAATCACTACCAATATCAATTCGGGAAATGGTGCCATTGGCAAATTATTAAAAGAAGATAGTTTAGCCAATAATCTTAATAAAGCTGTAATTGATTTAGACAGCCTTCTTTTAGACATGCAAGATCGTCCGGGTAGGTACATCCACTTCAGTGTTTTTGGAAAAAAAGACAAATAGGCGTATACTAGCTTAAAGGCAAGTTTTACTGAATGGACGAACCAAAACTAAAAGCGCTACTTTCCTTATTAGACGATACCGATCAAGAAGTAATCGAACACGTTAAAGAAACGCTTCTTTCTATGGGAGAAGATGTTATTCCTATACTTGAAAAAGAATGGGAATCTAACTTTAGTCCTTTAGCGCAAGAACGTATTGAGAATCTGATTCACCAGATGCAATACCAAAACTTATTTGAACGTCTTAGTTATTGGAAAAAACACGAACAAGAAGACCTTTTAAAAGGTCTTTGGGTGGTGGCAACCTATCAGTACCCAGACTTAGATTACGCACAATTAAAAGCCCAGTTTGAACAACTTTATTACGAAGCTTGGATAGAATACAAAGAATCTGAGTCGGCCATTGACGAAGTTCAAACTTTAAACCACATCTTCTTTAGGGTAATGAAATTCTTACCCAACACCAAGAATTTCCATTCCCCCGGTAATTCCATGATTAACATTGTTCTGGAAAGCAGAAAAGGGAACCCCATTTCGTTGTGCGTAATTTACATGATGATTGCACAACGGCTTAAAATCCCACTACATGGTGTAAATCTTCCTAATCTTTTTGTTTTAACTTATAAAAACGAAATGGATCAGTTTTACATTAATGTCTTTAACAAAGGACTTATTTTTTCTAAAGCAGACATTGACAATTACATAAAACAATTAAAACTTACACCTAAAGATTCATTTTACGAGCCTTGCACTAATTTAGATACCTTAACAAGAGTATTAAGAAACCTAATGATATGTTTCGAAAAATTAGGCGAAACAGACAAAGTGCAAGAAGTTCAGGAATTATTAGATATACTTAAACATGAGTAAATCTGTAAAAATTGAAGTCAAAAAAATAGCTACACTCAACGGGCACAAAGACTGTGTTTATAACCTTTCTTATGGGATTACTGAAAACAAAATTCTTTCCTGTGCTGGAGACGGAATGGTTGTAGAATGGGATTTAGAAACACCAGAAAATGGGGTTTTGCTTTCTAAGTTAAATAATTCGGTTTATGCCTTGGCGCGTTCAGAAAAAGAACAAACCTTATTGGCCGGTGATAATTTTGATGGTATTCATAAAATAAATCTTCATACCCAAAAAGAAGAACGTTCTCTTAAAATTACCGACAAAGCCATTTTTACTATTGCTTATTTTGGTGACAACATTCTAATTGGAGACGCAGCTGGTAATCTTTATGTAGTAGATGCCGAAATTAAATTCATAAAAAGAACATTACAGGTTTCAACCAGTAGTATTAGAAGCATTGCCGTTTTAAATGAAACCATTGCTATTGGCACAAGCGACAATAATATTTATATTTTAAACAAAAACTACCAAGTAGTAAACACTCTAACAGCGCACTCTAATTCTGTTTTTGTTGTTAAGTTTTCACCAGATGGCAAGTTTTTACTTTCGGCAGGAAGAGATGCGCATTTGAAAATATGGAATGTTGAAAAAAACTTTGAGTTACAGGAAGATATTGTGGCCCATATGTTTACAATTAATGATCTTGCATATAGTCCAGATGGCAACTACTTTGTAACTTGCAGCATGGATAAATCGGTTAAGGTTTGGGATGCCAACAGCTTTAAATTGCTGAAAGTAATTGACAA
This sequence comes from uncultured Cytophagales bacterium, assembly GCA_963736575.1. Taxonomy (GTDB): domain Bacteria; phylum Bacteroidota; class Bacteroidia; order Cytophagales; family JAAEPT01; genus CAVTPD01. Next base: position 163,664 of record CAVTPD010000003.1, read on the forward strand.
AGCCCGACACGCCGGCCATGGCACTTCCATAAACCGAGTACTGTGGAGCAACTACCGAAACTATCTGCTTTCTGCCAGCGACGACAGAACAATTTCCGTTTGGGAACTCACATTTGAAGAAGCACTACTATGAAAATTACACCCTTAGAAATTCGTCAAAAAACATTCGAAAAAAAACTTAGAGGATACGACAAAGAAGAAGTAGATGCATTTTTAATGTCTTTATCGCAAGAATGGGAAACCCTTAACACTAAAAATAAAGATCAAAAATATAGAATTGAATCTCTTGAAAAAGACGTTGAAAAACTACGGGAAGTGGAATCGTCTTTATTCAAAACGCTGAAAACCGCAGAAGACACAGGATCACATATGGTAGAACAAGCCAAGAAAGATGCTGAGTTGATGTTAAAAGAGGCGCACATGGATTCTGAAGCCTTAACAAGAGAAGCCAGAAGACAAGCCAGAAGTATGATTGAAGATGCTGAAATGATTGTTAAAGAATCACTTTCGGGAGTAAAAGATCAAATTAAAGAGCTTGAAATAGAATACAACAACATTGAAACACTGAAAGAAACTTTACTACAAGATTTACAACACGCTGCCAGCGATACCTTAGAAAGAGTTCAGAAAATAAAATCGAGATCTCCAGGATTTCAATCTATAAAAGTACCTACTGCCGATGAAATTATTTCTAACACATCGGTAGACTATTCGGCATTACAAGAAATTAAAAGAGAAGAAAGACCCCTTCAAAAGGTTGAAATTAAGGCTGAACCAAAAACGGAAGAAGCAACAGCAATTGAAGCCAAAAGAGAGATTGAGTTCGAAATTAAAAAAGAAGCAACTCCTATTCAGGAAAAGGAAGAAAGCAAAGAACACATTGCAGAACCCAAGAGCGAAGAAAAAGTAGAAGACTCTAAAAAAGAAGGCGGCAGTTTCTTCGATATGATTGACTAACCCGAACATGTACAAGGTTTCTCTTAACGATCTAATTTTCTACGCCAACCACGGCCTTTATTCCGAAGAAACACGTAGCGGAAATCGTTTTATTGTTAATATTTCGGCTTTCTACAAGAGTGATAAAAAAATTGACGAGCATTTAAACAGAACCGTTGATTACGAAATACTTGGTAAAATTGTATTTAAGAGAATGCAACTCACCTCTTCCCTTTTAGAAACCATTGCCGAGGATATTATTAAGGAAGTAAAACAAACTTTTTCTTTTGTTGAAAAAATAGAAATAAGCATCCAAAAAGAAAATCCGCCTTTGGGTTTAAATTGTAGATCATCTGAAGTAAGCATTATAAAAAATTTTAATATTCTATAAACGTTGTTTAATGATTCTACAAAAGACCTTTAAATGACTTTAATAATCACAATAAAAAGCCTTTTCTCAGTAAATGTTAAAACAGACCCTGTTTAATTAAACTTAGCGTATATTTGATACTAAATGTCAGCGGTTTTAAAAATAAAATCTAGTTTACTTATTTTGCTCTTAAGCATTAACATGCTTTCGCTGTCTATTTTTACAATTACATTTGAAGCCAACCGTGCCTATTTTACCGAAAAGTATTGCGTTAATAAATACAAACCTCAATTGGATTGTAACGGTAAATGCCATTTCAAAAAAGTAACTCAACAGCTTCAGGAAGAAGAAACAGAAAGTAAATTTCAGGCTCCAAAAATTCAATTCGAATATTTAGCAAGCGCAAAAAACATTTCGGAAGAAAAAAGCTTAACCAAACAGCTTAACCTATTACACCAATTTAGGTACGTGCAACATTATATTTTTCTTTCTGAATACGATCTTCTTGATCCTCCTCGGGTATAGTCTACCCAATAATTATTTAACATACATTAAACGCCTATTATGGAAACGTTTTGCGTTGCGACTAAAGCAGTCGTCTAATGCTATTTCGTATGCTATAATAAGGCCTTATACAATTTATTAAACAGACTAAATCATCAAAATGAAAACTCAATTTTTATTTATTGCAGCTATTGCTTTCGCTTTACTTTCTATCATGTCATGTAAAAAAGAAGAAACAACCGAACCTAAAATTGAAGAACCTGGATATCAAAGTGCAAAAGGCTCTGTAAAATTTATGGTTGAATTTATGGCCGGTGACAAAATGTTAAATTACAACGAAGATGTTGTTACCGAAAACAACGACACCATTCAGGTTACGGACTTACGCTTTTTTGTAAGCAACATTACTTTAACGGGTGAAAATGAAGATTATGCTATTCCAGAATCTTACCTATTAGTAAAGAAAACTAGTGGCGAGGCTATGTATAGCTTTACATTAGACAGCATTCCTTCAGGTATGTACACGGGCATTACTTTCGGGATTGGTGTAGATTCTATTGCCAACCACACTAACAATCATTCTGGGGATTTATCTCCTACTGCTTCCGAAGGTATGCTTTGGATTTGGGACACGGGTTATAAATTCTTAAAGTTTGAAGGAAATTACAGAACAGACACTACGGAATCGGGTGCGTTTGCTTACCATGTAGGTAAAGATGAAAACTACAAAACCTTAAGCTTTACAAATCCGATTTTGGTAAATAAGGATGCCGTTACCATGACCCATTTTATGGCCAATATTCTAGAGATCTTTAAAAACCCTACAACTATTGATCTTGATTTACTAAACATTGCACACGGTTCTGGAGGCGGTGTTCTTGCCAAAAATTACGAAAATGGTTTCTTAATGCTTCACCATGTAGAAAATATGGAACCCGCTATGACCATGAAGCATGAAAAATAAGCTTATCTATATAAGCCTAGTTCTATTTTTGTTTTCCTGTTCTAAAAAAGAAGAGCAGGAAAACATTTCTATGCTTCCCAATTACATTCCTGAACAACCTGGTTTAAAAGAATACCATACAAATCCGGATGTAATTGCTTTAGGGAAACAACTGTTCTTTGACCCTATTCTTTCGGCCGATAGCTCTATCTCTTGTGCTAGTTGCCACTTACGTGAAAAAGCATTTTCCGATGGTGTGGCTTTGAGCAACATTGGTATTTCGGGAGAAACATTAGTTAGAAATGCCCCAGCCCTGTTCAATATTGGTTGGCATACGTCCTTCTTTTGGGAAGGTGGCGCCAAAGATTTAGAGTCGCAGGCCTTGGGTCCTTTAACTTCGGAACATGAAATGGGTAAAGATTTAGTTACGCTTGAAAAACAATTGAACAACCATATTTCCTACCCCGAAAAATTTAGAAATGCGTTTTCAGTTTCTGAAATTAAGATTAATGAAGTAATGAAAGCTTTGGCAGCTTTTCAGCGATCGTTGACTTCTTTTAACAGTAAATACGACTATGTTTTACAAGGGAAAGCAACGTTTTCTACTTCAGAAAAAAGAGGATATACGCTAGTGCAACAACATTGTAGCTCTTGCCATACAGAACCGCTGTTTTCTTCTTTCAATTTTGAAAACAATGGCTTAGATAGTGAATTTTCTTATTCGGGAGAAGACGAACGTTTGGGAAGATACCGAATAACCTTTAATGAGGAAGATTTAGGTAAGTACAAAATTCCTTCTTTGCGGAACCTAGCATTTACTTCCCCATACATGCACGACGGTAGATTAAACACTCTAGATGACGTTTTAGATCATTACTCTTCTAGTATAAAGGAATCGGCAACTTTAAGTGCCGAAATTCCTAATTCAGGTTTTAATTTTACAACTGAGGAAATAGCAGACATAAAAGATTTCCTAAACACACTGAACGATGAAAATTTCCTTTCAGAATAAATACTTATTACTCTTAAGCTTAACGCTTTTTGCTTTACCAGAGCTTTTTGCTTGCGGCTGTTACACTTACGATTACAACAGTGTTCAGACGAATTCATACGTTGGCATATTCTACAATCAGCGTTTTAATCAAGGTTATAATAAGAGTTTATCTAAACCCAGCTTAAATACGTTACACCGTATTCCTACGTATCTTGGAACTACAGTAGAAACACAAAATGATTACGAACGATTTCAGTTTGCAGAAATACGTTACAACCAAAATGTAAAAGATTGGCTGAACCTTAGTTTAGTTATCCCTTTTATTCAAAACGAAGATTATTACCAAACTGTTTATTATTCTGACGGACGTATTGGTGATGCTAAACACAAAGAAGCAGGAATAGGAGATGTTTTTATTGCTGCCATGTTAGTTAACCGAAAAAAAAGAGATGTAGCTAACCACACGTTAAAATACGGCGCTGGAATTTACTTACCAACGGGCGCTCATAAAGTAGTAGATGCTAACGGAGAATTTGTTGATCCTTCTCACCAACCTGGGCGCGGAACGGTAAATTACTTGCTTCAATTGCGTCATTTTATGATACTGAATAAACGTTATGGATTAAGTTCTTCTATTAATTATTTATTCAATTCTAAAGGAAAAAAATACCCTAGCAACCAGAATTACGCCATACAATACACTTATGGAAATCAACTAAATGTTTACGCAAATACCTTTTATAAAATCTTTGTAAACCAGATAGACCTTGTGCCAAAACTGGGTTTCTATTACGAGGACACACAAAATGATCAATTAAACGACTATAAGCAAAAAAATACAGGTGGTGATTTCTTGTACGTAAATTCGGGTTTAGATGTTAAAATCAAAGACTTAACTATACAGTCAACTATTAGAATTCCGGTATGGCAACAGCTTAACGGATTGCAGCAAGAAACAAAATGGATTTTGAATTTAGGAATGATCTACGCATTTTAGCCGCTAAATTGGAAGAAACGTGGAAGGCACCTGGATTAGTTTATTACCTCCTTTTGTATCAATATTATTTGCTTTAGTTTTCAGAAAGGTAATCCCAGCTTTGTTGTTGGGTGTAATTACGGGTGTATTTTTATTACACGGCGCTTCGGCTTCTAGCCTTGCTATAGCACTTGACACCTATTTAATTGGTGCTTTAAACAACGAAGGCCACATTTACATTATTCTATTCACCCTTATGATTGGCGGAATGGTTTCGTTAATCCATTACAACGGCGGAATGAAAGGTGTGGTAGAATTAATTACGGGTACCGTTCGTTCTGAAAGAGGCGCCCAGCTAACAACCTATTTTTTGGGTCTATTGGTGTTTTTTGATGATTACACCAACTCGCTTATTGTTGGAAACAGTATGCGTCCGTTAACGGATAAATACAAAGTCTCTAGAGAAAAACTGGCTTATATAATTGACAGTACCGCCGCGCCGGTGGCTTCTATTGCTTTTGTAACCACTTGGATTGGTGCCGAAATAGGATACATAGAAGACGGAATTCAGCATTTGGGTTTAGACACCTCTGCTTACGATGTTTTCCTACATTCTCTGAAATACAGTTTCTATTCGCTTTTCACTTTGTTTTTTGTCTTTCTTATTATCTGGACAGGCAAAGATTATGGGCCTATGAACAAAGCTGAAAATGATGCTAAAGAACGTAAAATCACCTCTAGAGCTACCTTTGAATACGGCAAACCGTATTTGGCCATTATTCCCATTGTAGTCTTGGTTTTGGTTACTTTCATAGGGTTAATTGTTACAGGAATTAATGCCAGCGGCGGAGAATTCACCAGCATTAAAGAAATTATTGGTAATGCCGACTCTTACAAAGCACTGTTATATGGTTCCTCTTCTTCCTTACTATTTGCTATAATTCTTACCTTAACCGAAAATAAATCGGACCAGATTACCAAAAAGATTTTTGAAGGTTTTGAGCAGATGTTAGAATCGGTTAGTATTCTGGTGTTAGCATGGACTTTGGCCTATGTTATAGAAGACTTAAAAGCCACCGATTTTCTTATTCAGTTTGTGAATGAAAACATAGATTCTATGTTATTCTTTCAGATTGCCATCTTTTTATTAGCTGCAGTTACTTCTTTTGCTTCGGGTTCAAGCTGGGGAACTATGGCCATTCTTTATCCTTTGGTAATTCCTGTTTCTTGGCAAATTGCTCAGAAACTAGGCCTATCTCAGCCTGAAAGCATGGAATTATTGTACTCCTCGGTAGCTTTTGTTTTAAGCGGATCTGTATTTGGGGATCATTGCTCTCCTATTTCAGATACAACCATATTGAGCTCAATGGCGTCTAAGTGTAACCACATTTCACACGTAAGAACTCAAATACCTTATGCACTTTCTTGTGCAGCAATTTCGGTTTCTGCAATTATTATTAATAATCTAACGGGAAGTACTTTAGTGGCCTTAGCGGCAGGGATGGGACTTACTTTTGCTACAATTTATTTACTCGGAAATAAAAGTAGAGTCCAGTTCAGTAAGTAAAACACCTTCTTTAAGTGCGTAGCGGGAAGTGAAAATATTCTTAAACGGACTTAAGGTTAATACATGTTGAATTAAAACCGAAGCCACAACAATCATTTGTACCCGCATTTCAATCATACCGGGTATTGCTCTTCTTTCTTGGGTAGTTTTATGGATTAAATCATCCATAATATCTTGTAATGTATCTTCATCAATCTGAAATGAGACAGCATCTGGATTAGAATTTTCACCACCATTAGCCACATCCATTAAGGTATCAAAAGAACCAGAGGCACCAATTAAATTTTCGGGCTTGTGTTTTTTACAAACGGTTTCTAAACTTATTAAAGCTGTTTTTAAGAAATCAATAATTCGGCTTCGGTCATCTTCAGTCATGGGGTCCGACTGGTGGAACCTGTTCATTAATCGTTGCCCTCCAATTTCGAAACTTCTTTCCCAAATAACTTCTTTACTATTACAAAGCACAAACTCTACACTACCGCCACCAATATCTATAATTAATGAATTAGAATCTGGTAGCTCCAACGAATCGGACACGCCCTTAAAAATATAACGCGCTTCCTCAATACCGTGAATTACTTCAATCTGAATACCTGTTTTAGCCAATACTTCGGCAACAATTTCATCCGTGTTAGAAGCATTTCTAAAAGCACTAGTAGCCATTGCCCGTACCGTTTCTACATTGTATTTATCAATCAATGTACGGAAATAAGTAAGCGTCTCAATAGCTCTAGCTTTGGCGGGTTCCGTAATAATTCCGTGGTCAATACCACCCTCTCCTACTTTTACAGGTACTTTCTCCTTGTACAAATAAGTAAAACCGCTTTCCTTCACTTCGGCAATCACCAAGTGGAAAGTATTGGTTCCAAGATCTATGACAGCAATATTCTTTGACATAAAAGGAAAATTACGACCGCAAATATATGTTTTAAAACGATTATTCTTAATTTCCATTCATTAATACCTATATTTTATAGAGATGTAACCCGCTTTTTGTGCCACAGATCACAAAAACGAGTATTTCAAACCGAAAAATGAACCCATAAACTATGACACCAGAAAGCGTTAAGTTTCTATTTAATTATTTAAACACAGCATCACCTACCGGTTTTGAATCTAAGCTACCTACCGGTGCTAAAAGTGGTCAACAAACTTGGTTAGATTACATTAAACCCTACGTTGACAGTTATTTTACCGATACCTACGGAACCGTTGTTGGAGTTGTTAATCCAGAAGCGAAATACAAAGTAGTTATTGAAGCCCATGCGGATGAAATTAGCTGGTTTGTAAACTACATTACCAAAGAGGGCTACATTTATGTGATCCGAAATGGAGGTTCAGATCATCAGATTGCGCCTTCTATGCGGGTAAATATTCACACTAAAAAAGGCATTGTAAAAGGGGTGTTTGGCTGGCCTGCTATTCATGTAAGAAAAGCCAAAGAAGATAACCCAAGCCTGAAAAACATTTTTGTAGATGTTGGGGCTTCTTCTTACGATGAAGTGAAAGAAATGGGCATCCATGAAGGTTCGGTAATTACGTTTAATGACGAACTAATGGAGCTGAACAACAAATACTACACCGGCCGTGCCTTAGACAACCGTATTGGTGGTTTTATGATTGCCGAAGTTGCTAAGAGACTGAAAGAAGAAAACGTAAAACTTCCGTTCGGTTTATACATTGTTAATGCTGTACAGGAAGAAATTGGTTTACGTGGTGCCGAAATGATTGCTGCCAAAATTAAACCTAATGTGGCCATTGTTACAGATGTTACGCACGATACACAATCGCCTATGTACGACAAAAAAGACAGCGGTGATTTAGCTTGCGGAAAAGGACCTGTTTTAACCTTCGGGCCAGCGGTACAAAACAACTTGTTGGACATGATTATTGAAACGGCTGAAAAGAAAGAAATCAAAACACAACTTTCTGCCACCTCTAGATCAACCGGTACAGACACCGATGCTTTTGCTTATTCTAACGAAGGGGTAGCTTCTGCATTAATTTCGTTGCCTTTAAAATACATGCACACTACGGTAGAAACTGCTGCCAAAGATGATATTCAAGGTGTAATTGACCTTGATTTACGAATTCTTGATTCAGTTACCGGAAGGACATGATTTTAAGTATATAAAATAACAGCTTAACGTCGGTAATTTTTTTGATTATTACCGACGTTTTGTCTTTTTTAGTAACTTTTTAGAGTAAAGAATTAATTCCTTATCTTTAAAATAAAGAAGTATCTATGAGCAATCTATTAGAAAGGATTACTACTAACCCAAGAATATGTCACGGCAAGCCCTGTGTAAGAAACATGCGTTGGCCAGTAGAAGTCATTATAGATATGCTTGGATCTGGTATGTCTATAAATGAAATTTTAGAAGACCATAAAGATTTAGAAAAAGAAGATATTTTAGCTTGCTTAAATTTTGCTAAACTTTATCTAACAGGCTTTTCTTTAAAAGATATTGCATAATGCATTTTCTTTGTGATGTTCACATAACCTACAAATTAGTTAACAAACTCCACTCATTAGGACATGAAGCAATCCATGTTAATGATATTCTAGATAAATGGAACACCAAAGATGCAGACATTTGTAAATATGCAGATCAAAACGATTTTGTGGTTATTAGTAAAGATTCCGATTTTAGAGATTCATTTTTTGTCAACAAAACCCCAAAAAAGCTTATTAAAATCAATTTAGGTAACACTGCTAACATTACATTGTTATAAATATTCTCAGAGAACATTTATCGTATTGAAAAACTGAAAGACAAAGACTCGTTTCTTTTAGAGATTTAAATTTTATATGACGCCATCCAGTACTTTAGAATATTTTTTATTAATTGTTCCTTGTACAACCATGCTATCAACCGCGTTTTTTCTGTATTGGTATAATGTTGAAAATGCTAAGCTCAATAAAAAAATAGCTTTTTATAAAAAGAATAAATATTATCCTGATGATGTAGCTGTCTCATATTGGGACTATGAAGGTTGGTCTGAAGAATCCTATTCTTCAATTCCACCACAAAAAAACTATCCTATTTTATACAAAAACGAACTTTTTAAAACCGAATTAAAAACCAGAAACCAGATTTATAGGCTTTTCAAAATCTCTGGCTTAAGCTTCTTGGGTTCGATAATCTTTACGGGGTTAATCATGGAGTTTTTCATGTAGTAGCTTTCTCAAAAACTTAGTATTAACTATATATTTTTTAACAACATCCATATTTGCTTTATTTAGACATAAATCTTCCATCATGAATATAAGTTTCACTAAACAACAGGAAGATTACATAGCTAAACAAGTTGCATCGGGTGACTACCAGAATAATAGTGAAGTTATAAGAGATGCCTTACGTTTGCATAGTATCTATAGAGTAAAAGTAATCCATGATTTAAGAAATGAAATTGAATTCGGTTGGAATGAGCCAGACAGCTCTATGACAATGGATCAAATTATTGAATCCAAGAAAAAGGGTTAATGGATCATTACAATCAATAAGGAAAACACAAGAGGACATTGAGCGTATTTATGATTATGGAAGTCACAATTTTGGCAAAAAACAGGCAATCAATTATTTAATTGGATTAAGAGATCAATTTCAAGTAATTTTTAACTATCCACAAATAGGCAAAGAACGTCCAGAAATTAAGAATGGGCTTTATAGCTTTACTTCCGTTTCAAACATCATTTTTTAGCTTATTAATAAAAACCATATCCGAATTGTACGTGTGTTACATGGTAGCAGAGATATTATTAAATTTTTATAAGCTAATCTGGTTAAATTTCCGTTAATAAATTGAACAAAAAGTTCAGGAAATCTATTATGAGAAATGGATTAAGATTAATCCTTCCTACAAAGTTTTAGAATCAAAACCTTCCTCTATTTATATTATGGAAATTACAGAGAGACCCATCATTTTATTAATGGATGATGATAAAGACATTATAATTCTTATTAAAAGAGTATTTGCTGACACTTTTAATGTTATTGGAATAGATAATAGCATGAGTTTTATCAACCAAATAGAAGAAATTGAACCCGATTTAATATTAATGGATGTAAACCTAGATTACATGTCGGGTATAGAGTTAACTAGTGTCATAAAAAGCAATCCACATTTTTCACATATACCTGTAGTTTTATTTACAGCCCGTGCCGATGCAGATAAGATTTTCAACAAATCGGAAGCTGATGCATTGATTAAAAAGCCTTTTGAAAAAAGTCGTTTAACAGAAGTTATTTACTCTTTTTTATAATAGACTATTCCTGAAAACTTACAACTCCCCTTCCAACACTTCCCAAACATTATTAGCCACTATCTTTTGGCCTTGCTCGTTAGGATGAATGCCGTCTTCTATATTTAAATCTGGTCTGCCGGCTACATCTTTTAGGAAGAAAGAAATCAATTTCACGTTTTGCTCTTGGGCTAATTCTACAAACATTGCCTCAAACTTGTCGGCGTACACTTCGCCTAAATTCGGGGGTAATTTCATGCCTGCTAAAATGATGGTAGCTTCTGGATATTTAGCGTTCACTTTTTCAATAATAGCAGTAAGATTCTTTTTCGATTCGGTTAAATCAATGCCACGTAAACCATCATTTGCTCCTAACTCCAGGATAAATATATCTACGCCTTGTTTCAGTATCCAATCAACACGGCCTAAACCACCAGAAGTAGTTTCTCCGCTTACCCCGGCATTTACTACCTCATAATTATAGTCTAAACTATCTATGCGGTTTTGCAACAACTGTGGCCAAGCATCCTTGGGATCTAAACCATAACCAGCCGTTAAACTGTTACCAAAACAAACAATCTTACCATTTGTTTCTAGTTTATCTTCTGGTGCTTTTTCTTCTTTTTTTTCAGGACTTACTTCTTCCGAAGTCATTGAAGAGTTGTTTTCGGAACAAGAAAAAAAGAATGTTACAACAAACAGTAAATACAGAAACTTATTCATACTATAAATGTTAATACCTTCGTAATATTAAAGTGTTTATACTTGTTTCAAAAATAAAGTTTCAATGGACCGTATTTCGATACTAAAAGCGAATAATCTTAATAAGACTTTTCTGTTACCCGATAAAGAGATTCATATCTTAAAAGATATTTCTTTTGAGGTTTTTAAAGGCGAAACGGTTTCCATAGTTGGCCCATCTGGCAGTGGTAAAACTACGCTTTTAGGAATTTGTGCTGGTTTAGACACGCCCTCTAACGGTGAATTGCTTTTATTAGAACAAAACATTAAATCACTAAAAGAAGAACTACGAACAAAACTAAGAAATCAGTCGGTTGGTTTCATCTTTCAAAACTTTCAACTTTTGAATAACCTTACCGCTTTAGAAAATGTTCTTATTCCGCTGGAATTAAAAGACAGCCCTAATAAAATTGAAAAAGCAACCGAACTTCTAAAACGGGTTGGTTTGGAAGGCAGAATTGATCATTATCCTACTCAGTTAAGTGGTGGCGAACAACAACGTGTTGCTATTGCCCGGGCTTTTGCTAACGAACCGAAAATCTTATTTGCGGATGAACCTACCGGTAATCTAGATGAAGAAACCAGCGACAAAGTAGAAAAACTACTTTTCGAACTGAATAAAGACCAAAACACCACCCTAATCATTATTACCCACGACCGTACTTTAGCTGCCAAAACGGACAGAATTTTAGAAATAAAAGGCGGTAAAATCTCTGAAATCACACAGCATGAAGTGGCTTAGCTGGTCGCTCTTAATGAGCCAACGATTGAGCAGACGCTCTAAAAGTAAATTGTTCCTATTTTCCTTAGCCGTAGTTCTAGGCACAGCTTCTTTTGTGGCTATAGATGGTTTTAAAAACAACATTTACAGCAGTTTAGACGGTGAAGCTAAAGAGTTATTAGGTGCCGATTTTCAGGCTAGCGCACACCAACCTTTTTCGGATTCGGCAATGTTGTTGATGAACAAATACCCGGGAGAACATGCGGAAGAACGCTTTTTTACCTCTATGGCTAGATTGCCTAATAACGATGTAAAATTTGTGCAAGTTCATGCCTTAAAAGGACCTTATCCTTTTTATGGCAAAATTGAAACCATTCCCGCTTCTGCCGCTTCTACTTTCCGTACTAAAAAAGCCGTATTGGTAGACAAAAGCATTTTTAAACAATACAACATTAAAGTGGGCGATAGCCTTAAACTGGGGAAATCTACTTTTGTAATTGAAGGCGAATTGATAGAAGTACCAAGACAAGCTTCTTTCTCTTCTGCTTTTGCACCTGCGGTTTATCTACCAATGGATTATTTGGAAGAAACGGAATTAATAAAACCGGGCAGCCGAATAATGTATTACCAGTACTTAAACCTTAAAAACGGTAAAAACTTATCTAAAATATTTGACGAACTTGACCCTGAACTCGAGAAACTAAACGTTAATTTACATTCCTACGAAAGCCGTAAAGAACGATTGGGTAAAGCTTTTGGTTTGCTTGGTAATTATTTAACCATGATTGCTTTGGTGGCTTTATTATTAGGCGGAATTGGGATTTCTGGAGCTATACAAACCTACATTCAGACTTTAAAACCACAAATATCAACGCTTAAATGCATTGGAGCCACCTCAAGACAAATACTAGCTACGTTCTTAATTCAGTTATTAGGCGTTGGATTCTTAGGTGCAGTTATAGGGATTTTATTAGGACTGTTTTTACAAGTTCAATTACCTGCCTTTCTTGGGGAATACATTCCGGTTGAGGTAAACTTTTCTTTATCGGTAAGTTCTGTGCTTTACGGGCTTTTATTAAGTTTAAGCGTGGTGGCTATTTTCTCTTTACCGCCCTTATTATCGGCCGGTAAAACAAGCCCAATGGATGCGGTTAGAAATTCTTTTCAGGCTGAATCTTCTTTCAAGAATACACCAAAAAGTTTCTATTTATTCTCCTTTCTGTTTATTTACGGATTAACCTGGTTACAAACCGAAAGCTGGCTTTCGGCACTTATATTCTTAGTTGGATTAGCGACCATTTTTGTGTTGTTGTATTTCATTTCAGGCGTAATGATCAATTGGTTTAAACCGTTAGCGGCAAAAAGCAAGAACTTCGCATTAAAACAAGGTTTCCGAAATTTATATAGACCCAACAATCAGACGGTGTTAATGTTGGCCAGTTTAAGTTTGGGCATCACTATTATCACTATTCTTTTTAATGTTGAAAATTCTTTAACGGGAGAGTTATCTATAGACAAATCCGAAGATAGACCCAACTTAATTTTATTCGACATAAGAACCGAACAAAACAAAGGCGTTACCGAATTCATGGAAAACAGCGGTGTAAACATCATTGATAAATCGCCCATAGTTGCCATGAGACTAGAAGCCATTAACGGAAGAAAAGCTCAAGAGATAAAAGAAGATCCTGAAAGCGAAATCCCGGAACATGTTTTAGACCGTGAATATAGAACCACCTTTAGAAGCTATATTTCCGACAATGAAACCATTGAAGATGGACAATGGATTGATTCTATTGGTACAAATGATGAACCCGTAGTTTCTTTAGCACAGACTACTGCCGAACAAATGGGCGTAACGATTGGTGATCATCTTACTTTTAATATTCAGGGAATAAAAAGCATTGTAAAAGTAGCCAGTATCCGTAAAGTAAACTGGACTAGTTTCAGTACCAATTTTACCGTTGTTTTCCCAAAAGGTTTTCTAGAAGAAGCGCCACAACAACTTGCATTTACCGCTCTAGTTAAAGACTTGGACAAGAAGGCTATGTTCCAACGAAAAATTGTAGAGCAATTCCCTAATGTTAATGTTTTAGATTTAGACGAAGTGATTGACTCGGTTTCTGAAATTGTAGAAAAAATTGTTTTAGCCATTCAGTTTCTGGCTTATTTCAGTCTTTTAACCGGAATTGTGATTTTAATTTCTAGCGTAAACAACACCCGATTAATTAGACAAGGTGAACAAGCGTTATTACGGATTATTGGTTTCCCAAAAAGCTTAATCAACCGCTCTAATTTCTTCGAATTTATCTTCTTAGGAATATTTGCTGCCGTAATTGGCAGTTTAATTGGAATTGGAGTAAGCTACCTATTGGTAGAATTTGTCTTTAGTGTAGGTTATACGTTTTCCGCTTTAACCAATACCATTATAATTACGGGCAGTTTTCTATTGGTGGTTATTACCGGGATTTGGAGTAACCGCTCGCAATCGAAATTAAGTGCACTAGACAGTTTGAGACAGAACTCTTAAAAAAGAATCTCATTAAAGCCCATTCCGTTTTACAGGTTTGGGTAATGACGATCTATAGCAAATTCGGTGTAGAAGAAATCATCTGAAATTGTATTTTTTAAACTCTTTTCTTCTTGTACAAAGGTACCGTACTGCAAGGTTCGCCAAACATAACGGATTTTGCATACGGCTGTACCGCGGTCATTATGTCTACATAAGCTGAAGTAGGAACTGCTTTATCGGAACAACCTTTAATCACCACTCTGGCATCTTCGAAAGAAGCTACATCTAAGGACTGTATCTTTTGGGCAAACAACACCGATTCTAGCCCGTCTAAGTCACCAAAATGAATGGTTGACGCAAACGGACGCAAGACTGACGCTATGAGCATATACGCCCACGTAGGGATTATAGCATCTGCAGAACAAAAAATAGCTACGTGCTTATCTTGGTACGTAGACCAATCCGTATCTTTAATGTAATCACGGATGTCTTTTTCACGCAAAATCATTTCCTGAAAAAGAAGTGGTTTTATATCTAAAGCTACACGTTCACCTTCAGGTCTAATTTCTTCTAAATCTATATTTACAATGCCGCTACTGGCAACTCTGTTTACAATCTCTTTTTCCATCTGCTACATTATTTTCTTGGCAGTTGTATAAAATTCTTTCAGGTAGAAAGGCTCAAAGTACGCTACATCTTCAAACTCCTTACGCTGTAGTTTTTCCCAAGCTAAAATCCCAATTCCTTTTGCCGAAGGAACAAAATCATTTATAAACTTGGCCTTGTCAAACTTACAAATCGCTTGATACTTTTCCGCACCGTTCCCGAAAAATAAGATCTCTGAAGCTTGATCTAAATCGGAATACGACTGTTCTTCCAAAACCTCTGCTTTAGGTTCAGAAACAACTTCAGCATTTATATTGAAAACCTGAGTGTATACTTCCATTCTACGAGCATCTAGCATTGGCACTAAAACATCAGCTTTTCCTTTCATTTCAACAGCCATACCTTCTAAAGTACCTACCGCTATTAACGGAATATCTTGTGCAAAGCAAATACCCTTAGCCGTTGAAGTAGAAATACGCAAACCTGTATAAGAACCTGGGCCTTTAGCCACTGCAATAGCCGATAAATCCTGAACTTCTAAACCGTTTTCTTTCAACAGTTCTTCCGTCATGGGCACCAAACTACCCGAATGCGACTTTTCAGCATTTACTTCTTTAATGCCAATCAATTCTCCGTCTTTGTGTAAGGCAACCGAACAAGCCGGTGTAGAGGTTTCGAAACTTATTATAAAACCCATTTTAGAAGAAAATCTCAATTAATAATTTAACAATAAAGAAGGCCAGAAAACCCAGATAGATTTTCATCACCATAGTACTAGATAGTTTTTCGGAAAGGCGCACACCTAAGTTGCCACCAATCAAAACACCAAAAACCGTAACCGTAGAGATGGGCCAAAGTATATAACCAAAATTAGATGTGCTTAAATCATAATCAAAGCTTTCAAAAGACTTCATTACTACAACCACTAAAGCATTAAAAAAGATAACAAACAGAGAGATTGTTCGCACTTTCTTAATATCCATTTTTACTAGGTTGTGCAAAACAGTGATTAAAGAAACGCCACCGCCTAATCCAGAAACTGCGGCAATAAACCCACTAAAGACACCAGCAACAGAATATATAAATGGTGTTGTTTCATTATTGTTGTAAACCACTTTCTTTTCTGAAATAAATTCTATGATTGTTTTTGTAAAAATGTAAGAGATCAAGATGAGTAAAACTACTTTAAAGATAGCGTACGAAAACCAGCTGGCTTCAACTATAAATTTTAACGTTAAAACTGAAGTAATTACACTAGATATTAATACAATAATACTTTCCTTCAGGTAAATTTCTTTTCGTTTTAAAAGAGAAAAATTAGCCGAAAGCGACGCAAACAGAACGCAATACAATGAATTGGCAATTAAAAAAATGGGCATTTCATTGGGTGGAATTCCTAAACCCTCAAAAGCAAAAGCAAAAATAAAGAGGTAGACAATTCCGCCCCCAATTCCCAATAAACCTGTTAAGACACCCCCAACAATACCAGAAAGAAAGAGCAGAATATATTCCATATAGGATTATTTTTCTGTTTTAGATGCCAGAAGAGAATTGTATTTTGTTTGGTCATTCAATACAGATAAAGCTTTTTGAACTTCTTTATCATGCTGAAATGAAGCTTCAATAACACCATCTTCTAAATAATACCTAGAAATGATTTCTTCTTCCAACATACGCTTAATCATCTCTTTGTTGCGGTCTAAATCTTGACTTTTATATTCTTCAATTTTGTTTTCAAAAGCCACAAACTCATCCGAAAGATTTAAAGAAAGGGTTGAATCTATTTCTAGTTCTTCTTTCAGTTCTGCTAAATCTCTTTCTAACGCTATTTTATAGCTGAATTTCTCTTTCTTTAACCACGTTTTAAATTTCCCAAATTCGTTATCCGAAAGTTTAAATTCTCTTGGTCCAGAAATAGTATCTTTATTGTAATAATACTGTGTAGCATAATCGAAAATATAATCACCCGTTACTAAATGTATTAGAACTTCATCAAAAATCTCATTTTCAATGTTAATATCGGGTTCAATACCAGCGCCGTCATAAACGGTTCTACCACGTGCAGTAGTGTATTCTGTTAATAAAGAATCTGGTAATTTAGGGACTTTACCATTCTTATCTCTTTTGCTATAATCTAGCGCTTGTATACATCTACCACTTGGGATATAGTATTTTGCTGTGGTAATCTTAACCTGAGTATTATAAACCGTTGGAATAGTAGCTTGTACCAAACCTTTACCAAATGTACGGTCACCAATCAAAACACCTCTGTCGTAATCTTGAATTACCCCAGACACAATTTCAGAAGCAGATGCAGACCTACCGTCTACTAAAACCACCAAAGGAGACTCTTCATCTAAAGAAGCATGTTCGGCAAAGTAGGTGTTTGTCCATTTTTTAGATTTACCACGGGTACTTACTATTTCACTTCCTTTCGGAATAAATAAATTAGAAATATCAATCGCCTCTTTTAAAAGCCCGCCAGTATTTCCTCTTAAATCGAAAATAAACTTTTTAGCGCCTTGTTCTTTTAAACCTTTAATAGCTTCTTCAATTTCTTTACCGGCTTCCATAGTAAAGTTATTCAGCTTAAAATAACCTATTTCATCTGTAACCATACCAGAGAAAGGAACATTCTTAACCGTTATTTTTTCTCTATTAATTTCAACAGGTATTAATTCTTCTTGACCATATCGTTTAATCTTTACATTTACAACAGTACCCGCTTGGCCTTTTAACAACTGGCTAATTTCGTTCGAGTTTTTCCCCGTTACCAAATGCCCATCAATCTCTACAATTTCATCCCCTATTTTAAGCCCCGCTTCATACGCCGGAAAGCCTTTATACGGCATAATTACTAGTATTCTTTCTTTTCTACTGCTAATTACAGCTCCTACACCGCCATATTGCCCGGTAGATATAAATCTAAAATCTTCTATTTCGTCTTCGGCAATGTAATTGGTATATGGGTCTAGAGAGGCCAGCATAGAATTAATCCCTTCTTCCATAAAAGTAGTAGGGTCAATTTCGTCTACATAATAACGGTTTACTTCAGCATAAATAGAGCTTAAGATCTCTAAGTTTTTTGCAATCTGAAAATAACGCTGGTCTGTTGCTGTTTTGTAAGAAAACAATCCTGTTAAAATCAATAACGGACTAATGGCAACTAGAATATATTTAACTGTTTTGTTCATCTATTATGGTTGGTTAAAGACACTAAGTTATCTTCGTTTATTTAAAACGAAAGAAACCGCAAGTAATACGATTGTGATTTAAGATTGATTTGAATCCGAAATCTCCTTTTGCAAACGTGTCAGAACTAAATTTAGTTTATTTTCAGCGTCTTTAAAACCCATTTTTTCTTTACCTACGTAGATTATAGCCAAAGACATTCCTATATCACGAGAAGAAACCAAAGATAAAAGTGCAGATTTATTTAACCTGTATGCTTCTTTTATCCTTCTACGGATATAATTACGGTCAACCGCTTTCTTAAAACTTTTCTTGGGAACAGCTATTACTACCTTAACGCCATTATGTACGTTGGTATCTAAAAATTTAATACGGAAAGGATATATGTAAAACGAAGAGCCCTTCTGGAAGAGCTCCTGAATTAATGTTTTACTTGTAAGTCTCTCTTGTTTGGAGAAATTGTTTCTCTTCGGAACATTCTTTGAGGAATCCTGCTGCACATGAATGCGGAATTCTATTTTCCTCCTTTACGTTCTGAAGAAACAGTAAGTTTCTTTCTCCCTTTTGCACGTCTACCAGCAACTACTCCTCTACCATTTTTGGTAGCCATTCTGGTTCTGAAACCGTGCTTATTTTTTCTTTTTCTATTGGAAGGTTGAAATGTTCTTTTCATCAGTCTCAGGTTTTTTAAGGATGGCAAATTTAGAGTTTATTTTCGGTTTATTCAAACCACAGAGAATTAAGAGTCCAATTATCTGAAAATATTTTAGTGTAAAAGACAAATAAACCATTACGCCTACCCTTTATTTTTCATTTATTTTACTTATTTTAAGTGCACACTCTTATATTTATAGTTATGAAAACATGGTTACTTTCAATACTATTTACCACTTCTTTTATTTCTCTTTTTGCTCAAACCCATTGGGTTAAAATTTGGTCAGACGAGTTTAACAAAAATGGATCTCCCGATAAAAATGTATGGAGTTACGATGTGGGTGGCGATGGTTGGGGAAACCAAGAACTTCAGTTTTACACACTAGAAAGGCAAGAAAATGCCCGTGTTGAAAACGGAAATTTAGTTATAGAAATCCGTAAAGAAGATTATCAAAATAAAGAATATACTTCTGCACGATTAAAAACGCTAGGTAGAGGAGATTGGAAATACGGGAAAATTGAGGTTAATGCTAAAATACCACAAGGGAAAGGAATATGGTCTGCTATCTGGCTTCTACCTTCAGATAACCAATATGGAAACTGGCCAAAAAGTGGTGAAATTGATGTTATGGAAAATGTGGGTTATGATCCCAATACCATTTACACCACCATACATACAGAAAACTACAACCATAATAAAGGCAACCAAATTGGTAGTGAAAAAACCGTTGAAAACCCTTTTGACGATTTCCATGTGTACGGATTAGAATGGTATGAAGACAGTTTAATTTTCTTATTAGATAACGAGCCAACTTTTACAATTGAAAAAAATTCTGAAAACCCAGCCGACTGGCCTTTCGATCAAAAATTCCACCTTATCTTAAACATTGCTTTTGGAGGATCCTGGGGTGGTTCTCAAGGTATAGACAATTCTATCTTTCCTCAAAAAATGCTGGTAGACTACGTTAGAGTTTACAAAAACATTCCAAAGCAAGACTCATACGATTTCACTTTGTACCAAGCCATGGGAGGCACTGCTACCGCTTCGGTTGAAAACGGCAACTACGCCAGTAAAACAACGGTAACCGTAGAAGCTAAACCCTTAGAGGGCTATGTTTTTCAAGGCTGGGAAGGATCTCTACAAACTACAGAAAACCCTTTCAGTTTTGAATTAGATTTAGATGTAGACATAACTCCTAAATACAGAAATTCTAATGAATTATTGACTAATGGTGATTTTCACTCTGCCTTTCTGGGCTGGCGTGAATACAACAACATTGGCGGCAGTAATTCTAGCAACAATCAAAAAGCATGTTTTGAATTACCTTCAAAAGCTGAAAACCCATGGGACGTACAATTAAGTCAATCTGGAATTAATTTTAAAGAAGGTGCTAAATACGAATTATCCTTTTTTGCTTCAAGCACTTCCTCTGAAAACTTAATTTTAAGTACGGGTATTAATCAAGATCCTTGGACTACCTATTTTACCGAACAATTTGCATTAACAAATGAGTTAAAAATTTACTCTAAAGAATTTGTAATAGATAAAAAGTTAAGTGAAAGTGACCGTGTTACATTTGATCTTGGCAACTTAAATGGAACTACTTGCATAGATAACATTAGCCTTAAGCTTATTGAACCTGTTTTATCTGCGGAAAGTATGGAGAAAAATGAGGTTCCTATGTTTAAAATATTCCCCACCAAAATCACTGAAACCACCACCATAATGACTGTTTCAGCCATTAAAAACATAGATATTGTTACGGAGACTGGTGGAAAAATTAATTCCTCTAAATATACTATTGAGATTATCTCTAGCCGGATTGCTAAAATAAAATGGGCTGAAGATTTAAAAAGTGGTGTTTATCTAGTAAAAACACAAACTGAAGGTGGTGTTCATATTGATAAATTGGTGAAAGATTAACGTACACCGTGGCTGTCCCAGTCATCAAATAAATTAACATATCGTTTGCTATTTCTATAGGCCTGTTTATTCCATTGTTTTAACTCTGCCGAATCTAAAAGCACTACTGTTTTAGCAAATTTATCACCAAGTCTCCTTTTCGATTTAGAAAAAAAAAGGGTGAAAAAATCTAACCCTAAAAAAACCAAAAATAGATTTCTATTAATATCACAGGGGTAATCTAAATAGAGATCATGCCGGGTGTATTGGTTCATAATCCTTAGATTAAAAATCTGTTTACCAATAGATTTTCCTCCAAAATATTTCCATGAATCTCTGGTAAGCCCATACCCAATCATTAAAACAAAATTGATAAAAGGTACATAAACGAGTATAAAAACAATTAACAGATCAACAATCATAGCTGCCAATCTTCTCCAGAGTGGGGCTAAAATCCAGTCTCTACCTCCTATTTCAATACTATTTTTGTAAAACATTAGTCGGTTACTAATATTTTATTTATTAGTTCATTAAACTCTAATGGTTCTGAATATTGCCTACCGCTATAATATGTAGCTAGTATTTTTATCATTTTGCTTTCATTATCTTCTATATAGTGTTCAATAAGAATTTGACCATATTTTTGATCGTGAATGTATACGTCTTCTTGAATCTTAATTTCGGGTTTTAAATAATAAACCTCTTTTTCTTTCTTCTGGGTAATACTTTCTTGAACCTCTTTTTTACTATTGGTTAGGTAATAACCAAGGCTTATGGTCCGCTCTCTTATATTTTCAAACACCCACTGAAATAAGTCGTTTGAATCTACATCATTTCTATAAAAAATAACCCCTTTCGCATAAGGCGTATCTAATATGACTCCTGGTATTTCAGACTGATTAGAAATTGTTTTATTAATCACTAGAGGTTTTAGCACTTCTAAATATTCATTGGTAAAAAACTTGCCATGTTTATATTCTTTCCAAAATATTTCGTCTCTAGAAATCTTTTCAGAATAAGAAACAACCTCTTCTTCTTTGTTTTTAGGTGATAATCCCGACAGTATGTTTTGTAGCCAATTACTCATCTTTAAAATCTTCAATAGTACCCAATGGTTGATCTGGTTTAGCATAGGTCAACCTTTCTAATTTTGAAACCGAATGATATGCATCTAATCCAGCTAATGTAACTGTTCCTGCCTCTGCAAGATCAACATAGCCGTCTTCCTTAATAAAAGACTCTTCTATTATCACTTCCATAATTTCACCAACAATTAATACCGTATCATTTGACCGAATAGGTACCACTTCTTTAAGCTTCATGCCTAGCTTTATCATGGACTCTTTTACAAATGGGGCATAAAAACCTTCTAAATAATACGGTTTTAAGCCCACTTCATTAAATTCAGAAACATTTTTGGGGTACCTAGCCGAAGATTGGTGACCCGCCATATAAATTGCTTCATTCATATGATTTATAGTATAAACACCTGTTGACCTAATGTTCTGATAGGTATTTCTTTCTACAATAACAGGCCTTGAGATTAAACCTAATAAAGGTGGATTAGCACCTAAATGAACTGTAGAACTAAAAACCGACAGATTCTCATTGCCATCTGGATCTTTAGACCCAATTAAATTCACCCCTTTAAATCCAGATAGGCAGTTAATAAAATTAGTCCTATACTGCTTTTCAAATTTTTCAATTTCGGCTCTAGATATATTTTTCATAATTATTATAATTCTCTAATACTTGACATTCCTCCGTCTATTTGTAAGATCTGGCCTGTAATCCAAGCGGCATCTTTTGAAGAAAAACACATAGCCATTTTAGCTATTTCTTGTGGATTTCCAATCCGTTGTAAAGGATGTCTGTTTTCTGCTGTTTTTAGCTTTTCATCAGAACCAGTAAACTTTGAAGCCAACGGAGTATTAATTAAACTTAATGAAAAACCATTTACTCTTATTTTTGGGGCCCATTCTGCTGCTAATGCTTTAACAAGACCTTCAACAGCTCCTTTGGCCATACTTATTGAAGCATGGTATTTTAAACCTGTTTGCACGGCCACTGATGAAAACAAGAGTACAGATCCCTTGTTAATTATTTTTGGCATTAGCTCCTGAAGAACTTTAAATGCTCCCAGTGCATTTACTCCAAAATCATTTAAAACATCTTTTTCTTTTAAACTCTGAAAGGGTTTTAAATTAATTGTTCCGGGACAATAGAAAACCGAATCAATATTTACTAGTTCTTTAAAGATGCTCTTATGAAAATTTAACACATCTAAATCTGTATGCACAAGATTTAGATGATTTATTTCTGGTTTGGTTCTAGAAAAGTTAAATACCGAATCTCCATTTTCTAAATAGACTTCTACAATAGACTTACCAATACCGGAACTACCTCCTATTACTACTATATTTTGTTTCATACTTAAATTTAATGATTTTACTTTTTGTTTAACATTTTTGTATATTTATTAAACAACATTGATCTCATTAAATAATTCTATTATGCCACTAAATAATATATTAATCTGGTTTAGGAATGATCTTAGAATAACAGACAATGAGTTGTTAGAAGTTGCTTCTAAAAAAGCCAACAACATTGTTCCTATTTATATTTTTGATCCTTATCAATTCGAAAAAGTTAATGGTCTTTTTAATCGTTCTAGTTTTTTAAAGGTTAAGTTCTTATTAGAAAGTGTTAAAGCCTTTAAAGAATACCTACGATCTAAAGGCGGTGATTTAATTATTAAAATTGGTAACCCTGTTGATCTAATTCCGGAATTATGCCAAAAATATAACTGTGAGCGAGTTTATATAGACAAAATTGCTACTAGTCGTCAGCAAAAAATAGATTATGAAATTGAAAGAATTCTAGCGCCAGAAGAGAAATACTTAGATTATTATTACAACAATACTTTAGTACCAATATACTATCTTCCTTTTCCTATAAATAAGACACCAGAGGATTTTAAAACATTTCAAAGGGAGTTAAATTCTATTTGGTCTAACCTATTTGTTCACAATAGTAATATTGAATTAAACTTTTCCGATTCCTTAGCGGATGAATTTACACCCGAGATGAAAGATTTAGGTAGTTGGGAAAATGAGTACGAATTGCATTTTCCTGTAGGTAAAGAAAATGCACTTAAATACCTAAAAGATTTAGTGAATGGTGAGTTCCAAAATGTACCAGAATTAACGCCTTACAAGTATTACTTAAACAACAATTTCTCAAAAATTTTACCTTGGTTAAGTTTAGGTACTGTTTCCCCAAGAGGTATATTATTTCATATTGAAAATGAATACCCAAACAATAAGGATAAAAAAATAGCGCTTAGACTTTTTAGAGAGCAGTTTTTACGATTAGACTTTTTTAAATTATTGTTCTACAAAAACTACGAAAGAGATCTACATACAGAAGATAAACTAGACCAAGACCAAGTAGATAGATTTAAAAAATGGATTAATGGTGAAACAGACATACCGTTAATAAATGCCATCATGAAAAAATTGAAACGCTATGGCAATATCTCCCTTACTAGCAAAAATCTATCAATAAAATATTATTTAGATATTCTTGAGTTACCCTGCAGTTTGGGGTATCAATATTTTAATTCAAGATTAATTGATTATGACTTAAGTTTAAATCTATTTATGTGGCAAAAACATGAGGAAGAAAAAAGAGACTCTAAGCTTAACACTTGAAGAAATTGTGGATTCTAGTAAAAAAATGGACAAAGATTCCTCCTTTACCAATTATTGGAATGAATATACGTCATCTAACTGTTTTCAAGAATGATTGAAATAACTAAACATTCTGGAATATATACCTTAGAGGTTACTCAGTTATTAAAAACAGATATAGAAACAGCATGGTCTTACTTTTCAAGTCCTAAAAACTTAGCTGCAATTACACCTAAACACATGGGATTTAACATAACAAGCAAGAATATTAAAGAAATGTACAGAGGTCAAATTATAACCTATGTTGTACATCCTTTTAAATTTATAAGCACCAACTGGGTAACTGAAATCACTCACGTTAAATACAAATTATATTTTGTAGATGAACAACGCTTTGGCCCCTACAGCATGTGGCACCATGAACACCTCTTTAAAGAGACTGATAATGGTATTGAAATGACTGACCGAATTTCTTACAAACCGCCTTTTGGTTTTTTAGGAAGTTTAGTAGAACCTATGTTGATACGCCCACAACTTTTTAAGATCTTTAAATACAGACACCAGACCTTAAACCAACTATTTAACTCTTAAAAAAAGCCCATCAGAAGTTGATTCTGATGGGCTTTGGTTTTATAGTTGTTCTTGTTTTTCTTTTTTACTCTTGTTTGTTGTTTCTTGTTTGTTTTACACTCTACTTCAAGATCGTTACCGTCCCTGATTCTGGGGCTTTGTCGGGTTCGTTAAATTCTACCGTCCAATAATACGTGGCCATCGGTAGGTTCTTCCCATCAAACTGATCGTAATATCCGCCGTACTTCTCAAACACTAATTGGCCCCATCTGTTGTAGACCTTCATCACCGCTTTGTTATAGGCCGTTAAACCTTCTACTACCCAGCTGTCATTTAAGCCGTCTCCGTTAGGGGTAAATGCCGTTGGTGGTAAAAACGGTTTCGTTGCTCTTATATCTATGCTGTCTTTGCTCTCACACGCTCCGTTTACTACTGTTACTACCAATCTAGCTACTTCTTCATCTAATGGATCTATGATTGGATTTACTATGCTTTGGTCATTCAACCATGCTAATATCTCCGATTCCGTTAGTTTTGACGTTAAGCTTTCTGCGTTCCAGCTTGCTACATAATCTGTAGGTTGTAAGTTCGTCACATAACCATTCAACTGGTATTCCGGTAAGTCGTTGTTTACATCTACAGGTACTGTAATTACTGGTTTCCCTTCTATTATGATGACCGGTTTCTCATCTATGGTTACCTCAAACGGTCCGTTCTCTGCTTTGCTGTAGAACTCCTGACAACCCTTGATGTTCGTTAATTCTACACTTATATCTCCTTGTTGACTTGGACTCCCCAGCGTGATCGTTGTACCTGTTAAAACACTACCGTCTCCCAAGGTCCATATTGCCTCTTCTATCTTATAGTGTTTATCGTCTGCCGTCGCTTGACCCGAGCTTACCGATAGAGATAGGTCATTGTCACTCTCACAAATTAAGTTATCTCCTACAATAGTAAATGCTTCAAACGTATAATCTCGTAAACTAATTTGATCACTGGCTGTACTTGTAGTAAAACAGCCTTGACTTGGATCTGTTAAACTAGCATTTACTATAATGTCTCCGTCTGTTAAGTTTTCGATGCCTGGTAGAAGTAAACTTCCATCTGACTGATTGGATGGTATTGCTCCTGTTGGGTTTCCGACAATTGTAAAATTATATTCTACATCTACTCCCGTTAAGTTTACTCCCGATCCGCCTTCTACTTTTATATCATACGCGCTTTCTAATCCACAGATCGCATACAAGTCTCTTGTGAGTACCGAATCTAAGGGCGATTCATTGTCTAAGCTTAAAGCTACCTCAAATGGCTTTTCTGATAATAAGTCTATTGTAGTATCTGCTTCTGCTCCGTAATACCCACAGGCGTTGCCGTATTCTACTATTATAGTTGAGGCAGCATCCGTAAAGGCTGGCATTTCTGATTTCGATACATTTAGAGTAGCACTTGTGGTCGTTCCTAAATCTAATCCTCCAAAACTCCATCTGTATTCTGTATGGTTTGTTCCTGTTGGTGTAGTTTCTAGTACTTCCCCTGTTGTGGTCTCACAGATACTGTTCCCTCCTCCTTGTATTTCTACAATAGAGTTTAGGTAATCCGCCGATCTTGGCTTTAAGTTCACCGTTACCGTTTCTGTAGCGGGGATACTCAAACCACATTCGTTCTTTGCCGATACTTCTACCGTTACACCTGTTCCTGTCGCTCCTGTTGTTGCGGCTTGTTGAATAAAGTTTACCTTAACTTCATCACTTCCTTGACCTGTATTGATGATCGCTTGGCTATTAGATAACCTCCACATATAGTCTGTAGCTGTAGGTACTAATCCTACACTATAAGTGCCTATACTGTCTTCACATATACTTGCAGGACCCGTTATACTTGGCTGTCCGGGTACGTCTATTACCGTTAACATATAGGTAGCCACCGATGGACTTGTTGGAAAATTATCATTGGTTATTGTATAAGTGAAATTATACGTCCCTGCTGCTAATTCCGTATCAATGCTTAATGTTGGCGTTGTATACGTTCCATTTGGCGTTCCTAAGGCACCATCTATATCTACCCACTCTGCCTTTTCATTAAATGGTGCACTAGGGAATCCTACGGTGCTTCCTGTTAATAATACCTCTCCTGTACTTGTGATTAAAGTATCCGAACAGGCTTCAGCATCTGCATCACTTGAGGTGATCTTCGCAACACTTCTATCTACTCTTTCTATAAAACCTTGGTCATCATCACTTGGACATACACCTCCTGTATCACTTACCACTACATCTACCGTATACGTCTCATTCAATACTAAACCTGACGCTGTTTCTGTAGCTGTGTTTCCTGATATACTTGGGCTGCCTGAACCTGTGATAGCCCATGTTATTTCATAACCCAATCCTAAATCCGTTACTTCTACATCCTGCGTAGCGCCGCCTGTCTGAACAGTCATTCCGCTTTCTGGGGTAATTAACGTAGCCACTGGAGCAGCCGTTACTGTTATCTCTACTGTTGAGGGATTTGACGTGCCTAAATCTGCGTTGTCTACTGTTACTGTTATCGTATACACTCCTACCGGTGTACTTGCGTCTAAAGTCGCTGTCTCGTTATTCGAATCATACGTTAAAATCGCTCCGCCATCATCCCATACCGCCGTTTCACTCGCTAAATATGGATTTCCGTTGTTCGCCTCTAGTGTTAAACCCGCACCTTCGCATATCTCTTGGTCTGGACCTAAATTAGGGATCGTGTTATTTACTCGTACTAAAGTCTTCTCTTCAAAGGCTGCCGTACATACTCCTCCTGCATTATCACTTACCGTCCATCTTACTACGGTTTCGTTATTCGGAGCTGCAGTTGTTGTCATTCCTGTTACATCTACATCCTCTCCTGTTCCTGTAATAGCTCCTTCTCCACTTTCACTTGTCCATACGCCTGTATAACCTGTACCTGCTGCTGTCGCTGTAATTGGATAGGGGTTTGCGTTCCCTACATAAGTAGGCTCTGTAGTTGGGGTTAAAATTGTGGCCGTTGGGGCTTCTACTCCTATTACATCTATTGTAGCTGTAGCTTTATTAGCTGTTGGAGCACTTAGGCAACTTGAGTTAGAAGTATATTCTACCGTTAGGGTCGTCGTTCCGGCTACTACCGTAAAATCATACGTGTTCGCTCCTGTTGTAGGGCCTTGGCTTCCACCATTAGCGTCTGTGAATTCGTATTCATCCAAGGTTCCTCCATTGTTTCCCGTGGCTGTGATCGTTACTACATCTCCAACACACAAAGTCGTTGGATCTGCATTCGTTATCGATACCGTTGGATCCGCTATCCCTTTTCCTGTTATTGTATAGCTGGCTGTACTCATCCGTACAATAACCATTGGTACTACTAATCGTCCAAGTCATCGTTGCCGCTTCGTTCGCTTCTAAGCCTGTTAAATTTGAATTAAATTGATTTGCTGTATAACTTACATTGCCATCTCCGCCCGTAGTAACATCCGTCCATGTTCCTGTGCCTGGGGCTGGATCATTACCGTTCAACGTTACCACATCTGCTATACATATATCTGAATCCGTTCCTACTACTGCCGTTGGGATTGCTTCGTCTACCGCTATAGCTATATCTCCAGATACCCCTACACATGTGTTCGCATCTGTTGGGATCATGCTAACGGTTACATCTGCATCGCCTGCTGTAAAAGCAAACGTTCCATCTCCGTTATCTACAACACTTGCGCCTGTTCCTGTTGGTGTTATTGTTGCCGTACTATAAGAATGACCTGTCGCAAAGTTATTGTCTGTAATCACTGTACTTGAACCTTCACATAACGTGACATCATCTGCTGTTAAATCTAATACCGGTACAGGATTAACCGTTACTACTACATCTACGGCATCGCTGAAACAACCATCTACTTCCGCTGTGACACTATAGGTGCCTGCATCCGTTGTGGCCGCTGCCGTTGCTACCGTTGGGTTTTGTACCGTACTTGCATAACTGTTTGGGCCTGTCCATGCGTATTCAATAGTACCTGTGCCCGTGGTACTACTAGTAGATACTAAATCCAACTGCTCTCCTGCACAGATCTCTACTGGGGTCGTTACTACAGGATCCGTTGGGGTCGGGTTTATGTTAACTTCTATTGCTGCTCTATCACTTAAACATGATCCTTTTGCTGCAGAAGTTTGCTGTGCTACATAATGTGTTGCTACTGGACTTCCTGCTGTAGTAGTTACTACTGAAGGGCTTGTTCCACTTCCCGTTCCACCTGTGGCTGCTGTATACCATAACAAACTATTGCCGGCTCCTGCCGTTGGTACCGCTAACAATGCTCCCGTTTCGTCTTCACAATATTCCTGTGGCGTGGTTACCGTTAAAGTAGATGGGGTTGGGGTGACTGTCAGGTCAAGAGTTCCTTCCGTAAAACAAGCGGTATTGGTAGGATCATTTCCGTCTTGAATTCTTAATATATATTCCCCAGCATCTGCTGTTGCTAATGAAGCTTTCGTGAAATCGGGAATTGGGCCCGCTCCTGTAAACGAAGTATAATCTCCCGCTACCGGGGTACTCCCTGTCTTATACCAAACATAGTACATACTTGTATTGGACACAGGATTACCACCATCTGTAAATAAACCCTTTAATGCAAGGGTAGAGTCTTGACATAAAACATCATCACCCGTTACAGTAACATCTACTGGCTTATTGCAAGGAGGACAATTTTCAGTGATAGAAACTGGTAACCTTGGGCAACCAAGGTTAGGTAATTTTTCAAATGAAATGTCATAGAAAAAACCACCTTTAATATTATTATTTTCATTAGGATTTTGAAATTGAGCTGAACTATGAGTAAAAGCAATATGATTCCCGTCCAAATCATCCACAATTCCAGTTAAATTCTGGGAACAATTTGCTTTCCCTAATTTTAAATCACCATCTCCTAACTTATTAGAAATTCCTTTCACAAAACTTATAAAATAGATTTCACCCGCTTTAGCTCCCGTTAAGGGAATATTTACGTCAACAATTTGTTCTGTTGTAGTATAGTTCTGGGATGTGAAATTAAAATCCGTTGTAAAAGTTCCAATCTCCTTTGTATCATCGGCAACAGGGTTACCATTTACTAATTTATAGCCATAAACACCAAAATTGATAGTTCCAGAAAATGGCACAGTATTGCTTTGTGACTTACCGTAAACAATGACTTTTAATTGGTCCAAAACAATGTCTTTATATACAGTAAAACCTTGCTGAGAATCGTCATCATTATATTGTGGGCCTGAATTTGTGTTTGAGAAGGCTGGATCACAAGACTCTGCTTTCTTAAAAACAATACCTTTTTGAATAGTATTATCTTCTAAATATGCCGTGTATTCATTGTTGGAACCAGAAGCAGGGTTTAAACCCGCAAGGGCAGTTTGAAAAAACACTGTATCTATATCGGTAGTTGTAACACCCGTTAATTCAGAGGATGCAGTTTCGGTTTTATACCATTTAAAATCAACTGTTTCAGGATAATAATTACTCAATACTTTAAACTTACCAGTTGTACCGCAATAATACCCTTCCAAAGGTTCTGCAGGGTCACAAACGCAGCTTTCTACGGTAATACTATAAGACTGTTCACTGTTTGCCTCTATAGGATACAAAGTAAAATCATCCAAAACAAAGTCGTTACCACCACTATTAGAGGGTAATAAATTCCGTACATAAAACAAATAATTTCCATTAGCAGGGGCAGTCCATGTACTTTTTAATTGATGCCAATCATTATCTCTTCCCGATTGAAATTCTATAAGAATTGGATCAGCAGCATTTGTTGTATTACCAGCCACAATACTTATACCTATATGAGCTGGTAAGTTATTTGCCTGAGACAAATACTGATGCTGATTTGCAAACCAACCTTCAAATTGAAACTCTTGGCCTGCTGTAGCATTAAAACTCCAGCCTATAACAGGATCTTTTTGTTTAGCATCCGCAGTAAACATCATGTCGTCACCAGATCCTGGACGTGGATCTAAGTCATACCATGCGGCATTACCTCCACTTGTATTTTGGGTAACTTGAAAACCATCCGCAGCACCACCAGATAAGTTTTGTTCTGTGAAATATGGATTATTATAATTAAATCCAATCACTCCCCCACTAAAATCACCATTATCTAAAACATTCCCCAAAGAAGTATAACCAAAAGCTGTATAGCTAGATGTCCCTAAGGGAGAAACTGTTATTTCTTCAGTTAAACCCACATTATTTCCATCTTCATCTTCCCATCTACTAAAAACAATATCCCCATCAATTGAAGCTGTTAAGATTCTTTCATCACCGTCACAAGCACTTTGAGTTGCCGTAATAGTTGCACAATTTTGAACACCTGAAATAGTTATAGTTTCCGTCTGAGTAACTAATTCTCCGTTAAGCATCTTTTTATCTGTAACGGATACTAATGCCGAACCCGCTTGATCAGTTGTAAACGTTATACTTGCACCAGTAGAACTACTTAGCTCACCACTTGAAGAAGCCCATGTAATTGGACCAAGTCCGGTACTAGTTGCAGACAATTTATATTGATTACCTACACAAACAGGTGTATTAGAGGGAGAAACATCTATTTGAGGAAAAACAAATTGTTCAATAATTTCAACATTAGCCGTAACATAGCAAGTAAGATTATTTTCATTAGCAGCTGAAGGACTGTTCGCATAAGCTCTAACGGAATACTCCCCTGGCTGATTAATAGTAAAAGTTTGTTTTCCTGAACCACTGGCTCCAGAATTTAACACCCCGTCTTTGTACCATGCAAAGTAATAACTTGGGTTAGATGCATCTGCAGTTAAAATAACGTTTTGAGTCCCATCGTCTAAGATAGTATAATCTGTTGCTGACAAAGACATTGAAAATGCGTCTTCAGGAATAGTACAACAAGTTCCCAATGTATTTTCGGCTGAAGGCCCTGAAGCTACGGCATCGCAACCCATCCCTCCATTTGGTCTTTTTATATAAATATATTCTATTTCGGTTGCCGGATCTATGTCATCCGCTTTTACTCTAAACGGTGAATAAAATATTGGTTTGGTTGTAATTGCAACAGGCGTTTCACCAATTAATAAGCCATCTGCATCTAAATCCGATGGGGTTATGGCAGTAGGATCTTGGTATTCGTACCAATAATACTCATCCCCTGCAGTATGATTATCCAACTCCCATCTTGCATAACCGTTTTCACACCAATCAAAGGCAGTAACCGTTTCTGTACCGCATTGTGCCCAAGACACCATGCTTATCACCAACAGGTTTATTATTAAAGCAGCTTTTTTCATATGTTTTTTCCTAACTATTCAAGCATTTATACAATACATACCCCAAGAAGTAACTCCCCTATTTGAAGTTTATGATGTAACACATACTAAATTTAGTATTTTTAATATCAAAAATTGATCCACCACCCCAAATCACAAGTTATTTGGACTTATTTCCCGACTTCATTGCCACATTAGACAATACTCAAACACTTCTTTCTACCGAAAGCTATTCTCTTTATAGGCTGAAAGATGACTCCTGCATCTATTTTCTACCACTTCATTCTGAAAAAAAAATCACGTTAAAAAAAGGAGATATTGTTTTGCATGAAGATATTTGGCAATCTAAAACAGAAGTTGTTAAATCTAGAATCAAAAGTCTTTTGGGTTTAAACGATAGGCTATTTGCTCGGAAAACAAGCGTTCAACGTTTAAGCAAACAAGAGGCAAATGATTTTTATAACGCTAACCACTTAAATATGCCTTTAACTGGTGCCTTTAATTACGGGTTATTTTTTAATGATGAATTAGTAAGTGCACTTTCCTTTAGTAGAGCTTGCCCTATACACCGAAACGAAAATTATTTTAAGAAATCACATATTCTTTTGCGCTTCTGTACCAAACAAGGAATTAATATAACCGGCGGTCTTTCTAAACTAATAAAGCATTTTATACGGGAACAAAAACCAGATGATATTATGACGCATATTGACTTAGAATGGTCGGAAGGTGATGGTTTTAAGAAAATAGGATTTACAGAGTTTGAACGAACCCCTTCGCACATCTTGTTTTTAGACCCTGTTTCCCTAATTCGGTATAACGAACGGTATATACCTTCCAATTTAAATAAAGATGACTTTTTGCCTGTTTACAACCACGGTAGTGTAAAATTAGCATTAGAGTTAAATGGTGTTCCTTCCGAAAAACAGTAACTTATTCTGAATGAAAAACCTTCCCTTAATTGTACTTCTAGGACCAACTGCTTCGGGAAAAACATCTTTAGCTTGCCAGTTGGCTTATGATTTAGATGCCGAAATTATTTCCGCAGATTCCCGTCAGGTTTTTAAGGACATGGATATTGGTACCGGTAAAGATTTGGAAGAATATACCTTAAATAGAAAACAAATTCCGCATCATTTAATCAACATAAGAGAAGCTGGCGATAGCTTTAGCGTGTTTGATTTTCAGCAAGAGTTCGAAAACGTTTTTGCTTCTATTCAGAAAAAGGGGAAACCTGCCATTCTTTGTGGAGGAACAGGGATGTATATTCTTTCTATTTTGAAGAATTATGCCTGGACGGCAATTCCTGTTAATGAAACTTTAAAAGAAGAACTTCTGAAAAAAGATAAAGAGGAAATTTTTAATCTAATCCTAACTTCCTTCCGTAAAGAAAACAACATTAGTCTAAACGAAAGCAGAAAACGTTTAATACGCTATGTGGAAGTGGCTCATTTTTTAAAAGAAACCCCTTCTTTCAGCATAGTAAAAAAAGAAATTAACGCTGTGGTTTTTGGCTTAAATCCAGAACGGGACCTTAGGAGAAATAGAATTAGCCTTCGTTTAAAAGACCGACTAGAAAATGGTTTAATTGAGGAAGTTCAATACTTATTAGAAAAGGGCATTTCGGCTGAAAAACTAATTTTTTACGGTTTGGAATACAAATACATCACCGAATATTTAAACAGAATTATCCCGAACAAAGAAGCTTTATTCGCCAAGCTAGAAACTGAAATCCACCGTTTTGCTAAACGACAAATGACGTTTTTTAGAAAAATGGAAAAAGACGGGATCAAAATCAATTGGTTAAATGGAACTTCTGAAATAGAGCGTTTAGAAGAAATAAAAAACAAACTACCGCAATTTTTTTAGTTGAAGCGGCGTTGGTAAATTCGATCTAAAACAGAGGTTGTTTTACTGTTTATTATGATTACTCTAGTCATTTAAATGTCTTTTACCTTACCCATAATCTGTTCCTAAATAAGTTTTCTGCCATGGATATTAAAGCATTAATAACACAAGGTGAAGGAGAACTGCTCGACTTCAAACATACTATAAAAGACGCCCGTAAAATTTCTGTGGCACTAACTGCTTTTGCCAATACCAAAGGCGGCACGCTTTTAATTGGCGTAAAAGACAACGGAAGCATAAAAGGTTGCGACCCGAATGAAGAGATTTTTATGCTGGAAAGTGCTTTGGATCGTTACTGCAAACCACAACCCAAAATAACGTTTGAACCTTATACAATTGATGGAAAAATCATTCTGAAAGTAGATATTGAAGCGGGACCAGAAAAACCTTATTATACCTTATTGGAAAACAAAAAATGGTTCGCTTATATCCGTACGGAAGACCATTGTGTACAAGCTAGTTTGCTTCAGCTTAATATAATGCGGGCTGAACAAAAAAACTGGGAACCCAAAATACAAGTGGGCGACAAAGAAAAATGGTTGCTAGAATATCTGGACCAGAATGGAAAAATCACGTTTAGAGAATTCTGTAAGAAGACTAAAACTCACCCGAAAAAGGCGAACTACATTTTAATTAACATGATTTTAATGAAGGTGGTAAAAGTATTTAACGAAGGGAAAAATGAGTTTTTGGGGTTGGTGGGTTAAAGAGAGACTCTTTAAAAATAAGACCCGGTTTTTTTGCCCGAATCTTATTTATATAGTTTTATGGATACTACCTTTTATTTCGCTTTTGAAAAACAACAAATCAATATAAAGTGAGATTATCGGATCAAGTCCGATAATGACGTTCCAAGGTTAGCTTTTAGTTTTACCTTAAAGCACATTCAACACTTGTTCCTTAATTTTTTCTAGTTCATCTTTCATACAAACCACTAGTTTTTGTATGTCCGAATCGTTGGCTTTAGAACCAATAGTGTTAATTTCTCTACCTATTTCCTGACCAATAAAGCCTAGTTTTTTACCCGCAAATTCACCTGAATCCATCACCTTACGGAAATAGTCCAAATGCGTTTTTAAACGAACTTTTTCTTCACTAATATCTAGTTTCTCAATGTAATAAATCAGTTCTTGTTCAAAACGATTAGTATCGTAATTTTCTGTACCTACAAAGCTTTCCATACGTTCCGTAATTCTTTTACGAACGTTATCTACACGCTGCGGATCAAACTCAATTACTTGTCTTAAAAGATCATCAATAGTATCAATATACTCGGTTAGTTTAGCTTCTAGGGCCGCGCCTTCTTCTTTTCTAAAATCATTGCATTGCACCAATGCTTCTTCTAAAACGGTAGTAAATATTTTCACTTCTTCTTCCGAAGCTTCTTTACTGCTGTTCATTTCAATGGCTTGCGGTAATTCTAAAGCTTTCTGAAACAAATTAGAATCGTCTACCCCCAGTAAAGCCGCCGTTTCTTTCAACTCTTCGTAATATTTCTTTACAATCTCTTTGTTGATAGACGCTTTTCCTTCCTCTAAATTAAGGTGGTGTACATCTACCGAAAGATTTACTTTTCCGCGGTGCAAGTACTTATTTACTGAAGAACGAATGGTTGAATCGTATTCAGAGAATACCTTAGGGATTCTAGTGTTTAAGTCTAATTGTTTTGAATTCAGTGTTTTTACTTCTACCGAAATTCTAATTTTTTCATTTTCAAACGTTGAGGTTCCGAACCCCGTCATGGAATATATCATAATGCTTCTTTTAAGCGGTCTATCTCTTTTTGTGCATTGCTTACAAAAATCTGTTCGACGTAAATAAAAACTGGTCTTTTCAGAAAAGTGTACTCTTCCAAAATGTAGTTTTTCATTTCTTCTTCCGAAAGGTTCTTTTCTTTCAAGTTCCATTCTTTGTATTTCATGGATCTTTTACTGAAAAGCGCTTCGTAAGAACCGGCTAAGTTTTTCATTTCTTCTACCTGAACTTCGGTCATTGGTTCTTCTTTTATATTCTGAAGTTCCCAATCTGAGGGAAGATCTAACTCCTTCAAAATTCGTTGACAAGTTGAACAGGTTTTTAGATAGTAAACTTTCTTAGTCATCTTTTTTTAGGCAACATTTTTAAAACTTCTTCTACAAAGATATACACCTCTTTGGGATGTGCACCTATTTTTTCTCCACGCTTATGACCCAAGCGTACAATAATTGTGTTTTCCGAAGGGATTCCTATAGCATATTGGCCTAAAATACCACGGGCATAAAATACCGAATCCCCCATTCGCCACCATTGAAAACCGTAATCTTCAAAACTGTCGTTGGTATATTCGTTTTTAGAAATGGCTCTTTTAGCATACGAGGAATCTAGTAACTGTTTGCCATCCCATTTACCCTTATTCAGGTATAATTTTATTATTCTGGCAAAATCTTTAGCGTTAGAGTTTATGCAGCAATATGCTTTCTCTATACCATTTTGGTGATCTAAACACCAAAGTGCATCCTGCTGGTAGCCCATAGGTTGCCACATTTTTTCTTGCATGTATTCACTTATAGATTTACCCGTAGCAGCTTCTACAACCCATGCTAATACTTGTGTGTCACCACTTAAATATTTAAATCGTTCACCTGATTTTTCTATAACTTCTAATCCTGAAATTAATGGGCGAATGTCTTTTCCATAGTATGCTTTGGTAGTAATGCTAAACGGACCAGCATACGATTCGTCCCAGCTTAAACCGGAACTCATTTGCAAGACTTCTCTAATTTTAATGGCTCCTTTTGGGTCGTTTTTAAATTCCGGAATGTATTTACCAATAGGATCTTCTACACTTTCAATAAAACCATCTGTAATAGCAAAACCAATTAAGGTAGACACGTACGATTTGGCCATAGAAAAAGAATTCGATTTAGAGGAATCTGAATATCCTTCCCAATAATGCTCTATTAAAATAGAATCATCTTGAATCACTAAAAAAGCTACCGATTCTAATTCTTCTAAAACGCTTTGCAAAGTATCTGTTAACTCAATCTGGTTATATTTATCCAAAACAGGCCATTCTTGTAGCCGTGTAGATTTTTCTATTTTTCGGTTCTTGAAAATCTCATAGTCTTCAATTCCCGGTAAATTATACCAAACAGCTTTGTATAAATATTGATGACCTGTAGTAAGTATCAATACATTAATGGCTAAAAGAATGATTCCGAAGAAAAGTAAGAATCGTTTCATTTTAAAAATCGTAACCTAAGGTAAAATGCACCTTCATTGGATTTCTGTTATAATGTTCTATTGGCCATGCGAAATCCAATTTCATATAGTAACCAAATAAGGTAGAGCGTAAACCAAATCCATAACTTTGAATAAAAGGATTTAGGTAGTTGGTAACCGTACCTTGGAAATCGTTGGTTGGCGCACCAAAAGGTTGTGTGTTTATGTTGTTATCTTCCGAAAATGGAGAACTACCTGTCCAAGCAGAACCCGCGTCATAGAACGTAATCAACTGAAAATTACGAGCGAAATTAGAGCTTATAGGTCTTCGGGTTAACATTTGCGCAATTGGAAATCTTATTTCAGCATTAAAAATAAGGTATTGCTCCCCGTACATATGGTTATAATTAAACCCTCTTACGTTTGTTACATAGTCTACAAACAGAATATTATTTTTATCTGTTTGGGTACCTACATTTAGTGGGGAGTCAGAATTTGTAACGTTGTCCGTATTAGCAAACAACCAGTTATCGGTTCCACCCAAAAGAAAAGACTTTTTAGATGTACCCAGAAAACGACCATAACCCGCTCTACCAGCAATTACAATTTTCTTGAATACCGAAACGTATTTTCTTAAGTCTAGATTAATTTTACTAAAACTTTGTGTAGATTCTGTTAAGCCACTATAGGGTGTAAAAGAGGCTTTAAAACGCGTTCCGTCTAATAAATTCAAACCTAGTTCTTTAGTGTTGTCTAAAACTATTTCTGCTCTAACCCCACCTAACCAACTTTTTTGCTGCGGTTCTTGGGTGTTTAAATAGTCTGTATATCTAGTTTGCGCAATTAATGGCACTAGACTAAACCGTAAAACCGGTGAAATGGGATGTGAAAACTCAAACTCTAAATGATTAGCATTATAGGCCGTGGCATCACCTTGTGCTCTGTTACTAAAGATATTTTCGTTTTTATACCGAACTCTGAAATCGTTACGCTTTTTTAAGTATTCATATTCTAGATAAAAATTACTGCTCCTCAATTCTGACTGAACATGGATGGAAGCATTAAATTTGTGATCGAAGAAAAACTCCGTCATACCGGCTTCTAAAAGAATACCGGCCCCTCTTAAAGGGTCTAAAACCAAACTTGTTACCACATAATCGGTAGAAAGAATAGGTTGACCGTATTCGTAGGGTCCATAAGTTTTTAACTTTCTTTCCTCATCTAGATTTGCTAAGGCCTGTTCTTGAGATAAAGCCCATTGCTTGTAATCTCTTTTTGTTATGGTATCGGAAGTAAAACGTAGTTTATCTAAATCTAACATCACCAGCTTATCTAATGTTGTTAATGTATCTTCTGGAACAAATTCTTCGGTAATGGCTGGGTAACTGTAATAATTGCTGTCTAAAGAATAATTTTCTACCGAATATAAATGGTAACGCAATTGATCTTTTTGACGAACGGTTAATGATTTCCGTTGTGGATTATAATCATAATCTTCTACCAACTGCCCAAAATCAGATTTCTGAACTACTTCTTCCGTCTCTAAATCAACCATAGAGATGTCGTAATGTTTATCTCTATCCGTCATTACCAAAATCTTGGTTTTAGAAATTGGCTCCGGTTTCATTTCGTTAACTTCCGATTTAGTGATTCGTTCTAAAACAGGCATTTTAGGTTTTTCAGAATCAAAAGCAAACAAATCGTAGTTGTTCAAAATGGTTTCGGCTTCACCAAAGTCAACACCCAGCGTATCGTTTATTCGGTTAGAAGAAAAAACCACCTTACTTGTTCCTGGAATAAAATGAGGGTTAAGATCATCGTACATATCTTCCGTAATCTGATACGCTCTATCTCTTACATAATCGTACAAATGAATATCACTGTGTCCTTTTTTAACACCACTTAAAACCATGTAAGGAGATCCCATTTGGTAATCGGCATCTAGAATCTCTTCATAGGCTACAAAAGATTTTTTTTCTTTATAATGTTTGCCTATTCCTTTTGTTATCATAAAAGGCTGTCCTTTTTTGTAAACAATCATAGAGAGTTCATCGGTATTACGCCAAGCTAAAATTGGTGTTCGTTCATTCAGTTTTTGATCTGTGATTCTAATTCCGCCTCGTAAAACAGTTTTCTTTTTCCCTGTTTCTAGATCAATTACCCTCACCTTATATTTACCTTCTTTATTTAAAGAATAAGCTAAGTATTTCCCATTTGGGCTGTATTCAAAATTGTTAAAATCTCTTCTTTTACTGTTAAACCGCAGTAATCTTTGTTGCTTATGTAAGGTTTCTTTTGTAGACAAAGAGTCGAAAAACATTTCGCCATAAAACCGAGACCATTCACTGGATAACCTATTGTAATTTAAGCCAGTAATATTCATTAAAGCTTGTTCATCACTCATGGTTATGCCTGCCATATTAACAATATTAGACAAGGCATATTCGCCGTATTTTTGGGCAATCATGTACCAAATGGACTGACCAATTAGTCGCGCGTTTTCATCACGTAATTTTAATGGATCGTCTTCGCCATTCTTCAAAGCATCGTAAACCGCTGCTCTCATTTCGGGTGTATCACCATTGCCAATGTAAGCAGCAGCACCACTAATAAACCATTCGGGTAAATGGAGAGTATACGAAGCACGTATGGTTTCCTTTAGAGAACCACCGTACAACATCATTTCTATAATTTTACGGCTAACATTATCGTCTA
Organism: uncultured Cytophagales bacterium; assembly: GCA_963736575.1. Classification (GTDB taxonomy): domain Bacteria; phylum Bacteroidota; class Bacteroidia; order Cytophagales; family JAAEPT01; genus CAVTPD01. The sequence goes on from CAVTPD010000003.1 coordinate 203,901, forward strand.
AGTCATTTTTAAACTGAGGCATTGAACCATTAAACGGTACTTCAATTCTGGCTTTTACAATATTGGTTTCGCCACCTATAAAATCTTTACTTCTTAAACCAACGTTGCTTTGTTGGAAATCCGAAACAGAATTATACACAATAATCTCAATTCTGTCGTAAGGCTCTACCCCTAATGTATTGGTAATGTTTTCGAATTCTCTTTCTAAATGGCGGGCAGCATTGTGGGCCAAGCGTTCGCCATCTAAATAATAATAAATGTAAAAATGTCTTGAAGTGATGTATTTCCAATCAAACTCATCGTATTGCACACGGTTTTTACCAAAATGATCGATGGAACGTTGCGCTAATGCATTCAGCGAAAAAAGTAAAAGAATTACAATATGTGTGATCAGTTTTCTCAAATGCCCAATTCTCTCGAATAGTATTTATAACTTCTTTCAATAGAAGCTTCCCGAGTTAAACTTCCTTTGTTGCTAATAAAGTTCAACAGTTCTTTAGCAAAATAAGGTGCTAAAGTAACGCCTTTAGTTCCTAAACCATTAAAAATGTACAGGTTTTCTTTTTCAGGATGAACACCTAAAAAAGGTCTTCGGTCTCTGGTTGTAGGTCTTATTCCTACTCTTTTGTCTAAAACAGAGAATTTAGCATCTACCATTTTCTCTATTTTATCTTTAAGCTGAAGTTCTGCTTTTTCGGTAAATTCTTTGTTGATTAACTTTTCATAAGATGCTCCTAACCAAAATTCATTTTCACCATCTGGCAGCAAAAAACAGCCTTTAGACAGTATATAATCAGATTTTAAGTTTTCTACTTTCACCTTTAACAACTCCCCTTTGGTAACGTAAAACGGCAACCAATTAAATAGATTGTTTTCTGTGGCTTGGTGACCTTGGGCTAAAATCACATGATCTGCCTCAATGTCTTTGTACATCCATTTACCATTTTGTTTTTCTAAAATCTCCGGCTGAAAATCTTCTATTCTAAGGTTTTTAGTTTTTTTAAGGTATTCGGCATGCGCTAACAAAAGCTCTTTAACCTGAAGATATCCGCCTTGTTGAATTTCAAAGCCTCCATGTGGTGCTTTTATTTCGCCTTGTATTTTTTTAGACCCTGGCTCTGCAAGTGTTAAATAGCCTTGCATGCTTTCGTCACCAACTTTCGCTAACAAATCGTTTTGATCTGCCAACGTCTGAAAGATCCTAAATATTTCTTTGGAATGAACAAAAGTCTCTCCTAATGCTTTTCCCCATTCAGCATAAAAATCAAAAGCCAATGGAAAAATTTGGTCTGCCAACCATGTTTTCACCATTCTTTTACCTGTAATAGGATTCATTATACCTGCAGCGGCATGCGAAGACGAAAAAGATTCTTGATGGTCTAAAACAACAAAAGAGCGTTTTTCTTGCTCTAAACATCTACTAAATACCGAGCCGGCTATCCCCTGACCTACAATTAAAAACTCTACCTTCATTTTGCGCTTCTACAGAATTTTGAATTTACGTATTATTAAAGGATTTTTGATCTTTCAATAACTAGTTTATGACTAAAATAGAGCAATTCACTTTCAATGCGTTTCAAGAAAACACCTTTGTGATTTACGACGAAACTAAAAAATGTGTAATAATAGATCCCGGTTGTTATGAAAAACAGGAACAAAATGAGTTGGTCTCTTTCATTGAAGATAACCAATTAGAGCCTGTTTATTTGTTAAATACCCACAGCCATATAGACCATGTTTTGGGCAACTTTTTTGTAAAGAACAAATACAACATCCCTATTGTTTCTCACAAAGAAGACGAGCCTATAATGCTTGCTGTTAAAGCTTATGCGCCTTCTTATGGTTTCCCTAATTATTCTGAAGCAGGCATTGACCAGTTTGTTAATGAAGGTGAAAACATCGCATTTGGGAACACCACCTTTAAAGTGCTTTTTGTACCCGGTCATGCACCTGGTCATATTGCTTTTTATTGTGAAAAAGAAGACTTCTGTATTGCCGGAGATACCCTATTTCAAATGAGCATTGGTAGAACTGATTTACCCGGTGGCGATTACGAAACGCTTATAAATAGTATACATAGTAGATTGTTTACTTTAAAAGATGCTACAGCGGTTTATCCGGGCCATGGTGGTAAAACTACTATTGGTCACGAAAAGAAAAACAACCCTTACTGCAAACTTTCATGAGTATTAAAAAGAACATCCCTAATGCATTAACTTCTTTTAATTTATTAGCGGGGGTTATTGGGATTACATTAGAAACAAAAGGCTATCACGACGCAGCAGTTATGTGTATGTTAGCCGCTTTAGTATTTGATTTCTTAGACGGTTTTGTAGCACGCTTATTAAAAGTAAGTTCCGAAATAGGAAAACAACTAGACTCCTTAGCAGACATGGTTACTTTTGGGGTATTACCTGCTATAATGATGTTTAATTACATGAGCAGTACCACTTGTGCGCCTGGTAATTGCGAAGAAATTGGCACTAGCCTATTTCCTTATTTAGGTTTTATAATTGCTGTTTATTCGGCTATAAGACTGGCTAAATTTAATATAGACACGGATCAAACGGATTCTTTTAAAGGTTTACCGACTCCAGCAAATGCAGCATTAATTGCTTTTCTGCCCGATTTGGGCCAAAAGAATTTATTAATACAGCATGTTATGTTTAATCCGCAGTTCTTAATCATACTTACTTTCTTTCTGTGTTGGATCATGATTTCAGACATTAGAATGATTGCTTTAAAATTCAAAAACTTCGGTTTTAAAGGAAATGAATTCCGGTATTTATTAATTATTACCGCCCTAGTAGAATTAGTAGCTTTACAAACTGCAGCCATTCCTGTAATTATTATTACGTACATGGTTCTGTCTATTGTTCAGAATTTTACAAAAAGAGAATCGGTTTAAACAATATACCATTTACAGTGGCGTTTCAGTTCTGATCCTTTAAAGCGACATGTCTTTTCAACGACAGAACTTTTAACATTAATAGACTATATTATTAGTTATGAAAAAAAATACATTTCTCTTACTTCTGTTTTTTACAACGCTGCTGTCTTATGGAGAAAAATCAACTTATACAATAGATTGGTTATTCCCTAAAACAGTTACAGATGTAAATGGAATGACTTCTTACCAAGTAACTTTTAAAGAAGCTATTCATACTGAAAAAAACCATAATCTACCCGAACTATGGATGACCATAGATAAGAACATTAAAGATTATGAAATAACTAATTTCACTTCGGAAGCATTAAATCCTACCGAAGCCTCTTTATTGAATACCGAATTATTAACTACTAAAGCCCCATTAACTGCAACTGTACTCCGTAATGGGTCAAAAACAAGTTATAGACTTACTTTAATTCCTTTATTTTTAGATGAAAATGGAAACATTCAAAAGATTACTTCTTTTGAATTGAGTTACCAAACCATATCAACTTCGGCAGCAAAAACGTTTAGAACTGCTAGAACGGCTGCCATTGACAACTCTGTTCTTTCAAGCGGAAACTGGTACAAAATCCCTACCTCTGAAAAGGGCGTTTATAAAATTGATTACGATTATTTAGAAGACTTGGGAATAAACCCCTCCTCTATTGATCCCAATACCTTTCAATTGTTTGGTAATGGAGGTGGCATGTTACCACAACCCAACAGTACCAGCAGACCAGATGGTTTAAAAGAAAACTCAATTGCCATAATTGGTGACGGGGATGGTTCTTTTGATAAAGGCGATTACATTCTCTTTTATAGTGACGGTGCTGATGCCATTAACTTAGATACGGCAAATGGCATCATTACGCATACTAAAAATATTTATTCAGATAAAGTATACTACTTCCTTACCTACGGGCAAACTTCTGGTAAACGCGTTGCCACAGGCAGTCAACCGAATACACCACAAAAAACTTTTAATTACACCGATGCCTTATTCTATCATGAATTGGACGAATACAGTTTGTTGATTTCAGGTAGAGATTGGTTTGGTGAAGATTTAACAAAAAACTTTACAAATATTACTAAAACTGGAATTTCAATTCCATCAAACAGTACTATACAATTCAGAAGTAAGGAGATGGTTCAATCTAGTGCAGTTAACGCAACTGTCACTCATTTTTTAAACGGAAACACATTAGGCACCACCAGTTACAACAAGTCTACCGCACAGTCTTATGGTGTGAAAGGGATTACGAACACTACTACTTACACTATTAACAGCAACAATACATCTAATAACCAACTTGCATATAACTTAACGTTTAACGGTAAAGGAGATAATAAAATCATTGGAAGATTAGACTATTTTGAAATACAGTACCGTGATCTTATAAGAGGAACTTCTTTTCAGGAAATTATTAGTACCGAAAGCAACGCTTATAACACTATAGGCTTTACGCTAAGCGCAGCTAATTCTGCCACTATGGTGTGGGATGTTAGTAATATTGAAGAGGTGAAAAACTACAGCATAAGTAACAATTCATTTTCTTTAAGCAATAACTCTAAAGTTCCTCATTTAATAACGTTCAATTTAAGCGCACTAAACTCACCCGAAGAAGGTACTGCAATAGCCAACCAAAATTTAAGTGGTGTTTCTTCTGTTTCTGAATTACTTATCATTACCCACCCAGACTTTATAGAACAAGCCAATGAATTGGCCGATTTCAAAAGAGACTTTAATCAATATTCCGTTGAAGTAGTTGATGTAACCCAAATTTACAACGAGTTTAGCTCTGGTAAACATGATATTACAGCCATTAGAGATTTCATAAAAGACCGATACGATAAAAGAACTTCTAGTGACTCTTTACGTTTTGTACAACTAATTGGTGACTGTTCATACGACTATAAAGACCGTTTACCGGGCAATAGTAATTTCATTCCTATTTATGAATCTAGACAGTCATTACATAATGTTCAAACCTATTCTTCAGACGATTACTTTGGTTTCATGGATGCGAACGAGGGTGAATGGAGTGAAAGTGAAAACGACCACTTAATGGATGTTGCCGTTGGTCGTTTACCTGTACAGACAGCAGAACAAGCCCAATTAATTGTAGATAAAATAATTAACTATAGCGAAAACATAAACACTTTTGGCAAGTGGCGAAACGAAGTTTGTTTTGTTGGTGATGATGATGACAATAACCTTCATGTTAGAGGTTCAGACGAACTAGCCCAACTTGTAGAGAAAAACGCACCCGCAATTAATATAAAAAAACTTTTTGTAGACAGCTACCAAAATATATCTAGCCCTGGTGGTGAAGTTGCTCCAGAACTTAATGACGCATTAGTAAGAAATATAGAAGAGGGTGTTTTATTAGTTAATTACACAGGTCATGGTAATGAAACCAAATGGGCAAGCGAATCTGTATTAGACAAAGTTACTATAGACAAGTTGCGTAACTTTAACCGTTTGCCTTTTTTCATTACTGCCACCTGTGAATTTGGTAGATACGATGACCCTTCCCGTTTCTCTGGTGGTGAATCCATTATTTTAAGTGAAAAAGGTGGAGGGATTGGCGCTCTTACTACTACAAGACCTGTTTACGCATCTTCAAACTTAAAAATCAATAAAGAATTTTACAGCCATGTTTTCGACCCTAATAGCGATGGCTCTAGACCAACTATTGGTGAAATCATGAGAAACACTAAAAATGGTAGCCTTTTGGGTATAAACAACAGAAACTTTTCTTTATTAGGTGACCCATCTATTGTTTTAGCCTACCCAAAACACCAAGTTATTATTACCGACATTAATAACAATGGTATAAACGTAGCTAATCCAGATACTTTAAAAGCTCTTTCCGAAATAACCGTTTCCGGAGAAATTAGAGACTTAAATGGTAATCTGGTAGATAATTTTAATGGCTCTAGCAGCATTAGTATTTTTGATAAAAAATCAACTAAAAAAACACTAGGACAAGGCGACCAGCCTGTTTATGACTACCAAATACAAGAAAATAAATTATTTGATGGCCGCGCAACCGTAAAAGACGGTACATTCAGCTTTAAATTTGTGGTTCCTAAAGACATTTCCTACAATTACGACATAGGAAAAATAAGTTTGTATGCCGCTATGGGAAATCAACCTATTGATGCTGGCGGATACAATACTAACCTAATTATTGGTGGCGTTGACCCTAATGCACTTACAGATACTATACCACCAAAAATTGAATTATACATGGACAGTACAAAATTCATGTCTGGTGACAAAGTAAATCCCAATACTACTTTATTAGCCAAACTATTTGACGAAAGTGGGATTAATACCGCAAATACTGGTATTGGACATGAAATGACGGCTACCCTAGACAACGATTTATCTACTACCGTAGTAGTTAATGAATACTATACTTCAGATGAAGACACCTATAAAAGTGGTAGGTTACAATATGATTACAAAAGCTTAACACCAGGCTTACATACCTTAACATTTAAAGCTTGGGACACCCATAATAATTCAAATGAAGAAACTATTTCGTTCTATGTGAATGACTTAGCCCTAGTAGCATACAACTACCCTAACCCATTTGATGAGGAAACTAATTTCTTTATTGAACAAAACAGGTTTGATGACGATATAAATCTAGAAATATTCATCTATAACTCTCAAGGACAGTCAATTAGAACGATTACTGAAGAAATACAAGGGATAGATTACAAAATACTTAATCTTAAATGGGATGGAAAAGATAATAAAAACACAAAAGTAAGAGCTGGTTTATACTTTTTTGAAGTTAGGCTACGTTACCTTTCAGATGGAAAAGAAATAAGCAAAAAGGGAAAGCTTTTACTCATTAACTAAAAAATATTTACCTTTATCCCGCTAAATCGGAATCATGAACAGCAGACAAATATTATTAGTATCCAGCTTATTGTTAATTTTTGGGATTACTCAAGCACAAAACAACAATTTAAATGGCGTTAATGCCAATGGAGCCCAAGGCGCTCCTCTAACTACTTCGGTACAGTTTTTAACTGTAGCACCAGATGCCCGATCAGCGGGTATGTCTGATATTGGTGCTGCAACAAGCCCAGATATTTACTCTATGTATTGGAATCCTGCCAAATTAGCTCTTCTAGAAGAAGATTATGGCGTTGGCTTCTCTTACACACCTTGGTTAAAGCAATTAGTAAACGATATGTGGGTAGGTTACTTAGCCGGCTACATGAAGTTTAGTAAAGAAGATGCCCTAGGTGTTTCTTTACAATATTTTGATTTAGGAACACTTGAATTCAGAGATGAAAACAACCAATCTACAGGTGATTATAATCCTAGAGAAATGGCTTTAGGCCTAACCTATTCTAGAATATTAACTAGAGAACTTAGTTTAGCAGCAACTGTTAAATACATTAACTCTAATCTTTCTTCTGGTCAAAATTTAGGAGGAACAAACAGTACTACAAAACCAGGTAATACTGCCGCTGTAGATGTTGGGGTATACTGGCATAAAGACCAAATTATTGTGAGCGGAAACCCATACGATTTATCTTTAGGTTTATCCGTAACCAATCTTGGTGGAAAGATTACTTATACTACAGAAACTGATGCTCAGCCAATCCCTACCAATATTAGAGGCGGCGTAAGTATTACAAGAGACATAGATTTATACAATAGAATTTCCTTCATTGCTGATCTTAACTATTTAGCTGCAAGTTCTGATACTAGCTTAGTTTTTGGCGAAGAATTAAAAAGAAGAGGTTCTTTTGGAGTTGGTGCTGAATACTGGTACGTAGAAACAATAGCAGCTAGATTGGGTTACCATCACGAAAGCCAAGCTTATGGAAACAGAAAATACGCTTCTGTTGGTTTAGGTATAGCTTATAAAGAATTAAATATTGATGTTTCTTACCTAATACCAATTACAAGAAACAGTCCTTTGCAAAACACACTTAGAATCTCTTTAGCGGTTTACTTTAAAAAGCCCGAAACTTCGGATGCTGAATCAATAACTGAGTAAGTATCTCAATATACATATTCTTGCAAGCCTAAGTCAGTATTTGATTTGGGCTTTTTTTATGCGTGACAAAATTAATTCATAGCCAAAACACTCATTAACAAAACTGCCCATCCAGAATATTCTGGATGGGCAGCTTACATTTAAAGGCTATAATCAGTTCTTACAAAAGCTTTTTAAAGGCTTCCCAGAAGCCAAACTCTTTGTCTTTATCTTTAACCACTAGCAAAGGAATACTAGTATTTCGTATAATCAATTCTTCCGTTGAACTACCTAAGAATACTGCCGCAGTTTCGGTTCTACCTCTTGCCCCTATTACAATTAAATCTGCCTTAACTTCTTTAGCATTATTGTATACCAAATCACTAAAAGGTTTTTCATTTCCATCTTCTTGGCAAACAAAATTCATTTCTACATCCACACCTGCAGTGTCGAAACTAGCTACAAACTTTTTATATTTCTCTTCTGCATGACCTTTCATTATCTCAGCAAACTCGTTGTACGATTTACCGGTTGTGTAATAACCAGTTGGCACACTATATAAATGAAAACCTTTAAGCGAGGCTTTAGTAGCTTTTGCTAAATCAAGGGCATTTTCAAAAGCTAAAGCAGAATTTTCCGAAAAATCTATAGTAACTAAAATATTGTTGATCTCAGGCTTAACATCATTTGGTACTAATAGAACATTACTTCTAACTTTTCTAGATAATCTACCGGGCATTAACTCAGAAATATCTAAGTCTTTTTTTCTGCCTGCAATTACTAAATCTATTTTATGTTCATCTACATATTCTAAAAATTCATTTAGAGGTTGGCCTTTTTCTACATCAAACGTAACGTGTGTTTGAGGTAATCTTGGAGCAAACTCTATTAACTCTTTTTTAATTTTTTCAATAGTAGATTCTTTTACTCCTTGCCCCAATTCTGGATATTTAGCTAAAACCTCTTCCGGAATATCTAAATCCGTTAATATATTAACCAAATAAGTGGTTTTTGGATTATAGGCTTTAGACAAAAATTCTGTGTATGCTAATACGCTGGCGTCGGCTGAAGAAAAATCTAGACCGACCATTATACTATTGACCTTGCTCATGTTGAATTCTTTGCTGTTTTCTGAATAGCTTCTTACTAAAATTAACCAGAGGAGTTAATATTTCCGAGTATAAATAAGTATTTGATTAGAGAGAACTGAATTTTTCTAATAAAACAGCCATTTCTTCCTGTATAGCTTGTGCCGAAGAACGTGCTGCTTCAGCAAAATCTTTTCCCGAAGAAGCATAAATCACACCTCTTGAAGAATTTACTAAAAGACCACAATTACTGTTCATACCAAACTCTGAAACCTGATTTAAATCGCCTCCTTGAGCTCCTACGCCCGGCACTAATAAGAAATGCTCTGGTACAATCTTTCTTATTTCTGTAAAATAACTGGCTTTTGTAGCACCAACTACATACATCATATTTCCTTCGTTCCCCCATTCGGTAGAAGTCTGAAGCACTTTTTTATAAAGTTCTTCACCAGAAGTTAATTTTTCAGTCTGAAAATCGAACGCTCCTTTATTTGACGTTAAGGCCAAAAGGATTACCCATTTTTTTTCGAATTCTAAGAATGGCTTAACACTATCTACGCCCATATATGGTGCCACCGTAACCGAATCGAAATTCATATTTTCAAAAAATGCTTTTGCATACAATTTACTTGTATTACCTATATCACCACGTTTTGCATCAGATATAGTAAAACACTCTTTGGGAATATAATCTAAGGTCTTCTGTAGGCTTTCCCAACCTTTGGGCCCTAATGCTTCGTAAAAAGCAATATTGGGTTTATAGGCAACCGCAAAGTCTTTTGTGGCATCAATGATTTTTTTATTAAACTCGAAGACAGGATCTTCTTCTTCTAAAAGAAAACTTGGGATTTTATCTAAATCTGTATCTAGCCCAACACACAAATAGCTTCTTTTAGAAGCTATTTGTTCGATTAATTCTTGTCTATTCATTCTGAAATTATCGCATATCCTCTACGTAAACACCCGGATATTTAGACTTTTCGAATTTAAAAGTACTTTCCGAAACAGAAACGTTAGGTTTAAAATTTTTTATTTCCGTGGTATATCGATTACCGTTTTTTTCAAAAATTTTCCACTTTACAATTTGTTTTGTAGTAGGGTGAATTAATAGTCTAATCTTGTAGACTTGTTCGTATTTTTTTTCTTCAGGCGTTAAATCTGGCTCTAAATCAACCACTTTGTAAGTAGTTCCGTTATAGGATTCATCTGCCGCCATTACGTATTTATAACCTTCTTTATACATATCTACCACTTTGGTGGGAGACATTGTATTATCATCTGATGGCTCATAAGGGAAAATAGTAGCTTCGTTATCTTGTTTGTAGAAACTAACAACGCTTTTACCATCACAATAAATCTCTTCTCCATTGTCTTTTGTGATTTTGTACTTGTCACCAGCAACTATAATATTACCGCTAAATGACTCTTTAGTATCCATAGCTGTACTTTCTAAGGAATAGGTAAAATCTGCCTCAAAAGACTTTAGGGCTTTAAATTTGGCACTGGCCTCATCTAATAATTTAGTTGCTTCCGGGTCTTTTTTAACTTGCGCAAAAAGAGCGGTAAAAAACACTGAAATCATGAACAATACTGAAACTACTCTCATATTCTAATTTTAGTTTTTACTTTTTATTTCGGTCAATAATAACTCTAAGGAATATTCGTCTGGTATTAATACTTCACGGGCTTTGCTTCCTTCAAAAGGACCAACCACTCCGGCAGCTTCTAATTGATCTATAATTCTACCTGCTCTATTGTAGCCTAACTTCATTTTACGTTGCAAAAGGGAAGTACTTCCTTGCTGATGTCCTACAATTACACGTGCAGCATCATCAAACATAACATCTCTATCTTTTAAATCAACGCTTGTAGATCCAGATTCTGCACTTTCGTCTACATATTCTGGTAAATGAAGCGCTGTGCTATACCCCCGTTGGCTGCCTATAAATTCGCAAAGCGCATCTACTTCTGGTGTGTCAATGAAAGCACATTGTACCCTCGTAAGATCAGAACCTAGGGAAAGGAGCATATCTCCCATGCCTACTAATTGTTCTGCCCCACCGGTATCTAAAATAGTTCTAGAGTCTATCTTAGAAGTTACTCTAAAAGATAATCTAGCGGGGAAATTGGCTTTAATAATACCTGTTATAACATTTACAGATGGTCTTTGTGTTGCCACAACCAAATGAATACCAATAGCACGGGCTAATTGTGCTAAACGGGCAATTGGTGTTTCAACCTCTTTACCAGCCGTCATCATTAAGTCGGCAAGTTCATCAATTACCACAACAATATAAGGGAGGTAACGGTGCCCATTTTTCGGATTTAATTTCCTTTTTATGAATTTACCGTTGTATTCTTTTATGTTTCGGCAACCTGCGTCTTTCAATAAATCGTAACGTGTATCCATCTCGATACACAAAGAGTTTAACGTATTGACTACTTTTTTAGTGTCGGTAATAATTGCTTCTTCTTCATCTGGTAGTTTGGCTAAAAAGTGTCTTTCAATTTCTGAATACACGGCAAGCTCTACCTTTTTAGGGTCTATTAAAACAAACTTTAATTGCGAAGGGTGTTTTTTATACAGCAAAGAAGTTAGCAAAACATTTATACCAACCGATTTACCCTGACCCGTTGCACCAGCAATTAACAAATGAGGAAGTTTGGCTAAATCGATAACAAAAGCTTCATTAGAAATGGTTCTACCTAACACAACCGGAAGCGTTTTATCGGTCTTCTGGAAAGCTTCAGTAGCTATAACTGAACGCATAGATACCAACTCTCTACTTTTATTAGGTACTTCAATACCAATGGCTCCTTTTCCTGGGATTGGTGCTATAATACGTATCCCTAATGCCGCTAAACTTAAAGCAATATCGTCTTCTAGGTTTTTAATTTTAGATATCTTAACCCCAGCTTCCGGTACTATTTCGTACATGGTAACGGTTGGGCCAATGGTTGCTTTAATACTAGAAATACCAATTTTATAGTTCCCTAGTGTTTCTATAATACGGTCTTTGTTGGCTTCTAATTCCTCTCTGGTAACTTGAATTTTATCAGATACATGGTTTTCAAGAAGGTCTAAAGTTGGGTACTTGTAAGTAGCTAAATCTAAGGTAGGATCATAATGTTCTAATTCTTCTACATTTTCATCTATATCTACCTTCTCTTCAATTTCAAAATTCACACCATTTTCTTCCTCTACAATTTCTTCACGAGGTTCTGGTTGTTCAATTTCTAAGCTTAAATCGGGTTCTGGTTTTACTTTTGGAGCCGGTTTACTTACTTCTGTTTCAAATTCAACCTGATTCTGGGCTTCTGTTTCAGATTTTACATTTTTTTCTGAAATAGATTCTTCTTCCTTTACTTCAAACTCTAGCGAGCCTTCTTCAGTATCTTGTTCTTCTGTTTCATCTTCTTCAAAATCTGTAGAAATTAAATCAGAATCTTCTCTTTCATTTTCTTCTTCTTCTTCAGTAAATTCTCCTTTTTTATTAGAAGCAAAATTGAGTGACTTTATATCAAAGAAGTATATAGAAAACACTACTAATATAAATAACAAGAAAAGGATGGTACCGAAACCCGTTAACGAGTCGGCATAAGCCGCAATCTCAAAACCTACTCCACCACATATGAGCAACAAAAAGCTTCCGCTATCTGAGTAATAGGCTAAATAACCCAAAGCTACGCTTGTCCAAAAAATAAAGAACAAGAAAGATTTAACCATTCCTTTATAGAAGGGAAGTTCTTTTTGGTTTACAATTTTATACCCCGCTAGAAAGAAAATTGGAACAAACAGAAAGGAGGCAATACCAAACCACTTGTACATAAAAATGTGTGCCAACCAAGCGCCTGTAATCCCTAGCCAGTTACTTACTTGCCTACCTGATTCTGAAACACCTACGTCACCAAGTTCTTCTAAAATACTTTGATCTTCAAAACCATTAAATAGATAGGAAATAAAGGCTATTAAAATAGCAAAAGCAAAAACCATTAAAAACAGACCAAATGCAAGACGAAATCTTTCGTCTTTAAGAAATGAAAAAGAAATCCCCTTAAAAGTAATTGCCGACTTCTTAGACTCAGTTTTCTTGGGCCTGTAAGTATTTCCCATTAACGTTCACCCCCCGATTTATACTTTAAAATAGCTTTATTTATCTGTTTTACCAAAGCTGGGCCTTCATATACAAAACCTGTATATACTTGAACTAACGAAGCACCGGCTTCCATTTTTTCAATTGCATCTTGTGCTGTTAGTATACCACCAACTCCAATAATTGGTACTTCGCCATTTAATTTAGAACTTAAATAACGAATAACTTCGGTAGATTTTTGAGCAACTGGTTTTCCACTTAAACCACCGGCACCAATGGCATTTACTTTTTTCCAGTTTGTACGCAATCCATTTCTACTAACTGTAGTATTGGTAGCTATTAATCCTGCAATTTTTGTATCTCTAGTTATATCTACAATATCGTCTAATTGTTCTTTCGTTAAATCTGGTGCTATTTTTAAAAGAATAGGTTTAGGACTTCCTTTTTTTGCATTTAATGCTTGTAAACCGTTTAACAATTGGGTTAAAGGTTCTTTTTCCTGAAGGTCCCTAAGATTTGGTGTATTGGGCGAACTTACATTTACCACAAAATAATCAACGTATGGAAAAAGTTCTTCGAAGCAAATAGCATAATCATCAAAAGCTTTTTCGTTTGGCGTTACTTTGTTTTTACCAATATTACCGCCTATAATAAGATTTTTATTGTGTTTCTTTAAATGCTGTACAAGTGCTTTTACGCCTTCATTATTAAACCCCATTCGGTTGATAATAGCATTGTCTGCTTGTAAACGAAATAAACGAGGCTTTTCGTTCCCCGGTTGGGATTTAGGTGTTACCGTACCTACTTCAATAAAACCAAACCCAAGAGCTTCTAGCTCATTAATAAGCTCACCATTTTTATCAAAACCAGCGGCTATTCCTACAGGGTTTTTAAATTTAAGCCCAAATAATTCAGTTTCTAGACTTGGGTCATCTACCGAATAGATGTAGCCTATCAGCTTCTTAATGAAGGATATATTAAGGAAAAACTTTAAGGATTTGAAGGAAAACTTATGCGCTGTTTCAGCAGATAACAAGAACAGCAGAGACCGAAGTATAGTATACAAAGCTTTTTTATTTGCAAATATAGAAATTGGTTGGGTACAATGCCTTCATAATTTAAGGATTATTAGGCAAAAGTTAACAAATAGTATACTTACCCATTGATTTACACGAAATAACACATTTATGACCTTGGATGAAAATCTTTGATCACTTGTTTTAAATACTCTCTATCCATATGTGTATAGATTTCGGTGGTAGTTATGGATTCATGCCCCAACATCTCTTGCACAGCTCTTAAATCGGCCCCACCTTCTAATAAATGCGTTGCAAAGGAATGTCTAAACGTATGGGGGCTTACCTTTTTTTTAATTCCTGCTATTTCGCACTGTTTTTTAACTATTATAAAAACCATTACTCGGGTTAAACCTGCGCCTCTTCTATTCAGAAACAAAAAATCTTGGTTGCCTGGTTTTATAGTAATATGGTTTCTAATCTCTTTCCAGTAAATGGTATTAAATTTTATAGCCTCTTGACCAATGGGGACCAAGCGTTCTTTATCACCCTTACCCACTACTCTTATAAATCCATTTTCGAAATATAGATGGCTAATTTTTAGATTAATTAATTCTGACACTCTAAGCCCTGATGAATACAATGTTTCTATCATAGCTCGATTTCTCATGCCTTCTGGTGTGGAGAGATCTATGGAGGAAAGTAACTTTTCTATTTCGTGAAATTCTAAAACATCTGGTAACTTTCTGCCTAGTTTAGGTGCTTCTACTAAAACAGAAACATCATTATCCAACTCTTCGTCATAGACCAAATATTTAAAAAAGGCTTTAATCCCACTTAACATTCTTGCTTGCGAAAAGGGAGAAAGTCCTAATTCATTAATAAATTGAAGAAAAGAACGGATATGTTTTACTTCAATTTCATTTGGAGTTAATTCCAGTTCGGATAACATTAAGTATTCTGTAAATTTGGTAACATCGTTTAGGTAGGCTTTTATAGAGTTAACCGACAACGATTTTTCCAACATTAAATATTGACTAAAACTCTTAATATAAACTGCCCAACTCTTCACTATGAAACTTTTAATACTTAATGGCCCTAATTTAAACCTTTTAGGCAAAAGAGAGCCTTCTATTTACGGAAGTAGAGATTTTGAATCTTATTTCATTGAATTAAAAGAACTATACCCGGCAATAGAATTGGACTATTTTCAATCGAATCACGAAGGTGAGTTGATTGACAAAATACACGAAGTAGGTTTTTCTATTGATGGAATTATTTTAAACGCTGGGGCGTTTACACATACTTCGGTAGCTTTAGCAGATGCCATTAAAGCCATCACAAGCCCAGTAATTGAAGTTCATATTTCAAACATACATGGCAGAGAAGCTTTTAGACACCATTCTTACCTCACACCAAATTGCGTGGGTATTATTGCTGGATTAGGTTTAAAAGGTTATCAACTAAGTATAGACTATTTTATTAATTTATGAAGTACATAAACTTTTACCCCGGCCCATCCAAAATAAACCGTCAAATACCTTTGTTAGCAGAAAAGGCATTTAAGAACCAAGTTTTAGAATTCAATCACCGAAGTGAGGAATTCCATAGTGTTTTTAAAAAAGCCCAAAACAAGGTTCGGAAGTTTTTAAAGGTGCCAGAAGATTACAATATTCATTTTGTTTCTTCTGCAACAGAGTCTTGGGAAATTATTGGCGAAAGTTTTATTAAAGAGAACACTACCCATATTTACAACGGCGCTTTTGGTGAAAAATGGAGTTCTGTTAATAAGAAATTAGGGTTAAATACCTTAAATATTGAATTTGATATAAATACGCTACCAGACATTAGCGCTATTCTTTCTTCTGAAATAATATGCTTAACACATTGCGAAACTTCTAACGGCACAAAATTACCCAAAAGCTTTATTGAAAGTTTAAGAGAGAAGCACAACAACAGTTTGATAGCCGTTGACGCTACCGCTTCTTTAGGAGGAATTCAATTAGATATTAGCCATACAGATATTGTTTTTGCTTCTGTACAGAAATGTTTTGGTTTGCCGGCAGGTCTTTCAGTGTTTATCACTTCTCCTAATGCCGAAAAAAAAGCTGCCGAATTAAATAAAACTACCCATTACAACTCTTTCTTACAGATTGCTAAAAACAGTGCCGTTTGGGAAACCACTCACACCCCCAATATTCTAGGTATCTATATGCTTTCTGAAATGGATTTCTCTAAAAAGTTTTTTATTTCTAGACAGAACCTAAAAAGCAGAGCAAAGGATATTAAAGTAGAATTGAAAAAATTTGGTTTTAGAACCATTGCTAATAAACCTAATTTAAATGCCGAAACCGTAATTTGCTTTTATCACCCGTCTCCAAAAAAACTGATTGAAAGAGCAAAAGCAAAACAACTTATTATAGGCAAAGGGTATGGGAAATGGGAAGAAAATACGATTAGAATTGCCAACTTCCCTAGTCACACAGATTATGAATTTGAGCAATTATTACGTTTCTTAAAAAAATAACATGGTATATCTCTACACCGATGGATCTTCCAGAGGTAATCCCGGTCCTGGGGGATTTGGAACAATCTTAAAATACGGGCAACACGAAAAAATTATCTCTGAGGGCTTTAAACTAACCACTAACAACCGAATGGAACTTATGGCTGTAATCCGTGGATTAGAAGCCTTAACACGGGGACCAATGGATGTATTAGTAGTATCTGACTCTAAATACGTTGTAGAATCCGTTGAAAAAAAATGGGTTTTTAACTGGCAAAAAAAGGGGTTCAAGGACAAAAAAAATAAAGACCTTTGGTTACAATTTCTAGAGGTAAATAAACGCCACAATGTACGGTTTAAATGGATTAAAGGACATGCCGGCCATATTGAAAATGAACGTTGTGATCAACTGGCTGTTAACGCCGCTTCCCAAGCTAATTTAAAAGAAGACTTTGGTTATATAGAAAGCATAAAACAAACCTAGCTCACGTATTCCTTCCGCCTAAAACCTTGTAAAAAATTTAGAAAGTGTAATGTTGTAACGAAGTAAGCAACTGAGGATTTAAACCAACAGATTGCATTAAATTTTAGTCATAAAAAAGGGAGTTCAAATGAACTCCCTTTTTATTTTATGGCTTATCAGTTATTAACGCTTCATTACACGTTTATTAAACTGAGTATCTCCTCTTTGAATTGTAACAATGTACATACCAGCTGGTAGATTAGAGATATCAAAAGATTTAGCAGCGCCGCCTCTCATTTCTTCTCTTTGTACTTGGTTACCAATCATGTTAGAAACAATCACATCAAACGTACCGCTTAGGTTTCCTCCCAATTCAACCACAAAATCATTTGCAGTAACGGTAGGATAAACTGAAGTAGTATAATCGTTCAACTCATCTTCAAGAGCTGTGATTTTAACTCTCACATCTTTACAGTAAGGCTCTGTTGAACCACAGAAATTTGTAGCTATTAAACATACGTTATAAGTACCTTCTTCTGAATAGTCTTTTGTCTCTACTTCACCGCCAGCTCCAAATTCAACATCTTCCTCTGTCCAAGTGTATTCGTTAGCAGTATTGTATGCTTTAGCAGTATATACCACTGTCGCTACAAAATCAGTAGAACTCATTTCGAAGTCAAAATTAGCACTTGTAGTACTAGGCTTAGTGCCTAAGTTTACTGCAACAGTAAAATCTTGTTGGTCACATGTACCTACTGAATTAACAAGCAGATCTCCACTCCCTTTAGCATAACCAACAGAAGTATAAGAATTTGTTGTGGTGTTAACTACTTCACCATTAGGGAAAGTCCAAGTATAATTAGAAGCTTTATCATCTGCTGGAAGTGCTGTAAACGTAACACCTTGGAAAGATGAAGTTAAACAACCCGTAACCGGAGCATCATTGCTAGTTATTGTTACACTTGTAATTGGTGTAGTTGCGTTATCACACGCAGACGTAGTCACCTGTTTTAGTTACAGAAGCTGGTTGTGTACATACAGTAGACGTTACATCTAAAGTCACATTATACTCTCCAAAAGAAGAGTAGGTATGGCTAACCTGACTTCCTGACTCTGTTGTTCCATCACCCATATCCCATGTATATGTATAATTAGGGTTAGGGTTAGTTGCATGAATACGTTACTTGTGTTTGATTATTCACAAATGTAAAGTTAGCAACTGGGGCAGCTTCTACTGTTATATTTTTTGTACGCTTCTCTAGCACCACAATTATTCTCAGCAACAACTGTAACTTGAGCTGTACCTGTTGCTCCAGTTAATATAACTGAGAGTTCCTGTACCACTAATGGTACCAGATGTTGTTGACCAAGTGTACGTTTCAGCGTTAGTCACTTCTGCTATAGATAAATCTAAGTCAGAACCATCACAAACTACGTCATCTGATACTATTGAACCTATAGTACCTAATTTTGGAGTACAATTGTTGTTAACAGGAACTGTTTTACACTCACTAACTGAGGTTGTTACATTATTAGAAATCTGAACACAAACTTCATAACTGCCATCTGCTAAGATTTCATCTATAGTTGAACCTGTAATGGTAGTAACATCATTTGGATCATCGCTGTTTGTAATAGTCCATGTAATAACATCATCTGCATTACCACCTTCATAACTAACTTCACCAGTAATACCGTCTTCACCATCAGGGTTGGCAGTAATTGCTATTGATGAAATTTCTTCAGAATACTCAACATCTAAATCTCTAGCAATTGAAGAAGTTGTACATGTACTGCTTACTTCTACTGAAACCGTTCCACTCCCCGTAATGGCTGAAACTGTAATTTCATTCGTACCTGTACCAGTGAACGTCCATGTTGCAGGAACAGACCATGTATACGTTGCACCCGTTATTGATTCAACTGAATACGAAACTGGTAAATCTGTATCAAGAACTACATCAGAACCGGTGATTTCAGATATTTCTGAAGAAGCGATACCAATACATATATCATCACTAGAAGTTCCTTCATTATCATCACATCCATTATTGGCTACTAAAGATACTGTGTAAGTACCAGAAGCACCTAAATCTTGTTGAACAGAAGCACCTTCTTTAGTAGCACCATCGATATCCCAAGTATACGTTGTATTAGCATCTGGATTTGTAACATCAAGCGTTACCACAGTACCATTTACACTTGGAGTGAAAGCAGCATCTGGCTTAGCTTTGATAACAACTGCTGTTGTATTAGATTCACCAGTACCAGAACAAGAGTTTGTAGCTGTAGCAGTTACATCACCAGAAGTAGTTCCGAAGGCTACTGTTATTGAGTTACCATCTGTAGACTTCGTAAACGTAGCACCTGTTGGTACTGTCCAGTCATAACCTGTTGCGTCATCGATTAACTCAACTGTATAAACAACACCGGTTTCATTTCCACACACATCTTCTGTAGACTCTGTGAAAACTACATCAGCAGGGTCTATCGGGGTACACTCTGCCGCAGCAACATATTCTTTTTCTATACCTGTGAAATCTTCACAACCGTTATTGATTACTAAATTAACCGTATGTGTGCCTTCCGTAATAAAATCGTGTGTATACGGGTTTTCGTCAACTTCAACATCAGTACCGTCAATCACCCAAGTGTATGTATAGTAATTTTCATCAAAATCACCACCTGTGTAATTCAATTCAGCACTTAAGTTGGCAGCTGTTATTTCAAATGTTGGTGTAGCATCCGGAGAACAAATTTCAAATACTTGCTCATCTGGGTCAGTACCACAATCGCCAGTAACAACTACTTGTACCTTATGCGATCCTGAACCCCCATAGTTATAGAAATCTATATGTGCTTCTAAACCATCTGCTGTCGTAACAACGGCATCATCTACAGACCAAACATACGTAGCGCCTTCACCCGCCCATGGCGTTTCAAAAACTGTATATAAAGGAGAGTTACTAGCTACTAGTTGTGCAGAATCAGTTTTATGTTGATTGATTGTAATTGCAGCAGCTACACCTGGAGTTACCTCTACATATATAGAATCAGAAGTTCTTGTTCCGCATTTATCATCTGTGTTTATTGCTAAATAAAACGAATAATCCGTTGGTGTAAAAGTTACTTCTTCCGTATCAGCTGTTTCTACATCAGTAATACCTCCCCAACCTAAATAATTCACAATTGCATCCGTACCAGTCAAAGGCTCATCAGCTATAGAAGCTGTATATCTTGCAGCAGCTTCAACAGTTATAGGTGAGCCACCACATACTTTAATAGTATCATCAGTAATTGTTTCTGATGATGTAAAAGTAAATGTGTATGGGTCTTGTTGACATTCAACCGTTATTTCTTTACATTCTTGAACTGGTGGTGTAGAAGGACACTCAGAATTTGAAATTTCTAAACAAACGTCGTAAACACCAGGTACTGTATAATAGTTATAACCTTCTTCCCAATTAACAGCATCTGGATCATCTAATTCAGCTGCAGGAATACCATAATCCCATTCGAATGTATCAAAATTGGTAGCATTCATTTGGAATCTGTAGCCTTTCCCATAATCTTCCACTGTATAAGCGAAGTCAGCCTCAGGAGCACCTCCCCCAGTTACTTCAACTGAGTCTCTTGCTATCCCACCTTGGTTAATTAACTCAACATAGTATTTACCTGGTGCAGATATCTCATAAGTATCCCCTTCTTTTAAGAAAGTATTTCCTTTATACCACTTTATTTTCTCTGCAGTACAAGAAGGAACTGTTACTTCTTTTGAATCTCCTGCACATAAAGATATTGCAGGTAACCAATCTTTAACTTTACTATAACATGGTTCACCTTCAGATGAAACAGTACAATTTGCTAAAGCAGGGTCATTTGGATAATAATCAGGTGCATACTCATAAGCAGGATAACCATCTTCATCTTTTTTAAATGAAATAGCTGGCGGTTGTAAACCCGCAGTACCTACCACAAACCAATCTAAGTATACCGTTCCTGTAAAAGTTAGGTCATTTTCAAAAGGTCTAAATTGTAAGCCAGTCACATTATCCCAAGCAGAAACAGGAATAGATCCTTTAGACACATTATCATAACCAGAAACTATATCTGTGAAATCAAGTGTAAAAACTTGCGGTTCTGTAGTTATCGTAATTGTCTTAGAAGCTGAACTAACATCATAAGTAGGCAAGTTATTCATTGCCAATTTTACACCGACATCCACTTCTTCCGTTGCCCAAAGTTTAACACTTACATATGGGTAATCCGACAAATCAAAAGGAGCACCTTCAGCTTCATCAAATGAAAAACCAAAAGAACCGTATTCCTCCACATTAGCGGGATCTGTAATCATCTCAGCTAAACCACATGGGTAGTCTGGACATTCTGCCGTCAGGTCATCGGGTCCACATTTCTTTTTAGGCGGACTTAAAACACCATTAAACCCAAAACCATATATTTTTCTATCATTGGCTTCTTCAAAATCATCAGCAGCGATACCTTCTCCCTCACCAACAACAATTATTTTAGTTAATTCATCAGTGCTGGCACATCCATATCCTGAATTATCAACTACAAGTTTCACTTCATATGAACCACTAGTCAAGTTGTCATAAATAACATCAACTTCAGTTTTCTCATCAGCACCATCTAAAGTCCATGTATAATCTGATATGCCACCACTTGAAGTATTTTCTAATATAATAGAACCTGGACCTGGCTTTGCAATAAAGCTCGCTTCTAGATCTGCGGAAGCAACATTAATTTTATCTCTTCTTACACAACCATCACCATCTGTAGCAATAACTTCATAATCCCCAGCTTGAGTTACTGATAATGTAGAAGAAGAGCCAGATACTGCCACGCCATTTTTTCTCCATACGAATGTTCTACCAGTAAGATTTGCATCTAAAGTTATTGGTGCATTACATAAAGACACATCTTCCCCTAAATCAGGAGCATCACATTGATCGGGAGGAGGAAGGTAAAAATTACCTGTCATTACTAATAGTGACAATAATTTAAATGAGGCATTAAAATACTCACCGTTTTGAGGCTGAGTGCTAACATTTGTTTGATAAATGTCATTTAAAAACCCTTGTTTGTTAGTTAAATCTGTACCCATTAAACCAACACCAAAACAACCTAAGAATGTATTGTTTTTGTACCCGTTTATCTTAGCACCTTCATTTCCATTAACAGCAGTACCATATTTAGCGCCAATATCACTAGCTGAGCCATGATTATTTGTTAACCAATTTGAAAGTTTTGTACAATATGTTTTTGCATCTGCATTACCATGCCATAAATAGTCGATACCTGAACGAAAAGGAGTACGAATAGCATCAAAAATAAAATTCTTACCGTCATCTTCGTATTTGCCAATAGCTTCACCAGAAGCTTGACCAGCTTCATTACACCAGTCTGGAACTAATCCAGTAGTACCACCAGCAGCCTCAATTATATCATATCCTTTAGCAGCAGCATTGTCCCAAAAACTTTCATAGCCTGGGTCGTAATCTTTAAAAACACGGTAGTATGCTGGGGAAAAATACGATGGACAAGTTAACCCTGTACCACCAAACATATCACCTGGCTTTAAAACCAAACCTTGAAATTCTTTCTCACGAACAATACGAATCATCATTTTCGCATCATTTAAATACACATCACTTTGCCATTGATACGAAGCTACAATTAAAGCCATAGCCACATCCAATTCGGCATCAGTAGCACCGTTTTGACCAGTTGCGTTACATGTATTGTCTATTCGCCAGTTCATAACGCCATTACCATTTCTGTTGGCCTTATAAAATGCCCATAAGTCATCAAGTAAATTTCTATCATTCATATAGGCCGCTATCAACATACCATAACCTATACCTTCTGATACTGTTCTAGACTTATCTTCCTTTCCACGACCAGTTCCAGGATAGTAATCAAAAATTACACGCCTACCTGCACAAGCACCATTGGATGTTACGTAATTTGATTTCCAATAAGTATACGCTGTCGAAACAGCTGCATCATTAGCTCCATCTGGCTTCAAGCCAAAAGAATAATCCACATTTTGAGGAAATGGATAGGATTGAGCCGAGGCGTTAGTCCATGAAATGGTCATAAGAACCATTATTGGAAGAAACCTCATTAGAGTAAAAACTTTCTTCATCATATATTTTTGGTTTAACAGTTTTTTCACAACCTGCAAGTTACGCAATTGACTCAATCTAAAAAAACTTTGTTTTCAATATTTAAGCTTTCCGTTTTAAAAGCTATACTATTGAAGTTCTGGTTTTAGAAATTGAGCCGTATAACCGACATTTTGTTTGATTATTTCTTCAGGAGAACCTTCCGCAATTACGTCACCTCCAGCATTTCCACCTTCAAGTCCTATATCTATTATATAGTCAGATACTTTAATGATGTCCATGTTGTGTTCAATGACTAGAACGGTATTCCCTTTTTCAACTAGATTGTTGAGTACTGTTATTAGATACTGAATATCGGAGAAATGTAACCCTGTAGTTGGTTCATCTAGTATATAAAAAGTTTTTCCGGTGTCTTTTTTACTTAGTTCAGTAGCCAACTTAACACGTTGCGCTTCACCGCCAGATAAGGTAGTTGCATGCTGGCCTAAGGTAATGTAACCCAAACCTACGTCTTTTAATGTTTTTATTTTACGAAGGATTTGTGGCTGATTCTCAAAGAATTCAACCGCTTGCTCTACCGTCATTTCTAAAACATCTGAAATTGATTTTCCCTTAAAACGAACTTCTAAGGTTTCTCTATTATATCTTTTTCCTTTACAAGTTTCACATTCTACATGAATACTTGGCAAAAAGTCCATTTCTATTAATTTAAGCCCCGCGCCTTCACAGGTTTCACACCTTCCTCCTTTTACATTAAAAGAAAAACGACCGGGTTTGTAACCTCTAATTTTAGATTCTGGCAACTCTGCAAATAAGGATCTAATATCTGTAAACACACTAGTATAGGTGGCCGGGTTAGATCTTGGTGTTCTACCAATAGGCGATTGATCTACTTCAATAACTTTATCTATATGCTCTAAGCCGTCTATAGAATCGTATTCTAACGGGTCTTTTTTAGACCTG
Source organism: uncultured Cytophagales bacterium (assembly GCA_963736575.1). Lineage (GTDB taxonomy): Bacteria > Bacteroidota > Bacteroidia > Cytophagales > JAAEPT01 > CAVTPD01. Next base: position 228,124 of record CAVTPD010000003.1, read on the forward strand.
TATATGTATTGTGAAAGTACGGGATGAAGGGTGTTGTGAATTAAAGTTGACTTACCGCTACCACTAACCCCTGTAACGCAAATAAAGGTACCTAATGGAAGTTTTAAATCTACATTTCTTAAATTATTCCCTTTTGCTCCTTTTAATTCTAAAAAGGTTCCGTTCCCTTTTCTTCTTTCTTTTGGCATTTCAATAGAAAGCGAACCGGATAAATAACCTGCCGTTGTAGACCCTTGCTGTAGAAATTCTTTTGGTGTTCCTTGAGCAACTACTTTTCCACCATGTATTCCGGCTTTTGGGCCAATATCAATTACATAATCTGCCTCTAGCATCATATCTTTATCGTGTTCTACCACAATAACCGTATTCCCCAAATCGCGTAAAGCCTTAAGTGCATTGATTAATTTCTCATTGTCTCGCTGATGTAAACCAATACTAGGCTCATCCAAGATATAGGTTACACCCACTAATTGGGTTCCAATTTGGGTAGCTAATCGAATCCGTTGTGATTCCCCACCTGATAGGGTTTTTAAGGAACGATCTAACGTTAAATAGGTTAAGCCAACATCTTGAAGAAAAACAATTCGTTTCCGAATTTCTTTAAGTATTTCGTTCGCTATAATTTTTTGTTTGTCATTAAGTTTTTCTTCAATTCCTTCGAACCATTCACCCAGCTGATTAATATTCATTTGTGCCAATTCAGAAATGTTTTTATCTGAAATTCTGAAATGACGTGATTCTATTTTTAAGCGCTGTCCTTCGCATTCTGGACAAACTTTAGATTTCATGAAATCACGCGCCCATTGCTCTCCTCTTTCGCTATTGTTTAGTCTAGATTTTTCTAAAAAGGGGATAACCCCTTCAAAATCACCCAACATTATTATTTTCTTACCCGAAGTTGTTTTTTTAGAATATTTAAACTCGCCTCCTTGTAAAATAACTTGTTTTGTTTCTTCAGGAAGTTCTTTAAACGGGGTACTTAAACTTGCTTCTGAAAATTCGAACAGTTTCTCTAGTTCTTTAAAAAACCAAATATTTCGGTATTCACCAATTGGGGCAATGGCTCCTTGTGTAATAGACATACTTTCATCCGGAATAATTGAATCTTCTGTAAATTCTTCAATTACACCCAATCCATTACAAGACGGACAAGCACCATAAGGTGAGTTAAAAGAGAATACATTGGGCGCTGGTTCATCGTAAGAAATCCCAGATTCTGGGTCCATTAAATATTTAGAAAAATAATGAAGTTCGCCAGCCTCGTCTTCCAGCATAATAACTCCATTCCCTTGTTTCATAGCCAGTTTAACAGACTCTGCTACGCGAAAACGGTCTTGAAGATCTACTTTTAAGCGGTCTATAACTATTTCAATATTATGTGTTTTATAACGGTCTATTTGCATTTTAGGAGTTATATCTACCGTTTCGCCATCAACACGAACTTTAGTAAACCCTTGTTTTCTTATTTGCACAAATAGTTCTCTGTAATGTCCTTTTCTGCCTTTTACAACTGGCGCCAATAATATAAGTTTACTTCCATCAAACTGTTTTAAAATCTGTTCAACAATTTGTTCTTCCGTTTGCTTAATCATGGGTTTACCTGTAACGTAAGAATACGCAATACCGGCTCTTGCAAACAACAATCTTAAAAAATCATAAATCTCTGTACTGGTACCCACTGTAGACCGTGGGTTTTTAGAGGTTGTCTTTTGTTCTATAGAAATCACAGAACTTAACCCTTCAATTTTATCTACATCTGGCCTTTCTAACCCGCCTAAAAATGTTCTTACATAAGCCGAAAAGCTTTCCATGTAACGCCTTTGGCCTTCTGCATAAATAGTATCGAAGGCTAAAGATGACTTCCCACTACCACTAACTCCGGTAATTACGGTAAGTTGGTTTCTAGGAATTTTAACATCTATATTTTTAAGGTTGTGTTCTCTGGCTCCGTAAACTTCTATGTGAGATTGTTCAGAACTAGTTGAATAAGACATATCAGTGTAATTTGGCGAGTAAAGTTAAGGAATAATCACTCATAATAAACCCCGAAAACACATTACCAAAGTTTAATGCATATGCTTTCGATTGTTAACAAAGGGATGCTATATTTGTAGGATTTTGAAAATTGGTTCTATGAGATTTAAACGTGTACTGTTAAAACTTAGCGGCGAAGCTTTATTAGGAGATAAGAATTACGGAATTGATCCAAAAAGACTTCAGCAATATGCTTCTGATATAAAAACGATTGTAGATAAAGGTGTTGAAGTTGCCATAGTTATTGGTGGCGGTAACATTTTTAGAGGAATACAAGCAGCCGATGCGGGTATTGACCGAGTTACAGGTGATTATATGGGAATGCTTGCCACACTTATTAACGGCATGGCCTTACAAGCCTCTTTGGAAAGTAACGGTATGATTACACGTTTAATGTCGGGTATTAATGTTGAACAAGTTTCTGAAAGCTTTATAAGAAGAAGAGCGGTTAGACACTTAGAAAAAGGCAGAGTAGTAATCTTTGGTGCGGGAACAGGTAACCCCTACTTCACAACAGATTCAGCAGCTAGTTTAAGAGCGGTTGAAATTGAAGCAGAAGCCGTACTGAAAGGCACTAGAGTAGATGGTATTTATTCTGAAGATCCAGAGAAAAATCCAGATGCTACACGCTACACAGAAATCACATTCCAAGAAGCAATAGACAAAGGCTTAAAAGTAATGGACATGACAGCATTCACTTTGTGTGCTGAAAACAAATTACCAATTATTGTTTTTGATATGAACATACCTGGTAATCTTATAAATTTGGTTGAAGGAAAAGACGTAGGTACTATAGTTCAATAATTATGGAAGAAATTGAAATTTATCTAGAGGAAGCAAAAGAAGCGATGGCTAAAACGCTTACGCACACAGAAATTGAGTTCTCAAAAATTAGAGCTGGAAAAGCTTCCCCAAACATGGTTTACGGCATAAAAGTAGACTATTATGGTACTTTAACACCTTTAGAGCAAGTTGCTTCTGTAAACTCTACAGATGCCCGTACTTTAGCAATTAAGCCTTGGGAAAAAAGCATTGTTAGTGCTGTTGAAAGAGCCATTATAAACAGTGATTTAGGTTTAAACCCACAAAGCGACGGAGAACTAATTAGAATAATGGTTCCTGCTTTAACAGAAGAAAGACGTAAGGAATTAGTTAAACAGACACGCGGAGAAGCAGAAGATGGGAAAGTTGGCATCCGTAATATCCGTAAAGACATTAATAACGAATTAAAGAAACTTACTAAAGATGGTGTTTCTGAAGATTTAGTTAAAAGCGCGGAAGAAGAGGTTCAAAAATTAACCGATACTCATATTAAAAAAATAGATGAACTTCTTACTAAAAAGGAAGAAGAAATCATGACGGTATAATTACATACCTTTATTCTTATTCTTATATTAAAGGGAGTTTCTTACAAACTCCCTTTTTTGTTTATTTTTTACTGATTCAGTTTTCTAACCACCTTACCTGGAACACCTACAACTAGAGAATAATCTGGCAGATTTTGGGTAATCACAGCACCAGCACCAATAACACACCATTTACCTACCGTTACATGGGGCAAAATAGTAGCGCCGGCACCAATGTGTGTACCTTCCATTACTTCAACATTATCACAGATGGTAACGTTAGGCGATATATGCACAAAATCATCTACTTTAACATCGTGATCTACATTACTAGAAGTATTAATTATACAATGCCTTCCTATTTTTACACCTGTTTGTAAAACAGCGTTATGCAAGACTACAGACCCCTCTCCAATTCTAGCATACCTAGAAACAATAGCACTTGTATGCACCACTTTCCCAAAAATGTGCTTAGATTTCTGAACAACTAATTGACGAGATAAATTATCACCAATAGTCATAACCATTTCTTCATCTGGCTCATATTCAGGATCGTAAGGACCAATCACATCAAAACCATTTAAAGACACCAAATCCGATTTATCGTCAAAAATTCCGGCTATTTCAACTTCTGCATCTAGCAAGCAATCTATAATTACTTTAGCATGGCCACCCGCACCGTATAAAATCATTGTTTTTAGTTTATAATCTCTGAGAATTTACGGTTTTAATCGCTTAATTTCAAGATAAATTTTATTCCCATGGTTGTTTTCCCAAATGCTAAAATCAATTTAGGATTAAACATAGTAAGTAAACGTACAGATGGTTTTCATAATATAGAATCTTGTTTTTTTCCGGTGGCATGGAATGATATTTTAGAGATCACCCCTAATACCCACTCTTTAGAATTTAAAAGTACAGGAATTGAGATACCCGGGAATACGAAAAGTAATTTATGCACCAAAGCCTTCCTACTTTTAGAAAGTGATTTTAAAATCCCTCCCGTTCATATCCATTTGCATAAACAAATACCCATTGGCGCGGGTTTGGGTGGTGGCTCTTCAGATGGAGCCTTCGCTTTAAAAACAATAAGCCAACTATATAACTTAAATCTTTCTATTGAAGACCTTCAGAAGTATGCAGAAAAGCTAGGCAGCGATTGTCCTTTCTTTATAGAAAACAGGCCCATTTATTGCTATGAAAAAGGAAACCGATTTGAAAACATAAATTTTAGCTTAAAAAATGTTTGGGTCACACTTATTTACCCTAATATACATTGTTCTACAAAAGAAGCTTACTCTGGGGTTATCCCTAAAAAATCTAGTATAAATTGCAAAAAATTATTACAAACCAAAGGTATAGAATCCTGGAAAGAGCATTTAAAAAATGATTTCGAAGATTCTATTTTTAAATTATACCCCGAAATTGAAGCTCTAAAAAACCAACTTTATAAAAACGGAGCTAGTTATGCTTCTATGTCGGGTTCTGGATCTACATTATTTGGGATTTTCAAAAACAAACCACACTTTACAGAAGAATTCAACAAAGCTTATTCAATTAAAACCCTTAAACTCTCTTAGGATATGTTCAATAAATCTACTCTTTTCCTTCTGCCAACTTTGGCCGCTTTACTTTTTTCATGTGATCCTAAATCCATTAAAAATGATGAAAAGCCAATTGCCGCTGATGAAATAAAAGTTAGCGAAAAATACGACTCTTTATTCCGTCTTAATGTAGAGCAATTTCTAGATGCTCCATTAACTTTATCACTTATTAGTTCAGACCAATGGCAAGTAGATACAACCTATGCTAAAAATGTATACGATAATGCAAAAATGGACACTATATTATTTTTGAGACACAAAGAATCTTATATTATGCTCCATAATCAAGAGTTTGTAGAAGGGACTATTTCAAATGAAGAAATTAAACTGGTAAATAATATTAGAATAGGATTGCCTAAAGATTCCTTCATAAAGTCTTTTAAAAATTTAGAAAATCATCCCGACCAACCTTATATTGATGTTCAAGACTCTAAAATTAGTATGGGGTGTTGTTCCGAAATGAATGAGTTATGGGAGTTTGAATTCAATAATGACACACTAGCACTTATTAAATACACTAACGATTTAGAATAAGAATAGACCTTGGCTAGTCTAGTCCTGAATAAAAAAAGCCTTCGTTTTATATTAAATAAACGAAGGCTTTTTTATGCTTAAAAGTGTCTGGTATTATCTAAAGATAGAAACCTGACCTTTTCTTACTTCTCTACCATCTCCGTATAAATCAATTTCATAAGCATATTTATCTGAAGGTAATTTTTTACCCTTATAATGCCCTTCCCACATAGTGTAGTAGCCAACAGATTCAAATAACAAAACTCCTTCTCTACTGAAAATCTTAACTATACATTCAGGGAATTTATTAATGTTTCTAATTTCCCACTCATCATTAATACCATCTCCATTTGGCGTGTAGGCAGACGGAATATATAATTCATCATCTGCAGAGAATTTATTGTCTAAATGACCCGGTTCATTCAGCCACATAATAGATTCCTCTACTGAAGAAAAAACATGGTCTTCATCAATTAATTGGGGCACAACCTGAATACCTTTTAATAATACAAGATGATCTTCCATAACCTCACTAATTACTACATTCACACCTTTATCAATTAACCTTTGTACGGACTCTAGGAAGGTATACATACCCGATTGATCTAAATAAGTGACACCACTGAAGTTAATTAATACCGCTTTTACTTTGGGTATATCTTCTAAGGAGTCAATGAAACGAGAAGCGAAACCGAAGAACATAGGCCCCTTTAAGTTTTTCACATATACTTGCTCTCTAAACTCGTCTGCGTTATCAAAAGTACTAATCAACTGATCCGTTAAACGGTCTAATTTTGAATCTCTTGATTCCCCTTCAACCACATCTGCCATTTTCTTCATGAAGATAAGTGCGGCCATAACCAAACCAATACCCACGGCATACAACAAACTCCAGAAAACGGTTAATACTAATACCGTAATCATGATTAAATTGTCCGATTTCGGAACAATTTTAAAGCTTTTAATGGCTTCAAAATCTAATATTTTAATACCAATGGTAATAAGAATACCTGCTAATGCTGGGAATGGAATTAAAGAAGCAACTGGCCCACCTACCAACAAAACCAACAACAAGAAAACAGCGTGTATCATACCAGACAACCTTGTTCTTGCTCCTGAATTAATATTTAAAACTGTAGAAGGAGTTGTACCCGCACCCGGTATACCGCCAATTAAAGCCGCAAACATGTTACCAATACCTTGGCCTAAAAGTTCTTTATCTGAATTATGCTTGGTCTTGGTTAATTTATCGGCAACTACAGAAGTCAACAGACTATCAATCATACCCAAGGCAGCCAATGAAAAAGCAGGCATCATTATAGCGCCTAATTTACTCACATGTAAATGCTGAAAAGCAGCAATATTGATAGATGGTAATTCATTAGGTATATGCCCAATTAATTTAACATTATAGTCTTCGCCCAGGTTTAGGAAATAGGAAACTAATGTTACAATAATAAGAGCTACCAAAGTACCTGGTAATGCTTTTGTAAATTTAGGAACCACATAAATTAATAAAATGGTAAGAATCCCTAAAAAAACACTAACCCAGTTGGCGTCTTCTATAAAATGGTGAAGATTTTGTATTGTCTCTAAAACAGTGAATCTACCATCTATGCCAAAAAAGTTTTTTAATTGGCCAATGATAATAATAGCCCCAATACCACTCATAAACCCAGAAATAACGGGATGAGGAATATAATGAACATACTTCCCTAAACGAAGTAAACCAAAAACAATTTGTAAAGCACCGGCCATAAAAAAGATCATGACTAGCATAGGAATAGCACCTTCTAAACCACCCGCTAACCGAACCTGAGAAGCTACTACTAACGCAGTAACTACCGCCATTGGACCTGTAGGATTACTTATTAATGTTGGTGTTCCTCCTAAAAGAGCCGCGAAGAAACCTAATGCAATTGCACCATACAATCCGTTAATTGGGTCTAACCCGCAAGCTGCACCAAAGGCTAAGGCTACGGGAATGGCTACAATCCCTGCATTTATCCCCCCAAAAAAATCCCCTTTCAGGGTAGTTTTATTAATTAAAGACATCGTGTTCAGTTTTTTTTAAAAGCTATGCTTGTTTTGCGTGTTTTACAATGAAATACCTTGATTTATAATTACTTCACCCGAAGTTTTTGCCCAACGGAAATTTCATTGCTTTTTAAATCATTCCATGTTTTTAACTGATCTACATCAGCATCGTAGGTTTTAGAAATACGGTATAAGGTTTCTCCTTGTTTTACCGTATGGTATACAGGTTCATCTTTTTTAATTTCTACTTCATCTTTTTCTTTTTGTTCCGAAGGTATTTTTAAGATCATGCCCGCAGAAAGGCTGTTAGAAGTTAGTCCATTCTCTGTTTTTATAACTTCAACTGGCACGTCATATTTTCTAGAGATCCCATACAAAGTCTCTCCTACTTCTACCAAATGTTCACTTGGTTTTGGCTTACGTACTGTTTCTGTATTTTTTGTTTTGTCTGCTATAGGTTTTATGGGTTCTACTTCAACATTTTCTTTTTGTTCCGAAGGTATTTTTAAAATCATACCCGCAGAAAGACTGGTAGAACTAAGATTGTTTTCATTTATAAGATTTTCAGCAGACACATTGTATTTTCTAGAAATACCATAAAGAGTTTCACCTACTTCTACCATGTGCTCCTTTGCTTTTGCTGAAGGTATTTTTTCAGGCTCTACTAGTTCTTCTTCTGTAACTTCTTCAACCTGATTTGTTTTTATAGTCTCTGGTACTATAATCACTTCTGCAGGAGCTTCAACAATCTCTTCTTGTGCTTCACCCACTGGCATAGTTTCGGTTGTTTCAGACTTTGGACTATTCTCTATTTCATCCTGAATATCTCTTGGCTTGTGATCTACTGGTAATTCATCTTCTACGGCTTTTTCTTCTGTACTTACTTGTATTTCTTTTTGTACTTCTTCTATAACAGGGTCTTTTGAAGCAGGCTTAGTTTCGTCAGCTAAAAATTTTTCCTTATCGGCCAATGATCCTTTAGTTGTACTTGAGTCTCTGTTATCCTCTAATGGTTGTAAAAGTTTCCTTATTTCAACGGGTTCAGAATTAGGTCTTTTTTTCTGTAGCCACAACACTCTACCGGGCTGAAGCGCCTCAGTAATTTCCATACGGTTCTTACTTCTTATGGCACGTTCTTTAATAGCATACATCTGGGAAATCTCCCAAAGTGTTTCGCCGTATTGCACTACATGATAAGCTACTAAAGCCTTGTTTTTTTTATGTCTTAGGTAATAAGTGTGCCCAATTTTTATTTCAGTAAAGGTTTCAATATCGTTGTACTTAACAAGACGTTCTTTTGTAATGTCTCCTTTTATAGCCAGTGTAGAAGAGTTATCCCCTTCTTTAGCCACAATTGCTGGCACTTTATTTACTACGTATTTAATATTGTACTCAGGTTTTTCAAAAAATACCGCTTTAACTTCTGGGTCTTTTTTAGAATTAGAAACCACAATTTCATCACCCGAAGCATTAACAGGTTCTAACTGTTGTCCTTTATTAGGTAGCGGTAAGATAACTGGATAGGAATGGTCTGTTGGAATTTTTTTAGAGTATGAAATCCAGGGATTATATAATTCCATTTGCTCTTGAGCGATATCGTGTTTTTTGGCGTAATCTTTTAAACTTGAATTCCCTTGACTTTCTTCTACTACTAAAACTAATGGGGAAATATTTCTTTTAACTTCTTGTTCGAATGCAATCTTATGAGCTAAAAATTTTAAGATATACCAATGGGTATTTTTAGTGATTTCCATTTCATTGGCGCCAATGTATTTAGACTTCACTTCTTTTAAAACACCTTTTGGGCCTAAATAATACGCATTAAGTGCATAAACCCAGTTTTTAAGCTTGGCGTTATTTTTTGTAATGTATCTTGCTGCCCCTCTACTGGCAGAAACAATATTCTTTCTTTCGTCTACCGTATTATTTATGATTAATCCTACTTCAGTTGCCGAAGCTTCTTTCATTTGCCAATAACCTACCGCATTAGAAGAAGACACCGCTTGACCATTTAATGCACTTTCTTGAATAGCCAAGTACTTAAAATCTTCGGGGAAGTTCAGCTCATTAAACACTTCTTCAATAATAGGGAAATATATATCGGCTAGATCTACGTATTTCTTCTGAAATTTATCATTGTGGGTAAGTTGATCTACATATTTCTGAACTTCTTCCTGTCCTCCTTTATCTAAAGAAAGCATCATTCCTGCAAATTCAATTTTATTAGGAACTTTATATTTTTGAGCCGAAACAGAAGCTCCGAAAAAGATCAACAAGGCAAGCGTTACTATATTCTTCATCTTTATTTTTTTCTAATCATCATTAAACCGTCTCTAAGCGGAAACAAAACATTTTCCACTCTTGGATCTTCTTGCACTTGGCGATTGAAATCCAACAAAGCTAAAGTATCTTCGTCGTCATTCTTCTTCTGTAAGCCAACTACTTTTCCACTCCACAATACATTATCGGCAATTATGTACCCGCCAGAATTTACTTTTTCCAAAACTAGGTGGTAATAATTAAGGTAGTTAATCTTATCTGCATCTATAAAAACCAAATCAAAAGTGGTATTCAGTTCAGGAATCAGCTGTAATGCATTACCTATTTTGTATTCAATTTGTGTAGAAAAATCTGACTGGTTAAAATACGCCCGAACCCTATCTTCTAATTCTTCATTAATATCTAAGGTTATTAATTTACCACTTTTAGTAAGTCCTTCTGCCATACACAAAGCAGAAAATCCTGTAAAAGTACCAATTTCAAGAATTGTATTGGGTTTTATCATTTTAGAAAACATACTTAATGCCCTTCCCTGAAAAAAACCAGAAAGCATTCTAGGCTTTAAAACTTCTAAATTAGTCTCTCTGTCTATTTTGTCTAACAAACTATTTTGCAGACTGGTATGTCTATCGCAATAAGCTTGAATTTCTTCATTAATAAAATCCATAACGCAAAATGGGGCTTTTTGTAGATGTTCAAAAATAGCTGATCCAAATTAAATCAGAATTCATCTGTATATTTGTTTTTTTAACATTGCAATTCTTTATTTCGATTAATGAAAGTAGTAACACTAACACTTAACCCCGCCATTGATAAGAGCTCAACTGTTGATGCTATTATACGGGACAAAAAGCTTAGATGTACGCTACCGGTATACGAACCCGGTGGTGGTGGTATAAATGTTTCCCGAGCTTTAAAAAACTTAAACGAGCAATCGTTAGCCATATATTTAGCAGGCGGCCCCAGTGGCGAAAAACTTAAACGGCTGTTAACAAAAGAAGAAATACTTCAGTCTGTTATTCCCATTGAGAATGAAACAAGAGAAAATTTTATTGTAGTAGATGATCATGGGCAACAATTCCGCTTTGGAATGCCTGGTGAAGAAATTTTCCCGAATGAAGTACAAAATATTCTTAGCGCCGTTAAAAACTTACCGCCAGATGTAGAATATTTTGTTGCCAGCGGAAGTATACAAAAAGGAGTACCTATAGATATTTATGCACAAATTGCTAAAATCTGTAAATCTAAAGGCATTAGAGTTATTCTAGATTGTGATGGCGAAGCTTTAGAAGCAGCATTGGAAGAAGGCATATTCTTTATTAAACCCAATCTTAATGAACTAGCAAAATTGGTTGGTAAAGAAGAAGTTGACGTGTCTGACCAAGAGCAAATGGCTAAAGATCTTATTGCTACCAAAAAAACAGAAATTATTGCAGTTTCTATGGGCCCACAAGGCGCTATGTTAGCGGCTAAAAATTTAATAGAATACGCTATTCCCCCATCTGTAAAAACAGTAAGTACCGTTGGTGCAGGTGATAGTATGGTGGCGGGTATTACTTATGCCTTATCTAGAAGAATGGACATGATGGACGTTCTTAAATTTGGTGTAGCGTGCGGATCTGCTTCAACCATTAATCCGGGTACAGAATTGTGTAAATGGAGTGATGTAGTAGAAATTATTGACAAAATCTCTTTCCGAAGATCCGAATAAGAATTACTTCAGTTTAAAGCCATTAAAGACAAACCTGAAGAATTCTCTTCGGGTTTCTTTTTTTGTAAGCAGGTCTTTTAAAATAGACTTAGCGTCTTTTTTTACGGGATCTGCCATTACATATTTTGGTGCGGCCGATTTCTCCTTTTCTTTCTTTTTCGGAAGAGGAATTTCTTTAGCGCCTTCTTTGGGTTTGTACCCCACTAAATCATCTGCTTTTTTAAAGCGCTGATTAGCGGCTTGCATTCTACCTAGTTTTTGCTCTAAAAGCCCTAAATTATTCTGGGCAATGGCATCTTCTGGATCCAATTCTATGGCCTTTTTATAATCTTCAATTGCTTCTGGGGTCATTCCCAATTGATCACGCATATAAGCACGGCTAGAATAACGGTATGGATTTTCCGGGTCTAGAAGAACAGCTAAGTTCAAGTCTGCCAATGCTTCTTTTTTCTTCCCTAAATGAAAAAGCGTAACCCCTCTTTCAGAAATAATATTAGCGTCGTTTTTAGTAATATGGTTGGCTGTTTCTAAATCTTTTAAAGAAGACTGAAGTCGGTTTAATTTACGGTAAGTAAGTGCTCTAAAAAACAAGGCTTTCGCATCACTTTCTACGTCCGAAAGATGTGCATTCAGTTTTTCAAGAGCTTCTTCAAACTCTCCTTTTTGAAAATGATCAATTCCTTTTTGCAGCATAATTAGTCGGTCAATTCAGTTACCACTTTATAGGTGGGATCGTCTTCACTGGTAACAATTTTAATATCCGAAGCAATTTTGGTTTTGCTTAATAATCTTCTGGAATCATAACTTAAATACGAAACACGCACTTTTTTACCGGCATGAATATATCGTTCACAAACTTGGTACAAAGCCTGAATTCCGGTTTGATCCCAAATTCTGCTTTCACTAAAGTTTAATTCTATTTCTTCTGGATCTTTTTCCGGATCAAATTTATCTACAAACAATTCGGAAGAACCAAAAAACAAAGGTCCATAAATCTCGAAATGTTTAATTCCGTCGGCATCCATTCGTTTACGCACTCTAATTTTTTTAGCGTTTTCCCAAGCAAACATCATAGAAGAAATAATAACACCAAAAACAATGGCATAAGCTACATTACTTACAATGGTAAAGCAGGTTACCGAAATCAACACAAAAGATTCGTTAGCCGGTACTTTTTTAATGTAACGGAAACTGCTCCAAGAAAATGTACTTAAAGCAATGTAGGTTAAAACACCAACAGATATAAATAATGGTGATTGTAGAACCACATTCGGAATTACTAAAACTACTATAAAAGTTGTAGCCAATATCACCAAATTAAGATAGCGTAAATCTTTACCTATTCTAGAATTTAGCACGCTTTGGGCAAACATACATGTACCCGGTAAATAGCCAAATAATCCGGAAACCATATTCCCTACGCCTAATGCTTTACATTCCTGATTGGCATCGCCTCGTTGAGTATCTTCAGAAACTTCGTCTAAAAAAGAAAGAGATACTAAAGAGTTAATTACACACACAAAAGCAATCAATACAATTTTAGGCAAAATGCTTATTACCGAATTAAAATCAACATCAAATTCACTAATGTATTTAAATGGTATAACAAGTGATAAATTGCTCATTTCAGCATTTTCTACAAAGGTTCCTAAGACAGGTTCGGGAGCAAAAATATAACTTAGCCCAATTCCTATTACCCAAGCAAAACCAACCACATAATTTAGTTTTCGGTGTGTAAATGCTAAATGCGCCAACAAGAAAAACGCTGCTAAAGGAATACCAAAACCTAATATACCTTCTAAAGAAAGGTAAGAATCTTCACCTTCAGAAAATTGCAACAACAAAAACTGATTGAATATTATCCCAATAGTTACCCCGTTTATAAAACCCAACAAAACAGGTTTTGAAATGAGCCGTATGAATTTACCCAAGCGGTACAAACCCACCAGATAAATTAACACCCCAACCAAAAGCGTAACAATTGGCAAATAGCCTGTGCCATAATTGGCAATAACAGAAGCTACTAAAACAGCAGAAACTTTTTCGGGACCAGAAAGCATACCGCTTCTACCGCCCATAAATGTGGTAATTAATCCTACCACCAAAAAACTAGATACCCCAATTATAGGGTCTACACCTGCTAAATAAGCATAGAGAAGCAACTCCGGAATAGTTATAAAACCAATTCCAATACCGGAAAATGTATCCTGAAGCTTCTCTTTGCTGTAGCTTATCAAGGTCTTTTTATTGTGTATCTATAGATTTGAATTGTCTTAAGAAACGTACGTCATTTTCGGTAAACAGACGTAAATCGTTAATTCTGTATTTTAGCATGGCCATTCTTTCTATACCCATTCCAAAAGCAAAACCACTGTATTTTTTAGGGTCTATTTTAGAGTTAGAAAGTACGTTTGGATCTACCATACCGGCACCACCAATTTCTACCCAACCACTTTGTTTACAGATTTTGCAACCATCACCACCACAGATTAGGCACGAAATATCAATTTCGGCACTTGGTTCTGTAAAAGGAAAATAACTTGGGCGGAAACGTAACTTGGTTTCGGCACCAAAAAACTCTTTTACAAAGTAGTATAAGGTTTCTTTTAAGTCTTTAAATGAAACGCCTTCGTTAATGTATAACCCTTCTACTTGGTGAAATACGCAATGCGCTCTAGCAGAAATGGCTTCGTTTCTGAAAACTCTACCGGGTGAAAGTGTTCGGATAGGCACTTCTTCGTTTTCCATCACACGTACCTGAACCGATGAAGTATGGGTTCTTAAAGCAATGTCGGGATTCTTTTCTATAAAGAAAGTATCCTGCATTTCTCTAGCTGGGTGATTGGGCGGAAAGTTAAGTGCTGTGAAATTGTGGTAATCGTCTTCAATTTCGGGACCTTCAGAAATATTAAAACCTATGTTTCTGAAAATTCTTACAATTTGCTCCTGAACAACGGATAATGGATGTCTTCCACCAAAGCTGTTAGGGATTACCGGAAGCGTTAAATCAAACCCATCGTCACCGGCAGATTCTAATTTTTTATCTTCTATAGCTTTCACCGAAGCTCTAAATTTCTCTTCGGCGTATTGTTTTAATTTATTAATCTCCGCACCAAAAGCCTTCTTTTGGTCGGGCGCAACGTTTTTAAAATCATTGAAAAGAGCACCAATATCACTTTTCTTACCTATGAATTGATCCTTAAAAGCCTCTAGCTCTTCCTCTTTTTCAATAGCAAAACTCTTCGCTTTCTGGAATAACTCTGTTACCTTCTCTAACATAATCAACAAAGATAAATACTAATCGCGCAATACGGGATAATTAATAAGAGAAGTTAAAAATTAATTTAAAAAAGCAAAAGCAAGCTAATTTTAATAACTTTCGAACGAATCATATTGGAATGACCAAAAAAGTATTTCTACTCCTTCTTTTATCTGTATTTATACGTGTTTCTGCGGAAGATTTAGCAAATCCGGAGACGGTTCTTGAAAGCAAAAAAAGTGCTAAAACAGAAGCATTACCAATTGGTTTTGGTGTTAAAATTATGCCAACGCTTTTTTGGAACACTATGTTGATTGATGTTGAAGTCCCTTTAGGACAATCCCATTTTACTTTTGGAACCATGTTATACGGTGCTTGGGGCATTAATAAAAATCAACCGGCAAGTGAATCCACTTATCAAGACGCTGGTTTTGGTGTAGATTTATACGCCAAATTTTATTTCAATGACACAAAGAAAAATACTTCCGAAGGTTTATATGCTCTAGTTAATATTTCATACAACAGCATTGTTTATCCAGACGGAACGGTTCGTCCGTTTTCTCTAAACGCCAATTATTCAACCAAAAAGAACGCTACGGATGCGCCACAAACTTTTAATCCTTATCCGGTTAATGGCGGCCTAGGCATTGGCTATCAGTTAAAAATAATACCAAAACACATATATGGAAGTGTTATGTTAGGCACTCAATTTTCGGTAGACAAAAGCGGGAAATTCCTGCCTACTATTTATTTCCTTCCTACCATAGGTTATGTTTTCTAAAGAAGAAATGGCCAATTTTGTTCACCCAAAGCAAATTATACAGAATTGACTAATTCATTAATACAACAAAGCGTTGAGCTCATAAAAAAAGACTTTTTACTAGAATGGCGCCAGCGGAATACCTTTTACAGTATGCTGTTGTACGTGGGCGGAACAGTTTTTATCTCATATATTGCCTTTTCTATAAAAACACAACGCTTAATGCCGGTTACTTGGAACGCTATGTTTTGGATAATTTTGTTCTTTGCAGCGTTACATTCTATTTCTAAAAGCTTTACCCAAGAAAGTGAAAACCGAAATTATTACTACTTCTACGTAGTAAAACCCGAAGCCATTATTCTATCTAAAATGATCTACAACTTCATTAATATGTTGATTGTATCCTTAATAAGCTTCTTGTTTTTCTATGTGGTTTTCGAAATCCCTATTCTTAATCTACCGCTTTTCTTCCTGAATATCTTATTAGGAAGTTTATCGTTTTCTTTCTCTTTAAGTCTTATTTCGGCCATTGCTTCAAAAGCCCGCAACAACTCTAGTTTAATGGCTATTTTAAGTGTGCCTATTATAATACCTGTATTAATGATGCTGGTTAAGATTTCTAACCACGCCATAGACGGCATACAAATGGCCACCGTTTACGACGAAATCTTAGTTTTATTAGCCATAAATATGATTCTTATCACGGTAAGTTATTTACTATTTCCTTACCTTTGGAAGAGCTAAAATCAGAAAGCTTTATTGCGCTTAAATAAGCTTCTGAACTGTAGAAGAAACCCCATAGTTCTGCGAAAAAGAATGAAAATTTTAAAAGGCATTTCCTTATCCGCTGTATTTATTGCACTCATCTTTGTTGCTTTCAAAACTGAAATCCCTTCTTGGGCCAGCGGAACACTTCTAATATTAAATATTGGATTAATTGTAATAGCTATTAAAGCCGATCTTTGGAAAGGTGCCACTATTGGTTTATTGTACTTTACTGTAATTGCCGGCTTCCTTTGGGACGTACCGCGTTTACCTATCTTAAACGAGACCATTCGTAATCAGTATTTCCATGTTCCATTATGGTTTGCTATGATTATACTGCTTTTTACTTCGGTAGTTTATTCTATTAAATACTTAAGCAAAGGCAACCTTAACCACGATATTATTGCTACCGAATTGGTAAACGCTGGTTTATTAGTAGGTATGCTGGGCATTACCACCGGTATGATTTGGGCAGAATATACATGGGGAAAATTCTGGAGCGGTGATCCTAAACAAACGTACGCGGCTATCGGTCTTTTGGTCTATTTCGCTTATTCTGTTTTAAGAGGTTCTTTTAATAACGATATTCAGAAAGCAAGAATTAGTGCGGTGTACAATATTTTCGCGTTTCCAGCATTATTTGTATTACTGTACATCTTACCAAGAATGGCTGAAAATTCTTTGCATCCAGGCGCACAAGGAAACCCGGCCTTTAGTAAGTATGATTTAGATGCCAACATGAGAGTGGTCTTTTACCCGTCTATTTTCGCTTGGACTTTAGCCGGTCTTTGGATTGCGAACATTAGAACGCGTATAAAGAAACTTAAAATAAAAATAGAAGACCTTGATTGAATAGCGTCTGTTATACGTTTACAGATAAATCATTAGTCATTTTGATGGCATAAATCATTATATGTACCAAATGGTGGATTGTGTATTTAAAACATAACTTTAACTATATGAAAATTTTAATAACCCTTTGTTTTACGTTCTTAAGCTTTCTGTCTTTCGGGCAATCTGTAGAAATGGCAGATACTATGCGTTCGGAAGGAAAAATATATGTGGTAGTAGCTGTTTTGGTATTAATCTTAACAGGGCTTATTGCTATGCTTCTAAACACAGACCGTAAAGTGAAAAACCTAGAAGACAAGTTAAAATAAACAGAATACCCATTAACATGAAAAAAGGACAAATTATAGGTTTGGTAGTTATTGCGATAGCCATTGCTATTGTATTAACCACTTTTGATGATGCTAGTTCTTATGTAGACTTCGCTACTGCCAAAGAAATGGCAGAAAATGGCGAAGAAGGTGATATACATATAGTTGGGGAATTGAAGAAAAATGCTTCCGGAGAAATTGTAGGCCTAAACTACGACCCCGTAAAAGACCCTAACCTGTTTACCTTTACTGTTATTGACGAAGGAAAAAGCGAACAACAAGTAATTTACTTTAACAGTAAACCCGCCGATTTAGAAAAATCGGAGAAGATTGTAATTATTGGCCACTTTAAAGGAAACCAATTTATTGCAAAAGATATTTTGTTAAAATGTCCTTCTAAATACAACGAAGAAACCATTAAAACCGACAACACTTAATGAGGTTATTTATAGGCGATGCAGGCCACTACCTAGTTATACTAAGCTTTGTTTTCAGTATAATTTCTGCCTTTTCATACTTTCTGTCTACTAAACAAGAAGAATTAGCTTCTGCTAAAGACTGGCGCAACTTCGCTAGAATATCATTCTTTATACACGGTTTATCTGTAATTGGTGTGGTGGTGTGTTTATTCATCATTATTCAAAACCATTATTACGAATACCATTACGCTTGGAGCCACAGCTCAGATTTCTTGCCCACACACTTTATGATTTCCTGTTTTTGGGAAGGGCAAGAAGGTAGTTTCCTGCTTTGGATTTTCTGGCATGTGATATTGGGAACAATTTTAATCTTCACTTCTAAAAAATGGGAAGCACACGTAATGACCATTTTTGTAGCGGTACAGATTTTCTTAACCTCCATGATTATTGGAGTAGTATTTCTGGACATCAAAATTGGTAGTAGCCCCTTTATTCTATTGAGAGAAGCCTTATACAATGCGCCCATCTTTCAAGCCAACCCGGGATTTGTTCCCGAAGACGGAACTGGATTAAATCCATTATTACAAAATTACTGGATGGTTATACACCCTCCTACCTTGTTTTTAGGATTTGCCGGTACATTAGTGCCTTTTGCTTATGCTATTGCCGCCCTTTGGCGAAAAGAATACACTTCATGGATAAAACCCGTTTTACCATGGACTTTAGCTACGGCCATGGTCTTAGGTGTAGGGATTTTAATGGGTGCTTATTGGGCATACGAAACATTAAACTTTGGCGGTTATTGGAACTGGGACCCCGTAGAAAACGCGGTTTATGTACCATGGTTGGTTTTAATTGCCGGCTTACATGGTATGACGCTTTACCAAAGCAAAAAAGTAGGCCTGAAATTATCCTTCATTCTGGTTTGCACCTCTTTCTTATTAATTCTCTATTCTACATTCTTAACCCGTAGTGGAATTCTAGGAGAAGCTTCTGTACATTCTTTTACCGATTTAGGTTTATCTGGACAGTTGTTGGTATACCTGCTTTTCTTTGTGGTCATAGCAACGGTTATACTAATAATCCGTTGGAAAGAAATTCCAGAGAAAGAAAGCAAGTCTACCATTTACTCTACCGAATTATGGATTTTCTTAGGGGTTTCCGTTTTGTTAATTGCCAGTTTTCAGGTAATTATGGCCACTTCAATACCCGTATTTAATACCATAAAAGGTTTATTTGGCGAAAAAGGGAAATTAGCGCCCCCAAGTGATCAAGTTTTATTTTATAGTAAATTTCAGTTGTGGGCGGGTGTTTTTATTGCGCTTTTAGGCGGAATTGGCCAATACGTTTGGTGGAATAAATTTGACAGCGCTTCTTTTAAGAAAGTGATTAGAAACTTCTTATTGGTAATCGTTTCTTTATTGATTTTCTCCATTGCTATTATTGTACTATTAGATTCTAGTTACCAAAGGTTTGATCTTTTAGCAGCCGAACTTCAGGACCAACAATCATTAAAACCTTTATTCAGTTACATAGTTTGGGCGTTTGGGTACATCTTATTATTGGCTTTTGCCATGTTTTCGGCATTTACTTCTGCCCGTATACTTCAACAAAAATTAATTAAAGACCCTAAACTTTCGGGTGGGGCAATTGCGCACATTAGTGTTGCCTTAATGCTTATTGGTATTTTATTTTCTTCGGGTTATTCTAAAATCACTTCTGTTAACCGAAGCGGTTTGTTGTATTCTAAAGAATTTCCAGAGCAAATGAATTTAGAAAACGTACTGCTTTGGAGAAAAAAACCATTGGATATGCCGCCTTACCGATTGGTTTATCAGGGTCCTTTAATAAAGAAAAAAGGCGAAGACGAATTTCTGAAAAAAGACCTTTTAGCACTAGACGAAAAAAGACACCGTGCTTTTGTTACTTCGGAACTGAAAACAAAAGAGTCGGTATATGCTACGGGTGACACCGTTTCTATTGATCCTGAAAACACCTATTACGAAGTAGATTATTACGATGAAAGCGGTGAGAAATTTACGCTTTACCCTAGAGCACAAGCCAACCCAAGCATGGGTTTATTGGCTTCGCCTGATGTAAAACACTTAATAACGAAGGATTTATATACGTTTATTGCTTCTATACCAGACCCTACACAGGAAGTAAAATGGCACGATGAATCCATGATAGAATTAAGTTTAGGCGATACTACTTACATGAACGATTTTGTGGTTCGTTTAGACAGCGTACAGCAAGTAAGCAGCTTACCTATGACAACTATTAAGCAAGACGATATTGCCATACAAGCCACCTTTTCTGTTTTTACCGAAAGTGAGCTTTTAAATATGAAACCTGTTTTAATTATTGGCGGTAATCAGGCTAAAGCTTCTGAAGAAACATTAATGGATGCGGGTATTAGACTAAGTTTTGTTGGTTTTAACAACGAAACCCAAAAGTTTAAATTTGCAGTACAGACTTCTCAACGCGATTATATTATACTAAAAGTGATGGAAAAACCATTAATTAATTTCCTTTGGTTTGGCTGTATTTTAATGGCCATTGGTTTCTGTATTTCCATTTACCGAAGAGTTAAAGAACTTTAAAACACCTACATGGATTCTATTTTACAGGCATTTGCTAAAGTAACCACCCTATTTTTTGATGTAGACGGAGTCCTTTCCGACGGAACGGTTTTAGTACCCGAAACGGGTGAGCAAATCCGCCGATTTAACATTAAGGACGGCTACGCCATTAACCGGGCTGTAAAAGAAGGATTAAACATTATTATTATTTCTGCGGGTCAAAATGAAGGGGTTCGTAAACGTTTAGAATATTTAGGCGTAAAAGAAATCAATTTAGCGGTACCCAACAAAAAGGTTTTAATGCAAACGTACCTAGACAAACTTAACCTTTCTTGGGAAGATGTCTTGTACATGGGTGATGACATACCTGACTACGAAGTGATGAGCCAAGTAGGGATCCCTGTTTGCCCAAACGATGCGGCACAAGATATTTTGGCAGTCTCTAAATATGTTTCTCCTTTTAAAGGCGGACAAGGCGCTGTACGGGATGTGCTAGAAAAAGTCTTAAAGATCCAAGGCAAGTGGCCGGTAAAACATACCAGTGGGGTGAATAATTAATAAAGCAGTACTGAGTGATGGGTTTTGAGTTCTTCGCGATAACCTTTTCCCGTAGTTGGTCTTTTGACCACCAATAACTACCTTATAAATCTTTGTTTACTGCTGAGCCACCTTTTTTACGCTTAAATCCACAAAACATCCTTAATTAAGAATACATAGTTTTTAACTACAACAAAATTCCACAACTATAGATAAAACAGGGGTTTATCTTCTACAATGTAGTGGTTAGCTAATTTATTCAACAGAAGAGAATTAAACCCGCTAAAAGTGCCTTATCCTTTTTAAAAAGAACTTTTTTGGCTGAAATCATAGCTGTATAAATTCATTAATCATAGCTGGCACATTTTTTTACTCTACCTGTATAATGTCAACATAAAATTACTGTCATGAAAAAGATATTTTACAACACTCTTATATTAGCGGCCGCCACTGTGGCTTTTAGCGCTTGCCAAACCAACAAGCAAAGTAATGAAACAACCGAAAATCCTTTAACCGAAGAAACGCATTCTAAAACAACTACCAAGGATTTTGTAAACGAAGTAGCTAGCGACGGAATGATGGAAATAGCTATGGCCAACATGGCTTTAGAAAAATCCGAAAATCCAGAAGTTAAAGGCTTAGCTACTACCATAAAAAATGATCACCAAAAAGCCAACAGAAAACTAGAAACCTTAGCACACTCTAATAATTGGGAATTCCCTAAACAAATGCTAAAAGAACACCAAAACAAGGTAGACGAACTTAAAAAAGAAGGGGGTTCGGCAGAGGAATTTGATTTATTGTATCTATATGCTTTAGAAGATGATCACAAGGCTTCAATAAAAAAATTAGAAGGGTTTTCAGGGGAGGAACAATATGTTGAAGGAACTGAAAATCTAAACAATGATACGCTTAAAAACTTTTCTGAAAATCAAAGCGCCACAACTAAAGGCAAGAATTTCGATAGTAATAACACTTTAAAATCGGATTCTACAGGTTATGTTAAGATGGAACCAAAAAAACAAGGCGGTGTGGTTACCAATACAGATTCGGACACAACGGGTAACGATTTAAAGTATTCTTCTAATACGGAAGGGAATACGGATGGCCGTGAAACAGAACCAACCAAAACCAATACAAATGCAGGCGCTATTGAAAACAATACTACCGTCTTTAAAGAAAATGACAAAAAAGCGACTAATAATGGCGGCATTAAAGACACGAACACATTAGAATTAAACACCAGTAATAGTTTAACATTACAGGGCTGGATTAACGAAACGTTACCGGTAATAAAAAGTCACTTAAAACAAACAAAAAAGTTGCATGAAGAACTTAGAAATTAATCCTTTATGCTTATCCGCAATGTTGCCAGTATGGATAGGAAACAGCAATTAAGAGCCTTTTGAAAAGGTTTTCTCCAAAATATCTTCTGTTTAGCTTATAGCAAAATTCATTTATGTAATTCTGAAGGTTTTTACCGCTGATCTTGTGGTAAACACCTAAGAAGTTCCTCTTTGCATTAGAAATAGCGATGTGTACCCACTTTAAAGTATCATTAGTAGTTTCTTTGTCTGATTTCACGCTGTAGTGTCCTTCTACAAAATCAGCTATATCTACATAACTTTTACTTTTATCTGAAAATACGATAGCCAATTCACTCAAATTTTCCTTAATGACTTTATTTATACTTTCTGATTTTTGAGTATCCAAAACTTTCATTTTATAGTACCTGCAATGTTTGGTTTTAACACCTGTTTCAGGGTTTTCCAACGGGGTAGATTCAACCATGGTAGCTATATTTTTTTGCTTCTGGCTTCCTTTTCCTCGTTTAAGTTTCTTTCCCTTTTTATAAGCTACTTCAAAATAACCTTCATCAAACTCAATCATTCCATGCAATTGATATAGGTCATCTCTTTTACCCATGGCTTCTCGAATTTTATGCATCATATTCCAGATACTTTCATAGCGGGAGTGGTTGAGTTGTCGTTGAAGTTCACAGGCAGATATTCCTTTCTTAGAAAAACTCATAAACATCATAGCCAGAAACCATTTTCTAAAAGGAAGGTTACTGCTTTCCAGTATTGTACCGCTTTTAAGAGTTGTTCTAAATCCACAATGGGCACATTGCCACTGATATTTAGCTTTTAACCAATAATGCTTGTGGCTTTTACATTTTTTGCAAACCACTCCTTGGGTTTCTCTAACTTGTTTAAAATGTAGTTTACAACTGATCTCATCTGGAAATATATCAACAAATTCTAATATGTTCATAGCATTGATTTTTATGACCAAGTTAGGTCTAAGCTACGCAACCAATCTGCGGACTGGTATAATTACGGATGAGCATATAATCCTTTTTAACTTTTCATTTTTAAAAGCCGAAGAAGGTATTCTTCGGCTTTTTTGTTTTTTTAAACAATAACTCAACGAAACCACTTTCAATAAAAAAACTTTAAGGTGTCTCTTCTACAGCTTTAACTTCATCGGGATATTTTAAACAATACCTTTTAATATATTCTCTCCTTACAGAACTCTTATCAATTTCGTTATTGAATTCTTTAAGCATCTTACTATCCTTTTTAAGTATAGTTTTTACAATATTTTCTCTAAGAGGAAAGACTCCTCCATTGTTAACGTTTATAACATAATCTTTTTCATAAGGGATGGGAATATTAGTCATAGGAGCATAAGTGTAACCAGAATCCTTAAATAAGCAATACCTATCGATGAATTGGATTTTCAAAAAGTATTTTTTCATACCGGAATTACTACTCCAAAATATAAACACATTATTGCCATCACAATATCCCCATACATTCTTTTTTATTCTGGTTGTTTTACCATTCGACTCAAGCTTATATAATTTATTCTGAGTGGATCCATTAATAATTTGAGCCGCCTCGGTTTTTTCTTTCATGTAAAACTCTCCTGTTAATGAAGGTGAGTTTGTTCTAAATTCTTCAAAAGAACGGTATACTCCTTTCCTTAATATTGTTGTGCTTAAACATCATTGGTTTGACACAATCCCGTAAATGCCAAAAGGAATAACCCAGTAAAAAAGAAAACTTGTTTAATCATTCTTATATCTATTAAATATAAAAAACAGAGGTTGCTCTTCACAACCCCTATAATTCCCTAAACCAAACTCAATAAAAAAGCATATTCCATGGCTGTTTCTTTATGGATTTCAAATCGACCAGAAGCACCGCTGTGGCCGGCATCCATGTTGGTATAAAACAACAGAAGATTATCGTTGGTTTTTAATTCTCTTAATTTGGCTACCCACTTGGCAGGTTCCCAATACTGCACTTGGCTATCGTGGTAACCTGTAGTCACCAACATATTTGGATACGCCTGTGCTTTTACATTATCGTACGGAGAATAGGTTAACATATAGTCAAAATATTCTTTTTCGTTCGGATTCCCCCACTCGTCGTATTCACCTGTAGTTAACGGAATAGTTTCATCTAGCATGGTAGTTACCACATCTACAAACGGTACAGCAGAAATCACCCCTTTAAATAATTCTGGCGCTTCATTTACAACAGCACCCATTAATAAACCACCGGCACTTCCGCCCATGGCAAACAACTGATTGCTGTTGGTGTATTTTAAATCGATCAAAGCTCTTCCGCAGTCAATAAAATCGGTAAACGTGTTCATTTTGGTTAACATTTTACCGTTATCGTACCAATCGCGACCCAGTTCTTCTCCCCCACGGATGTGCGCAATAGCGTACACAAAACCACGGTCTACCAAACTTAAGCGTACCGAACTAAACGAAGCATCAATGGAATACCCATAAGATCCGTAACCGTACAACAACAAGGGATTGTTGCCGTCTATTTCCGTTCCTTTTTTGTACAAAATAGAAACCGGAACCGAAACCCCATCGCGGGCTTTTATCCAAAGACGTTTGGTTTCATAATTGTATTTATCAAAGTCGCCCAATACCTCTTGTTCCTTGCGCAATAATTTTATTTTATTCCGAACATCATAATCATAAACCGAACGTGGTGTAGTTAAGGACGAATATTCGAAACGAATGAAATCCGTATTAAATTCGGCATTAAAACCAATTCCGGCAGAATAGGTTTCTTCGCCAAAGTCAATGTAATAATCTTCCGCGGTGCGGTAATCTATAATTCTGATGTGGGCTAAACCGTCTTGTCTTTCTTCAATGGCCAAGAAAATTCTCGAAAATATCAAAGTCCTCTACCATCACCTCTTCGCGGTGAGGAATTTCTTCTTTCCAGAATTCTTTAGAGGTTCCCGTTAAGCGGGCAAGACATAATTCTGAAATTCTTGGCTTCCCAGTTGGTTAAAATATAGAACTGGTCTTTGTAATGTTCAATTCCGTATTCCAGTTCGTCTTCTCTTTCCTGAAATAAACGAAACTCGCCTTCGGGATTGTCGGACTCTAGAATCCAGTTTTCGGTAGAAAGTGTGCTACCACTGGAAATCACTATAAAATCGCGCGATTTGGTTTTAGAAACATCTACCGCGTAGGTATTGTCCTTTTCGTGATAAACTAATTTGTCTTTAGCCGTATCGCCCAAAGTATGACGGAAAATTTTATGCGGACGAAGTGTTTTGTCCTTCTTTCCGTAGAAAAGTGTTTTGTTGTCTTTGGCCCAAACCAAACTATCCGAAGCTCTTTCAATAACATCCGGCAACATTTCACGGGTAGTTAAATCCATGAAACGAATGGTGTAAATTCTTCGGCTTAAGGTATCTTCGGCATAGGCTAGAATATTGTTGTCCGGGCTAATAGAAAGATTGGCCATATCGTAATACTTGTGGTCTTTCGCCACTTCGTTTACGTCTATAATTAGCTCTTCCGGATTTTCTAAAAGTTGTTTTCTTCGGCAGTAAATAGGATATTCTTTTCCTTTTTCAAACCGAACATAATAGAAATAACCATTTTGGTAATACGGCACCGATTCGTCGTCCTTTTTAATTCGGCCAACAATCTCTTCGTACAATTCTTCCTGAAGACCTTTGGTAGGCTCTAAAATCTCTTCGGCATATTTATTTTCTGCTTCTAGATATTCAATCACATCTTTATCATCTCGTTGGTTCATCCAGAAATACGGGTCGTTTCTGTCTACTCCATGTAGTGATAAAATATGATCTATTTTTTTGGCCTTAGGCGCTTTATTCACTTCAACTAATCTCATTTATTTTCCTTTAATCACTAAAACCAACTCTCCTTTAACTCCTTTGGCTTCAAAATATTCTTTTAATTCTTTAGCCGTTCCTCTGGCCGTTTCTTCGTGTAGTTTAGACAATTCTCTGGAAATCGAAATTTCACGGTCTTCTTCAAAAAACTCTTCCATCATTTGCAGCGTTTTCACCAAACGGTGCGGTGATTCGTAAACCACACAAGTGCTGTCTAAGGCTTCTATATTTTTAATAAAGGTTTGTTTTCCTTTTTTATGCGGAATAAAACCCCAAAAGCAAAACTTATCGGTTGGGAAACCCGAATTCACCAAAGCCGGAACAAATGCCGTTGCACCTGGTAAAGTCTGTACAATTAAATCGTTTTCTATACAAGCACGGGTAATTAAAAACCCGGGGTCCGAAATAGAAGGCGTTCCGGCATCGGAAATCAAAGCCATCTTTTCGCCATTTTTTAGGCGCTCAATAATTTTTTCTACTTGTTTGTGCTCGTTAAAGATGTGGTAACTCTCTAAACGCGTGCTAATCTCGTAATGCTTTAAAAGCTTTCCACTAGTTCGGGTGTCTTCCGCCAATACCACATTCACCGATTTTAATACCTCTACCGCCCTGTAGGTCATGTCTGCTAAATTCCCAATTGGCGTGGGAACAAGATAAAGAGCAACTTCCGCCGATACATCCATTGCCGCAAATATATAAACTCCCGTATAGATTTCCCGACCTTAGCGAGATAATGCGTTCAGGGTTTATTATTTTCACTGCGAATGACGATTCTGTACATCCATCAATATTTTAAAACGCCGGAAATTGGCCCTTGCCGTTCTTACTTTATTGCCAAAAGTATGGTAGAACGCGGCCATAGGGTTATTCTTATTTCGGGTCACAACAACAAAGAAAAAGTTGTTAAAACTATTGACGGAATTGAAGTGCATTACATTCCTAATTTGTACAAAAACGAATTTGGCTTTTACCGCAGGGCTTTTTCATTCCTGAAATTTTTTATCGCTTGTTTACTAGAAGCCCGGAAGATAAAAGCAGATTTAGTGTATGCTACCTCTACCCCATTAACGGTGGGTGCTATTGCGCTTTTGTTAAAAAAATGGAACATAACACCTTTCGTTTTTGAAGTAAGAGACATTTGGCCAAAAGCGCCTATTGAATTGGGCTACATTAACCACAGTTGGCCTAAGAAATTTTTATACGGTTTAGAAAAAAGAATTTATGTTCAGGCTGAAAAAATAATCACACTTTCACCACCAATGGAAGCGCATGTGTTAGACGTTTGTTCTTCGGCTGAAGTAAAAACCATTACTAACTTTAGTGATGTAGATTTTTTCAGTGCTTCTTTTAATCAAGAGAACGAAGCTATTCAAGTTTTATACGCAGGTAGTTTAGGCGATGCCAACAACCCACAACATATAATCGATTTAGCAGAGTACGCATTTAAAAACCATTTCAACTATCATTTTCATGTGGCGGGTGAAGGGAAGTATACTAAAGAACTTGAACAAGTGAAACTACCCAACTTCACTTTCCACGGAAACATTTCCCGTTCAGCTTTAAAAGAGCTTTATACTGAAATACATATTGCCTTGGTGAACTTCAAAAAACACCCCGTTTTAAATTACAACAGTCCCAATAAGTTGTTCGAAGGTTTAGCTGCTGGTAAAGTAGTAGCCGTTAATTCTAACGGTTGGACAAAAAATTTAGTGGAAAAACACGAATGCGGATTCTATTACAATGCTTCAGAATTAGAAGATTTCTTTGAAAAAGTACTTCGTTTAAAAAAGAAAAGCCTGCTAAAAAAGTTTTCAGAAAATTCCAGATATCTGGCAGAAAACCATTTTAACAAGCTTTTACTCACAAAAGAGTTACTCGATTTTTTAGCGATCTAAAACACTTTTGCTTTCACTCTAAAGTCAGAGTATAGATTTATTACGTGATCTTCGGGAATAGTTTCATCGGTTGTAAAATTAACGCGGTAAGAAAAGCTATCTGCTTTTACAAACTCTGTTATTGATTCATCCGTTACATCTAATGTTAATGTAGCACCAATATCTTGAGGAACAGGGTCTTTCCAAGCAATTCTTTTTTCATCATAACCATCCGCTTTAACAAAAACTTCAACTTTATTCAAAAAACTAAAATCAGAACCACTAGGGCTTTTAATAGTTACGGTCATTTCTTTAATATGTACCGATTCTACTCTACTTTTATTAGTGTTCTCATCGGAAAACTCACCACCAGAATCAGCGTCAATTTCAGGAGTACTTACTTCGAAGGGAATGATTACAGTGCTTGCAGGGATAGTAAATTCTGTATTGTAATCAATTGAAAATGAAGACAAATCATCAATTTTTTTACAAGAGAAAATAGTGATTGCCAGCGCAGCTGTAGCTATCAATGAAATCTTAAAACTTTTTTTCATAGTTGGTTTTGGTTTTATACGCATACCTATATACCAAAAAACAATCCAAACAGTTCAATACTAATTAGATTTGGGTTGATATTTAGACTCTTCAAATATCTTTTTAGAGTTCGTTTCTTTCATTAATTCATTTAAAGTAAGGTCAGGATGTTCTTCCATATAAGCTTTTACAATCTGGTAGCCCAACCACCTACCTATACGGCCGGGGCACTTGTCTGCCACTTCGGTAACATAAGGTCTTTCATCTACATATTTAGTTATAGCCAAACGGTTGGTTTCAAAAAACAATTGTTTGGTCACAAAATGAGACCAAATAAAATCGCCGTATTCATGAATAGCCTTTATTTCTTCTTCTTGGTATTCGGTTACTTGTTGTTCACTAATGCATGGTATTGTTTTCTGAACAAAATAATAGGCCTTACCATAATAGATCATATAAGCCAATAAGGTTTTATCACCAGGGTCAGATTCATTAAAGCGTTTAGAAAGCATTAAAGCTGTTTTATAAACTAAGTTTTCGGGTTTGTAATACCGTAAAATATATTCGGGGAAATCAACGGGTTTAAACTCCGATTGATCTCCTAAGAAATAATCTAATCCAATAAAAATGGCATCTTCGCCTTGTGCCAAGTCTACACCACCAAAACCGGTAACTAAAGTATTTACTTCTGGTGTAGTAAATTCTGGGTAGTAGTATTTAACATGCTTAAAAAGATTTTTTAAGCCTTTTTCATAAGAAGAGAAATCACCAAATACTCTATTTACATCGTTAAATAAAGGTTTAATCTCCTTGCTTGTGCCCAAAGCATATAAACGCTGCGCCATGATCTCATTATTAGGAAAAGTAGTCGCTAATAAAAAGTCTGCAAACGCCGGCTGTTGTTTCACAAACTCCTCGGCATCTCCCATATTTCCAAACTGACGCATTTCCTGTTCCAATCGGGTTACTTTCAAATCTACTTTTATAGAACTTACATCTACTTCATCTTTGCAAGAACTAGCACATGAAAAAAGGCCCAATACAGCCAACAACGTAAACAGAATATTGTATCTCATATTTCAAAAATAAGCTTTACTTATATTATTTAGAACTTTTATAACGCTTCGTTCTTATTAAACTTATTATATTCGGATTCTGTTTTTAAAATTATACAAGCTATGAAATCTTTACTTACTACGTTTTTAGTCTTTTTTGCCATTTGCCAAATGTACGGTGCTACAGGATTTGGTATACAAGTTAGTACTGGGTACTCTAGTGCTCGTGTAGATAATAAGTCTGAAGATTATGATATTTCAGACGGGAAAAATAGAATAAAGCTAGGCATTGGTTTTATTTATGATCTTCAGTTTAATGAAAACGCTTATTTCTCTACTGGTTTATTGTACAAAACGAAATATGCTTCTTATAAAACATCTTATAATCTTGGTACAGCTTCAGTTACCCCTTCGGTTAATTTACAATATATTCAGTTGCCATTAACCATGAAATTATTAACCAATCAATTTGGTGCTGGTTTCAAAGGCTTTGTTCAGTTTGGGGGAAATATTGATTTTAAAGTGGGTGAAAAATACCAAAGCAACGAAAATTTTAGCGATGCTCAAATAGATGCTTTAGGAGGTGACGAAATGACCAAAGCCATAGATGTTGGTTTAATTATGGGTTTAGGTATGGAGTACGAGATTAGTGACATTGGTCAATCTGTTTATCTTGCTTTTGTATACAACCGTGGTCTTTATAACGTTAGAAATGGTAAAGACATGTATGGAAGCGATAAAAAGGATTTCATGCTTAGAAACGATGTATTCGATTTGTTAGTAGGATTTAAGTTTTAATGACACAAAAAAGATCACTTATTGCTGTAACTCTTTTTCTATTTGTCACTTTAGCGTTTGGTCAGTTTCATAAAAGAGCCGATATGCTTTTTGAAGCCAAACGTTATGATTTAGCAGCTAAAGAATACGCTACTATTTTAGACAACAATCCCAAAGACACGTATTCGGCATTAAAAATAACCCAGTGTTACCTTAACACTGGGGATTTAAAACTGGCTAAAAACTATTTATTAATAGTTGAAGAAAATAGTAAAAGCTTCTCTTTAGAGTATTATTCTACTAAAGCCGAACTTTTACAAAAACAACATGAGTTTGATGAAGCCATTGAATTCTACAAAAAATCGGATCCTCACCGGGCAAACTTTAGAGAAACCAGCAAGCGCATTAAAGAATGTGAATACGGAAAAAAACTTATCAAAAAACCCTTAAAGGTTAAAATAAGGAATCTTGGCACTCATGTAAATTCTCCTCAACACGACTATTTACCGCAAATCACTGCCGATTTTCAGTTGTTGTACTTCACCTCACAGCGCCAAGGTTTTACTGGTGATAAAGGACACCCGGAAGATATTTACTATACAACTTTTACAGGAGCGGGTTGGTCTTCTCCTTCAAAACTAGACCCTCCTATTAATACCGAAGACAACGAAGCCTGTATAGGACTTTCACCAGATGGCCAAATGATGTTCATTTTTAAAGGTACTGGTGGCGGAGATTTATACATCTCTAAACTTAAAGGAAAGAAATGGGGCAAACCAGAAGCTTTTCCTTACAATACCGAAGACAAAGAAGCCTCTATGTGTATTTCGCCAGATGGCAATAAACTTTATTTCACCCGAAAGGTAAACGGGCGTAACAGCAATATTTACGAATGTTCCAAAACCGCAAACGACAATTGGTCTAAGCCAAGAACGGTTGGCGTTGTAAACACAGAATACGATGAAGAATCTCCGTTTATTCACCCAGACGGAAAGACAATGTATTTCAGTTCTAAAGGACATAATACCATAGGCGGTTACGATATTTTTAAGTCTGAATGGAACGGAAGCAGTTGGGGAACACCACAAAACTTAGGTTACCCAATCAACACCGCTGGTGACGAATTAACATTTGTGCTTTCAGCCAGTGGTCAATTTGGCTTTTATTCTTCGGTAAGAGATGGCGGCGAAGGTGGTTTGGATTTGTATATGATTACCATGCCTTTGGAAGAGCGAAACAAAAACTTGGCTTTAGTAAAAGGAAAAGTAGAAGATGCTATTTCGGGAAAAGCATTGGATGCAACCGTAATAATAACCGATAACGATGCAGGTATTGAATACGGACGTTTTAAAACCAATGAAGAAACGGGTGAATACATGATTTCGCTTCCTTCAGGAAAAAATTACGGAATTAGCATTGAAAAAGAAGGCCATCTTTTCCATTCTGAAAACATTTACTTAGACGCCAACTCCAACTACAAAACGGTTAAACAAGACATTCAATTAGTAAATACAAAACCCGGTTCTAAAATAGTACTGAATAATATTTTCTTTGAGACTGGTTCTTATAAGCTAAAGGCTTCTTCCTTCCCAGAATTGGCACGTTTAACAGAAATTTTACATAAAAACCCTAGCCTTAAAATTGAAATCTCTGGCCATACCGATAACACAGGTAACGAAGCCACTAACAAAGAGCTTTCCGTAAAAAGAGCGGAAGCCGTTAAAGCTTATTTAGTATTGAAAGGAATTTCTACCTATAGAATTAAGACTAACGGATTAGGAAGCAGTGAACCTCTTGCGCCAAACGACACGGAAGCCAACCGACAAAAAAACAGAAGAACGGAACTGAAGATTATTGATTAAAAACTAGCGGCTAAGAATAAATCTATGTCTTTGTAAGGTAACTCAAAGCGGTCTGCTAGTACTTCATTAGTTACACAACCTTTATAAAGGTAAACACCTTTTTTAAACCATTCTTTTTGCGAAATTAATTCGTCAATCCCGCCTGCTTTAGAAACCTGTAACAACATTGGGGTAAGGATATAGCTTAATGCTTTTGTGGCCGTCTTACTTACTCTAGACGCAATATTAGGCACACAATAATGTAAGACATCATGTCTTTTAAAAACTGGATTGCTTAGAGTAGTTAATCTAGAAGTCTCCACACAACCGCCTTGGCTAATACTAGCATCAATAATAATGGAACCCGGTTTCATACTGGCTACCATTTCTTCAGAAATTACACAAAGGCTTTTTCCTGTATCCGAACGCAAACAACCAACAACCACATCGGCATCTACAATTTCTTTTTGTATAGTTATAGGATCTACCATGGAAGTAAATAATTGTTCTCCCAAATCCTTTTTCATTCTTCTTAATT
Organism: uncultured Cytophagales bacterium; assembly: GCA_963736575.1. Lineage (GTDB taxonomy): Bacteria > Bacteroidota > Bacteroidia > Cytophagales > JAAEPT01 > CAVTPD01. Next base: position 260,934 of record CAVTPD010000003.1, read on the forward strand.
TATAATGATGCACATCATATACTTGAACTTCGGCTCCCATTTGTCTTGCAATTCGGGTAACATTTTCACCAATAGTACCAGCACCAATAATCATTACTTTCATGGCCGGAACACCGGTGATACCACCAAAAATAATTCCTTGACCATCGTTTACATTGCTTAAATATTCACCCGCAATAGATATAATACTATTACCAGCAATTTCACTCATAGAACGAACAATGGGTTTTAAGCCCCCCTTATCTTCTATCCATTCGAAAGCGAGTGCTGTTATTTTTTTGGCCATTAACGCCTGGGTAGTTTCTTTAGAACTTTTTGCAAACTGAATTGCCGAAAGTAATGTACCACCGTGTTTCATTAAAGAGATTTCCTCCAATGTTGGCGGCTCCATCTTTAATACAATATTGGCTTCAAAAACCTGCTTTCTATCAAAAGCTATTTGTGCTCCTTTTTCAGAATATTTTGAATCCTCATAACCAGAAGCTTTACCGGCATCTTTTTCTAACAAAACTTGGTGGCCATTAGCTACCAACAAGCCTACACTGTCTGGCGTTAAACAAACTCTTCTTTCGTCTAAAGTAGTTTCTTTAGGCACGCCAATTACCAAAGAAGAACTGTGCGCTTTTACGGGCATTAGTTTTTCTTTCGGGTACCACTCGGACTTACTGGCTAATTCTTTAGAAAGGTGGTTCATTTTATATCAATCTATTTTTCTAAAATTACATTAAAAATTCTGGAATAATTATCTGTAAGCTCAATATTGACTACTAGACAGCTTTCCGGAAGTAAATTTGGAATCATTGAAGGCCATTCTATTAAACACACATTGCCAGAATCAAAGTATTCTTCTACTCCTATATCCATAGCTTCTTCTTCGCTATTAATTCTATAAAAATCGAAATGATAAACGGTTTCTCCGTTATGGATTAAATACTCGTTTACTAGAGAAAAAGTGGGGCTCGAAACAGAATCTTCGGAACCCAATTTTTCTATAAAGTTAGAAACCAAGGTGGTTTTACCCGTCCCCATTTGCCCTTTTAATAAGACAATGGGGCAGGTTTTAACTTGCTCAATCAGGTAGTCAGAAACCTTACCTAGATCAGACAAACTATCTATCTTAAATTCCATTTGTTATTTAGGACTTAATTCAATGTAGGGTAGAATCATTTCTTCCATGGAAATCCCACCATGCTGAAATGTATCATTATAATGCTGTACGTAGTAATTAAAATTATTAGGATACGCAAAGAAATAATCTTCAATAGCAAATGCGTACGAGGTAGAAACATTTGGTTTAGGCAAAAATAATCTGTCTGGGTTTTTCACCGAATAAACATTCTTTTCTTCGTACCCTAAGTTTTTACCCAACTTGTACCTTAAGTTGGTATTGGTGTTTTTATCGCCAATAATTTTAAATGGTTTTTTTACCCTAATAGTCCCGTGATCGGTAGTAATAACCAGTTTGTATCCACTGTCGGCTATTTTTCTTATCATTTCGAAAAGAGAAGAATGCCTGAACCAAGAAACACTTAAAGAACGGTAAGCAGCGTCATCGGCAGCTAATTCTTTAATCATTCTCATATCTGTTTTTGCATGCGAAAGCATATCTACAAAATTATAAACAATAGCATTAAGTTGATTGGCTTTTAGGTTACTAAATTTATCTACCAAACCCTTACCAAAATCATTATTCAGAACTTTATGGTAACTAAATTTACAGTCAATTTTATGCCTTTTCAGATTAGCTTCTAAAAACTCCTTTTCAAAGTTATTTTTACTTCCTTCATCCTCTTCCTCAGCCCATAAATCGGGGTGTTTTTTCTTCATCTCTGAAGGCATTAAACCCGAGAAAATAGCATTTCTTGCGTAATGCGTTGCTGTTGGTAAAATAGAAGAATAAATAGTTTCTTTATCTATATGAAAATAATCTGCCACCAATGGTTCAAATAATTTCCATTGGTCCATCCTCATGTTATCTATTAAAATGAAGAACACATTTTCACCCGCCTTAAGTTTAGGAAACAGCAGTTCTTCCATAACTTGGTGAGAGAACAAAGGAGCGTCATCGTATTCATCATTAATCCACTCTTCGTAATTGTCTGTTAAGAATCTACAAAAGTTAGAGTTGGCTTCGCTCTTTTGCATCTCAAGCACTTCCTTCATGCTTTTATGCTCGGTATTTTCAATTTCTAATTCGTGGTGAATTAAGGTTTTATAAACTTCTCCCCATTCCTGAAAATCATCGGTATCGTTGTAAACCATACTAATTTTCTGGAATTCGCGCTGGTAGTTAGAATTCACCTTTTCGGTAACAATTCGCTTATTATCTAAAATCTTTTTAAGGGAAAGAAGAATCTGTTTCGGGTTAATTGGTTTAATTAAATAATCCGAAATTTTTGAACCAATCGCCTCTTCCATAATATATTCCTCTTCGTTCTTGGTAATCATTACCACAGGAATAGATGGACGAATTTTCTTTATTTCTTCCAGCGTTTCAAGCCCCGTTAATCCCGGCATACTTTCATCTAAAAAAATAATATCATAATCTTGCTCTTTTACAAGATCAATAGCTTCAACGCCACTGTGTACACTTTCTACCTTATACCCTTTTTCATTTAAAAAAAGAATATGAGGTTTAAGTAAATCTATTTCGTCGTCAGCCCAAAGAATAGTATGTTCATGCATAGCTAAAAGGAATTATCAGATATTTTTGTATTGCAAGTAAACGAAACTGAACCAATTTAATTTTGAATAAAAACAAAATCTTTAACGATCCGGTTTATGGATTCATAAATATCCCCAACGAATTAATTTTTAATATAGTTGAACACCGTTACTTTCAGCGTTTACGCAGAATTAAACAATTAGGTTTAACCGACTATGTTTATCCTGGCGCAAATCATACGCGTTTTCACCATGCTTTAGGAGCTATGCACCTAATGGGACAAGCGTTAACTAGCTTACAAGCTAAAGGGAACGCTATTTCTGACAAAGAGTTCCAAGCGGCTCAAGTAGCCATTCTATTGCACGACATTGGCCATGGACCTTTCTCCCATGCGCTAGAAAAAACACTTCTTCACGAAACGGAACACGAAGATATTTCTTCTTTCTTAATGGAAAAGCTGAACAAAGAATTTGGCGGAAAGCTGAATTTGGCTATTAAAATATTTAACAACACATATGAACGGCCTTTCTTCCACCAATTAGTAAGTGGGCAATTAGATATAGACCGTTTAGATTATTTACAAAGAGATTGTTTTTTTACGGGGGTTTCGGAAGGGACAATTGGTGCCGACCGGATTATTAAAATGCTAGAAGTCTATAATGACGAATTGGTTGTGGAAGAAAAAGGGATTTATAGCATTGAAAATTTCTTAAATGCGCGCCGTTTAATGTATTGGCAAGTTTATTTACACAAAGCAGCCATTAGTGCCGAACGTATGTTGGTTTCCGTGGTAAAAAGAGCACAATATTTAATTCGGGAGAAAAACGAAACACTAAAATGCTCTACCCCATTAGAGAAATATTTAAAACAAAAAATTGGCCTCTCAGATTTAGAAAACTCTAGCCAATTAACCGATGCGTTTATTGATTTAGACGACCATGATATCTGGAATGCTATAAAAGAATGGCAATACGCTAACGATAGAGTGCTTTCCATCTTAAGTAAAAATCTTATTAACCGAAAGGTTTTTAAAGTTATCCTTAGCAATGAAAAAATCACTAAAGAGGTAAAAAATTCTACTAGGGAAAAGGTTGCTCAACAATATAACTTAAGTGATGAAGAAGTGAAATTTTTGGTAATGAAAGGAGAAATATCCAATGCCGCTTACTTCTCAAAAGGCAAAACAATAAACATTTTAACTAAAAAAGGGGAAATCTTAGATGTGGCTCAAGCCTCTGAATTACCCAACATAAAAGCCATAAGCAAAATTGTCCGAAAATATTATTTATGCTGGCCCAAAGATGTATCTTTATAATTTAAGAAATACTGAACTTACAAGATGGATATAGCTATAAAAGACTTAGCGCAACTTTTGGGAGGCACAATAAAAGGTGACGAAAACGCAAAGGTCAACAACATAAGTAAAATAGAAGAAGGAACACCCGGTACAATTGCATTCTTATCTAATCCAAAATACGAGCAGTTTATATACAGTACCAAAGCAACAGCAGTATTAGTTAGAAAAGATTTTGAGGCAAAAAAAGAATACACTACCAACTTAATTTTTGTTGAAGACCCATACAGTTGCATTACTATTCTACTTGAAGAATACGAGAGACTGGAACAATTACAACTAATGGGCAGAGAAGAGCCAGCGTATATTCACGCTTCAGCTCAAATAGGAGAAAACGAATATATTGGCGCTTTTGCATACATTAGTAAAAACGTAAAAATCGGTAAAAACGTAAAAATTCACCCGCATGTATTCCTAGGAGACAATGTGACAATTGGTGATAACTGTATTTTCTTACCCGGTGCTAAAATTTTACAAAATACGGTTATTGGTTCTCATAATACCTTTTTTCCAAACTGTGTAATTGGCAGTGATGGATTTGGCTTTGCACCGCAAAAAGACAGCACTTACAAACGAATCCCGCAGGTAGGAAATGTAGTTATAGGAAGCCATTGCAGCATAGGATCTGGCACTACTGTAGATTGCGCCACTATGGGTTCTACCGTTTTGGGTGACGGCGTTAAGCTAGATAACTTAATACAGATTGGTCACAATGTAGAAATTGGAGATAATACGGTAATGGCTGCCCATGCTGCTATTGGAGGTTCTACTAAAGTTGGTAAGAATTGTATTATTGGTGGTAAAGTAGGTGTGGTTGGTCATATTAAATTAGCAGAAAGAACAACTATTGCTGCTTCTTCAATGATTTTGAAAGATTCTAAACCAGGAGACAAACTTTTTGGTTTTGTAGCTTTCGATCATTTAAAAGCGCTTAAATCAACTTCTCTTTTCAAATCTCTACCTGAAATAAATGATCGGGTTAAACAACTTGAAGAAAAAGTGCTAAATTTGACCTCAGTTTAGGGATTTTGTGATAGATGAATTTAAAACAACAAACGATAAAGAAGCCTGTTAGTATTGAAGGAGTAGGACTACACACAGGTGCTCAAGTAAAGTTAACTTTTAAGCCGGCTCCCGCAGATCACGGCATAAAATTTCAAAGGGTTGACCTTCCGGAAAAACCAATTATTGAAGCAGATGTTGATTTAGTTGTAGATACTTCCAGAGGAACTACTCTTGAAAAAAAAGGAGCTAGAATTTCTACTGTTGAACACGTATTAGCTGCCCTTGTTGGCTTGCAAATAGACAACATTATATTAGAAGTAGACAATATAGAAATGCCTATTATGGATGGTAGTTCTATAAAATTTGTTGAAATTCTAGAATCTGCAGGTTTAGAAGAGCAAAACGCTTTTAGAAACTATTACGAAATCACAGGAAAAGGCATCAACTACAAAGATGCAGACAGAGAAGTAGAAATACAGGCCGTACCGGCAGATGACTACAGAGTTACCGTAATGGTAGACTACAAATCACCTGTATTGGGTAGTCAATATTCTGCTATGAATGATCTTGCAGAATTTAGAGATGAATACTCTTCTTGTAGAACATTCTGTTTCTTACACGAAATACAAGCCATGCATAAAGCAGGGTTAGTAAGAGGTGGTGATTTTGACAATGCTATTGTAATTGTAGATGAAATACCTTCTGATGAAGAATTACAAGATTTAGCTTCATTGCTTAACAAGCCAACTGTAGAAGTTAATAAAGGAATACTTAACAATGTGGAACTTCGTCACAAAAACGAACCTGCTAGACATAAGTTATTAGATATATTAGGAGATCTTGCCTTAATTGGTAGACCCATTAAAGGTCAAATTCTTGCGGCAAGACCAGGCCATGCTGCCAATGTAGAGTTTGCTAAAAAAGTAAAAGCGGCAATTAAAGCAGAAGGAAAAAGAAAGGCTCCATCATACGACCCTACAGAAACACCTTTATACAACTCTTCAGATATTTATAAATTTTTACCTCACGAAGCGCCTTTCAAAATGGTTGATAAAATCATCCATTTAGATCAAAAGTCTGTTATTGGTGTAAAAAACATTACCATATCGGACCAAGTATTTGAAGGTCATTTCCCCGGAAACCCTATTTACCCAGGAGTACTACTATTGGAATCTATTGCACAAGTAGGTGGTATTTTTGTTCTTAATACCGTTGAACGATCCTGAAAATTATTGGACTTACTTTATGGGCGTAAACAACTGTAAATTTCGCCAACCTGTTAAACCAGGGGACACCGTAGTTATTAAATGTGAACTCTTATCTCCAATAAGAAGAGGCATTGCCAATATGATTGGGCAAGCCTTTGTAGGAAATAATTTAGTATGTGAAGCCGAGGTAATGGCTAATGTTATCAAAAAGACATTATGAGTCACCCATTAGCTAATATTCATCCTGAAGCAAAAATTGGCAACAATGTAGTAATTGAAGCTTTCACTACAGTTGAAAAAGATGTAGTGATTGGTGATAATACTTGGATTGGGCCCAATGTAACCATTTTTAATGGAGCAAGAATTGGGAAGAATTGTAAGATTTTCCCTGGTGCTTCAATATCTGGAATCCCTCAGGATTTAAAATTTGAAGGAGAGGAAACAACTGCTGAAATTGGTGACAATACTACAATAAGAGAGTATGTAACAATTAGCAGAGGTACTAAAGACCGTTGGAAAACATCTATAGGCAACAATTGTTTAATCATGGCTTATGTACATGTGGCGCACGATTGCCAGATAGGAGACAATTGCATCTTTTCTAATGGCGTTCAATTAGCAGGGCATGTCTTAGTAGAAGATTATGCAATTATTAGCGGATTTACTTTAGTACATCAGTTTTCTAAAATTGGTACACATGTAATGATTAGCGGTGGTTCGCATGTTAACAAAGATGTTCCTCCTTATACAAAAGCAGCTAGAACTCCTTTAAGCTATGTAGGTATTAATTCTATTGGCTTAAGACGAAGAGGCTACAGCAATGAAAAAATAGAAGAGTTACAAGATATTTACAGACTACTTTACCTTTCTGGCTTACCTACAACAAAAGCTATTGAAAGAGTAGAACTAGAATTACCCGCTACAGCAGAAAGAGACATTGTACTTAACTTTTTCAAAAACTCTGAAAGAGGAACAATGAAAGGTTATACACCTATTTCTAAATAAATCAAACAATGGAAATCTTTTGCGAAAACCTTAGTAAAAAATTCGGTTCGCAAAAGATTTTCAAAAATTTGAATCTTCACATTCCTTCAAAATCTGCATTTGCTATAACCGGTTCTAATGGATCTGGTAAATCTACCTTGCTTAAGGTCCTAGCACAGCTCAATTTTCCAGACAAAGGTATTGTCACTTATAAAAAAAATGGGGAGTTATACCCCTCTTCTGAAATAGCCGATCACATAGCTTTTTGTGCTCCATATCAAGAACTTCCTTTGCACTTAACATTGGCCGAGTTAATTAGCTTTCACAATCGTTCAAGACCAACCACGCATCTAGAATTTAATCTAGAAGAATGTGGTCTACATTCATTTTTAGACCGTAGAATTGAGTCCTTTTCTTCTGGTATGACACAGCGTGTTAAACTGGCCTTAGCTTTCAGTACAAATTCAGAATTATTGTTTCTAGATGAACCCACTAGTAATCTAGATAAAAAAGGGAAAGATTTTTATCATATACTATGTCAAAAGTCAATTGGTAAAAAAACCCTCTTAATCTCATCTAACGAAGAATTTGAATACGAGTTTTGTAACCAGATCCTAAATATAGAATCCATTGGTCGATGAACACAGAGTGTTTAGTCGAAATTTTTCTGATCACAACTTTAGCATAACAATTCGTTAATCTCCAGCACCTACTTTCGCTCTGAAATTAAAAAAATCAAAATGGTTTGGAGCATTAAAAAGAAGATTCTTCTTCTTAGCATTGGTTTAAGTATTTTCGCTGTTACTATAATTTTTTCTTTGTATTCATACAAAACTAGTTCCGTTCTTAATGAAAATAAAAGACAAAATCTAATCATACAGGGTAGCTTAATTCAATCTACCATAGATCGCTTCTTACATGAAAGGCTTTCAGATGTCTTAGATTTAGCACAAGACTCTCTTTTTATGAAGCAGGAAATTTCTGGGATTAATAATAAAATCATTCAATATACCAGTTCTCATTCCTACTTCGAATCCATATCCTATTTTGATACTAAAAGAACTCGTTTAGCTGATTCAAAAAACCTTGAAATAGGAAAACAACATTCGCTAATCACATATTGGAAGAAATTGGTAGACAGTCACTATGTGGTTGATATTTCAGTATCGGAATCTATGAAAATTAATGTAATTCACTTTGCCTGTAAGATATACACTAACGGAAGACACACCGGGTATTTAGTGGCTAGAATGGATGCCCGAAAAGTAAATGAAATCTTTAATTACGTACTCAATAAACAATCTTCTTTTGCCAATAAGGTAAATATAGAATTGATAGACTCTTCTGGAATAATTTTATTTTCGAATAACAAAACCAACTTTTATAACTTATTAGAATCAAAAATCAATAAAGACATAATTGGAAATACACTTATCAATTATGAGGATTATTATATTAATGTTCAGAAACTAAATGGTTACAAAAACTACCCTGGCAATAATTGGTTATTGTTATTGAGTACCAATAAAAAAAATCTATTAAATGAAAACAGAAGCTTTACGGTTTTCTTAATCTCTGTATCAATAGTTGTACTAATAATAGTATGCATAATAGCACTTCTATTCTCTAAAATATTAGTCAAACCTATAGACACACTTTCCGCTGCTGCTAAAGCATATGGTAATGGTAATTTAAGGCATAGATTTCAAATTGAAACTAAAGATGAACTACAGCATTTAGGAGAGCATATTAAAATTATGGCGGGTAAACTTAAAGAGAAAATTGAAGCCATGGAAAACCTAAATGAAGAAATGAAACAGAATCTTAATACTGTTTATGATCAAAAACAATTTATACTTACACAGAACCAGCGAATAAATAATGGTTTAAATATAGCCCACACGTTCCAAAAAAGTCTTTTACCAAAAATGGAAGAAGTGTTTTATAATTCTAAAATAAAATGTGAAATTTTTAATAAACCACGCTTAAAGGTATGTTCAGATTTCTATTTCATGAAAAACATACGTACAAAAGAAGCAGATTATAAAATAGTAGCCATTATTGGTTGCTCTAAACAAGGTTTAGCGGGTGCCTTTATAACCATTATTGCTAACAATTTACTTACACAAATTGTTGATATAGAACAGGAATACGACCCTTGTAAAATTATCTCAGAAATGGATAAAAAGTTGTATAGTATGTTTAGCAATTCTTTCAAAAACAATTTTGGAGTATCCTTGGGAGTAGTACAAATAAATGAAAAAAAACAAGAGTTGATTTACTGTGGGGCAAAGCAAGACCTTATGATTTCAGATAATAAAAATGTAAAAGAAATAAAAGGTTACGAAAGCTATTTAGGATTGTCAGAATACAAAAACCTAAAAGAATGTGCTAAAAACATACATCCGTTTAAGGAAAATTCAATGATTGTATTAGCGAATAAAGGTATTGAAGACCAGAAAGGCGGTATTAAAGAAAAAAGATTTAGTAGTCAAAAAGTCAAAGAAGCTGTAGAAAGCTATAAACAAATTAGCGCAAAAAAATTCATCCTAAATCTTAAAACTGAAATAGAAAACTGGAGCAATGAAAGTGAACAAGAAGACGATTATTTAGCTATTGCTCTAAAGATGTCAACCATTAAAGAACCTATGATGGTATAGCTAGAATAAACAAAAAAAGAGCAAAAAAACCAATAATTAAAAACAAGTAGTGCAACCATACTTTCCTATTAAAATAAGCCCCTAATAAAGAAAAAAGAACCCCAGCAAAGCGAATCACATTCTGGGTTAAAATATCACCTTTATCATCATAAATATAAGAGCTAAGGATAGTTGTAGCGAAATAGACAGCATATAGAATAAACAACAACCTAGAATTCTGAAAATAATATTTTACTAAGTTTCTATTTTCCTTCAAGGTTAATCTAGGGAAAAGAGCAACACTAATTAAATGAAAGATAAACATGGGCACTAAAGCATAAAAAAAATAGATTATACTTTTATTAATATAAACTGTCCTTGGCCATATCCCATACCATATTTGAATCAAGGTTAGGAAAGAGAATATAGTCCACAAAAAGTGTAAAGGATAAACACGTTACTTTTTAAAAAGAGCTAATGAAGGTATGAAAACATACCAAAGCTACTTAATAAGCTTAAAAAAAACCTTGTAAAATGGGCGAAAACATACCCTAAATTATAATCAACAATAATTGGATTGAAGGTACTGTCCATATTAGTGTGTCTGCTAGTAGGGTTTTCCACTGTTAACTTCGTAGCTAGATTTTACTAAAGTTATCATCAAATTTAAAATTACTAATGGGGTAGCTGTAAGTTTTTTCTTCCATCTCCATTGCTACGTAGCCCATCAGTGTAATAGCTGCTTTAGGATTAGGTAAAGCGTTTCTCATTTTCAAGGTTCTTCTAAAGGATTTATTTAATCTTTCAATCCAATTTGTAGTATAGATCATTCTTCTTATTCGGTAATCAAAATTTAAGTAGGTAAACAGGTTGTCTAAATCCTCTTTCTCTATGGTTGATTTTAATTTAGGGTATGTTTTCGCCCATTTCACAAGGGTTTCTTTTAAGTTTTTAATTCCATCTTTAGGTGTATTAAATACATCATCTGGATTGAATACTTTTTTCATATCTGCGTTAAATTCTTCTCTATCTGTTTTTCGGATATGTTTATTTAAATTTCGTTGAAAATGTAAAACACAGCTTTGTTTCAGGCTTGATGAGAATACTTTTCCTACTACATGTTCAAGTCCGGTTAAGCCATCAAATACAAATAAACCTACTTTATCTACACCTCTTGATTTAATGTCTTCTAATACTTCCTGCCAGCCTGATGCGGATTCTTGGGGTATATTGACTATACCTAAAACTTCTCTTGTGTGATTGTCTTTTAAACCCAGTAAAACATAAAATGCTTCTGTGGCTACTGTTTCTCTTCTTACTTTTACATGAATAGCATCAATGTAAACAACCCGATAGTAGGTATCTAATTGTCTTTCAAGCCATGATTCTACTAAGGAAGAAAAATCGGTAGTGATTCTAGAGATTTTACTTTTGCTATAACTAGTTCCATAAATGTTTTCTACTACATTTTCTATTTGACGAGTAGTTAATCCTTTTCCGTATAGCTCAAAACAGAGATCTTTTATCTGTTCTTCTTGTTCGTTTAATAAGCCTAATATCACCGGACGAAACACTCCAAGGCGATCTCTAGGGATTTTTAACTGCAATTTTGATCCTATACCTGCTTTTTGAGCATGACGGTATCCATTACCTTTATTTATACCTTCTGTAGATTCTTGTAAAAACGTATTTCTTTCGCTTAACATCAACCC
>CAVTPD010000003.1:280000-1531191 GCA_963736575.1 uncultured Cytophagales bacterium
TGGAGGCCTGTTCTTTCTCCATTTCTTCTTCCTTAGCACGCATTTGTTTTGTTGCATTCTGAGCCCTTTCTAAAAGCTCTTTGGTCTTTTGATTTACCTTAACTGCAGATATAGTACCCGCAGTAGTTTCGGCTACCTTTTCCACAAAACTAATTTGGTATTCCTGAAATTCTTTAAAAGATGCTAATTCTATCACCCCGAAGAATTCGTCATTAACAATCATAGGAACAATTAAAAGGCAGTTAGGATTAGACCCTCCTAAACCCGATGTAATGGTTATATAATCTTCCGGAATATCTGTAATGTACAAGGTTCTGTTTTCTTGCCAAGATTGGCCAACTAATCCATCTCCTTTATATACATTCTGTTCTAAGTACTTTATTCTGTCCCAAGCATAACAACCCATAAGTTCAAGATAAACATCTTCTGAGTCATCGTTGTTTATTATAAAGATACCTCCTTGGTTAGCCTCCAAATATTTCACTAATTCTGAAACTAATGATTCTGAAAGGTATTTAACGTTATCGCTACTTTTTCTTAAAATCTCCCCGAACTTGGCCAAACCACCGGTAGTCCAATTACGCTTTCTATCGTCTTCTGTAACTAAGGCTAAGTTATCTCTCATTAACAAAAGGGACATTCCTAGGGTATCTTCAGAGGAAAGTGGCACAAAAGTGGACTTAAAGTTTCCGTTACCAATTTCATTAGCAAAATCAGATGTTCTTTTTAATCCCGAAACTAGGTTTCCTAGTGCCGTTGTCATTTCACCAATCTCATCTGTTCTTTTAGCTAAATTAATATTAGGCAGAACTCCCCTACCCATGGTAGTAAGTGCGTCCTTTAATTTATCTAAGGGGTTTACAATAGATCTAATGGTAAAATAGGCTATTAAAATACCTCCTAAAACAAGAAAGAATCCTAAATAGGTAACGTATGATTGTAAGACATTAAATGCTCTAAGCATTTCTATACTTAATGAATGCGCATAACCACTTTGGGTCTTTATTAATGCGTTTAAGTTCTCTACGGTACCCGTAATGTACTTATTAAGTTTACCATATTGAAAACTGGACAAATACCTAAAAACCGTTCCTAAATCACGGTAATCTTCTTCCGAAGAAAAATTTACCATTACTTCATGCTGAACTTCAAATAAAGAATCTATACTATGAAAGATAGAATCCATGGCCATCTGTTCTTTGAACTGCCAGTTTACCATCATCCCTTTTAATTCTTTCCTTAGCTCAGGGTAATCATAATCGTGAATTCTTTCAAGACGAATTTTTTCAGGAGTATCCTGTTTTTCGTCTTCTAGCCAGTCAACAATCAAATTTTTAGACTGAAGTATGAGCAAATTTAAATCCTTAAGATGCTCAATAGAAGGCGTGTAGGTGTTGGTTATTTTGTCATTAAATTGCTTACCCCTTTTTAAAGTGACATACGTAAGTATACCATTAATAAGGATAGCGACTACCAAAACACCGAAACCGAAACTTAACTTTCTGCCTATTGTGAAGCGAAAATTCATTTAGAACTATTTACAACCTCTTCAAATTAATTCATTTTTAGGTAAAAAAACTAAAGTATTATTTTGTTTCTACTTACCGTTGTGTTGTAATTTCCATAATTCTTGCACAAATTACCTAACCGGCTACAAGCTATATCATGATAAAAAGAGCTTTAAAGAGATTACGTTCTAACAAAATACCCGTCTATTTTGGTCTTACCATAGTTTTAATTATATCCTTAGCACTTCTAAGCTTATATATTGAAACCCTAACACCGCAGCATAGAGTAAAGGCCCAAAAGATTAGTATGCTTTATAATATTTTATCTGATCTAGAAAATAATTTATTAAGAGTTACTCCCGATTATATCCCAAGAGATATTCTTTCTGAAGATACCGACTCTATAGAATTTATTTTTAACGAGCTGCTACCCGCAAGAGTTAAAAAAGACAAAAAAGAAATTGCGTTAGAGGATTTACCACCTTATGAAAAAACTTTTCTTTATACCCAGAAGTTAATAGAAAAAATAATATTCAACAGCCGTCAAATTCAATTCAAGAATATTTCCACAGACACAACAGAAACATATTACGTATATGAGCCATTCATAGACAGCCAAACAGGTGAAATGACAAAAGGCTTTTCACAGAAAACCAGAAAACTAAAAATACTAAAACCCCATTTCCAACTTATAATAACCAACACAAATACCGATATAAGAAAAACAAAGACACAATTGTCTAGCATATTATCTCACTTCAATAGATTGGCTAAAAATGAAGTAAGATACCTTGTTATAACTTCTATCTTTTTTGCGATTGCCTGTCTTTTCTGTATTTATCTGCTTTACCTATTTTTAAACAGAAATTTCAATTTACCATTAAATGCCTTTTCCGTTTTAAAGAAAAAACACATTCAAGAAAAATACCCGTTAATTACCACCCCGCTAAAAAATGAGTTTGAAGAAATTAGAGCCGCAGTTAATACATTGTTAACTGAAATGAACAATGCCGTTAGTTACATTGAACAATTCAGTCTTAAAAAGCTTGATGCCAACAATGAAAAATTCAGTACTTATTTAAATAGTGATTCTCCTTTACCTAAAGCTTTGAAAAAGATGTCTAAAAACCTGAAAGAAATTGCTCTTCAGGAAGAAAGACGTAATTGGATTATTGAAGGGACATCAAAATTCAGTAGCATTTTAAACAAGGCCTCATCGGACCTAGACCATAATTACGATAAAATAATTAACGAAATAGTTAACTACAGTGGCTCATTACAAGGTGCCTTATTTATAGTAGAAAGGGATCAAAATGAAGAAGAAATTTTAGAACTGAAATCTGTTTTTGCATACGACCGAAATAAACGAAAGAAAACCTTTATAAGAAAGGGAGAAGGCATTATTGGTCAATGTTGGGATGAAAAAAAAGAGGTTTTTATAGACAATATTCCTGAAGACCATTTAGGCATTAAAAGTGGCTTAGGAAAAGCCAAACCAAACTCTTTAGTTGTCTTCCCTATTCTAGAAGGCGAAAAACTTTATGGAATTATTGAATTAGCCAGCTTTAAAGTCTTTAAAGAATACCATTTAGAATTTATTAAAAATGTTTGTGAAAGCTTGGCTACTTCGTTAGCTAGTGCCGAAAACAACAGAAAAACGCAGTTGTTGTTGCTTGAATCTCAGGATTTAACAAAAAAAATGAGAGAACAAGAAGAGCAAACTAAAAAGAACTTAGAGGCATTAAAAACAACACAAGAAGAAATTGAAAAGAGGGAACTAATTAAAGAGAACCTTATAGAAGCGCTTAAAAGAAGCCTAAAAGAAAAAGAAAACAGCTTTAATACAGAAAAAAATAATTTATCCGACCGAATTTCAGAATTGGAACGAGAGTTAAAACTTTCATTGGAGGATAATGATAAAATCAGAAATCTTCAAACCGAACTTTCGGAAACTAAAGAACAATCTGAACAAGCATTATTAGATCTTCAGGAAACATTGAAAATCAAAGATATGAGAATAGAAAAATTACGAAATAAGCTCCAAAAAAACGCTAATGAGTGATGTAATGAAGTCACCAATTACTGACGAGGAAATAGAAAGATTAACCAACACCCTACATAGAGAGTTTTCTTTTGACTTACGAAATTATGCTGCTGCCTCTTTAAAAAGAAGAGTTAATCATGTTCTTGAATACCATAATTTACATAATATAAGCGACGTAGTTAAACGACTAAAAGAGAACGACAACTACATTCATGAATTTATTAATGAGATAACCGTTAATGTAACAGAACTTTTTAGAGACAACGATCTTTGGATTAAGTTGCATATGTTATACTCTAAACTATTTGCCTCTAGAAAAGAGAAACTTCTATTTTTCCATGTAGGTTGCTCTTCAGGAGAAGAGATTTTTTCTAACCTAACGCTAATTCACAAATTAAAAATCAATGATTATTGTGAAACATCTGCTGGTGACATTAATAGTAAAGTTCTTGAAAAAGCATCTATGGGAATCATTTCCAAAAACAACATAGAACTATATAAACACAATTACAATTCTGTTTTTAATGATGAGGACTTTCATAAATTTTATGAGGAAACAGAATTACATCTTCATTTTAAAAAGTTAAAAGAATCCGAATGCTTTTTCTTATTGCATGATATTGTTTCGGATGAACTTCCTGGTAGATATGATGTGCTATTTTGCAGAAACTTATTGATTTACTTTAACTCGGATTTACAGAGTTTAGTCATTGAAAAATTATACAATAGTCTAAAACCTGGCGGTTTGTTAATTTTAGGCGCAAAAGAATCTTTAATTTGGTATAAAAAAAGTTATCTATTTGAGGTAATCGATCACAAGCTTAAGATTTTCAAAAAACTGTAGCCAAATAATTGAAAAGCTTAAATTTTAACAAAAGAAAAAGGTTTATATTACAGAGTATAAAAATTCATTTAGGATAATATGAAGATAGAGTCCAAACAAATAGGGATTTTACTTGTCATTACATTTTTGTGCTTTTCCCTGCCTCTTGTTTATGCCATCTATGAGCTACCCACTCAAATTTCGCATGAACTAAACAGTACAATTTCAGAGGTAGATGAAAAAGTAAAGCCTATAATTTACCGATTAATATTCTTTCTTATAACAGAATTGATTATTGGTGTTATTGGTGTGCTTTTTTTATTAAAAAGCCTTTCTCAGAAAAGTCAAAATTCAGATAACGAAAACCTTACTAAAGAGGTAATTGAAGAATTAAAATTCGCTTATCAAAAAGAAGAGAAATTTGACGAACAAGAAAAGAAAGACGAAGTTAGCAAAATACTTAGTTTAGAAGCCAGCTTGTTGAAGATCTCTAGAAAAGAAGATTTTTTAAATGCTGTAGTTAAGCATTTTGAAATTAGCCAAGCTGCTATATACGAAACAATTATTAAGGAAGACATACCCTATTTACAATTTACATTTGGTTACGCTTTTTATTTACCCGAAAACAAAAACCTTGAAATAGTATTTGGAGAAGGATTAATTGGCCAAGTTGCTAAAACCCAAAAACCACTTTTAATAAATGCCATACCTGAAAACTACATTAAAATAGCTTCGGGATTGGGAGAAAGTTCACCAACAGAACTCTTAATAATACCCGTTGTAATGGAAGGAAACACTATTGGTGTGGTTGAATTTTCAAGCTTTAAAACATTCAATAAAGATCAAGTTAAGTATCTGGAAAAAACACTTTTTAATAACGCGGAAAAAATACTGAACCTAGATAATAAGCATGTTTAAGAATATAAAAATAGGAACAAAGGTTGTTGTTTTAGTTTTATCGCTAGTATTCTTAGCGGTTCTATCAGAAAGCACAATTTCCTTTTACCGTACCAAAGAATCTATTAAGCAGAATTATTTAGAGAAACTAATTATTCTAGGCAATTCATTTGAAGAAAACTTAGACCGTTATTTCACCAACCATGAAAAAACGCTTAAGCTTTTTAATGATGAAATACCTACAAATGCTATAATCCAATTGAATGAATACGTATATCAAAACAGAGATACGGCAGTTATTATCAACAACTATTTAGAGAAAACGTACTTTAATGCACTCCAAAACACTTATTTATTTAACGAGATCTACATTATTAGTATAAAGGGTGATATACTTTACCAATACACTACTAAAAAACAATTATCTCATCAATTCCGAAATGTAGATCATGATATTATAGATACACATTTACCTCATTTTCACATTAATAAGCCCATTTGGGAAAATGATGGTTTCTATATTTATACTTCATACCCCATTAAAAATCAAGCAGATGAAGTAGTGGCTTCTATAGTCTGTAAAATTAAAACCGATGAATTAGCTTACTCATCTATCCCACTTAATAAAATTGCAAAATCCCAAGAATTTAGACTTTTTGATTCTTACCGAAATGAAATTTACGAAATAGGTAATGAATCTAAACAAACCTCTAAAATTGTATTGCCTAGTCCAAACTCTCCAATAACTAGAGCTGTTAAAAAAGAGAACGGAAAAGGCGAATTTACTTCAGAATCTACATCAAAAAAGCAATTGGTATATTTTGACTATCTGCCTAAATACGACCTCGCTTATACCATAACAATTAATAGTACTGAAGCCTATTATGAACTAGGAAACTTTAATCTTTTCACCATCCTAATTGGTATAATAATCTTATTTATTGCATTCATTTTAAGTTTATTCTTTGCCAAAGTTTTAACGCTACCTATGATTAAGCTTAAAAAAGTATTAGGCTTAGTAAGTAATGGTGTACTTCCCAGAGAATTAAACACACCTCTTAGAGATGAAATTGGTGAAATGATCACCATTGTTAATAAACATGTTAAATCGCTAAAAAACACCGCTGCTTTCGCGCATGCTATTGGAGAGGGTAAATTTAAAACCTCTTTCAAACCAATCAGTAATAAAGATATTCTTGGGCATGCATTAGTAAACATGAGAGAAAGTTTACAGAAAGCAGATAAGAAGGATTTATTACGAAACTGGATTGTATCTGGTAATGCTGAAATTTCTGAAATCCTTCGTGATAATGATTCGGTAGATGCTTTAGGAGACGAAATCCTAGAATATATTTGCGAAAGAATAGATGCCGTACAAGGAGCTTTCTACATCATAAACGACAAAGACAAAGACAATCAAACCATAGATATTAAAGCTTCTTATGCCTTTAACAGAAAGAAATTTTTAAAGAAGAGTTATAGAATTGGAGAAGGTCTTTTGGGTCAATCTGCTATAGAAAAAGACATTATCACACGAACCGAAATACCAGACGATTATATGTTTATCTCTTCTGGTTTACTGGGCGACAAAAAACCAAAATCTTTATTAATAGTTCCCTTAATCTATAACGATACCGTATATGGTTTAATAGAACTTTCTGGCTTTATACTTTTTGACGAGGATAAGACTCAATTTATGAAAGAAGTAAGTGACATTATTGCACGTACTATCTTTAATTTAAAAGTAAACGAAGAAACAAAACAACTCTTAGAAGAATCTCAACGAATGAGTTCTGAACTTCAGGTTCAGCAAAAAGAATTACAGCAATACGCTTTAGATATGGAGCGTGCCCAAGACGATCTAAAAGAAATTAATGCTGAATTAGAAACACAGATTAATGAGGTAAATAAAGCTCAAAGTAGAATTCAGGCTTTATTACAAAATGCTTCTGAAGTTATTACCATTTATAACGAAGATAAAATTATACGTTATGTTTCACCTTCGGTTGAAACAATTCTTGGTTTCAGAGAAAAAGACTTAATTAACCAAAGTGATTACCAACATTTAGACGAAGAGAGTCAAACAGCTTTTGGTAAAATGTTTGTTAGTCTTTTAGAAAACAAAAACAGCCAGTTAACTATAGAGCTGGGTTACTTTAAGAAAACCGGAGATAAAATCTGGTTGGAAGCTACCGGTAAAAACTTATTAGAAGACCCTGCTATTAAAGGAATAATTGTTAACTACAGAGATATTACAGAGAGAAAAAGAGCCGAAGAGGAAGAAAGAAAAAGAGGTCAAATGCAAGCTCTTTCCGAAAACTCCCCAGACTTAATTACGCGTTTAAGTACAGATAAAAACTTCTTCTATATTAACCCTACCATTACTCAATTAACAGGTAGCAACCCAGAGGATATTATTAACAAGAACCTTTACAGTATTAATTTACCAGAAGACATTATAGAAAACTGGAACGAACTAATTGATAACGTATTAAAAAGTAAATCAAAAGTTACTAAAGAATTGGTGTTTCCTACGTTGGAAGGCGAACGCATTATGCAAGTAAATGCCATTCCTGAAATGGGGAAAGATGAAAACCACCTAGAAACCATTCTCTTAGTTTCGCATGATATTACTGAAAGAAAACGTACAGAAACTGAAATTCAGGAAAAGAACAAAAAGATTAATGACAGTATTAATTATGCTGAAATTATTCAAGAAACAATTCTTCCTAACACAGAAATCATTCAACAGTACCTACCACAATCGGTGGTTTATTTTAAACCTAGAGACATAGTAAGTGGGGACTTTCCTTGGTTCTACAAAAAAGGAGATGATGTATATATTGCCGCTGTTGACTGTACCGGACACGGAGTTCCTGGTGCATTAATTTCATTGGTAGGATACTTCTTGCTTAATAATATTATTGAAAATAGTGAGATTAATTCAGCTTCAGGGCTTCTAAATCAGTTAGACAAACTAGTAACTAATACATTTAGACAGAACGAAGAAAGCTCAAAAATAAAAGATGGCATGGATATTTCTATGTGTAAGATAAATCTTAAGGATAATACCATAGAATACGCCGGTGCAAACAGGCCATTATACCACCTTAAATCAACTGGTAACTTTAACGAAATTAAAGGAGACAAATTCCCTATTGGTGGTGGCGATGCTTATGGAAACAGAACTGATTTCACCAACCATAAAATAACTATTGAAGAGGGTGATACCTTCCTGTTCTTTTCAGATGGTTTCCCAGATCAATTTGGTGGTGAAGAGGGCGCTATTAAATTTGGCCCAAACAGAATAAAAAAGATTTTACTAGAACATAATAACTCTGGTCTTAACAATTTATTTACCCATTTAGACAGCAGTTTAGTGAACTGGATGGGAGACACAAAACAAACGGATGATATTTTAATGATTGGGATTAAATTTTAATAATTCAGAAAATGACAGATCAAATTTACGACCTCCATCTTTTGATGAGAAACAATGAAATTGTTCTCGCCTACTCCGGAGAGTTTACACAAGAAATCACTAAGTCGGTTCTTTCCATGACTGAAAAAAACTTAGAAAGTGTTGGCGAAGAAGGCAACATCAAAAGAAAGGTTTTTAAAGTAATGGTAGAATGCCTTCAGAACATTGTAAAACACTCTGAAGAGAATAAAGAAAAGTTTGAAGAAAGAAAGATTGGTGATGCCGTTTTCTTAATAGGTAAAGAAGACAACTGTTACAATCTAATAACAGGTAATTATATTCAAACTGAAAATATTGAAACTGTAAAAGAGAAGCTAGAACAAGTAAATGGTTTAGACAAAGACGGTTTAAAACAGCTTTATAAAGACGTTATCAAAAATGGACAAATCTCTGATAAAGGAGGTGCAGGCCTTGGATTCATTGATATGGCCAGAAAATCCGAAAATAAATTAGAGTATAGTTTTATGGATGAGAATAACGGATTTTCATTTTTTGTTCTTCAAACTAAAATTAACAGAAACTAGATATGGAAAAACTACATATTTCACCAACAGAAGATACACCAGAAGTAGTTTTTGATAAATCAACAGGTCAATTTGTATTGTCAGGACGATCATTGCCAGAAGATGCAGCTTCTTTTTACGAGCCTATACTTTCTTGGTTAAGTTCCTATTCTGAATCGCCAAATCCATCAACTAAATTTGAAATGAAGCTAGAGTACTTCAATACGGCTTCTTCAAAATTACTTTTAGACGTATTGTCTGCTTTAGAAGATATTGAGGGCGCTAAAGTGGTATGGTATTATTTCGAAGACGATGAAGACATGGAAGAAGCAGGAGAAGAATTCTCTGAGTTAGTAGACGTTGATTTCGAATTTGAAGTAATGGACGAAGATTAATTAAAAATTTCACATGAGTGAAGAGATACTAAAAGCACTTACCCAACTATTTGCAATAATCACTAAACAGGATGAAGGCGTTACTGAAAAAGAACGTGAATTTATCACCCTGTTTTTTAAACAACGTTTAAGTTCTTCTGGTGTAAAGGAATACCTTTCTTTATACGAAGAACACTTGGTAGAAAAAACCAGAAAATCATCCCGAAGATCTAAGCCAGAAGGCGAAGAGAATACAGAGAAGAAGTTAACTTCTATGAAAGACTCTGTAAGAACGCTTGCTATTTGTAAAAAAATCAACAAGACACTAACACAAAAGCAAAAAGCTATTGTGTTAGTAGAACTTCTGGAGATGATTAATTGTGACAATAATTTCTCTGAACAAAGACGAGAGATTATTAACACAGTGGCGGAGGTTTTTAATATCTCTAAAACCGAATACACAGAAATTGAGAATTTTGTAACAGACACAAAATTCGATAGCGATAATCTAATTAATGTTACTTCTGAAGAAAATGAGGACTCTATCTCTTTAAACTCTTTAGAAGGCCATATTTATTTCATAAAAATACCTAGTGTAGACTTAATCTTTGTTAAAGTTTTCTCTGATGATGAAGTAACCATCAATCACCGCCTAGTAGAAAACAGAAGAGTTTACTTACTTTCTCCTGGAAGCATTATTACACTTAAAAAAGGTGGATCTTTATATTATAGTGATGTTGTTGCTCATTATAATAAAGATATTAGCGGTGCTCCTCTTTCCTTTAATTGCAAGCACCTTTGGTTTAAATTCCCAAATGGTCACATAGGATTAAGGGATATTAATATCTCTGAATCTAAAGGTAAATTATTAGGTATTATGGGAGCCAGTGGGGCTGGTAAAACAACCCTTCTAAATGTTTTAGCCGGTATTGAATCCCCTTCTGAAGGAGAAGTCTTAATTAACGGCATAGATATACATAAAGATAAAGACAACATTAAAGGGGTTATCGGTTACATTCCACAGGATGACATTCTAATTGAAACACTAACTGTTTTTGAAAACCTATACTTCAATGCTAAATTATGTTTTAGAGATAAAACAGAAGAAGAATTAAAAACCCTAGTTGAAAACACTTTACAAAGCCTTGGTCTATTTGAGATTAAAGATATTGAAGTTGGAAATGTACTAAACAAGAAAATTTCTGGTGGACAAAGAAAGCGTCTTAATATAGCTCTTGAGCTAATCCGTGAACCTTCGGTTTTGTTTGTTGACGAACCAACATCTGGGCTTTCTTCTAGAGATTCTGAAAATGTTATTGACCTACTTAAAGAATTAGCACTAAAAGGGAAATTAATCTTTGTAGTGATTCACCAACCTTCTTCTGATATCTATAAGAAGTTTGATAAAATGTTCATTATGGATACTGGTGGTTATCCTATTTTTTATGGTAACCCAATCGACTCCATTATTCATTTTAAAACAGAAAGTAATCAAATAAACAGTGACAAAGGAGCTTGTGAATCCTGCGGTAATGTGAATCCCGAACTAATGTTTGACATTATTGAGGGAAAAATAGTTAATGAATACGGTGTTTTAACCAAAAAAAGAAAAGTGCTTCCTACAGAATGGGAAGCTATTTATAGAGAAAAAATTAAACCCAATTTTATTGATGATGTTAAAACAGATGCACCAAATGCACTAAACATTCCATCAAAAATAAAACAATGGTTTATCTATACGGGTAGAGATCTAAAATCTAAGTTAGGCAACAAACAGTACCTTCTAATTAATTTATTAGAAGCACCTTTGCTAGCTTTTGTATTAGCTTTTATAATCCGTTATAAAAACGCACCAAATGCTAGCGACTATATTTTCCGCTATAACGAAAACATACCTGCTTATTTATTAATGAGTATTGTAGTTTCCTTATTTATGGGCTTAACAGTAAGTGCTGAGGAAATAATAAGGGACCGGAAATTACTTAAAAGAGAACAATTTCTCAACTTAAGTAAGTCTAGTTATCTATTATCTAAAGTTGGGATCCTATTTACGCTTTCAGCTATACAAACAGCTTTATTTGTTCTTATAGGTAATCTTATTTTAGGAATAGACGGCATGTTTATGTCATATTGGTTGGTGTTATTTTCTATTTCTTGCTTCGCGAATATTTTAGGACTTAATATATCAGCTGCTTTTAATGAAGTAGTAAATGTTTACATTGTTATTCCTATTCTACTAATACCTCAAATGGTTTTAAGTGGTGCTTTATTCCCTTTTGACAAGTTGCATCCAATCCTTAAAAATGAAGACAAAGTTCCTTTTATAGCCGATGTAATGGCTTCTAGATGGGCATACGAAGCATTAGCCGTAGAACAAGCCATAAACAACACTTATAATGCACAGTTTAATGATTATGACCAATTTTTGAGTGATGTGAACTACAAACAAGTTTACTTAATCCCCGAAATCCAGAATATTCTAAACGAACAAAAAGAAACTGAAAACCCAGCAACTTTTGAAATCGTTAAAAGAGAGCTTTTAAAACTTCAAGATGAATATAAGATACAAGATACTCCTTGGGATAATATAGATTCTTTAAGTTATAGCACAAGCTCACATGAAGAGATTTTAGCGTATCTAGAAAACATTAACAATATCCTTTCTAAGCACTATAATCATATCAATGCCAAAAAAGAAGAAAAAATTGTTCTCTTAGAACTTCATTTTAAAAAGAATGGCACAGATTTAGAGGATTTAAAAAACAATTACTTTAATGAAAGTTTAGATGAAATAACAAGAAACATTAACATTAAAGAGCGTATTGTTAGAGGTGACAAAGAACTAATAAGGAAAGTTGACCCTGTCTATGCATTCAGCAACAATTTTAGTGTTCAGTTCTATACACCTGAAAAATCTTTATTTGGTTTAAAAGCGAATACTTATACTTGGAATGTTTTAGTTATATGGTTCATTAGTATTTTATTATATTTGACTCTTTACTTTGACATTTTCAGAAAGACAATTTCTTCACTTTCGGGTTTTGGAAGCCTAAAAAAAGACGACTAAAATGAAACATATTTGTTTAAAAATTATTGGAGCTCTTTTACTAACTACATTTTTTATATCCTGTGGAGGTTCTAAAAAAATAGATACCGAAACACTTCATTCAGAATTAGATTCTATAAACAAAATGAATGATGTCCCAGATGTAAACACAGATGCTGTTAAAGAGATTTTGCAGTCTATACCCTCTCCTATCGAGATTTCTTTTTTAATAAAAGAAACTGGTTCTAGTTATAATCAAGTATATCTAAATAATCCGGAAAATAAAGACAAGTATACTAACAGCTATAAAAAAGCTTTAAACCTTGGTGTATACGGTGCCGACTTAGCTTATACTAATATCTATAATAAAAGCCAAGACGGTATTTATTATCTAGATGCGGTAACAGATATGGCCAATGGTCTAGACATAGGTCAGTTCTTTGATTACACTACTTTAAAAGAGTTAATCAAACACAATGAAAATCTTGACTCTTTATTGTTGATAACTACTTCTAATTTTGAAAAAATCAATAATTATCTTCAAGATAAAAACAGAGCACAAATTAGCGTGATGTTACTCTATGGTGGATGGGTTGAAGGGCTTCATTTATTAAACAAAGTAAATAGAGCAACTCCAAATCCAGAAATAAAAGAACGCATTGGAGAACAAAAAATAATGATTGAACAGCTTTCTAAGCTTTTAGGTTATTATAAGTTTGATCCAAATGTTAAACGCCTTCTTACAGAATTAAGCAGTTTGAAAAAAATATACGACGAAGATGTCAAAATTGAAACTGTAGAAGGGGAAACTACGTTTGAAATTGTTGATGGGGCAATGACTCCTGTAAGCAGTAGCTCTACTGAAGTTATCATCTCTGATGAAACAGTTACCGCAATTGAAAATAAGGTTATAGAATTAAGAAGTCAAATAATTAATAAATAACACAAATATGAAGAAGATTCTTGCAGCGTTAGCATTATTCATATTTTCAGAATTCATATATATTAACTCATACGCTTGTGATGCCACAAAATACAAGCAGCAATGCGTAAGTCAATTGGGTTCTGGATATACATACCTTAAGTCTTTTCAGCTAAACGGAGAGGCAGAATACTCTTTTGTATTCAGTAAAGGCACTTTATACATGTTAACTACAGCAAATGCTTTAGGCGAGGCTACAGATATTGAAATTCAGCTTTATGATCCTTCTCATAAACTTATTGTTTCTAATTACGATAAAAAAACGGATAAATATTACCCTATAAATTACCCATGTGGTGCAACAGGTGTTCATTATATGAAATTTATCTTCAACGGTAAATCTAAAGATTGCGGTCTATCTGTTTTAGGCTTTAAAAGGGGAGAGTAATCTCCTCCTCTTTTAAAATTTATCAAAAACAGGCCATAATGATTGGTAGGTCTTATTTTTGTACTTTTCTAGATGAAGAAGATTTATCCATTCTAATTTCTGGATCGATTCTTCAACTTGGGGAATTAACTCCCCTGAATGATATTTCATTTCATACCAATGTGTTATTTTGAGTGATAGCTCTCCATAAGTATCGTATGTATGGTAAGTATTATTCCAATACTCTAAAACAGTGGCTTTAATATTTGTTTCTTCTTGTACTTCTCTAATAGCACAAGTTTCAAAAGACTCATTTACTTCTAATTTACCTTTGGGTAAGTCCCACATTCCCATACGTTGCATTAGCATCACTTCCTTATTATTGTTATAAACAATACCTCCACAGGCATGAACTATTTTTAGAACTTTAGAAAAGGAATCAAATAGTTCAGCAAAAGAATACACAGACAAATTCAAGAATAGATTCTTACCTTTCTTTACTTGAGGCCATTTTTCAACTAAAATCTTACAAAAAGAATCTAATGCATCTTTTCTTATAATTGATAGATTAATAGAATGGTTAGAATCTTTATTCAGAAACTGCAAAAATTCATCCTGATTAAACAATAAATTATTTAGTGGTGTATTATTCGTTACATCTATCCGAATATTGCCAAAGTATATCTGCATTTCTTACTATTTTTGATCTTCATTCGAATATATCTCTTTTATGACAAACAAATATTTATATACAACTGAAATAGCAACAGAAACTGCGAAGAGTCTTTTAGAAGTAGAAGCCGTTAAAATAAGGCCTCAAGATCCATTTACATGGGCTTCGGGATGGAAATCACCAATATATTGTGACAACAGGATCACATTGTCTTTCCCAAAAGTACGTGAGACTATAACAACAGATTTAGCCACTCTTATAAAGTCTAAATACCCTGAAGTAGAATGCATTGCAGGCGTGGCAACAGCAGGAATACCGCAAGGGGCATTAGTAGCTGCAAAATTAGGATTACCTTTCATCTATGTTCGTTCTAAACCTAAAGGGCATGGAATGACTAATTTAATTGAGGGAAAACTAATCCCTAATCAGAAAATAATTGTTCTAGAAGATTTAATATCTACTGGCGGTAGCTCAATTAAAGCTGCTTTGGACATACGTGAATCTGGCGGTAATGTAATTGGATTAGTAGCTATCTTCACCTATGGCTTCTCTGTATCTGAAGAGAATTTTAAAAATGCCAATATCCCATATTCTTGTTTAAGTGATTATAATTCATTATTAAATTATAATGCTTCAATAGGAAAATTAAGCCAAGAAGAATTAGAGAACTTAGAGAATTGGAGAAAAGATCCAGAAAAATGGGGGAGATAATTATATCTCCCTATTTATATTTTTTACCAGAATTGAGCTGGTGCAGGTTCATGCTCATGATTAGGTAATCTTAAACCTATCATGATCTCATGTGAGCCACTATTAAAGCGATTAAGGCCTGAGATATTAGCATCATATGCATAACCGATATCAAAAATCTTTTTGATAGTGACACCCGCTAACGCTACAACAGCATCTAAATTTCTATAGGACACTCCTATCCAAAATTTATCTTCATATCTCAATTTAGTATTAAGATCAAATTGAGGAGGTGCAGCATTAACAACTTTCATAACAAAAGAGGGTATAAGGTGGTAATGAACACCTAGACCAAATCTATAACCACCAGTGAACCAATAATGTCTTGCTAATTTAGCCTGAGCATCTTGGGCATTCACATTAGGATTATTAGTAGTTGCGGCATCATAATCATCAAAAGAAAGTGTATTTCCAAATAATTGAAAACTAGAAACACCAAAATAGTAGTTATCAGCATATGCCCATATACCTATTGTTGCATCTGGTGCATATCTTGTTTGTTGTTTAGAAAATGCAGCATCCTGATTTACACCTTGTCCTGAATTTGGATCGTATTCAAACTCTGCCTCACCAGCATCGTATTTAAGTTGTTTAACCCCTAAAAAGGCACCAAATGAAATTGTTAACTTTCTGGAAACCGGTAAATGGTAAGAATAAGAAGCTTTAACATCTAAGGTATTCCAAACACCAATTTTGTCTGTTTGAACAATACCACCAATACCATGGTGGGGCAATTGTTTTACTTCATCAAAACGGCTAGTTTTTTTTCCTACAGCAGCATGTCCTGAAACAAAACCTGTATTAGGAGCTCCTTCTATACCAACCCACTGAGTTCTATAACCCAGCTTTAAATCAATAAATTCTTCCGTTCCGCCAACCGCAGGATTAACCAAGTAGTTATTCATCATGTATAATGAATACTGCTCTTGCTGTTGAGCATACGCGCTAAGCCCAAAGGCTATTAATACTAGTATTAAAAATTTTCTCATTATTTCTAACTTATTTCTCTTAATTATCTAATTACGGAAACTGATCCAGAAACTGGCTCTAAACCTTCAATATTAAAGTCTACAACATAAAAATATGTACCCGTAGAAACTTCTTTGCCTTTTACTTTACCATCCCAAACTTGACCCTTGTTGTCATAATAGTCAATTGTGGTTAAATGCGATCCCCATCTATTAAATATCTGAACTTTGGTTTCTGGGTACATTTCTACATTTCTAATTTCAAATAGATCATGGTTACCATCACCATTTGGTGAAAAGATATTAGGTACCCACGGTATATATTCAAAAGTTACTTTGTAATAAGAAGTATCTGTACACACGGTATCGTTGGAAATACTAATCTGAGAGGTAACCATTGCATAGTTCATTTCTTCAGGCATTCCTTTTGGCTTATGTATTAATACATTACTATTAGCTCCAGTTATTGTTTCGAATTTATCTCCATTCAAATAAGACCATCCATAATATATTTGATTATTAGATGCGTAAACAAAGTTAGTATCTCTGTTTTCAGCAGCATCTAAAAGCACATAATTATCTTCTAATTGGCTAAGTTCTAGTATATCTGGTATAACTGCTCCCAAATTATCTGCAATTAACTCATCTCTAGTTAAACCTCTAAAGTCTGTGCTTGTGCCATAATCAATACCACCAACTACACCGCCAGGTCTATTAACAACGTTTAGTTTTAAAGAATCTGTAAATTGTGGCTGCCAAATAGAGTCATTAATAACACAATATTTTGGAGTAACATGAACTTGAATTGAATCACCAATAACTGGATCTGAAACTATATAATACCCATAACCAAGAATTTCTTGATTAGTTAACATAAGGTATAAAGAGTCTTTATCGTTCACGAATCCATTATAAGAATCATCATAATAAAGCGTATTATCTTCCGTAAACCTAAACCCTAAATCTCTATATACTGTATCTACTTTAAGAGGTGTAGTTGAAACTGTATCGTAGGATACAATAAACCTAGGAACACTTCCATAACTAGACATTAATGTATCTAGATTTCTATAGAATGTATAGATTAAATTAGAATCAGGTTGAAGATTGTTTAAGTTAACTACTTGTACATGAGAAGAATCTTCATTACAAATCATATTGTCTTTTAATTCAAAATCAACTGTTTCACTTTTTTGTAAAGTAAATTCTAACTCACCATAAGCAGTATCGTTTGCACACACATCATTTATGGCTTTATACCTAAAGATGTAGATTATAGTCTTTATTCTTCGTAATAGGAGTCTGTGAGAAATCTATAGATTGAAATCTGTTGGTTGAATTAGCACCGATTTAATTTAGAAGGTTGTTCCTAATTGTACCTCCATTATCAACTAAATCATAATACAGACCATGTAAAATTAATTGATTTTCTGTATCAGAGTCACAATCCCAGTTTGCTTTTAGAGTACCCGTACTGTCTGCTCTACTGTCAAACAAGTTACAGATATAACCAAATCCATTGCTAGTTAAATCTTCAACACTAATGCTATGAATTGCTTTGTCTATTCTAAAGTCAACATTTATTGTGATTTCAATAGAATCAACACAGGTATTTAGATTAGGAATATTGTTATAATTAACCATCAATTTTGCCTTCAATTCAGGGCAAATTTCACCAGAAGGCCAAGACGATTTATCATTCACAGTTAATTCTAAACTGTCTAATCCTAGTGCAGATTGTGATGAGTTATAAGAGCTGCCTGAATTAGGCGTCACTGACCAACTATACATTAAGGTATCAATAGATGTATAATTAATTGAAATGATAGAGTCCTCACAATACCTGTTTGCATTAGTTACAATATTAGGAATTGATGGTATCGAGACCTTACTAATTGGTACAGATACTAAAGGAGAAACTGCTCTACAACCATTTTTTGTTAAGAATACTGAAATATCAGAAACAGATGCACTTGGTTTTATTTCAACAGATTGGTCACTATCTGAACCAACAATTACATGTCCTCTACCTTCCCATTCATATATCAACCCAGATTCTACTGGTAAAACCTCATAAATAGCAGTTGTATTTTCACAAATCACAGTAGGTCCTGCTAATTTGATAATTAGCAACATCTGGTCTTTCAACAGGAACTAAGGTAGTATCTGCATTAGGATTTGGAGAAGAGCAGCCTTCAGTACTAGTAGCAAAAACAACTACTTTAGCAGAATTTTTTCCCAAAACAACTTCAGAAGTATTGCTTATATTAGTTGGGTTAACAAAAGAAGCATCTGTAGCACCTTCAAACTCCCATCTATAAGATGCTCCAAGCCCGCTATATTCTAAAGTAACGATATCACCTTCACAATCTCCCCCCGCATCACTTCTAATAATACCACCAGAAATAGGGGCTTTATTTATAATAACAGGTTTGGTTAAGGTTAACTCACATCCATTACTATTTACTTCTTTAACTGTAATATTACCGCTTTGTGCAGTACCTCTTCGGAATAAAACTGTTAATGAATCTGCTGGATTAGACTCATCAACCTTTTCCCAAGTAGAAGGGAATGACCAGCTATAAGTAGAACCTAAAGTTTCAGTAACAGAATAAACATCAGTATCACCTTCACAAATCTCGTCTGGACCTGCAATAGTAGTTATAGAAGGTAAATCGTTAATGGTGATTTGAATATCGGTTGTATCCTTTAAGGTAAGACCTTGGATAAAATCTTCTATGATTAAACGTACTGTATATGTACCTGGCGAATTGTATTTAATCCCAATGGGATTTTCGCTAGAAGAAGTTGTTGGGTTTGAAGTCAAATCAGAATTTAAATCAAAATCCCATGTATAAATAGTAGTTGGGGTTACGCCTTCTGACTTATTAATTAGGGCTACGCCATTAACATCATCAAAACAAGCTTCTGTTCCGCCACCACTAATTTCAAAATCAGCTTCAAAAACACAACCAATCACATTTACAGATAGACTAGCTGAATCACTAGAACAACCTTTATCTGAAGTTTCAAGAACTTTAATCTCATAAGATCTTATTCCATAAGTAACATCTGCTGAACTTCCGTCGGTAGCTATTGTTGAGCTTTTAACATTATTAAAAGCCCAAGTGTAAGTTGATGTAGCTTCAAAATTATCTACGGTATAGGTTTGAGCATTAGATGAATCGGCACAAGTCGCAGATAAAGTACCTGACAATGTTGGCACAACTGGATTTGCATTCATTGTAAAAGCTACTGACTTAACAGAATTTGGAGCTGTTTCACAACCTTCCAGTGAGCGTTCAATCACAGAAATGCTGGCTGATTCAGCAACAACAACTTTGAAAGAGGCCTTACCTTGATACGCACCAATCGCATTATTTGCCAAAAATGAACTTGGGTTACTTGACCATTCTGCTGTTGCAGTTGCCGATGATGGTGTATAGGAAACCGTAATTGTATCAGCTTCACAAGCTTCTAAACCAGGATTGATAGAAATTTCACCAGGAACAGGTCTTTGATTTAATCCAATTGCAAAATACGCTGGGTCTATTGAAGAACAACCATTTGTTGTAGTTGATGTGATATTAATTCTAATACTATCGGTTGGATTACCATCTGCTTTAATAGTAACTGGATTCCCAGTTGCTGTTAAAGGTGTTCCACCGTTTATTTCCCATTCAAACGTTCTAGTACCCGGATTAGAAATTTGTGCTGTAAAATCATCCAATGTACAGATTGAAGCGGTACTAGTTAAAATTGGTTCAGTTGGTCTAGGGTTAATAGTTACAGTAGTTGCACCACTGGTTCCTATACATCCTGCGTCACTTGTTTCTTCAACAGTAATGGTTCCAGAAACTCCTATTCCCCAAACAACCTCTATGCTATCTGCTGCGGAATTTAATTCTGTACCACCGTTAACATTCCATACAAAATTGGAGTTAAGGTCTGCGTTATCTACTTTATAGACAATAGTATCTGAAGAACATTCAGAAGAATTAGGAGCAACTATAACCGGAGCCGGCAATGGATTAACATTTATATCTAACAAAGTAGAATCGGTTGATTGGCATGTAAAAGGGACACCTGAAACTTCTTTTACCCAAAGCTTAATCGTACCAGAACCACCATCAAAATCGATTATTACTGAATCTTTGTTTGAAGGACCATTAATAGAAGCACCTTCTACATTCCAAATAAAGGTAGAGCCCGGTTCAAATGAATTTACTTTGTAGACTTTGCCTAAATCATCTTCACAAATATCACTAGTATTTGAAGCCACTATATCTGCCGTTGTTGGTAGTTTTCCAACTCTTACCCGTACACTGTCCGTAGTAAGTAGAGCACAAAAATCTGAATTAGCTGGATTTAACGCTTCTACTCTGTAAAAACCAGAATCACTTACGGTAAAGGATTTTGGAAAAGTATTGTTAGATGTAATAATACTATCTACAGCATTTATGTAGTCATTAGACTTATATAAATAATAATGATGTGTTTCTCCATTTTCCGAGGCTGGCCATACAACTGAAAAATTGATACTTGTGGACTCTCCTTCGCACAATACTTGAGTGATTTTTGTGTTTAATGTTACCGAAGTTGGAGGGTTACAGGCAACTTTAACTACACAACTATTAAATTCTGATGTATTCCCCTGAGCATCGGTAGAGGTTACTACTAGATTATTTTTAGTAGCACCAGCAATACCTGAAATATCAAACTCCCAATATCCGTCACCGTATTGATTATCGAAAATAGAAGTACTTATATCATCGGCAGTTATTGTACCAACATACGTTTTACCTTGTCCTAGGTTAGAAGATTGATCATCCTGACATGTAGGGTTGCAATCACCCGCAATATAAACATCAATTCTATCACCATCATTTGGTGTAAACCCAGATATAAAAGATGATCTATCTTCAGCAATATTAATATAAACAGGTCCGAAATCATTGTTTCCCCCATTTTGTAAATCTATGCCTCCCAAACCATTACAAGACATCATATTACCTATTATGGTGTTTTCTGTTGTAGCAGCATCTATAACAACTACACCTAGTCCATCATTATTTAATAAGTAGTTACCTTTTCCTATATCACCTATCTGAGTACCAGATACACCTGATTGAACTTTAATAGCTGCGCCATGAGTAGGAATACCTATTGTTCCACTTGCATCAGTTACACCTATGTAATTATTGTAAATTTCATTATCCACGGTAAAAGAACCTTGGAAAGCAATACCATAATTTCCTCCTCCTATTATATTTCCATCTTCAAGATTATCGCCACCTATTGTGTTTTCATAAGATCTTCTACCAGCACTTTCGAAACCTAATATAGAGATACCATCTTCGCTATTTTGAATGTTAGAAGTTAAATCTGGGCCTATACCCACATAATTTGCTTTTACTTCTACATCATGGACATCAGCTTCTGCATTGTGTAGCTGAATACCATGTCTAACACCATAAACATAATTACCTTCAGAAGGATTTGAGTCATTGGTATGTATGTCTGAAAAGGCAAACCCATTACCCCCAACAATATTTCTTCCCATTGTGGCATCACCAACAATAATATTATTTGAACCATTTACATATATACCATTTAGGTCATTTCCAAATGATTCTCCCGTACCAGAAGAAAGATTGTTACCAGATAAATCCGTACCAATAATATTTGCATACAATTCAATATTATTAGATTGTCGTAATTCAACTCCATGTCCATGCATATGAGAAGTTATAACACCATCTGCCTGAGCCAAAGACCCACCAGTTGAAAAAATTTCTCTATTACCGTTGGCTGCTATGTGATTGCCATTGCCTGATTGCCCGACTATAATCTGAGTTGATCCAACTATAAGGATACCTTCTCCGAAATTTCCTACAGGTTCTGTATTTGCCGTATTTAAACCAACCTTATTTCCTATAATTACAGATTCTGCACCGTCAGAATTTTGAGAATTATTAATATAAAGACCGTGACCATCATTACCAGAGATGGTATTATCTTGAATAATCATATTTGTTGTACCCTCTATACCAATACCAGCAAAATCCACCTCTATAGTAGCCGGATTATATCCATAGGCAGGGATCCCAACCCAATCACCTTCTGTTTTATCCTGGCTTAGGCCGTTAGGGGAGACTACACCATTCTCATCTATACCTACAACATTGTTTACAAGACTAACGCCTGAACCTCCATTAATATTTACACCTGTTTTTTGAGATCCATAGATATATGAATCTGATATAGTTAAATCAGAATAGCCATTACCGCTAACTAATATACCTTCCTCAGCTGAATTACTTATAATTGAGCTTAATATTTTTGAACCAGAGCCCGTATAATTATTAAACTGAATGGCCTGATTATTAGAGTTATTTATAGTTACACCTTCAATTGTTACTGCATTAGTACCGCCAGTAACTTGAATACCTCTGTTTGCTGCTGATATTGATACATTTTCAATAACTGCATTATTGCCAGCAATAGTTATAGCGTTGTCACCACCAGTAAAATTTAATCCAATAATAGATATATTATCTGCGGCGATTTCAAACACATTACCCCCGGTAGCCGAAATTGTAACATCAACACCCGTAGCATCAATAGTAAGATTTGGTTTGTTAATCTGAAATTGAGCGTTTGCACATGCCTTTATTTGACCATTTAAACCAGGCGCAAATACAATTCTATCAAATACATTAACATCTTCTCTATGCCTATAAATGGCTTCATTCAAAGTTCCAGACAATTCTGTACCCGCTGCATCATTTGGCACGTTATAGTACCAACCATTACAGTCACCACCCAAATCATCTACTACAAAAGTTTGCGCCATAGCGCCACTTGCCGCTATAACTATATAACTCAATAAAAGAATTAGTTTTCTCATCGCTTTTATAACTTAATTTCTACTTAGTTCAATGCTTTAAACTCTACACGTCGGTTTTGTTGTCTACCCTCTGGAGTCTTATTGGTCGCTCTAGGTTGTGTCTCACCATAACCTTTAGCTTCTAACTTTTCCTTTTCAATACCATGTTCAATCAAATAATCTACTACAGATTGAGCACGGTTTTGTGATAATTTTTCATTGTATGCATCATCACCAACCCAGTCAGTATGTCCTGAAATCTCCACTTTAAGATCGGGCACTTCGTTTAGTACTTTTACTAGGTTATCTAATGATTTGAAAGATTCGGGAAGCAAATTGTATTTAGCCGTTTCAAAGAATATATCTTCAATCTCAAACACAACATCTCTAGGATTCAAGAACATATCTTGTCCATCTTCTTTATATTCTTTAAGACTTACTAAGTCTATTTCATTTACTTCTGGTATGTATCTAAGTTCTGTGGTAACGGTATATTCATAACCTATTCCAGCGGGAAGCTTAACATCATAAGCTTCTCCCTTTTCTAATTTCTTAGTATAAACTACAGCACCATCACTAATGCGTTTAAACTGAATAGTACCAGGGATTTCTTCGCCAGATTTTTTATCTTTTATAGTACCCGATAAAACCAATGCTGGATTTCTTTTCAAGAAGATATCCATAGTCTTTTCCTCTGGTCTTAAAACGTTTGTTAAATCTATAGAATCTACCAATGTCTGGTATCCTTCAGAAGAAACCACATACTTATACTTCTTTCTTACAGGAAGATCTAGAGTATAACCATCTACCGTATCGGCTTCAAGTTCTCCAACTACTTCTTCCTCATAAATTTTTCTAAAAATAATTTTAGCTTCAATAACTTCTTTACTATAATCATCATAAACTTTCCCCACAAGTGTAACCATATGGTTTGGTTTTAAGTGAATTCTTACTAAATCGGAATGTTCAGTAGTATCTGAAGCCATAAAATGATGAGCCATATATGCGTATTCTAAGACATGTGGTAAAGAATAATAAAACTCATCATCTGTTGTATTAAAAGGTTCACCAATATTTTCTGGGTAACTCCATACTTCCCACGTAGAATCTAAACGGGTAGTTTTATAAATATCAAAACCACCATAAGAATCTCTTTCTCTTCCGTTTGTGCTAAAATACAAGGTTTTTAAATCAACGTCTAGAAAGGCTGTAGCCTCTGTTTCTGCCGAGTTTACTACTTCGCCTAAATTCATAGGCTTAGTCCAGTGTAAGCTATCTTTTGCATGTTTTCTAAAAGAAACATACAAGTCTTGCTTACCATAAGTATCTTTTTTCTGACGAATGGCAAGGATTAGCACTTTCATATCATTATCCATATGAAAAGAGCAAATTGTATCATTGTTATAATGATCAATCTTTAACTCTTCAGGAAAAGACCAAGAGCCGTCTCTTTTTCTGAAAGAAACTGAAAGCCCGTTTTCAGTGGTACCGTTTTTTAAATATTTGTTATGAAGGAGAAGTGCGTTACCATCTTTCATAACACTGTGCACAGAATTATCGCCATAATTATTTAGTGGCTTAGGTGCGTGCTGTGCTTCAGACCAAGTACAGTCTCTGGAGTTAAATTCTGAAAACCAAATATCTCTGGTATGTGCATAATGTCCTTTTCCGTCAATTCTAAAAAAGTAAAGTGTTTTACCATCTGGAGAAATTCTAGGACCAGACTCAGCATGAGCTGAATTTACGTTTTCACCTAAATTCTCAATTACGTATATATGTTCAGGATCCTTCATAATGGTGGTATCCCGTTCATATAAATAACGTTCATCTTTCTTCAATTTTTTTACTTTAACTTCATCGTCTTGTGCATAAGACACTAAAGCTGTACCGAAAAAAAACGCAAAAACAGCGATAACAAAGCGTATTGTATATGATTTCATAATTTTTGTGTTACACCTAATTTCAAATGTACCTTTTTTTAACGATTCCAGCAATGCCATAAACAGCTTACTTTGGCTTATATATACAGGTTCATCCAAATAATGTAACCCTTAGAAGAAAAATACGTAACACTTACCCCCCTTAATAATCTAAAGAAAAAACACTTGCTAAAGCGTTTAAATGAATATACAACATAGGCTATTTGTTAATTAATTGTTAATAACTCAGGTCATTCTTTTCAATTTAAAAAAATTAGTTCAATTTTAATTTTTAATAAAAATCTGAATAGACTCTGTTAATTACCTCACCCCACTCCACTGAATGATAGACAGTAATAAAGAGTCCTTAATAAAACGTATCTTTTTACAAGTAGTCCATGAACCGAAAGATAAACGTGAGTCTACTATTAAAAAGCTCTCGGCTGGAAACACCGAAATAATTAATGCCGTAAAAGAATTATTACAAGAACACCTTACTGCCGAAAATAGTACTACAGCATCCTTTGCAAACGAGGCTATCACACAGGAGTTTTCATTTCCTGTGCAACAAATCAAAAAGAAGTTTGCTAATCTTTTATCTAATGCATTTAATACAGAGAATAAATTTAGACTAGCCGTATTTGTGTGTTTCATTTTTTTGTGTGGTCTTGGTTACTGGACTTATAATTCTATAAAAACCACCCTTAAGACCGATAAGATTAGTGAATTAGAGACCATCATTAACTCAGATGCTTTAGCCTTACATTATTGGGTAGAGGATATGGAAAGAGACGTTGAATCTTACGCGCATCAAAGAAACATTAAAACCCTTATTAGCGATTTAGTAGTTAAGCACCCAGATACAGTGGTTAAAGATTCCATTAATAGGGAATTACAAGAGTTTCTACAACCATTTATGGAATCTAATTATGCTTTTGGATATGCCCTTATTAATAAAGAAGGCGAAGTGATTTCTACTAAAAACCGAAAAGATATTGGTCAAAAAATAAGTAAAAAAGCCATTTCTTTTTTTGCTGAAGTTTTTAATGGAAAAACCACCTTCTCTAGACCTAGTGTATCTACCGAATGGCTTAATGTAGAGCCCTCATCCCACGAGAAAAGACCTATTATTTGGTTTAATACACCTGTATACAGTAATAATGGCAGTGAAATTATTGCTTCATTAGGCTTGGGTGTTTTTGCCGACAAAGATTTTTCAAAAATTCTTTCCCTTGCACAGTTAGGGCGCAGTGGAGAAACGTATGCCTTTAGTAAAGATGGCTACATGCTCTCTGAAAGCAGGTTCTACCAAGAGATTAAAGAAACTGGCATTTTACTAGATTCCGCTACTCATTCGGCCATGCTAAATGTACGTTTAAGAAATCCAGGAGTAGACGTTACAAAAACAAAGCTAATCCCCGAAGAGTTGGAAAAACAACCTTTTGTACAAATCTATAAGGATGCTTTAGAAAACATAACTAATGAGAGCCAACCAATTTATCATCACTCTGTTTTAGAACCTTATACAGATTACAGAGGAGTAAAAGTCATTGGTAGTTGGATTTGGATTCCGGAATATGATTTTGGATTAATTACCGAAGTAGCAGCAACTGAAGCCTATGACGTACTACATGTACTAAGTTTCGCTTTTATGATAATCTTTTCTATTCTGGCTTTATTTGTTGGTTACGCTATGCTTTCTTCTTATTCTATAATTAAGCTAAATAAACACATTGATGAAAACAGGACTCTTGGTCAATACACGTTATTAAAAAAAATAGGAGAAGGTGGTATGGGTGTTGTTTACCTTGCTAAACATAACTTTTTAAAAAGACCTACAGTAGTTAAAATACTTAAAGGCAACATTGCTAACAAAACAAACATTAGTCGTTTTCAGAAAGAAGTACAATTAGCAAGCCAGCTAACCCACCCCAACACAATCAAAATTTACGATTATGGTGTAACGCCTAATAACACTTTTTACTACGTTATGGAACACCTGCAAGGGTTTAACCTAGCCGAACTTGTTAAGATTGAACATCAATTGCCTTACGAACGAGTGGTACATTTCTTAAAACAAATTTGTTACTCTTTAAGAGAAGCGCATGCGCAAGGAATTATTCACCGAGATATTAAGCCCATGAATATCATGACTTGTTATATAGGGCGAGAATATGACGTGATTAAAGTATTAGATTTCGGTTTAGTAAAAGATATTAACAACAAACGTGAGCAAGAAAAAAGTGCTATTAATCAAATAACGGGTACACCTCAGTATATGGCTCCAGAAAGAATAGAACAACAAGACACAGCCAGTGCTTCTTGTGACATATATTCTTTAGGTGCCGTTTGCTATAACCTTTTAACGGGTAAAAAACTATTTCTAGAAGCAGACAAAGAGCACGATTTATTATATCATATTATTAACACAGAGCCCTCCCCTATTTCTGCATACAATGCTACTGTACCCGAAGAACTGTGCGGCTTAATTGCCAAATGTTTAAATAAAAAGCCCAAAGACCGTCCTAAATCTGTAAACGAAATATTAGACTTAATAGAGTCTTTTCAACTAGATTTATGGACCAATCAAGACGCGCGTTTTTGGTGGAACAACCATTTTTAAATACTTAGCAAGCTCACTAAAAAAACAGTTAAATAAGCGAAGAGCGGTTGGTATTAAGAACCTTTCAAGAAAAAACAATGGTCTAGAAGAACGCTTAACCCTTCACTAATTCTTCTTTCAACTTATCTAAATCTCTTATTAAAAGTCTTTTTCTATCAAAAGTAAGTAGATTTTTATCTCTAAGGTCGTTTAAAATGGTGGTTACTGTTTGTCTAGAAGTTGCCGTTAATTTGGCAATATCATTATGGGTTAAAAAGTTTTTCACTAAGGTCTCAAAACCTATTTTTTGGCCTCTTTCAATGGCTTGATCTACCAAATAGTCTATTATACGTGTACGGGCATCTTTAAAAATTAAAGACTCAATTCTTCTTTCTGCTTTAAGCAAACGTAAACCAATTAGCTTGGTGATTTTTAAGCTTAAGGTTTTATTACGTTTCATCAACTCTTCCATATCTTCTAAGGTTAACGGACAGATAGAAACGGCATCCATGGCTTGGGCAAAATCGGTACGGGTTTCCTCCCCAACCAGCGCTAATTCTCCAAATATCTCTCCTTTAGAAAGTACGGCTTTAATGGTTTCTTTACCTTCTTGCGAATAGGTACCAATCTTAATTCTTCCTTCGGCAATTAAATAAACGTATTTAGACTTTTGCTCTGGAAAATAAATAAATTCTGCTTTTTTATAATTTTTAAACACGTGATTTTCTCGCATGTGTTTGTGCCTATGCGGACAAAAAACATGGTATAAATCGGTTTCTTCAAAGTACCAAATATTTGCTTCTTCAGACATATTGTAACAATTACATTAATGGCTTACTTAATAACTGAAGTGACTGCTCTATGTGAGGATCATTTAAATTATTAAACTGATAATAGGCTTTATCTCCCCACAGTAATTTACTAAACAATGCCACTAATTGATTTTTCAGTTTGGGATTAAACCTTTTATTCATTTGTAACCCATTTGCTTTTTCCTTTAAAAAAACGGTAAAATCTTTTAAAATTTGGTCGTGAAGACGGCTATCCACAAAGAAATCTTCTTTTGTTTTCTCTTTTAAAAAAGAATAATGTCTATTTAAGCGAGTTAAAGCAAAAATGCGCATTTCTTGAAATATGATTGGGTATTTAGCGTTTAGCTCTACTTCTAAAGAATCTTTAGGTATAAAGAAATCGGGAGTAATTCCTCCCCCTCCATAAACAATTCTTCCATTTACTGTTTTATAGCGTAAAGCCATGTTGTTTTTAACGCTATCCGAAACAAAAAACTCTCCGCTTTTCATCCTAGTTTGGTAATCCTTATAATACTTGTCCTCGTTATCCTTGTAGGGTTTCTGGATTGATCTTCCACTGGGAGTATAATAGCGGGCAACTGTTATTTTAAATGCTGAACCGTCTAGCAAATCGTATGAAATTTGTACCAATCCTTTACCGTAAGTTCTACGACCAACTACCCAAGCACGGTCGTTATCTTGGAGTGCACCCGCTACAATTTCAGAAGCAGAAGCCGTAAATTCATCTACCAATAAAACCAAGTTTCCTTTTTCGAAAGAACCTGTAACATTAGAGTTATATACTTGTTTTGAAGATTTTTCTCTTCCGTTCGTATAAACTAGCATGGTTCCTTTTGGTAGAAATTCTTCTAAAACTAGCGTGGCTTGCTGAAGAAATCCGCCGCCATTCCCTCTAACGTCTAAGACCAAGTCTTTCATGCCCTCGGCTAATAATTTTTTTAATGCCGAACTGAATTCTGTGGCCGTATTCACTGCAAATTTGTCAATTTTAATGTATCCAGTGGTATCGTTTAAAAGATATGCTATGGCAATACTGCTGGTAGGAATTCGGCCCCTAGTAACTTTTACAGGCACCAAAGAATCTATTCCTTGTCTACGGATACTTAATATGGTTTTAGAACCGGCATCACCGCGTAAAAGATTAAAGATTTCGTTATTAGAAAGTGCGGTTGCCGTATCCTTATCTACAAAAATAATTTTGTCACCGGGTTTAATACCTGCTTTTTCCGAAGGCCCGTCTTTAATGGTATTAAGCACCCAAATGGTATCTTCAATTACTTGAAACTCTACGCCTATACCTTCAAAATTACTTTGTAGTTGGGCATCTACTATACCTTTATCTGTTGCCGGAATATAGGCTGAATGTGGGTCTAAAGAACTGGCTAATTCAGTAAAGACTCTATTTTCAATCTGACCAAGTTTTACGCTATCTACATATTTTTCATCTATTAAATTTAGTACTTGCCGGTACTTATTAATAGAAGAATTCACTTTACTGGTAGGGACTTTATTATTGGTAAAATAGATCCCTAAAAGCACCCCCACTGCTAAAGCAAGGGCAAAGCCAAGCGGCTGAAAAGGGTTTGTTTTTCTTTCTTCGTGATTGTTCAAAGCAGGTTGAAGATACGTCTAGAATCTTATAATTCTAACTGTACGGTAAGATAAAAAGTTCGGGCAGCGGCTGTTATAATTCCGGGACCTGGGTAACTAGAAGCTCTTCTGGTAAAATATGCCTTATTGGTAATGTTGTTCACTCCAAATTCGAAACGGAAAGCATTATAGTTATACGCCAGCCCAGCATCTAAAACTGTATAAGAAGGTATTATTCCGCCAACAGCATCTGGTGTGGTTTCTGCATTACTGGCATCTGTATAATGTTTAGCCACATAAGAAACTAAGAAAGTAGCCTCAAAGTCTTTCCATATAGTATTAAACCCGTATTTGGTTGTTATTGGCGGTACTAATTCTACCAATTTCCCTTCAATACCGGGCACGTTACTGTTAATGTATTTAGCATTGGTATAAGAAAAATTAACAAAAGTATTCAGCACAAAGTTATCTAAATTCTGCGGTGCAAGACTTTGCGTAATATTCCATTCCAATAAACTTTCAACACCATAATTTCTAGAATCTGAAACATTGGTACGTTGGCGAACTAGTTTCTGTAAACGATTGTCAAACACTAGAAGATCCCCAATCCTATCTGAATAATGTAGATAAAAGAAACTAACATCATAACGTATGGCTTTACCTAAAAAACCCCTGGCACCAATGTCTGAACTAAACCCTCGTTCGTCTTTAAGATTTGGGTCTACCACAAAAGAGGGGTTACTAATTCTTAAGTCCGAAAAGTTGATGCTTTTAAAATTCTGAGAGAGGTTTAAATAGAATTCATTTTGATCAGTCAATCGGTAACTGGTTCCTAAACCTAACAAAAACACACTTCGTTCGCGTACAATTTCTTCGTTAATTAAATTGGTTTCTAACACAATCCCATTGATAGAATTCTCTCGCTTGTAATACCCTTCAGATGTTGTTTTAATGTATTCGTAACGCGCACCGGGCGTAACAGACCAAGTATCACTTAAACGGATCATGTTTTCAGTAAAAAGAGCAATGTTGTTATTGCGATTATCGTAATCTGAATCTAAAGAATCTTTTTGGTCTATGAAATTATAATTAGGGTCTTTGTCATCTGAAGCTTCCCCTTGTTTATTGATTGTTTTTCCAAAATAGGCTCTGTATCCGAATAAAAACGCAGCCGATTTGTTCTTGAATTGATATTTATGCAACAATCTTGTTTCTTGCCCAAAATTGGTAAAATCACCTACTATTAAATTCCGCTCGCCACCAACATCTGCCCGGTCTATTCTAGTAAGTACTCCCAAAGATTGGCGGGTAGCAAACAAAGCAAAATTCCGAACATCTAAATGCGTGTTTTCACTAATCTTATATTTCAGTAATAAAGCGGGTAAATTCCAACGTACCTTAAACCAGTTTCTTTCTCGGTTAGATTGGTACGGATTATCCTTAAACTGATCGTCAGTCAAACCACCTGGTTGTTGAGAATTGTACGACATGTGCGTATAATTCAGTCGGATGTTGATTTTTTCGGTAGCCTGATAACCCACATTGGCATATCCCAAATGGTAATTAAAACCCGAATTAGGTCTATTCGCACATTTTTCAGCTCTTTTATAGTGGTAATAACCAACATAAGACCATTTCCCTTCTGTACCACTTACCAAATTAGAAGAGTTAATTAAATTATTGCTTCCAAAAGATTGACGGGTTACAATGTGTACACTAGTGTCTTCAGCAGGTTCTTTTAACACATAATTAACCATACCTCCAATTTGTGTTCCGTACTGAAGGGAAGCGCCACCGCGTACAATTTGTATTTCTTTGGTTAATTCTGCTGGTGGTGTGTAGTAGCTTTCTGGATAACCCAAGGCATCTGCACTAATGTCATATCCGTTTTGACGAACATTAAAACTAGCTGTTCTTTTGGGTGAAAGCCCTCTACCGCCAATATCTAGTTGAAGTCCGCCACAATCGCTGCTCCAAATATTTAAACCGGGTACTTTCGAATATATTTCACGGGCGTTGTTACTGGCTTTGTTGGCTTGAATTTCATCCATAACCACCACATCTGTTTTCTTAGATTCGTAGATCTCGGTAAACCCAACCGATTCCATACTTCTGCTACCGAAGCTTCTTTCTTTCTTAGTACCTTCTACAACTGCCTCTTTTATTACTTCTACTTCCCCTAAAAGAATAGTTTTAAGCCGAATATCTTTATCTATAATTTCTACTTTCTTAGAAATACTTTGAAAACCCTCTCCAAAGAAATTTAAATAATATACCCCCGGGCTTAAGTGTGGGATGATAAAACTACCCGAATCATCGGTTTTGTAAATGTGCGTATGACCACTTAAAAAAATCTCAACCCCTGAAATAGGCTCAGAACTAGCTTTAGAACTTACTTTACCCGTAATGTTGTACTTTTCTGCAGCCACCGCATTTAGCGAAAGCAAAAAAATAAAACATAGTAAAGCTCCTACTCTATTTCCCATTTCCTTCTAGCGGAATTACCCACTTCAGTTCTTTTCCTTCTAAATTTACCTTTGTTAAATCTACCGTTGGATCAACATAACGCTGGCTCCCTCTTCCGTTAAGTGTAACAAAACAGTCGGCAAAGATAGCAATATCTTCTAAACCTTGCTCCTTCAAATCTTTTTCTACCCAATGCACATAATCTAAAATCATATCTGGCTGAAAACTCACTTGCTTTTCTTGTTGGGGTGACAGGTATTTTTTGTTGTTAATGTAGAATTCTCGGTTGTTCTTTTTGTCTAAAACGCGCAGTTGAATATGACCCGCTTTTTCCATTAACATTACCCGCCAAGAGAAACGGTAACCGCGTTCGTTCCAAAACAAATTGCCTTTGTAATACAAATGACGAAACGGTATTAGTAACTGAAACACAAAATAAACCGCTAAAACACTCAACAAAACCTTCTCTTTGACTACTCTTTTCAGCTTCGTTTTGTCAGAAAGCCCTGTCCATAGTTTTTCATGAAATTCATCTGAAAAAAAGATTAGCGTTAGACCAATCATTATTAGCGGAAACAAACCAATCTGAAACAAGATTTTGGTAAGCACGTGAAAAACTACAACAGCAATATAAGCCATCCACCGGGTTGG
The DNA here is from genome assembly GCA_963736575.1 of uncultured Cytophagales bacterium. Lineage (GTDB taxonomy): Bacteria > Bacteroidota > Bacteroidia > Cytophagales > JAAEPT01 > CAVTPD01. The sequence continues at coordinate 313,346 of CAVTPD010000003.1, forward strand.
TTTATACTGCAATGCAAAAGCAACGGTTAGGTCGTAAAACATTCCCACCCAACTGAAGACATATGCTGCCCACTCTTTGGCCAGAATTGAGCCAATAAGCGGTAAATCTGTATGTGCTTTTAACCAAATTCTTAAGGGCTGTGCTTCTAACAGCCAATCGGCATTAATTTTAGCAATACCAGCAAAGAAATAGACAAAACCCAATTGCAATTTAAAGATGACAATTGTCCAACGGGGAACTTGTGAATAGGATTCTTTCTTGAAATAGGCATCTAAAGAATAAGCTGCATTAGCGGGAACAAAAATTAGCAAGAAAGCCGCCATACACACAAAATAGTGATGATTTAAGTAGTTGCTTTTGTCTATAATTTCGACATATGTAAAAGAAAGAAAAAAAAGGATGGTAGACAATCTGTAGACAATAGCCCAATGCAATTCCTATAGAAGAAATACCAATTATTACAAATAAGGAATAAACGAAGGTAGGATTATAGGGCTGTACCCAACTAAAACCAAAAAAAGGAAAATAAATTTTAGGATCTAGGTACAAAGACTCTATCCAACCGTAATGGTTAAACCGAAGTACCCCAAAAAACATAACAGCTCCAAAAATCACCCTAAAGGTAATTAATGGAGCTATAGATGTCTGTTCCGTTAAGTAAGAAACAATTTTTTTAGTCACCGTCACCGCTCTGATACGTGATTTGTACCGATAATGCCGAAGACATATCTGCTTTATAATAAGGAATTACGGCCTGTATTTTTTGTACCGCTGTTGCTACTGTAAGATTCGCCATTTACAATAGATTCAGATAATGTTTCCGGAATAGCATCTACTGCTGTTTTAGCTTCTTCAAAAACTTGTTGTGTTACCGTTACCAAAGACTGGTCACCGTGCTTAGCATCTACAGAGTTTAATAAGGTAGCCAAACCTTGCGTTGGAGTACCGTCATACGTTTCTCCATTATAAAGCATTTCAATACCGTGGAGACCTGCTTTATTCAATTCTAAGGAATAACCACTGTAATAGGCTTGTACAGCTTCTGGGATATTTATTGCCTTGCGCCGACTCTAAACCTGCGGGTTCTCTAATTTGATTTCTAGACAGATTCTAATGCTAGATTGACACCGTTTACTAAAAACCCTAAAGTACTGGAAACACTGTTACCTGTATTAGAAATAAAGTAGTTTGCGTAATTATCACCTATCGGTAGCCCAACCGTTATAAGTGGCATCTACTGCTATTTTTACTTGAGACACATAATCGTTTAATAACTGCTTAGCATTTGTTGTATTTTCAAAATAGGTAAGCGTAGCGGCAGCATCTCCTTTTCCAAACAACAAATAATCAATTGCCGGAAAACCAATGGCTCTAAATTGGGTTCTGGAATTTAAATCGTAATCTGCCATTTCGAAGCATTATCATCAACTCTAGCCGTTTCTACAGGAAAGACTATTATAGGTTCTGCATAGACCAAAATTATCATCTGCCGGACCAAATTTATCATATGAAGCCACATATTGAAAACTAATATATGCTTCTTTATAACTTGACGTTTTAACGGCTCTAAATTTAGTTAGTGAAGGTGAGCTGTAAATGCATTTGCATCTGTTTCTAACTGCGCTACTTTATGTTTTTAAATCTAAATACGAAGGAAGAATAATATCATTAGCAACGGATTCGTAAACTGACATGCTCACTTCTGCCGATGGCCCATCATTCTTTTCTTCATCCCCGTTGAACCATCTTTTTCCTTGCAAGCCGTAAAGCCTACAAGGAAAACAAATGATGAGCTGATAAAACGTGTATTTTAAAATATTAGTTAGCGCCATAAGTCGCTTCTAATTCAGCTTTAATTGTAGCTAAGTTCTGTTTTACTAACTGTAGCTAAAATCTGCATAATCTAGATAAATAAGCAATCTATTTCAGAAGAAGAAACTTTAGCATCTGACTTAAATTTTAAAGACCAGATAAAAGCATATGCTTCAGATAATGGATGACAGATAATCACCCGGTGTAGTTTGATAGCGATAGTTCCGATTGCATCACCGATGTACTTAGCAGCCTGTAAACCAATTACTAGCTTCCCAGTTTTCTCGGATAATAGCTACTTGTGTTCTTAAACGCTTGCATCGTCTTTGTTAGCAACGGCTGCTCTACCATGCAAGAAATGCTTCCATCAATACCGTTTCTAAACCTCTTGATTTTGCGTATTTTGCATGGTATTCAGAAACAGCTCCTTCAGCAGGGAAATCTACACCGGCACCAAAGTATCCGAAACCTTCGTCAAAATGATGTTCTCTTTCTGTGTAAGTTTTTCCTTCTACAAGCGTTTCGTTATCGTCTGCTAAAAGATTATCAATATCTAAGTAATTATCTACTGCTTGGTTAAAGAAAACAGCACCCATAAGTCCTTTTTCAACTAATTGAACATGTTCGTGTCCTTTTTCATTGATAATTATAAAACTTCCGTTCGATCTTTCTACTAAAGAATCAGAGGCTTCAAAATCAGCAAACCAAGACTTTATAGTTGTAACCGCGTCAGCTGTTGCTGTTTTGCTTTCTAATTGTTTGGTTGAAGAAAAAGAAAATAAGCCACCTGCATCTTGCGCATTATCACTACCTGCACCAGCATTGCTGTACATAGTATTTAAATCTAATGCGGTAACATCAGCAGTAACATCTTCATGCTTTTGAGACATGTAGCTTTTATTTCTGCTAATTGGTTTCTTCTGTCTACTTGTCCGGAAAAACTTACTGTAGAATCTACCTTCAGCATTTGTGAATTCGTAAGTAGACGGAACTCATAGCTTGAAGAGTTATCATCTTCGTCATTTTTCTTACATGAAAAAAGCAACTGCGGTAAGCGCAGAAGCAAATAATATTTTTTTAAGCATGGCTAATTTTATTTAGACTTATTTTTAATAGCACGGCAAAAATATATAAGCAAAAGATAAAAGCCAAACTATTTAGACTAAATCTAATTAAAAAGAGACTTGAGTTAATTCTTCGGGAGATAGGGCATTAGGGAAAAAAGAAAGTGTCTTAGCAATCACTTTATCTACCACTACATCTGGACAAGAAGCACCGCCGGTAATTAATATTTTTACTTTTTCTTTAGACGGAATAAACTGAGGAGTTTCTAAGAAAGTATCTTCTCTAAATTTATAGGAACGAATACTACCGTCTTCTTTAATTTCTTCGTGTGTAGAAATATGATAGGTAGTCAATTTTTCTTCGCACAATTCTACCAAATGAGAGGTATTAGAACTGTTGTAACCACCTACTACAAAAGCAAAATCGGCCGGTTTTTCTAACATGCCATAAACTGCTTTTTGATTATCTGAAGTAGCATAACACAAGGTGTCTCTGGTGTCTGCAAAAAAACCTTCTCCGTTTTCTTGTATAGTTTCGGATTTTAAGAAATCGGCAATTTCTTGTGTTTCAGTAGCCAACATAGTGGTTTGATTCACTACCCCCAAAGACTTAAGATCTTTTTCAGGATTAAACCCTTCCGAATATTTACCTTTAAATTCTTCGTAAAAATCTTCGGGAGATTTTTCTTTATTAATGTATTTGGCCAAAGCCTGAGCTTCTTTCAAATTCTGTACAATTACAGCAGGACCAAATTCTTTAGCATGCGAAAAGGTAGCTCTTGTTTCTTCGTGCTTGGCTTTCCCATGTATAACAATGGTAAAATTATCTTGTCCCAAGTTTGGCAGAACGATTCCATACTTTTTCTACAAATGGGACAAGTAGTATCGTAGGTCTTCATTTGAACACCTAAACTTTTCAGTTTTGTTCAATTTCTACTGTGGTACCAAAAGCAGGAATAACCACTACATCATCTGCTTTTAGGTCTTCCCATTTCATTAACATTTCACCAGAAGTATCTTGAATAAACTGAACACCTTGTTCCATTAAATCCTGATTCACTAACGGGTTGTGAATCATTTCACTTAATAGAAAAATACGCTGTCCTTTATGTTCTTGAATAACTTTATAAATAATTTCGATAGCATTTTCTACCCCATAACAAAAACCAAAATGACGTGCTATGTAGAAAACTACCGGTCCAAAATCTAATTCTGTAGGCGTAAAATCAGCTTTTAACTTATCGTTCTGCTTTCGTAAATTCTTTATTTCCGAAATAAGCGTACTGCGATAAGCAACCGGTATATCGAATTGTTTCATGGACTAGTGTTTGGTAAGAAACAGAAACTTGAATGATGTGATCAATGTACCAAAAACACCTAGTATGCACAAACCTGCACCCGGAATTGCTAACCATTGCAATTGTTCTTTGGCAGCACCTGTGCTTCCCAAAGCCGGCGCATTAATTCCGGCAAAAAGCCAGAACAAGGCATATAACAACGCACCTAAACCTAAACAGATAGATAAAATACTTTTACTCTGAAATCTACCAGGTATTACCGACAATACTAATATTAAAACCACCGCTGTTGTTCCAATACCGTTAGCATGTATATGTGAACGTTTAAAATAAGCCCATGATTTAGAAACTACTTTATCTTTTGCTTCTTGATTTTCATACGTACCAGCTGGTGCATTTTCTGCTTTATTTCTTAAAAAATCTTTCATATTATCTTCAGCCGCTCCAAAAAAGCCTCCTAAAATAAATCCAAAAAGAATAGTAATTATAGATAGTATAAGGCCAAGTCTTACTACTACTATCTGATCAACAATTTTATTAAACCACATATCTATAAATTTTTAATTATGTTCTGGGCAACCAAAAGGTCTTCTGGGGTAGTAATCTTTATATTAGAATACGAACCATCTATTAAATTTATGTTAAATCCTAGACTTTCAAAAACGGCCGCATCATCTGTAAACAAATCATTGTATGGTTTTTCATACCCCTGTTTTAAATAACTAAGCTGAAAAGTCTGCGGTGTCTGTATCACTCGGTAATTATCCCTTACTACGGCTTTATTCCCTTTTTCATCTATAAAACGCAATGAGTCTTTGGGTTTCACCGATACTACTGCCGATTTATTTTTTTCTGCTTCCGAAAAAGATTTCTCAATTAACTCTATTGTTATTAAGGGCCTAACGCCGTCGTGTATGGCTACTAAAGCATTTTCTTCTTCTATTGAGGAAATGCCATTCTTTACAGAGTCAAAGCGTAATTTTCCGCCAGAAACCACCTTATGAACCAGAGTAAAATTATATTCTTTTATTAATCCCGCCCAATATTCAATTTGATCTTTTGGCAAAACCAATATAATGGAACACTTCAGTTTAGGATTATAAAATTTCTCAAGCGTGTGCATAAGAATGGGTTTTCCTGCCAACAGTAAAAACTGTTTGGGAATATTGGCCCCCATTCTGGTTCCTGTACCACCTGCTACTATTATTGCGTACCTTTTCAAAACAAAAAAGCCCCGGTTTTAAGGCCGGGGCAATTTAAATAGATTTATTGAATTCTATAAAATCAACATAGCGTCTCCATAACTGAAGAACTTGTATTTTTCTTTTACTGCTTCTTCGTAAGCTTTCATAATTAAATCATACCCGCCAAAAGCACAAGTCATCATTAATAACGTAGACTCTGGTGTATGAAAATTAGTTACTAAAGCATTTAATATTTTAAACTCGTAAGGAGGGAAAATGAATTTATCCGTCCAACCGTCGTTTGGTTTTAAACGACCACCAGCAGAAACAGCAGATTCTATTGATCTTACCGAAGTAGTACCAATTGCTACCACACGTTTCTTCTCGTCTAAAGCTCTGTTAACACGGTCTGCAGTTTCTTCAGTAACTATATAGTTTTCTGAATCCATTTTGTGTTTGGTTAAGTCTTCTACGTCTACCTGACGGAAAGTACCTAAACCAACGTGTAAAGTAACAGAAACTCTGTCTACACCTTTAATTTCTAAACGTTTTAATAACTGTGGTGTAAAGTGTAAACCAGCCGTTGGGGCCGCCACAGCACCTATGTTTTTAGCATATACCGTTTGGTATCTTTCTTTATCAAAATCTGCTAAAGGTCTTTTAATGTATTTAGGCAATGGTGTTTCACCTAAGCTTTCAATAACTCTGTAAAACTCTTCATCAGACATTCCGTCTAAAATGAATCGAATTGTTCTTCCTCTTGAAGTAGTGTTATCTATTACTTCGGCAACAAGATCACTATCTCCAAAATATAATTTATTACCTACTCTAATTTTACGAGCGGGGTCTACTAAAACATCCCAAAGATGATTTTCTTTGTTTAATTCACGAAGTAAGAAAACTTCAATTTTAGCACCTGTTTTTTCTTTATTACCGTAAAGACGAGCTGGAAAAACTTTCGTGTCATTCACTACAAAAACATCGTCCTCATCAAAGTATTCTAAGATGTCTTTAAAATGTCTGTGTTCAATTTTTCCGGTATCTCTATGAACCACCATTAAACGGGATTCATCACGGTTGTCAGCGGGGTATTCTGCCAATAATTCTTCGGGCAGGTTAAATTTAAACTCTGATAGTTTCATAATAAATATTACGGTATTTATTAAATGTTAATAAAATACGAACCGCAAAAGTATTGATTTTAATTATAAGGGCGAAAAAAAATATTACACGCCCTGAATTATTTTAGATATCTCGTACAACTTATCGCCCAGACGTTCCTGTAAATTAAAGATATCTCTAAATAATAAGCCCGATTTAATTTTTGTAGCCTTCTTCTCTTTTCTTTCCAGAAGGTGTGTTCTCATTTCCTCTCTCTTAGCATTTATCTTTTCTTCCAGCTCTAAGGCTAAATTATAATCTATGCCTTCTTCCAGTTTCTCTAAATTCTTTTTAGCCACTTCAAATGCTTGGTACAATAAATCAAACATTTCCATCACTTGCTTATTTAAGCTCTTTTCTAAAGTGATTTCGTTGGTTTCATTTTGGTCTATTGTTAAAGACATTCTATAACATAGATCTGCTGAAGATTCTAGTTCGTGCGTTATGGCTGTTAATTGAAATGTTCTGTCCGATGTTTCCTGACTAATTCTTTCTGTAGACAAAGACGATAAGAATTCGCAAATCTCAAGCTCTAACTCATCCGACTCTTTTTCCATCAACTCAATTTCGTCAAATATGGGTTCTTTCTTCTTAATGTCTTTATCCAACAGGATATGGACATTCTGCATCATCTCAAAAACCTTTTTGGCATATGAATCAATTTCTTTTTTAGCCTCTAGAATAGCTAATTCTGGCGTTGTAACAATGGAATAATCTATAAACTTAGCCGTCTTGGTTTCGTGTTTATCTTTAACCATTTTGTTCACTAATTTTTCAATCTGTGGAACAAATCCTATAAGCAGAACGGCGTTTAAAAAGTTAAAACACGAGTGGAATAAAGACAATGCTTTTGGCATTGCATCACCTCTAGCTTCAAGATCATTAGTAAAGACCGATTTATAGCCAAAGAAAAACTGGTTTAAAGAATCCATCCAATTGGTAAACCAAGGCAATATTAATATCATCCAAAACACACCAATTAAGTTAAATACCATGTGCGCTCTTGCCGCTCGTTTGGCATTAACATTCCCTATTAAAGAGGCTAAATAAGCGGTTATGGTTGTACCAATGTTTTCACCTAAAACCATTCCTATACCTACTTGTATTGGCACCCAACCCTGAGCCACCATTACTAAAGTAATACTCATTGCCGCACTAGAAGATTGTACCACAACGGTAAGAATACTACCAATAATCACAAATAATATAGTAGAAAGCATCCCCATACTAGAATACTCAGACAAGAAAGCCAATACTTCCGGATTATTTTTTAAGTCCGGAACACAGTCTTTCATAAAATCTAAACCAATAAACAAAAGACCAAAGCCCAATAGAAATTCACCAAAAGAATTTCTTCTTTTCAGTTTAGAAAATAAAAGAGGAACAGCAATGGCTATTAAAGGAAGTGCATAGGAGGTAATATGAAATTTACCAAAACCTAATAGAGAGATTAACCAACTGGTTACAGTTGTACCAAAATTGGCACCCATTATAACCCCTATAGATTGGGCTACGGTTAATAAACCGGCATTTACAAAACTCACTACCATTACAGTAGTAGCAGAAGAAGATTGAATTAGCGAGGTGGTTATGAAACCAGTTAACCACCCACTAAATCTATTATTTGTTAATGTTGAAAGCAGTTTCCGAAGACTTTTACCTGCTATTTTCTGAATCGATTCACTCATCACTTTCATCCCGTAGATGAAAACCCCAAGTGAGCCCAATAGGCTTAAAAGATCTAACAGACTGTAACTCAACTCATTTGATGACGACATAAAACTTTAGGCTTGAAAACAAAGACAATTATAGATGATTTTTGAGGAAAAGAGGTTTCAAAACACCGAATTAATGCTTTATTCAAACAACCTTAACACTTTGTTAACATTAAGACACTATTCCTTAACTGTCATTTTTGCTCTAATCTTAGCTTCAATTTCATCCGCTAATTCTGGGTTATCTTTCAGTATATTTTTTACAGCATCTCTACCCTGCCCAATCTTGTTTCCATTATAAGAGAACCAAGAACCTGCTTTATCTACAATACCAAATTCTACACCAATGTCTAGTATCTCACCTACTTTAGAAATACCTTCTCCGTACATAATATCAAATTCTACAATTTTGAACGGAGGTGCTACTTTATTTTTAACCACTTTAACTTTTACTCGGTTACCCGTAATATTATCTGGACTTTCTTTAATCTGCCCTATTCTTCTAATATCTAAACGTACCGAAGCATAAAATTTAAGTGCATTACCACCGGTTGTAGTTTCGGGGTTACCAAACATAACACCAATCTTTTCACGCAATTGGTTAATAAAAATACATGAACAACCTGTTTTGTTAATGGTACCTGTAAGTTTTCTTAAAGCCTGAGACATTAATCTAGCCTGAAGTCCCATTTTACTTTCCCCCATTTCACCTTCTAATTCGGCTTTTGGTGTAAGTGCAGCTACAGAATCAATAACAATAATATCAATAGCACCAGAACGAATTAATTGTTCTGTAATTTCTAACGCTTGCTCGCCACTATCTGGCTGAGAGATTAATAAATTCTCTGTATCTATTCCTAATCGTTCTGCATACGATTTATCAAAGGCATGCTCTGCATCTATAAAAGCTGCTAAACCACCCTTTTTCTGCGCCTCTGCAATACAGTGCATAGACAACGTAGTTTTACCAGAGGATTCTGGGCCATAAATTTCAATAACTCTACCTCTTGGAATACCGCCAATTCCTAAGGCTAAATCTAAACCAATAGAACCCGTAGAGATTGCTGGTACATCTACCACACGGTCATCACTCAACTTCATTATAGTACCTTTTCCAAAAGATTTTTCAATCTTATCAATGGTAAGCTGAAGTACTTTTAACTTCTCGTTTTTATCGCTCATAGAATTAGTTATTGGGACGCTGAAATTAGAAAGAACAAGTTATTAAGCTTCTACTATGAAACCAAAATCTAAAAATTTTAATTATACACAAAACGTTTTTCCTTCGTTAATAGGATCGACTGTTTATTCTTATTTATCTTGTTACTTAAACTTTTGAAAATAAATGAAAACTAGATTTATTATAATAAGCCTTTTGGCCCTCATCTGTTTTTCTTTTACGCAATCCGTTCAAAAACGTTTCTTAATTGTAGAGAATACGGCATTTGACCTAGGCGAAAAACTTACCTACCGTTTACATTACGGAATATTTAATGCCGGAATAGGTACACTTGAAGTCTCTCCTAAAAAATACAGAGTAAACGACCGAGTTTGCTATAAATACACCATTCACGGGCAATCGGTGGGTACATTTGCTACTTTTATGAAAATTGAAGACTGGTTTATTTCTTATGCAGATACAGCCAATCTTCACCCTCAATTATTTTACAGAGACATTGAAGAAAATAAATACAATTTAAAAGAGAGAACTCTTTTTAATCAAAACGATACTGTTACTACTGTTACCCGTTGGGACAAAGATCACCCAGAGAAAAAAACCAAATCATACAATACTGCTAAAAACTTACACGATTTAGTGAGTGGTTTTTATTTCCTTAGAAACATAGACTATTCTAAAGTAAACGAAGGAGATGTTATTGAAATTTGGGGATTCTTTGAAAACGATTACTACAAATTAAAAATCCGTTACCGAGGTAAAGAAAAAGTTAAAACGGATGCTGGTAAATTTAATGCCTTACGTTTTACACCCATTATGCCAGAAAACAGTCTTTTTGATGGTGAAAACTCCATTGAATTCTGGTTATCTGACGATGAAAACAAAATTCCTGTAAAATGTAAAGCACATATGTTTGTAGGTGCGGTAGAATTAGAACTAAAAGACTACAGTGGCCTTAGACATAACATTAATAAACTATAATTAATACGTTTTAAAAGGGTTGCTTTCCAAAACGTTTAGCAGTTACGTTCAACTTTTGGAAAGTTTATACTTATAACTTTAACTGCATAATATTCTAAATCTCAAAAGAGCGTACACGTGCATTTTCTTAAAACATCTATTGTAATTTTATCTTTATTAATTTCTTTTATTTCTTTAGCTGGAAACCCAGTTCTTAGTGGCGAAGTTGTAAGCCCGTCTAAAGATCATTTGTACATTTACCGTCAATACGGTGCTTACCATTTTTTTTATGACTCCGTAAAAGTAAAAAACAAGAAGTTCCATTTTCAGCCTAAAGAATTTAAAGACGGGATTTACAGAGTTGGCTTTAACAGAAACCAAACTTACCCGGTGGTCTTGTTGCAAAACACGTCTACTGAAATCTTTATTCACGAAGATAAATTTGATGAAGAGAACCGCATAATAAATGGTGCAGACAGCAAATTATATCAACTATATCTAGCAGAAAACGAAAAATTTTCTCAAAACCTGAAAGAATTAGAAACTCGTTTTAAATCAATAATTCCACTTAAAGAAACTAACCCAAATCAATTTAATGAAGAATGGAGTGTAATTAGAGACGACTTTGGTAAGATGACCTTTGAAAAAAATGAGTTTTATAAAAACTCTATAGATTCTGCCGAAACCGAATACATGAAAGGCTTCTTTAAACACTTGTATTACCCACAAAACACCAAACTTAAATTCTTAAACGAAAACGAGTTTAGCAACGACCAATATGTTTATAGCGATTTGATTGACACAAAAGTTAACGCCTACTTTTTAAACATGGGCAATCTTTCTGCTCAAAACTTAGATGAGAACTGCCAAGCGGTACTTGCGCTATTCCCTAAAGAAACATTAAGTCGAGATGTTGCTTACAGCACTTTAATACGAATAGCATCTACTATAGACATTAATTATGCCTCGGCACTTTCTCAGCAACAGATTAAAGAATACCCTAGTTCTTTGGTGGCACAAGAATTGAATAACGCTTTACCAAAACCTGCCCCACAGATTGGGGACTTAGCTCCCGACATAGCTTTACCAAATGCCAAAGGTGATACCATTTCACTTTCTTCTTTAAAAGGAAAAGTAGTGCTTTTAGATTTTTGGGCATCTTGGTGTGGCCCCTGCCGAAGAGAATCGCCAAATGTTGTTAATGCTTATAAAAAATATGAAGATGCTGGTTTTACAGTATACAGCGTTTCTTTAGACGGAGATAAACAACGGTGGATCAATGCTATAGACCAAGACAACCTTATTTGGCCCAACCATGTTTCTGAATTAACGAAGTGGAATTCTACTGCTTCACAGAGATATCACGTAAGAGGAATCCCCGCAACCTTTTTAATTGACAAGAATGGAACTATAATTGCAAAGAATTTACGCGGTAATCAGTTGCTTACCACTTTAGAAGAAATCTTTAAGGAATAGCGTTAGTACACATCTTATGGAATCGAAAACAAAAAGAATTCTTGTAGTTGACGACGATAAGGACATTGTAGAACTTCTGGAATACAACCTTACCAAAGAAGGTTACGAAGTTAGAACAGCCGAAAACGGGGAAGTTGCTGTTAAAATAGCTAAAACATTTGTTCCCAACTTAGTGCTTTTAGACATTATGATGCCTGTTTTGGATGGTGTAGAAGCTTGCCGACAGTTAAAACAGATGCCTGAACTTAAAGACACTTTTGTTTTGATGCTTACAGCTAGAGCCGAAGAATATTCTGAAGTTGCTGCTTTCCAAATGGGAGCAGACGATTATGTTCTAAAACCCATTAAGCCACGTGCTTTATTAAGCCGATTATCTTCAATTTTTAGAAGAAACAACAATAATTACGAGCAAGACGAAATAATCTTCCGTGATTTAAAAATCAACAAAACCACCTACTCTGTTCATAAAGCCGATAAAGAAATTAATTTCCCTAAAAAAGAATTTGAATTGCTTTATTTCTTATCTACACACCCAAATAAAGTTTACGGAAGAGATGAGTTATTAAACAACATTTGGGGCACCGATGTATTGGTTGTACCTAGAACGGTAGATGTACATATCCGAAAAATTAGAGAGAAAATTGGAGAAGATTATATTAAAACCATTAAGGGTATTGGCTACTCTTTAAATGATTAAACCATGTTTTTCAACTCACGCATACTTGCGGTTTTAATAGGATTTTTTGTAGCCCTATTCTCATCCTCCTTTTTAGTCTTGTATGGAGAAGCTTCTCCTGTTGAGGTCTTAATCACCTTTACTGTTTCCTTCTTATCTGCATTTCTGGGCACTTTTTTGGTTTTAGAATTCTTCGTTTTTAAAGAAATAAGAAAGATTTATAAAATATTTAACAAGTTTAAGTCAGACGGAGGCATTAAATATCAAAAAGAAAGAGAAGCTAGTGTAAACAACATTAGCCAACACCTGTATACTTTTGCCAACAACAAAGAACAAGAGATTGATAAACTGAAAAAGTTAGAAAGTTTCCGTAGAGAGTTTTTGGCAGATATTTCACACGAATTAAAAACACCCATCTTTTCGGCACAGGGATTTATACATACCTTATTAGATGGTGCTGTTGACGATATTAATGTTAGGGATAAGTTTCTAACCAAAGCCGCTAAAAGCCTAGACGATCTTAATAACTTAATTCAGGATTTGGTAGTTATCTCTCAGTTAGAAACCGGAGAAGTTAAATTACAACTAGAGTATTTTGATCTATACTTATTGATTTCTGAAATTATAGACCAAATGGAATACAAAGCCAACGAATTTAATGTGGTAATTAACCTAGATATTCCAGAAGAAAAAGATTATACAGTAGTAGGTGACCGTTACCGCATAGGCCAAGTACTTACCAATTTAATTACTAACGCCATTAAATACGGCCGTATAGATGGCAAAGGTGTGGTTGAAATATCTTTAAAAGACAGAAAAAACTCTATCTTAGCAACCATATCGGACGAAGGGCCTGGTATTCCGGCAGAACATTTAGCCCGAATATTTCAGCGGTTTTACAGAATTGACAAAAGTAGGTCTAAAGAATTAGGCGGAACTGGTTTAGGATTAGCCATTGTAAAACATGTTTTGGAAGCCCACAGTTCTAAAATAAATGTACTAAGCAAAGAAGGAAAAGGCACCAGCTTTAACTTTTCGCTGAATAAAAATTTCTAACTGAATGAAAAAAATTTCTCTTGAGGATATTAAGATCTTCGAGAACGATAATTACATCGTTATCAATAAACCTCCTTTTTTTGCTACTCTAGAAGATAAAGGAAGCATACAAACTGTTCAACTTTTGTGTGAACAAGAGAATCCCGAACTTCAGATTTGCCATAGAATAGATAAGGAAACTTCGGGTGCGTTGGCTATTGCCAAAAATGCAGAAGCCTACCGTAATCTGGCTATTCAGTTTGAAAAAAGAACCGTAAACAAACTATACCATGCCATAAGTGAAGGCACACATGATATAGATGGCGTTAAGATTGACCGACCGCTAAAAATTTCTGCCCGCGGAAATGTAAAAATAGATTACCGGGGCGGTAAACCTTCGGAAACGATGGTGAAAACCGAAAAAATATTTAAGCATTACACTGTATTTAATTGCAAACCATTAACGGGTAGAATGCACCAAATTCGTGTGCATTTAGCTTCTGTTGGCGCACCGCTTGTACACGATGAATTGTATGGCGGAAAACCCGTATTACTTTCCAAACTGAAAAGAAATTTTAACCTAAAGCAACAAACTGAAGAATTGCCCATAATCCGAAGATTTGCACTACATGCTTATTCTATTGCCTTTAAGGATTTAGATGGTTCCGAAATTTCGGTAGTAGCAGAATACCCGAAAGACTTTGCTGTTTTATTAAAGCAATTAAATAAGTGGGATAAGTAGTCTTTTTTTTGTTTTAGGACAAATCTGGTCTTGCAAAACTAATGAACTAACTACTCTACGCATGATAAAAATACCCGCCCCTACTGCCATAGCCAGTATATTCACTGGCTTGTAAAATGGATTTTCAGTAAGCTTTCTTAAAACGTAATCTTGATGTAAATCAAACCACCTGCATTACAAAAAAATAAAAAAAACGGACGGACAGAATTAAAAACACTACGCCCAAAATCTTATCTAGCCTGCGCATATTTTTTTCATTTAGAATTTTAGAAAGACCATTAGCCGCATAGGCTTTAAGGGTATCCATTATTAAAATGGTTAAGACCAATCCTGCTGCAAAGTAATAGAAATCAGACCCTTCGTAACCTTTTCTTAAGGCAACATTTCCCAACACCCCAATCCATAGCATTATAGAAAAGGGATTTATTAGGTTAATAGCTATGCCTTTTAAAATATAAGCCGGAAAAGATTTGTGTAATTGGTTCTGCCTATCCTCGAACTGTGCTTCTTTGCCAGACAAGCGCAAATAGTTAATGCCAATAGCGATTAAAACCAAACCCGCTGTTAATGAAAAAAGCCTATTAAACCATTGGGTTTCAAAAAACTGACTTAAGCCCAAATAAATAATCAGAATTAAAGCTATGTCACTAATCATTACCCCAATAGTAAAACCAAAGGCACTAATAAACCCTTCGCGAATACCAACACCAATCATGTAAAAGAAAGAGGGGCCAATTAGAAGCATCAAGAAAATTCCGTATTTCAGTCCTTCTACAAAAGGCATTAGACTTTGTATTTCAGCATAGAAGGTTTAATAAACTTCTCCGAAATACGTTTCAGTAGTTTCCAAAATAATTTACGTAGAGGACTTAAATGCTCAGAATACACCATTAAATATTCAAAACAGGGTTCCCCACCACGCTGTCTTTTAAACTCGGCTGCACCACTGCTCATATTAAGGGTATAATTAAGTTCAATGGCTTGCTGCATTAATTTATAATTCATTAAACGGTACAAACCTTTGTCTTTAGGCAAAGTCTGGTCATAGCCAATAAAAGGCGTGGTAATTATGTTATTACAAGAAGATACCGCTTGCACTGCAGAAATACTGTTGTCTGCCTTGGCACATAAAAAATAATATTTTAATAGGCCACTCTTGCTAGAAACATCTATAAAATCATCTGTATACAAAGGGTTCAGTTTAGAATATTTATTTATGTATAGATCTTTGTAATAGTCTTTGGCGGCACTCAATTCTATTGGGTTTAAAGGCGCTACTCCTTCGTACCATTCGTATTCCTCGTTGGCTTCAGCAAATTTTTTATCTACTGTGTAGGGGCGTTTCTTTTTGTACTTCTTTTTTTCTACATCCAACATGTATAATTGCCGGCAAACAATTGGTTCGTAGTAAAGGGCTTTTAAACCTTCAAACCAATTGGCATCTGTTTTCTCATTTACAGAACGGAAAATAATACTATGGTTAGGAAAGTATTTAGTGAGTTCAAAGGTTATTTCCTTAAGATTGAAATCGGAAACATTGCCGTACAAATTGGTAGACAGAAAGAAGTTATTTACAAAAATAACACGGTCTGCCTTAATCATTTTTAACAAGCTTTTAACGACCGAAAAAGTATGCTTAGCAAATTGTTTATGAACCGAAGAATACTTTTCATTTTTCAGAACTTCTTCTTTGGTATAATCTATAAACTGAGAAACAAAAGAAGCTAAATAAGTAATTCCTTCAATAGAAGTGTTGCCTTCTACAATGGGCAATACATTTTGTCTAAATTTTAACAAATAGAAGTTGTTATCGCTATTCTGCACATACTTAGAAGTTCCCTCCTTAATTAAGGGTACATAAAACTGTTTTAACAAATCACCTTGGTGTATGGTTTGCCAATTAAGTTGGTCTATATTTTTCCTGCTGAAAATCTCTACCTCCATATCCACTTGCTGCATCATAGTTGCAATATGCTCTATTTATGTTAACTGAATTATAACGGAATTTTAAGCATTGGTTCAAAACTGGCCTTCTCTGTTATCAATTCGTTAATTCATTCTTTCATGTGTTTTAACATTAAAACTGCCAGTTAATTTTAAGGCCTATGAAAAAGAAAATAGACGAACTGAAAGATAAGCTTTTCGGTAAAATACATTCCAACAACCTGATTTACAACACGTGTTGGGAAGACCCTAGAATTGATAGACAACTGCTAGAAATTGATTCTGAAAGCGATATGGTAATGATCACCAGTGCTGGCTGCAACGCATTGGATTATTTATTAGATTCCCCAAAAAGAATTAATTGTATAGATCTTAATTACCGTCAGAATGCGCTTTTAGAACTAAAAAAAGCCAACTTCTTAAAAGGCGATTGGGATGATTTATTCAAACTATTTGGCAGAGGCCACCACACAAAAGCCGAAAAATACTACAACCAGTCTATTAGACCCTATTTACCGGGTTATGCCATAGAGTTTTGGGATGAAAAAATTTCGCTCTTTAATAAAAAAAGAAGAGGCTCATTCTATTTCTATGGTACTTCAGGAAGCTTTGCTTGGTTGTTCAACAAATACCTTTCTTCTAATAAAAAAACCCGCAAACTGGTAAATGCATTAATGCATTCAGAAACCTTAGAGGAACAAAATAAGGTTTACGAAGAACTAGAACCTCGCCTCTTAAACAAGATGGTAAACTGGTTAATGAACCGACATATTACCATGTCTCTGTTAGGTGTTCCTAGGGCTCAAAGACAGTTAATATTAGATAAGTTTCCTAAAGGGGGCGTATCAGAATTTATTAAAGAAAGTCTAAAGCACATTTTTACCAATCTAGATATTAAAGACAACTATTTCTGGTATTTGTATACACACGGTAATTATACGCAAAGATGCTCACCAGAATATCTAAAACAAGATAACTTTGAAAAACTACAAGCCAATGTCTTGCGTTTAAACATAAACACCAATTCTATTAGTGGCTTTTTAACGGAAAACCCGGGCAAATACAGCCATTATATTTTACTAGATCACCAAGATTGGTTGGCTTTCTATAAACCCGAAGCTTTAGAAGAAGAATGGAAATTGATTTTAGAAAACAGTAAACCTGGCACTAAAATCTTATTGCGTTCTGCCGCTCCTGAAATTAATTTCTTCCCAGATTTTATTAAAGACAAAGTAGATTTTAAGCAAGAACTTACAGATAAACTACACCAAAAAGACCGCGTAGGAACTTATGGATGTACATATTTGGCGGTAGTTAAATAACTTTTTATTAATACTTTCTGATGGTTTTAAAACCTTCGGAAAGTATTATTCTGAAACTATGATTGCTCTAGAATCTCTTTCATCGGGCCAATTAAATATAAAATCTTTATTGCCATAATTAATTGGTGATGCAGATGTTAGAAAAGTTTCTGTAACAACAGGATAAGTTGTCTCCTTGTCAACAATCACTGTTTTTGTATAAGTTACCTCAAACTTCATATATAATTTACAATCTGTATATACAGCTTCTCTAAACTCCATTACTACAGAATCATTTTTTACCCATTTCTTATCTTCAAAATCCTGGTATTGAGTTAATGTTTCTTGTTCAAGTGGATAATAAACATAGCCAGTCATTCTAAAGTCTTTAATATTAGGATCATAATTATTCTTAAAAATGAATCTAGTAGTAAATTTATCTTTTTCAGATTTAGGAAAACCTTCTTGCTCTTTTTGACAGGCAAGATTAAAAAGAGAAACACCAAGAATAAGTAGAATTGCTTTTGCTTTTATCATGATTCTTCAAATATAGTTAAACACCGAAGTGTAAGACAACTGACAGCTTAATAAAATGTTGCTTTTTAGCTTTGTTAAATGAACAACATACATGGCCCTCTTAAAATTCTACAATTATTATTCAAAATTTCTAGTTTAGAATACCGTTTAGAACAAGTTTTTGGGTGCATAACACTAGAGCAAATAGAAAGTTTACAGTTAGAGTTACTGTATTTAAGAAAGGAGCTTAAAAATGAAGAGGATTTACTTAATCAAACCGAAGCTGAAACTGAATAACCCACTGGCCTTTTTTATCTGTTTCAGCTTTTGCACTATTAACAGTTTTAAAAATTGGTCGGTTTTGATAACCCAAAGTTAGTTTCGTTCTAAAATTATTTAAGTACCAGTTTACACCTCCTTCATAAACCAATACATTTTGGTCTAGCGCTTGAAAATCTGAATTCTGAAAACCTAAATACGGTTGAAGATCGCTTACAAAACCTTTTTCCTTAGGCAACAAATAACCTAACTGAAGATATACCGTTTGTCCTGTCCCTACCGAAGGAAATAAATTACCACTTCCGTTTAAAGAAACTTTTGCATTTTGTGCCTGCGCCGGATTGTTAGTATTCAGCATTCGCAAATAGTCTTTTCCGAAGTTGTAATTAAAATAGGCTACATAAAATGTAACAACCCCGGCCCTGCCTTTATTCAGACTTTCTTCGTAAAACAAATCTACCGCCAGTTGTAACATATTTTCATACACCAAAGAAGAATCTAGGGCAGACAAATGATTCATGCCTTTGGCCTTATATTCGAAACCAGTGCCTAGCATTAACAACTTCTTTTCCCCTAAATAAGTAGCTCTGTGGTAAGGCGAGTTAATATTTTCTTTATCAAAAAAAGACCACTTAAAATACCCGTTATAATTTAAAGCGTTGGGATAATAAGAAAAATTACTCACTTCTACTTTTGGGATAGCCTCCTTAGAAAATTCAGACTGAATCATAAACCGATAATCTAAACGACTAAACACTCTACCTTTAAAATGGACTCCCAGACGTCTTAATAAGTGGTCGGTAAGGTTAACGCTAGCAATTGCTGGCAAAGGCACGTCTAGGGTTAATAAACGAGAAGTACTGGGTGCGGAATACCTAGACAGGCCCCTCCATAAAGATTTACCAGCACCAATATGTAGTTTTTCGCTAAAACGGTATTCTCCGTAAGCATCTAACAAAGCAATTGTTCCGTTAGGGTTAGACGCTTGATTTAGGTTATTACCACCCACTTGCAAATAGTAATGCACCTTTTTACTTAATAAGCCGCTAATACCAAAACGGTACCTTCTTAAGGAAAAATCTATAGTTTGGGTTATTTCTTGATTATTTACTACGGAACCAGAATTGTAATCTAGGCTTCTGGCCCATGGTTGAATGGTGCCAAAAAAGTTAATGTTTTCAGGAAGAAAAGATATTTTCTCTGCCTCTTGCGCCCACAACTGAAACGTAATTAATAGAAGTAAAAAGGGGATACTTCTTTTCATGATTTCAGCCTAAGTTAGCTTAAAAAAAGAAAAAGGGCCGAAGCCCTTTTCAATATTATTTACCTATAATGGTGAATTCTACCCGTCGGTTAAGGGCTCTACCTTCTTCCGTTTTATTGTCAGCAATTGGTTTATCAAAACCGTAACCTTCATACGTTAGGCGGTCTTTAGAAATTCCTTTAGATGCTAAATAATTAACTACGGCTTCCGCGCGGTCTTTAGACAGTTGTTTGTTTAGTTTTTCACTACCCTGATTATCGGTATGTCCACCAACTTCAATTTTCACATTTCCATGCTTCATTAAGAATTCTGCTACAACATTTAAATTTGCATAAGACTCTTGTTTTAAAGTTGCTTTAGCTAATTCGAACTGAATATTCTTCAACACTACAGACTGACCAATTTCAATTGGTACAAAATACAGTTGTTTAGAAATCTTCATTTTAGAAGTTTCACCTACAAGGTTTACAGAGTCAGATTCATCAATATAACCGTTGGGTTCAATTTTAATTTTATAAAGCGAATCTAATGGAAGACGTATTACTACTTCGTTATTTGAAGTATCTCTTTTCCCATATTTATACGCTTTATACAATTTATCATTGATAAACATGGTAATTGCCACAGTAGTGTCAATTGACTTCTGTGTGCTTTTATTGAATAGCGCATACGTTACATACGCATTCATGTCTGGTAGTTTTTCTATATAAAGGTTTTTGTCAATTTCTAAGTATTCTTCTTTGTCCGATAAATCTAAGGTTAAAGGAAAAGATTTATAACCCGGTTTATTGGCCTCCAATACAAATGAATCACCAAGAGCTACTTTAAATTGGAAAGTACCATCGTACTTAATGCTAGCACTGTCATAAGGTAACCCATTTAATGTAATGTACATTTGACCATAAGGATTGGTCATAGTAGAGTCTGTTTTCTTATTTATTACTTTACCTTTTAGTAACGCATAAGAAAGTGGAAGTACATTTAGATTTAATTTTTGGTGATAATGCTCATATTTTTCTGCCAAATTAACATCTACCGGTACATCAATAAAGTTTTCTACTTGCGCTCTTACTCTATAATGTTCTCCTAAGGGCAATTGAAATTGAAAGCTCATATCACCATCATTAGTATACAAACTATCTGGTGTAATTACCCATTCAGAAATAACCGAACCTACCGTAAGGCTATCTGTTTTACCTGAATACTGCTCAACAATTAATTTAAATTCTTTTTGGGGCATAACTGTATTTTTTAAACCATTCATTACATGGCCTTCAAATTGCACCCAAGGTTCGTCTTCAAACAAACGAACTCTGTAAATATCAATATTCCCTTTTTTCCCTCTATCTGAAGCAAAAAGAGCAATATCTTCTTTTTCGTTAAGACTTAAATAACCGTCCCAAGCATTAAAATCATTAATGGTATCTGAAGACAACGCAATTGGCCCACTCCATCTTCTATAAGTATCATCAAGTCTATAGGTTTCATAGATTTGATAAGTGCCATCTTCCGTTGCTTTTGCAGCAAAGTATAAATGTTTGTTGTCACTAGCCATAAATGGACTAATAGCAGATTTACCTATTTTGGTTTTAATTATTTTAGGTCTTTTCCATTTACCGTGTTTTTTTACGCTTACATAAATCTCGTTTCTTGGAGATCCATATACTCTAGATGCACTCATGAATATCACGTTTCCGTCATTATTCATCATGTAGTCTACTGTTAACCCTTCGTTTATATGTCTCGTTTTAAAATCTAACGCTTCTGGTTCAGCCCATTTGTCGCCATCGTGAGAAACTACTGAAATTCCTCTTTGTTTCCATTTGCCACTTTTGGTATAGATACCATTAATTAAAATAGATTTACCGTGATCATAAACACCATAAATGGCATTGTAACGAGTTCTGTTTATAGCATCTGGTAAACGCTCTGCATAAGTCCATGTTCCGTCTTTTTGAAGGTGTGACCACCAAATATCTTGACTACCAGTTGTTCCCCATTTATTGCTTGGATGATTTACTCTAATAAAGAATAGTGTAGAATCATTTTCCGTTAATATTGGCTTTATTTCTGTGTACTCACTATTTACAGCATCGCTTAAAGCTTGTGGCAAAAACGGAGTCTGTGCATTTGATAAGAAAGGTAAAATTGTACACCCCACTAATGCTACCAAGCAAGCAATTTTTCTTAAAAACACATTAATCATTGTCTATAGGTATTTGTTCTTGTACGTGAATATTTCCGAAAATGAGGTTAACCCCAAAACGAAAGTTAAAATAATTTGTGGTATATGGAACTACTGCGCCGTCTATTTTTGCCAGATTAAATAAGCCGTCTAATTTATCTGTAGCTATATATATTTGTACTGGCTTAATATTCAGTGCAAAAGCCATACCTAAGTTTAATAATTCATTATTCTGAAAACTATTGCTTATGGCTAAATTAAAGATTCTACCAAATTCGTGATAAATCCCTACGGAAACTAATGGCCTAAAGCCTGCGTAATTATTGAATTGCAGTAATAAATTAGCATACGTTCTTCTGGCGAATCTATATCTACCGCTAATATTAACCTTATAATTTAAAGCCGAGGTATATGCTTTATAGGATTTTTTAAATTTAAACGCTTCTGATAAACTATCGATGTCTGTTCCTACATCCTGATCAGAATCATTTAACTGTTCTGCAAGATCTATGCCTACATAGGAAGTATCTCCGTTAAAATTATAGTTTATAACTTCATCTCGCCATCGTATAAAACCCAAATCAACTACAGACGCGCTAATTTCTAATCTTTCATTAACTTTATAAGTAGCCCCAAAATCTACTGCAAAACCCATGTTTTTAGTATTCCAATAACTCCCTCCTTTATCATACTTTTCACCAGTAGTATCTACCCCAGAAGTATGTACAACCCCATCAATAAAAGCTGTTTGTCTAAAAATTACAGAATCATCTTTTATTTCATTTTTCTCTACATTGTAGTTAATGCTTTTTACAGAGGTTTTTACATTTGCAATACCAAATAACAACTTAGGTTTCACTGACCAATTCCATTTTTCGCCTGTATGTAAAAGTCCTACGCCAAATTCACGGTAGTAGGTGGTGTTTATGGCTAATTCAGACAAATCTATTGGTTGGCCAATAAATTGTTCATTACCATCGGTTACCAACTCTGCAAATTCTTTAGGGTATCTAAAAGAAGAACTTACTCTATCCGAAACATTCAAGGACCAAAAAAAGTCTGTTCCGGTTCTAAATCGTACAGATATTAAATCAACTGCTGCACCAAAATTCACATAATTTTTTTTCCTTAAATCTGAATTGGAAACAATTAAATCTTCATCAAAAAATAGTTTTCCATCACTTTCATAAGTAGTGGACTCTAGATTATGATGTTCAATAAAACCATAACCGCTAATGGAAGAAAGTGCAGGAACACCTATATGTAATTTATACTGTGGCACTGCCATTGGGTTAGAATAAGATGCTTGATACACATTATCCATCATGTACAAAGTATTTTCAGTTTGTGCAAAACCTTTTATGCCACACACCGCTAAAAATATCAAAAACAATAAAAACTGGCTCTTCCCCATTTTATTTTATTTGGAATTCTGCTCCTGCTTGAATACTAATTACTATTCTATTTCCAGGCGTAATTTTGTAATGCGTAACATTGGGGTCTATTGGTGTATATAATGATGCTACTATTACCATTCTATCCACATCTTCGGCTACCAACTTATTGAACGTTTCTTGGGATAAAAGGAACCTAACATCTTTTTTAAAACTACCAGAACTTTCTCCATTAATAATTGAAGGGGCTTTTACTATTACATCTGAACCTAAGGTATCAATTGGGTTACCATTAACATCTAGCATAAACAAGGTTAATTTAGATACGAATGGAAAAGTATTAACAGTAGATACATCTAAAAAAACTTTTTTTATTGTTGCTTCTCCAACAGCTTCACTCAGATCTTTAAGGTAGTTATCCAAAGTATCTATTAATTGATAATTCTCTAATGCTATTTCTAGAGGAATATCTACTTCAAATTTCATATCTAAGTAACTGTCATAAGTCAAGAAAAAATCTGGGTCTAAAACGCCGTTCACAAAGACATCTGTTTCTGTAAATTGTTTGTCTGGACCAATATCTATAACATTAGAAATTCCATTTCCAGATTTAGTATCTGCATTAGATAAGTTTCTTACATTAACTACTGGAACATCTTTTTCAGTTACTTCTTGAATAAAAGGCATCTCAAAACGATTATCAATTAACTCTATTGATGCAACGGCCTGTTCTTTACGTTGAAACTCTAAATTGTATAATATAATTTCTGAAGGAACACCTAATGTACTTGTTGAAGTAATTATAAAAGAGGGGTCTTTTACCTTTATTTTTGGTGCTGAAGCTAAACTTTCAAAAACATTAATAGAAGAAACTTCTGTTTGTCTCCCCATATAGAATGTTCCTATTTTACCTTCTATAAGATTGTATTTAATACCTGTTAAACTGAAATCTACCTCTACGTTATCGGTACTTCTAATTATACCGCCAGCTTTGGCGTTTATAGTAGCTTTAAAAAATGCTGTGATTTCATTTTCAACACCGTTTTGATTAAAAATCATTACATGATTATCTAACGGTACCGTAATATTAGTATTTGTTTGCCCAGATGGAACAGGTATAGAAAGCTGTAAAGGTTGCCCATTTGGTTTCAACAAACCAGGAACTCTAATTTCTAATATTAATTCATGATTCGGTTCCGTAAAATCTTTTTTAACTGTAAAATTCAGATTTCCCTCCCGAACTACCATTCTGGTTAATTGAGCATCCTGAATTCCTTCCGTTGTTAAATCAAAGGATACTTTAGACTCAAATTCACTTGAGGTATACGTTTCATCTGAAACCACAATGCCAATTCCCGTAGCACCAATTAAAGCATCTAATGCGGGGTCTTCTTGAGCAATTTCACCTAGGCTTTTACCACCCGAACCCTGTTCATCCGGAAAACGATAATAATCCCTCACGTATTCTAAACGATTGGCGTTATATAGTAAGTGGTATAAATTATCTTTTACAACTAGACTTAAATTTTCACCGTCTTTTGTCTTACTAATAATTTTATCTATTGTTAAAACAGCACTTCCTACAGGAATAACATCGGTATGATCTAAACCTTCGTACTCAAAACTATCAAATTCTTTTTTAACACAGGAATAAAAAAAAGTGGCTAACAAAAAAGTAAGTAGCAGAGCTAAACTATATTTTCTAGTTGTGTTCAATTTCTTTTCTTAGTTTATTAAACTCGTCCTGTAAATCGGTAATGATTTCATTACCAGAAGCTGACAGCAAACGAAAATATTCAGAAGCAAGATTAGAATTATTATTCTTTAAAGCAAGACGTATCAAATTAAGGTACGCAATCTGAAAATCTTTTTTACTTAGCCTACCTTTCTTAACACTTTGGTCGAAAAAAAACTCGGCCTCTTTGTTGTTCTTTTTATTAAGTGACAAATACGCCAAAGTGAAATAATAATAAGCCATACTTTTAGAGCTTAGCAACTTGGGCCAGAGTGTATATTTTAATGTGCTTTCCGCTTTAGCCGGTTTATTTTTCCGCACATAATAAAACGCATGCGAAACTGTTCCTCTTTGTATAAAATTAATGGTAAAAATTAAGCCCAATAAAAAAGTTAACCCAGTAACTGGCATATTGCCTTCCATATAATTTATTCCGCAGATAATGAAACTGGCTGCTATAAGCGCTATTCGGAATAAAAAGGCAATCATAGGTTCTGTAATTGGTAAACCGCTAAATACGCCATTAAACCTGCGCCTATTTCTAAAGCCGATTCATCTATATTAAAAGTTGGCGTGTGTAAACCAGAGCTTATCCCTTTGGCTTCATTTCTTATCCCTAAACGGTAAAAGCAAGCATCTGTAACTTGTGTATAAAAGGCAAAATCTTCACCTGCCATCCATAAATCAAGGTCTAACACGTTTTCTTCACCTAAATATTCTTGGGCTGCTTTTTTAAGTGCCAAGGTTAATTCTGGAGTGTTCTTTAGAAACGGATACCCTTTTACAATGTTTACTTCGCAAACCGCACCTAAACCTTCTGCTATACTTTCGGCTGCTTTCTTAATTTTCTGGTGTGCCTCTGCTCTCCAGTCCTCATCCATGGTACGGAAAGTCCCTTCAACATTTACTTCGTCTGGAATAACGTTGGTGGCTCCCATACCCGTAATCTTGCCAAAAGATAACACACAAGGTATTTTAGGAGAAGACATTCTACTTACTACTTGCTGTAAGGCTACTATTATTTGGCTAGTTATAACGATTGGATCTACGTTATTTTCCGGCATAGCAGCATGCCCACCTTTTCCTTTTATTTTCAAATAAACTTCATCTGCACTGGCCATGTACATTCCCGGACGGAAACCTACTTTACCAGCATCAATAAATGGCATTACATGTTGGCCGGTTATAGCCTGCGGGCTTGGGTTTTCCAGAACACCTTCTTTAATCATTAAAGAGGCCCCACCTGGAAGTTTTTCTTCTCCCGGCTGAAAAATAAACTTTACAGTGCCTTCAAAACCATCTTTAACTTCCGAAAGAATTTTAGCACAACCTAACATAGAAGAAGTGTGTACATCATGCCCACAAGCATGCATTACACCTTCGTTTTGTGATTTATAGTCAATGTCGTTTTGCTCAAAAATGGGCAATGCATCCATATCTGCTCTAAGAGCAATTACTTTTTTATCTGGGTTTTTACCTTTTAGCAAGCCAACAACACCAGTACCAGCAACGCCTTCTTGTACTTCAACCCCATAAGAACGAAGTTTTTCGGCTACAAATTTTGCGGTTTTAAATTCCTGAAAAGAAAGTTCAGGGTTTTGGTGAAGGTGTCTTCTGTTCGCTTTTACATCTTCGAAATAAGATTTAGCTAGCGATTCTATCTTGTCTTTTAAATTGGCAGACATATTATGGTTTCAATTCTACTTTCTGTTCTTCTATTAAAAGCGCAGCAGGAAAATATTCTTTAAGTTTTACGTATGCTTGAGTTGCATCTAGCTTACTGAAATATGGATAATTACCCACTTTAACTCTAAAATTAGGTGAGCGGTAATTCAAATAAACCGCTTCTTTCTCAAAACCTTCTAATTCAGAAACTTTTGTTCTTGCTTCTTCTGCTTGCTCTTCACTTTTTCCTTGATATACCTGAATTCTATATCCTTTAACATATTCATATTTAAAATAGGCATCTGCCAAAAGCTTTTCAGACGAATCTACTTTGGCATTATCGTATTGGGTAGGCGGCATAGTTAGATCTTCTTCAGACGAATCTAGATTTAAACTATCTACCGAATACGTAGGACGTACTGTTGCTAAATTCTCAGAATAATTTTTCTGAGAATAAGCCACACATGAGCAAAAAGTGCTTAAGATAAGCGCAACAAGTAATCTCATACAACTAGTCTTTAACTTCTAAAACAACGCAACGGTTAGATGCTACGTCTTCTTCTACCGTCTTAAACTTAACGTCTTCTTTCACGCTTCCGTCTTGGTATTGTACGGTAACCTTTTGGTTTCTGCTGTAAATCTTTTCCGACTTAATGGGAGCTACCTTTTCTTTTTCTTGAGGTTTTCCATTAGACGAAGTATTTAAAGCTGAATCTACGTTTTGTTTGTTTTCTTCGTATTTTCTAGACGAAGACTCTACAACAGGTCTTGCTTCTTGTACAGACTCTTGCTGAACATGAATATCTGCCTTGTATAAGAAACCGGCAATGTCTTTGTTCAAATCAAAAATCATCCTTTCAAACAATCCAAATCCTTCGAATTTATAAATCAAAAGAGGATCTTTTTGTTCGTAAGTAGCATTTTGCACCGTTTGTTTTAGATCATCCATATTTCTTAGGTGATCGGTCCAGGTACTATCTATCTGGCTTAAACTAACGTATTTTTTAAGGTCTTTGGTTAAGGCTTTACCGTTAGATTCAATGATTTCGTTTAACGGAGCAACTACTCTAATGTGTTTGTTTCCGTCTGTAAATGGCACAGCAACGTTACTAACGGTAGCGCCTTTGTTTTCTAACAAGTTTTTAAAGATTGGCATTGTTTTCTCTGCAATGCGTTTGTCTTTAGCCTCTATAAATTGAACGGCTTCTGTATATAATTTCTCGGTTAATTCGGCCGGTTTTTCAGAACCCAACTCTTCTACGGTTAAACGACTTGAGAATCCGAACACACTAATGGTTTCTAGATTAAAGCTGTCGTAAGCACCGGTTAATTTCACTTGATCAATCAATGATTCGCATAAATCGAAGATGCTGTTTTCTACATCTAGTTCTAAACGGTCTCCAAAAAGGGCATTTCTACGTTTCTTGTAGATTACTTCTCTTTGTGAGTTCATAACATCATCGTATTCTAGTAATCTTTTACGAATACCAAAGTTGTTCTCTTCCACTTTACGCTGAGCTCTTTCAATAGATTTAGTAATCATAGAATGCTGAATTACTTCGCCATCCTCTAAACCTAAACGGTCCATGATTTTAGAAATTCTATCTGAACCAAATAGACGCATTAAGTTGTCCTCTAAACACACGTAAAACTGAGAAGTACCCGGATCACCTTGTCTACCAGCACGCCCTCTTAATTGTCTATCTACACGTCTAGATTCGTGTCTTTCTGTACCAATAATAGCTAAACCACCTGCTGCTTTTGCTTCTGGTGTTAATTTAATATCTGTACCCCTACCGGCCATGTTGGTAGCAATAGTTACCGTTCCAGGCTTACCAGCTTCGGCAACAACATCTGCTTCTTTAGCGTGTTGTTTGGCATTTAACACTTGGTGTTTAATATTTCTCAATTTCAGCATACGGCTAAAAATCTCTGAAATCTCTACCGAAGTAGTACCAATTAATACTGGTCTACCTTGTTTTACCAATTCTACAGTTTCTTCAATTACCGCATTAAACTTCTCACGTACGGTTTTATAAACTTTATCTTGTCTGTCGTCTCTTTGCTTGTCTCTGTTTGTAGGAATTACTACTAGATCCAATTTATAGATGTCCCAGAATTCGCCCGCTTCTGTTTCGGCAGTACCCGTCATACCACAAAGTTTGTGGTACATTCTAAAATAATTCTGTAATGTAATAGTAGCGTAGGTTTGAGTTGCTTTCTCAATTTTTACATTTTCCTTTGCTTCAATAGCTTGGTGTAAACCGTCAGAATAACGACGACCATCCATAATACGACCAGTCTGCTCGTCAACAATTTTAACCTTAGAGTCCATTATCACATATTCTGTATCCTTTTCGAATAAACAATATGCTTTTAGTAATTGGCTTACGGTATGGATTCTTTGTGTTTTCTGAGAATAGTCTGCAATTAACTGCTCTCTTTGCTCTGCTTTTTCTTCGTCAGAAAGTGTTTCAGATTTTTCAATAGCATCTATATCAATAGAAATATCTGGCAGAATAAAGAAGGTAGAATCTTCCCCTCTTTGCGTAATTGCCTGAATACCTTTATCGGTTAATTCAACAGAGTTGGTTTTTTCATCTATTGTAAAAAACAACGGTTCATCTGCCTGTGGCATTAGCTTGTTGTTTTCGGCAATATAAATATCTTCCGTTTTCTTTAAGATTTGTTTCATCCCCATCTCACCTAAAAATTTGATGAGTGGTTTGTTTCTAGGAAGTGCACGGTAAGAACGGAATAAAGATAAACCACCTTCTTTATCCTTACCTTCTTTGATTAGCTTTTTAGCATCTGTTAAGAAATCTTGAGCAATTTTCTTTTGCTCATCTACCAATTGAGCAATTCTTGGTTTTAGATCGAAGAATTCGTGTTTATCTCCATTTGGTACGGGACCTGAAATAATTAACGGTGTTCTTGCATCGTCAATTAAAACAGAATCTACCTCATCAATCATAGCAAAATGATGCTTCCCTTGTACCAATTCTTCCGGATTGGTAGACATGTTATCTCTTAAATAATCGAAACCAAATTCATTATTGGTACCGTAAGTAATGTCTGCTTTGTAAGCAGCAACACGCCCTGGTGAATGTGGTTGGTATTTATCAATACAATCTACGCTCATTCCATGGAACTCAAATAAGGGAGCCATCCATTCGGAGTCACGCTTTGCTAAGTAATCATTTACCGTTACAATGTGTACGCCTCTGGCCGCTAACGCATTTAAGTACGCTGGTAACGTAGCTACTAAAGTTTTACCTTCACCCGTTGCCATTTCGGCAATTTTACCTTGGTGAAGCACAACACCACCAATCAACTGAACATCGTAGTGGATCATATTCCATTCTACATCTGTTCCAGCAGCAGTCCATCTATTAGTCCATACCGATTGATCACCGTCAATTTCAACGTAGTCAAATTCAGCTGCTCTTTCACGGTCTCTTTGTGTTGCCGTAACCCGTAATATTTTATTTTCGGAAAGTCTTCTAGAAGTTTCTTTTACCACAGCAAAGGCCTTGGGTAAAATAGTCATTAAGACATCTTCTAACTTCTTATTTCTATCTTCTTCTAATGCATCTACTTGGTTGTAAATAGCATCTTTTTGATGAAGATTAAGTGATGTACCTTCTTCTACTTGCTTATTTAGGTTGGTTATTTCAGTATCTATACCAGATAATTCTGAACTGATTGTACCTTTAAGCTCTGCCGTAATGGCTCTAATTTGATCGTCAGAAAGATTTCTGAGTTTATCATATTCTGCATTAATCTCTTTTACCAAGGGTAAAATTAATTTAAGATCTCTGTCAGATTTTGTTCCAAAAACTTTTGTTATAAACTTAAGCATGAATACTTGATTCTAATCTAATTTCTAATCTGCAAGTATACTGAAAATAGGGCAAAAACAGACCCCTAAGAAGCAATATGTTACTTCAAGTCACGAACATTTAACACTCCCTTAAAAACAAATTTTGCAGGACCAATTAAAAAGACGTTGTTATACCCTTGGTCAGTTTTGTTGTAAGAAACTGCTAAATCGCCTCCCAATACTTTAATTCTAATTATTTCTTGAAGATTATTCTGTAATGCATACGCTAAAGCAACGGCTGTAACTCCAGTACCACAAGCTAATGTTTCGTCTTCAACCCCTCTTTCATAAGTTCTAACAAACAAACTTGCATGACTTTTAACTTCACAAAAATTTACGTTGGTTCCTTCTTTCTTAAACTCCTCATTGTAACGGATGGCTTTTCCTTTTTGAAAAACATCCATATGTTCTAAGTCATTCACAAAAGACACATAGTGTGGAGAACCCGTATTCATAAAAAAATCGTCTCCTTTTTGCTGAACGTTGTTTACGTCAATCATTTTAAGATGTACCAAACCTTGCTCATCTAATTCCGCTTCATGCGGACCATCTACAGCTATAAAACTGGTTTTAGATCTAATAACACCTAAATCGTAGGCAAATCTCACCAAACAACGACCACCATTTCCGCACATACTACCTTCATTCCCATCGGAATTAAAGTAAACCATACGAAAATCATAGTCTTCAGAATTCTGAAGCAACATTAATCCGTCACCACCAATACCGAACCGGCGGTCACAAATTCGATTAATCAAATCCTTATTATTGGCATCAAAAGAACCTTCTCTGTCATCTACAATAACAAAGTCGTTCCCTGCACCTTGGTATTTATAAAACTGTATAGCCATGACTATAAACAAAAAAAGCCGGCTTTAAAGGCCGGCTTTTAATTAAACTATATAAGATCTTAAAATCTTCTTTCTTTAATCTTAGCGCCTTTACCTTTTTTACTTCTAAGGTAGAACAAACGAGCTCTTCTTACCTTACCTCTACGTAAAACTTCAATCTTAACAATATTTGGAGACAAGATTGGGAAAATACGCTCTACTGCAATACCAGCTGAAACTTTACGAACAGTAAAAGTTTCACCGTTAGTACCTTTGTTTTTACGCTGAATTACAACTCCTTGGAATTGCTGAACACGTTCTTTATTACCCTCTGTAATTTTAACATGTATGTTTACAGTATCTCCAGAACCGAAAACTGGACTTTCAGCCTTCTCGCCTTGGCAAATCTCCTCTACGAACTTTATAACTTCTGCACTCATGATTCTTTCCTTGGAAAATGGAATGCAAAGATAAAAGAAATATTTATTAAAACCATAGTAGAATCAAATTTTACACGGAATGTTTTTGAAATTTATCCCACAAATCTGGTCTTCTTTCTTTAGTTCTAGCCACTGCTTGATCAAAACGCCACTCCTCAATTAACTTATCGTTCCCGCTTAATAGTATTTCAGGCACTTGTATGCCCTTATAATTAGACGGCCTTGTGTACACAGGGGGGGCTAACAAATTATCCTGAAAGGAATCTGTTAAGGCAGATGTTTCGTCGTTAAGAACCCCGGGCAATAAACGAATAATAGCATCTGTAACCACAGCTGCCGCCAACTCACCACCAGACAAAACAAAATCACCAATACTAATTTCACGTGTTATAAAAGTATCTCTTACTCTTTGGTCTACTCCTTTATAATGCCCACATAGAATTAATAGATTTCCTTTTAATGAGAGACTATTAGCCATGGACTGATTAAACACTTCTCCATCAGGCGTCATATAAATAACTTCATCGTAGCTTCTCTCTTTAAATAATGTATTAAAACAATTTTCAATTGGTTCATACATCATCACCATTCCTGCACCGCCACCAAAAGCATAATCATCTAGTTGTTTGTGCTTACCAATACCAAACTGGCGTAAATCATGTATTACTACTTCAGCAACACCTTTTTGCTGTGCTCTTTTTAGTATTGAATGATCAAAAGGTCCGTTTAAAAGCTCCGGAACACAAGTAACAATATCAATTCTCATCTATTTCAGTCCCTTTTTTAAAGTACAAAGATGGTAACTCTACGGATATTTCACATTACTTATCGACACAATACGTACTTTTACCTAAAACACGAAAAACATCAACACAATAATTTAAGTATTTATACGTGCGTAACTATATTTACAAATTCAACCACAAACACAAAACATGAAAAAACTATTATTAACCACCTCAGCCATCCTCGCTATCTCAATAGCAAAGGCTGAAGGAGACGCAGTTGCTGCTACTGCTATTACCTTTGGGGTTGACCACCTATGGGTATTGGTTTCTGCTGCACTTGTCTTCTTTATGCAAGCAGGGTTTAAAGCTTACGAAGTAGGAATGGTAAGGATTGAACACCGAAATGCCGTAGGTATTAAGAATATTATTGACTGGATTGCCGGTTCTTTAATTTTCTATTTTATTGGTTTCGGCCTTATGTTTGGCAAATCCTATCATGGACTATTTGGCACCGATTTATTTTTCGGTTCAAATATTGAAGGAAACCCCGACGGATCAAACTTAGGTATGATTTTCTTTCTTTTCCAAGTAGCCTTTGCAGGAACAGCCTTAACCATTGTCTCTGGGGCAATGTCTGAAAGAACAGGATTTATACCTTATATGACTGCTTCGGTAATAACAGCCTTAGTAATCTACCCAATTTTTGGGCACTGGGTATGGGGGAATTTATTTTACGCAGACAATACTGCTTGGTTAGCCGACCTCGGCTTTATCGACTTTGCGGGATCTACCGTAGTACATTCAATTGGCGCATGGGTAGCCTTAGTTGGTGTATGGATTGTAGGGCCCCGTTTAGGAAGATTTGACAGTGAAGGGAAACCAGTAAAAATGAAAGCCTACAACTACAGTTATTCCGTATTAGGATTAATCATTCTATGGATGGGATGGTGGGGTTTTAACGGTGGTAGTGAATTAGCTTTAGACAGCGCTGTGGGTACCATTATATTAAACACAAACATTGCAGGAGCTGCTGCGGGTTTAGTTGCTTTTTTTCATAGTTATATCTTTCAGGACAAAAGCGAATTGTATGAAAAGTTACTTGGCGGCGTAGTTGGTGGTTTAGTAGCTATTACTGCTTGTTGTGCCAACGTAACTCCACTTGGTGCTTTAGGTGTAGGTGTAACGGCAGGGTTAGTACATAACTTTGCTTTCGACTTTTTATTAAACAAATTAAAATTAGACGACCCAGTAGGCGCAATACCTGTACATGGATTTTGTGGTGTGTGGGGAACACTTTGTGTAGCTATCTTTGGTGTTTTAGACCCAGAGACCTCTCGTCTATATCAATTTGGAATTCAATTATTGGGTGTAGTTGTAGCTTTTGTTTTTACCACAACAACTGCTTACATCATGTTTTCTATTCTAAAAAAGACAGTAGGGCTTAGAGTTCCTCCTCAAGAAGAAAAAACAGGTATCATTATTGGTGGCGAAAAATCAGATGCTAATGATGACAATATTGAAATGAGTGAAGAAGATCTTTTAAAACTATTAGGCCAGAAATAAACATGTTCATGTCTGCGAAAGTACACCAAATCTCTGTAAGAATAGGTTCCGGTTACAACTTGATATCCAAGGATGATTATCAAAAAATACCGGTTGTTCAAAAAGTTAAATTAATCACCGAAAATAGAGTGCATTTTTTAGATGATTCTGGGAATGAAATCCCGAAACTTGAAGCTCTAAAATCACTTGCTAGTTAGGACCAAGAATTAGTCTTCGGACAAATAAACTTCTAATAAACCGTCTGGCAGCTCTACTTCTAGTATCTGCTGGGCTTTATTAACTTTTTTAATTAAAAAATCATTTACTGGCACCAAAACTTCTTTTCCTTGGTGATCTACAGACATAAGTACTTGCGGACCTGCTTCATAAAAATCAGTTACTAAACCTATTTCACCATGTACAGCATCAATTACTTGGTACCCTTTTACCTCGTGGTAATAAAACTGATCTTTTTCTAATTTAGGCAACACATCTAGCGGCAAAAAAAGCCTAGCCCCTTTTAGTGCTTGCAAATCGTCTTCAGAATCAATCTCATCAAATTTGGCAAGAACCCTCCCGTCTGATGTAAAATTGTATTTTTCAAAAAAAAATGGAACCAGGTTGTGGTTTACTTCCACAAACACCGATTCCAATTTTGTATAATCTTCGGGATAATCTACATCCAAATGAATCCAGAAAGCACCCTTAAAACCATGGTTTTTCTGAATAAAGCCTAATTCAAAACAAGATTCTTTATTCATAAAACCAGTTTTATTATTTTTCTTCTTCTGCAGATTCTTCAGCAGCAGGAGCAGCTTCTTCAGTAGGAGCTTCTTCTGTAACAGCAGTAGTCTCTTCTTCAGCAGCAACTTCTTCAGGAGCATTTGCAGCTTCTTCAGCAGCAGTAGCAACAGCTTCAGCCTCAGCTTTAGCAGCGGCAGCAGCTTCAATTGCTTCTGCTTCTACTTTCTTAGCAGCAGCTTCAATATCCGCTTTAATTTTTAATCTATCAGCAGCTTCTTTTTTAACTTTATCTTCAGCAGCTTTAGCTTTAGCGTCTTTTAATGCAGTAGTTTTAGAATCTTTATCTTCAAGCCATACATTAAATTTTGCATCTGCTTCTTCTTGCGTAATAGCGCCTTTGTTTACACCCACTTGTAAGTGTTTTTTAAGCATTACACCAGAAAGTGACAAAATTTTTCTAGCAGTTTCAGAAGGCTGTGCACCTGTCAAAACCCACTTTAAAGCACTTTCAATATTAATATCAATGATATTAGGCTCAACATTAGGATCAAAAATCCCTAGTTTTTCAATGTAGCGACCATCACGTGGTGCTTTGGTATCGGTAACAACCACTCTATAAACTGGTTTGTTCTTCTTACCACCTCTTTGTAATCTTATTCTTGTTGCCATATCTTAAAATTGTTAGATGGAACCCGTCCATCTTTTTGGTTAATAGGGGGCAAAGATACCATTTTAACTCTTACCAATCAAACACCTTATTCTTATTTATATTTTGATGAGAACAACCATCCCTTTATTTTTACTAAATAGAACACTGAGCCATGCTATTATTAATTTCACCTGCTAAGAATTTAGACTTCGATAGTGAGCCTATTACCGCCACTCATACTCTCCCCGAGTTTGAAAAAGAGTCTAAAAAATTGATTTCGGTATTAAAAAAAAAGAAAGTGGGCGAAATTGCAGAACTGATGAAGTTAAGCAATCCCTTAGCTACATTAAATTATGAACGATACCACTCATTTTCATTTCCTTTTGATCTTGAAAATGCCAAACAAGCTGTTTTAGCATTTAACGGAGAGGTTTACACAGGAATTGATGCCAAATCGTATTCGGAAGACGATTTTAAATACGCACAATCTCACTTAAGGATATTATCTGGCTTGTACGGTTTATTAAAGCCTTTAGACCTTATTCAGCCCTACCGTTTAGAAATGGGAACAAAGTTAGACATAAATGATAACGCTAAAAACTTATACGAATACTGGGACAATAAACTAACGGATAAAATCAATACCGCTCTTGGTGAATCAAATTCCGAATACATAATCAACTTAGCTTCTAACGAATATTTTAGAGCAGTTAAAAAAGACCTTCTAAA
Source organism: uncultured Cytophagales bacterium (assembly GCA_963736575.1). GTDB lineage: Bacteria > Bacteroidota > Bacteroidia > Cytophagales > JAAEPT01 > CAVTPD01. The sequence continues at coordinate 349,475 of CAVTPD010000003.1, forward strand.
AGGAAAACTGATTAACTGTGCTTTTAAAGAGCATAAAAACGGTGCTTTTAAAATAATAATGGTCTATGCTAAAAAAGCCCGTGGCTTAATGAGTAGCTACATTATAAAGAACAAAATAGATACTATTGATGGCATTAAGGCGTTCGATTTGGAAGGTTATTCTTTAAACCTTACATTATCTACCGAAACAGATTTCGTTTTTACCCGATAATTAATGAATGAATTAACTCAAAATATCACCATTATAGTTATTTGTGCTGCGGCCCTTGTTTTTTTAGTACTTAAATTCTACAAATCATTTACAGATAAAGGATGCGGTACAGGTTGTGGCGCATGTGGAGCGGTTGATTTCGAAAAAATGGAAAAGCAAATTAAAGCTGATCTAAAATAACTACTTTTAATACATAGGTGTTTATCACTTTACGTTCAGATTACTAAAGAATAGCTAATTACATGGCAAACAGATGGCTTTTCAAAACCAAGCCCAATGCAGAAGAAGTTAAATCCCTTTCTTCAGAATTAAACATTAATCCTTTTCTTTCTACTTTATTGCTGCAACGTGGCATTAACACTTTTCAGGATGCAAAAGATTTTTTTAGACCGAACTTAGCGCATTTAAACAATCCTTTTTTATTAAAGGACATGGACAAAGCGATAGACCGAATAAGTGACGCTATAGCTGCTGGAGAAAACATTTTAGTTTATGGCGATTACGATGTTGACGGTACTACTTCCGTTGCCTTAGTTCATTCTTTTTTTGAACGCTTTAGCGAAAACATTGGGTTCTATGTACCCGACCGTTACAAAGAAGGTTATGGAATATCCTTGGCTGCTATAGATTTTGCAGAAGACAACGGCATTGATTTAATAATTGCCTTAGACTGCGGTATTAGAGCCATTAAACAAATAGAATACGCCAATACTAAAGGGATTGACGTAATTGTTTGCGATCACCACATTCCCGGAAAAGAATTACCACCTGCTTATGCCATTCTTAATGCCAAACAAACCGATTGCAATTACCCTTACAAAGAACTTTGCGGTGTAGGCGTTGGTTTTAAACTGGTTCAAGCTTTTTGTGAACAAAATACCATTCCGTTTTCTAGCATTACTTCTTTATTGCAATACGCTGCTATTGGTACCTGCGCCGATATTGTGCCGCTAACCGGTGAAAACCGAATTATTGTACACTTCGGCTTAAAAGAAATTAATGAACATCCTTTGCCCGGTATTCATGCTTTAATTCTGAAAGCGAAACTTACTTTCCCATTAAATGGAACCAACGTAGTTTTTGGAATTGCGCCACGGATTAATGCGGCCGGAAGAATGGCACATGCCTCCCATTCGGTAGAAGTATTATTGCAAAAAGATTTAAAACAGGCCGAAAAATGGGCTTCTGAAATTGAAGCCTACAACGAAAACCGAAAAAATCTAGACGGAGAAACCACCAAAGAGGCACTAGAGATGATTCAAGAATCGGCTGGTGTAGACCGCTATTCTACCGTTCTTTTTAATAAAACTTGGAACAAAGGCATTATTGGGATTGTGGCTTCCCGTTGTATTGAGCAATATTACAAACCCACTATTATCTTAACCGAATCGGGAGGAAAACTAACCGGGTCTGCCCGTTCGGTTGCCGATTTTGATATTCACGAAGCCTTAGAACATTGCGCCGAACACTTAGAACAATTTGGCGGTCATAAATTTGCAGCCGGTTTAACCTTAAACGAAGACAATTTAATTGATTTTGCCAATGCTTTTGAACAACACGCTAAACAAAGCATTAAAATTGAAGACACGCAACCTACCATTGAAATAGATGAGGTATTACCCTTTTCTGGCATTACCGATAAATTTTACGCCATATTAGCACAAATGGAACCTTACGGCCCCTGCAATATGCGTCCAGTTTTTGTAACCGAAAACGTTATGGATTCCGGAGGATCAAAAATTGTTAAAGAAGAACATGTAAAACTTTCCCTTATTCAGGATGGAATAAAAATGGATGGAATTGCTTTTGGCATGGCAGACAAATTTCCCATTATTAAAAGCGGAAAACCTTTTAAAATCTGTTATTCTTTAGACGAAAATACCTTCAGAGAAAGAACTACTTTACAATTATTTATTAGAGATATTACTGAATAAGCGTTAACGCCTTTTCGTTTGTTTTATAAAACCATTATTTTGCTAAGCTTTCAACAGACCATATGATTTTAAAAGCTGATAATTTATTTAAGAAGTATAAAAAGAGAATGGTAGTAAACGATGTCTCCATTGAAGTAAATCAAGGAGAAATTGTTGGATTATTAGGCCCTAACGGAGCAGGTAAAACCACTTCTTTTTATATGGTAGTCGGTTTAGTAAAACCTTTATCTGGCAAAGTAACGCTAGATGGCGAAGACATTACTAGTTTACCCGTTTACAAAAGAGCCCAACGCGGTTTAGGTTATTTGGCTCAGGAAGCCTCTGTATTTAGACAACTCACAGTAGAACAGAACATTAAAGCTGTTCTAGAAATGACCAAAAAACCGAAAGCTGAACAAAAAGAAATTGTAGAGGAATTAATTGAAGAGTTCAGTTTACATAAAGTACGCAAAAACTTAGGTATGTCTCTTTCCGGTGGCGAAAGAAGAAGAACCGAGATTGCCCGTGCTTTAGCCGTAAGTCCAAAATTTATTCTTTTGGATGAACCCTTTGCTGGCGTAGACCCTATTGCAGTAGAAGAAATTCAAAAAATTGTTTTTAAGCTGAAGGATAAAAATATTGGCGTTTTAATAACCGACCACAATGTTACCGAAACACTTTCGATTACCGACCGTGCTTATCTTCAATTTGAAGGTTCTATTCTTGAAAAAGGAAAACCAGAAGACTTGGCTTCCGACGAAAGGGTAAAAGAACTGTATCTTGGTAGACACTACGAATTCAAAAGAAAGCGATTTGACTAATTTATGGCGTTAATCCACTCCATTTTTTCTTGGGTAATGAAAAAGCGAATACACCAAATGGAGTTGTTCGTTAAATATCCATTTGATGTACAGGAAGAAGTTTTCAGAAATTTGATTGATTCTGCTAAAAGCACAGAATGGGGAAAAAAGTACGATTACAAAAGCATAAAATCGGTTAAAGAATACCAAGAACGCGTACCTATTTCTAGATACGAAGACATTTTTCCTTTCATAGACCGCATGATGCACGGCGAAAGAAACATTCTTTGGCCCAGCAAAATTGATTGGTTTGCTAAATCTTCTGGCACTACCAATGCCCGAAGTAAATTTATACCTGTTTCTCCAGAATCCTTAGAAGACTGCCATTACAAAGCCGGAAAAGACATGCTTTCTCTGTATGTCAACAATTTCCCTAACTACAATCTTTTCTCTGGGAAAACCATTTCTATTGGCGGCACACACAAAGCTTTTGAAGGAAACCCAAGCGTATCTTACGGGGATGTTTCTGCTGTAATTATGGAAAACCTTCCGCTTTGGGCGCAGGTAATCCGTAGCCCTAGTCTAAAAGTAGCCCTTATGGACGAATGGGAAGAGAAACTAAACCGAATGGTGGAAGAAACCATGCAGCAAAACATTACCAGTTTTACGGGTGTACCTACCTGGACCTTGGTTTTGCTACAGCGTGTGATGGATAAAAAAGGAGTAGATAATATTCTAGATGTATGGCCCGAATTAGAGTTATTTGTACATGGCGCGGTAGCATTCGACCCCTATAGAGAAACCTTTAAAAAGCTAATACCTACTAGTAAAATGAGCTATATGGAAACCTACACCGCTTCGGAAGGTTTCTTTGGCATACAAGATATTCCTGATGTGCATGAAATGTTATTAATGCTGGATTATGGCATTTTTTACGAATTTGTACCCATGGACCAATGGGGTTCTGAAAACCCAAAAGCCCTAACATTAGAAGAGGTAGAACTGAATAAAAACTACGCGGTCATTATAAGCACCAATGCCGGTTTGTGGCGTTATGTTTTAGGTGACACGGTTCGGTTTACCAACCTCTCTCCTTTCCGAATTAAGATTTCTGGCAGGACTAAGCATTTTATAAATGCTTTTGGCGAAGAGCTAATCATGGAAAATGCCAACGAAGCCATTGCTTACGCTTGTAAAATGACTAATTCGGAAGTAGAAGAATTTACCGCTGCGCCTATTTATTTTGTAGGTACCGAAAAAGGCGGACACGAATGGATTATTGAATTCCGCAAAATACCGGAAGACCAAGAACATTTTAATTACTTGTTGGATAAAAAACTGCGTGAAGTTAATTCAGACTACGACGCCAAACGTTACAAATCCATTGCCTTAGACAAGCCTTTAATCCATGTAGTGCCCAAAGACACTTTTTACAAATGGATGGAATCTAGAGGGAAATTAGGCGGCCAAAATAAAGTACCGCGTTTAGCCAACAACCGTGAATACTTGGATGATATTAAAAAGAAGTTTGGGATTTAGTTAGTGCAACGCGCTGCACAATTGAAAAACGCTTGAGCTAGAAAGAGAGTTAACAGTTGAAAACCCTACTAGCAGACACACTAATATAGTACCCAATTTAACTATTAGCTAACTACTAGCGTCATCATCGGACCTGATCCGGTGATCCCTCAAATATTGGCAGGAATGGGTATAAATTCCTTCTTATTTGCAAGTTACAGTGAAGTTTCTTCGAGAGATTCCTACCGATAATTATCGGCAGGAATGACGTTCCATCGTAGACTTCTTTGAAAACTGAAACTAAGTATGATGCAAGACCAGAGGAGTGTTTTTATTTTAATCTTTCTCTTGCTTTGATTTGCCCAGCTAACGCAAGTGTTTTTCACTTGTGCTTTACGTGCATTTCAGCTCTAGTTCAAACCGTTTTCAAAATATCCTCTACAATCGGTTTTGCGTGCAATCTTCCGTTTTCAATGTATACTTTTTCGGTATGGCAACCCGAGATTACGGTACCTGCCACGTACAAACCTTTCACCCCAGTTTCAAATGTATCTTCGTTAAAAATAGGCTCGTAATCGTTGTTGATTACTATACCCATAGAAGCTAAAAGATTAGTATCTGGCAAATAACCCGTAAGGGCTAACACGGCATCGGCTTCAATTTCTTTTTGTACACCTTCTTCTTCAAAAAGAATAGAATAGGGTTTTATTTCTGTAACGGTACTGTTAAAATAAGCTTTAATCTTTCCTTCTTTAACACGGTTGCGCATATCGGGCAACAACCAATATTTAGCCGTTGGTTTAAAATCTTCTTTGCGGATAATCATGGTCACATCAACTCCGTGGCGCATTAAGTCTAAAGCGGCTCCCACAGCTGTATTACCAGCGCCAACAATCACTACTTTTTGCAGCATGTAGGGATAAGGTTCGTCAAAATAATTTTTAACATGCGGTAAACCTGCACCAGGAACAGTTAATGTTCTAGGCACATCAAAATACCCAATCGCCATTACAACTTTTTTGGCTTTGTAATTTTCTTTAGAAGTCTGAACAATAAAAAGTCCGTCCGCTCCTTTTTCAACTTTTAACACTTCTTCATTTAAGTGAACATCCAGTTGATGTTGCTCTATCACCATTCGGTAATAGTTCAACGCTTCTTCCCGTGTTGCTTTTGGCTGATTAATGGTAAACGGAACATTGGCCACGGCTATGTTTTCAGCAGTAGAAAAGAACGTCATCTGTAAAGGATACCTTCTAATGGCATCGGCTACACTTCCTTTGTCAAATATTTTGCAAGATAATCCATGCGCCTTAGCTTCTGCTGATACAGCAATACCACAAGGCCCACACCCTACTACAATTACATCTACCATTGTTATCATTTTTTATCAAAAAGAAACCCCGAAGAATTTAAGTTCCACGGGGTGCAAATTTAAGGATTTATAGTCTTTTTATACCGACTTAAACCATTCTTGAAATTTTTCACCTATTAGAGGTATTGGTATCATCTTTCCCTGAATAGCGCTAATTAAACTTATAATCCAAAACACAAACAAAATAATGCCAATCACCCATCCTAAATAAGGTATAGCTGTAATAAATGAAAACAAGATTAAGCCCAAATTTTGTCTTATATAAAAAGAACCAAATTCTGATTTATTGTTTTGGTTCATGATTAGAGCCACAATCCAACCTATTAAGGTGATGTGGGACACTATACCAATTACTTTACCGTCGTTATTTTCCATAGTTGTACATTATTAATATTGCCAAATAAGGTTCTTTTATACGTGAATATCAATTCTATAAGCTAGCAATACAGCTAAAATTTAACACTAAGAATACCATGTGCTTTTTTATTATATTTAATAAACATTACTCTGTATATGAAATACCTTCTGCTTTCGTTTCTTACATTATTTCTATTAAGCTCTAACAACAGTCAGTTTGAACAAGTTTTAGAACAAACAGATAACCCAACACTAAAAATACGATTAATAGAATTTCAGAATAACGGAATTGAAAAAGCACCCAACTCTACAGAATTTAACATTGATAGTTTAATTAAAATAGCGGTGTCTTTCCTTAAAACTCCCCATAAAATGGGCGGTTGTACAAAAGACGGTATAGATTGTTCGGGTTTAGTAATGACTTCGTTTAAAGAAATGGGTGTTTTACTCCCTCGTTCGGCGCACGAACAAGCACGTTTCGGGAAAGTAATTGCCCAGATGGATGATCTAGAAAAAGGAGACCTTGTTTTCTTTTATAATTCCTACGCAACCTCTAGACTTATTACCCATTCGGGAATATACTTGGGCGATGGTAACTTTATACATACTTCTAGCAAAAGAGGAGTTGTTATTGACCCTATTAACGATCCTTATTATTGGGGAGAACGTTTCCTTTTTGGAACAAGAATTAAGCAATAAAACACCAAAACTTGTTGTTAAAATTAACATTAGAGAAATATTTTTAACTTTTTTATAGCATTACTATTAGTCTAAAAAGTGCCATATCTATTAAATAAAGCAATTTACACAGGCATAAGCTCTAAAAGTTTATTTTAAAAAGACAAGAACTTTCAGTCAAACTATTGCAAATGAAAAATATTTTTATTATTTTAATAGGTTTTATTTGTTCCTAAAAATAATGGTTGTTCCTTTGCCTCAACAAAAAACAACTACATATGATTTCTTTGTTTGAAACACCTGAAAAAAAAGCAGCAAAATCTTACGTTCACAATTTGATTCGTATGGCTGCGGCAGACAATCTTCTTCACAGAAATGAAATTGAACTGATCAATAAGATTGGTACTAAAAAAGGACTTAACGAGAAAGAAATAGATTCACTTTACAAAATAAGAAAAGACGAGGCTATCGTTATCCCAAAAAACAGAACGGAATGCTTTGATTTACTATATGATATTATAGAAATCATGAATGCAGACGGTGAAGTTTCTGAGGAAGAATTCGCTTTCTGCGAAGAAATTGCTCACAAAATGGGATTCAGTGATACAATCGTAAAATTATTGGTTTCTAAAATTGAAAGAAGCCTTGCATACGATGTTCCAAAATCTATGGTAGTAGAAGAGGCAACGCCTTTTATTAACTACTAATTTTTTAAACAATTTTCCAGAAAAGTAAAGGAGCTCAAAAGGCTCCTTTTTTTGTGCTTGATTGTTTTTAAGACGGATTACTAATCCTTTTATAATGCCTTAGAATTGTAAATACATAGGAGCAAGATCTTCACTATCTAATTCCTTATTTATCTGATACAAACACCATATAAAACATGGCGGGAACGAAGGGGAAAACTAAAAACAGTCTTTACTGCTCTTTATAAGCCGGGTACATTTTTATACCTTTCATACTATCATGTGGAGGATAAGTTATATTAAAATCTATTCGATTCAAATCCTCTATACTTAAATCATATCTTTGCAAGATCTGATAGTTTTTTTGCGCATACTCCCAACCCCGTAGTTCTAGAATATTTGCATCAAAAATAAATACCATTAAAGTATCTTGTGGTAATTCACTAAATAAGTTTTCCCAACTACTTTTTATATTAAACCGATTTGAAGAAGATGCTCCTACTTTATATTGAAAAGCATATACTCTCGGCCCTGTCCCTCTCCCGTATAAAGAAGTATCTGGATAACTATGTACTATAGAATAGTAAACACTTTTATCATAATTATTATTTACTTTAATGTGATTATCAAACTTATTGATCTTATTACAGCTTTGTATAAAAGATATACAAATAATTGTGATCGATATTTTGATTAAAGATTTCACCATTTAATATTACTATTTGCAAGCCCCACTCGTCCTCGTTTGCAACGAGGATGTTCGAGAACAGCGAGTTATATCATATCACATTAACACTTGTTTTCTCCATACACAAACGCGTTTTACTTCGTAACGCACCCTAGTAGATATTGTAAATACGTAAGAGCAAGATCTTCACTATCTAATTCCTTATTTATCTGATACAAACACCATGTAAAACATGGCGGGAACGGCGGTAATTGCAGCATTTTCTAACCACAATACTACTACCACTCATATTTTTCAACAAAAAAATAATGTTTATCATGTTTATTCTGTTTTCTATAAATATTAAAAAAATTAGCCCTACTATCCTTAGTCACTGAATCTCCTATCATTAAAGGATCTTCTTTTGGATAAAAGTCAATATACACTTCACCTTTATTAAATGTATACCTATTAAACTTACCTCCTGCAACAGTTTCTCTATCATTTACGACTTCATTTATCTCAGCTTTTCTTAACGCTTCAAAATTCTTTTTTTTCGAATGTAGATGTATAAAAAAGGCGCAAACCAAGACTAAACCACCTATTATCGCAATAACTTTTTCATATTCCTTCATACTCATAATTGAAATTGAAATATTGGTTTAGCAGAAAGTGTTTTGTCTAAAAAAACAAAGGAACCTTTCAGCTACCCACTCGTCCTCGTTTGCAACGAGGATGTTCGAGAACCGCGATTGCATCGCATTATACAACTTCTTGTATCTCTCACGAACCAAAACTAAAAAAAGGAGCCTTTCAGCTCCTTTCTATTTTTATCTTAATTTAATGTTCAGTTCCTTTAACTGCTCTTCCGAAACCGGAGAAGGAGCGTCAATCATAACGTCTCTACCCGAGTTGTTTTTAGGGAAAGCGATATAATCTCTAATACTGTCAGATCCGCCAAAAAGAGAACACAAACGGTCAAAACCTAAAGCAATACCACCGTGTGGAGGCGCACCGTATTCAAAAGCATCCATCAAGAATCCAAATTGATCTTTTGCTTCTTCTTCGGTAAATCCTAAATGCTTAAACATTAATTCCTGCGTTGGTCGGTCGTGGATACGAATAGAACCACCGCCAATTTCAACACCATTGATGACCATATCGTAGGCGTTAGCTCTTACATTACCCGGATCTGAATCCAACAACGGAATATCTTCTCTTTGTGGAGAAGTAAACGGATGGTGCATAGCATGGAAACGCTCAGAATCTTCATCCCACTCTAAAAGTGGAAAATCTACAACCCACAGACAAGAGAAGGTATTTTTATCTCTTAAACCCAATTGTTTTCCTAATTCTAAACGCAATTCGTTTAAAGCAGGTCTTGTTTTATGCGCATCTCCGGAAAGGATCAACATTAAATCACCCGGTTTAGCATCAAACTTTTCAGCCCAAGCTTTTAAATCTTCTTCCGAATAGAATTTATCAACCGCTGATTTGAATGTTCCGTCTTCGTTGTATTTGGCCCAAACCAAACCTTTAGCGCCTACTTGTGGTTTTTTAACGAAGTCGGTCAATGCATCCAATTGCTTTCTGGTGTAGTTGGCAGCACCTTCGGCACAAATCCCCACAACCAATTCAGCATCGTCAAAAACTTTAAAGCCTTTGTTTTGCGCTACATCGTTTAATTCTACAAACTTCATCCCGAAACGAGTATCTGGTTTATCGCAACCGTAATACTTCATGGCATCGGCAAAAGTCATTCGTGGGAACGATTCTAAATCAATTCCTTTCACCATTTTAAAAAGGTGACGAATCATTCCTTCGAAAATATCTAAGATATCCTCTTGCGTAACAAAAGAAAGCTCGCAATCTATTTGAGTAAATTCCGGTTGGCGATCTGCTCTTAAATCTTCGTCACGGAAACATTTAACAATTTGGAAATAACGGTCGAAACCGGAAACCATTAATAATTGCTTAAACGTTTGTGGCGATTGCGGTAGAGCATAAAACTCCCCTTCGTTCATTCTAGAAGGCACCACAAAATCTCTTGCTCCTTCCGGAGTAGATTTGATTAAGTAAGGTGTCTCTACTTCTAAAAAGTCTTGTTCATCTAAATAACGTCTAACTTCTTTTGCAATATTATGTCTTAACTGAAGCCCTTTTCTTACCGGATTTCTTCTTAAATCCAAGTAACGGTATTGCATTCTTAATTCGTCACCGCCATCGGTTTCGTCTTCAATCAAGAACGGTGGAAGCTTAGCTTCGTTAATAATTTCAATAGAAGAAACCTTAACTTCAATTGAACCTGTAGGTATTTTATCGTTTTTAGCCACACGTTCAATTACTGAACCTGACGCTTTAATAACGTATTCTCTACCTAACTTTCTGGCTTCAGCAATGGCTTCGGCAGAAGTTTTACCTTCTTCCAAAATCAATTGTGTGATACCATATCTATCTCTAAGGTCTACCCAGATCATCCCACCTTTGTCTCGTACCTTTTGTACCCAACCGGTTAAAACAACTTCTTCTCCCTGATTTTCAATCCTTAATTCTCCACAAGTATGAGTCCGTAACATATATTCTAGTTTAAGAAACAGACAAAACTAATAAGTTTTATCTGTTATGATTTTGAAAGTTATTGTTTTTCTTTTCGCTTTTTAGTTTTTAGACTTCTAAATTGCGCTCCACATTGGCACGAAAAGTAACATTACAGTTCCGGGCGAGACGCCTGCTATTGAAGTTTTTCATCTGGCGGTTAAGACACGTATCAAATAAACACTTTGTACTAATTCTTAGCAGTTTGGTGGGTATTGTCTCGGGTTTGGCGGCAGTCTCTTTAAAATGGACCGTTCACCAGATCCATTTAGTAGTTGGTAGAAACTACCAAACTGTGGCAGAAAAATACCTATTTTATCTGCTACCCTTAATTGGTATACTTCTAACGTATATTATTTCTAGGTATGTTTTCCGTGAAGTTTTAGGCCACGGTATCTCTGGAGTAATTTATGCCATTGCACGTAAATCTAGTCATCTTAAGAAAAGAATGATGGTTTCCCGAATGATCACCTCTACCTTTACCGTAGGTTTTGGTGGTTCGGTTGGTTTAGAGGCTCCCATTGCCGTTACCGGTTCATCCATTGGTGCCAATATTGCCCGTTTTATGCACATGCATTACAAAACCAGAACGCTATTAATTGCGTGTGGTTCTGCTGCTGCTATTTCAGCCATCTTTAGCGCGCCCATTGCTGGGGTTATTTTTGCTACGGAAATTATATTAACTGAAATTTCAATAAAATCGTTTACACCTTTATTAATTGCCAGCGTAAGTGGTTACGTAACTTCATTATTACTACTTGGGAACGACATCCTGTTCACATTTGAACTAACCGATAAATTTGTACCCTATGACATCCCTTTTTACATTTTATTAGGGATATTATGTGGCTTGGTGGCGCTTTACTTTACGCGTATGAGTTACCACATTGAAGGGAAACTACATGCGGTTAAAAGCCCATTAAATCGCGTTTTAATTGGCGGGGTTGCTCTTGGGGTAATTATCATTTTCTTCCCACCAATCTATGGAGAGGGTTACTCTAGTATTAAATTTCTTTTTAATGGTGATGTAAACAAAACCATTGAAGGAAGTTTATTGTACGACTATTTTTCTTCTCCTTGGATGGTTATGCTATTCTTATTAGGCACAATTTTAATTAAAAGTATTGCTACTTCAGTTACTATTGGCTCGGGGGGTTCGGGTGGTATTTTTGCACCGGCTTTATTCTTGGGTGGTTTTAGTGGGTATTTATTCTCTTATGCCGTTAACACCTTAAATATAACACAACCCATATCTACAGGTAACTTTACTTTGGTAGGCATGTGCGGCGTAATGAGTGGTGTTTTACACGCTCCTTTAACGGCTATATTTCTTATTGCTGAAATCACCGATGGCTACACTCTATTTGTGCCTTTAATGTTGGTAGCTGCTATTGCTTTTGCTACCATGTCTTATTTTGAACCGTATTCTATTTACAAAAAACACCTTATAGAAAGTGGCCAATTGTATATAAATAAGGATAAAGAGGTTCTTCATTTATTAAACATGCGTAAGCTAATTGAAAAGGATTTTAAAACGGTACATCCAGATGCTACTCTTGGTGAATTGATTCAGTTAGTAAAACATTCTCACCGGCATATTTTCCCTGTAGTAAATACCCAATGCCAATTGGTAGGTACCGTTACCTTAGATAACATTAGGGAAATGATGTTTGACCGCAGCAAATACGGAACGGTTTTAATAAAAACTATTATGAAAGAACCTTTGGGGGTTGTTTCGGCAGATGCTGATGTTAACGATGTTATTCGTAAATTTGAAGAAACGGGATTATGGAATATTCCGGTTCTTAAAAACGACATCTACATTGGTTTCTATTCAAAATCTAAAATATTCTCTGCCTATAGAGAGCGTATTAAACGCCAAAACAGGGATGAATAAGCATTTAATCTTCTTATTATTTATTGGTGTTTCATTTTTTAGTAACGCTCAAATTGATAAAGAATTTTGGTTTGCCCCACCAGAAGCATCTGAAATTCACGATGACCGCCCAATTTCTTTAAACCTTACTTGTTTAGACAAACCTTGCCAAATTGAAATCACACAACCGGCTAATCCTAATTTTAAACCCTACAGCATTTCATTAGGCGAAAGAAGTTTTGAAAGAGTAGATCTTACCGATCAAATAGATATCATTGAAACCAAGCCTGGTTTTACTGTTCTAAACTCTGGTTTATTAATTACCGGTGACAATTATTTTTCTGCTAATTACGAAATTGAAGGCGATAACTCCGACATTTTCACCCTTAAAGGAAGAAGAGCACTGGGCACCGAATTTATTGGTCAATTTCAAGACCGCTTTGCAACCAGAAAATATTTTAACAACAATGGTACTACACTTTTAGAAGCTTACCACAGCTTAGATGTTGTTGCAATAAATCCCAATACAATTGTTACAATTATCCCAAGTGTAGATTTAGAAAATCACCCTAAAGGCATTCCTTTTACAGTTACACTAAATCGTGGACAAACTTATTCGGTAGTAAACAAAAAATTAACTTCTATTGATCGAATGAACGGTACCATTATCCGCTCTAATAAACCTATTTCGGTAAGTAAAAAAGACGACTCTGTGTTTAAGGCAATCAACTGGGATTTAATCGGCGATCAACTTTTGCCAACTTCAGGCTTTGACACCTCTTATGTTGCTTTTTCAGGATTTGTGAACATTGTAAGTAACTCTAACAACAATATTGTTAAAGCTGGCGATAGTACTTTTACGCTTCAGCAATATGAATATGCGTTTCTACCTATAAAAGACACCGTAGTAGAAATACATGCTAACAAACCTATTGGAGTAATGCAATTTACTGAAATATCTAATGAATTAGCTGGTGCCGTGGTTGCTCCTATCCGATGTACGGGATCAAGAGATATTGCTTTTCAGCGTAGTTTTGATAGAGTATTTAACCTATTTGTAGTTACAAAAAACACCAATTCTAATTTCACGTTAAATGGCAATCCGTTTACAGAACTTAAATTTCAGGCTTTAAATTCTGAATACCATTATGCTATTTTAGAGGATGATGACTTCACTATTTTTAATCCAGAAGAGTTTTACACAATTGAAAGCACTGCGGACTTCCAGCTTTCTATTCTTTTTGGTAGTCCGGTAACAGGGGCTAGTTATGGTTTCTTCAGTGACTTTGGTTTTATTGAATTAGGAGACTCGTTATTTGCTTGCAACAACCAAAATGTATTATTAGATGCCGGCCCCTCTATGGATTCTTATCTTTGGAACACGGGTTCTGATTCTAGTACAACATTTACTACTGGCGAAGGTGAATACACCCTAAAAACCACAAAAGACATTTGCACATACAACGACACCATATTTGTAGATTTTGTTGAGGGTGTTTCTATACAACTGGTTTCAGATACATTTGTTTGCAAGGGCGATTCTGTTTTGTTGGATTTACCACAAAAGCAAAACTGGACTTATGCTTGGAGTACTTCTGACAGCAGTAACAGCATTTATGTTAGTTTAGACGGAACATATGAAGTTTATGTAAGTGATCAATACAATTGTTCAGACACTACTTCATCTAATGTTGTTCTTTATAAAATACCTTATTTAACCTTACCTAACGATACCACTATTTGTAAAAATAGCAATTACATTTTAGGTGAAGGTCAAAGCCCCGAGTTTAACTATACATGGAACACGGGAGACACCACCCCATCTATACCTATTACAGAACCCAATAACTACCAAGTAAGCGCCTCAAATGAATGCGGAATTATAACAGATGATGTAAGCATTGACTTCTGGGATTTTGATATCCCTAACATAATTACACCAAACCAGGACAACAAAAACGAGTTTTTTGTTATACAGACTCAACAAAATGGTGTTTGGGAAGTAGAAATTTATAACCGTTGGGGAGAAAAAGTTTTCCATTCTTACGATTACAAGAATACTTTTAATGCCGAAGGCTTGTCTAACGGGGTATATTATTTTTCTGTAAAAGAAAAAAATGCTACTTGTACAGAAAGTGCTGGGTGGTTAATGGTTACTAAATAAAAAAGGACAGTTTAAAAAACTGCCCTTTTCCAATTTACTTAGTGACTGCTAATGAAACTAGTATTGATAATTGTGTTAACTACTTATATATACAAGTAGAAATAAAAAAGTAACCATGGTGACCGAAAAAAAAACAAAAGTATTATTCGTCTGTTTAGGAAACATATGCAGATCACCTTTAGCGGAAAGTATTTTAAGGGGTATAATTGATAAAAAAGGACTTTCAAAAAACTTCTTTATTGATTCTGCCGGTACAAGTGCTTACCATATTGGAGCGCCAGCAGATAGCAGAATGAAAGAAATTGCCTACACAAAAGGTATTCTTTTAACATCTAAAGGCCGCCAATTATGTAAAGATGATTTTTTTGAGTTTGATTACATATTAGCTATGGATCAAAGCAATTTCAGAAATATTAAGTCTATAGAACCTAAAAACAGCAGTTCCAAAATAATGCTTCTTAGAGATTTTGACCCAGAGCCAGATTCTAAGGATGTGCCAGATCCGTATTATGGCGGATTGGATGGTTTCGAAAATGTTTTTAACATTGTAGACAGATCTTGTATAGAATTTTATAAAACCCTATAATCATGAAAAAATTATTTTTCCTTACACTCCTTTTCTTATCTGCTAACGCCTTGTTGAAGGCGCAAAACATTAAAGGTGAACTTTTCTTAGGCATTAACGGCACCCAGATAGATGGGGATACCTACAAAGGCTATAACAAACCCGGTTTAATGATAGGTATGGGAACTTATTTTGAAGTAAAAGAAGATTTAACCTTCCACTTTTCTGGTTTGTTTAACCAAAAAGGAGCACAAACCAAAATGGACAAATACAACAACGACCAAATAAAATAACGTCTTAATTATATTGATTTCCCCCTTGTACTTAGAATACAAGGTTTGGAAAGAATTACATCTAAGCAGTGGTTTTACTCCTGGTGTTCTAATTAGTTCGAAAGAATTTGAAAATGGCTTTGAAACCGATAACATTGACTACATGAACCGCTTTAGTTTAGACTGGATGTTTTCAGCCAAATACGATGTAGTAGACAACTTAGGTTTAGGGGTTCGCTTTTCTTATTCTACGCTTGCAGTGCAAAAGAATGGCGCTTGGAGAAACAACCTTTTGTCTTTCTTTGCTTCCTTTTATTTTTAACCTTATGCAATACCTATATTTTTTATTAAACTTGCTGATTGAAAAAATCAGTAGTTCTAATGAAAATATATAATCTGTTAATTTTAGTTGCTTTACTTTTCACTTTTACCAACAATCTACAGGCCGGAAAAGCCAAAAACCAAGGGCCTGTATTAATTACCATTGATGGTAAAGAAATACCCGTTGCCTTATTTAAATATTCTTACGAAAAAAACAACGGTAAAAAAGACAACAGTTATTCTAAGGAAGACTTAGACAGCTATATGGAGCTTTACAAAAAGTTTCTATTAAAGGTAAGAGAAGCTGAAACCCAAAAATTAGATACTATTCAGGCTTTTAAAAGAGAGTTTGAAATGTATAAAAAACAGCTGGCGCAACCTTATTTAACTTCAGACAAATTTGTAGACAGTTTAGCCAAGCAGGCTTACGACCGTATGCATTCCCAAGTTAAAGCAGCACACCTTTTAATTAGAATTGAAGGAAACGCAGACCCTGCCGATACACTTAAAGCCTACAAAAAATGCTTAGAGATTAAAAAAGAAATTGAAAACGGTCTTTCTTTTGAAGAAGCCGCTATTAAATATTCAGATGATCCTTCTGCTAGTTCTGAACCCGGACAAATGGGTTATGGTGGCGACTTAGGTTATTTTTCAGCCTTCGATATGGTGTATGAGTTTGAAAATGCCGCCTTCGAAACACCCGTTGGTCAAATATCTACTCCCATTAGAACACGTTTTGGCTACCACTTAGTAAAAGTGTTTGAAAAACGCAATAATCCCGGCCAAGTAAAAGTAAAACACATAATGGTGAAAGCACCCGAAGGTATTTCTACGGAAGATTCTTTAGCTGCCTACAATAAAATTATTGAAATCCGTAAATTAGTAGTAGACGGTGCAGACTGGAAAGAAATCTGTAAAGCCTACAGCGAACACGATCAGACTAAAGATGCTGGCGGAGAGTTACGCCCATTTTCATTAGGAGGCCACTTAGGTGTTCCCGAGTTTGAAAAAGCTGCTTTTGCTATGGAAAACGTTGGTGATATTTCTGAACCCGTAAAATCTTCTTATGGATGGCACATTATACTTTTGGAAGAAAAACAGCCAATACCTCTTTATTCAGAATTAGAAGACGAATTAAAAAAACGTGTTAGCCGTGATAGCCGCAGTAAACTTAGCCAACAAGCTTTAGTAAATAAGCTGAAAAAAGAAAATAACTTTAAAGAGTATACAAAAACTAAAGAGAAGCTTTTTGCTTCTGTAGATTCTACTATTCTTTCGGCAGAATGGAAAATCCCAAGTGATTCTAAGTTGGCTTCAAAAAAGCTTTTCCGCATAAATAAAGAAAAATATACAGTAGCCCCGTTTTATGCTTACTTAGAAGCCAACCAAAAGAAAACACCTTCTAAAAATGTGCCTTTTACTTTAGAGAAATACTATAGTGATTTTGTTAATACTACTGTAGTAGAATACGAACAAGATCATTTAGCTGAAAAATACCCAGATTACAGAATGTTAGTAAAAGAATACAGAGATGGCATTCTTTTATTCGACTTAATGTCTAAAGAAATCTGGAACAAAGCTTCTGAGGACACTACTGGCTTAAAAGCTTTCTACAACAAAAACATTGATAAGTACCAATGGGAAGAGAGAATTGAAGCGACTATTTACTCTGCCGAGTCTTCTTCAGTTTTAGCTTTAGTAAAAGAAAAACTAAAAGATGGTGCTACCAACGAAGAGATTAAAGCTACCGCATCTAAAATTAGCCCCCTAGCTTTACAGATTAAAAAAGGTGTTTATGAAAAAGAGGCTGAAGCAATTAAAGACATAGAATGGAAAGCTAATTCGGAAGTTGAATTAAAAAGAGAGGAACGTTCCGTTTTAATTAAAACAGGTGAAATTTTACCGGCAGGTCCAAAACCATTATCCGAAATAAAAGGTACCGTAATTTCTGATTACCAAAATCATTTAGAAAAAGAATGGTTAAAAAAACTGGCTGTAGAATACCCTATTACCGTTAACCAAAAAGAATTTAACGCCTTAATCAAATAATGACATATTTATACCAAATAGGGATTATTAGCATTTCAATCCTTATTTTTTTAGCCTGTGGAATTTTGCCCGACAAAAACAAAAATGTTAAGGACACCAAAATAATTGTACAGGTAAACGATAAGATACTAACCAGCAAAGAGCTTGGTAAATTACTAAACGCTTCCATGTCTCAGGCAGACAGCAGCGATTTGGCTGAGCTTTACATAAGCCAATGGGTTAATAGCCAACTATTATTAGAACAGGCGGAAAACATACCTTCCGCTGTTTTACTAAACATTGAGCAGCGTGTTGCAGAATACCGAAATCAGTTATTAACCTTAGAAGTAAAAAACCATGTTGTTAATGAACAAATTGACACTTTGGTTACGGATGAGGAAATTGCTGAATACTACGAACTAAACAAAGCTAATTTTAAACTGAATGAACCTATTGTAAAGTGCGTGTTGGTAAAATTTAGAAACGAGCTTAGTAATACACAAGGGATTGAAAAGCTTATTAGATATTACAAACCCGAAAACAAAAGTAAAATCACCGAGTTTTGTGTTAATTCTGCCGAATCATGCCATCTAAATGATAGTATCTGGATTGAATTCAATAATTTAGTATATGCTTCTCCGTTTAAGAGTTGGGAAGATCCGGTAAGAAATTTCAAGAGTTCCTCTTTTCACAAAGTTCAGTCTGAATATTACACCTTTTTGTTGAAGGTAATAGAATACAAAGACGTTGAAGAAGAATCTCCGTTAGAGTTCCAAACCAAGGTGATTAAAACCATACTTATTAACCACCGAAAAAAAGAAATACTAAAAAATTACCAGAACGATTTGTACCGTTCTGCCAAAGAAAATAATGAGATTATACTTAATTACTAAATACCTTCCCTTTGCGTTTGCCCTTTTACTCTCGGTTGGTGGTTTTGCACAAAAAAACATACAGACTATAGAGAAAATTGTAGCCAAAGTAGACAATCAGATTGTATTAAAGTCTGAAGTTGATATGGCGTATCTGCAATTTATATCTAACCGAAACAACTCTTTTGTAAATACAGATTTACGTTGTAAAGTTTTAGAGACACTTATTATCAATAAGCTTCTGTTGGCTAAAGCCGAAATTGATTCTGTAGAAGTAGATCAAAACACTGTAGACGACCAGATGAATGCCAGGATGAAATACCTGTTACAGAATTATGGTGGTTCTGAAGAACTATTGGCAGAGCAATACGGTAAAACAGTAGATGAATTAAAAGCCGAACTTAAAGACCAAGTAAAAGATCAGTTGATTATTCAGCGTATGCAAGGTAAAATTGCTGCCGATGTAAAAGTAACACCTTCCGAAGTAAAAAAATTCTTTAACAGCATACCCAAAGACAGCTTACCCTATTTCTCTAAAGAAGTACAAGTTGGGCATATTGTTTACAAACCAGAATTAGACAAAGAGGCCAAAAAAGAAGTGGTTAACAAACTTTTAGAAATAAAAGCTAGAATTGAAAATGGCGAAAGCTTTGCCGATTTAGCTATGGAATATTCTAAAGACCCCGGCTCTGCGGCAAGAGGTGGTGAATTGGGCTTTTTTAAAAGAAAAGAATTAGTGCCCGAATACGAAGCGGTGGCATTAAACCTTAAACCAGGTGAAATATCAGATCCGGTAGAATCTAAGTTTGGTTTTCATATGATTCAGTTAATAGAAAAAAGAGGAAACGAATACAACTCAAGACATATATTAATGAAACCAACGTTCGACAACAATAAAATGGAGCGGGCCAAAAAGTTTTTAAATCAATTACGGCTAAACATCTTAAACGACAGTGTGTCCTTTGAAGATGCTGCTTTTAAATACAGCATAGACGAAGCCACAAAAGCTACAGGTGGTTATTTTACCGATGAAACCGGTAACCAAATGATTGCTGCCGAAAACTTAGACCCAACATTGTATTTTATTGTAGACGGAATGAAGAACGGAGAAATATCGGCTCCTCAACTGTACAACATGCAAGACGGAAGTCAGGCCATGCGTATTATTTATTTAAAGAAAAAAGTAGCGCCGCATGAGGCCAACTTGTACGACGATTGGCAAAAAATACAAAGTGCCGCTTTAGAAGAAAAGAAAAATTCTAAAGTAAATGAATGGTTTGGCCAGACCAAATCTGAAATTTTTATAGACGTAGACGAGGAATACTCTAGCTGCGAAATTTTAACTCAATAGAGCCTTTATTATGAGTCAGGACATTCAGCTTGCAGAAGAACTACAAAAAGACTTTAAACAATTAAAAACAGAAATAAGCAAAGTTATTGTTGGCCAAGAAGAAGCCGTAGACCTTGTTCTTATTTCTATACTTTGCAATGCGCACAGCCTTTTGGTAGGTGTGCCAGGATTGGCTAAAACCTTATTGATTAAAACCATTTCTTCGGCATTACATTTAGACTTTAACCGCGTTCAGTTTACGCCAGACTTAATGCCTTCGGATATTTTAGGTGCTGAAACCATGAACAGCAACCGAGAATTTCAGTTTATAAAAGGCCCTATTTTCGCCAATATAGTTTTGGCAGATGAGATTAACAGAACACCTCCTAAAACGCAATCGGCTTTACTGGAAGCCATGCAAGAGAAAAGCGTAACTATTGGTGGTAAATTGTATAAACTGCCAGAGCCGTTTTTTGTATTGGCTACGCAAAACCCTATTGAACAAGAAGGAACTTATCCTTTACCCGAAGCACAGTTAGACCGTTTTATGTTCAGCATCAATTTAGATTATCCTTCTTTTCAGGATGAACTGGATATTGTAAAAAGAACAACCGGTGCAAACCCAGAAGACGTAAACGCTATTCTTAATGCTGAAAAGATTACCGAATACCGTGAATTAATCAAAAAAGTACCGGTAGTAGACAACGTAGTAGAATACGCTGTGAAACTAGTGCACAAAACGCGTCCCACAGGCGAGCACAGCTCTCCGTTAGCGCAAGAGTACTTAGATTGGGGCGCAGGCCCCAGAGCCTCTCAGAACTTAATTATGGGCGCTAAATGCCTAGCCATCTTAAAAGGCAAGTATTCACCCGATATTGAAGAAGTAAAAGAGATTGCCATTCCTATTCTTAAGCACAGAATATTAGTCAACTTTAAAGCAGACGCCGACGGTTATTCTGAAGAGAAAATATTGAAAGAGTTGATGGGGTAATCCGGTTTTAGAAGGTTCGGTTTTAGTAAACTCTTTACTTTTATTATGAAAATACACATTTCAAGTAAGTTCATAACACTTTTATTAGTACTCCTATCTTACTACTCTATCAATGGACAAGTTTCATCTAAATGGACACAATTAAGTAGTTTTAAAGCAAGTAAAAATCCTTGTATGGATTTTTACTTAGTGACCTATCAAAACCTTTTTTTCTCAACCTATATCGCTGATAGAAATTTACATGTGATAAAAGGAGATCTGAACACAGGAAAAGTTACTACAGAGAAAATTTTAAAGTTATCTAAAAAGAAACTTGCAAATGAAAAGATTTCAAGAACTAATGCGTGGGGATATAATTACAGTTATAAATTAACGTTTTTTGCAGAAAATTTTGCTATGAAGCAACCCGCTATTGCTGTTGATAATAAAGGCTCAATTTTCATCTCTTATAGCACTACTCAAATCGATACTGTTTCAAAAGAAGAAAAACATAAAACATTCGTTACCTCGAACCAAAATGGAAAATGGTCAAAAGTATTAATAAATGAAAGAATAATAAATTCTAAAAAATTAACGCCAAAAAGTGATTTAGATGAAATTAATAGTTGTCTAATTACTGATTTTACCAGATACAATATAAAGTTTCAAGTGAACAATAAATTTCAGTATTGTTTGATAAGTGATAATTGGGTTAAAGAACCATATGATTCAATTAATCACACTTCGGTTAATCCTGATTTAAACATTCTTATTGGAACGATTACAGAAAAGAATATTGAAAAGTCGGACATTGATTTCATGTCTATTTCTGATAGTTTAACATTTTTTACTTTATACACTAATAGTTCGTCAAATTACACCTACAACAATTTATATATCGGACATATTAATAAGTCCGATATTACTTACGATAAGGTCACTGACATTATAATAAATTGTGTTTCAGGAAAACCCAAAATTGCAATATCTAAAGACTATGTATTTTGCATTTATCAAGATGGACTAAAAAACAAAGAGGTTGTTTGGAAAGTAGTACAATCAAAACTTAAAGAATAAAACGCCCTCTTCTTAATTTATCAACGGAGAAGACTTTTATTTAAGACCGAAAAAATGTTATTTCTAGATAGTAGCATTTAAGAAAAGTATATTTCATGAAAGAAATCACAGAACCACTATCCTTCAGAATTGGAGCTGAACAGGGTTATATAAAATTAAGTTTAGACAGAGTATTTGGCTTCCCGGAAAGCACCAGTTACTTTGGTGGATATGAAACACAATCAACACTAGAAATTAAAAGCAACGGCTTTTCTGTATTAACCAACCTCTATATTTCAACGGGTGATATATATAACTTTTATAAAGAGCTTTCAATGTGTTACGCTAATGTAGCTGGAATTGCACAATTAAAATCTTATGATTTAAACTTAAACCTAGAGGTTGAATTTCAAAAACTTGGTCAAATAACAATTTTAGTTGAGTTTACAGAATCATCAAGTGTCACTAACTCCATAAAATTTGAATTAACAACGGATCAAACTTTTATAAAGCATACACTTGACGAGCTTAAAAAGATTCAAATGTATTATGGTGACAATAAGGGTATTCAGAAGTAAAAAAATCAAACTTTACTTCGAAACCCCACCTTTTAAAAGGAAGGAATAATAAAAAACTAAAAAATCAATCCTCGTTACCTTGATTCGGTACAACAATATAAACGTCTTCGTTGTCCTTTTTCATTAAATACTTTTCGCGGGCAAACTTTTCTAAAGTAGCCTCATTGGTACGCAGTTCTTCCATATCTTCCTGTATTTCGGCTATCTTTTCTAAATAGTATTCCCGCTGGCCTTTTAATTCCCTAATCTTAGATTTTTTCTGAAATTGGGTAATTAGGTCGTTACTATCGAAAAATAGCATCCACACCACAAATACTAATAAGGTAATGATGTAGAAGTTATTCAGGTATTTCAGAACGTTTTCCATACTGCAAGTATATAAAAAAAGAGCCTTCCAATTAAGAAAGGCTCTTTACATATTTAAAGAATACTATTCTTAACGGAATTTACCAACAAATTTAGCTGCTTCGCCTAATTCGTCTTCAATTCTTAATAATTGGTTGTACTTAGCCATACGGTCTGTTCTAGACATAGAACCTGTCTTAATTTGACCGGTATTTAAAGCAACCGCTAAGTCAGAAATTGTAGTATCTTCAGTTTCACCAGAACGGTGAGACATTACAGCCGTATATTTTGCATTTTGTGCCATTGTAACCGCTTCAATTGTTTCCGTTAAAGTACCAATTTGGTTAAACTTAACAAGAAGAGAGTTAGCAATGTTTTGCTCAATACCTTGAGATAATTTTTCAGTATTTGTTACGAATAAATCGTCACCAACTAATTGGATTTTGTCGCCTACTAATTCAGTAAGTTTTTTCCAACCAGCCCAATCGTTTTCATCCATACCATCTTCAATAGAGATAATTGGGTATTTAGAAACCCAGTCAGCCCAGAATGCAGCCATTTGATCAGAAGTTAACTTCTCACCCGTAGACCATTTCAAGTGGTATACTTTTTCTTCTTTATCGTAAAATTCAGAAGCAGCAGCATCCATAGCAATCATAATATCTGTACCGGCTTTGTAACCCGCTTTCTCGATAGCTTCAATGATTGTTTCAATAGCTTCTACGTTAGAACCTAAGTTAGGAGCAAAACCACCTTCATCACCTACGTTAGTAGAATGACCTTTCGATTTTAATACTTTAGCTAAGTTATGGAAAACTTCACCACCCATTTTAAGCGCTTCAGAGAAAGAAGATGCTCCAACTGGCATAATCATAAACTCTTGGAAGTCGATTGAGTTATCCGCATGAGAACCACCGTTAATGATGTTCATCATTGGAACTGGAAGTGTACAAGCGTTAACACCACCTAAGTATCTGTATAAAGGAATTTGTAACTCATCAGCAGCAGCTTTAGCTACGGCAAGAGAAACACCTAAAATAGCATTAGCACCTAATTTACCTTTATTAGCCGTACCGTCTAATTGAATCATTAAGTCATCAATAGCTCTTTGATCAAAAACATCGAATCCTAAAAGTTCAGGAGCGATAACATCGTTTACATTAGCAACGGCTTTTAAAACACCTTTACCCATGTAATCAGAACCACCATCTCTTAATTCTACAGCTTCATACTCACCTGTAGATGCACCAGAAGGCACAGCAGCTCTACCGAAACCACCTTCATCTGTTAAAACTTCTACTTCAACAGTTGGGTTACCGCGAGAGTCAAAAATCTGGCGAGCATAAATTTCTTCAATTAATCCCATTTTTAGTTGTTTTTACGTGTTGTTAAGTTATTACTTGAAATATGATACGAATTTGTCAAATAAATAACGGGCATCGTGTGGGCCCGGATTCGCTTCAGGATGGTGTTGAACAGAAAATGCTTTTTTACCGTTAACTTCAATCCCTTCCACCGTATTGTCGTTCAAATTTAAGTGTGTTATACGAACTTTATCACTTTTTTCAGCACTTTCTTTAGATACCGCAAAACCGTGATTCTGAGACGTAATTTCACTTATACCAGAATCTAAATTTTTAACAGGTTGGTTAAGTCCTCTATGCCCATTATGCATTTTAAAAGTCTCTACACCACATGCAAGTGATAATATTTGGTGGCCTAAGCATATACCAAACATAGGTTTTTCTGTAGTAAGAATTTCTTTAACCGTATCTACTGCATAACTAGTAGCTGCGGGGTCTCCCGGGCCATTAGAAATAAAGTAACCGTCTGCCTTCCATTCTTCCATTTCTGAAAAAGAGGTCTTACAAGGAAATACTTTTAAATAACAACCTCTTTCAACAAGACTGTTTAATATATTTTGTTTAACCCCTAAGTCTAGAACGGCAACTCTATGAGAAGCGTTTTCGTCACCTAAGAAATAAGACTCTTTGGTACTAACTTTACTAGATAGCTCTAAACCATCCATACTAGGTACTTCAGAAACTATTTTGGTTAATTCATCAATACTTTCAACATCAGAAGAGATTACCGCATTCATAGTTCCTTTGTCACGGATGTAACGAACTAAGAAACGGGTATCTATTTCACTAATACCAACGATAGAATTCTTCTTAAGATAAGATTCCAAATCGTCATCTTTGGTATAACGCGAAGCATAGTCTGAAAAAGAGCGACAAACTAAACCACTAAATTTCACACTATTGGATTCTTGTTCAGCATCTAAAACACCGTAGTTACCAATGTGGCTGGTTGTATTAATAATTATTTGTCCGAAATAAGAAGGGTCGGTGTAAATTTCTTGGTAACCAGTCATCCCAGTATTAAAGCAAATCTCACCAGTTGTTGTACCAATATGACCTACTGCTTTACCTTTGAACACTTTACCGTCTTCCAAGACAAGGTATGCGTCTTTGCGATTATTATATTTCATACTGTTCTTTCAGTTTTACAAAATAAAAAAGGATTGAATGAGCATCCAATCCTTTTTTAATAAAATTACATTAATGTGAATTTTAACTTATTCTGCACTTTCTTTATTTTCTTCAGTTGTGTCAGTAGACTCTGCTTTAGTTTCCTCAGCAATAGGTGCTTCTGGAGTTTCAGCAGCTTTAACTTCTTCAACATTAGCTTCAGTAGTTTCTGTAGCTTCCGTTGTAGATTTTGAAGAACTTTTTCTTCTTCTAGAAGTTTTCTTAGAAGCAGATTTAGTTTCTGATAATAATAATTCGTTGTAATCAACTAATTCTATGATACAAGTTTCTGCATTATCACCAAGACGAGCACCTGTTTTAATAATTCTTGTATAACCACCAGGTCTAGTAGCAACTTTACCTGCAATTTGGTCAAACAATTCTTTAACAGAATCTTTGTCTTGTAAATAAGAGAATACTACTCTTCTAGAATGTGTTGTATTATCTTTAGCCCTAGTAATAATAGGTTCAACGTATTTTCTTAGTGCTTTTGCTTTAGCAACAGTTGTTGATATTCTCTTGTTTACGATAAGAGAACTTGCCATGTTGGACAACATAGCTTTTCTGTGTGAAGCCGTTCTACCTAAATGATTAAATTTCTTTCCGTGTCTCATCGCTTCTTCTTACTCTTCATCTAATTTATATCTGCTCAAATCCATCCCAAAGGTTAAGCCTTTGTCAGCTACTAAGTGCTCTAACTCCGCTAAAGATTTCTTACCAAAGTTACGAAATTTCATCATATCTGAAACTTCTAAAGCAGCAAGATCTCCTAGGCTTTTTACATTAGCTGCCTTAAGGCAATTGTAAGCTCTTACAGACAAGTCTAAATCGGCAATTGGTGTCTTAAGAAGTTTGCGCATATGTAAAACTTCTTCATCAACTGTTTCCTCTTCTTCAGCAGACATAGACTCGAAAGTCATTGTTTGATCT
This sequence comes from uncultured Cytophagales bacterium, assembly GCA_963736575.1. GTDB lineage: Bacteria > Bacteroidota > Bacteroidia > Cytophagales > JAAEPT01 > CAVTPD01. The sequence goes on from CAVTPD010000003.1 coordinate 376,113, forward strand.
GAGAATAACATGAAGTGTTTTATTAATATATGAGCAGACCCTTTCAACGCATCTTCCGGATGAATTGAACCATCAGTTTCAATGTCTATTAAAAGCTTTTCGAAGTCTGTTTTTTGTTCTACACGTGTATTTTCTACACTGAAGTTTACCTTTTTGATAGGAGTAAAAATAGCATCGATTGGAATAAATCCAAATACTTGCTCAGCTGGTTTGTTCTCATCAGAAGAAACATAACCTCTACCCTTTTCAACAGTAATCTCAATTTCTGTATCTACAGATTCGTCTAAAGTTGCTATAATAAAATCTTTATTTAAGATTTCAAAAGCATCTGTATAAGAATCAATATCACCAGCTTTAAAAGCTGTTTTGTTCTTTAAAGGAACAATAATTTTTGTCTTTGGATCTATAGTTTCTGCTTTTTTCTTAAAACGAACCGCTTTAAGATTAAGGATTATTTCAGAAACATCTTCAGAAATACCTTCCACAGAAGAAAACTCATGAAGAACCCCTGGAATTTTTATCCCTGTAATAGCATACCCTTCTAATGAAGAAAGAAGTATTCTTCTTAAAGCATTTCCTATAGTTACTCCATAGCCTTTTTCTAAAGGTTTAAACTCAAACAGACCGTGAAAATCGTCTGCTTTCTCCATTACAACCTTTTCAGGCATTTGAAAAGCTAAAATAGACATATCAATTCTTTTAAAGGTTCTCTAAAATTATTTAGAGTACAATTCGACAATTAATTGTTCTTTGATGTTCTCAGGAATTTCAGATCTTTCTGGATCATTCATATATTTTCCTGAAACAGTATTTTCGTCCCACTCTAACCAAGAATATTTGTTAGAACGAGTTGATAGGTTTTCACCTATAAAATCAATGTTTTGAGATGTTGAACGAACAGCAACTACATCACCTACTTTTAAAGAGTATGATGGGATGTTCACAACTTCACCATTCACTGTAATATGTTTGTGACCTACAAACTGTCTTGCTTGACGACGAGTTTTAGCAATCCCTAAACGGTATACAGTATTATCTAATCTAGCTTCTAAAGCGATTAACAAGTTTTCACCTGTAATTCCTTTTTTATGAGCAGCCTTTTCAAATAAATTTCTGAATTGTTTCTCTAATACACCATACGTGTATTTTGCTTTTTGCTTCTCTTGAAGCTGAAAAGAATATTCAGACGGTTTCTTTCTACGTCCTCTACCATGTTGACCTGGAGGGTAAGCTTTCTTTTGTAAAGCTTTACTAGGTCCGAAGATAGGCTCGTTAAATTTTCTTGATATTTTTGACTTAGGTCCAGTATATCTTGCCATTTCTTTAAGCTCTTTTTACTAACTAATTAAACCCTTCTACGCTTAGGAGGTCTACAACCATTGTGCGGTAAAGGAGTTACGTCTTTAATAAGAGTTACTTCGATACCTGTATTCTGAATAGTTCTAATAGCAGATTCTCTACCAGAACCAGGTCCTTTAACAAAAACCTCTGCCTTTCTCATACCTAGATCAAATGCTTTTTGAGCACAGTCTTGAGCTGCAGTTTGAGCTGCGTAAGGAGTGTTCTTCTTAGAACCTCTAAAACCCTGTTTACCTGCCGAAGACCAAGAAATTACTTGTCCGGCATTATTTGTAATTGCAATAATTACATTATTGAAAGATGCCTTAATATGAACCTGACCATTAGGTTCAACGACAACGTTTCTCTTTTTTGCTTTTTCAGTTCGCTTTTGGGCCATAACTTTTATTATTTAGGCGAATTACTTCTTCTTGTTAGCCATAGTTTTTCTCTTACCTTTTCTAGTACGACAGTTATTTTTAGTTCTCTGTCCCCTAACAGGTAATCCCTTACGGTGTCTTAATCCTCTATAGCAACCAATATCTAGAAGACGTTTAATATCTAACTGAATCTTAGATTTCAAAACCCCTTCTACCTTGAATTCAGTACTGATAACATTACGAATAGCTGTTGCATCCTCGTCTGTCCATTCTTGCACTTTCTTATCCTTATCTACTCCAGCTTGTTCTAAAATTGATAGAGCTGAACTTTTCCCAATCCCAAAGATGTAAGTAAGAGATACTTCTCCTCTTTTATTATCAGGAATATCTACACCTGCAATCCTAGCCATAATATAATATTAACCTTGTCTTTGTTTAAATTTCGGATTCTTCTTGTTGATTACGTATAACTTACCGTTACGTCTAATAATCTTGCAATCCACACTTCTTTTCTTAATAGATGCTCTAACTTTCATGCCCTTGTTATTTGTATCTGTACGTTATTCTACCTTTTGACAAGTCGTAAGGTGACATTTCTAGTCGTACTCTATCTCCAGGTAAAATTTTAATGTAGTGCATTCTCATCTTACCAGAAATATGTGCGATCACCTCATGACCATTCTCTAACTCTACACGAAACATTGCATTAGACAATGCTTCTTTAATTACTCCATCCTGTTGTATTGACGACTGTTTTGCCATTTAAGCTACTGCTATTTCCGCGTTCCTTCCCTTAACTCTTCCTCCTTTTGTTAACCCATCGTAACGCTTCATTAACAAGAAGCTATCAATTTGCTGAAGTGTATCTAATACTACACCTACCATAATTAACAATGAAGTTCCTCCGTAAAACTGAGCAAATTGAGGGGTTATTCCCGCTAATGTTGCAAAAGCAGGCAATACAGCTACTAAAGCAATAAATATAGATCCTGGGAATGTGATTCTAGACAAAATCACATCAATATAACTGGCCGTATCTGCACCCGGCTTAACGCCTGGTATAAATCCGCCATTTCTTTTTAAATCATCCGCTATTTGTGTAGGGTTGATAGTAATAGCTGTATAGAAGAATGTGAAAATAATAATCAACACACCAAACAGTAAGTTATATTGCCAGCTCGTATAATTACTAAACGTAATACCTATAGAACTTGCTAACTCACTTTCATCCTTCCAAACATTAGCTAACATAGCTGGTAAAAACATTAATGCTTGTGCAAAGATAATTGGCATAACACCTGCTGCATTTACTTTTAAAGGTAAATACTGTCTTTGACCACCATAAACATTGTTACCTATAACTTGTTTAGCATAGTTAACTTGTATTCTTCTAGTTGCTTGTATTAATACTACAGTGGCAACAACAATAAAGAATAAAGCCAGTAGTTCAACTAATATAAACAGTAGGCCACCTACATTTTTGTTAAGTACTTCTGCTACAAATGAAGCTGGTAATCTTGAAATGATACCTATCATAATAAGCATCGAAATACCATTACCAATACCTTTTTCTGTAATCTTTTCACCTAGCCACATACAGAACAATGTACCTGCAATTAAGATAAAGATACTAGCTGCTCTAAAGAATACCGGGTCTATTAAAATAGCTTCTGGTGGTATTGTAGTTAAAAACCCTATAGATTGAAAAGCACAAATACCAATAGTTAATATTCTTGTAAGCTGGTTAATTTTATTTCTACCAGATTCCCCTTCTTTTTGTAGTCTTTGAAAATAAGGGATGGCAACTTGTAATAACTGAACAATAATACTAGCCGAGATATAAGGCATAATACCAAGTCCAAATATTGACTTATTACTGAATGCACCCCCTAAAAAGTTATCAATAAGCCCTAATATACCAGCACTATCCTGTCCTTTAACTACTTCGTAATCTAGCCCAGGAAGTAAGATATATGAGCCAACACGAAAAATGATCAAGAACCCAATTGTATTTAGGATTCTTGATCTTAATTCTTCGATTGAAAATATATCTTTTATCGTAGATATTAATTTCATAATTATAATTTAACAGCTTTTCCGCCAGCTTTCTCAATAGCTTCAACAGCTGATTTAGAAAATGCTTTTGCTTGAACTTCTATTTTTGAAGAAAGTTCGCCATTACCTAAAATTTTAACTAGATCATTTTTTGCTATTAAACCAGCTTCTACTAGAACTTCGTGGTTAACAACATCTAATTTCTTAGCATCAACAAGTTCTTGAATAGAACCTAAGTTTATTGCTTTAAACTCTATTCTATTTGGGTTTTTAAAACCGAATTTAGGTACACGTCTTTGTAAAGGCATTTGACCACCTTCAAAACCCTCTTTCCTAGAGTATCCTGAACGAGATTTAGCCCCTTTGTGACCTCTTGTAGAGGTACCGCCTTTACCAGAACCTTGTCCTCTACCAATTCTTTTTCTACCCTTAGTCGATCCTTCTGCAGGTCTTAATGTATGTAGATTCATGATTATAATTCTGTAACTTCTACTAAGTGTCCAACTTTGTTAATCATGCCCTGAATCTGAGGGTTTAACTCTTTCTCCACAGATTTATTAATCTTACCTAATCCTAAAGCAACTAATGAAGCTTTTTGATTACTAGGTTTCTTAATAGAGCTCTTTACTTGTGTTATTTTAACCTTAGCCATGACTATCCGTTAAATACTTTATCGATTGAAACTCCTCTTTGTGTTGCAACAGTAAACGGATCTCTCATTTTAGTTAAAGCATCAAAAGTAGCTTTTACTACGTTATGAGGATTTGATGATCCTTGTGATTTCGCTAAAACATCTTTAACGCCAGCACTTTCTAATACAGCACGCATTGCACCACCGGCAATAACACCTGTACCAGCAGAAGCAGGCTTAACAAGAACGCGTCCACCACTGAATTTACCTTTTATTTCATGCGGCAATGTTCCTTTGTGAACTGGAACTTTGATAAGGTTTTTCTTAGCGTCATCAACACCTTTAGAAATAGCATCAACAACTTCGTTAGCTTTACCTAAACCGTGTCCAACAACTCCTTTTCCGTCTCCTACTACTACTACGGCAGAAAAACTAAATCTTCTACCACCTTTAACTACTTTGGCTACACGCTGAATAGCAACTACCTTTTCAGTTAGTTCTATCTCACTTGCCTTCAATTTTCTTATATTACCTTTACTCATGATGCTTCTTAAAATTTCAAACCACCTTCACGAGCACCTTCAGCTAAAGCTTTAACACGACCGTGATATAAATATCCACTACGATCAAAAACCACTTCTGAAATACCCTTTCCTAAAGCTATCTTTGCTATTTCAGCACCTACGAGTTTACTAATTTCAACCTTTGGTACTTTAGTATCTAATTTCAATGAAGTAAAGCTAGCAATTGTTACACCTGCCTCATCATTAATAATTTGCGCTTCGATTCCTTTATTACTTCTGAATACAGAAAGTCTAGGTCTCTCAGACGTACCAGTAATTTTACTTCTGATACCTCTTTTTATTCTTTCTCTTCTTAATGTTTTCTGAGTTGCCATCTTAAAACTTATTTAGCAGCTGTTTTACCGGCCTTACGAATAATTTTCTCACCAACAAAACGAACACCTTTACCTTTGTAAGGTTCAATTTTACGAAGTGATCTAATTTTAGCAGCAACTTGACCTATTAACTGCTTATCGTTAGATTGTAAAGTAACAATAGGGTTTTTACCTTTGGCTGTTTCAGCTACAGCTTGTACTTCTTCAGGAAGAGCAAAGAAAATGCTATGGGAATAGCCTAAGCTTAATTCTAAAGTATTATTTGTACAAACAGCTTTATAACCAACACCAACTAACTCTAGCTTTAAAGTATATCCGTTAGATACTCCTTCAACAGCATTATTAATTAGCGAACGATATAAACCATGTAAAGACTTGTGTCTTTTAGATTCAGTTGGTCTAGTCAGAATCACTTCTGCTCCTTCAACTTCTATAGCAAGCTCTGCATTAAATGCAACTTCTTGCTCTCCTTTGGGTCCTTTTACAGTAACGAATGAATCGTTAACTGCTACAGTTACTCCAGAAGGAATATTAATTGGTTTTTTACCGATTCGTGACATCGTATAATTTTAATAAACGTAACACAAAACTTCACCACCTACATTTTCACGTCTAGCTTCTTTTTCTGTCATCACTCCTTTAGAAGTTGACAAGATAGCTACACCTAATCCGTTGATTACTCTAGGAAGAGTAGAGGTATCAGCATACTTTCTTAAACCTGGCTTACTAATTCTTTCCAAGTTTACGATTGCCGGCTGCTTAGTTACCGGATGGTATTTTAAGGCAATCTTAATAGTGCCTTGAACTGTATCGTTTTCGAATTTGTAATTCAGGATATATCCTTTGTCAAAAAGAACTTTAGTAATTTCTTTTTTGATGTTAGAAGCTGGTATAGAGACAACTCTATGTTTAGCTTTCATAGAATTACGAATTCTAGTTAGATAATCAGCAATAGGATCAGTATACATATTTTCCCTATCTTATAATTAAAGAGCCCTGTTTAAAGGGCTGCAAATATACGAACTTAATTTTATAAATACTAACGGGCAAGTATTTTTTACCAACTAGCCTTTGTTATACCAGGAATCTTTCCATCACTAGCCATTTGTCTGAAAGTAACACGGTTAATACCGAACTTTCTCATATAACCTTTTGGACGACCAGTAATCTTACATCTGTTATGTAAACGTACAGGAGAAGAGTTTTTAGGTAGTTTATCAAGACCTTCCCAATCGCCTGCTGCTTTTAATTCTGCTCTTTTACTGGCATATTTTGCAACTAAACGTTCTCTTTTTCTTTCTCTTGCCTTTATGGATTCTCTTGCCATGGGATTATTTTTTTGTACTAGTGAAAGGCATTCCTAGTGCCTTAAGTAACTCAACACCTTCTTCATCGTTTTGTGCAGTAGTAACGATTGAGATATTCATACCTGCAATATCTTTAATCTTTTCTATACTTATTTCAGGGAAAATGATTTGCTCTTTTACACCTAAAGTATAGTTACCTCTACCGTCAAAACCTTTATCACTAATTCCTCTAAAATCTCTTACACGTGGAAGAGCTATTGAAATTAATCTGTCCAAGAATTCGAACATTTGATCACCTCTTAATGTTACACGAACACCAATTGGCATACCATCTCTTAACTTAAAGTTAGATACAGACTTTTTAGCTTTTGTAGGTACTGCTCTTTGACCAGCAATTAATGTTAATTCATCAACACCTACATCTATAAGCTTTTTATCTGCTACCGCTTTACCAAGACCCTGATTTATGCTAATCTTCTCTATTCTTGGGACCTGCATCACAGACTTGTATTGAAATTTTTCTCTCAATACAGGTACAATTTCTTCTAAATACTTAGTTTTTAATCTAGGCTGTGCCATCTTATATTAAGTCTCCTGATTTCTTAGAATATCTTTGTAGAACGCCTTTATCATTAAGTTTTCTACCAACTTTAGTAGGTTCACCGTTTTTAGGGTCCACCAACATAATATTACTTATGTGTAAAGGAGCCTCTACTTTTTCAATCCCACCATTAGGTTTAGCTGCACTAGGTTTAACATGTTTTGTCATCATGTTTAAGCCTTCTAACACAACACGGTTCTTCTCTGTAATTACAGTTTTAACTACAGCAGTTTTACCTTTCTCGTTACCTGCTATAACCTTAACTGTATCGCCAGTTTTTATTTTAAATTTTGTAGCCATTGTGATATTTTTTAAAGCACTTCAGGAGCTAAAGAAACGATTTTCATAAATTGTTTCTCTCTAAGCTCTCTTCCTACCGGACCAAAGATACGCGTTCCTCTTGGTTCGTTCTGTGCGTTTAATAACACCGCTGCATTATCAGAAAATCTGATATACGAACCATCTTTACGACGAACTTCTTTTTTAGTTCGTACTACTACCGCTTTAGAAACGGTCCCCTTTTTCATATTGCTTGATGACAGTGCAGATTTAACCGTTACAACAATTGTATCGCCCATTCTGGCATATTTCTTCTTTGTACCGCCTAATACACGTATACAAAGTACTTCTTTAGCACCACTGTTATCAGCTACTGTAAGTCTACTCTCTTGTTGTATCATGACCCGACTATTTAGCCTTTTCTAAAACCTCAACCAATCTCCATCTTTTCATCTTGCTCAGCGGACGAGTTTCCATTATTCTTACTTTATCACCGATACCGCAAGTGTTTGTTTCGTCGTGAGCTGTAAGTTTAGTAGTTTGTTTCAAGAACTTACCGTACATAGGGTGTTTCACCTTTCTTTCTACAGTAACTGTGATAGTTTTATCCATCTTATCACTTACTACTAAACCAATTCTTTCTTTTCTTAATCTTCTTTCCATGCCTATTAAGCTTTAGAACTTACCGTTAACTGAGTTTTTAAACGGGCAATTAAACGTCTAGTATGACGAATCTGCATTGGATTCTCAACTGGAGAAACTGCGTGTGCAAATTTCAACTTACGTAGAGACTCCTCCTCAGATGCTATTTTATTCTTCAGCTCTTCTGGAGTTAAAGCTATTATTTCTGAGTTTTTCATCTTAATTTCCTTGATAGTCTCGTTTTACCACAAATTTGGTAGCTACCGGTAACTTTTGTGCAGCTAATCTTAATGATTCTTGGGCTACCTCTAGAGATACTCCGCCAGATTCAAAGATAATAGTTCCTGGCTTAATTACAGCCACAAATCTATCTGGTGCACCTTTACCCTTACCCATACGTACTTCAGCAGGTTTGGAAGTTACAGGCTTGTCTGGAAATATTCTTATCCAAACTTGACCTTCTCTTTTCATTCTTCTAGTTACTGCAACACGAGCAGATTCTATCTGACGTGATGATAACCATCCGGCCTCAAGAGATTTCAAACCGAAAGTTCCGAAACTTAATTCAAAACCTCTACCGGCTAAACCCTTTACACGCCCCTTTTGCTTCTTTCTAAATTTCGTTCTCTTCGGCTGTAACATAACTTCCGTGTTTTGGAATTACCGTTATTTTTTTCTTCTTCTTTCGCCTCTTTTCTTACCACCGGCGTTATTTCCGCCACTATTAGGCATACCTACGTTTGGAGAAAGATCTCTTTTACCGAAAACCTCACCTTTGAAAATCCATACCTTAATACCGATTTTACCGTAAATAGTATTTGCCTCAGAAATAGCGTAATCAATATCAGCACGAAGTGTATGCAAAGGAATACTTCCTTCTTTATATTGTTCTGAACGTGCCATTTCAGCTCCACCTAAACGACCAGATACTTTAATTTTAATACCTAAAGCACCTACACGCATTGCTGAAGAAATAGACTGTTTCATAGCTCTTCTAAAAGATATTCTAGCTTCTAATTGCTGAGCTATTGATTGACCTACAAGTTTAGCATCTAACTCTGGTCTTTTTATTTCAAAGATGTTAATCTGAACTTCTTTTCCAGTTAACTTCTTGATTTCTTCCTTAATCTTATCTACTTCCGCACCACCTTTACCGATAACAACACCAGGGCGAGCAGTATGAACAGTTAACGTAATTCTCTTTAGCGTACGCTCAATGATTACTCGAGCAATACCACCTTTAGGTATTCTAACGAAAATATACTTTCGTATTTTCTCATCCTCTACTAACTTATCTGCGAAGTTTTTGCCTCCAAACCAGTTAGATTCCCAACCTCTTATAATACCTAGGCGAAAACCTACAGGATTAACTTTTTGTCCCATAATATTAAATTTCCTTACGCGTTTTCTTTCTTGTTAGCACTATCTATCACGAAAGTAACGTGGTTAGATCTTTTTCTTATTCTATGAGCTCTTCCTTGAGGCGCTGGTCTTAATCTTTTAAGGATTTTACCACCATCTACGAAAGCCTCTTTCACAATCAGATTGGCAGATTCTACATCTGCATCCTCGTTCTTCTGCTCCCAGTTAGATATTGCCGACATTAACAACTTTTCCAGTTCTCTGGAAACGTGTTTAGGGCTCAATTTTAAAGTAGCTAGTGCTCTATCTACTTTTTGTCCCCTGATTAAGTCAACAACTAACCGCATCTTTCTAGGGGACGAAGGTACGTTACGTAATTTAGCAACTGCTTCCATTAGAACTATCTTTTACCTTTGTCCTTTTTATTAATATGACCTCTAAAATTTCTGGTAGGTGAAAACTCACCTAGTTTATGTCCTACCATATTTTCAGTTACAAATACCGGAATAAATTTATTACCGTTATGAACTGCGAATGTATGTCCAACAAAGTCTGGTGAAATCATTGATCTTCTAGACCAAGTTTTTATCACTGACTTTTTCTCTGTTTCGTTCATAGTCTCTACTTTCGTTTCAAGTCTATAATCGATGTAAGGTCCTTTTTTAAGCGAACGTGCCATTCAGCTATTATTTTTTACTAATTATCAAATGATCAGAATACTTCTTAGGCTTTCTGGTTTTTTGCCCTTTGGCATATAATCCATTTCTAGATCTAGGATGACCACCAGAGGATCTACCTTCACCACCACCCATTGGGTGATCTACAGGGTTCATTGCAACACCTCTAACTCTTGGTCTTTTTCCTAACCATCTATTTCTACCTGCTTTTCCTAAACTTACGTTCATGTGATCCGCATTAGAAACAGAACCTACAGTAGCCATACATTTAGAAAGTATGTTTCTCAACTCGCCAGAAGGCATTTTTAAAGTTGCATATTTTCCTTCTCTTGCTACTAACTGAACATAAGAACCAGCACTTCTAGCAATAGCACCACCTTTACCTGGTTTAATCTCTACGTTATGTAGGATTGTACCTAAAGGTATGTCTGAAAGTAGTAACGCATTACCAACTTCAGGCGCTAAACCAGTACCAGATTGAATAGTAGTACCTACTTTCAATGATCCTGGAGCTATTATATATCTCTTTTCACCATCTGCATATGTCAACAAAGCAATGTATGCAGTACGGTTAGGATCGTATTCTATAGATTTCACAAGAGCTGGAATACCAGTTTTGTCTCTTTTAAAGTCTATAACTCTATATTTTCTTTTATGTCCACCACCAATATAGCGACTTGTCATTCTACCGTCGTTGTTACGACCACCCGTCTTTTTCATTGATGAAATCAATGATTTTTCAGGTGTAGATGTTGTAACCTCGTCAAATACAGGGGCAATTCTGTGACGCTGGCTTGGTGTAGTCGGATTTAGTTTTTTGATACCCATTTTTACTAGTCTTAAACTCCGCTATAGAAATCGATATATTCCCCTTCGGCTAATTTTACAATGGCTTTCTTATAAGAAGGTGTTCTTCCAGAAATTACTTTTGATTTAGTATATCTAGATTTTGGCTTACCTGGCATAATTGCTGTACTTACAGAAACTACATTAACACCATATATGCTCTCAACTTCTTTCTTTATTTCTACTTTGTTAGCATCTTTCTTAACTACGAACCCAAACTTTCCTGCTTCGTTAAGAGTTGCTAACTTTTCAGTAATCAAAGGTTTTAATAATACGCCCATATCTTATAATTTTAAAGCGTTTTCGATTTGATTAACCGCATCTTTCAAAATCACAAGCTTATCTGCGTGTAAAACATCGTAAGTTGAAAGTTCTGCTGCTGTGCTAACTTTAGCTTTCTTCAAATTTCTAGAAGATAGATAAACATTCTTTTCGTAACCTGAAGTAACTACAATAGTTTTCTTGTTATTTAAAGACAAGTTATCTAATAAAGCTAAAATAGACTTTGTAGATGGTTGCTCTAAAGAAAATGCATCTAAAATAGTAATGCCTTCATTTTGAGCTTTATAAGAAAGTACAGAACGTTTTGCAACAGCTCTTACTTTTTTATTCAATTTGAAACTGTAGCTTCTTGGTCTTGGACCGAATACACGGCCACCACCTCTAAAAACAGGAGATTTAATACTACCTGCACGAGCTGTACCAGTTCCTTTTTGTTTCTTCAATTTTCTTGTTGAACCCGTAATCTCGCCTTTTTCTTTAGCTTTATGCGTTCCCTGTCTTTGATTAGCCAAGAAATGCTTAACATCTAAATAAACTACGTGATTGTTAGGCTCTACACCGAATACATCGCCGGAAAGAACTATTTTCTCTCCCGTATCCTTACCTTCTTTATTTACTACTGAAAGTTCCATCCTATTTCTCGATTATTACGTAAGAGTTTTTAGCTCCCGGAACCGCTCCTTTTACAACCAACAAATTCTTTTCCTTAATAACCTTAAGTATCTCTAGGTTTTGGATCTTCACTCTTCTACCACCATCTCGGCCTGCCATACGCATACCTTTGAATACTCTTGAAGGTGTAGAACAAGCACCAATTGCACCTGGAGCTCTTAATCTATTATGCTGACCATGTGTACTTTGACCAACACCTGCGAATCCATGGCGTTTTACAACACCTTGAAAACCTTTACCTTTAGACTTCCCAGCCACATCAACAAATTCGCCTTCTTCAAAAACTGAATCTACCGTAAGCTCTTGGCCTAATCCGTACTCTTCCGTAAAGTACTTAAATTCGATAGAAACATGTTTTGGAGAAACATTTGCTTTCTTGAAATGACCTAATAAAGGTGCAGACACATTCTTCTCTCTCTTATCTCCATAAGATAACTGCAGAGCTTTATAGCCATCAACTTCTTCAGAACGCACCTGAGTAACATAGCACGGACCTACTTCGAGGATGGTACATGCGGTACTAATGCCATTGGCAGTGTACACGCTCGTCATTCCTATTTTCTTGCCTATTAATCCAGACATCCCTTATTCTTTATATAATTATACGCTTCTGCCCAAAAAGGATTGCGAAGTTAACAATTTATTAACTGGAAACAAATAGATTAACCATTTTTTCCACAATAAAAAAAGAGAACCAGCTAGTGGTTCTCTTTTTAAAATATTTTATTAAAGAAATTAGACTTTAATCTCAACCTCCACACCGGAAGGAAGTTCTAATTTCATTAATGCGTCAACTGTTTTTGCACTACTAGAGTAGATATCAACTAATCTTTTGTGAGTACACAACTGAAACTGTTCTCTCGACTTTTTATTAACGTGAGGAGAACGCAATACTGTAAATATCTCTTTATCAGTAGGTAAAGGAATAGGGCCATTAACAACAGCACCTGTTGTTTTAACAGCTCTTACAATTCTTTCGCAAGACTTATCAACCAAATTGTGATCGTAAGACTTTAATTTTATTCTAATTTTCTGATTCATAATCGCTTATTATGAAGCTTACGCAGTCACTCCTTTTTGTTTCTTTATTACTTCTTCTGCTAAACTGTCAGGTAATTGGTCATAATGTGCAAACGTTAATGACGCTGTAGCACGACCAGAACTCATTGTTCTTAGATCTGTTACGTAACCAAATAATTGAGATAATGGAACATGTGCTTTAATGATCTGAGCACCAGCTTTCATATCCATACCTAACATTATACCCCTTCTTCTATTCAAGTCACCAGTTACGGTACCTGTAAATTCATCAGGAGTTACAATTTCTACATTCATTATAGGTTCTAAAAGCTTAGGTCCGCAAATTCTTGCAGCCACTTTGTAACCTAATTGAGCTGCTAATTCAAATGATAAGTTATCTGAATCCACATCATGGAATGAACCATGGAATAAACGTACTCTTAACGAGTCCAGTGGGTATCCAGCTAAAACACCGTTCTTCATAGCCAGTTCAAAACCTTTTTGGATTGAAGGAATAAAATCCTTAGGAATAACACCACCTTTAATCTCATCAACAAATTCCAAACCTTCTTTTCCTTCAGAAGCGGGACCCATTTCAAAGCTAATATCGGCGAATTTACCCTTACCACCAGATTGTTTCTTATAAACTTCTCTATGCTCTGAGCTTTTAGTGATTGCCTCTTTGTAAGCAACCTGTGGAGCGCCTTGGTTAATTTCAACCTTAAATTCTCTCTTAAGACGATCAATAATAATCTCAAGATGAAGTTCCCCCATTCCTCTAAGTACTGTTTGACCAGTTTCATGATCAGTCTCAACTCTTAGTGTAGGATCTTCTTCTACTAATTTAGCGATTGCCATACCCAACTTATCAACGTCTGCTTGAGTTTTAGGCTCAATAGCATAACCGATAACTGGTTCTGGAAACTCCATTGATTCAAGAACAATTGGATGTTTTTCGTCGCAAAGTGTATCCCCTGTTTTTATATCTTTAAAACCTACAGCTGCACAAATATCACCTGCCTCTACAAAATCGATTGGATTTTGTTTATTAGAGTGCATTTGCATTAGTCTAGAGATTCTTTCTTTTTTTCTAGTTCTAGAATTATGTACATAAGAACCTGCATCTAGTTTACCAGAATAAGCTCTAATGAAACACAATCTACCAACATAAGGGTCTGTAGCAATTTTAAATGCTAAAGCAGAGAATGGTTCTCCAACCTCAGGTTTTCTAAGCTCTTGTTCTTCAGAATCTGGGTTAAAACCTTCAACGGGAGGTGCATCAAGTGGAGATGGTAAATAAGATATTACCGCATCTAGCATGGCTTGAACCCCTTTGTTTTTAAATGCAGAACCACACATAACAGGGAAGAAAGCCATATCTACAACCGCTTTTCTTAAAGCAGCCATCATTTCTTCTCTTGTAATAGATTCTGGATCTACAAAAAACTTCTCTAACAATGCGTCATCATAAGCAGCAATCTCTTCAATTAATTGTGCTCTGTATTGAGTAACATCTTCTTGAACTTCTTCTGGAATGTCGATCACTTGGTAAGTCATACCTTGATCTTCTTCATTCCATATTATAGCTTCATTTGTAATTAAATCAACAACTCCCTTAAATGATTCTTCAGCACCAATTGGAATTTGAATCGGAATTGCGTTAGCTTTTAATTTATCTTTAATGTCGGCAACAACCTCTAGAAAATTAGCACCAGATCTATCCATTTTGTTAACAAAACAAATTCTTGGCACTTTATACTTATCCGCTTGTCTCCAAACAGTTTCAGATTGTGGCTCCACACCAGAAACAGCACAAAATAAGGCTACTGCACCGTCTAATACTCTTAAAGAACGTTCGACTTCAACTGTAAAGTCAACGTGTCCTGGAGTATCAATAATGTTCACTTTGTACATTATTGTTTCAGGCGTAGGTTTACCCTGTTTAGTTGGGTAATTCCAGTTGGTTGTAGTAGCTGCAGAAGTAATAGTAATACCTCTTTCTTGCTCTTGCTCCATCCAGTCCATGGTAGCACCACCGTCATGTACCTCACCAATTTTGTGAGTTAAACCTGTATAATATAAAACACGTTCCGTTGTAGTAGTCTTGCCCGCATCAATGTGGGCCATGATACCTATGTTACGTGTATATTTAAGATCTCTGGTTGCCATTAATATTAAAATTTAAAATGAGAGAATGCTTTGTTTGCTTCTGCCATACGATGTGTATCATCTTTTTTCTTAACTGCAGCTCCTTCACCTTTAGAACCAGCAATGATTTCACCGGCCAAACGCTCAACCATGGTTTTCTCATGTCTAAGTCTAGCGTATTTAATCATCCACTTCATTCCTAAAGAAGCTTTTCTTTCAGGTCTTACTTCTGTAGGAACCTGAAAAGTAGCACCACCAACACGTCTACTTTTAACTTCTACCCCTGGAGTAATATTAGTTAATGCTTTTTTCCAAACATCAACACCCTTCTCTTGAGTCTTCTCTTCTATAATAGCACATGCTTTATAGAAAATATCATAAGCGATAGACTTCTTTCCGTCTACCATAAGATTGTTCACAAACTTAGTCACCAAAGTATCTCTGAACTTTGGATCAGGTAAAACATATCTTTTCTTAGGTTTAGCCTTTCTCATGATTTATAATTATTTCTTAGCCTTTGGCCTTTTTGCTCCGTATTTCGAACGTCTCTGTAATCTTCCTTCTACACCCGCAGTATCTAATGCACCACGTACGATATGGTATCTCACACCAGGTAAATCTTTTACCCTTCCTCCACGTATTAAAACAATTGAGTGCTCTTGCAAGTTATGTCCTTCACCCGGGATGTATGCGTTAACCTCGTTACCATTAGTAAGACGTACTCTGGCAACTTTTCTCATTGCTGAGTTTGGTTTTTTTGGTGTAGTTGTATACACTCTTGTACATACACCTCTTCTTTGAGGGCAAGCATCTAATGCTCTAGACTTAGACTTAGACTCAATTTTTGTTCTACCTTTTCTAACCAGTTGTTGTATAGTAGGCATTTATTGAATGTTTATATTACTCCTAATTTTTGGGACTGCAAAGTTACTTAAAACCTTTATTCCTACAAATTTTACACACATTTTTTTACGCCTCTCCAACATTTGTTCCAAAATTAATTGGGAAACGAGGAGGTTCATTTTGCACTTTTATAGGGCCAAAAGCTTCTTCGTATCTCTTTAAATTATCCCCTAAAGCCTTGTAAAGGCGCATTGTGTGTTCAGGAGTTAAAATAATTCTTGACTTAACTTTAGCTTTTGGAACACCTGGCATCATCCTGATAAAGTCCACAATGAATTCAGCATTGGAGTGAGCAATGAGGGCGAGATTTGCATATTCGCCCTCAGAAATCTCTTCCGGTAGTTCTATATTTATTTTATTTTCTTTGTTCTCTTCGCTCATCTTCTATTAACTAAACTGCTACGTTTTGTCTCTTAGCAGCGTCTTTAGATTTGTTAGCAACTAGACTTTCGTACTCTTCGTTATTGCCTACAATTATATCTTGGTAAGCACGAACACCTGTACCCGCTGGTATTAAGTGTCCTACAATAACGTTTTCTTTCAATCCTAACAAACCATCTTGCTTACCTCTAATAGAAGCTTCACTTAATACTTTAGTAGTTTCCTGGAATGAAGCGGCAGATATAAAACTGTCTGTACCAAGAGATGATTGAGTAATACCTTGTAATGTAGGTCTGGAAACAGCAGCTTCAGCATCTCTCACTTGAACCAATTTCATATCCTTACGTCTAAGACTAGAGTTCTCGTCTCTTAATCTTCTAGGTGTAACAATTTGACCTGGTTTAAGTGTAGTAGACTCACCTGCGTCAACAATCACTTTATTATCCATTATACCATCGTTCTCATTAAAGAAAGCAACTTTTTCAACTACTTGTCCTGGTAAGAAAGATGTGTCTCCTGGATCAAGTACTTCTACTTTTCTCATCATTTGACGAACAATAGCCTCTATGTGCTTATCATTAATCTTCACACCTTGAAGACGGTATACCTCTTGAATTTCATTCACTAAGTACTCTTGCACCGCTGTAGGCCCTTTGATCTCTAAGATATCTGCCGGTGTAATGGCTCCGTCTGAAAGGGGTTGTCCCGCTTTAACAAAGTCATTATCCTGAACAAGAATATGCTTAGATAATGGCACCATGTATTTTTTCTTCACACCGTCTTTAGACTCAATGTAAATTTCACGGTTACCACGTTTAATATCACCATAAGTCACAACACCGTCAATAGCAGTTACTACTGCCGGGTTAGAAGGGTTTCTAGCTTCGAATAGCTCTGTTACACGTGGAAGACCACCCGTAATATCACTTGTTTTAGCTGAAGACCTAGGTATCTTAACTAGAACTTGACCAGCTTTAACTATTTGCGCTGCATTAACTGCTAAGTGAGCGCCAACAGGGATATTATATGACTTCTCATTGTTCTTAGCTTTAATAATAATAGCAGGATTTTTTGCCTTATCCTTAGTATCTATAATTACCTTTTCTTTGTGACCTGTTTGTTCATCAGATTCTTCACGGTATGTTATACCTTCTTCAATAGCATCAAATTCTATTTCACCATCAAATTCAGAAAGAATTACCGCATTATACGGATCCCAATCGCAAAGCATATCACCTTTTTCTACAGTATCTCCTTCTTTTACAAAAAGATTTGCACCATAAGGGATATTATTAACCATTAAGACTTTCTTAGATTTCGCATCTACTATTTTAACTTCCCCAGTTCTACCCATTACTTTATTAACAGGGTCTCCGTCTAAGTTAGTAGTTGCTACAGATCTCATATCTTCGAACTCAATAACACCTTTTGCTTTTGCTCTTACGTTTGCATCTACCGCAATGTTAGATGCTGTACCACCAACGTGGAACGTACGTAAGGTAAGCTGTGTACCTGGTTCACCAATTGATTGGGCAGCAATAACACCAACAGATTCACCAACTTGTACCATTTTACCGGTAGAAAGGTTTTTACCGTAACATTTAGTACAGATACCTCTTTTAGCTTCACAAGTTAATGGCGATTTGATTTCTACTGACTCAATACCAACTTCTTCTATTAGTTGACCAAGCTCTTCTGTGATTTCTTCACCGGCAGGTACAATTATTGTATCTGTATCTGGATGGAAAACATCGTGTACAGTTACTCTACCAACAATTCGGTCGAATAATGGCTCAACTATATCTTCGTTTTCTTTAAGAGCACTTACTTCTAAGCCTCTTAAAGTACCACAGTCATAAATATTTACAACAACATCTTGGGCAACATCTACTAAACGACGCGTTAAGTAACCCGCATCTGCTGTTTTAAGAGCTGTATCGGCCAAACCTTTACGAGCACCATGTGTTGAGATAAAGTATTCAATTACATCCAAACCTTCTTTAAAGTTAGATAGGATTGGGTTTTCAATGATGGCACCTACTGATCCTGAAAGGTTTTTTTGCGGCTTAGCCATTAATCCTCTCATACCACCTAATTGACGAATTTGCTCTCTTGAACCACGTGCTCCAGAGTGCATCATCATATAGATAGAGTTGAATCCTTGGTTATCATTCTCTAATTGCTCCATTAGAGTAGATGTTAACTGAGAGTTAACACGTGTCCAAATATCAATTACTTGGTTATAACGCTCATTGTCTGTAATAAGACCCATTAGGTAGTTATTCCAAACACCATCTACTTCTTTCTTAGCTCCTTGTACAAGTTCATCTTTTTCAACCGGAATGTTTACATCATTCAGACCAATAGAAAGACCACCTTTAAATGCAGTTTGGAAACCAAGGTATTTAATATCATCTAAGAATTTAGCTGTTTTAGCATTTCCTGCTAATGTGTAAACTCTTGCAATAATTTGTTGTAATTTTTTCTTCGTAAGAAGCTCGTCAACGAAACCTAATTCTTCGGGAACCAACAAGTTGAATATTACTCTACCTGCTACAGTTTCTACAATCTTAGTTTCAATTGTACCGTCTTCATTTCTTACGGGTACTCTTACTTTAATGTAAGCGTGTTTATCTAATTTCCCTTCGTTTGTAGCAATTACTACTTCTTCTGGGCCATAGAAAATTTTGCCTTCACCTTGTACTTTATGATCTTCTGTAGATCTTCTACCTTTAGTAATGTAGTAAAGACCCAATACCATGTCCTGAGAAGGTACTGTAATTGGAGCACCATTCGCCGGGTTAAGAATATTGTGAGAAGCCAACATTAACAATTGAGCTTCTAAAATAGCCGCATGTCCTAACGGTACGTGAACAGCCATCTGGTCACCATCAAAATCGGCATTAAATGCCGTACACACTAGTGGGTGTAATTGAATGGCTTTACCTTCAATTAATTTAGGTTGGAAAGCTTGAATACCTAATCTGTGAAGAGTAGGAGCACGGTTTAGAAGAATAGGATGTCCTTTCAATACGTTTTCAAGAATATCCCAAACTACTGGGTCTTTCTTGTCAACGATTTTCTTAGCCGACTTAACTGTTTTAACAATTCCTCTTTCGATTAACTTACGAATAATGAATGGTTTGAACAGCTCTGCTGCCATATCCTTAGGAATACCACACTCATGTAGCAATAATTCAGGACCTACAACAATTACAGAACGACCAGAATAATCTACCCTTTTACCTAATAAGTTTTGACGGAAACGACCTTGTTTACCTTTAAGCATATCACTTAAAGATTTCAATGCTCTATTACCATCTGCTTTAACAGCATTAACTTTTCTTGAGTTATCAAATAATGAATCTACAGCTTCTTGAAGCATACGTTTCTCATTTCTAAGAATAACTTCAGGTGCTTTGATTTCAATTAATCTCTTAAGACGATTGTTTCTGATAATTACTCTACGGTAAAGATCATTCAAATCTGATGTTGCAAAACGACCACCATCTAAAGGAACTAATGGACGTAATTCTGGTGGAATTACGGGTACCATTTTAACAATCATCCATTCTGGACGGTTGTCAATTCTTTTTCTAGAATCACGGAAGGCTTCAACAACTTTAAGTCGTTTTAGTGCTTCTGCTTTTCTTTGCTGAGACGTATCGTTTGCTGCTTTGTGTCTTAACTCGTAAGAAAGCTCATCTAAATTAGTTCTAGCAAGAAGCATCTCTAGAGATTCGGCACCCATTTTAGCAATAAACTTGCTTGGATCTGAATCATCTAATAATTGATTCTCACGAGGTAATTTATCAATAATATCTAAATATTCATCCTCTGTTAAGAAGTCCATTTGACTAATGCCATCTTCTTCTTTAACACCCGTCTGAATTACAACATATCTTTCGTAATAGATGATTTGATCTAGTTTCTTAGTAGGTAAACCTAATAAGTAACCAATTTTGTTGGGTAAAGATCTGAAATACCAGATATGAGCAACTGGTACCACTAATTCTATGTGGCCCATTCTCTCACGTCTAACTTTCTTTTCTGTTACTTCAACACCACATCTATCACATATAATGCCTTTATAACGAATTCTTTTATATTTTCCGCAATGACACTCCCAGTCCTTAACAGGTCCGAAGATTCGCTCACAGAATAGTCCACCCATTTCAGGCTTATATGTTCTGTAGTTAATCGTTTCGGGCTGAGTCACTTCACCATGTGAGTTCTCTAATATAGACTCTGGTGAAGCTAGACTAACGATGACTGTTGAGAAGTCATTGGAAACTTTTTTATTTTTCTTAAATGCCATATTCTATGGTTTCAAAAGTTTAAACCCAACCTTAATTAAGTGTTATTTCTAATGCCAATCCGCGAAGTTCATGTACTAATACATTAAACGATTCAGGGATATTTGGTGTAGGTAAATTATCGCCTTTTACGATTGCCTCGTAAGTCTTGGCTCTACCAATAACATCATCCGACTTAACGGTCAGAATTTCTTGAAGTATATGCGATGCACCAAATGCTTCTAGTGCCCAAACTTCCATCTCACCAAAACGTTGACCACCAAATTGTGCTTTACCACCAAGAGGTTGTTGAGTAATTAAAGAGTAAGGGCCGATTGAACGAGCATGCATCTTATCATCTACTAAGTGTCCTAACTTAAGCATGTATGCTATACCTACTGTAGTTTGTTGATCGAAACGTTGTCCCGACAAACCATCATATAAGTATTGTTGATATGGAACTCCGGCTTTATTGATTTCCGCAAAAACCTCATCTTCGGTAGCACCATCAAAAATTGGTGAAGCGTAACGCTCTCCTAATTTTAATCCGGCTAATCCTAATGCTGTTTCGTAAATCTGACCAAGGTTCATACGAGATGGTACACCAAGTGGGTTAAGAACGATATCCATGGGCTTACCTTCTTGTGTAAAAGGCATATCCTCATCACGTACAATTCTAGCTACAACCCCTTTGTTACCATGACGACCCGCCATTTTATCACCTACTTTAAGTTTACGTTTTTTAGCAATGTAAACTTTAGCTAACTGCACAATACCTGCAGGAAGTTCGTCACCTACTTCTAGCGTAAATCTTGTTCTTCTGAAATCACCGGCGTAATCATTTCTCTTTTTATTGTAGTTCTGTACTAACTCAACTACCATTAAGTTAAGATTTGCATCATCTGTACAGTTATCAAAGATTAAGTCTGAAATGAAATTGGCTTCTTCAGGAACAGCGTAGTTACTTTCATCTCTGTAAAGATTTTTATCAGGGAAGAAGTTTTCTACAATATTTTTATCTGAGTATTTAACACCTTTTGATACGATTTCCTCACCGTATTTATGTTTTATACCTTGAGATATTTTTCCTTCTAATAAATCTACTAGTCTAGCTTTTAGTGAATTCTGAAGACTTCTTAATTGCTTGCCATAGCCGGCTTTAAGTACTTCAACTTCTTTCTTAGCTTTAGCTCTAGCGTCTTTATCTTTCTTAGGTCTAGAGAATAATTTCGTGTTTATTACAACACCTCTAACAGATGGAGGAGTTTTTAATGATGCATCTTTTACATCACCGGCTTTATCACCGAAAATAGCACGAAGTAATTTTTCTTCCGGAGTGGGGTCAGTTTCACCTTTAGGAGTAATTTTACCAATTAAGATATCTCCTTCTTTTACATCGGCACCAGTTCTAATGATACCGTGTTCATCTAGATTTTTAACTGCTTCCTCACTAACGTTAGGAATTTCAGAAGTTAATTCTTCTTCACCACGTTTTGTGTCTCTTACTTCAAGTTCGTATTCCTGAATATGTACAGAAGTATAAATATCTTCACGAACTACTCTTTCAGATATCACAATAGCATCCTCAAAGTTATACCCTTGCCATGGCATGTAAGCCACCATAAGGTTACGACCTAATGCTAGTTCACCACCTTGAGTTGCATAACCATCAACTAAGTATTTCACCTTTAGATACTCGTTGTCCTTTAACTACAATTGGTCTGTGGTTTATGGTTGTGTCTTGGTTAGTTCTTCTGAATTTAACTAGTTCGTAAGTTTTAGTATCGCTATCAAAACTGATTAATTTATCAGCTTCGTTTCTGTCGTAACAGATTACGATTTTCTTTGCATCAACATATTCAATTACACCTTCGCCTTCAGCGTATAGAAGTGATCTTGAGTCTAGGGCAACTCTTCTTTCCAAGACCAGTACCTACAATTGGTGCTTCTGGTCTTAATAAAGGTACCGCTTGACGCTGCATGTTTGATCCCATCAATGCACGGTTGGCATCATCATGTTCCAAGAAAGGAATCATAGATGCAGCAACTGATACAATTTGATTAGGAGCAACGTCCATATAATCTATTTTTTCAGGCTCTAGAACTGGGAAGTCACCTTCAAGTCTAGCTTTCATCTTAGCTCTGTAAGAATACACCCGTTTTAGGATCAAAAGGTACGTTGGCCTGTGCAATGTTGTGTGTGTCTTCTTCTTCAGCTGTTAAATAAACAACGTCTTCATTAACTTGTACTTTACCTTCTTTAATAATACGGTAAGGTGTTTCAATGAATCCCATGCCGTTCACTTTAGCGTGAACACATAGTGAAGAAATAAGACCAATGTTTGGACCTTCTGGAGTTTCAATAGTACATAAACGACCGTAGTGAGTATAATGAACATCACGAACCTCAAAACCAGCACGCTCACGAGATAGACCACCTGGTCCTAATGCAGACATTCTACGTTTATGGGTAATTTCAGACAAAGGGTTTGTCTGATCCATAAACTGTGAAAGTTGGTTAGTACCAAAGAAAGTATTAATTACAGACGATAATGTTCTTGCGTTAATTAGATCAACAGGTTTGAAGTCTTCGTTATCTCTAACGTTCATTCTTTCCTTAATTGTTCTAGCCATACGAGCAAGACCAACACCAAATTGGCTGTATAATTGTTCCCCTACAGTTCTAACACGTCTATTACTTAAATGGTCAATATCATCAACTACTGCTTTTGAGTTAATAAGACCAATTAAGTATTTAACAATTCTAATTATGTCTTCATTAGTTAACACTTTAGTGTCGCTATCTAAATCAAGACCTAACTTTCTTGTTAATTCTATATCTACCAACTTCTCCTAAATCGTAACGTTTGTCACTAAAGAATAAGTTGTGAATAATTTCTCTTGCAGTTTGCTCATCTGGAGCTTCACTGTTTCTTAATTGACGGTAAATTTGCTCTACCGCTTCTTTTTCAGAGTTAGAATTATCTTTTTGTAATGTATTGTATATGATTTGGTAATCAGCAATGTTCACATCCTTCTTATGAAGAATGACTGATTTCTGCACCTGAATCTAAAATAACATCGATATCTTCTTCTCTAATCTCTGAATCACGTTCTAAGAAGAACTTCGTGTCTGTCAATAGAAACTACTTCACCAGTATCTTCATCAACAAAATCTTCTGTCCAAGAACGTAAAACTCTAGCTGCTAATTTTCTACCAACAGCGGCTTTAAGATTCTTTTTGTTTGAATCTATCTCTTCTGATAAATCAAAAAGATCTAATATATCTTTATCACTACCGAAACCAATTGCTCTTAAAAGCGTAGTTACAGGGAATTTTTTCTTTCTATCAATGTATGCATACATGATGTTGTTAACATCTGTAGCAAATTCTATCCATGAACCTTTAAAAGGAATTACACGAGCAGAATATAGAGTAGTACCGTTTGTGTGTTTACTTTGAGCAAAGAATACACCCGGTGATCTATGTAATTGAGAAACAATAGCACGTTCTGCACCATTTATAACAAAAGAACCTTTTTCGGTCATAATAGGAACATGTCCTAAGTACACCTCTTGTTCTATGGTTTCAAAATCTTCGTTATCTGTATCGTTACAAGAAAGTCTAAGTTTAACTTTTAATGCAACAGAATAAGTCAATCCTCTTTCAATGCACTCGCTAACTGAA
Source organism: uncultured Cytophagales bacterium (assembly GCA_963736575.1). Classification (GTDB taxonomy): domain Bacteria; phylum Bacteroidota; class Bacteroidia; order Cytophagales; family JAAEPT01; genus CAVTPD01. Next base: position 400,518 of record CAVTPD010000003.1, read on the forward strand.
TATTTGGCGGGGTCAATAGCGTAATCTAAAAATTCAAGTAAAAATAGCTCCCTTGAATCTGAGATAGGGAAATTTTCAATAAATACTTTGTAAAGACCTTCTTGACGTCTGTTTTCCGCTGAAGCTCCAATTTGGAAAAACTCTATAAATGACTGTATCTGGACATCTAGGAAATCTGGATAGTCAATAATCTTTTGAGTTTTGGCGAAACTAATTCGTTCTTTATTCGCTAGGGCCATAGTTGTAATAGTTATTTCCTAAAGCTGATTAAGTAGAAACAGGAAAAGACCTGACTATAGATATAGCCAGGCCTAAATTGTATTAATTTAGGTGTCTTGTAAGATTGCTCTTAAGACTGAATTACTTCAACTCTACTTCAGCACCAGCTTCTTCAAGTTGAGATTTTAATCCTTCAGCTTCGTCTTTAGAAACACCTTCTTTGATAGCTTTAGGAGTGCTGTCTACGATTTCTTTCGCTTCTTTAAGACCTAAACCAGTTAATTCTTTAACCAATTTAACAACAGCTAGTTTAGAACCACCTGCGGCTTTAAGAATTACGTCGAATTCAGTTTGCTCAGCAGCAGCAGCACCTTCGTCACCACCACCACCGGCTACCATTACTGGAGCGGCTGCAGCAGCAGGTTCGATACCGTACTCCTCTTTTAAGATATCAGCAAGTTCGTTTACCTCTTTAACCGTTAGGTTTACTAATTGCTCAGCGAATTCTTTTAAATCTGCCATCTCTGTATTATTTATATATTATATTAGTTCAACAAAAATTATTAATCTCTTTCAGATAAAGTCTTTAGTATGCCTGCGATCTTTCTGTCCAGCTGATCCTTGAAGACCAGATATAACATTTTTAGCAGGGGATTGTAATAATCCAATAACTTCACCAATAAGCTCGTTTTTAGATTTAAGCTTGCTCAAGACATCTATGTTCTCATCACCAACAAATGTGTCGGAATCAATCCAAGCACCTTTTAAGGTTGGTTTAGGACTTGCTTTACGGAAGTCTTTAAGAACTTTAGCTGGGGAATTTCCAGATTCAGGAGAAAATATAATCCCTGAAAATCCTTTTAAAACACCTTCTAATCCTGAGTAATCTGCCTTCTAATTTTTCAAAAGCTTTTTGTATTAGAGTGTTTTTGTACACTTTGTACTCTAAACCACTCTCAAAACACTTTCTTCTAAACTTATTAGTATTCGCAACCGATAAGCCTCCTGCGTCAGTAATGTAAAAGAAGCTTGTACTTGCTAGCTTATCAGCTAACTCGTCTATAATTTGAGCTTTTTGTTCTCTTTTCATATTACAGTCCGCTTATTGAAGATTTATCAATTTTCACACCTTTACTCATAGTACTTGATACCGTAAGACTACGGATATAAGTACCTTTAGCTGCAGCTGGTTTCAATTTTGAAATAGTAGTCAACAACTCGGTAACGTTATCTGTTAACATTTGACTGTCAAAAGATGCTTTACCTACAGCAGCATGTATAATTCCAAATTTATCAACCTTAAAGTCAATTTTACCCGACTTAATTTCTTTTACAGCTTTCGCAATATCCATTGTAACAGTACCCGCTTTAGGGTTTGGCATTAAACCTCTTGGACCAAGTACACGACCTAGTTTACCGATTTTAGCCATTACCGTAGGCATTGTTACAATTACATCGATGTCTAACCATCCGCCTTCAATCTTGGTAACATATTCATCTAAACCAACATAGTCAGCACCTGCGTCTTTCGCTTCTTGTTCTTTATCAGGAGTACATAGAACCAATACTTTAGCATCTCGTCCTGTTCCGTGAGGTAGTGTTACTATACCACGAACCATTTGATCTGCTTTTCTTGGATCTACACCTAAACGAACGTCAACGTCAACCGATGCATCGAATTTGGTAGAAGTTATGTCTTTCACGATTTGAGTGGCTTCAGATAGAGAATACTCTTTATCAGCATCGAATTTCGTTAAAGCAACTTTTTGATTTTTAGTTAGTTTCATCTTCTACTAAAATTAGTTATCCCAAGGAGCTACACCATCCACTTTAATACCCATACTTCTAGCAGTACCAGCCACCATTTTCATAGCAGACTCTACTTTAAAGGCATTTAAGTCAGGCATTTTGATCTCAGCAACTTCTTTAACCTGATCCCAAGAAATTGATCCTACTTTTTTACGGTTTGGTTCACCTGAACCTTTTTTCAATTTTGCTCTCTCCATAAGAAGTACAGCCGCAGGAGGTGTTTTGATAACAAAATCAAACGTCTTGTCTGCATAAATTGTAACTAAAACCGGAATAAGTTGACCTTGCTTTTCTTGAGTTCTGGCATTGAACTGCTTACAGAAATCCATTATATTCAACCCCTTCGAACCTAATGCAGGCCCTACTGGTGGTGATGGATTTGCTTGACCTCCACGGATCTGTAACTTTAAGTAACCAGTGATTTCCTTTGCCATCTCCTTTTAAGCTATTTATAAATTACTTGCACACAATTGGAAGCTTCGAAATGAATTGTGTACAATTAGTTTTCCTTTTCTACTTGCATGAAGTTTAACTCCACCGGAGTACTTCTGCCGAAAATCTTAACAACAACGTTAAGTTTTTTCTTCTCTTCAAATACCTCTTGAATATTCCCTTGAAAGCCACTGAACGGACCGTCCATAACTTTAACAGATTCACCAACTATAAAGTTAGCATCTACACCAATCTCAATATCATCAATAGCATCTACTTTACCCAAGATTCTATTAATTTCAGATTGACGTAAAGGAACAGGCACTCTTTCAGAGCCATCTTCGTTTCCTAAGAAACCCAATACACCAGGCACAGATTTAATAAGGTGAGAGACTTCTCCATGAGATAAGTCTGCGTTTACTAACACATAACCAGGGAAGAAATTCCTTTCACGAATTTTCTTCTTACCATTACGCATTTCATATACCTTTTCTAGAGGAATCAACACCTCAGGGATGTGTTCATCCATTTTCTGACGTACTACTTCAGTTTCAAGATAGCTTTTGACTTTCTTCTCTTGACCACTTACCGCTCGTACTACGTACCAAGACAACTCACTCATAGACACAGTTATATTAATACAGGAAACTTAAGATATTATCTACCCCAGTATCTATAAGCGCTACTACTAACGCAAATATCACAGAAGATACCAATACCAAAACGGCACTTTTTTGTGCTTCTAGGAAAGTAGGCCAAGTTACCTTGTGAACTACTTCGTCGAAAGATTCCTTTATATAAGTAATTACCTTATTCATTAATCTTTTTCTTAGCACGGGCGGTAGGACTCGAACCTACAACCAACGGTTTTGGAGACCGCTACTCTACCAATTGAGCTACGCCCGTATGTTTCCGAACTCAAACGGAGTGCGAAATTACCACTTCTTTTTTAAAAAACAAAATGCACTCCTGAAAACAAGAGTGCATTTTATGTTTTTCTTATACTTTATATTATTCTGCTATTTCAGTAACCTGACCAGCACCTACTGTTCTACCACCTTCACGGATTGCAAAACGTAGACCTTTTTCCATTGCAATTGGGTTAAGTAGCTCAACCGAAATTGTAACGTTATCACCTGGCATTACCATCTCAACACCTTCTGGTAACATAATCTCACCAGTAACGTCTGTTGTTCTGAAATAGAATTGAGGTCTGTATTTGTTAAAGAATGGAGTATGACGTCCACCTTCTTCTTTAGATAAAACGTAAACCTCTGCTTTAAATTTAGAGTGTGGTTTTACAGAACCTGGCTTACAAATAACCATTCCTCTTTTTATCTGCTCTCTGTCAACTCCTCTTAAAAGAAGACCAACATTGTCACCAGCTTCACCTCTATCTAATAATTTTCTGAACATCTCAACACCTGTAACAGTAGATGATAAGTTTTCAGCACCCATACCTAAAATTTGTACTGAGTCACCAACGTTAGCAACACCTCTTTCAATACGACCAGTAGCTACTGTACCACGTCCTTGAATTGAGAATACATCTTCAACAGGCATTAAGAAATCTTTGTCAATAAGTCTTTCTGGTTGTGGAATGTAGCTATCTACAGCGTCCATCAATTCCATAATCTTATCAACCCATTTTTGCTCTCCATTAAGACCACCTAAAGCAGATCCTTGGATAACAGGAATATCATCACCTGGGAAATCGTAGAAAGAAAGTAACTCTCTAATTTCCATCTCAACTAATTCTAATAATTCAGGATCGTCAACCATATCAACCTTGTTCATGAAAACAACGATTGCAGGAACACCTACCTGACGAGCCAATAGTATATGCTCTCTAGTTTGAGGCATTGGACCATCAGTCGCTGCAACAACAACAATAGCTCCATCCATCTGTGCAGCACCCGTAACCATGTTTTTCACATAGTCAGCGTGACCTGGACAGTCAACGTGTGCATAGTGTCTGTTTGCAGTTGCATACTCCACATGCGAAGTATTAATTGTGATACCTCTTTCTTTCTCCTCAGGAGCGTTATCAATAGAAGAGAAATCTCTTTGCTCTGCTAAACCTGCATTTGCTAATACAGTAGAGATAGCAGCTGTTAACGTAGTCTTTCCGTGGTCTACGTGTCCGATTGTACCGATATTAAGATGCGGTTTCGAACGATCAAATGTTGCTTTTGCCATAACTGAAAAGTCCTATTTATTTTTCTAGATTCTAATTTAAATACAACTTGAGCCAACGAGGAGAATTGAACTCCCGACCTCTTCCTTACCAAGGAAGCGCTCTACCCCTGAGCTACATCGGCTGATATTAACTCAAAAGGCCTTAAACACAAATAGAGCGGGAGACGAGGCTCGAACCCGCGACCTACAGCTTGGAAGGCTGTCGCTCTACCAACTGAGCTACTCCCGCTTATTGCCTTTTAATATTGTGGGGAGAGAAGGATTCGAACCTTCGAAGCCGAAGCAACGGATTTACAGTCCGTCCCATTTGACCGCTCTGGAATCTCCCCAAACATTTCAACTTTTAGACTTATCTCTAAGCCTCTCCCCTAAAAGAGAATGCAAATCTATCCGCTTTTTTAGATAGTGCAAAATATATCTAGCTTTTTTTTCAAAAAACTTTACTTATTCGCCAAGGCTTTCTCTCTTGCTTCGTAAGCTCTTGTAAGAACAGGATGTGTTTCTTTCGCTACAATTTGTTTTCTATACTCGGTAGCCGATTCGTTTTCAGGCATATACCATAAACCAAGGTAACCTGAAAAACGCGTGTATATATCTTCTTCACTCATCCCGTCTTCAAAAAATTGATCTATTGTTTTATTTAATTCTGTGCTGTCAGATTCTAAACTATACTGTGAATATATTTTTGTGAAGTCAATTTTGTCTCTTCGCTCTAGTTTAGAATATTTATTATAGAACCAAGAGTGGCGTGTAGAGTCTTCGTGATCTGAAAAATATTCAGCTAAACCAATAGCGATGTCTCCTTGGTCTTCATTAATGTTTTGCTCTATATATAATGTTTTTAAACTATCGTCTTCAGAATAGCTTAAAAAAGCGTTTAAACTAGATGCGGCTACTAAATAAGAAGAATCTGGTATTCCAGCTTCAAACACGTCTAGGTAATCTAGAGCAATAGTGTCTTTACTAGCTAAGAACTCAATAGCGCTAGATTTCACTTTTGTGTCTTTGGCAGATTTCGCTAATTTTTCTACTTCAGCATAAACCTCTTTCATTCTATCGCCATCGTATTTAGAAAGCCCCAACATGGCTAATTCTTGCACATTCCAGAAGGGATCATTTATAGCTGCAAGTAATGTATTAAAAACCTCTTCATTATCTAATACGGGATTATAGGCTAGCGATTGGTCTGTATAAGGTTTTGATGACAACCCTAATACAGCATTGTATCTAGACAAATATTTCTTTTCATTATTATACTGAAAGATATACTCTTCGGTAGATAATTGCTGAGTAACTTCTCCTAAAATAACTTGATCTACATCAAAAAGGACTAAGTCTGTTGAACTTGAATCAAAGCCTTCGAACAAGAATGTTTGCTCAGCTTTTTCGATTTTTATGTCTTTTATAGTTCTGTTTCCGTCTTTCCAAATAGCTACTTTTGTAGGTAATTCAAAAATTGGCGTGTATAAACTGTCCTGAAGTTGTTTGACCGTTAGGTATAAGCTGTCTGATTTAAACTCTTTAGAAACAGTAAGGGTTGGATGCCCTGGCGAGAAAAACCATTGATTAAAAAACCAGTTTAAGTCTTCACCGGTAACATCTTCAAATGCCAATCTTAATTCGTGAGCCTCAACATCTGTAAATTCATTTTTATTTAAATACAAATTAAGCGAAGCAAAAAAGGCATCATCTCCCACGTAATTTCTAAGCATATGTAATATTCTCCCGCCTTTATTATAAGAGTGGCGATCGAACATGTCTTCTTTGTCTAAATAATGGTACCTAATTAAAGATTCTTGTTTGCTTCTAGATTCACTTACATACTCCTGAAGCTCATTATCGGCGTGGTAATCGGCTCTGTCTGGGCCGTACTTATATTCAAACCAAAGGTATTCCGAATAATTGGCGAATGATTCGTTTAAAGGTAGATTAGACCACGATTCACACGTTACTAAATCACCAAACCAGTGATGAAATAATTCATGAGCAATAATATAATCCCAGTCTGTATCTTTTAATTCTCTAGCATTCAAATTCAGCCCTTCCATAAAAATAGCTGCGGAAGTATTTTCCATAGCACCCGAAACAAAATCACGTACTACAATTTGATAGTATTTATCCCACGGGTATTCATAACCTAATTTGTTGGAGAAAAACTCAATCATTTCTGGTGTATTACCAAAAATTTGCTGGGCATATGGAGCATATTCATGCTCTACCAAATAATTAACTTCTCTATTCTTCCAAGAGTCTTTAATTACGGCAAAATCACCAACGGCCATCATAAACAAATAAGGTGCGTGTGGTTTGTCTTGTTTCCAATAATCGGTTCTTGTTCCGTCTGCATTTTGAAGACTGTAAATAAGTGAACCATTAGATACTGTTATAAATGCAGAATCAACTGTTATATAAATTTCTTCGGTAGTTTTTTCATTTGGTGAGTCTATTGTAGGAAACCAGCAACTACTAGCTTCTGTTTCTCCCTGAGTCCATATTTGGCGGGGTTTAGTAGAATCCTCACCCATTGGATTAATAAAATACAAGCCTTTATCCTCACTAATGGCATCACTACCGCCTGCGGTTAACTCATTAGGTTTGGCGGTATAATCTATAAAGATTTTAAAAGTGTCATCTCTAGTATAAAGTTGATCTAACGTAACAATTATCTCTAGACTGTCATATGTAAACTCTAATTCCTTTTTAAGGTCTTGGTTTTTTAATTTAACGGAATTAATATCCATTCCTTTGGCATCTAACACCAAAGTATTTTGTGGATAGAAATACGGTTTAAACGTTAATTCTGCTTTTCCGTATAAATATTGCTTTTCCCAATCAAACGAAACCTCTAATTTGGTATGAAGTAAATCATTCAGTTTAGTATTTGAAGGTTGATATGGTGCCGGAGGCGGTACAAAAGGTGGCTTATCTATTTCCTGTACGGTTTTATTTGTGCTAGATTTTTGTGTTTTACAGGCAGATAAAACTGCACTTAACGCCAAGGACAATACTAAAAAACGAAGAATCTTCATATAGATTAAATTTGTATAGATTTGCGAATATATATATTATCTGTTCCCGAATAAAAACATTTCGGGCATAACGCGCTACAATAAAATGAAAAGTTTAAAGACAGGGGTATTACTTATTAACTTAGGAACACCCGATAGCCCCGAGGTTAAAGACGTTAGGAAATACCTAAAAGAGTTCTTGTCAGACGAAAGAGTGATAGATGTTTCTGCGCTATCCCGCTGGTTACTGGTAAACCTGATTATTGCCCCTTTTAGGTCTCCAAAATCTTCTGCAGAATACAAAAAACTTTGGACAAAAGACGGCTCGCCTTTGCTTACTTATGGACTTAAAACAAAAGAACTTTTACAACAAGAATTAGGCGACGATTACATTGTCTCTTTCGGGATGAGGTACCAAAACCCAAGCATAGAAAGTGCTTTACAAGTTTTTAAAGATACACAAGTAAAGGAATTAGTAGTAATACCACTTTACCCACAATACGCTTCTGCTTCTACGGGTTCTACCATTCAGAAAGTAAATGAGCTGTTGAATACCTGGCAAATAATTCCTAACCTTAAAATTGTAAGCAACTTTACCGACAATGATTTATTTATTAAAAGTATAGTTGACCGTTCTAGAAAATGGTTAGAACAGTATCAATACGACCATTACATGTTTTCTTATCACGGATTACCTGAAAGACAAATACTTAAAGGATCTTGTGATAATTACTGTAAAATGGATAAATGCTGTAGTTCTTATAATTCTAAAAATTATTACTGTTACCGTGCCCAGTGTTTTGAAACTACAAGAAGAGTAGCTAAGGAACTAAATATTGAAGAAAAGGATTATACCGTTTGTTTCCAATCTAGACTGGGCAGAGAAGAATGGGTAAAACCCTATACAGATGTAAAAATTGGAGAACTTTACGCTGAAGGGAAAAGAAAAATTTTAGTTTTCTCACCGGCTTTTGTTTCGGACTGTTTAGAAACAACTGTTGAAGTTGGGGAAACCTACAAAGAAGAATTTATAGGTCTAGGGGGTGAAAGATGGGACTTAGTAGAAAGCTTAAACGACTCTCCTATATGGATAGATTGTTTAAAAAATATGGTGACAACAAATTCTTAATAAGAATTTTAAACCTGTAAGATTGATAAACCGGATAATTTCAGATATTTTGCTTTAAACTTTTAACAAATGGAAAACGAACAAACATCTCAACCAGAAGAAAAAAAAGGAATTCATAAAGGAGTTGTAGTATTATTAGTCATCCTAATACTGGGACTTGGCGCTGTAAGCTTTCTCTTTTACAACAAAGTACAAGATCTTGAAGCTAAAATAGCTAACCATGAAACCACAATTGAAGACAACGAAGACGAAATAAATGGTCTTACTGGTGATCTTGAAGACAAGATTAAAGAGTACGAAACTTTAAGAGAAGAGTACGAAGAGTTGGGGTTATCTTTTGAAGAGCTAGATGCACAGATTAGTGATTTAAAAGCTAACGTTGAAAAATACAAAAATGCCAACTGGGCAAACGCCAAAGAAAAAAACAAGCTGAAAAAAGAGCTGGAATTGGTAATTGCACGTCATCAATTAGATTTGGATGAAAAAGACAAAGAAATTGACCGTTATAAATTATTGGCCGATTCTTTAGCTACATCTGTAGATTCTTTACTTGTAGAACAAGGAATGGCTTCAGAAAAAATTAATGACTTAGCGGCTAAAGTTGAAGTTGCTTCTGTACTTAAAGCTGAAAACGTTAAAGTTTTATCTTATAACGATAGAGACAAAGAAGACGACGACAAAGAATTTAAGTCTAACAGAACAGCTAAAATCAAAGTAGTTTTCAACTTCGCTGAGAATAAAATAGCTAAGCAAGAAGAAAAAGATGTAATCTTTAGATTGGTACAACCAGACGGTTCAGTAGCATTTGACTTGTCTTCTGGCGGTGGTTCTTTCACAGATTCTTCTGGAATAACTGATTTTTACACTTCTAGAAAAACGGTGAACTTCACTAACACTAAACAAGAAGTTGAATTTACATATGTTGTTGCTGAAGAAGAGCCTTTAGCTGAAGGAGAATACAAAGTAGATATTTTTGCTAATGGTTATAAAATTGGTAACACCTCTTTTATCATCAAGTAAAGCTACTTAACAATAAAGCATAAAAAAAGGGACTCCGATTGAGTCCCTTTTTTTATTAACTACCATCTCATACAAAGGGGATTAAATAGAGATACCCATACGTACGAATGTTTTTAGAGAAAGGTTTTCTTTCTAAATAATACTATAATTATTTTTCAACGGCTGCTTTCTTCTTACCGTACAACACATTAAGCATAATACCCAACAAAACTAAACAAATGCCTGCCCATACTTTGGTAGAATAGACTTCGTCAAAAAGAACTATACCAAAGAAAATAGCAAAGGCAATCCCTAAGTAATAAATATTAGATACGCTAGCTACATTGTCTACTTGGTAGGCTTTAGTTAAGAATAATTGCCCCATGTGCGTTATAAACCCTATGGCAAATAAGGCTAACCATTCCATTGTAGTGGGCGTTTCCCAATAATAAATAGCAAAAGGCAATACTGCCGGAATGGTAATAAAAGTAAAGTACAATAAGATTACTTCCGCTTTGTCGGTTTCTTTAAGCTTACGAACAATGGTGTGTGCACATCCTGCAAAACAAGCCGCTCCCAAAATAGCCCAGAAAGCTTTAGCCTCAATGTCGTGATCTACACCTTTAATTACTATAATTCCTATAAAAGAGACTGCAAAAAACAACCATTGCCGTTTTAAGACTTTTTCCTTCAGAAAAACCGAAGCGATAAACAGCACCAAAAAGGGCTTAATATTTACAATAGTAACTACCGAACCTAAAGGTGCATGGTGAATGGCATAAAAAAAGCAGCTTAAAGAAGCTACGCCAAACACCCCTCTGGCAACTAGCCAAGGTTTATTATTACCTAAAAAAGGTTCTTTTTTAAAGTATATAGTTAGCGCACACAACACAAAAGAAACGCCGGCACGCATTAAAATAATCTGTGAAATGGGTAAGTCTACATACTTAACCAATACCTGCATAAAGGAAAAAAAGAATGTTGCATAGACCATAAACAACATTCCTTTTGTGAGGTATTTTGAAGAGCGAAATGGCATTATCTATTTGATATGTAATGGCGCCATTTTGCCATAGCTAATTGCATATCTTCTGGTACTTCGGTATCAAACTGAATTTCTTTTTTAGTAACTGGGTGAATAAAACCCAAGGTTTTGGCGTGTAATGCTTGTCTAGGAATGATTTTAAAACAGTTTTCTACAAACTGTTTGTATTTAGAAAACAATTCGCCTCTGTGTATTTTTTCACCGCCGTAAGTAGCGTCATTAAATAAAGGATGACCCAAATATTTCATGTGTGCTCTAATTTGGTGTGTTCTTCCGGTTTCTAGATTGCACTTCACCAAAGAAAGATAAGCGCCAAATTCTTCTAACACTTCATAATGCGTTACGGCGTGTTTCCCAAATTCACCATCTGGAAAAACAGTCATCACTTTACGGTTTTTTAAACTTCTACCAATATGGCCGGTTATGGTTCCTGTTGGTTCTTTGGGCACTCCCCAAACTAAAGCATAATACGTTCTTTCAATGGTATGGTGAAAAAACTGTTTAGCTAAGCCCGACATCGCTTCTTCTGATTTGGCAATTACCAACAAACCCGAAGTATCTTTATCTATACGATGCACCAAACCCGGTCTAATTTCTCCATTTCGGGAAGTAGGTAAATTCTGGATATGATGTACTAAACCATTCACCAAAGTTCCCGTCCAATTGTTATAAGCCGGATGAACCACCATCCCTGCTTCCTTATTTACCAAAAGAATATCTTCGTCTTCAAAAACTATATTTAGATCTAAGGCCTCTGGTAAAATTTCTTCGTTTCTTGGTGGCGTAGGTAATGAAACAACAATTTCATCTTCGGGATGAACTTTGTAATTGGCTTTAATGTCTAGGCCATTAACTTTTACATAACCGTCTTTTATACCACTTTGTATTTTATTACGGGTAGCATTAGGGATTTTATCCAACAAAAACTTATCAATTCTAAGCGCTTGCTGGCCAGGATCCACATTAATTTTATAATGCTCAAAAAGTTCCTCGTTCTCTATTTCCGAATTTATATCCTCACTCATCTTCCACTATTTTTACAAAAGTATAACTTTGGAATGGTATGCCGCACATTGTAACAGAAAAAGAACTTCTTATTCCTTCTCCTATACAGGAAATCAATAGCCCTTTTTTAAGTAAAAAAGGAGTTCGGTTGTTGATTAAGCGGGATGATTTAATCCATCCTGAAATATCTGGTAACAAATGGCGGAAGTTAAAATTTGCTATAAAACATTGCAAAGAACAGCAATTAGAAGGTATTGTAACATTTGGCGGTGCGTATTCTAACCATATTGTGGCTACTGCTGCCGCATGTAAAATGTTTGGTTTACACGCTATTGGTTTTATTCGGGGGGAAGAACTTCAGCCGGAAAACCACAGTTTAAAAACGGCCCAAAACTTTGGAATGCAGTTTCAGTTTGTTTCTAGAGAAGACTACAAACAAAAGACAGAAGAAGAATTTCTATTCAAGCTGAAAAAAAAATACCCTAATTTTCTACTTATCCCAGAAGGTGGATATACCAAATGGGCTTTAAAAGGTGTAGCCGAAATTTTAACGGAGATTGATTCCCCTATCGATTATATTTCTACCGCATGCGGAACGGGTGCTACCGCTGCTGGTTTGTGTTTGGCAGAAAAAGCAAAAGTTTTGGGTTTTCCTGTATTAAAAAAAGGGGAATTCATTCAGAATGAGGTAGAGCAATTACTCGGTTATACTCCCAATAACTTTAAATTATTTACCGATTACCATTTTGGAGGATACGCAAAAATCAAAGGTGATTTAATTCGGTTTAAAGATTATTTTGAAAGCGAATCCAATATTGCATTAGACTGCGTATATACGGCAAAGCATTTTTACGGCATTTTCGATCTAATCAAAAAAGGTTTCTTTACACCCGCAAGCACTTTAGTGGCTCTACATACTGGTGGATTACAAGGCAACCAAAGCATGACTGACAAAATAGCTAAGATGCAAAAAACAGAAAGTTACTTTAAAACTCAATTTGATTTTTTATGAAGCTGAATTTATTGATCATATTGCTAACCTTTTATTGCAACACATTTAATATGGCAACCAGTCAATCCATTTACGATTTTGAAATTAACCGACTTAACGGAGAAAAAGAGTCTCTATCTAACTATAAAAACACTGTTATTTTAGTAGTAAATACTGCCAGTGAATGCGGCTTCACCCCACAATACGAAGGCTTACAAAGCTTATATTCCGAATTAAAAGACCAAGGCTTCGTTGTTTTAGGTTTCCCGTGCAATCAGTTTGGTTCGCAAGAACCGGGTGAAGCGAAAGACATAGAAAATTTTTGCCATGTAAATTATGGCGTTACCTTCCCTATGTTTGAGAAAATTGAAGTTAATGGTGATAATACGCATCCCTTATACCAATTTCTTAAATCTGAAAAGGGCGGCATTTTGGGCAGTTCTATTAAGTGGAATTTCACTAAATTTTTGGTGGACGCCCAAGGAAATGTAATACACAGGTACGCGCCTACCACAAAGCCTGAAAAATTGAAAGAAGATATTCTAAAATTGCTGTAACGATTAGTAACTTGCAGCTATGGAAATTTCTGGAAAAATCTCGCAAATATTAGAACTAGTAAGCGGACAGGGTAAAAACGGAACCTGGAAAAAGCAAAATGTAATTCTTGAAACGGAAGGACAATACCCTAAAAAGGTTTGTTTAACTCTTTGGGGTGATAATATAGATAAATGGGCACTTCAGGAAAACGAAATAGTAAAAGCGTCTTTAGATATTGAAAGTAGAGAATTTAACGGACGTTGGTATACCGATGTTAAAGTTTGGAAACTTGAAAAAGGAACAAATGGTGATGGACCTGCTCCTAGCTGAATTCGTAGATGAGGAACCTCCTTTTATTTCTGACGACCAGGAAGATAGTTTGCCGTTTTAAGATTTTTCAAGCAAAACGCTTATTAAAACAGAAACCCCACCTAAGTGATTTAGACGGGGTTTTTGTTTTTGCATTGTGAAACTAAGGACATATGTATAAAATCACCTCTTTTTCCCCTTCTTTAAATTCAACCAAACTACACCTCCAATAATTATTACTGCTCCAAAAACCTGGTAGGTGGTAATAAATTCGCCTAAAAACAATAATGATAATACAATGGTAGAAACGGGGCCTAAGCTACCAATAATGGCTACTCGTGCTGCTCCTAGATCGGTTTATTCCTTCAGAAATTAAAAAAGAAGGGATTACGGTAGAGATAAAAGCCATGGCAATGCCTAAGAAATAGACTTCTTTGGGGTAATCTAAAATTGTACTGAAATCGTCAATTGTAGTACCAAAGTGTACCAAAACACAAACTACAGAAACCAACATGGCTAAACTGGTAAACACAACCGTTCCTAATGTTGAAATCACGTGTTGGCTACCCACCAAATAACTGGCATAGGTTAAGGCGCTTAATACAATTAAACCTACACCCAAAGGGTTTACGGCTTCTTGTTCGCTCACAAAAAAGCCGGGCACAAATACCACGGCTACACCAATGTAGGTAATCAAGATGGCTACCCAACTTTTCGCCTGTAATTTTGTTTTTAAGAAAATAGCCGATAACAAAACCACAAAGGTTGGGTACACAAATAATATTAAACGCTCTAAACTGGCGGTGATGTAATTCAATCCTTTAAAATCGAAGAAACTGGCCAAATAATAACCTATGAATCCCAAAAAAACCACCAACATAAAGGTTTTAAACGGAATGGGTTTGGGGTCTTTAATTTTATTTATGGTAAGAATGACCATGTAAAATGGAAGTGCAAAGCCCATTCTTAACAACAATAGACTCACCGTATCTATCCCATACTGGTACGCTAATTTCACAAAAACGGCTTTGGCGGAAAAACAGATCACACCAATTACAGCCAACAACACGCCTACTAATTCTCTTTTTTTCATGGTTTCTAAAGTGTATAAACAAAAAAAAGACCTCTTAAGCTGTACACTCAAGAGGTCTTTGAAATAATGTTTTGAACAACTAGATTATACTAATGCCTTAACAAGCCCCCTGAGTAAAACTCGGCCAGCCACAGAATTGATAAGACACTTTTTTTAATCGTTGTTTTCATTTGTTACTGCAATAGTAAAACTTATTCTGTTAAACCACTATATCTATTGTAGAGAATTTTACAAACGTTATGTATGACTATAAATCCCTTTCGAGCTTTAAAACAGGAATAACTTATTACTAGCTAGCAACTTATTTCCGGATCAAACTATTCCTCGTCTTCCAGCGGTCTATTTAAGAACTGAATAAAAGGCTTCATTACTTCAAACTTTTTAGTCACTTCATTTAAGAAACCGTCTTGTAAAACAGCTGAAGAATCCACTTTAATAGAAGCCAAAAAGGTTTTCATTTTTATGTGTTCTATATACGGATTCTCTTTATCGTAGCCTTTTGGTGGTCTAACTAAAGCATCTCCTTTTACTTCACCAAAAGTATTTTTGAACTCATTATTTTCAATAATTTCTATATATTCTGCCCCGCAATAATCAATTTCTTGACGGATTTTAGATAAAATAGAAGCCTCTGGTAAATATACGCCACCGCCTAAAAAACAATTTTCGGGTTCTATGTGAATGTAATAACCGGCAAAACCGGATTTCTTACCTCCTTTACAAATGTAAGCACCAAAGTTTTCTTTGTAGGGGCGTTTATCGTTACTAAAACGTACGTCTCTATTTATCCTGAAAATGGTGTTTTTAGTTTCGGCACCTAGCAGGGTGGAATCAAAAGCATGGATTTCAGCAATTAAAAAATTAACAACTTTCTGAAATTCTTTTTTGGCTACTTGGTATTGATCTCGATTGGCGTCCATCCATTCCTTAGAATTGTTTTTCTTCAATTCTGAAATGAAATTTAGTATCAGTTTTAAATTCATAGGTTTATGAAATTATGGTATCATAAACCTACTATTTAAAGTTGAAATTCCGCTATGCCGAAAGATTAAATTAATCCCCGTCGTTATCGCTAAAAGTTAAGGTAACACTTAGCGTACTGGCTACGTCTACTTTATACAAGACTAAAATCTTTTTTACTTGTGCGTAAAGTGCGTCTACCTTTTCTGGATTATTTGTGATTTCGGCTTGTAAATTATTGCTTAAACCGTCTAGCAATAACTCTAAATACAAAAATTCCGACTCTAAATTCTCTGCTAAAGTTGTTGCATTGTTGGCTATCAAATAAGCGTATAAACCTGCATTTTCGGTTCCATTAATAACTTTAATCATCTCCAGATTTTTTTCTATATGCTGAAGAGATATTGCTGCTAAAGGAGATTCTACCGCAGTTTCATTCACTACACCGCTGGCTTTACCCAAAGGAACCCCAATTTTAGTATTCGAAATATATTCTATTTCAAAAATAATGGAGTTGATTAATTGATTTACGCTTTCGTTCACCCCCGTTAATTGATGCGCTTTAAATACGGGCGCATAGGATTTCCACGCTTCGTCCACTTTTTGTAAGTCTGAAAATAGTAATTCAGCAGTAGCCGCTATATAGTCCAAACGGTTTTGCTTAATATTCTCAAAATCAATCGTGAAAATCAGGAATTCTAAGGCTGCTAATCCTTTAGAAGAAGAACCTTTCCAGTTCACAAAATTAGCGTCTATAGTTTCAGTAGTTAATAAATGTTCTTTGATAAGCGACGTATCGGCTGGCCATTTATTTACTGGTGAATACACAAAATTGCTTTTCACACTTCCAAAATTAAAGACCTCAAGCGGTTGCCACTTCGCTTCTACGTTCAGCCATTCTTCTTGTAGAATTTCTAAATTCTGAGCAGTTGGTGTGGATTGAAACGAACTAGCGGCTCCTTTTAATTGATTGGCTGCGGATAATAACAGTGAAAATGAAGGGTTTATTTGGTCATTTGTCACATAACTTAGAAACGCTTCTTTAGAAGCGGTTAAATCAAGATCGTTATTATTTCCTTCGTCTTTTTTCTTGCATGACAGCATGGCTACTACCACAAATACAGTTAGATATATATATTTCATTTAAATAGAATTTAAAAACTGAAGAAGCGAAGCTCTATCTTCTTGAGTTAAGTTCATGAATTTATTTTTAGAAGTTTCGGCTTCTCCTCCGTGCCAAAGAATGGCTTCTTGTACGCTTCTTGCTCTACCATCATGCAGGTAAAATGTATGTCCGTTTACCGTTTTAATCATACCTGTTCCCCAAAGCGGTGGTGTTCTCCATTCGTTTCCATCGGCTTTAAAATCAGATCTACCGTCGGCCAAACCATCACCCATGTCGTGCAACAACATATCGGTAAACGGATAAATAGTTTGGTTACTTAATGCTTCAACTTCATGCGCTCCTGTTTCCCATTTCATTTTATGGCAAGACGAGCAAGCAATTTCCGAAAATAGCTTTTTACCTTTAATTACATCATCGTTTTTATAATCTCTTTGGGCAGGAACTGCTAACACTTGGGAATAAAGTACCACTTTTCTAAAATCGTCTTCTGGTAATTCTATCTCTCCGCCGTTAGGAATAGTATCACAATTTACCCCATCTGGGCAATTTTCATCTGGGAAAATAGGTGTAGTAATCCCTAAGTCCCCACTAAAAGCACCGGCTACTTGTTGTCTAACACTTGGCTGATTTGCTTTCCAACCAAAACGCCCTAGTTCATACGTACCGTGTTCTGCATTCCAAACTTCATTTACTTTACCCGAAATCCCATCCCCATTAGCGTCCATAGGATCTGCTTGATTTCTAATTTCAGTTTCAGAAATAGCTTCTAATAAACCCAAACCAATAATTTGGGAACCAATTCTTGGGGAAATCAAAACACCGCCCATATCACCATAATTTAGGTCAAAGATTTCGTAAGTGGGCTTACGTAAAGAATATGCTTCACCATCTGGGAAAGCACCTTGTTCTTCGGAATATAAAATCCTGAAACTACCTTCTTTTTTAACTGGGGAAACGGATTGATCTTGGAGTTGATCTCCATAAACAGCATGCGGATTAACGCCTCCGTTAGGCCCCATTCCTGGAATGCTTAAGCGAAGTAATAAACCCTGTGTCATTCCCGATCCCGAAAATTCCGGTTTCCCTTTACCATCATTTGGGTGGCAACCCGAACAACCTCTTGAATTAAACAAAGCACCTAAACCATCTCTAGCAGTAGTACTAGCGGGTGCTGTAACCCAATTTTGTCTGAATAAGGAATTACCAACAAAAAACTCTAAACCTGATGTATTATCTAGATTTGGGTTTTCATGACCCAATGCATTAAATGATTGATCAAAGACAGTTCCTTTTCCTCCTAATAAGTAGCTTAGGTCTTCGGTTGTTTTAATACCTTCCGAAGGGCTGTCTTTCTTTTTACAGGCTAATAAGCAGACGCCTATTAAGCCAAAAACCAGTTTCTTTTTCATCTTTTTCTATAACACAGTAAACCTCCCGCTGAAAACTCATACGGGAGGCTTACCTCATCAAACAAAACTGAGATTATTATCTTTCTTATTCAGGAATTTCAACTGTTAAACCTAAAAGTACTGCAGCTTCAGTAAATTTATCACCTAAAGTCTGTAAATCCTGAACCACTGCCAATACGCCTGGTCTAGAGGCTTCATCTGAAATGGCAAAATCAAAAGGCGTTGCCATTGCATTAATTTCGGTATCTATTTTAGTAATTAATGCTCTAATTTCTTCGTCTTTTGTAGCATTTACAGCTTTTATTTTATCACTAAGTGACGCACCTGATATTGATCCGTATTCACCCAAGTACACATTAGAGATGCCTTTAAAGTTTAAGTAAATATCTCTGTGTGTATTATCGCTAAAACAAGAATGCTCGTCTTCTTGGTCTTTGTTGTCGTAAGCCACATAAATTCTTTCGCCGGCTAATTCAGACTTAGACAATACACCAATGGCTGTAAAAATTTTCTGGAAAGCTTCGTTATCTGTAAGGTTAACAAAATTACTTCTATAGTTACCACTTGTGTTAGGCGTCCATTCAGCTACTAAACTTTCTAAGTGTTGTACCAAAAGATCTGCACATACATTTATGTATTCGCCTCTTCTGTCTTTGTTTGCAACTTTGCCATTATCAACCGCAGCATCAAAATCAGCTTCGGTTCTTAAACCGGCTTTCTTTTCTGAAGGCGCTGTTAAATCCTGGCCCCATAACAAAAACTCTATAGCATGGTATCCTACAGAAATACTTTTTTCACCTTCTGCTTCATTAGCATTCTCTAATAAACTGGCTGTAATGTTTGGGTAATCTTCTGTTTGGTTAATTATACCTCCAAAAACTGTATCCGTTGGACTTGCAGGATCTATCGTATAATCAATATAAGACTCATCTAATGGCCATGCGTTTAACAATCCTTCTGGACCATCTTCATCATCAATTGGGCCACCATAAAATCTGTACGCTTCTGTTTGTCCGTAAGGTTCTCTTGCCTCTAACCAAGCATTTTTTGCTGCGTCCTGATTGGCAGCTGTAGGTGTTTCTACGAACGTATTAATTGCCGTTCTTAAAACTTCGGCTTTATCTTTAGCGTCTTTATAACTAGCGTAAACTATAGCCGCATAATTTTCTTTTACATTGGCACTACTTACTTCTTTAGTGTCTTTATTGTCATCCTTTTTACAAGAAGTGAATTGTACAGCAACCACAAGCGCTAAAAGCATTGCAGCAAAACGTCTTTTTGTTAACATATTATTTTTATTTAATCTAAATAGTAATGCGAAACTAAAAAACTTGACAGAACTAAACAAGTGTTATTTAGATTAAATAAAGATAACATAACGGTTAGTTAATGTGGCGTTCCCGTTTTATTAGGCAAGTATGTTTCAATTAAACTGTTAAACGGACAATAACCAGATAAGGCTGTAACTAATACAAATACACCTAATGGATACAAAGGAAAGAAGTTAGTTAACCAGCTTAAAATAACAATTAACATAGAAATTATAAGTCTTACTACAATTTCTAACATAGACATATGGCGGTGCTTCATGGCTTTTTGGTTTAATTTATAACCAAATATGCACCTGATAGCCTAAAAAAAACATGCGTTATTTCAATTTATAAACTGATATTTATTAGTTCAGTTTAAACACTTTACCACCTTCATTAGTAATAAAAAGACTTTTTCCATTTTTAGAATAAGTAATTCCCTCGGATTGATTTAACCTACCGTAATACTTCACACTTTTAGGTTTCTCAAAATTAATTTCATGTTGAAAAGAAAAGCGATATACATATCCGTAAGAAAGCAAAACAAATTCTTTATGCTGAAGATCTATGGCGGCATCTGTAATTGGGCCACTCAGTTTTATTGAGTCTACCAATTCAGCTTGGTAGGTTCCGCCAACAGAAGGTAGCTTATACAGTTTTACAATTTTATTTCCCCTGTTTTTTGAAATCAGAAACAGACTTCCTGAATAATAAAACAATGCTTCACCGTCAAAATTCATATTTTCTTTCTCTGGCGGAAAAGCATATTGATTGGGATAGGAAAAATTAATTTCTTCTAAAAGCTGAAAGTCTTTGTTCAGTTTTAAAATGCGTAAATTTTTACGGTTGTTGTAATTGTTACCCATGTCGCCAATGTAAATATTGCCTGCCTCATCGATAGTAACCGATTCCCAATCCAGGTTTTTTAAGGGCTGAAGCTTGTGTTCTTCAATAAGCTGAAATTTGTTATTTAATTGAAAAAGAACAGGTTTCTGCCCACCGTCGTTGTGGGTTAAAAAAGTAGAGTCTTGTAACAGAGCTAAACCAGAAGACTCATTTATAATTTCTGGTAAACAAGCTACTACATGCAGTTTCTCTTTCCCTTTTTCAAAACCATTCAATTTTCGGTCTTTACAAACCGGATAAAAAACCGACTTAATGGAAATGTAAAATGCGAAAAGGGCGTATTTCATTTTTAACGCGGCACCGTTCTATACAACACTATAGACACAATAGTAAACACCACGTTGGGTAAAAGCGCCGCTAATAAAGGATGGATTCCGCCATCACCTTGTGCAAAGGAACGTGCTGTCATTACAAACAAAATATAGATCATGGCTAATACCAATCCCATTAAAATTTGTAATCCTACACCTTCTCTACTTTTACGGGCAGATACAATAACAGCCATAATTGTTAGTATTATAATTGCTAATGGATACGTCATCCGTTCGTATTTTTCAATCATATAAATACGAACATCTTCTAACCCACGCATTTTTTGCTCTTTTATATAAGCATTCAGCTCTGGTATAGTTAAAGTTTGGTGCCGTTTGGCTATGTTTAATAAATCTTTGGGGTACATATTAAGCGTTGTATCTACACCCGAAGAGGTAACAATGGTTTCTTTTCCGTCCTTAAAAATTCTGTTCTCGTATTTATATATGTGCCATTTTTGAGCCGTAGTATCCCAAGTGATTTTATTAGCCGTAAGTTTTTCAACCACTTCTTTACCGTCCATTTTCTCTAAAGAAAATTGGTATCCCATATTAGCAGAATGATTGTAGGATTCTAAATAGGCGTATAGGTCTGGTGCTAAACGCAAATGGATATCCTTTCTATCAAAGTTCGTTTTTTTATCTAAATACTGAATTTCAAAATCCACCCTTTTTTGGTTTGACTTCGGAATTACCCAACCCAAAAGAAAAAACACAATTACGCCCAGAAGTATAGCGCCAATTACATAAGAAAATATAAAGCGAATAAAACTAACTCCACTACTAAGTATAGCAATAATCTCGGTGTGGGAAGCCAACTGTGCCGTGATTAAAATAGTAGAAACAAAGACAGTAATGGGACTTAAAAAATTAACTAGATAAGGAATCATATGGATGTAATACCCCATAAAAACTTGCCCAAAAGTTAATGAAGCTTGCATATAGTCTTCATTTTTTTCAGCATAATCTATTATACATATGATTGCCACCAAGCAGAAAACCACAAATAAAAAAGCACTAATGTATTTTTTAAGTATATAGAGATCTAAAATCTTCATTTCTTATTCCTCTTATAAAATATATAATCTGTTTCTGGGGGCTGAATACCTAAACGTTTTAATGCTTCAGAAATTTGACCTCTGTGATAAGAAGCATGATTAACAACATGTAATAAAATATCTGCTACTTTATTAGTAAATGAAACTCCTTTAGAATTTATATAAGTTACTTCACTAGAGTCATCAATACTGCTTACTTTTTCTAGTTCAATAGCAATTATAGTAAAAAACTGTACTATTTGCCTTTCTTCTAATACTTCCCAAACTTGGTATCCGGCTTCTTTTTTTAAGATTCTTGAATACCAAATGTGTTCTGCAATTAACAGGTGAGAGAATAGACGTTTAAAATGGTCATTCTTAAAAAGACCATTTTCTTTAAGCACCTGAAAAAAAAGTTGGTTGGCTTCTTTATTATATGGTAACCAAGAGTTAATCATAAACGTTGAGAAAGCTTTATTACCATTTTGTTTTTCCATTCGGTAAAATCACCGGCAACTATATGTTTTCTAGCTTCACCCATTAACCATAAATAAAAACTAAGGTTATGGATAGAGGCAATTTGCGCAGACAAAATCTCTTTACTAATTAATAAATGCCTTAAGTAGGCTTTGGTATAAAATGTACTTACATAGCCTCCCAATCCTTCATCTATTGGCGAGAAATCCATTTCCCACTTTTTGTTTTTTATATTAATAATCCCCTCAGTGGTAAACAACATGCCGTTTCTAGCATTACGGGTTGGCATTACACAGTCGAACATATCTACACCCAACGCAATACATTCTAATAAATTAGCGGGAGTACCAACACCCATTAAATACCTAGGCTTATCTTCTGGAAGAATATCGCAAACTACTTCCGTCATCGCATACATATCTTCGTGCGGTTCACCCACAGAAAGCCCACCAATGGCATTGGCCTCTCTTCCAAAAGAAGCTATGGTTTCGGCAGATTCTATACGTAAGTCTTTATAAACACTGCCCTGTACAATAGGCAACAATGTCTGATTATATCCATATAATGGTTCGGTAGAGTCAAAACGATCACAACATCTTTTCAGCCAACGGTGTGTCATTTGTATAGATTTCTTAGCATAAGCATAATCACACGGGTAAGGTGTGCATTCGTCAAACGCCATAATTAAATCTGCTCCAATTGTTCGCTGAATATCCATTACATTTTCAGGAGTAAATAAATGCCTAGATCCATCTATATGAGATTGAAAGACAACACCTTCTTCGGTAATTTTTCTAGCTCCAGAAAGAGAATAAACCTGATACCCACCGCTATCGGTTAAAATAGGCTTGTTCCATCCATTAAATTTATGCAACCCACCGGCTTTGTTTATGATTTCTAAACCCGGCCGCATATAAAGGTGGTAAGTATTTCCTAAAATTATTTGCGCCTGAACATCGTATTCTAATTCTCTTTGATGAACTGCTTTAACTGTACCGGCAGTACCTACAGGCATAAAAATTGGTGTCTGAATGGTTCCGTGGTCTGTTGTTATTTCCCCGGCTCTGGCTTTAGACTGAACGTCTTTCTTCTCTATACTAAATTTCATTATTTGAATCGGATATTCTTTTTCCTTTCTTTGAAGGAAAGTCAAAAATACAACCTTGTTTTACGAAGTACTAACAATATTATTTTTTACCAGCACTTTGCTAGATATCCTATATCTAATTTTGTCTACATGGGTAATTATTAAAACTAAAAAAGTTATAGAAAACCCCAATAAAGAAGCTGTGTCTATTGTGATTGCTGCTAAAAACGAACTTAACAATCTAAAAAAACACCTACCCTTATTATTAGAACAAAATTACCCTTTATACGAAATAATAATAGTTAGCGATAATTCAACGGATGGAAGTAACATTTTTTTAGAAAATTATTCTTTATCCTGTCCTAAACTGAAAATAATAAAGGTCACAGAAAATACGGACACCTACAATTCTAAAAAATTTGCTCTTAAAACCGGAATTGAAGCAGCGAAATACCCGCTTATTTTATTAACTGATGCCGATTGTTTTCCTGCCAGTAAAAATTGGGTTTCCGAAATGAGTTCTTACCTAAGTCCAGATAAAGATATTGTTCTAGGTACCTCTCCTTTTATCTATAAGAAAAATTCTTTTTTAAATGATTATCAGCAATTCGAAAATATAACCACAGCCATTTCATACCTATTTTTCGCTCTTATAAAATTGCCCTACATGGGTGTAGGAAGGAATGTATTGTACCGAAAAAGCACATTTTTGAATGAACATGGATTTAAAGGAATTGAAAAAATTAATGGTGGAGATGATGATTTATTTTTACAAAAAATAATGACCTCTAAAAATACCGCAGTAAGCCTTTCTAAACATAGCCTTGTATATACGTATGCTAAAGCTTCTGGAAAGGAATATATCCAACAAAAAAGCCGTCATTATAGCGTTGGCAGTCTTTATAAGGCTAAGCCTTTAATAGCTCTTTCGTTTGTAGATCTCACAAAAAGCACATTCTACTTATGCTCTATTTGCCTGTTAATAACAGACTCATTTTTAATTTTTACTATAGTTTTCTCTTTAAGAATGGCAATCTTTTTGTTATCTTATTATTTGGTTACCAGTAAATTATATATTGAAAAAACTTTTAAATACTCTTTCGTAATTTTTGATGGTCTATACATTATTCAAAGAAATTTACTTGGCCTTCTATCTTTAATTTTTAACCCAAAGAAGTGGTAATATGTCACAGAAAAAAAAACAAAATAGCGAACTTATTTTAAGAGCTCAACAACAAGAGCAATCTGCATTCTCAGAAATTTTAAAAAGCTACAGCAGAGCTGTATATCAGATAATTTATCGCATGGTGAAAAACCAAGAAGATGCAGAAGACATAATGATTGAAACTTTTACTAAAGCTTTTAAAAACATTGAACGTTATGAATTTGATTATAATTTCAGTACTTGGATTTTTAGAATTGCCACCAATAACAGCATTGATTTTCTAAGAAAAAAAAGGTTACAAACCGTAAGTATTAACCAAGCAATTGGTGACGAAGAGGGGGCTTATTATTTAGACATAGCCGATACTGAGTTAAACCCACAAGACCAGGCCATACAAAAGCAAAGAATTGAAATATTACGTACCTTCGTAGAGAAGATACCGGACAAGTACCAATTGTTAATTGAGCTTCGTTATTTTAAAGAACTTTCTTATCAAGAAATAGCAGATGAATTGGAATTACCAATAGGTACTGTTAAAGCTCAACTTCATAGAGCCCGGGAATTACTCATCAAAATACTTAGAAATAAAAAAGAAAAGTTTTATTGAAAACAATTAGCAAATACTTTCCGGATTTAGATCAGGAAAAAATAGATAAGTTAGCACAGCTAAAAGATCTATATTTTGAATGGAATGAAAAGATTAATGTAATTTCTAGAAAAGACACAGAGAACTTTTATGAAAGACATGTTTTGCATTCTTTAGCCATTGCTAAAATCATTCAGTTTAAACCAGATACAAAAATACTAGATGTTGGTACCGGGGGAGGTTTCCCGGGAATACCTTTAGCTATCCTCTTCCCAGATACTAATTTCCATTTGGTTGACTCTATTGGGAAAAAAATATTAGTGGTAGACGAAATTCAAAAAGCCTTAAAGCTTGAAAATGTTTTAGCACAACAAAAACGTGCCGAAGATTGTAATGGCAGCTATGATTTTGTCGTTAATAGAGCAGTAAGTAGAATGAGTAATATTCTACCATGGGTTTCTACCAAGATTTCTAAAACTTCATTTAATGATTTAACAAACGGAATCATAAGTCTTAAAGGTGGTGATTTAGTGGAAGAACTTAAGGAAACTAAGAAAACTTACAAGATTTGGGATATATCTGAGTTCTTTGAAGAAGAATTCTTTGAAACTAAAAAGGTAGTGCACCTTACACTTTAGGTATAAAAAAATAAGTTGGAACTTATTTAGATGAAAATTGTATTAAATTTACGAATCAATTAAAGAAAGGAAAGAAAATGGGTAAAGCAGTAGAAATAACCGATGCAAACTTCGAGGAAGTTATTGGTACTGACCAACCGGTATTAGTAGACTTCTGGGCAGAATGGTGTGGACCATGTAAAATGATTGCTCCGGTTGTTGAAGAATTAGCGGGTGATTTTGAAGGGAAAGCTATTATAGGTAAACTAAACGTAGATGAGAATCCAAATGTCTCTGCTAAATACGGAATTAGAAGTATACCGACTTTATTAGTAATCAAAAACGGAGAAATTGTTGACAAACAAGTTGGCGCAGTACCTAAAAATGTACTAGCCGGAAAAATTGAAGCTCAACTATAAGCACAAAAAAAGGCCTCAAATGAGGCCTTTTTCTTTTTAGATCTATATTATATTTTTTTAATCTTTTTGTACCGAAGGCACTTCAACATCAGAAGATTTCTCAACCTCATCTGCCTGACTAAATTTAATACCTTGGAAAGACATAAACGCAATACCCATTAATCCAGTAATGATCATGGTGATGCCTAAACCTCTAAGACCATTAGGCACTTTAGAGTATTTCATTTTCTCTCTAATAGCCGCTAATACTACAATGGCTAATAACCACCCAATACCAGATGCAAAACCAAATACCGTTGCTTCGCTTAACATATAATCTCTAGAAACCATAAATAATGACCCCCCTAAGATAGAACAGTTTACCGCGATAAGAGGTAAGAAAATACCTAATGAACCATATAATGCAGGTGTGAATTTTTCTACCACCATTTCTACTAACTGCACCATAGCTGCAATAGTAGCAATAAACATTATAAATCTAAGGAAAGATAAATCTACATCTGCAAACTGATCACCCGCCCAAATTAAGGCGCCTCCTTTTAGTACATACTCATTTAACAACCAGTTGATAGGAACTGTAATCGTTAAAACGAAAACTACAGCGGCCCCTAAACCAATGGCTGTTTTTACTTTTTTCGATACCGCAAGATATGAACACATTCCTAAGAAGAATGCGAAAATCATATTTTCAATGAATATCGATTTTATGGCTAAATTAATTAAATCCATGATATCTGATTTTTAATCTTCTACGTAACCGTTTCTTGTTCTTTGTACCCAAATAATTAAACCAACAATTATAAATGCTCCCACCGGGAAAGACATTAAACCGTTGTTTACATATCCCATTTCATAAAATGCATTGGGTACTATTTGTATACCGAATAACTTACCAGAACCTAATAACTCTCTAAAGAAAGCGATAGCTAAAATTACCCAAGCATAACCAAAACCAGAACCCAGACCATCTAAAGCCGAATCCCATGCTTTATTACCCATTGCAAAAGCCTCTAAACGCCCCATTACAATACAGTTGGTAATAATTAGACCAACAAATACAGAAAGTTGTTTAGACACATCGTATATATACGCTCTTAAGAGCCATATCTACTAAAGCCACCAATGTAGCTACAATAGCTAATTGAGCAATAATACGAATACGACCAGGGATTAAGTTTCTCAACATTGAAATAATAACGTTTGAGAAAACAACAACTACAGTTACAGCAATAGCCATAACCAACGTTGGTTTTAACTGAGACGTTACCGCTAATGCAGAACAAATACCTAATATCTGTACAGTAACCGGGTTATCATCATCTAAAGGATCGGTTACATAAGCTTTTCTACGCTTCGAAAAAAGAGGTTCTTTTGGCTCTTTCACCAACTCTTTTTCTGCTACTTGTGCTTCAGTACTCATATTTTAAAATTTTGAAATCTAATTATTCTCCTTTTGAGTTATTAATGTCTAACTCAATTCCTGCGTTGCTATCGCCCTTAGAAGGAGAAGAAGTTTTAACATTCTTCTTTTCTTTGGCAATGAAATTAGAGTAGTAACCTAAGTACGATTCAATCATTCGATTTAATCCACTTGTAGTCATAGTAGCACCAGATAAACCATCAATATCGTGTTTATCACTTTCTGGGATGCTATGCCCCTCCCCTTTAAGTACTTTAACTCCAACTAAGTTTCCACTTTCGTCAAAGATTTCTTTTCCTTGAAATCTATTTTGAAAATCATCTGAACCGCCAGTATTTTCAGCAGAGTTAGTAATTCTAGCACCAAGACCAGGAGTTTCACCTTTATGATCAAAAACAGCACCTTCTACTTCATTAAGATCTGGACCTAGGGCCACAAAACCCCAAATTAAATCCCAAAGTCCGTTACCATACATTGGCAACACGTAAGCCTGTACTTCATTTTCGTCTACTTCGCTTTTTACTTTGTAAACTGGGAAAAGTTTCTCTTCGACTTTTTTCTTTTTGAATTCTGAAAGCGCGTTAATATCTTCCGCATTCTTTCCTTCAATTACATTCCCTTTGTAATCAACCACAATACTCTCAACTCTTTTATCATAAGTACCAAGTATGTCTTGAACGTTTGTAACGTCCATAACTGCACCTAAAATTTGAGATTTAGTATCTAATTCAATTTGCTTATCGTGTTCGGGCTTTAAAGCCACACTAACACCAGCAAGTAGACCAGCACAAACTATCGTAAGTACTATCGTAAATATTAGTATATAAGTATTAGACCGTTGCACGTTTTAACCTCCTATTTTTATTTGCTTGTACTACATAGTAATCAATTAATGGAGCGAATACATTCATAAGAAGAATCGCTAACATAACACCTTCAGGATAGGCAGGATTAAGTACTCTAATTAAGATAGAAAGTAAACCCGCTAAGAATCCATAAAAATATTTACCTGTGTTGGTTTGTGAAGCCGTTACTGGATCGGTAGCCATAAAAACAGTACCGAAAGCAAAACCACCAGCTACTAAGTGATAGTAGAAATGATCTAACCCAAAATAACTTGCTCCGAATGATTCTACAACAAAACCCATTGTTAAAGCACCACACACCATGGCTAACATTACTCTCCAAGAACCAACACCTGTTAATAACAGAATACCAGCACCTAAAATGATTGCTAAAGTAGATGTTTCACCAATTGAACCTGGTATAAAACCTAAGAACATATCCATAAATGAAAATGCTTCCCAACCAGCTGGTGCAATTGCAGGATTAGCATAATAACCTAAAGCAGCATCACCAAGAACTGTTGCTCCTGTATAACCGTCTACATCAATCCAAACCTGATCACCAGATATTTGTCCTGGATAAGCAAAGAATAAGAACGCTCTTGTTACTAAAGCAACATTAAGAATATTCATCCCTGTACCACCAAATACTTCTTTACCTAAAATTACCGCAAAAATAGTTGCTACAGCCACTTGCCATAAAGGAATAGTAGAAGGAACAATTAATGGTAATAATAAACCCGATACTAAGAATCCTTCACTTATTGGATGTCTTTTTATGGTTGCAAAAGCAAATTCAACCCCAAGACCTACAATGTAAGACACTGCAATAATTGGAATGAAACGCATAGCGCCAAACAATACATAATCAATAAATCCAGGTGCTGCACTACCAATTTCAGCCATTATTTGAGCATCCGTTAAAACACGGAAATGTTGGTAACCAATGTTCCAAACACCAAATAACAAGGCTGGTATTAACGCATAGATTACCGTTACCATAGCACGTTTCATATCATTGGCATCACGTATATGAGCTCCTTTTTTACCAGCAGTTGAATCTGGTTGAAAGAGAAGCGTTTCGTGAGCCTCAAATACAAAGTACCATTTCTCATATTTCCCACCTTTTTCAAAAAGGGGTTTTATTTCATGAACTTTTTTTCTAAGGAAATCTGACATTTCTTAACTGTTTTGCATTAATTCAATACCCGTTCTAATCAATTTCTGAACATCATGCTTAGAAACGTCTACAAATTCACATAAAGCAAAGTCTTCTTCTGCTACTTCGTAAATCCCTAACGCTTCCATTTCGTCATAATCCTCGGTTTCAATTGCTTTCAATAGATAAACAGGAAGAATATCCATTGGAAGCACTTTTTCCATAACGCCGGTGAATACATGTGGTCTTCTTTCACCGTTAAGGTTAGAGTTAACCGTGTATTCTTTCTTAGAACCATTAAGGAATGAGAATAGACCAAACGCTCTATGTACAGAAGGTCTTTCTGTATCTGGGCCAAAAGAACCAAAGAATTTACCATGGTCTCCTTCTGGTATTACAGTAACTTGGTTATGGTAATAACCTAAGTGTGTATTTTCTTCTACTTTTTCTCCAGAAAGAATGTTTCCACTAATAATTCTTACGTGATCACCGCTTATTTTCCCTTTAGTTAAAGTTTCAATAGCTACGCCACTTATGGTCTTATAATACTTAGGAGCAGTAATCTCTGAACCCGTTAATGCAATAATTTTGGAAGCATCGTATTTTCCTTCAAGGAATAATTTCCCTAACTGAATAACGCCAAAAGGACTAACCGTCCAAGCTATATCTCCTTTATTTATTGGATTAATGTGGTGAATCTGTACCCCTACATTACCCGATGGGTGGGGACCAGAAAACGTATTAACTTCCACGCCTGTAGCTGAAGAAAAAACAGGAGAAGTCTCTCTGTCTTGGCTTACATTTACATGGACTTCTTTTGAGAATTTTTTCAGGATTTCAACCCCAGCTTTAAAAGCTTCTTCTTCTCCTTTGTAAAGGATTGAATAATCTGGTGCTAATGGAGATGAATCGAATGCTGATATAAAGATTGCTTTTGGAGTTTCCTCAGGATTAGCAATAACTGCATACGGTCTTTGCATGAAGTTAGGCCAAAGACCCGATTTTAGAATAGACTCCTGTGCTTCTTCTTTTGAGATATTATTGATTTCTGAAGCAGAATACTTTTTGAATTCTTCGTATTCAATAGCACTGTCTGCTTTAACAATAATTTCCAACAGTCTTCTTTTTTCTCCCCTTCTTACTTCTACTACTTCCCCACTAACTGGAGATGTATACTGAACTGAAGGTACACTTTTGTCGAAATAAAGTGGTTGTCCTGCTTTAACTCGGTCTCCCTCGGCTACCAAAACTTTTGGCTTAACGTAACCTTGAAAATCCGTTGGTTTAATCGCATATGTTCCGGCAATTGGTAGCTCTTCTACCGTTTTCTCTGCCTTTCCAACCAGATTAATATCGAAGCCTTTTTTCAGCTTGATGTTTCTAGACATAATTTATAGAAATTAATAGCTATGCATTTTAGGAACGCTAAATTAATAAATAATGAGATTATTTTATCAGGCACTTTAACTTGCTGCGCTAACGATATTAATTTAGAACTAATCTAAACAACCGGACAGTGTTTTAGTACTATTTCAACTTGTTGGTCTAGTGTGATATTATCGGTTTCTATAATGATAGCGTCGTTTGCTTTCATAAGTGGGGAATCTTCTCTACCACTATCAATAATGTCGCGTTCTTTAAGATTTAGCATTACTTCGTCTAAAGTTGCTTCAATATTTTTCTCTTCCAACTCTTTCAAACGTCTTTTGGCTCTAATTTCTAAACCAGCCGACATAAAAATCTTCAATTCGGCATTAGGAAATACAACCGTGCCAATATCTCTACCATCCATAACCACGCCGCCAGCTTCCCCCATAGCGCGTTGTTCTGAAACTAGCTTTCTTCTTACTGCAGAAATAGCTGCTACAGCACTAACATTACGGGCTACATCACCACCACGGATGTAATCTTCCACGGCTTCTCCATTTAGTGTAATATAACTGGATTGGCTTTTAGAATTTACTCTGAAATCCAATTGAATATCATCTAAAACAGCTTCTACTTCTTCAACAGAATCAACTGGTATGTTATTTCGTATTAAATAAAGAGTAACCGCTCTATACATAGCACCGGTATCTATATACCGGTACTTTAGTTTTTTTGCAACTCTTTTTGCTGTACTACTTTTACCAGTACCCGAATAACCGTCTATGGCTATAATCTTTTGCTTTGACATGGTTATTCTAATTCAATAACAACATCGTTCTGTTGAACCATGCTACCCGCTTCTAAAACTATACGTTTAACTTTTGCTTGTCTAGATGCTGCAATTGTGGTTTCCATTTTCATGGCTTCAATAACAAATAGAGGTGTATCTTCATCTACTTCATCCCCTACTTTTACTGAAACACCAGATATTTTACCTTGAAGTGGTGCACCAACTTCTGTTTCTTTGTCGGTAACTTTTTTATTGCTTGCTACTGTACCTTTAAAGTTTTCATCTTTAATCTGAATTCTTCGGGTTTGGCCATTCAACTCGAAACCAACTGTACGCATACCATTTTCATCTGGTTCTAATACATACATGAGCTTAATCATAATGGTTTTACCTTCATCTATAGGCACCAAAATTTCTTCTCCTTTTTCTAAACCGAAGAAGAAAGCTTTTGTTGGTATATCAGAAACATACCCATAGTCCATATGGTGTTGGAAGTAGTCTTCGAATACCTTAGGGTATAATTTGTACGACAAGAAGTCTTTAAAATCACAGAAGTCGGCAAACTTAACTTGGAACTCTTTAAACTCTTTATCAAAGTCAATGGGTTCTAAATGCTCGTTTGGTCTATCTGTAAATGGTTTTTCACCTTTCAGAATAACTTTTTGTAGTTCTTTAGGGAAACCACCCACCGGCTGTCCCAACTCACCTCTAAAGAAACTTACTACAGATTCCGGGTAAGCATAACTGTTTGCCGGATTCATAATATCTTCCGGAGTAATGTTATTAGAGGTCATGAAAATAGCCATATCACCTACTACTTTAGAGCTAGGTGTTACTTTTACAATGTCCCCAAACATTTTGTTTACAACGGCGTAGTTTCTTTTTACTTTTTCGAAATCTTCCCCAACTAAACCTAAAGATTCTGCTTGTGGACGAAGATTAGAATACTGACCGCCTGGTATTTCATTTCCGTAAACTTCTGCCGTACCTGCCTTAAGCCCAGATTCAAATGGATAATAATACTCTCTTATATCTTCCCAATAAGTAGAATATTTATTTAAAGAAGGGATGTTCAATTTAGGGTCACGTTCGTGCCCTTTAAACATGTGTGCTACCGAATTCAAATTGGGCTGAGATGTTAAGCCAGACATAGATGCAATGGAACAATCAACAACATCTATTCCGCCTTCTATAGCTTTTAAATACGTTGAAGACTGAATTGAACTGGTGTCGTGTGTATGCAAATGCAACGGCATACTCACCGCTTCTTTTAACGCAGGGATTAATTCCGCAGCAGCCATTGGCGTAAGAAGTCCGGCCATATCTTTTATGGCTAAGATGTGAGCACCTTCGTCTTCAATGCGTTTGGCTAAATCTATATAATACTGAAGGGTATATTTTTTCTGCTCTTTGTCTAGAATATCACCTGTGTAGCAAATAGCTACTTCGGCTAAAGAATTCGTTTCGTTTTTAACGGTACGAATACTTGTTTTCATAGCGTCTAACCAGTTTAACGAATCGAATATTCTAAAAATATCCATTCCGTTATTGGCTGACTCTACAATAAATTTCTCGATTAAGTTATCTGGATACGCTTTGTAACCCACACCATTTGATCCTCTGAAAAGCATTTGCAGCAAGATGTTTGGCATAGCTTCTCGCATTGCTTTTAAACGTTTCCAAGGACATTCGTGCAAGAAGCGAAGTGCTACATCAAAGGTTGCCCCACCCCACATTTCAACAGAGAAAATTTCTGGGTTGTTTTTAGCATAGCTTTCAGCAATAGCTAAAAGATCTCTAGACCTTACTCTGGTGGCCAAAAGCGATTGATGTGCATCTCTAAAAGTGGTATCGGTAATTTTAACCGATTTTTCTTTTTTCAACCAATCAACAAATCCTTCTCTTCCTAAATCGGTTAAGATATCTTTTGTTCCTTTTGGATAAATATCAGCTTTATCATAAGAAGGGATAATTGGCGTTCTAAATTTTTTATTAGGATCTGTGAATTTCACAGACGGATTACCGTTTACCGTGGTATGTCCTAAATATTTTAATGTTTTTGTTCCTCTGTCCAAGATTCTTGGCATTTGGAACAAACTAGGATTGTCTTTAATAAAGTTTACCGTACAATCGCCACTTCTAAACGTTGGGTGAGATATTACATTCTTTAAGAAATGAATGTTTGTTTCTACCCCTCTAATTCTGAATTCAGAAAGTGTTCTATCTAATCTTTCGGCTGCTCCTTTTAGGGTTCTGCCTTTGGCGGTTACTTTCACCAACATAGAATCGAAGAAAGGTGAAATTTTCATTCCAGGGTAGGTACTACCTTCGTCTAAACGAATACCAAAACCAGCTGCATTTCTATAGGCGATTATAGTTCCGTAATCGGGTTTAAAATTCTCTTTGGGGTTTTCAGTAGTTACACGGCATTGAACAGCAAAACCGTTTAATTGTACATCTTCCTGAGATAAAATAAAAATCCCTGGATCTGAAAGCTTATGCCCTTTTGCAATTAAGATTTGAGAACGGACAATATCAACACCGGTAACTTCTTCGGTAATAGTGTGCTCTACTTGAACTCTTGGATTCACTTCAATAAAAAAGATATTCTCATCTCTATCTACCAAAAATTCTACCGTACCAACATTATTATAATTAACCGCCTTAGCTATAGCAATAGCGTAGCCGTATATTTTTTGCTTTGTATCTTCTTTTAAATTAGGTGAAGGGGCAACTTCTACTACTTTCTGGAAACGTCTTTGTACGGAACAGTCTCTTTCGTATAAATGAACGATATTTCCATAATTATCGCCCATCAACTGCACTTCAATGTGTTTTGGTTGATCGATAAATTTTTCTAGGAAAACAGTATCGTCACCAAAGAATTTTTCGGCTTCGGCTTTCGCTTCCCCAAAAGAACGTTGTAATTCATCTTCGGAACGAATAACACGCATACCACGTCCACCACCGCCAGATGCCGCTTTTAACATTACTGGGTAACCAATTCTTTTGGCTTCTGAACGAGCTATATCCGCATCTGTTAAGTCAACTTGACTGTCCTGAATAATAGGGACTTTGGCATTAATCGCTATTTGTTTAGCGGCCACTTTGTCTCCCATTTGTGCCATTGCTTCTGGCTCTGGACCAACAAAAATAACACCTTCTTCTCTACAGCGCGTGGCAAAATTTAAGTTCTCTGACAAGAAACCATAACCGGGATGAATAGCATCTATATTATGACGCTTTGCCAATTTTATAATTTCCTCAACATCTAAGTAAGGTTTTAATGGCTCTTCGTCAGATCCAATCTGATAAGCTTCATCTGCTTTATACCTATGTAGCGAATAGCGGTCTTCAAAAGTATACATGGCTACCGTACGGATTCCTAATTCCGAAGCAGCTCTTAGTATTCTAATAGCAATTTCACCTCTGTTGGCTACAAGTATTTTATCCAGTTTTTTAAGTTCCTGTTCCATAAATTTTTATATAGATAGCAAATAGACGATTCCACAACAAAACTATAAATTTTAGCTTTAAAGGGAGGTTTAAACCCGAAGTTTATCGGAAGTTTTTAAGAATACTAGTAAGCTCTTGTCTGTATTCTTCAAAATCATCCAAATTCATATGGGTTCCGTTTTCTATGGTTATTAATTGTACGTTGGAATTTAAGCGCGCCAACTTTTCGCTATGTAAATAAGGAATTTTTACATCTTTAGTTCCATGAAAAACAAAAATTGGGCATTGTAACGCAGATATGTAGAAATCTGTGCGCATTGGGAAACGCAATACCCAACGTAATGGCACTATTTTAAATTTCTGATTGGCCATTTCCATTATGCTGTAATAGGGCGTTTCTAGAATTAAAAGTGGAGCTTTAACTCTACTGGCCAAACTAGCGGCTATACCTGTGCCTAATGACCTACCAAACTGAATAATATTTTTTCTGCCGTATTTTCGTAATAAAAAGAGATACACTTTTAAAGCGTCTTGTTTTAAACAACCCGGAAAAATACGGCCCGTACTTTTGCCATAACCTCGGTAGTCGTACATTAAGACATCATAACCATTGTCCGTAAAAATCTTATGAAATTTACCCCAAAACTCTAAGTTGTAAGCATTTCCGTGGTGGTAAAGCACACAGCCTTTTGGGCTCTCTACTTTAAACCACAGCGCATTTAATAATTTACCATCCCAAGTTTCTATAAAAAGCTCTTCAAATTCGGTTTCAAAAGAAAATTCATGATCGGCGGGTAACTTTACCGGTTCAAAGATGTATCTATCCTGTCTTATGTATAGAAACATAATTCCTAAAAAGTACACACTTACAAGAAATAAGAGAATCCAAATCCAAACCATTGGTTTAAAAATAATAAAATGGATTTGAAATCCACTTTATTTCCTTTTGTTTACTTTCGGGAATAGTTTTTGAACTGGGGATAGAATATGTCTCGCTATCAAACAACGATATCGATCTTCCTAGTGTTGGTCATTCTTTCGGCGTACTACAAATACACGCAAGAAAAAAACAACACTTACAATTTTAAGACTATATCTTATTATCAGGTATATTCCTTAAACAAACCCAAAGAAATTTCTTTTTGTGGCGAAGAAGTCCCTATGCACAAAAAGCACGTGCAAGATAAAATTGATGAAGCTGTCTATCACTACAGCTCACTAAGAAGAAAAACCCACCGCATTATAAAAAGGGTGAATTATTGGTTTCCTAAAATGGAAAAGATAATTGAACAGTATAACCTACCCGAAGACTTAAAGTATTTAGCCGTAGTTGAAAGTAACCTACGAAATGTGGAATCGCATAAAGGAGCCAAAGGATATTGGCAGTTTATGGAAGGAACAGCTGTTTCTATGGGCTTAAACGTAAACGAAGAAGAAGAAATTGACGAACGTTTAGACCCACTAAAATCTACCCGAGCAGCTTGTAAGTATTTTAGAATAGCCAACCGTCAATTTAATAATTGGTCATTGGCAGCAGCTTCTTATAATATGGGAATTACGGGTGTGCAAAGACAATTAGAGATACAACGCAAGGATTCTTATTTCGATTTGAAATTAAATTCTGAAACAGCTAATTATGTCTACAGAGCTATTGCTCTTAAAGAGATTCTAGAAAACCGAGCCAAATACGGTTTCTACGAAGAAGAACACCACTACCACGAGCCTTTAGAACAAGACGTGGAAGACACTAAATTGTTGATGATTTCACCTTCTTTGTTTTAATTAAACCAAAGCTTTTTGTCTTGATCCGCGGATATACAATAACTGAATCTCGCCTTTACGAGGTTTTACCCTGTAAACTAATATTGTATGTTTATTAATTGGGCCTGATCGAATTTTCTTCTTTTTAGATTCTTTTAAAAGATTAGGGTATTCAGAAAGTTGATCAAAAAATTTAAACGTCTGTTTCACAAAGTTCTTAACTTCCTTTTCACTCCACTCCTGAGACAAATAATCAACAATTGCTAAATAACCCTTTTTAGCCTGTGGAGTCCAAACAATTTTCAAAGCCATTTATTAAAGTCTTTTTTTATTTCTTCATGAGAAATAAAATCACCTTTATCTGCTTGTTTTATTCCTGTTTCAATTTCTTCCTTTTCCTCTCCATTAATAGTATCCCACCAATCAACGTTTTCTTGCTTATTTCTATATTTTAAAATACTCTTGAAAACATTAATTAATTCTGGATCCGTTACCTGGCTTATCTCAGACTGAATCCATTTTATGTCGGTTTGAAGACTCATAATTAATCAGATTTAATACTTCTAAAGTTAATCAATTAAACACCCGATTCATAAAAGTCAAGTTTAGCTTTTTAGCTAAATGTATACTTTATATAGATACATTCCCCATTCCTGATTACAGAAAAAAGATTTTCTACTTATTTATTTATATTTGCGCTTTCAG
Organism: uncultured Cytophagales bacterium; assembly: GCA_963736575.1. Taxonomy (GTDB): domain Bacteria; phylum Bacteroidota; class Bacteroidia; order Cytophagales; family JAAEPT01; genus CAVTPD01. Next base: position 438,207 of record CAVTPD010000003.1, read on the forward strand.
AAAAAGACAACATGAAAGACGAAAATAAATTCAAGAAGATAATCGCACACGCGAAAGAATACGGTTTCATTTTCCCTTCCAGTGAAATTTACGACGGCCTTCAGGCAGTTTATGACTACGGTCAATACGGGGTTGAGTTAAAAAACAATCTTAAAAACTTATGGTGGAAATCCATGACGCAATTACACGACAACATCGTTGGTTTAGATGCGTCAATTTTTATGCACCCAACTACTTGGAAAGCTTCGGGCCACATTGACAGTTTTAACGATCCTATGATTGACAACAAGGATTCTAAAAAACGTTACCGTGCCGATGTTCTTTTAGAAGACAAAGCTGCTGTATATGAAGACGCTGGTGATTTAGAGCGTTGCAAAGCGTTGTTAGAAAAATCAGGTAAGCTTTTAGAAGCTGAAAACTTAGAAGCAGTACGTGAATTAATTATTGAAGAAAATATAGTTTGCCCAATTTCCGGGACAGCTAACTGGACAGAAGTACGTCAGTTTAATTTGATGTTCTCTACCAAAATTGGTTCTGTTTCAGATGAGTCTAGTGTTATCTATTTAAGACCAGAAACGGCGCAAGGTATCTTTGTAAACTTCCTGAATGTTCAAAAAACGGGTAGAATGAAGATTCCATTCGGTATTGCACAAATTGGTAAGGCTTTCCGTAACGAAATTGTAGCACGTCAGTTTACATTTCGTATGAGAGAGTTTGAACAAATGGAAATGCAATTCTTTGTTCGCCCGGGTACTGAAATGGAATGGTACAACATGTGGAAAGAAACCCGTATGCAATGGCATAAAGCTATTGGTTTAGAACCGGATGACCTTCGTTTCCACGACCACGATAAATTAGCCCATTATGCCAATGCTGCTGTAGATATTGAATACAAATTTCCTTTCGGTTTTAAAGAAATGGAAGGTATTCACTCTAGAACAGATTTCGATTTAAAAAGCCACCAAGAATTCTCTAAGAAGAAACAGCAATACTTTGACGATGAGATTAGCGAAAACTACATTCCGTATGTAGTAGAAACTTCCGTTGGTGCCGATCGTTGCTTCTTGGCGGTATTCAGCAATGCTTTAAGAGACGAAGAAGTTGGTGAAGGCGACAAAAAGAAAACAAGAACGTTCTTGAAACTTCATCCGGCCATTGCGCCTATAAAAGCGGCAATTCTTCCTTTAGTGAAAAAAGATGGCTTGCCAGAAGTTGCTACCGAAATCTTTAATGATCTTAAATTCGATCATAAAATAATTTATGAGGAAAAAGCAGCTATTGGTAAACGTTATACCCGTCAGGATTTAATTGGAACACCTTTTTGTGTAACGGTTGATCACCAGACTTTAGAAGACGGAACGGTAACTTTGCGACATAGAGATTCTATGGCTCAAGAAAGAATTCATAAAGACGAATTACCTGCTTTATTGAACAAACATTGTTCTATAAAAAGAATCTTTGAAGAGATGGTATAATGGTTTTGAGTAATACGTTTTGGGTAATGAGAACAGACTCATTGCTCAAAACCAAAAACTCACTACTACTTCACATATACTTTTAATTCCCCTTGGCTTTCTACAAACCCAGAAAGTTTAAAGTTATCCAAATAAACCTCATCAATGTTCATGCTTTTTAAATCGAAGGTTACGGAAGTATTTTTCCCTTCAGCAAATGAGCTTCTTAAAAAATCGTTAATGTTATCTTCTACAGAATCTAAATCTTCTTTTAACGAATAACGCATTTCCTTTTCCATTTTATCTTTAAACGTACTTTTGAAAACCCACGAAGCCAATTTCAGAATGGCTTTTTTCGTCTTAACATCGTAATCTAAGTCTTTCAAGTACAGTTCTTTTTTTTCAGAATTGAAAGAAGGAATCCCCGAAAGAAACACTCTACCCGCTACATCACCCGAAATAAAAGACTCTATAACCAATTTATTTCCGTTGGCGTATAGATCCACGCTGTCAAGCTTAAACTTCTTTTTTCCGGCTTCGTATTCGGTACCTCCAAATTCATTATTAATAGCGTCTTTTAAATATTGGTACTGAATTTCAAAAGGCAGTTGTAAGTCAAATTGATCTTCTAAAGGCTGATTAACTTTTAATGGAGGTAAATTTTTATTGGCTACCGAAATAGGTTTTTGTCCTAAAGTCACATCTATTAAAGAGGTAGTTCCCAGTGTAAAATACAAGTATTTGGCATTTCCTTTAATGGGTGTTATTTCGAAATATTGAGGTTTAAATTGAAGCCAAGATTCGTATTCTTCGTTAATTAAATACGGCTGCTGCATTTCCGTATTCATTTGTTTGGCCCAATCGGTAATGCTTAAATTTTCCTGAAGTGCCTTGTCTATTTCTTTTTCCAACTCGTCTTCTGTAGAATCCATTACGCCGTCCATAATGGTTTGTAAAGGAATAGAGATAAACCCCAAACTTAATTGAGCATCGTTTAGTACCGTTGTTTTCAAAAACTCTGTTTTGGTTGCTAATTGCCAATTCTCTTTAAAACTTAAAACCGTTGAAAAATCCAATAACGCATCAAAATTCACTTTTTTGCTGAAAAGAAAAGTACTAATTTTTAAATCTACATGAATCGGGACACGATAACTTAACGCATTTTCGCTTCCTTTTAAATCAAGATTTCCGTTACGGGTAATTTTAACATCTAGTTCACCCCAATCCGACTTAAGTTCGTCTTCAGACTTGTATAATTCTTCCTCTAAACCAGCAGAAATTTGTTCTTCTAAATAGTCTACCGAAACCATAAAGGGTATACGCAACTTAGATTCCCTAATTGGAAGTTTATGATTTACATATTCTGGATCTGGTTTTGATGGATTTAATTTCTTAGCGCAGGAACTAATTACTACTGAAGAAACTATAAGGAATAAGAATAGATTTATATTTCTTTTCGGAATAGAAAATAATAACCGGCTGGAAAGACTTTTAATACTTTTCATGTGTGTTGTTAACGCCCAGAATTGAAAATTAATACCAAATAAACAAACTAAACGCTTATGTGGAAAGAAACTAACAACAAACTAATACGCACTTTTGAGTTTAAGGATTTTGTAGAAGCTTTCGCTTTTATGACAAAAGTGGCTTTCTTTGCAGAGAAAATGAATCACCATCCTACATGGAGCAATACGTACAATACGGTTAGCATAGAACTTTCTACGCATGATGCCGGAAATACGGTAACCGATAAGGATTGGGATTTGGCTAAAAAAATAGATAAACTACTATAATAATGACAGGAGAAATAGTTACAGAAAAAGGCACAATGAAATTGGAGTTTTACGAAAAAGATGCTCCAAATACCGTTGCTAACTTTGTTAAATTGGCTAAAGAAGGTTTTTACGACGGTCTTAATTTTCACCGTGTGCTTCCTAATTTTGTGATTCAAGGCGGTTGCCCTAACAAAAGAGGCGACGGCGGACCAGGTTACCACATTGACTGTGAATTAGACGGTGACAACCAATACCACGACAGAGGTGTTCTTTCTATGGCACATGCTGGTAGAAACACAGGTGGTTCTCAATTCTTCGTTTGCCACAGCAGAGACAATACAGCACACTTAGATGGAAATCACACTTGTTTTGGTAAAGTGGTGGAAGGTTTAGAAGTAATTGATGCTATTAAACAAGGTGACGCTATTACTACCATAAAAATTAACGAGAACTAAGCATTCATCTTCGTTCTTAAAAATGCTAATCCCGGGGTTTAATAAGCTTCGGGATTTTTTTATACGTCTATTTTAATATAAAAAAAGCAGTTAGGCCGTGTGCCCAACTGCTTTTTAATCGCAAGGAAAATTAAAAAATCAACTATTACAGCTTTAAGAATCTTTTGCTTCCTTCATTTTCTGTAGAGATGATGTACATCCCTTTAGGCAATTCAGAAACATTGATTTCCGTAGTGTTTTTAAAGTTCATTACCGGCGCACCTTGTGTGTTGTACACCGTTCCTGAAACTTCTTTATTAATTCTTACATAGTTAGAAACTGGGTTCGGGTAAACCGAAAATTCAGCTGCTTTAACCGTTTCACTAATTGCATTCAATTGGTCTGTTCCAACCTGAATAAAACCAACAGTTCCGCTTACTTCGTAACCAACAACTAGCATGGCTTTTCCGTTTGTGCTTTTATCGGCAGAGACAAACTTGATGATCTCTGGTGCTATATCACCTTCTTGCGCTAAGTTTCTGTTAGAATAGTATGTAACAAACTCTGGAGCAAAAGGATCTGTAACATCGTACACAACAATGGCAGAACTTCTTTCAAAACCTACAAAAGCATACACGCTACCATTAATTTCGGCTACGGTTACCGCTTCTGGCTCAACACCTTTATCATCGCTTCTTCCATCTTTTTCGTCTTCATCAACATTAAAGAAATCTGGTTCTTCTGTATTTGTGATTTGTGCAAAGTCATCTCCACTGTCAAACACTAAGTTTCCGTACTGATCAAAGATGGAGAACGAACGCGCTCCGTAAGAATAAATCTGATCTACATCACCATCGTTATCGTAATCACCCATTGAAGTAGTGGTTTTTAAACGACCTAAGTCTTCGTCTTCTTGTAAAGCAGCCGCATCTGGATAAGCGGTTAAATCTAGCTTAAGATCTTTTACTCTTACTTCTTCCGAATAACCATCGTAATCTCTAGAGTCACCTTCATTGGCCGTAACAATGTACATTTTGCCATTTACTTCGTAAGAGGTTATAGCGTCTGGTAAAAGCATTCCTAAAGTTGGGTGGTTAGTAATGTTTACTGCATCGTCTTTATTACTGGCATCAAATCCGTAATTATCATCAAAAGAAATAATCCCTAAAACACTGTTGTCTGTGATACCTGCACCAGCTAAACCAAAATCATTATCGTTGATTACCGCAATTTTATTATCCGGCAATAACGCAACGCCTTCTGCTTTATCAGATCCTTTGTACCCAACAGAAGGAAGATTAACAACCTTTGTTTTGTGTACCGCTTGAATACCCATATCGGCTAATTCGTCGGCAGTGTTTATTTCTAATGTTCCTGCAGAAATAGGAAGATTAAGAATATTAGTAGCTCCTGTAAGGTTTACTTCGTAAATGTATTTCTTACCTTCTTCGTTATCTGGGCCTTCAGAATCTCTTTCTATTACTAAGAATTTACCGTTACCAATAAAACAAGCATCACCAATTTTATCCGTTCTAGAAGCGCTATAACCCGCGTCTTTATTTCGTTCTAATAAATAAACGTATTCTGCTACTGGTGTACCATCTGTAGCGTCTATTGCTAAAATTCTAATTACATCAGAATTGTTCTTAGTTACAGAACTTGGGTTGTACATTGGCGACTGAATGAAGGCGTAAATTACGTGGTTAACGCTATCGTAGCCAATCCCTTCAAAACCTCTATTTGCCCATCTTTTGTTGTATACTGCCGGTAATGTTTTTTCGCCATAATCGGCAGCAACTCTAATTACCAATACTTGTTCATCTGCAGGAATGTAACGGTGTTTTAAAGTACCGTTTGCTTCAAAATGATAAATAGCTGGTCTGTACTCGTCACACATCCAGAAATCACCGTTCTTATCTTTCAAAATACCTTCGAAGTCACCACCATAAGGATCGTAAGGCAACGCGTGGTATTTTACGCCATTAACGTCTGTAAAATCTTCGTTTGTGTAGTCTGTTGCAGCATCTGTATAGGTTACAGGAACTTCGTCTGTACCTTCAACATTTCCTTTACCAGTTATAGGTGTAGTACCATCTTGGCGAGTTAATAAGATTTGATCGTCTAGTGTAACTGCTCCAGAAGAATGATTCAATGTGAATTTCACAATTCTACCTTGGTAATTGGGTAATTTAAACGGTCTTAAGTTCTGAGATGTAGCTGGAGTCACATCTGCTTTCGCTACTGGCGCATCATTTGGCCCTCTATCTGGAACTGCATAGAAAACGCTTACATCGCTTGTGCTTTCTTTGTCGGCATAATACAACCCAGAAAAACCACCCAACATCACTTCCGGCTGACCGCCATTATAAGTAGGTGTTCCTAAAGAAGGCCAGTTGGCAGCTAATTCATTAATCTTATATAGTTCTGTTGTAGGAGTTCCTTTAGAATGGTCTTTGTAACCTAAAGGAAGAATATCTACTAGTTCAAGATTTTCTAAATCAATAAGCGCAAGAGCGTTGTTTTCTTGACAACTTACATATGCTTTTAAACCATCGGCAGAAACAGTTATATATTCTGGCTCCATATCTTGGGCTACAGAAGCAGCTCCATTGTTACCAAAAATTCTTATCCCTTTATTCTGAAGCGAAACTTTTTTGTCGTTATACTCAGTGAAACCTATTGTAGTAACCGTTGCATTAGCTACACCATTAGAAAGGTCAATTATTGAAACCGAACCTTCGGGATCAATTGAATAATCGTCATTAGGCTCGCCTTCGTTAGCAACAATTATTTTAGAACCATCTGGTGTAAACGTTAACATATCTGGTAAAGAACCTGCCGTTACCGTTTTCAAATGTGTACCGTCTTTGTCAAAAAACACTACAAAACCAGCATCTGTTTTTGTCTCGTTTTCAACAGCAACAGCAATAACGCCGTTGTAGTTATCTACTGAATTAGGTCCGCCCCCATAAGTTGACAAATCTATTTCTACGGTTTTAGTTGGGGTAGATGGATCACTTACATTTAAATAAGTTAATTTGTTCTCTGCGCTACTTGTGAAGTAAACCTGCTTATTTTCAGCATCGTAAGAAACTACTTCAGCGGCATCTGTGCCACCGGTTTCGTAACTGGCTAGATGAGTTAACTCATCTACGGACTGCGCTTGAAGCATGGAAGCTAAAAGTGCAGCGCTTATAAAAGATGTATATTGTTTAAACATAGTTTTTTATTTTGCAGCGAAAGTAGACCATGTAGAAAAAGTGATTCTTAAACCTGTGTTAAAAAACAGCTATCAAATAGCGCTAATAACCGCAAATCAATTAACATTAAGTTTAGATTAGCTATTCTATCTCATTTAAAAAAATGCTTAAATTGACCTTTAAAAAATTGAACTGTGCTTTCTAAAAAAATTATTCAAATCACTTTTGTAGTACTTCTTATAAGCATTTTATTTTCTATAATAAGCATTGTTCTCAATTACTCGGTTAAAGAATTACCTATTTATGTCCCTAAAGCTCAATTGCTTATTAGCGCTTTAACTTCAGCTTTGGTGTATTACATATGGTTTAACTATTTCGAATTTATTAAGCATGAAGCCGCTAAAAAATCTACCTTAATTGTTGGGATTTGTATTGTGGGCATGGCTCTATTTAAGACTTTTAACCTTTACAACAACAGAATGATAGTTGTCATTATTGGTGTTTTTTTTACGGTTTCTTATATATTTTGGATTGTTACTATTTTACGACACAAGCATAATTCAAAAGCATACGTACATACCAGGAACTATATCTTCACCTCTCTTACCTTAATAGTAACTCAACTTGCTATTCAAATATATTTAACGATTACAGAAATAGAAGGCTTCGCAAAAGAACGTATTTTAATCACCAGCCTTTTAAATCAAATTCCATGGATTTTCTATTTCTTATTCCTGAAAGAAATCCCGAATGAAAAAGGCCCAAGCGAAACAAACACAACTTACACGAAGGAAGAAGAAAACATCATTGACTCTTATCTAAAGGAGTAGTTGTATTAGCAAATTGTTAAATACTTAATAGTGGCTATCCTTACTTGAATTATTTTTTAACCTTCGTAACTTAAGTAGAACTCCGTTCCGAAGAAAAACAAAATGGCCAACTCTAGTAAGCGATATTCTAACACCATAAACACTGAATTGACCAACGACCTTCAGTTTCTTGTGCTGGAGGTAAAACAACTTTTTCAGTTGGTAAAAGAGACCATAACGCAATGCCAGCCCCAGCATGTTAGCGCACTAGAAAAAAGAGACAACTACATACACAATCTTAAAAGCCGCATAGAAACCCTTAGCTACGAGGCTATTTTTAAACTGAAATCGAAAGACAAAACCCTTATCTTAAATTACCGTGCCTTAATACGCATTAGCAGTAATTTAGAACGTATTGCCGATTTTTTAATACAAGCTGGCAGACAAGTGCAATACGTTCAGGATAAAAGGCAATTTAAATCGTTTAACCTGAATGCTATTTACCATTGCATTGAAGAACAACTGAATAAAATCCATCTAGCCTTTACCGAAGTTGATAAAAAGCTATCCGAAGAACTTTGTAAAAGCGAAGTTTTGCTGGATGAATTGTACCTAGAGCAATTCAATTTTATACAGGTTAATATTTCTAAAAAGGAAATGAGTTCAGACATGATCACTTTGCTTTTTATGGTGCGTTATTTTGAACGCATTGGCGACTGTTTTTTAAGTATTGGCGAAAGCATTCTGAACATATCTATAGGCGATTCTTTAAATATAAAATACTACGAAAAACTAGAGGCCGTGGTGAACGACTTAACTCAGAAGAACGAAACCGTTCATTATGAGTTTAAACCATTTTTATTTTCTAGATCGGGTTGTAAAGTGGGGCGTTTACGCTTAGAACGCATATCAAAATCCGGCAAACTAGAACAGAAACTCTTTTACAAACAAGGTGAAAAGTCTAAGATTTCGGCAGAGATAAAAGGGCTAAAACGTTGGGCTAAAAAAGTACCGGAAACAGTTCCTGAAATTGTTTGGAACACCCTAGACGGCAACAACAGTACCTTAGTAGTAAACTACCTTAAAGGAGAAAATCTATTGGCTTATCTACTGGGTGAAAGCAAAAACACAGATGTAAAAAAAGTAAGCCAAGCCTTACAAAACAAGCTAGAAGAAGTCTGGACAACACAGCAAAACAAAAAGAAAAAGGACTCTACTTTTGTACAACAAGTTATTAGCAGAAAACAAGCTATTGTTAATGTACACGAAGATTTCTTTGAAGAATTTAAGGTGGGCAAAAAGAAAAAAGTAGTCAACTTTAATCAGGTATTGAAAGACGCTCTTCAGTTAGAAAAGAAGATACAAATGCCTTTTAGAGTACTTTGTCACGGTGATTTTAATCTTGACAATATTATTTACAATCCAGACAAAAAATCGATTCATTTTATAGATGTACACCGCAGTGGGTTTAACGATTATGCACAAGATGTTTCTGTGTTTATTGTTTCTTCTCTTCGGATTAAATTAGAAGACACTAACATAAAAAAGAAGAGCAATCTTTTAAGCCAAGATCTTTTTGCCTTTGCGAAAACATTTGCCAAAAAACACAACGACGATTATTTTGAGGCCCGTTTTGCTTTTGGTTTGTTCCGTTCTTTTATTACGTCTACCCGTTTTTTACACGACGATGAATGGTACCAAAAAATGCGCATGAATGCCTTAACCGTAATGGAAGCCTTGCAAGCTTCTAAAAACAACTTAAAAAAATTCACGTTCGATTTAAATGAAATTTTAGACTGAAGCCATGCGAAAAAAACTACATTTTGCCATTATTGGAATACCGGGAGCTTGGTCTTCCGAAATTCTGAAAGAAGCTTTTGAAGGCAAAAGCAACGCCAGCCAAACCATTATAGCTGACATTTTTCCGGTAAGCGAATTGGTGTATGACATTCAGCAAAACAAAGTGTTTCATCAACAAAAGGATTTAGAAACTTACGATGCCGTAGTGATTAAAAAACTAGGAGAATACGCACCACGCATTTTAGATTGGCTAGATATTTTCATCAATTTGGAAGACAAAGGACTTTTGTTTTTTTCTAGTCCGAAGAAATTACGCCAGATGATTAGCCGAATTGGCTGTACTAAAAACATGGCGGCACACAATATTCCTATGCCGGCTACTTTAATTACCGAAAACAGTGAAGCCGCTTTGGAATGGATTCAATCAAAATCGGGAGCCGTATTTAAACCGAATTTCAGCACCAAAGCCCGCGGTATGGAAATCTTAAAACCGAAATCGGTAACGCTAAAAAAACTGGACAAACTGAAAGAACAATACGGCTGTTTGTACTTGCAAGAATTGGTAGAATTGCCCGGTAAAGATTTTGGGGTTGTGTTTTCGGGTGGGCAGTATTTAGGTACCTATGCCCGCGTGGGCGACAAAGATTCTTGGAACACCACCACCCAAGACGGTGGTCATTACGAATCTTTTGAGCCTAGTGAAGCCATCTTAGCCTTGGCCGAAAAAACCCAAGCTATTTTTGAATTAGACTTTAGTTGTGTAGATATTGCCGAAACACCAAATGGCCCAGTTGTGTTTGAAGTAAGTGCTTTTGGTGGATTTAAGGGTTTGTTTAAAGGCGCCAAAATAGATTCGGCAGATGTTTTAAGCCAATACGTATTAGATAAAATTAACTAGTGAAGTTCTCTCAATTATTACAAGAAGTAAAAAGCACTCGGTTAAAGGAAGAAATCACACTTTCTTTCCATGGCAGAAATTACCGTATTCTTAGCAACGAAGCGGTTTTAATCACAGTGCTGAAAACCTATTTTAATGAGTGGGTCAGCACTAATTCAGACCATCCGGTGGCTACCATTACGGCTTGGCAATCGGAAATACCAGATTTTGGATTGGACTACCAGCAGTACCGAGAATCACCCACTAAACGGATTAAAGAAGCATTTGCAGATGCAGACGGTTACCGGATTGTAAAAAAGATTAAAACAGGTGTTCATTTTGTTATTGGCGCAAGCGAATGGTTTGCTTTCGGTCCTTTGACCACTTTCCCCAACCAACTGATTAATTTTGTAAATGCCATTTTTATGGAAGTGAATTTGCGGGATAATGCCTATTTATTTCATGCGGCCGGGGTTGCCCAAAACCAACACGGAATTGTAATTGCGGCACAATCGGGCAAGGGAAAATCTACTACTTCTTTATTGTTGATGAACAAAGGGTTAGACTTTGTAAGCAACGACCGTATTATTCTTCAGAAAAAAGAAAACAAATACACCATGATTGGTGTACCCAAACACCCCAGAGTAAATCCGGGAACGTTATTAAACAACCCGAAAATAAAACCTCTTCTAAAAGCACCGGAACGTTTTGCCAACAAAACGCAAGAAGAAATCTGGAATTGGGAAGAAAAGTACGACGTTGTAATTCCTGAAATTTACGGCGCTAGCAAATTTAGCTTGGCAGCAGAAACCAAAGCTTTATTAATTATAGATTGGGGTGAAGAAGAAACGGAGCTTCGTTTAGAGAAATTGGATTTACATACACGGCCCGATTTACTTGCGGCAATAATGAAAAAGCCGTCCTTAATGACACCTGCTATTCATTCCCAAAAAAAGGATTTAAGCGAACATGATTATTTGGCTTTTCTAAACGACTTACCGGTGTATCAGCTTCGGGGTAAAAAAGATCCTGAAAAAGGAGTGGCGTTGATTATGAAGAAGTTTTTTGAATAAGGTTTTAGTAAGAGGAAAAGTGAATATGCTAATTTTAAATACTTCTGCATTCCAATGCATTAATTACTCCCTATTTAATAAGACCAGTTGTTGGATGCAGAGTTGTAAACTATAAAAAAATCATTTAAAATCGCTTCTTAACACCTTTCCGACTATGAAAAACTTACTGTTCTGTACACTATTTTTTACCTTTAATCTTATTGGTTTTTCCAAAAACTATATTGCTGGTACAATCACTCTGTTAGACGGTAATGTTATAAAAGCTTCAATAAATACTTATGATGAAGATATTATCTTAAGTCAAGGTAAGGTAAAATATAAGATCGGGGATATTGTAGAAAAAGTTAAAATTTCAGAAGTAAGCTCTATTCAACTGGAGACATGTTCTTATAAAATGTTTCCGGTTTTTAAAAGTTACAAATCTGGACCAATGGCTGGAAAAACTAAAACATTTTACTATTTGGGAAAAGTTTTAGTTGAAGGCAACGTTGGTCTTTATAATGTGTATACTCTGCAAACTCAGGGTTCAAATACAGGATACGGATATATGGTTACTGGTACTTATTTAAGGAGCCAATATTTCTTGGTAAAAGAGGAAGAAACCAAACATGCTTATGCTACTAATTATAGAAAATCTCTACTAAAAATTTTTGATGGTTGTAAATCTTTAAAAGACAAACTCAAAAACAAAACCTTCAAGTTTGATGATCTTGAAGATGCTGTATCATTTGGTAATGAACAATGTTCAAATTAAACTCTTTATCATAAATACATTTTCATTATATTAGCACCAGAAATGAAAACAACACAAATCAATATTGCCGCCACAGTCGTAGTTCTTGTCAAAGAATGACGCGGGATTGATTTGTCTGAAAATATACAAAGCCGATCTTGCTAAAAACAGGATCGGCTTTTTTTATGCCCAATAATTAACAAAATGAATCTTAAAACAAACTTATATAACACAGTAGTAGCAGTCATTGCCGTTGCGCGCTTTAGCACGTAAGTGAGACGACTATTACCTAAATCGTAAAGGGCTCTTCTCACTTCGTGTGGGAAGGGCCCTTTTTTATTTCACCCAAAACCAATTTAATACCATGGAAACCATGCATCCCTTATTCAGTAAAAGATCGGCGAATATGAAGCCTTCATTTATACGTGAAATCCTTAAATCTGCCGGTCAACCGGGGATAATTTCTTTTGCCGGTGGTTTGCCTAATCCTACCCTTTTCCCAACGGAACAACTACAAGCTTCTACCGAAAAAGTATTTAAAGACTACGGCGCTAAAGCCTTGCAATATTCTACTAGTGAAGGTATTCCTGAACTGAAAAATTGGATTAAAAACTACTATTGGCAAGAATATCAAATGGAGATTTCGGAAGAAGAAATTTTAATCACCAGTGGTTCTCAACAAGGTTTAGATTTAATTGCGCGCTCTTTTATTAACCCAGGAGATAAAGTTTTAATTGAAGAACCGGGGTATTTGGGGGCTATTAATTGTTTTAAATCGAACGATGCAAATCTTTTAGCAATACCTATAAATCCCGACGGACCAGAAATAGAAACCTTTAAAAACACCTTGTTCTTTAATCCGGACATTAAGTTGTTTTATAGTGTTCCAACGTTCCAGAATCCATCGGGGGCGTGTTACAGCACCACAACCCGACAGCTCATTATTGAAGAATGCCAAAAGTACAATTTGCTTTTTATTGAAGATGATCCGTATTCTGAAATCACCTTTACCGGACAAAAACCAGAACCACTTAAAAAGAAACTGGGAGCACAAGGTATTTTATTGGGATCGTTTTCTAAAACGCTTTCACCGGGGATGCGCTGCGGTTGGGTTATTGCTGAAAAGACAATAATTAGCGCCTTAACTAAACTGAAACAAAGTTGCGACTTACACACCTCTTCGTTGAATCAATATATTATTTATCAGTTCTTAAAGGATTATGATTTTAAGGAACATATTGAAAAGATAAGGCGGCAGTATCAAATTCATCGTGATGTAATGGCTGCTGAAATCCACCATGCTTTGTGGACCAATTGCTCGTTTTCGTTGCCTGAAGGCGGTATGTTTTTGTGGTTGCAATTACCGCCGGAAACGAAGGTTGATGTCCTGTTGCAAAAGGCGTTTAGCCGTGGCTTGTTATTTGTACCGGGCAGCACCTTTATGTTGGACAAAGGTTCAAACTTCATTCGGTTAAATTATTCTAACAGTTCTGAAAAAGATATTGTTAAGGGGATTAATATTCTGAAGGCATGTTTGGTAGAGTTTTGATTTACCACCCCGGCCTATGGCCACCCCTCCTAAAACAGGAGGGGATATAAAATCGCAAACCTCTTGATTAGAACATAACCAGCTACTCGTCTTTTGCTCCACTTATAGGGGAGCTGTCCGTAGGACTGAGGGGTTATTAACCTAATCGCATTAGCTTTTCCATTCCAGCTTTAGACTTAATTTCCCGCCCTTCTTTTTAGATTTCCCTTTTACAGAAAGTTTTACCTTTTGCGGTAAATCTGCTAACAACTGAAGCCCGTTCCCTTCTACATTAATTTTACCGTTGCCAATATCTTCGGCAATAGCCATTAATATTTCTTGAATTTTCTTTGAGTCTTCAATTACAGATACCTCTACTTTAGAATTTTTCATAATGGGTTGGTAGCTTATTTCCTCTAAGTTATGGTTAGGTAGTTTCTTGTTAATTTTTCCATTTACATACTTTATAGAAAACTCCTTTACAGTTGGGTAATCGGTGCTATAGGCTTCAATTTTACCTTCTGGGTAAAGCGTTAACCAAGAAGCTCCAAAACCTGAAAGCCCTTCTATTTTTCGGGTTTTTCTATCTAAAGAAGTATCGCATTCAAAATTTAAAAAACCACGTTTCACCGTAATTCGGTGTCCTTGAACGGTATTCCTATGCCCGTGGATAATAGCGTTCAACCCTAGTTTTTGCAGCTTTTTTACGCTGTTTTTAGAAAAAGGGAAATCGGTATTCCTGTATTTAGTTCTGAATACATTACCCACATGCCCGTTATACAATTCAAAAGGATCGTTCCGCATTAAAATATGGAATTTATCGTTTAGACCATTTACTCCAACCCTACTCACCCAATCTGTGGTGAAATCATCTACGCCAGCATGAATAAACAAGAAAGAACCTTCTTGGTGTGCTACCTTCATTTCGGAAAAAAACCAAGCGTACTCACCTTCGGGTTGTACTAATAACTCTTGTGCTTTCTGCACAGTTGCGTACAACATACCGTGCGAGAATCTGGTGCGTTTTAAATAAGCTCTTACTTCTTCTATCTTTTCTTTAATACGAATGGTTTCCCTTTCAATCTTAGCTTGCGGGATTAAACCCTCCATTTTTTCAGCATAGGTAGCAAACCATTTTTGGGAAGGAAATAAGCGTTTTTCTACTTCTTCTTTCGAAAGCAATTCCTTCTCGTTAACTTTTTTATGCAAGTACTTTTTATAAATTTCTCTAAATAAGGGAATGGATTTTTGACCCATTCGTACAAACATGTGTTCTGCCACCAAGCGTCTGTCTTCGCCAATAGCCAAACCTACAAGCGTGCGTATGTCGTGGTTTCCGGCTAAAATCACCGTGTTAACACCCGCATCCTTTACTAATTTAATGGCGTCTAATAAACGTAAATTACTGGGGCCTTTGTCAAGGCAATCGCCCCCAATAATTAGCAAACCTTCTTTCGCTTTGTCTAGAAGCTGAAAATCTTGATCTTCTTTTCCTGTTTTTTTGATTAATCCGGCACCAATTAGGGACTTAAAAAAAGCATCGGCATCCGCATGAATATCCGATATAAAATGAATGACTTGATTTGGGAAAACCCATTTTCGTTTCTGGGCGTATTTTTTAACCGCTTTAAAACTATCGTCCTTACTTAAATTCTGGTCACCAACTTTAAGAATATTTTTCTTGGGCCAAGATTGTGTGCTTTTTGGCTTCCATTCTTCCCGTTGTATGCGGTTGGCCTTAGCTATTCTTTTTTCGTTTTTTGCCATTGGATCTTAGTCAATGTTGTCTTTTAAATTCCTTTGTTTCCAGTTCCCACCAATGTGTTTCCAAACTTGTTTTTCTTGCTGAAAAAATAAGGGTTCGGCATAATGCATGCTCAAACTAGGAATTTGTGTTTCTTGTAAAATATCTAGCGCAGCACAAGCATACCGAAAGGAAGCACCGTGTCCTACTAGAATTCTAAAAGCATTAGTATTTTGTATATGATTACTAGGCGTAGTTTTAATGTAATTGGCTACTCTTTGACCTGCCATTGCAAGGGATTCACAATCGATAAAGGGCAGCCTGTAGTTTTTACTAGACTTCCAATTGGGTGGCGGTGCCGAGTACCGTGGATCTTTTTCTAATACGGCTTCTATTTCTTTTACCGTTAAGTTGGCCATTGGACCCATTTTACGTTCCGCTAATTGATCGGTTTCTACAATTTTTAAATCAATAGAAAATTCCATATTCAAAGCTTCTGAAATGATTTCAGCAGTTTGATATGTCCTCAATAAACTAGAAGTTTCTATGTATTGGGGCAACTGCTTTTCTTTCCCTTTAAAAAACGAAATGAGTTTTTGTGCACCTTTTTTGGCCTGCTGAATACCTTCTGGGGTTAGCGGATGCGGCAACAAAGCCGACGGAACGCCTTCTGGTTGTTGATAATGTGCATGCCGTAAGAATATGAAATTCATGCTTTAAAATACAGAATTTAAACGAAAGCGTGGCTTTGGGGCACGAACACTTTTTGATTGGGCGGGTGTAATTATATGTTAAACAAAGACTTATGGCAAAACTCTTGTTAGGCTATTAACAACCTCCTTTTCAATAGTTATCTTTTTTATGGATGGGCGAATACGAACACCCAACAATGGCAAATTCCAACGTAACATATTATCACAAAATAAACCAGCAATAACAATCAAGAAAAAAACAAAAAAGTTATAATCGTTTTTATTTTCAATCAACTCTATTTACAATAAAATCACAATATCCAAATCTAAACTAGTGCAAGCTTGCAGCTTGTATTAAATATCCTTATTTAAAGGTCTTCGGAAATTGACTTTATGATACATTTAAGTAAAGGCATCACTAGACAGAACTGATTCGATTTTGTAATAATTTTGACCATTAACCAACTCTTTAAAAAAAATCTTTAGAAAAAAGTTGCAGTTATAAATTACTTGAATACATTTGTATACACAATATAAAGTATATATAGTATGGGGTATTCATTATCATTTTCGAAAGCTGTTTTAGTAGTGATCTTTATCTCAGATAAAATACGACAAGGTCAATATGAATTTCTTTCTACTAAATCTATTTCAGAGATCCTTAACATCCCTAAACCTACTTTAGTTAAAATTTTACAACATCTTTCCATAGCCGGAATCATAGAAACTAAGGAAGGAAAGCAAGGCGGGATTAGGTTAATGAAAAAACCTTCAGAAATCACAATATTGGACATACTAAATGCAATGGAAACAGGCAAACCTTTATTTCAAACTTCATTTAACATTATGGCTGAAGGAAAAAGACCGGATAACGCTCAAAAGTCCATTTCAAGTTTATTAGAAAATGCCGAACAACAGATGAAAAACATATTAAATAAAAAAACAATTGAGGAAGTATTAATCGAAATGAACGATTGATCTTTTTTTTACAATAACTAAATATAATTAATATATCGTATAATAATTTAAACCCAATAAAATGAAACATTTAAAAACAGGAATTGCAATGATTATGTTAACAATTGGTCTAAGTACTCAATCACAAGCACAGAAGGAGGAAACTACTAATAAAACAAAATACAGTATTGAAATAGACCCCGCCACATTTGTATTTAATGGGTATGGCATTCACTTTCGTCTACAGCCAAAAGGCACCAAACATCTTTTAATTGGCTTAGGCACCTACGCAATGGATATGCCAGACCTTTTGGTAGACTTGAATAAGAATAATAAAAACGAAGGATGGAATATTAGAATAAATCAAGGTTACAGTCTATTTGTTGAACATCATTTAAAAGAAGTCAATCGAAAGTGGTTTGTAGGCACACAAATAGGCATCCAAGAATACAAAATTGGAAATGAGAACATTAGCGAAAATGAAAGGTTTACTAATATTCTTGCTATGGGATATTTTGGATACACTATAAAACCCTTTAAAAACAATTTTTACATAAAGCCTTGGGCAGGAATTGGATATACTTCAAGAATTACGGGAGATAATAGTTTAGGAACTTCGGAATACGATATTGCTCCAATTACAATGTTTGCAACATTACATCTTGGTTATACATTTTAAAGTAAAAATTATGAATGCTTCTGCCGCTCCTGTGATACTTGTGATTATCTTTGACTATAATAAAATTTTATTCTAGGCTGAAAAAACAAGCATGAACAACAACGATATATTACGCCGCATCCGTTATACTTTCAATTATGATGATTTTAAAATGATTGAAATCTTCGGAAAGGCAGAATATCAGGTACACCGCGGACATGTAAGCGATTGGCTGAAAAAAGACGATGATCCATTGTTTAAAGAAATGGCCGATGTAGATTTAGCTGCTTTTCTGAACGGTTTAATTAACGACTTAAGAGGAAAAAGAGAAGGTGCACAACCTGTTCCGGAAGCACGTTTAAGCAACAATGTCATTCTTCGGAAGATAAAAATCGCCTTAAACTTAAGGGATGAAGACATGATTGAATTCTTCAGTCTTGCTAACAAAAAAATTGGGAAACATGAACTGAGTGCTTTTTTTAGAAAACCTGAGCAATCACAGTTTAGAAACTGTAACGACCAATATTTGCGTTACTTTTTAAGCGGAATGCAGCATAAATTCAGACCAAAAGAAGACAAATAATACAAAAAAAAGCCGGAGTTGAATTTCTTCGACTCCGGCATCTGTTGCAGAACAAGTAAGCCATTACTTGTCTATTGAACCTAGTACTCTTTTCATAAATTCGTTAACGGCTTCTTTCTCGGATTTACCTTCTTTAATCATCTTACGGACTTCTAGCGCACCGTACATATTAGAGATCATTTCGCCAATTACATCTAGCTCTTCGTCTTTCAAAGCTTCGCATTCGGTTAAATGCTCTAGTACTTCTAAGGCCTCAATCACATAATCCTGATCGTTTTCTTTAATAAACCCGTGTATGTGTTTAATTACCGGAATTCTCATCTATAAATTGTTTTAAAACATCTACTTTATTGGTTTGGACTTGGCTTACAAATTGACCTGCTTTAAAGGCGGCAAATGTAGGTAGATTGTCAACATTGGCTAATTTTCTAGACTCTGGGAATTTCTCTGCATCAACAATTACAAAAGATGCATTTTCATGTTCGCCAGAAAACTTTTTAAACTTGGGTTTCATAATGCGGCAGTTTCCGCACCAACCCGCAGAGTATTGTACCAAAACGGTTTCGTTGCTGTTTACAATCTCTTGTAATGTATCTGAATTTAATTCCTGTATCATTGTAGTGTTTTTTAGTTTGAACTTAAATACTCTGCTACTCCGGTTCTGTCTGCTTTCATAGCTGTTTTACCTTCTTCCCAGTTAGCAGGACAAACTTCACCGTGGTCTTGTACGTGTGTGTAAGCATCAATCAGACGGATAAATTCTTTCACATTTCTACCTAATGGCATGTGGTTAATTCCTTCATGGAAAACGGTACCTTCTTCGTCAATTAAGTAAGTAGCACGGTAGGTTACGTTGTCTCCTTCTAGCAATTCTGCACCTAATTCTTCGTCATAGGTAACTCCGCTAATGTCTAAAATACCAAGAACGTTGGCCAAATTCCTATTGCTATCAGCCAATAAATTATAGGTAACGCCTTCAATACCGCCGTTATCTTTTGGTGTGTTTAACCAAGCAAAGTGTACTTCTGCTGTATCGCAAGAAGCCCCTACTACAATGGTGTTTCTTTTTTCAAATTCAGGAAGTGCTTCTTGAAAAGCATGTAATTCTGTAGGACACACAAACGTAAAATCTTTAGGATACCAGAAAAGAAGTACCTTCTTTTTGTTCTTAGCCGCCTCTTCAAAAATGTTAACTTTAATAGTATCACCCATTTCATTCATGGCTGAAACATTGATGTTAGGGAATTTTTTTCCTGTGAAAGTCATAATATTAATTTTTAGTGTTTGTTGTTTTTCTTCTTGATTACATGGTAAAACTACGGATTAGTTTTAATAGATTTAAATATATATTTCTATGTAATCAATAGACAAAATCTATTAATGAATTTTCAGCAATTAGAATACATAATAGCCGTAGACCAGCAAAAGCATTTTGCAAAAGCAGCCGATAGTTGCCACATTACACAGGCCACATTAAGTGCCATGATTAAAAAGCTGGAAGAAGAATTGGGCATAATAATTTTCGACCGTAAAAAGCAACCCATTTTCACTACTGCTGAAGGTTTACAAGTAATTGAAATAGCCCGAAAAATTCTTGGTCACCAGTCAGAATTAAGAGCGTTAAAAGAAATTGCTCCGGAAGAAATTTCGGGTAGCATTAAAATTGGCATCATCCCAACCATTGCCAACTCTTTACTTCCCATTATTCTAAAACCAATTTTAAGTAATTTTCCTCAACTTAAAATTGATATTTCTGAAATTACTACCGAGGAAATCAAACGATTACTACTGGCGGACCAGATAGACATGGGGATTTTGGCTACACCATTAGAAGACACTGATTTTGAGGAAAACATACTCTATTACGAAGCCATGATGGTTTATGGCATTAGTGATTTGGACAAAAAATACATTCTTCCGCACGAAATGGAGGACCACAACATTTGGTTGCTAGAAGATGGGCATTGTTTTCGAAAACAAAGCATGACTATTTGTAACATTAAAGAGAAATCATTGGTGCCCACCAATTTAAAATTTGAAGGCAGTTCCTTTGAAACTTTATTAAACTTAACCGATCAGTTTGGGGGATATACCTTAGTTCCTGAATTGTATTATAACTTAATGACCAATTTCAGAAAAAGGAAAACCAAGCATTTTGAAAAACCGTTGCCGGTCAGGGAAATCAGTACGGTATATTATAGACCTTTCGCTAAGAAAAAAATTATAGACCTACTTTCTGCTAACATTTCTGAATTGATAAAAGGCCATTTAAGTACTGAAAAATTTAGTGCTAAAGATTTATCTATTATTGGGATCTAAAATAGTTATTAAGTCATCATTACCTTTGTGATTAGTCTCCCGCTTTATACTCAATTTACTAGAAAACTAATGCACAAAAAAAGCCAATTATAAATCGGCTTTTTATACATCTACAATAGTATTGCTTTATTAGAAGTAAACCTCTTCGTAATCCAATACGGCTTTAGAAACGTCATCAATAACCTTTTTGGTTACCGCACGGGGTTTTTCTTCTTTTATGGCTTTCAGTTTTTTTAAGGCTTTTTTACCTACCAAATGCAAACCAGTTGGCACATTATCATACCCATAGCTGCCTATCACATATTCAAGTTCATCCTGAATTTGACTATAGTCACTTGAACCTAGTTTCTTGAAGGCTTCAACAGCTGCTCCACACGCTTTACAAAGCTTTTCGTTTACTGTTTCGTTGGTGTAATTCATAACTATCATTTTAAAAAAAATTATACGGTTAAATATAAAACAAAAAAAGCGAAGCCAAAATGAATCAACTCCGCTTAAAATAAATTTAATTATCTATTAATAGTTGTTTAGCATTACAGGCATAACAAGCATTAAAACATCTTCGTTTTCTTCACCATCTACGGGTTTTAATAAACCTGCGCGGTTAGGTGCCGAAAGTTCTAAACTAACTGTTTTGGTATCTAGGTTGTTCAACATTTCCATCAAGAATTTCGCGTTGAAACCGATCTCAATATCTTCTCCTTCGTATTCACAGGTTAGTTTTTCATTGGCTTCGTTAGAGAAATCCAAGTCTTCCGCAGAGATTAACAATTCGCTACCGTTAATTTTTAACCGAACTTGATTAGTTGTTTTGTTGGCATAAATAGCAATACGCTTAAGAGAACTTAAAAAAGAATCTCTAGCTATTACCAAACGGTTAGGATTTTCAACAGGAATAACATTTTCGTAATCTGGGTAACGCTCATCAATTAAACGACATATCATCTGTATGTTGTTAAAACTGAAGAATGCATTAGACGGTGTGTATTCCATAGAAACCAAGGTATTATCACTAGGAAGTGACGACTTTAATAAGTTCATCGCTTTCTTAGGAAGAATCATGGTATTGGTCATTTCAGAAGCAACATCTACTCTTCTAAAACGAACTAAACGGTGACCATCTGTAGCCACAAAAGTAGTATTGGTTTCGTTAACGGAAACATAAATACCCGTCATGGCTGGTCTTAAATCATCACTACTGGCTGCAAAGATTGTATTTTGAATAGCTCTGTATAAGGTGCTAGAAGCCAATTCTAAAGTATCTCCATTGGTTACGCCTGGTATCTTAGGGAAATCTGTAGAGTTTTCACCAGCTAATTTATATCTACCGTATTCAGAACTTAATTCTATACTGTATGTTTCTTCGTCTATAGTAAAAGTAACAGGTTGCTCCGGTAAGTTTTTAAGGGTATCCATTAAGATACGTGCAGGTATAGCAATGCTGCCTGTTTCCTTAGCTTCTACAGAAATTTCTGTAATCATTGAAGTTTGTAAATCCGAAGCGGTCACTTTTAACAAACCTTCAGACACCTCAAAAAGAAAGTTCTCTAGAATTGGAACTACCGGGTTAGTCGTAATCACCCCGCTTATTCCTGACAATTGTTTTAATAGGGCTGAAGAAGAAACAATAAATTTCATGTTGGTTGTTTATTTTAGACGACTCAAAATTATCTTCGAAAATAGAAATAAAAAAAGCATTAAACCATCATGTTAGGCTTAAATTATAAACAAAAGACGTTAATAACTTATAGTTTATACGCCTTCCATTGTGCCAAAAAGCTCATTAATGCGTGATTCGTGCTTGCCGTTACAAATCAGCAACAAATAATCCTCTTCTTGAATTAGAAGGTTTTCTTCTGGATTTTTATATAATTTTCTTTCTTTCTCATTAATATACTTGCTAATTCCTAACAGAATAGTGTTGTACCCTGTTTTCAATTCAAAAAAAGCATCGTTGTAATATTTCCCTATTAAAGGGTTTCCAGAAATCACTTTATACTCTTTAATGTCGTGTTCTTCATCATCTTGGGCATAGGTTAATAACTCTTCTCCCAACTCGGCAACTTCGGGCTCAAAAATATAACTAGCCAACAACTTGGCAGAAAGGTCTTGTTTACAAACCGGGTGCGTTACTCCAGCACTAACAAAAGTAGCTTTCAGGTCTCCTTTTTCTAAAGGAACTATATAACGTTGGTCTGGATACTCTTTTTTCAGATTTAAAAGATGTACTAGGTTTAATGCATCGTCTTGACCGTTTATAAAAATCATTCGGCACTTTTCAATGTTGGCTTTTTTAAGCAAATCGTAATTATCAAACTCACTGTAAAGCACAAAAACTCTATTAATATTTTTATGGAAATGTTCGTTAATTAAATCTATCTCACTCTTTTTAACGGTAACAATAGCTACCCGCTGCCCCACTTTTACTAACAGATCGGCCACCGATCTTGAAAAAGAATCCCAACCCAATATAACCGTATGATCTTCGAACTTGGTACCGTAAAACCCCATCTTTTTATTCTCTTTTAACTCTTGCAAGTAATTGGTTAGCTTAGAAACAAAATAGCCGTAAAACCCAATACTGGCTAGCACAAACAAATACCCCACTACCTTACCAAAAGGAGTAACGGGCACGTAATCGCCATAACCTACGCCGGCTATGGTAACCGTAGTATACCATATTCCTTCTAGGAAAGTATTTAAATCCGAAGATTTATCGAAATTCTCAAAATAGAGTAATAATTCTATTAACCCTATGTAAATTAGAATTACGATAGTAATGGTAACTATGCTTTTTCTATCCTTGAACATGGTAATTTACCTGTAAAAATAGACAAGTTATTGAACTTGAGAAACAACACAGCAGCTTTATGACTCAACTAGAAAAACTTTACACTTTTTTCCTTCAGTCTACAGGAGTAACAACAGACACCCGTAAAATCACAGAAGGAAGTATTTTCTTTGCCCTGAAAGGCGCCAACTTTAATGGTAATCAATTTGCTGCCAAGGCGCTAGAAAGCGGTTCTTCTTACGCTGTAGTTGACGAAAAAGAGTTTGCAATTTCGGAGAAATACATTTTAGTAGATAACGTTTTACAAACCTTACAGTTATTGGCCAACCACCACAGAAGACAATTTAACATCCCATTTATTGGCATTACCGGCAGTAACGGAAAAACCACTACAAAAGAATTAATTACTACCGTTCTAAAACAGAAATACAAAACCATAGCTACAGTTGGTAATTTAAACAATCACATTGGTGTACCGCTAACCTTACTTTCAATCCCAAAAGACACCGAAATGGCCGTTATAGAAATGGGTGCCAACAAGATTGGCGACATTGAAGAACTTTGCACCATTGCAGAACCAAACTTCGGAATTATCACCAACATTGGTAAAGCACATTTAGAAGGCTTTGGCAGTTTAGAAGGTGTGGCCCGCGGTAAAAGCGAACTCTTTTTACATATTCTTAAAAACGGAGGTACTGTTTTCGCTAACGGAGCAAACGAACATATTGTAAGAATGAGTCGGCGTTTAGCGGATGTAGTTTACTATTTAGGAAACCCCAAAGGCGATTTCTATTCGGTAGAACTAGAAAAGGAAGAGCCTTTCTTAGCCTTAAAAGACAATACTGGAAAAGTTTACCCCACCCAGTTAAGTGGTTCTTACAATTTCGAGAATATGGTTTGCGCGCTTTGCATTGGAGAATATTTTAAAGTAGACCACCAAAAAGCATTTGAAGCTGTTGGCAATTATTTACCAACCAACAATAGATCACAGATTACGAAACGAGGCACAAACGAAATTATCTTAGATGCCTATAACGCCAACCCTACTTCCATGAAATTTTCTATTGAAAGTTTTCTTAAAAAGGAAGAAAAAAGCAAGATCTTAATTTTAGGTGATATGTTTGAGTTAGGCGCACAAAGCACAGATGAACATCAGCAAATTGTAAACTTACTTTCTGTACATAAAAACGAATTTCAAACGGCTTTTTTTCTAGGAAAACACTTCAATAACTGCTCAAACAATGATTTTTCTTTCTTCGGAACAAAAGAAGAATTAATTGCTTCTGGGAAATTAAACAACATCAATAATACCAACATTCTAATAAAAGGCTCCCGCGGAATGGGACTAGAATCTTTATTGGAAGAGCTACCCCAATAAGATAATCCTGAATCTTTAGTATCTTTGCCCCTTGTAAAGATTAAGGTGCGATTATGGAGCAAGAGATTTTAGAAAATCTAAAAAAAGTAAAGCGCGCCAGTAGAAAACTGGTTCAACTTACTGACGAACAAATTAAGTCAATCCTCAACGAAGTAGCTGATTTAGCACTTGAAAAAGAGGAGTACATTTTGGCGGAAAACAAAAAAGATCTTGAAAGAAAGGATCCCGAAAACCCAAAATATGATCGTTTATTACTAAACCCTGAAAGGTTAAAAGCCATTTGTCAGGATGTAAGAAACGTGGCTGATTTGCCTTCTCCACTAAACGTAGAATTAGAAAAAAACACCTTGGATAATGGTCTAGAAATTTCTAGAATAACCGTTCCGTTGGGTATAATTGGCATTATTTACGAATCTAGACCTAACGTTACTTTTGATGTGTTTGCACTATGCCTTAAATCGGGTAATGCTTGTGTTTTAAAAGGAAGCCGTGACGCCAAAGATTCTAACATTGCCATTGTTAGCATTATTAAAGAAGTATTATCTAAATACAGTGTGGAAGAAGTATGCTATTTAGCTCCTGCAGAAAGAGAAGCATTACCTTTCATTCTAAACGCTGTAGAATATATAGATTGTGCTATCCCTAGAGGAAGCCAAGGTTTAATAGAATTTGTACGACAAAATGCTAAGATCCCGGTAATTGAAACAGGTGCAGGTATTTGTCACACCTATGTTGATTCCGAAGCAGATATTAACAAAGCTAGAGAAATTGTTACCAATGCTAAATCCAGAAGGGTTTCGGTATGTAATGCCTTAGACTGTTTAATTATAGATACTGCTAAGCTGAAAGACTTATCCTTCATTATGTCTAAACTGGGCGAAGAGCATTCTGCTGAAGTATTTGCTGACGAAGCTGCTTATGCCGAATTAGAAGGAAAATACCCAGCTGATTTATTGAGGCACGCAACGGAAGAATCTTTCGGCACAGAGTTTTTGTCTTTAAAGATGTCTATTAAAACCGTAGATTCTGTTGACGAAGCTTTGGATCACGTAGCTATTTATTCTTCTAAACATTCGGAAGCAATTATAACCGAAAACGAAGAAACAGCTTCTTATTATTTAAAGAATACCGATGCCGCTTGCGTTTACTCCAACGCTTCCACTGCTTTTAGTGATGGTGCACAATTTGGTTTAGGTGCCGAAATTGGTATTTCAACACAAAAATTACACGCTCGTGGACCAATGGCCCTTAGAGAAATCACTTCGTACAAATGGGTGATTAAAGGGAATGGTCAGGTAAGAGCTTAAACAATTATTGAAGCACTTTATCCTAATCGTCATTATCTGGCTTGACCAGATAATCTGAGCCTACTACCGCAGGAATGATGAAGAAAAAGCTTCTTAAAAGCCTATTAAAATGAAATTATTTAATGTATACCCACTTTTCGACATTACCATTACAGAAGGTAAAGGCTCGTACTTGTGGGATAATAAAGGGACAAAATACTTAGACCTTTACGGTGGCCACGCTCCTATTAGCATAGGGCACTCGCACCCGCATTATGTAGAAATGCTAAGCAATCAGGTAAGCAAATTGGGGTTCTATTCTAATTCTATCCAAAATCCTTTACAAGAAGAATTGGCAGAGAAATTAGGAGAAACCTCGGGCTATAAAGATTATGATTTATTCTTATGTAATTCTGGTGCCGAAGCCAATGAAAATGCCTTAAAACTAGCATCATTTTACAACGGAAGAAAAAAAATTATTTCATTTACTAAAGGATTTCATGGCCGAACTTCTTTAGCGGTTGCCATTACAGACAACCCTAAAATCATTGCGCCGGTTAACGAATACGAGCATTCTGTGATTTTACCGTTTAACGATGTAGAAGCGCTAAAAGCTTATTTCGAAAAAGAAGGTGATGAAGTTTGCGCCGTTATCACGGAAGGAATCCAAGGAATCGCAGGGATTTACGAAGCTTCGGAAGACTTTATAAAAACAATAAGCCAATTGTGCGAAAAACACAATGCAGTTTTTATAGCCGATTCTGTACAATGCGGCTACGGACGTAGTGGAAAATTTTTCTCTACCGACTTCTACGGTATTAAAGCAGATATTTATACTATGGCTAAGGCCATGGGTAATGGTTTCCCAATTGGTGGCGTGGTTATTTCGCCCAAATTTAAAGCAGAATACGGAATGTTAGGCACAACATTCGGCGGTAATCATTTGGCTTGTGCTGCCGCCATTGCAGTTTTAGATGTTTATAAATCCGAAAATTGTATAGAAAATGCTAAAACCATCGGGGACTATACCATAGATAAACTGAAGGCTTTTTCAGGCATAAAAGAAATCCGTGGCAAAGGCCTAATGATTGGTATTGAACTGGGACAAGAAGCCGGACCAATTCGTAAACAACTATTAGAAGAACACTTAATATTCACAGGTTCTTCCTCTAACAAAAACACAATACGCTTATTACCTGCACTAAATGTTGGTCAAGCAGAAATCGATCAGTTTCTGCAATCCTTCGCTAAAGTATTGGGGAAATAAGTAAAAACACATAGATTTACAAGGGCGCTTTCTTAAAAGTGCCCTTTTTTATAGTCGTTCACTATATGTAACCCGCTTTACCATGAAACACTTTACCGGTGTAAACGATGTATCAAATATTCAAAAGCTTTTAGAATCTGCCTTAGATTTAAAAAAGCATCCTTATGCACACAAAGCGTTAGGTAAGAATAAAACTATTGGTGTAATTTTCCTTAACCCAAGTTTAAGAACCCGTTTAAGCACACAAAAAGCCGCACAAAACTTAGGCATGAATGTTCTAATGATGAACTTCTCTAACGAAG
The DNA here is from genome assembly GCA_963736575.1 of uncultured Cytophagales bacterium. Taxonomy (GTDB): domain Bacteria; phylum Bacteroidota; class Bacteroidia; order Cytophagales; family JAAEPT01; genus CAVTPD01. Next base: position 465,867 of record CAVTPD010000003.1, read on the forward strand.
GCTGGGGTTTAGAAACCGGTGATGGCGTAGTTATGGAATCGGGCCCGGGGGAACACATTAAAGAAGCTGCCGCTGTAATTGGTAGCTATTGTGATATTATTGGTATTCGATCTTTTCCTGGTTTCGAAAGTAGAGAAGACGATTACAACGAGGTGATTTTAGAGCTTTTCAAAAAATATTCTAACAAACCTATCATTAGTTTAGAATCTGCCACCAGACATCCTTTACAATCGTTCGCAGATTTAATTACGATTACAGAACACAGACCCATGAGAACAAAAAAACCAAAAGTTGTTCTTACGTGGGCGCCACATCCAAAAAGATTACCTCAAGCTGTGGCTAATTCATTTTCAGAATGGATGAACCATGCAGATGTTGATTTTGTAATCACCCACCCTAAAGGTTACGAACTTAAAGACGAATTTGTAGGAAAAGCCAAAGTGATTTACAATCAAGATGAAGCGTTAAAAGATGCCGATTTTGTCTATGCTAAGAACTGGTCTACTTACGAACCTTACGCTCAAATTCTTTCTAACGACCCTAGCTGGATGATTAGCGAAGAGAAAATGAAACTCACCAACAAAGGTAAATTTATGCATTGCCTTCCGGTAAGAAGAAATGTTATTGTGGCTGATGAGGTATTAGATTCTAATCGTTCTTTAGTGGTAAAACAAGCTGAAAACAGAATTTACAGCTGCCAGGCTGTATTAAAAGAAATGCTTGAATCGCTTTAATCAAAAACCCTTTTAACACGTACTACTAAAACACATCTCTATTTTAATTACTATAGTCATTTAAAGGTCTTTTGTAATTAGCAATCACTATCTGTATAACGCTGCATTTTTACTATTTTAGTCGGTAATCTTATTCTAATTAATTTATTTGATGAAGGTATCCGTAATAAAAGTAGGCGGCAACGTTATAGACAACCCCGAAATCTTAAGTGAATTCCTCACTATTTTTTCTAAAATAAAAGGACCAAAAGTATTGGTACATGGTGGTGGTAAAATTGCTACCGCATTAAGCAAAAAGATGGGTATTGAACCCCAGATGGTCAACGGAAGAAGAATCACCGATAAAGATTCTTTAGAAATCGTAACCATGGTTTATGGTGGTTTAATAAATAAAAATATTGTAGCACAACTTCAAGCTACTGGCACTAATGCTATTGGTTTAACCGGTGCAGACGGTAACTTAATTGAAGCATACAAAAGACCTGTAAAAGATGTTGACTACGGTTTTGTGGGTGATATTGAAAGAGTAAATCCAGAGGTTTTAATTGCTTTGTTAAAAGATGATATTAATCCCGTAATTGCCCCATTAACACACGACGGAAAAGGCCAATTGCTCAACACTAATGCTGACACTATAGCTTCGGCAATTGCAGTGGGGTTAAGCCATGTAATGGACGTAGAGTTAATTTATTGTTTCGAATTAAAAGGTGTTCTAAAAGACTTTAACGATAAAGATTCTGTAATACCTTCTATAAGCTTAGCCGATTACCCTACATTAATTGAAAACAAAATTATTGCAGATGGAATGATTCCTAAAATCGACAATTGTTTTGATGCTATAAATGCCGGTGTAAGCCAAGTAAGAATTTGCCACGCTTTAGAATTAGACCATTTAGAAAAAGGCAATATTGGTACTGTTTTTAGAAAGTAAATAATTAAAATACCCTTTTATGAATCTTGAAATCAATACGCTTTACGAAGATGCACTAGCCCTTCTAAAACAATTAATTGCCACCCCTTCCTTAAGCAAAAAAGAAGATAATACGGCGGTTTTAATTCAAGAATTTTTAGAAGAAAAAGGAATAGAAACCCAACGATTAAAAAATAACATTTGGGCCAAAAACAAACATTTCGATCCTAGTAAAAAAACAGTTTTGCTCAACTCACACCACGATACTGTTAAACCCAATAATGGGTACAGCAAAGATCCTTTTTCGCCTATTGAAAAAGACGGTAAATTATATGGTTTAGGCAGTAACGATGCCGGCGGTTGTTTAGTAAGCTTAATAGCAAGCTTTGTTTATTTCTACGGAAAAGAAGATTTAAACTTTAATTTAATTTTAGCAGCTACCGCCGAAGAAGAAATTTCCGGACCAGATGGGATTGCGTTGTTGCAAGCAGAATTACCCGAAATTGATTTGGCTATCGTAGGAGAACCTACAGAAATGCATGCCGCTATTTCTGAAAAAGGCTTAATGGTTATTGAAGGCGAAGCCATTGGTAAAGCAGGCCATGCCGCCAGAAACGAAGGCGTAAATGCCATATATATTGCCGTGGATGACATTCAATGGATAAAGAATTATAAATTCCCAAAAGAATCTACTGTGCTTGGCCCCATTAAAATGACAGTTAGTGTAGTAAACGGAGGCCAGCAACATAACGTAGTACCCGATTCTTGCACGTTTTTAATTGATGTACGCAGTAATGATGCATATACCAACGAAGAGATCTTTAACATTATCAATGAAAACACCAAGTCTAAACTGAAAGCACGTTCTTTCCGTTTACAACCTTCTTTTATTAGTACAGAACATCCTTTTGTTAAAATAGCCATTGAAGACGGTGCCGAAACATACGGTTCACCAACTATGTCTGATCAGGCGCTTTTACGTTGTACTTCAATAAAAATGGGACCTGGTAAATCGGAACGTTCACATACGCCAGATGAGTTTATATTTCTTTCTGAAATTGAGGAAGGGATCAAAAAATACATCACCCGTTTAGAAAAGTACTTAAACTAAAAAAGGGGCTAAAAGCCCCTTTTTTATAACTATATAAAATAGTCTTATTTTAAAACTTTAACAGAAATATCAAGTACTCCATTAAATCCATCATCATCTGGATTAGTAATATCGTTAACTATAATAAGTCCTTTACTACCATTCTCAGTCATAAATTCAATAACATCTCCTACTTCAACATCAATTACTTGACCTGCCGAAACATCTATATCTTGAAGATCTTCTACCGTAGCTTCGAAATAAGAAATATCACTCATTTGGTAATAAACTTCTAAACCATCAAGACCTGTAGTCAATCCTTCACCGTCTCTAGCAGCGCTAGACATGATTTTATCAGAAATAGTTATACTTGAACCACCAGTTTGCGCATAAGTAATATCAATTATAGACTTATTTGCTGCAAATTGAGAACCTGTGTAAACCATTCCTGTACTTGAAGAAAAATAAGATCCCTGAGAAGCTCCTTGTGCCCCTAATAATTTAGCAGAATACTCAGTTACTTCAGCTGGTACTTCTACATCAATTGTAACTGTTTTAGTTGTAGTCATATCATCTTTATCCGTAACGGTAAAGCTATAGGTTAATGTACCTGTTGCTTCTGGAACAGTAATAGTTACAACTGTAGTAAAATCTTTTTGATCAGAACCTTTAAGCATTACTAAAGGACCCGTAATATCAGAATTATCTAATTCTGAAAAACTAATACCACTAGCAGGAATAGCCAAACCTTTATCTAAAGTTACAGCTAACATATCCATGTCTCTATCTGCTTTTTCAACATTAAGTTTAACTTGGAATGATCCGTTTGGTGCTACTGTTGCAGATGAAGTAACATAATCTGCTTCGTCATCACTTGCAAAAAAGCTAATACTTGGACCTGAAACATCGTCATCCTTCTTACAACTAGTAAAAAGTACTGTTGCTGCAATAAAAAGATTGGCAGCGATTAGTGATAATTTTCTCATACTGTGTTTGTTTTTAATTAACTGGTTTAAATTTATCTAAAATCTAATTCATAATACAAACAATCTTATCCTATATGAAAGAAATATTTGTACTACTTGTTTTCATAACAACTACTTTACCGAGTTTTAGTTCAGAAGAAAGCCTTTTAAAGAAGATTTGGTTGGAATATCAATTCTATCCTAGAATGCTTCCTAATGAACAATTCATTAACGGAGATTCGTTGTTATTTAGCTTACAACAAAAGGATGGGCTTTTGGTTCAAAAAAAAGATATAAATTTTAATGCGTTAGATACAATTTTCTTTTCTACCGATTCTTTTTTTATTAAAAACACTGTAGATGAAGTTCTTAACCTTAACCAACATCTTCTTTTAAAAACGAACAGCCAATCTTTGTATAGAAGTTCATTTTCTAGTGAATTGTATATCATTACGCCTACAAAAAAAGTTGATACTATTAGTTTAGGTAAAACCTTAGTTGCAAAAGCATCTCCCAATAAACAATTTGTTTCTTATGTTGAAGACAACAACCTGTTTGTTTATAACCTTCAGTCTAAAAAAACAAAACTGCTTACTACAGATGGCAAAACCAACCAAATTATAAACGGATATCCCGACTGGGTTTATGAGGAAGAATTTGTGATGGAAGAAGCCTATCACTGGAATTCTAATTCTGAAAAAATAGTCTATTTACAATTTAACGAGACCGAAGTTCATACTTATCAATTAAGTCAATACAATTTTGATTCTTACCCTGAATTAACTTCTTACAAATACCCAAAAGCAGGTGAAAAAAATTCTTCGGTAAGGATTAAACTAAGTAAAATTAATGAAGAGCAAAACTTTACCCTTTATGAATTAAAGGAAAACGAAGAATACATCCCTTACCTAAATTGGTTAAACCAAGAGGAAATAATCTTTATTACGCTAAACCGACTTCAGAATAATCTAAAAATTAAAGCTACTGAATACAGAAACCGGAGAACTAAAAATACTTCGCGAAGAGAAGAGCGATACCTATGTAGAGCTCCCGCAGATTAAACTAACAACTGAAGGTCAAATTTTTCTTACTTCTGAAATAGATGGGTTCAGACACATTTATCAATTATTAACTACTGGGGAATTTCAACAACTTACCTCTGGTGAATTTGAAGTGATAGAGTTGTCATCTGTAACAGATGATAAAATCTTTTACACCTCTAATCAGGAAAATTTAAACGGACAGTTTGTGCACCAACACAACCGAGCAGATAAAAAAGATGCGCTTATATCCCCTACTTTCGGCACAGCAGACATTTCTTTTTCAGAAGGAATGAAATATTATTATTTAACACATTCCGCATGGAATCAAGCACCCATTAAAACACTACATCTCACCCAAACCAATGAGTTGGTTAAAACAATCTACAAAGACTCTACTTTACAGGGAAAAGTAACAAACCATTGTGTTGCTACTAAAGAATTCACCACAGTTACAATGGCCGACGGAAGTACGTTTCCTGCTTGGGTAATGAAACCTTCAAAAATTAAAAAGAAAGAAAAACTACCCGTTTTAATTTATACCTATGGCGGCCCAGGTTACCAGACCGTAAAAAACCAATACGATCCTTTTAACTTTTTTTGGTACCAACAATTGGTTCATAAAGGATACATGGTTATTTCGGTAGATGTAAGAGGTAGTGGCGGTAACGGAAAAGATTATCGCAACCAAACCTATGCTGAATTGGGTTTAAAAGAAAGTGAAGATTTGGCCAAAGTAAGCCAGTACTTAAAAACGCTGCCTTATGTAGACCCAGCAAGAATTGGGATTTGGGGCTGGAGTTACGGTGGTTATTTAAGTTGTTTATCCATTACAAAAGAACACAAGCATTTTAAAACAGCAATGGCAGTAGCCCCTGTAACACACTGGAAATTCTACGACACCATATATACAGAGCGCTACATGAAAACACCTTCGGGTAATGAAAACGGTTATGCTTCAAGCTCCCCTATTACGTATGCAGATTCGTTACAAGGCAATTTATTAATTGTTCACGGAATGAAGGACGACAACGTTCACCCACAAAACAGTTATGAGTTTATTAATGCATTGATTACCGCGGGTAAAGATTTTGATGTAAAAATTTATCCCAACAGAAATCATAGTATTTTTGGTGGGAACACCCGTTATCACTTATTTACAACACTTGAAAATTACTTATTAAAGAAACTATAATGAGTGCTATACTACCTCCTTTTAACGTATTTAAATGGATTGAAGAAAACAGAGGTTTATTAAAACCTCCTGTAGGCAATCAGCAAATCTATAAAGACAACGAAAACTTTATTGTTATGGTTGTTGGTGGGCCAAATTCCAGAAAAGACTTTCACTACAACGAAACGGAAGAATTGTTTTTTCAGTTGGAAGGTGATATAAACGTCCGTATAATGGAAGACGGGCTCCCTAAAGACATTTCTATCAAAGAAGGGGAAATGTTCTTACTACCCCCTAAAGTCCCGCATTTACCCCAGAGAGGGCCAAAAACAGTAGGTTTAGTTTTCGAATTGTATAGAAATGCACCTAAGAAAGATGGCATGCTTTGGTATTGCGAAAACTGCAACCATAAACTATATGAAGAGTACTTTGAATTAGAAGATATTGTAACGCAACTTCCTATAGTAATGAAAAAATTTTATGCTTCGGAAAGTTTAAAGACCTGCATTGAATGCGGCCATGAAATGGAAGCACCAGAAAGTTTTAAATAGTTTTGAGCCGTGTATATTGAGTAATAAATCATAAAGCATTTATAAAATACCCAGCCCTATTATTCCCATCTAAGGTTGAGATTTTATAGTAGTTACAATAATGAATACACAGTTGCTCTAAACAAAAAAAGCCCTTCTTTCGAAGGGCTTTTTTTATGCTGTAGGGGAGGGATTCGAACCACTCAAGGTGCAGTTAGCTGCGAACCAGTTATCGCCCGCGCGGACTTAGTGGTCAACCCTCAAGTTAGATCGCGTTTATCCTGTTATCACCACCCCCGAGACAGGAGGGCACGTCTGCCAGTTTCGTCACCCTACAGTATGGATGAAATTAAATATGTAGCTGTAAGAGAGGGATTCGAACCGCTCACAAGGTGATTAGCTCCAACGAATTGGAATTTCTCTCATCTTCCTCGCCCCCGAGACAGGAGGGTGCGTCTGCCAGTTTCGCCATCCTACAGTATGATTCCCCGATTGAGAACAAGACGAAATTACGACATAAGATTTAAAAACTAAACATTACCACAAAGTATTTTACATATAATAGTAAATATTCAGTTTACTCACTATATATCTGAATATCATTCAATACACAAATACAAACAAAGTAGCTTACAAAATATTGTTCAACAAAAAAGGCTACCCTTTTGAGGTAGCCTTTCTATAAATATAGTTTTTTGGATTATTTGCTTTGAGCTAATGCTTCGGCACCACCAACAATTTCTAAAATCTCTGTTGTAATAGCTGCCTGACGTGTTCTATTGTAAACTAAGTTTAGTTCTTTCAATAGATCGCCTGCATTATCCGTTGCTTTATCCATAGCCGTCATCCTTGCACCATGTTCAGAAGCGTTAGATTCTAAAACATACTTGTAGAATTGCAATTTTAAAGATTTAGGAATTAACTCTTCAACAATCTCTTTCTTGCTAGGCTCAAAGATATAATCTATCTCTTCAGCTGTAGTATACTCTTCTTCTGTTTCTGCAGCAACCAATGGTAAAAACTGTTCTACTTCAATTATTTGGGTAGCTACGTTTTTAAATTCATTATACACAACTTCTACTTTAGCGTATTGGTTGTCTAAAAAAGAATTCATAACCTGTTCGGCAGCAACTTTCACTTTATCAAAAGATAAATTGTGAAAGATGTTCACATAGTCTTTTATGATGTTGAACCCTCTTTTTTCAAAGAATTCAAACCCTTTTTTACCAATACATAAAAGAGTTAATTTACCTTCTTCTTTATGAGTAGGGTATTTTTCTTCAATTAAAGAAATTACTCTTTTTTGAACGTTGGCATTAAAAGAACCACAAAGACCTCTGTCAGAAGTTATAACAACAATTAATACTTGATCTGAATCTTTCTCAATTCCGTAGACATTATCTGATGCGTCTACACCAGAAGCCACGCGTTGCAAAATTTCGGATAGTTTTGAAGCGTATGGTCTAAGCTGAATAATAGAATCCTGCGCGCGTCTTAACTTAGCAGCTGCTACCATTTTCATGGCTTTAGTAATCTGCTGGGTAGAGCTTACAGAACCTATCCTATCACGTACTTCTCTTAAACTTGCCATCTCTTAGATTATCCTAATTAAAATTTTGCTGCAATGTCTTTAGCAACTTGCTTAAGTACACTTGTTGCTTCATCTGTTAATTTACCAGCTCCTAATGCTTTCATTTCTTCAGCATGGCTATTTTTAAGAACAGATAAATATTCAGCTTCAAACTCTCTTACTTTTTCTACTGGTACTTTGTCCATTAAACCGTTAGTAGCCGCATAAATAATAGCTACTTGGTCTTCTACAGCAAAAGGAGTGAATTGAGGTTGTTTAAGTATTTCTACGTTACGTTTACCTCTTTCAATAATTAATTTTGTAGAAGCGTCTAGGTCAGAACCGAATTTAGCAAATGCTTCTAATTCTTTGTACTGTGCTTGATCTAACTTAAGCGTACCCGATACTTTCTTCATGGATTTAATCTGAGCAGCACCACCAACACGAGATACCGAAATACCTACGTTAATTGCAGGACGGATACCTGCGTTGAATAGATTTGACTCTAAGAAAATCTGACCATCTGTAATTGAAATTACGTTGGTAGGAATATAGGCAGAAACATCACCTGCTTGAGTTTCGATAATAGGAAGGGCTGTTAATGAACCACCGCCTTTTACTTTGTCTTTTAAACTTGCTGGAAGATCGTTCATATCTTTAGCCAATTTATCAGAAGCGATAACTTTGGCAGCACGCTCTAATAATCTTGAGTGAAGATAGAATACATCACCTGGGTAAGCCTCACGGCCTGGAGGTCTTCTAAGAAGCAATGATACTTCACGGTAAGCTACAGCTTGTTTAGATAAATCATCATAAACAACTAAAGCGGGTCTACCAGTATCTCTAAAATATTCACCAATAGCAGCACCTGTAAACGGGGCATAGAATTGTTTTGGAGCTGGCTCTGAAGCAGAAGCAGCTACAACAACTGTATAATCCATTGCGCCACCTTTTTCAAGAGCGTTAACAATTTGTGCAACTGTAGAGGCTTTTTGGCCTATTGCAACATAAATACAGAAAACTGGCTCTCCTTTTTCAAAGAATTCTCTTTGGTTAAGAATAGCATCAATAGCTACCGCTGTTTTACCAGTTTGTCTATCACCAATAATAAGCTCTCTTTGTCCACGTCCAATAGGAATCATGGAATCAATTGCTTTAATACCAGTCTGTAAAGGTTCGTTTACGGGTTGTCTAAAGATAACACCTGGCGCTTTACGCTCAATAGGCATTTCAAAAGTTTCACCAACTACGGGCCCTTTACCATCTATAGGCAGACCTAATACATCAACTACACGACCAACAAGACCTTCACCTACTTTTACAGAAGCTATTTCTCCTGTTCTTTTTACGGTTGCGCCTTCTGTGATTTCTTCTGCGTCTCCAAGTAACACTGCACCCACATTGTCCTCTTCAAGGTTCAAAGCCATTGCTTCAACGCCATTTTCAAAGCGCAAAAGCTCACCTGCTTGAACATTGTTAAGTCCATATATACGAGCAACACCATCACCAATCTGAAGAACTGTACCTACTTCTTCAAGTTCAGCTTCCGATTTAAAATTAGATAGCTGTTCTCTTAAGACAGCTGATACTTCATCAGGTTTAATACCTACCATTCTGATTAAGTTTTATTATTTATACAGCTAAATTTTCTTTTACTCTCCTCAAAGCACTTTTTACCGAAAGATCTAGTTGTTTGTCTTCATAACGAATAACTAATCCTCCAATTAAAGTCTCATCAATTTCTTCTTCCAAACGAATTTCTTTGTTTAAAGAAGCTCCCAGATCTGCCACAACTTTAGATTTAACATCATCTGTTAATTTTACGGAAGATGTTAAGTTAACCGTTGCTATATTTTTAATTATTAAGTATTGCTCTTCAAAGCAAATGCATACTCCATACAATTCGTTCTCTCTGCCTTTTTTGGCCAAAAGATGAAAAAAGTCTAATAGCAAACTATCTACTTTTCCTTTAAATAGTTTGTCTAATAATTCTTCTTTCACTTCCGGACGAACGACCGGACTATTTAAAAACAACTGAAGGTCTCTACTGTTTTTAATAGTATCAAGAACAAACGCAACATCCTTAGCAACTACTTCAAACTTTTCAGTTCGTTGAGCTTCTAAAATAAGTGCTTTAGCATAACGTTGTGCAACTCTTGTTCCTCTAGTCATGCTTAAAACTGGCTTAATTCTGTGTTAGAAATTAATTCTGAAGCATATTTCTCTTGAGAGCTTTTATCAGAAAGTTCTTTCTGTAATATTTTTTGAGCTACTTCAATTGAAAGCGATATTGCTTCTTCTTTAATCTGAGCTATTGCCGCATTTTTCTCACTAGCTATTGCTGCTTGTGCTTTAATGATAATAGCATTCGCTTCTTCAGAAGCACCTGCTTTAGCCAATTCAATCATTTGAGTGGCTTGCAATTTAGCTTCTTTCAAAAGCGCATCTCTTTCAGACTTAGCTTCAAGAAGTAAGCGCTCGTTTTTGGAAGTTAAATTTGCCATTTGGGCTCTAGCTTCCTCTGCTGAATTTAAAGCACCTTTAATAGATTCTTCTCTTTCTTTTAACGCACCCAGAATAGGCTTCCAAGCAAACTTAGTTAGTAAGAAAATTAGGATTAGGAACGTTATTGACGTCCAGAAAATTAATCCTATTGAAGGGGTTATTAATTCCATTTTTTATTAATGTGTTATTGTTTAACTAGTAAAAGAGAAAGTCTGTAACCTACCGTTACAGACTTTTACTCTATTAATTAAGCACTTAATAATGCTACTACCACACCGAATAATGCAACACCTTCTATTAAGGCTGCCGCAATAATCATTGCAGTCTGGATTTTACCAGCAGCTTCTGGCTGTCTAGCGATAGACTCCATAGCCGATGATCCAATTTTACCAATACCGAAAGCGGCGCCAAATACGGCGATACCTGCTCCAATTGCTGCTAATGTTCCAGTCATTTTTACTGAATTTATATATTTAGTTAAACAAGAATACGAATTATACTACAAGGTTTTCTTCTACTGCTTCACCGTGCTCATGATCATCGTGATGATGTTCTTGAACGGCAGCCCCAATAAATAAGGCAGAAAGCATAGTGAAAACAAACGCTTGTAAGAAAGCAACCAATAACTCTAAGCAGTCAATAAATAACGCCAAGGCTACAGAAGCTGGGGAAACCCAAATTGTCTTTAAAATAAAGATTAAAGAGATTAAACTTAACACTACAATATGACCCGCTGTAATGTTAGCGAACAAACGTACGGTTAATGCGAAAGGTTTAGTAAATACCCCTATCAATTCTATAGGAGCCAATAAGATCTTAACTGGAACAGGTACACCTGGCATCCAGAAAATATGTCCCCAGTAATCTTTAGATGCAAATACATTAGTAATGATCAATGTAAAGACGGCTAACGTTAGGGTAAATGAAATGTTACCAGAAAGGTTAGCGCCACCCGGGAAGAAAGGTACAATACCCATCATATTATTAATCCATATGAAAAAGAATACCGTTAATAGATACGGCATAAATTTAGCGTATTTCTTTTCACCAATATTTGGAATGGCAATCTCATCCCTAACAAAAAGAATTAACGTTTCCATTAAATTTTGAAATCCTTTTGGTGCTGATCCAGATCTCTTTTTGTAAGAGGTTGCAACAGACATGAAAATCAGGAATAAAAGACCTACCGATAAAAACATGGAAAACACGTTTTTGGTAATAGAGAAATCTATTGGTTTTGCATTGTGTGGGTGCCCTGCTTCATCAAGTTCTAATGCTCCTTTTTTATTAGCTAAATAAATTTTATCGTGAAATAAAATATATTCGGCTTTCTCCGTTATTACATTGTGTTCGCCATGGTGAAAAGCGCTAGACATAAATACATCTAAACCTTTACCGGGTACGTACACAATGATAGGAAGAGGTATTGAGATAGTTTTTTCTCCCTCACCTAAAATATGGAAGTCATGTGAGTCACCAATATGGTGCATAATCACTTCTGCTGCATTAAATTCTTTGTCCTTATCACCGTGTTTTTCACTATCCGATGCGGAAGCAAAAACAGACGTTAAAGAGAATAAGACAACAAATAGTGCTGATAAAACGGTTTTTTTAGGGGATTTTTTTGATACACTCATCCTTTTCTGGGCCTGTTACGAAATTCCGCGCAAGTTAGGTATAAAAGGTTTAACTTCAAACCAAGTATATAACAAATAGGTAACAAAAAAATTAAGCACGAATAACTTATCAAATTCCGACCTTCTGAAATAAAGGAATAGAACAAGAAAACCTAAAGATAATACAATTCTTACGGTCATTATAATAATGTACGTAAGTACACCTTCACCCTTGTTAATATCTTTTTTCAGGAATAAAACCATAAAAACACCACAGTTTAATACAAAGTAAAAAAGGCTTAATGGTAATATTCTGGGGTGGATAAAACTTAATTGGTCATTAAAAAAATTGAGTATTATTGATACACCTAAAATAATTATAGAGCCAATAAATGCCTTTTTAATTGTGGTATTTAGTTCACTCATCTTTGTTGCCAATAAAGTCTTTTAAGGCTAGATACAATCCTGCAAAAACACCCAGTAAAGAAAGAACTACAGTCCATAAATTATTCCCAGTCTGGAAGCGTTCATCTAGATACGTTCCTAACCAAGTAAAAAGAGCAATGGCTACCCCCATTTGAATAGCCAAGCCTGAATAAACGATGAAATTTTTATACTGCTTTTTCGGCAACTTCTATTTTCTTTTTCTCTGGGGCCGGAGCTAGAGGTTTTGAAGATGTATTACCATTGGCGTTCATCTTAACTTGTCCGTTAAGTACCGCTCCAGGGAACATATGAACTTTACCAGCTGTAATGTTACCATTTATAACAGCTGAATCTTTTAAGGTTAATAATTCCTCAACAAAAAGCGCACCTGTAATAGTGCCTTCTATTTCGGCATTAATTGATTTCACATCACCTTCTATTTCACAATCGGGACCAATTACTACTTTAGCACTAGAATAGATATTGCCCACAACGTGGCCATCTATTCTTATGTTACCTTTTGTTTCAATATCACCACGGATAGTGGTTCCTTGTTCAATTTGATTTTTCTTATTCTGAAAATCTAAATCTACTTTTTCTTCCTTTTTACCAAACATATCTTCTATAAGGATAAATAATACTCAGGATTTACGGGCTTACCTTGAAGCCACAACTCTACATGTAAATGAGGACCAGAACTTCCTTCACCGGAATTCCCCATAATGGCTATAACGTCGCCAGACTTAACAAAATTACCTACTTTTTTTAAAAGTACACTATTATGTTTGTATACGGAAATCAATTCGTTTTCATGCTGAATAATTATAACATTTCCATCTTCTTGGGTCCATTGTGCCGAAACAATTGTTCCTTCAGAAATAGACTTAACCGGTGATTTTGGTTTGGCTACTAAATCTAATCCGTAATGACCTTTTGAAGGGGAGAATTTCTGAGAGATCTCAAATGCATCAACCGGTGAAAAAAGTGTTTTATCCATTATTTTAGGATTAAACCCATCGTTTGGAACATTCTCTAAATTATCTTTTTCAAATTCTTCCCTAAATTTTTTATCAATATCACTTATGTCTTCAACACCTGTTTCTTCAATTTTAGAGATAATTGCTTCCTTTTCATGGCCATGCTCATCCATTACCTTCCCTCCTTCTAGCATAATTTTAAAAGCATTCAGCTTTTGATCTCTTAAAAAAAGACCTTCTTCTAATGAATCAATCTTTACTGCTATGTCTCTAATTTCTCTTCTTAGTTTCCTTTCTTCATATTGTGGGTCATACCACTGAGAAAGAACAAATTTTGCCAAGAACAAACTTAAAATTAACATAAACCCAAAGAAGGTAAAGAAGGTTAAAAATGCTTTGGCATAATTAAAATTGATGGTAGTCTTTTCCTCAAAGTTTTCTTCATTTCTAATTACTAACTGAAACTTATTGGTAAGCCAGTTCCACAACCGTACTCGTTTTTTTAGTTTTACCATTTCCCAAATTTGACGAAAAATACAAAAAGAAACATTCAACTAAAATAATTCCAGAAACTTGCGTTAATTTAGAAGATTAATCAAACCGATATCTATCTACTAAAAGCTTTGAATAAAGACAGATATACCTTCATTTTAAAAACCGTTCAATTACTTTTTTTTCTGTTGTTAGGGTTATTCATTATTTCTTGTTCACAGGAAAGTAATTCTACCGTAAGTAAAGGTTATCATAACGTTACGGCACACTACAATGCTTATTTTTTAGCTAGAGAACGCTTAAGTCTTTTAGAAGAAGATGTTTTAGCAGACCGTTTAGATGATTATAATAGAATTCTGCCACTATTCCATTTTGTAGACACAAACTTTTCGGCAGGTCATAAAGAAGATATTGATTACATAGTTGAAAAAGCTACCTATCCCATAGAATTGCATAAAAACAGCAAATGGGTAGACGATAGTTATGTGCTTATTGGTAAAGCTAGGCGCATTAATAACGAAATGGAATTTGCCGTTAAAACATTTAAGTATGTTAATACCAAAAGTCCAAACGAACAAACCCGTTACCAATCTTTAATTCTGTTAATGCAATGCCACCTTAAAACAGAAGAACTTTATTTGGCTAGAAAAGTTAAAAACTATTTAGACAACCAAAATCAAAATTTTAATAAAGATACTAAAAGAGAATACCACCTTACTTGTGCCGAATATTATAGAATGTTAGAAGAGTTTGACGAAATGGTTGTACACGTTGATTCGTCATTAAAACTTATTAAAATAAGAGATCGTTCTTCTAGAACTTATTTTATTTCTGGCCAATTGCACCAAAAACTAGGAAACGATTCTATCGCCTATGCCCGATATGAAAAAGTGTTGAAGAAAAACCCTCCCTATGAGCTTATGTTCTTTACTAAGCTGAATATGTCTCAGGTTTATGCTATAGAAAACGATGACGACATTAAACGAATTAAAAAATACTTTGCAAAATTTTTAGACGACGAAAAAAACACAGAATACCAAGATCGTATTTATTATGACATGGCTTATTTTGAATACAAACAAGGTAATACTCAAAAAGCATTAGAATACATTACCATGTCTGTTCAAGTACCTGGTGCAAGAGCTTTGCAAAAAGCTTATTCATACCGATTTGCAGGAGATATTTATTATGACCGTACAGACATTCCCGATTTATTAAAATACAGAACCTCTAAATTGTATTACGACAGCACCGTAAGCAATATGACGGAAGAGATAACACGTTATGACGAAACCGAAGAAAGGCAAGACATATTAACCCGTTTTGTTACTGAGTTAGAAACTGTAGAATTGCAAGACAGCTTACAAAGTTTGGCTAAATTAGATTCGGCGGCGTTAAATGCTAAGCTTACAGATATTGCTCTTCAGATGGAAGAAAACAGCAGAAAAGAAGCGGAAAGACAAGCTAGATTAGCAGAAGAAATGGCCAAAAGAGAGCGACAAACAGCTTCCTCTAACAGTTTTGCTGGCATGAATGCTTCTAACAATTTCCTTTTTTATAACATGGTTGCTTTAACCCAAGCAAAAATAACCTTTGTTAATCAATGGGGTGACCGAAAATTAGAAGACAATTGGAGACGATCTAAAAAGGAGGTTATTCTTAATGAAGAAATAGCAGAGGCGGCAGATACTTCAAGTATAGACAGTGTGGATGTAGTTCAATCCGATTCATTGGTTGCAAATACAGACAGCATAGATGTTAACCCTTATAAAGTAGATAAATCTGGTTTTTATAAAGACATTCCATTTACAGAGGAAGAACTACAAGCTTCTAATGACAAAAAGATGGAAGCTCTATTTTCGGAAGGAAAAATTCTGTATTTCGAATTAAAAGAACGAGAAATGGCCATTATCGCCTTAACTCGTTTAGAAACAGAATATCCAGATAATCCGCATTATGTTGAGGCGCTTTATCTACTTTATTTAATGTGTCAAGAATCCCCTTCTTGTGATGCCAATACCCACAGAAATGAATTAATTACTAGATTCCCACACTCTATCTATGGTAAGCTGGCTGAAAACCCTAATTATTTAGAAGATTACAAAGATAAAAACAAAGAATCGGCCCAAGCTTACGAAACCGCTTACAATCTATATTTAAATAATCAGTTTGTTTCTGCCAATAAATTGCTAAGCCAAACTATTTCACAATACACTAAGTCGGACATTTACGACAAAATGGTTTTTCTTAAAATTTTAACCTTAGCCAGAATTGATAACTACACCGATTATTTGGCTGAACTAAAACAATTTAAAGAAGACTTCCCAACTAGTCCCTTGGTTTCTTATGCCAACGAACTACTTACTATGGAAGACAAAATACTTAACCAAGGAACTTTAAATAAAAACACAGAGTATATAATTAACCCTACAGACAGTGTTTTTTACGTTATTGCTGTTTTTGAAAAAGAAACAGGAAACGTAGATAACGTAGCCAAAAACATTCTTGAATTTAATACAGGAAGACTGAAAAGAGATGATTTCAGAATTAGAAGAATAGATTTTACGGAAGAAAATTTTATAGTTACCGTTAAAGAATTCCCTAGCAAAGAAGATGTTTTAGCTTATTTAGAAAAATTGAAAAGCTTTGATGAATTCAGGGAAAATTATAAAAATATACCATACAATTATTATTGGATAAGTAGTGGTAACTTTAATCTGCTATTAAGCCAACGAACTTTAGATCCGTTTATAACCTTCTATAATAAAAATTTCTGATGAGCACTTTCTTAGAAAAAATTGGGATTAAACCATTATACTTTATCATCCTTATTTGGGTGCTGTTTCTTTTTGTTTGGATTGGTTTTTATTCTTTCGGGAAAGCCATCATCAACAACACTAATGGAGATTTTGGTTCAATGCCAAGTTTCGAGATTTTAGAAAACCCCAGTTCAGAATATACTTCCCATGTATATTCTGGTGATGGTGTTTTATTAGGTTCTTATTTTAGAAGCAACAGAACGCCCATTGCATTTGATAGCATTTCTAAAAACGTACAAAAAGCATTATTAGCTACCGAAGATGTTCGTTTCTATGAGCACTCTGGTATGGACCGCCAAGGTATAATGGCCATCCCATTCTATTTGTTAATGGGGCAAAAAAGAGGTGCTAGTACCATTACTCAACAATTGGCCAAAAATCTTTTCAGAATGAGAAAAGATGAAGATTACGAAGGAAAATACAATAGTGGCATAATGCGTATGGTGCTAATTAAAGTAAAAGAATGGATTACGGCTGTTCGTTTAGAAATGGCTTATACCAAAAAAGAAATCATGGCCATGTATTTAAACACGGTAGATTTTGGTAGCAATGCCTTCGGTTTACAAGTTGCCTCACAAACTTTCTTTGGGAAAGACCAAGCAAAATTAGAAATACAAGAGGCCGCTGTTCTTACCGGTTTATTAAAAGGCCCATCGTGGTACAGCCCCATTAGCCAACCCAAAAGATGTCTTAATAGACGAAATACCGTATTAGACCAATTAGAGAAGTATGATTTTTTAAGCGAAGAAAAAAACGACTCTCTTCAGAAATTGCCTTTAGGCTTAACGTATAATGTAGAAAACCACAACGATGGTATTGCTCCTTATTTTAGAACTGTTTTAAAAAATTATTTGGTGTGGTGGTGCAAACAAAACGGGTACGACCTATTTGCCGATGGATTAAAAATATATACAACAGTAGATTCTAGAATGCAAGTACATGCTGAAAAAGCCGTACAAACCCACTTAACAAAATACCAAGATTTATTCTTCGAAAGATGGAAAGGCAGAAATCCTTGGACTTACAAAGATGACTCTAGAGGTTATGTAGAAATTGAAGGATTTTTAGAGCAACAATTAGAAAGAACCGATGTTTATAAAAGTCTAGTAAAACAATACAACGGCAATAAGAAGAAAATTGCAAAAGCTCTTGATGAAAAAAGAGAAATGCAAGTTTTTTCTTGGCATGGTGATCCTAAAAGAAATTTTAAAAAAGACACCACATTTAGTTTAAGAGATTCTTTACGGTATTATTTACATTTTCTTCATACAGGAGTAATGTCTATGGACCCTCATTCTGGTGAAATAAAAGCTTGGGTTGGTGGTATAAATCACGAATTTTTCAAATTTGACCACGTTCGTCAAGGTAAAAGACAAACAGGATCTACCTTTAAACCCATTGTTTACGCTACTATCTTAGGCGAATCTGGCGGTGTTTACTCCCCTTGTTTTAAGGCAGTTGATGCACCAGTTACGTTCTATACAGACGATCCTGAACACCCAACATGGACACCTCAGAATGCTATGGGGGAATATTCTGGCAACACGTACACCTTACGACAAGCACAAGCAAGGTCTATCAACTCCATTACCGCTTATATGATGAAGTTAATGGGTGACCAAACACCAGTAATGGTGAAACGATACGCCGAAAACTTAGGAATCACCAGCCATTTAGAAGCCGTACCGGCTATGTGTTTAGGTACCTTTGATGTTTCAGTATTTGAGATGGTGGGTGCATACGCCACTTTCGTTAATAAAGGCGTGTATACCAAACCTTATTTTATTTCTAAAATAGAAGACCGTTTTGGTAATGTGATTTTCGAATTTCCTAAAGAAAGAAAATTTGTAATTAGCGAAGAATTGGCCAATACCATGCTTTATATGTTAAGAGGTGGTACAGAAGAATCTGGAGGAACGGCTCAGGGCTTAAGAAATTATGATGGCCTTTTTGAAAACGGAAATCAAATTGGTGGTAAAACGGGTACTACCCAAAACGGATCTGATGGTTGGTTTATGGGCGTTACAGAAGATTTAGTAACTGGTGTTTGGGTGGGTGCAGATCATAGAAGTATTCATTTTCCAAGTCTAAAATATGGCCAAGGCGGTAGAATGGCTATGCCAATATTTGGCTATTATATGGAAGACGTTTACAAAGACAAAAAATTAGATGTTAAACGTAAACCATTCCATTTTAGTGATAGTCAACTTCCATTTAATACAGACTGTTCTAAAGTACAAGTCTCCTCAGATACATCTGAGAGTAATATAACAGTACCGGCAGGTGATCTTGGTGGTGATGGTGGTTTTGGTTTAGATTAAATGCTCAACACTAAAATATCAAAAGAGTTACTTTATGCGCTCCCGCAACAGCCGGGAGTCTACAAATACTTTGATCATACCGATAAACTTATTTATGTAGGAAAGGCTAAAAACCTTAAAAACCGGGTTAATTCCTACTTTCAGAAATCGGCTAACCTTAACACTAAAACCCGCCAGTTAGTCAAACAAATTACTAGGCTAGAATACATCTTAGTAAATTCTGAATTTGATGCCCTACTTTTAGAAAACTCTTTAATTAAAGAGAATCAACCTAAGTACAATATTATGCTTAGGGACGATAAAACATATCCTTATATATGCGTTTCAAACGATCGTTTCCCTAAAATTTTCTCTACCCGTAAGTTAGACCGAAGCAAAGGCCGTTTTTATGGTCCTTATTCAAGTGTTAGAGCTATGAATACACTTTTAGAGATCTTACACAAAGCCTTCAAAGTTAGAACATGTAGTTTGACTCTAAACCCGTCAAATATAAAAGAAAGGAAATTTAGTGTCTGTTTAGAATACCACATAGGTAATTGTTTGGGTCCGTGTGAAGGATTTCAAAAGGAAGAAGATTATTTAGATAACATTAGAAAAGCAGAGCTTATCCTTAAAGGGGAAGGTCAAAAAGTAACTACTATGTTACGAGAAGAAATGCTGAGTTATTCTGAAAAATATGAATTTGAAAAAGCACACGCCGTAAAACAACAACTTGAAGCACTAGAAAGTTTTCAGTCTAAATCTATTGTGTCTAACCCAAAACTGTTGGAATTAGACGTTTTTACCATTACTTCAGATGAGAACAACGCCTATGTTAACTTCATGAAAGTAATGAACGGCAGCATTACAGTAAGTAAAAACTTTAATCTAAAAAAGAAATTAGAAGAGAGTGACGAAGAGGTGTTAACCTTTGCCATTTTAGCCACCCGTTTAGACATAAACAGCAAAGCAAAAGAGGTTTTAACCAATAAAACATTAGAAGAAAATGTTTTTTCAGATGATTTTATTGTGAATGAACCTAAAATTGGGGACAAGAGAAAACTAGTAGAGCTTTCGCTAAAAAATGCGTTGAACTATAAAAAGGAAAAAACACCCAAAGAAAAGGTATTGACATCGGATAGGATTCTTAAAAATCTACAAATAGACCTGCATTTAAAAGATTTACCATACCATATAGAGTGTTTTGATAACTCAAACATACAAGGCACAAACCCGGTGGCCTCTATGGTTTGTTTTAAAAATGCTAAACCATCTAAAAAAGATTACCGTCACTTTAAAATAAAGACAGTTATTGGGCCAGATGACTTTGGTTCTATGAAAGAAATTGTATACAGACGTTATAGTAGACTTTTAACCGAAAACAAAACCTTCCCCAATTTAATTGTGATTGATGGTGGTAAAGGCCAATTAAGCGCTGCATGTGAAGCATTAAATGAATTAGGTATTTATGGAAAGATACCTATTCTAGGTATTGCTAAAAGATTAGAAGAACTTTATTTTCCAGGAGATAAAGACCCTTTACTGTTAAGCAAGAAATCTGAATCTTTAAAACTACTGCAACAGCTCCGTAATGAAGCCCACCGTTTTGCTATAAATTTCCATAGAGATAAAAGAAGCGGTAATTTTATTGTAAGCGAAATGGACTCTATACAAGGAATTGGCCCTAGTACAATTGAAAAACTGCTGAAACATTTTAGGACAAAGAAGCGTATTTTTGAAGCTTCTAGAGAAGAGATTGAAGCCTTGATTGGTAAAGCAAAAACAGAACTTTTACTGAACTCTAAAAAATAATTATTGACGGTTTTGTTCCGGATCTATTTGATCTATGTCTGTAGCGTTCGTTTCAAAAGGAAATTCATCCTCCACCACTTCGCCTTGAAAATCTTGCATTGGAACTGTATAATGACGCTTCTTAAAGCTTTTCACAGTACATCCATTCATTAAACCAAACTTATTCTTACCGTATTTAGATACCTCAGGGATAGAATCTTTACCAAAAGGGGTAAAATAAGCATCCTGATTTTCTGGCTTTAAAATAAAATAGCTGTGGTATGCTGGGCACGTTTTTTTCACCTTGCAAGAGAATACCCCTACTAGAATTAAAGAAATAACGATGTAATTATACCACTTCATTATGTTAACAAGATATAAAAAAGCCCCAATTAAATAAAATTGGGGCCTCTTTTTAAGTATATATTAGTTCTTAACCTATAACTACTCTTTTGAAAGCAGCCACTTTAAGATTAGAATCAACATCTGTTAATACTTGAGCTACCGTTTTAGACCCGTCTTTAACAAACGACTGGTGAACTAAAGTATTTTCTTTGAAGAATTTTTTTAGACGTCCTTCAGCAATTTTATCTACAATATTCGCAGGTTTTCCTTCAGCTAAAGCTTGTTCTCTACCAACTTCTAATTCTCTATCCTGAACATCTTGAGGAACTGAAGTTTCGTCTATAGAAACTGGGTTCATTGCAGCAATTTGCATAGCTACATCTTTACCAATAGCATCTACAGCTTCTCCACTAGCACCTTCAAGTGAAATTAAAACACCTAATTTAGAATTAGAGTGAACGTATGCAACAACAGCATCCCCTTCTAATTTTTCAAAGGCAGATATTTCAATTTTTTCACCCATTTTACCCATTAAGTCAGAAAGTTGTTCTTCAACCTTTCTACCATCAGATAAAGTTTGAGTAATTAATTCTTCAATAGAAGAAGCATCTGAACTTGCAGCAACTTCAGCAATGGCAGAACCTAAGGCAACGTATGCTTCATTTTTAGCAACAAAGTCAGTCTCACAGTTCATAGCAATCATATAGCCAACTTTGCCAGCATCTTTAATTGCGAAGAAAACAGAACCTTCTGAAGCATCTTTGTCTGCACGTTTAGCAGAAATTTTTTGACCTTTCGTACGTAGAATATCAATAGCAGCTTGGAAGTCACCATTTGCTTCTTCTAGCGCCTTCTTACAGTCCATCATACCAGCACCAGTGTCTTGTCTTAGCTTATTTACGTCTTTAGCAGAAATAGCCATCTTACTTATCGTTTATTATAGGTTTTACAAAAAAAATGAACATTAACTAACGAAGTTAATGTTCATATCTTAATTCATTTATAACAGTATATTAAATCCTTACTCAGCAACTTTCTCCTGCTTCACTTCCTCTTCTTTGGCAAGTTTTTCAGCATCTTTGGCCATCTTTCTTTCAGATAAACCTTCTTCAATTGCTTTTCCGAATGCATTTACTATTAAAGCTACAGATTTGTAAGCATCATCATTACCCGGTACAGGGTAGTCAACGCTATCAGGGTTTGAGTTAGTATCAACTAACGCAAAAACTGGGATGTTCAATTTCTGTGCTTCAGCAATAGCTATGTGTTCCTTTTTAACATCTACAACAAATAATGCTGCAGGTAGTCTCGTAAGATCAGCAATACCACCTAAAACGCGGTTTAGCTTTTCTTTTTCACGATCTAACATTAGTCGCTCTCTCTTTGCCATGTTAGCATACGCTTCGTCTTTCATCATCTTATCAATAGATGACATTTTCTTTAGCGATTTACGAACAGTTGCAAAGTTAGTTAACATACCACCTAACCATCTTTCGGTTACGAACGGCATATTTAATCTTTTAGCTTCTTCTGCTACTATATCTCTTACTTGTCTTTTTGTTGCTACGAAAAGAACTTTACGTCCTGAACGAACAAGATTTTTTACCGCTTCTTTAGCGTTATCTAGACAAGCTAGTGTTTTATTAAGGTCAACGATATGAATACCGTTTTTCTCCATGAAAATGTATGGAGCCATTCTAGGATCCCATTTTCTTGTAAGGTGACCGAAATGTACACCCGCCTCAAGTAAGTCTTTATATTCTACTTTAGTGTCGCTCATTATCGACTCTTTTAATATTAACGTTTACTGAACTGGAATTTTCTTCTTGCTTTTCTTCTACCGTATTTCTTACGTTCAACCATTCTGGAATCACGAGTTAAGAAACCTTCTTTCTTAAGCGGAGGACGATTTTCTGTATCTACCTCGCAAAGTGCTCTTGCAATACCTAGACGAATTGCTTCAGCCTGACCAGCAATACCACCACCGTCAACATTTACAGTTATATCGAAACCGTCATTTCCAATAACTCCAAAAGGTTGCTTAACAATAATTCTAAGTACCTCTGTTGGGAAATAGTTTTCGAATTCTCTACCGTTTACTTTTATCTCTCCTTTACCAGCAGTTAAATACACTCTGGCTACGGAAGTTTTTCTTCTACCTAACGCGTTAATAACATCCATTAAATTACGCTTTTATATCTACAGATTTAGGTTTCTGTGCTTCATGAGGGTGATCTGCACCTTCATACACAAATAAATTTTTACCAATCGCTCTACCTAAACGATTTTTTGGCAGCATACCTTTTACGGCTTTCTCAACTACTAACGTAGAAGATTTTGCTTTAAGGTCTATTGCAGTAATAACTTTCTGACCACCAGGGTAACCGCTGTGAGAAATATACTCCTTCGCGCCCCACTTATCACCTGTTAAAACAATGCCATCGGAATTAATCACGATTACATTATCTCCACAATCTACATTAGGTGTATAATTCACCTTTCTCTTACCTTTGATTAAACTAGCTACTTCGCTAGCTAATCTACCGAGAGTTTTTCCTGAAGCATCCACTACCAACCACTCTTTATTAACTGTAGCGTTGTTAGCAAATACTGTTTTATAACTTAAAGAATCCACAAGTCAAACGATTTACAATGTTCTACGTTCCTATTCACCCAAAATGGATGGCAAAGATAGAATTATATTTAAATAATTCCAAAAAATAAAAACTACATACTTAAAGCAAGTGTGGATAATCTTTTTTTATTTCAGATATCACGCTCTTGAGATAATTGTAATTTCTAATTATTTTGTCTCTTTCAGGCCAATTAGAGGCCTTTACATCCTTTTCTATCTCCAACACCTCCTCTAAACATCCTCGCACATCAAACTGATATAAATTTGATTTTATTTTGTGAATATTGAATTGGAAGCTTTCTAAATCCTGCTTATCAAAAGCCGGCAATAGCGCATCTACATAAGTTGGGAAATATTTTAGAAACAGCCCAACCACTATTTCAACCTCTTTATTATTACTACTTAACGAAGATTTTAAATTATTGAGGTCATATAACATAAAGGTAAGCGGGGTTTTATTCCCGCTTTATTTTAAGCATTTTCAGATGCAAATTTAGCAGAAATAAATTCCCGATTCAATCTTGCTATATTTTCTAGTGAAATTCCTTTTGGACATTCCGCTTCGCAAGCACGCGTATTGGTACATGCTCCAAAACCTTCTTCATCCATTTGAGCAACCATGCTAGCTACGCGAGTAGCCGCTTCTACCTTACCTTGCGGAAGCAGTGCCAATTGCGATACCTTAGCCGATGTAAAGAGCATAGCTGAGGCATTTTTACATGCCGCCACGCAAGCGCCGCAACCAATACATGTGGCAGCATCAAAGGCTTTGTCTGCGTCTTCCTTAGGTATAGGAAGAGCATTAGCGTCTTGTGCGCTACCCGTATTTACAGAGACATAACCGCCAGACTGAATAATTCTATCGAAGGCAGTACGGTCTACCATTAAGTCTTTTATAACCGGAAATGCATTTGCTCTAAAAGGCTCTATATAAATTTTATCGCCATCCTTAAATGATCTCATATGCAATTGACAAGTAGTTGTCAAATCGTTTGGACCATGTGGCTTACCATTAATAACCATTGAACAAGATCCGCAGATACCTTCTCTACAATCGTGATCAAAGACTACGGGTTGTTCTCCTTTGTCTGTTAATTGATTATTCAATTCATCCATCATTTCTAAAAAGGATGCATCAGGAGAAACGTTGTCTATTTTATATTCAACTAACTTTCCTTTTACAGAAGGTCCGTCTTGTCGCCAGATATGAAGTGTTAAATTCATTTTTTTAATGTTTTTGTGTAAATAAATAACAACGCCTACTTGTAGCTACGTTGCTTCATTTCAATGTTTTCGTATACTAGAGGCTCTTTCTCTAATTCAGAAATACCTTCACTAATATACTTCCAAGCTGAAACGTAAGCGTAGTTTGCATCATCTCTTAATGCTTCACCTTCTTCGGTTTGATATTCTTCTCTAAAGTGACCTCCACAAGATTCATTTCTATCAAGAGCATCTTTACACATTAACTCTCCTAATTCTAAGAAATCTGCTACTCTAAGTGCTTTCTCTAACTCTTGGTTAGTTCCGTTTTCAGTACCCGGTACTTTAACGTCTTTCCAGAATTCTGCTCTTAATTCTTTAATTTCTGAAATAGCTTGGGTTAAGCCTTCTGCATTTCTAGCCATACCGCATTTATCCCACATAATGTTACCTAACTTTTTGTGGAAATAATCTACGTTTTTAGACCCATTGTTTTTCATTAATTTATCAATGGTGCTTTTAACGGCTTTTTCTGCTTCTTCAAATTCAGGAAGATCAGTAGAGATTTTACCCGTTCTAATATCGTCTGCTAAATAATTACCAATTGTGTATGGCAATACAAAATAACCATCCGCTAATCCTTGCATTAATGCGGAAGCACCTAATCGGTTAGCGCCATGGTCTGAGAAGTTAGCCTCACCCGCGGCATATAAACCAGGCACGGATGTCATTAGATTATAGTCAACCCAAACACCCCCCATAGTGTAGTGAACTGCTGGGTAAATCTTCATGGGCATTTCGTAAGGGTTCTCATCTGCAATTTTCTCATACATTTCAAACAGGTTTCCGTATTTAGACTCTACGTAGTCTTTACCCATTCTATCAATAATGTATTTAAAATCAAGATATACTGCTTCACCAGTTTTGTTAACACCAAACCCAGCATCACATCTCTCTTTTGCAGCTCTTGAGGCAACATCACGAGGTACTAAGTTACCAAAAGCAGGGTATCTTCTTTCTAAATAGAAATCTCTATCTTCTTCGGGTATATCTTTAGCAGTCTTTTTACCTTCGCGAACAGCCTTTGCGTCTTCTATTTTTTTAGGGACCCAAACACGTCCATCATTTCTTAAAGACTCTGACATTAATGTCAGTTTAGATTGATAGTCTCCAGATCTTGGTAAACATGTAGGATGTATTTGAGTGTAACAAGGGTTAGCAAAATGAGCGCCTTTTTTATGCGCTTTCCATGCTGCCGTAACGTTAGACCCCATGGCATTTGTAGAAAGGTAAAAAACATTTCCATATCCACCCGATGCAATAACTACTGCGTGCGCCGAATAACGTTCAATCTCACCGGTAATTAAATCTCTAACAATAACACCTCTGGCTTTACCATCAACTATTACAACATCCAACATTTCGTGGCGGTTGTACATAGTTACTGTCCCTTGATTTATTTGTCTTGAAAGCGCTGAGTATGCACCTAGCAATAATTGTTGACCTGTTTGTCCTTTAGCATAAAATGTTCTCTTTACCTGAACACCACCAAAAGAACGGTTATCTAAATAACCACCGTATTCTCTAGCAAAAGGAACACCTTGAGCCACACACTGGTCAATTATATTTCTAGAGACCTCTGCTAAACGGTGAACGTTTGCTTCACGAGATCTATAGTCACCACCTTTAATAGTATCGTAAAATAAACGATAAACTGAATCACCATCATTTTGGTAATTCTTTGCTGCGTTTATACCACCTTGTGCAGCAATAGAGTGTGCTCTACGTGGAGAATCCTGAAAGCAAAAACATTTTACATTGTAACCAAGCTCGCCTAAAGAAGCCGCACCAGCACCACCGGCTAAACCACTACCAATTACAATTACATCTATATGTCTTTTATTTGCTGGATTAACCAGCTTCATTTCTGATTTATATTGCGACCATTTTTTATCTATTTGGCCAGCAGGTATATTAGAATCTAATATCATAATTTTTTACTGTTTTAGAATCAAAACTGAACGCCTAGATAAATTAATATTGGAATTAGAGCAAATAACAAGGGAACGATAAAAGCATAAGCCTTACCTATAACCTGAATTGCTGGCGTGTATTTCTTATGATTTAATCCCAAAGATTGGAAAGCACTTTGGAATCCATGGTGTAAATGTAGACCTATTACTACCATAGCAACGGAATAAATTATTACATGGAAAATATCGTTTTGAAAAACATCAACTACAATATAGTGCAAATCTGCTACTTGGGCTCCTTCTAACTCCACCATTGGTGGTGCTGCAAAGTATTTAAATCTGAAAAAATCATACAAATGCAAAATTAGAAACGCTAAAATCACTACACCAAAAGGTCCCATGTACCTAGATGTCCAAGACACTTTAGGGTGACTGTGTTTCACAGCATAACTTGTTCGTTTAGAACGGTTACTTTTTTCTAGAAGTAATCCGTCAATTATATGAAACAAGAAACCCAAAAACAATACAACTTCACTTAGTGCTATTAGTGGATTGTGTTTCATAAAATGTGCATACTCATTAAATTTAGTACCATCCTTTAAAAGGAGTGCTATATTTCCGGCTAAATGAACCACCAGAAAACTAATGAGAAACAAGCCGGTAATACTCATTATATACTTCTTACCAACTGAACTTGAAAACGTATTTTTTACCCAACTCATGTAGTTCTTATATTTAAGTCTATGCAAATTAACTTCGGAAACACTAGTAAACAAGAAAGCTAAATATTTTGAACGTTTCTAAATTGATTTATTCTTAAAAGACAAAAAATTATTGTTTGTATCGAATAACCCCTGCCCTTTACTATATTTGAGAGCTTAGTTATTATTATGTCGAGAAACCGTTTTTCCTTAATTATCTTTTTTCTAGTGATTAACTGCCTTCAGGTGCTTGCCTCACACATTAGAGCAGCTGATATTTATGCCATTAGAAAATCTTCTTTAGTTTATGAAATTGTTCTTACCGTATACACAGATGCCAACAGAGTTACTCAAAACGAAGCTTTAGACGAAACAGAAGCCGCTTTATATTTCAATAATAACTCAGATATAAACAAAGAACCTGCACCAGTTGTAGTTCAGCGCAGCCTTAAAGAGCAAATTCAAAACCCCAGCGTTTTTAAAAACGTTTTCCGATATCAATATACAGTAAGTTCTTCTAACAAATTTACTGTCTCCTACCAGGGGATTAATAGAAATGCTAACATTAACAACTTAGGTACTACTAACAATTCTGATAACTACGATATTTTTATTGATTTAACAGTTTATCACGACGCTGCCCTAATTAATTATACCCCTCAATTATTAATTCCACCATTAGACAATGCCAATAAAGATGTTATTTACACGCATAATCCAGGGGGTTACGATGTAGATGGTGATAGCCTAGTTTATAAACTAGTAGAACCAAGACATATTGAAGGTTTCATGAATAATGGACAAATTAATTCTGAACCTGTGCCAGGGTACAGAGATCCTGCCGACCCAAGTTTTGGAACACCCTCTAGTTTTATTATGGATCCTGTAACGGGACAAATTACGTGGGATACTCCAAAAAAAGAGGGTGAGTATAACGTAGCTTTCATTGTAGAAGAATACAGACGTTTCCCAGATGGTTCTACTCGGTTAATGAGTGTAATCAACCGAGACATGCAAATCTTTGTAGAAAATGTTGACAATAACCCACCTGAATTAATTGTCCCTAATGATACTTGCATTTACTCGGGTTCAGGAAACAATAATGGCTTAACTTATATTATAGAGGCTTGGGACAAAGATATTGGCCAGTTAGTCACTATTACTAAAGAAGGCTTAATAAACGAGACTAGTGCTACATTAACACAATTACAACGTCCACGTGGTGATACATCAAAATCTCTTTTTGAATGGTACCCTGGGTGTCTAAAGATAAGAAATGAACCTTATTTGGTAACGTTCAAAGCTAAAGACGATCACCCCACTGTACCGCTTGCCACCACAAAAAGTTTTAATGTTCAGATTTTAGGAGCACCACCAACAAACCTACAAGCACAAATAAATTCCCAAAACAACATTGGCTTAACCTGGGACTCTTATAACTGCCAAGACGCTTTTAAAAAAATGGAGATCTACCGAATTAATTGTGACACCTCTAACGTACAAAGAGAATATTGCACCGGCGGAATACCAGAAGATTGGGGATTTGAAAAAATTGGAGAAACTGAAATTACAGCAACAACATTTACGGATGTTACAGCAAAACCGGGAACACAATATTGCTATATAATAGCCATGAATTCCTTAGCACAAGAAGGTGGAAAAAGTGCTGGCTCTAATATTGCCTGTGCTGAAATAGCCAATAACATACCGCTGATCACCAAAGTAGATGCAGTTCACAACCCTAAAAACAATGGTATTCTAGTGGCATGGGAGAACATTGGTGATTTAGACACCTCTATTTATAAAGGACCTTTTACGGTAGAATTATTCCGAAGTAATGATTTAAGCGGAAACAACTTTTCGAACACACCTGTTTTCACTTATACGGGAAGCCAAACAGACACATCTTACTTAGACACTTCAGTTAATTTAGAAAATGAAGCTTATTCTTACAAAATTAAATTCTACAATAACGGAAATCTCTTAAACGAATCGGCCTCTAATTCTATGGTTAATTTAACCTTTGTTCCTAAAGGTGGAAGGATTGAACTCTATTGGGATGTAGATGCGGTATGGTACCAACCAGACAGTTTGTATCAATACATTTATGTAGATACAACCAGTGCTTTAAACGGTACTTTCCATTTGGTAGATTCTGTTTCGGGAAGTAATTACCAAAGCGTTATAGATGGCCTTTCGAACCAAAGAGAATATTGTTTTTACATTGAAACTAGAAGTGTATTCTGTTCGAACACTACCGACACCATGGTGATCAATAAATCGAATGTGATTTGTGCCCAACCAGAAGATCTTATTCCTCCGTGTCCACCGTTTATTGCTGCAGACGATTACGATTGCGATAACTTCACTCCTGCACCAGATGGCTTATATGATATTGTAATAACTTGGGAAGACCGTACAGGGCCTGAATGCGAAGACGATATTGATTTGTATACAGTATTCTGGAAACCGATTATTGAAACCGATTATACCGAAATTGCACAGGTTAAAAAAACCATTCAGAATAGATATGTTCACCAATACAGAAATTCTATAGCAGGTTGTTATAGAATGACATCAACCGATTTTGAAGGCAATGAAAGTATTTTAAGTAATGAGGTTTGTTTGGACAATTGTCCGTCTATTGAATTCCCTAATGTTTTTACACCGAACGGAGACGGCAAAAACGACTTCTTTATACCTATACCCGATCCGCAATTTGTACAAGGAATTGATTTTAAGGTTTACAGCAGATGGGGAAGCCTTGTTTACAGCAGCACAGGTTCTACTGTAAACTGGGATGGAAAAAACAACGAGGGTGAACAATTGACCACCGGTGTATATTATTTCTCTGCCGAAGTAGACTACATAACCATTAGCAACGAAGACGAAATTAAAACGTTTAAAGGCTGGGTACAAATTGCCTATTAAAGGCACTTCCGAAAAAACCTTTATATTTGCCCCCTCAAAATAAATTCATAGCTATGAAAGCATATATCTTCCCTGGTCAGGGTTCTCAGTTTGTTGGAATGGGAAAAGATCTATACGAATCTTCCGAGGCTGCAAAAGCATTATTCGAAAAAGCGAACGAGATTTTAGGTTTCAGAATTACGGACATCATGTTCAACGGTACCGACGAAGACTTAAAACAAACAAAAGTTACTCAACCCGCTATATTCTTACACTCTGTTGTTTTAGCTAAAACAACGGCAGATTTTAATCCCGAAATGGTAGCAGGTCACTCTTTAGGTGAGTTTTCTGCATTAGTTGCTAATGGTACTTTAGAATTTGAAGACGCTTTAGTTTTAGTTTCGAAAAGAGCTTTAGCTATGCAAAAAGCATGTGAATTATCTGAATCTACAATGGCAGCCATTCTTGGTTTAGCAGACGAACAAGTAGAAGATATTTGCAACCGCATTGACGGTGTAGTTCCTGCCAATTACAACTGCCCGGGACAATTGGTTATTTCCGGTGAAAAAAGCGCAGTAGAAGCCGCTTGTGAAAAAGCAAAAGAAGCCGGTGCTAAAAGAGCTTTAATCCTTCCGGTAAGCGGAGGCTTTCATTCACCAATGATGGAACCTGCCCGTGAAGAATTAGCACAAGCTATTAAAGACACCAACTTTAACACACCAACTTGCCCGGTGTACCAAAACGTACCCGCAGCGGCTTGTACAGAAGTAAGTGCCATTAAAGAAAACTTAATTTCTCAGTTAACTGCCCCAGTAAAATGGACGCAATCTGTACATCAAATGCTGGCAGATGGTGCTACAGATTTTGTGGAATGCGGACCAGGTAAAGTTTTACAAGGTTTAGTAAAAAAGATTGAACGTTCTGCTGAAGTAAGCAGCATCTAATTAAATACTTTATCCCAAATCAATTGGAGTCTTGTTTTTGCAAGAATATCGATTGGTTTGGGATTAATTCTATATGTGGGGAAATTTAAAAAAATGGAAAGAATACATGAAGGTAGATGTTTATCTGTACCTGTTTATGATTCTTTTTATTGTGGTGTTGTTGGTGTTTTTTTAGAGTTAAACTCGTCAAGGCTTTCAAAAATACGTTGGGCATTTTTAGTAGAACCCAACAAGTGAAGTGTTTCTTGTAAGCTGTTATATTCTGAACGTGACAAAACCACTAGATTTTTCTTTTCACAACAATTAACAAAAAGTTGTTTATAATATTTCGTAATCTTAGCTAACATACTTTTAAGCTGTATTTTTTATTGAAAGAAATCTTGCTCTATTCCTATAATTTCATTTTTAACCTATTATACTCACTGCCATGGAGATCAAAATCTACTCTAAAAGCTTTTATAGTATCAAAATCAACCTTGCTCATCGCTATTATATTTTGATCGTTATGAACGTAAGACTTAGCAGAGCTATTCGCTAAGGTTACTAAAGTAGGCTTTTTATCATTGTCACAGGCTATCCATGCTTTCAAGAAAACAGAATCTTCAGTGACTTTATTTAAAATTAATTGAGGGTATAGTAAATCCATTTGAGCATATCTCAAATTATCATAAAGACGAAGCTTTGATATTAATATGATTTTAAATGCAATAGTATCTTTTGAAAGAACTTCATTCAACATCAAAACATCTTCATCATTAAAATATTTATTAAGTAAACTATCTTCAACCTTACTTTCAGACTCAATTGATTTAATAATTTCCTTAAATAGTTTATTGATGTCTTGATTCTTCGAAATCTGTATAAACCTCATTATATACAATCTCTAAAAGATTTTCATTTGAATTTTTATGTTCAGCACAAGAAGCTAATAAACAAGCAAATGAAACTAGAAGTATATTTTTCATTATCACCTATTAAAACTCATTTCCACCCGAATAGTATCGTTCACTTTCCAATCCAGCTTCATTTCGTTTTTGAATAATTTCTGGATTGGCATAATCTGAATAAGCCCATTGATTCGGTTTAAAACAATATTTTCTTTGTCGCTATCTAATTCCCATTTTATGCCCGAAAGTTTAGTTACGCCGCTTTCAGAAACTTTAAACTCATTATTAGATGTAAACTCATATTGTTGTACCAATAGTGAATCTTCATATACATTTTGATCATTAGTATAAAGACGCTCCGCTGTGGGATCATACATTCTGGCATAGGCCAAACTCCAATTCCCTACAATCCTAGCTTTTTTAGACCTGAAACTAATCATCGGTCCTTGTTCGTATTTTTTACAGCCTAAAAGTGAGGCTACCAATACCAAAACAACTATTCTAAACAATTTCATATTTCATCTTCTGCTGAATCTTCCAGCAAATTACGGTTAATTTCTTTTTTTGTCTTAGCCCCCAGTTCTTTAATCTTTTCAGCGCGATTTATTAAATTACCTTTTCCGGTAGAAAGTTTGTTAAAAGCATCGTCATAAGTCTTTTTAGACTGATCCAGGTGTTTTCCAATTAACTCCATATCAACCACAAAACCAGCAAATTTATCGTACAGCGCTCCTGCTTTTTCGGCAATATCTAAAGCATTACGGGTTTGTTTTTCTTGTTTCCATACAGAAGCAATGGTTCGTAAAGAGGCCAAAAGCGTAGTTGGGCTAACAATCACAATTTTATTGTCCCACGCATATTGAAACAACTCATTATCTTCTTTTACCGCCACACTAAAACTAGATTCTATAGGCACAAAAAGAAAAACAAAGTCTGGTGTTAGCAAACCTTTTGAGGTTTCATACGATTTACGGCTAAGCAATTTAATATGACTTCTTAAAGAAAGAAGATGCTGTTTTAAATACATCAACCTACTTTCTTCGTCTTCGGCATGGATTAACTTTTCATACGCTATTAAAGAAACTTTAGCATCAATAATAATGTCTTTTTCGTCGGGTAAATGAACAATTACATCTGGCTGAATTTTGTCTCCTTCTACATTGGTGGTAGAATATTGTGTATCGTACTCTCTGCCTCTTTCTAATCCGGAAGCTTCTAAAATTTTGATAAGAATAAATTCACCCCAGTTTCCCTGCTTTTTGGTGTCACCTTTTAGGGCATTGGTTAAATTAGTGGCTTCTTCACTAATCTTAGTGTTGAGTTCTGCCAAACGCCGTACTTCATCTTTCAGACTTAAACGTTCTGCATTGCTCTTTTCAATCTTGTCTTTAAAGTCTTTTAAATTTCCTTCTAGCGGATTTAAAAGCAGCTTTAATTGTTCCTGACTGTTTCTATTAAAGCGTTCGGAATTTTGTTGTAATGCATTAGATGCCAAACGCTCGAATTCCTTGATAAAGACTTCTTGTTGTTCTAGCAGTTCAGTTTTGTTGTTTTTTAGCTTCTCTTCTAAATGGCGGTTTTTCTCCTGACTGGTAGCGTAATCTTCTTTCAACTGAACAAAATCTTCTCGTTCTCTAAAAATGAGTTCTTCGTTTTTATCCACTTCCTTTCGTAAATATTTTACTTGCTCACTAAGACTGGCAGTTTGTTTTTCAAGCTGAAGATTTTTTTCTTCTGAAAAAATTAACTTTTGCGTTAATGTTTCGTCTTTTTCGGGATTAGAATTTGTATTCTTTTTCAGTAATAAAAAGACAATTACCAAACAGATAACTATAAGAATAAGAAAGAATATATTTTCCATGAAAAAGATTCTTGAGAAGGAATAGACTTTTAATAGAAACTCATTAGTAATAAAACAAAAAAGGCCCTGTCTTTCAACAGAGCCTTTTGCTATATATAATTGTGTAATTACTAGTAGTTAGAACCCGCGCGAATCATTGCGCAACGGAAACCAATTGTAGCAGTTGCTGAATCTTCAGCTAAGTATCTTCTTGTACCTGGAGACATCCAGTAAGCAACATCTGACCAAGAACCACCTTTGTAAACTCTAACGTGGTCATCAATTAAAGATTGGAAACCTTTTTTATCAAATCCTTTTTCTTCGTCTAAGAAGCCATCACGTCTTAAAGGGTTTAAGTCGTTCATAGCTTGGAAAGAAGTAGGACGGTAAACATCGTAAACCCACTCATTAACGTTACCAGCCATATTGTAAAGACCAAAGTCATTTGGAGGATAGTTATAGATGTAATCCGTAATCATGGCTCCATCATTTAACTTACCAGCAATACCAGCATAGTCACCACGGCCTCTTTTAAAGTTGGCTAAGAAAGTACCCATTTGTTTTCCGTAAGGATTACGTAATGCGTGACCATCCCATGGATAAAGTCTTTTATGTGTTTGGTTTTCGTCTAACCATTGGTTACCAATTAAAGCTTGAGCAGCATATTCCCACTCTGCTTCAGAAGGTAAACGGTAGTTAGGAAGTACAACACCAGATTCTAAAGGAATACGACCGTTTCCTCCTTCTGGAACTTCAACACCAGCTTCTTCTGCTAATTTTTTATTTACAACCAATGTTCTCCATACACAGAAGTCGTTTGCTTGTAACCAAGACACACCAACAACTGGGAAATAACGGAACCCAGGGTATCTTAAATAGTGATCCACATATGGATCGTTATATGCTAATCTGTTTCTCCATACTAACGTATCTGGAATAACAGTTTGATAAAATTCTTCTGAAGAGTCTTTCTTCACATAGAACATGTATTCTAACCAGTGAATGTTAGCAATTTCTGTTTCATCCATAAAGAAGGAAGCAACAGTAACTGTTCTTTCAATGTTATCCTGTCTTTTTAATAAATCTTCTTCAAAAGATCCTAAAACAGTTCTACCACCTTCTATAAACACTAAGTTTGGCCCTTGGGGCTGTCCTTGGTATTGACTTACTTGGAAGCCATCTTCTTCATTGAAGGCTAAACCTGTGGCAGTACTGGCTTCACCGGGAGCCATACTTGTAGGAGCTGAATTCTTTGAACAAGCAAAGATCATAAAACTTGCTCCCAGAACTACAGAAACCCTTTTAACGATTCTGACAAATTTGTTCATATCACTAATTTTTAACACAATTATTATACTATGCAGCCTACTAATATAAATAGAAACTACAAAAGATTCAAATTTACTTTTACTTTAACCGAAAACAGTATTTTCAGTTTATCAATTTACCACTTTTAAGAAATAAAATCAAAACTTAAAGAAATTATCTTTTGTAGGTTTCATTAAATATTAACTTTGTTAGCCTAAAAACCAATCTTTATGAACAAAAACATAGTTGCTAATATTGTTTTAGCTGTTGCCGTTGTTGTACTGTACATTTTGCATTTTACTTCAAATAGTACACAAAAAAACATTTCTCCTGAAAAAATAGCTTTAGAGAATACAGACAGCACTCAGGTTGTTGATTCTACTTCTTTAGCCTTAGATGCTTCTGATTCGCTTTTAAACGACTCTATACAGGTTTTAGATGCTAACGCCTTAAATACGGAAGACCTACCTAATGTTAATATAGCTTATGTAAATATTGATGTCTTAAATGAGAACTATAAGTATTTAGATCAATTAGAGAGGGAATTTACTAAAGAGGCTAAAGCCAAACAAAAATCATTACAATCTAAAGCACAGCAAATGCAGGAAGATTATAAAATGTTTATGGAGCAAGTGCAAGGCGGTATGATTGATCAACAAAAAGCGGTACAAATGGACCAGTCTTTTAAAGAGCAACAAATGGCGTTAATGCAAGAAGAACAACAAATGGGAATGGATCTTCAAATGAAGCAGCAAGATTTCCATAACGCTGTTCTTGGAAAAATCTCTAAATACTTAAACAAGTATGCACAAGATTTTGACTATGATTATATTCTAGCTTATGGTAAGGAATCTGGGGTTCTATATGCTAAAAAACGCTTAGACATTACCGATAAAGTAGTAAAAGGATTAAACAGCGAACTTTAATCCATACCTTTTATATTAATCCGGAACATTAACGGCCAATTTTTACCCGTTATATAAAATGTTCCGGTTTCTTTTTGATAAGCAATACCATTTAATACATCTGTAGTATTGTCGTAATAATAATCTTCTAAAATACCTTCCAAATCTAAAACACCTTCCAGAGCACCATTTTCAGGATTAATTACCACAACTTTTTCAGACTGATAAATATTAGCATAAAGCAAACCATCTATATATTCTAATTCATTTAGAAAACGAACAGCATTTCCTTCATAATTAAAAACAGATATTTTTCTGTTTATTGAAAAATCAGCTGGGTTAATAAAATAGATGTTATTAGTTCCATCACTCATAATCAATTCTTCCCCATTATTGGTTAGTCCCCAACCTTCAATATTAATAGGGTATTTAAACTGTTTAATTAATTCTAATGAACTTGGATTATAAACAAAACACGTGTGCTCTTGCCATGTTAACATATATAACTGGTCATTCATCACAGTTATACCTTCAGCAAAATAACTTGAAGGGATACTTACCCTTTTAAGCTCTTTAAGATCCCCAGGATTTATTTGATGTAAATATGACTTATTGTATAAACCCGAACTTTCTAATAGATATTCTTTATAAAATTCCAAGCCTTGGGTATAGGTTTCTCTATTATGTGTAAACTCTTCAATCTTTTCAAAAGTTAAATCCCTTTCTTTTTTTTGCTGAAGGATTAAAAGCTGAGAACTAAAGTCCTTAATTACATTACCCCCTTTGTATATAGAAAAAAATACGTTGGTGTACCCGATTGGCAAGTCTGTAAAAAGTGCTTTTTTAGAAGCTTCTTTAACAGTAAGTATGATCTTATTTCCTACACTAACTAGTATTGAATCATAATCAAAATTCTTTCCTGCTTTATTTTTCACTTCTACATTAAAAGCGGTATTCACTCTTATTTTACTCCCATTTTTGGGATAAACTAAGCGAAGTTCAGGATTGGGGTCAGATTCTTTATTAGAACAGGCAACCAATAAAAAAGGAACAAGGAAAATCAATAAATACTTCATTCTATACAATCAACAGTAAATACAAGAGTATAAATATAGGCCCAAAAATACCTAGGAAAAAGCCACCCAATCGGAAATCGGACTGTTTTAATAAACCTGTTGAAAAAGCAATAGCATTAGGAGGTGTAGATACCGGTAATAAAACAGCACAAGATGCGCTTAAAGAAGTTACTAAAGCTACTAGAAGTAAATCATTGGGCAACAATAAGAAGCCAACAGGAACCATTAAGCTAGTAGTAGCGGTATTACTCATAATATTAGAAAATATTACGGTTAGAAAACCAAAGGCCGCCAAAATCAAAAATTTATTTAATTGATCTAGTTGAAACAAATTGATGTAATATTCTGCTAAACCTGTTTGTTTAATAGCTTCTCCTAAAGCTAATCCGCCAGCTACCAACATTAAGGTATCCCAAGAAAGTCGTTTAACATCTGCGCTGGAAAGAACGCCTAAAAAAGTATAGCTCAAAATGGGTATTGCAGCTATAATGGCTACATGTATATGGTGTAACGGAGTAGTTAACCACAACAGCATGGTAATAACTAAAGTAACAACTGTAATTCGTTGTTTTTGCTTCATTTCACCAGTTTCATTTTTATAACTGGCTTCTTCTATATCAATAGTGATTTCAGTAATATTTGTTGGGTATCTTTTTATAAGAATGTACCAAAAAATAACAATTAGAACAATGGCTACGGGGACACCATACATCATCCACTCCACAAAATTTACAGTACTGCCATGCAATTCTAATTCAGCTAAAGCAATAGCGTTTGGCGGTGTTCCAATTATAGTACCCATTCCACCAACCGATGCAGCTGTAGGAATCCCCAATAAAACCGCTTTTGTAAAAGGTTCTTTTTCCCCAAACTTGGCAATAAATGGACTTACCGAAGCAATCATCATAGCGGTAGTTGCTGTATTAGACATCATCATAGACAAAACCGCTGTAGTTAGCATTAAGCCCAAAATGATGTATTTTGGTTTTAGGCCATAAATAGAAAGCGCATAATTAAATAGTTTTCGATCTAGATTGGTTGCATGCAAAGCTTCCGCCAGAAAAAAACCGCCCAACATTAAAAAGATTGTGGGACTTGCCCATAATAGATAAAACTGTTTGTTATCAATTTCATAACCACCATCTACCCCACTAGGCAAAAGAACTACCGAAAGAAAAATTATCATTATTCCAACCGAATAAGGCGGAACGGCTTCGGTTAACCATAAAGAAACAGACATCACCAATATAAACTGCACATAAGTCTGACTTTGTGTTAAATGCCCCGCACCTATGAAATAGCTACTTACAGCGGCTATAAAAAAGGAAAGCAGGACCATATTGCCCCGCTTATCTAAACCCCATCTAGACTTGTGTTTCTCGTGGTGTTTCTCTAAAATTTTCTTTTCAAAATCCATAAAAGAACTAGTTATATAACCTCTACAGGGGCCCCGGATAAAATATCGGAACTTGCATGCGTTTTATATTTCTCAAAGTTCTTATTAAACTGCTTGGCTAAAAACAGTGCTTTTTCATCGTAGGCTTTAGGATCTGACCACGTCGTTTTAGGATCTAACACTTCTGCAGGTACGTTGGGACAAGTTAATGGTATTTGCAAACCAAAAACAGCATCGGTTTTATATTCAACGTCCTTTAATTCCCCATTTAATGCGGCGGTAATCATAGCACGGGTGTATTTTAATTTCATTCGTTTACCAACACCAAATGGACCACCTGTCCAACCGGTATTAATTAACCATACGTTAATATCCGATTCTCTCATTTTTTTTCCCAGAAGCTCACCATATTCTGTTGGTGGCAAAGGCATAAAAGGCTCACCAAAACACGCAGAAAAAACCAATTGAGGTTCTGTAACGCCCATTTCAGTACCGGCAACTTTAGCCGTATATCCCGAAATAAAATGGAACATAGCTTGTTCTTCTTTCAGTTTAGAAATTGGAGGCAAAACACCCAAGGCATCTGCGGTTAAAAAAAACATGTTTTTAGGTTTCCCCCCAATTGAACTTGGCTGTATATTATCGATATGATAAATAGGATATGAAACCCTAGTATTTCTAGTGATAGAATCATCTGTAAAATCGATGGTTCTTGTTCCTTTTAAAAAGGACGTATTTTCTACAATAGAACCGAATTTAATGGCCTCAAAAATATCGGGTTCGTCTTCCGCAACTAGGTTAATGGTTTTGGCATAACAGCCACCTTCAAAATTAAAAACGGCATCTTCGGACCAGCCGTGTTCGTCATCCCCAATCAAAGCTCTATTTGGATCGGTAGAAAGCGTAGTTTTACCAGTTCCTGAAAGCCCAAAGAAAATAGCGGTATCACCGTCTTTACCTACATTGGCAGAACAATGCATTGAAAGTACTTTTTTTTCATGCGGAAGCACAAAATTCAATACAGAGAAAATACCCTTTTTCATTTCCCCAGTATAACCTGTACCGCCAATTAAAATGATTTTTTCAGTTAAATTAAGAATAGCAAAATTCTTTGCCGGAACACCGTCAACTGCTGGGTCTGCTTCAAATTCAGGATCACATATAATAGTAAAATCTTGCTCAAAGTTTTCTAGCTCACTTTTATCTGGGCGTAAAAACATATTGCTAATAAATAGATTGTGGTAAGCGCACGTATTAATCACGCGTACATTTAATCTAAATTCATCTTTAGCGCAGGCATAACCATC
The DNA here is from genome assembly GCA_963736575.1 of uncultured Cytophagales bacterium. Classification (GTDB taxonomy): domain Bacteria; phylum Bacteroidota; class Bacteroidia; order Cytophagales; family JAAEPT01; genus CAVTPD01. The sequence continues at coordinate 506,236 of CAVTPD010000003.1, forward strand.
ACGTATATAAAGTGTTTTATTATTTAAATCTTCAATTACTTTATTCAGCAAGTTTTCAAAAACTTCTTGAGAAATTGGTCGGTTTACGTCACCCCAAAAAACAGAATCTTTGGTTTTTGCATCTTCAACAATAAAACGGTTTTTAGGATCTCTACCCGTAAACTTTCCTGTATTCACACATAGAGCACCATTATCAGCCAAAAAACCTTCTCTATTTTGTAAAGCTTCTTCTACTAAATCTGCCCGTTCTAAATTCCACATTATTTTATTTGCATAAATAATATTTCTATTAATGTTTGAATGAACGTTTGGGTTAATTATTATTCTTTCCATGCTTTTATTTCAATCTTTAAAAAGATAGAATTTAGATAAGATTATTGGAAGGAAAAATGATTTGCGTTGCATTTACATGCTTATTCACATGAGCTATGTCATATGTGTAAAAGTATTAATGCAGAGGTTTAATCTGTTAACTCAATCTTAAGTAAATTTACTTTATGTACCTGATTTACGATACCGAAACCACTGGTCTACCCAAAGACTGGAAAGCCCCTTTAACAGATAGCGATAATTGGCCAAGGCTTGTACAACTTGCTTGGCAATTACACGACGAAAACGGTAAACTAATTAACAGAGGTAATCAGATTGTTTATCCAGACGGTTTTGACATTCCATTTACGGCAGCCAAGGTACACGGCATTACTACAGAAAGAGCCCAGAAAGAAGGTATTCCTTTAAATGAGGTTATTGATGAATTTCTGGTTGATCTTGAAAAAGCAGACTTTGTTGTTGGGCACAACATTGAGTTTGATATAAATATTGTTGGTGCAGAATTAATCCGTGAGCAATTAGACGAAAAACAGCTTACAGACAAATCCTTAATTGACACCAAAGACGAGTCTACCAATTATTGCGCAATACCAGGTGGTAGAGGTGGTAAATTTAAATGGCCAACACTTACCGAATTATATACCAAGTTATTTGGCAAAGGATTTGGTGACGCCCATGATGCGGCTTACGATGTTGACGCTACAGCCAAATGTTTTTTCGGATTAATTACAGAAAAGGTAATTGCCCCAAAAGACAAAACCCCAATAGATAAAATTGTATATGAAGCGCCCGTTCTTAAAGGCGGTAACTTTCAGGTTAAAGAGAAAGAAAACCAAAGTTAGCCTTGAAAACAAGAAAGCAGATATTGACGCCGCTTTAAACCAGCTTGCTGAAGTAACGTTTACACATTTACATTGTCACACTCAGTTTTCAATCCTTCAATCAACTTCTGAAGTTGCTGCTTTAATAGCCCAAGCTAAAGAACTAAAAATGCCTGCTATTGCCATGACCGATCACGGTAATATGATGGCGGCTTTTAATTTTGTTTCAACTGCTTTAAAAGAAGGGGTTAAACCTATTGTAGGTTGTGAGTTTTTTGTTTGCCCCGATAGAAAAGACAAAACCAGACAAAATAACGGACACCAAATTGTTCTGTTAGCGAAAAATAAAGCAGGGTATCAAAACTTAGCTAAACTAGCTTCATACGCTTATATAGAAGGTTTTTATTATGTTCCCAAGAATAGACAAAGAACTTCTTCTTCAGTATAAAGAAAATCTAATTGCTTTAACCGGTGGTTTATGGGGAGAAGTGCCCGATTTGATTTTGAATTTTGGGGAAACCCAAGCGGAAGAAGCCTTTATATGGTGGAAAGAACAGTTTGGCGAAGATTTTTATGCTGAACTAAACCGACATGGTGTTGAAGAAGAACAAGTTGTAAACGATGTTTTATTGAAGTTTTGCAAAACACACGACGTTAAATACATCGCTTCTAATAACACGTATTACACCAAAAAAGACCAGGCTAAAGCCCATGACGTCTTGTTGTGTGTAAAAGATGCCGAACCAGTAAGCAAACCTAAAAGATATTATGGCAAACGCGGTAAAGAGTACCGTTATGGTTTCCCCAACGACGAATTCTATGTAAAGACTTCGGATGAAATGATTAAGCTTTTTGCGGATTTACCAGATGCCATTTTAAACACCCAAGAAATTGCAGATAAAGTAGAAGAGTATAAGCTTTCTAGAGATGTACTTCTACCGAAATTTGATATCCCTAAGCAATTTCAAGACCCTAGAGATGAGGAAGATTCTTCTCTGAAAATTGGTGAAAACAATTACCTAAAACACCTTACTTACGAAGGAGCTAAAAAAAGATACGCTGAAATAAATACCGAAATCCAAGAACGTTTAGACTTTGAATTAGAGGTAATTAAAAACACCGGTTACCCAGGTTATTTCTTGATTGTTGAAGATTTCATTCGCGAAGCCAGAAATATGGGTGTTGCCGTTGGACCCGGTCGTGGTTCAGCAGCGGGTTCTGCTGTAGCCTATTGTTTGAAAATCACCAATATTGACCCCATTGCATACGATCTGCTTTTTGAGCGTTTCTTGAATCCAGATCGTGTGTCTATGCCCGATATTGATATTGACTTTGATGACGAAGGCCGAAGCCGTGTAATTGATTATGTAATTAACAAATACGGAGCAAATCAGGTAGCACAGATCATCACTTATGGTACAATGGCGGCTAAATCTTCCATTAGAGATACGGCCAGAGTATTAGAACTTCCCTTAGCAGAAGCAGACCGTGTGGCTAAACTGGTTCCCGATTTAAAACTGAAAAAGCTTTTTTCTTTCAGCCCTCAAGAATTAAAAGAAAAGCTGAAAAACAATGCCGAGGAAATTGGCAAAGCCGAAGAACTGAAAAGACTTTCGGAAGGATTTAATCTAGAGGCGCAAGTAATTAATCAAGCCAGAGTTTTAGAAGGTTCTGTAAGAAATACGGGGATTCATGCTTGTGGTGTAATCATTACGCCAGACGACATTACCAACTTTGTGCCAGTAGCACTGGCTAAGGATTCGGAAATGTATTGTACACAGTTTGATAACTCTGTTGTTGAAACTGCCGGCTTACTTAAAATGGACTTTTTGGGACTGAAAACCCTAACCCTAATTAAAGATGCCTGCCGGATTGTAAAAGAACGTCATGGAATTGATTTAGATGCTGAACAATTTCCTATCGATGACGAAGAAACCTACAAACTATTCCAACGGGGTGAAACAGTAGGTATATTCCAGTATGAATCTGCCGGTATGCAGAAATACATGAGAGAGCTGAAACCAACCGTTTTTGCCGATCTTATTGCCATGAATGCCTTGTACCGCCCGGGTCCTTTGGAATATATACCCTCTTTTATTAGAAGGAAACACGGTACCGAAGAAATAGTTTATGACATTGAAGCTTCCAAAGAGTACTTGGAAGAAACCTATGGCATTACGGTTTATCAAGAACAAGTAATGCTTCTGTCGCAAAGCTTGGCTGGTTTCACCAAAGGTGAAGCCGATATTCTTCGTAAAGGTATGGGTAAGAAAAAGAAGGATATCATTGATATGCTTCATCCTAAATTTATTAATGGGGGAAAAGAAAGAGGGCACGCAGAAGACAAGCTAGAAAAAGTTTGGAAAGACTGGGAAGCCTTTGCTTCGTATGCCTTTAACAAATCTCACTCTACGTGTTATGCTTGGGTGGCATACCAAACGGCATATCTAAAAGCGCATTACCCTGCCGAATACATGGCTTCGGTGCTAAGTAACAACATGAACGACATTAAAACGGTGACTTTCTTTATGGAAGAATGCCGTAGAATGGGGATTGAAGTTCTTGGGCCAGATGTAAATGAATCTAAAGCTGATTTCACCGTAAACAAAGAAGGCGCCATTCGTTTTGGTATGAGTGCCATTAAGGGTTCTGGTGATGCTGCGGTAGAAAACATTGTTAAAGAAAGAGAAGAAAACGGTCCTTTTTCAAACATTTTCGAATTTGCAGAACGGGTTAATCTTCGGGCTGTAAATAAAAAGACTTTTGAAGTATTGGCCATGTCTGGAGGATTTGATGGTTTTGGCGAATACCACCGTAGACAATATTTAGCTGCACCAGAGGGCGAATCTCCTTTAATAGAAAAGGTAATTCGTTACGCTCAAAAAATGGAGCAAGAGAAACAAAGTGCTCAGGCTTCTTTGTTTGGTGCCGGTGCCGCAGTAGAAATAGCATTGCCTAAAGCCGCCATTATTGAACCTTATGGCGAAATAGAAAAACTAAATATTGAAAAAGAAGTTGTTGGTCTTTTTATTACCGGCCATCCGTTAGATGAATTTAAGATTGAGATCCAAAATTTTACTTCATCCAATACACAAAACTTTAGACAAATGAAGGGGCAAGATGTTTCTTTGGCGGGTGTAATTTCTAATAGCCGTAGAGGGCAAACTAAAAACGGGAAACCATTCTGCGTAGTTACTCTAGAGGATTACAACGGTTCGGTTGACATGTTCTTACTTGGAAAAGATTATTTAGAAAATGCGCATTTCTTTTCACCAGGCGAATTTATTTTTGCTAAAGGAAAGGTTGCTTTGGGTTGGCGGAAACAGAAAGAAATAGATGAAAATCCGGCAATTATACCAAGCGATGATGATTACGAGTTTAAGCCTTTTTACTTTGAGCTTTTAGGAGATATTAAAGACAAACTTTGCAAAGGTGTAGAAGTAAAGACTAGTATTTCTGAACTTACGTTCGATTTAATTCAAAGTTTGGAGGATTTGGTTCAAAAATATCCAGGTAGTAAAGACTTCCGTTTTAACCTTAAAGACGATATTGAACAGCTTGAGATTAAGATGTTCAGTAGAAGATTTAAAGTAGATACCTCTAATGAATTCTTTAATGAACTTGAGAAAATAAATACAATTGATTTTAAGGTGCTTTCTTAAGCACCTTCATTTTTCACCTACTATTTACCCACCTAATATTTTATTTATGTTAATCTTCTGAACTTGTTCTACTTAATCCTGTTATAAGTAAAGTTTTTTACACAATTTAAAGCATTCATTAAATCTCATAACATTATGGAACAGGATCAACTTTTGGAGTATACTCAAAATGTACAAAACACTGCCACTGAATTGGCTATTACCTATGTGCCTAAAATAGCTGCCGCTATTCTTATTTGGATTGTGGGGGGTATTATTATTAAAAGCTTATTAAAAGGATTAGGTAAAGCCTTAGAGAAAAAAAATTCCGATGTTTCTCTACATAAGTTTTTAGGAAGCCTTATTAAATACACCTTGTACATTGCTTTAGCTCTTGGAATATTAAGCATTCTGGGAATCCAAATGACTTCTTTTATCGCTATTCTTGGTGCAGCGTCTTTAGCGGTTGGCTTAGCTTTACAGGGCAGTTTATCCAACTTTGCCGGTGGCGTAGTTTTAATGATATTAAGACCTTTTAAAGTAGGTGAAGTTATAGAGGCGCAAGGCTTTATTGCTTCTGTTTCTGAAATTCAAATTTTTCATACAATATTAAAATCTTTTGATAACAAAACCATTATTGTACCAAACGGTCCTTTAGCAAACGGAAATATTATTAACTACAGTACCGAAGAAACTAGAGTTGTAGAATGGGTATTTGGCATTGGCTATTCTGACGATATTGATCTAGCCAAAAAAGTTATTGAAGACACCGTTTTCTCTGATGAAAGAGTACTTGATACTAAAGAGAGTGGCTATTATATTAATGTAAGTGAACTTGGTGATAGCGCTGTTAACATTAAAGTTAGAGCTAGAATTAAACAAGCCGATTATTGGGGTTTGTTTTTTGACAAAATGGAAGCCGTTAAAAAAGCATTTGATGCCAACGGTATTTCTATTCCATTCCCACAAAGAGATGTTCACATGTTTAATGAGAAGTAATTCACTTTACATTAAATCTTAAGCATAAAAAAACCGCTCCATTGAGCGGTTTTTCTTTTATATAGATTTCGGAAAATCTTTTTTACGCTTCCAATTCTTGGAAACCGTGATCTTTTCGTTCTAATTGAGATTCGCCCATTAAGAACGTATCAATTTCGTAAGCGCATTCACGTCCTTCAGAAATAGCCCAAACTACTAGAGACTGGCCTCTTCTACAGTCGCCCGCAGCAAAAACTTTATCTAAACTAGTTTTGTAGTTGCTATCCTCAATGTTACCTCTATCTGTATAGTTAACACCTAATTCGTCTAAAAGACCATGGTGTTGTGGATGAACAAAACCAATTGCTAATAAAGCTAATTCGCAAGGAACTTCAAATTCTGTATCTGGCTGTTCTTCCCAATGCGGCTTTTTACCCGGCTCAGGATCTGACCATCCCATTTCAGCCACTTTAATACCTTTAAGGTTACCGTTCTCGTCACCAACAAATTCTTTGGTAAACAAAGCCCATCTTCTTTCGGCTCCTTCTTCGTGTGAAGAGGAAGTTCTAAGTTTCATAGGCCATAAAGGCCAAGGTGTTTGTTCCGAACGATTTAATGGAGGTTTAGCCAACAATTCAATTTGCATGATAGATTTTGCACCATGTCGGTTAGATGTACCTACGCAGTCGGAACCCGTATCACCACCACCAATAACAACAACGTTCTTATCGGTTGCCCAAATTTCTTCAACAGGTTCTCCTTGATGATTTAAAAGCTCTTTTTTACCTGCGTTTCTTGTATTTTGTTGCGACAAGAAATCCATTGCAAAATGAACCCCTTTAAATTCACGTCCTTTAATAGGAACATCTCTAGGATCTGTTGAACCAACGCAAAGTGCTACTGCATCAAATTCTTTAAGAATTTCTTCGCCTTTAACATCTTTACCAATGCTGGTATTTAATTTGAATTCAATTCCCGCTTCTTTCATTAATTCAACTCTACGCTGAACTACTGTTTTTTCAAGCTTGAAATCCGGAATACCAAATCTCAACAAACCACCTGCTTCAGCTGCTCTTTCAAATATAGTTACAGTATGACCTGCTATATTTAATTGTTCTGCCGTTGCTAAACCAGAAGGCCCCGAACCAATAACAGCTACTTTTTTACCTGTTCTAGTCTTAGGTGTTTTTGGTTTTGCAAAGCCTTTTTTAAAGGCTTCTTCAATAATATTTTTCTCAATAAACTCAATAGCAACAGGAGGTTGATTGATGCCTAATACGCATGCAGATTCACACGGTGCTGGGCAAATTCTTCCTGTAAACTCTGGGAAATTGTTTGTAGAGCTTAAGATATTGTATGCTTCTTCCCATTCTTCCTCATAAACAGCGTCGTTAAATTCAGGAATAATATTTCCTAATGGACAACCACTGTGGCAAAAAGGCACACCGCAATCCATACATCTAGATGCTTGTTCCTTTTTTAATTCCTCGGAAGGTTCTTCAAGAAACTCCTTATAGTGTTTTACCCTTTCTTTAGGATCATCACTTTTGGGAAGTTGTCTGGTATGTTCTAGAAATCCTGTAGGTTTACCCATGAGCTTCTACCTCCTTTCCTTTACTTTCTATTGATTTAAGTTTATTCTTTAGCATTACACGCTTGTAATCTTTAGGCATAACTTTAACAAACTTTTGAATTTCTTCATCCCAGTTGGTTAAGATTTTCTCAGCCACATCACTTTTCGTGTTAATGAAATGATTTGTTATTAATCTTCTCAGTTCTTCGTAATCTAGTTTTTCTAAAGCATCGAAGCCAATCATTTCCATGTTTACTTTAGACTTAAAGTCTCCTTCTTCATCGTAAATGAATGCCATACCACCGCTCATACCCGCAGCAAAATTTCTACCGGTAGAACCTAGAATTACGACAGTACCGCCAGTCATGTATTCACAACCGTGATCACCAATACCCTCAATTACCGTTTTTGCACCCGAATTACGGACACAGAAACGTTCGCCTCCAATACCTCTAATATAGGCTTCACCAGCAGTTGCGCCATAGAATGCTACATTACCTACAATAATATTTTTACTTGGTTCGTATGTAGTTCCTTTGTACGGTTTCAGAATTAACTTACTACCCGAAAGACCTTTACCAAAATAGTCATTGGCTTCACCTTCTATATCAAATGTAATACCCTTAGGGGTAAATGCACCAAAACTTTGGCCAGCTGAACCATGAATTTTATAACGAATAGTATCTTCAGGAAGACCTTCTGCTTTGTATCTCTTAGTAAGTTCATTTCCTAAGATTGTACCTGCCGCACGGTCTGTACTTACTATTTCAAACTCTCCTTTAACGTTTTTGCTATTAACAAGTGCTTCTTGTGCCTCTTCTACAAATTTCCAATCAAGAACGTTTTCTAATTCATGATCCTGAGAAATTGAGTTGTAATAGGTTTCGCCTTCTGGATTTTCTTCTTTGTAAAGAATTTTAGATAAGTCTAGCTTGTTGTATTTCCAATGAGAAATATCTTCTCTCATTTTTAATTTATCTGCTTGCCCTACCATTTCTTCTACAGAACGGAAACCAAGATCTGCCATAATTTCTCTTAAATCTTCTGCTAAGAATTTGAAGAAATTAACAACGTGATCTGGAGAAGCAGCAAAACGTTTTCTTAATGCTTTGTTTTGAGTGGCAATACCAACTGGGCAAGTATTTAAGTGACACTTACGCATGATAATACAGCCTTCTACAACAAGAGCAGCCGTAGCCACACCCCATTCTTCAGCACCTAATAGAGCAGCAATTGCTAAATCTCTACCAGTCTTCATTTGCCCATCTGCTTGAACTACAATTCTGCTTCTAAGTTTATTCTTAACAAGCGTTTGGTGCGTTTCAGCTAAACCAAGCTCCCAAGGTAAGCCAGCGTGACGAATAGAAGTCAATGGTGATGCACCAGTACCACCATCGTGTCCTGCAATTAGAACTACATCGGCCTTACCTTTACAAACACCTGCTGCAATTGTACCAACCCCAGCTTCAGATACCAATTTAACGTTGATACGTGCTTTACGGTTAGCATTTTTTAAATCGAAGATTAATTGAGATAAATCTTCAATTGAATAAATATCATGATGCGGAGGAGGTGAGATTAAACCTACACCCGGTGTAGAGTGTCTTACTCTACCAATCCAGTCATCAACTTTATGTCCAGGTAACTGACCGCCTTCACCAGGCTTAGCTCCCTGAGCCATTTTAATTTGAATTTCATCTGCATTTGACAAGTAATAAGAAGTCACACCAAATCTACCTGATGCTACTTGCTTAATTGCCGAACGCTCCCAATCACCATTTGGTTTTTTATAAAAACGAGATGGATCTTCACCACCCTCACCAGAGTTAGATTTACCACCAATTCTGTTCATGGCAATGGCCAAGGTAGAATGTGCCTCATGAGAAATTGAACCGAAAGACATGGCTCCCGTTGCAAATCTTTTGAAAATATTTTCTACTGGCTCTACCTCAGATAAAGGAATTGGACTTTTATTCGTGAATTCTAATAAACCTCTAAGTGTAGCTGCTTTCTCTGTTTGGTTGTTAATTTCCCTAGCGTATTTTTTATACACTTGGTAATCATCCGTTTTAGAAGCATGCTGTAAATAGTGAATTGAAGTTGGATTGAATAAGTGGAATTCACCTCTTCTTTTCCATTGGTAAAAACCACCAACTTCTAACTTTTTATTTATTGTTTCTTTATCCTTAGGGAACGCTAACGAATGCTTAATTAAAGCTTCTTGAGCTAATCCGTCGAAAGTCATACCCCCAACTCTAGATGTAGTTCCAATAAAGCATTTATCAACTACTTCATTCGCTATACCTAAAGCTTCAAATATTTGAGCGCCATGGTAAGATTGAAGTGTTGAGATCCCCATTTTAGAGAAGATTTTTCTTAAGCCATATGAACCCCCTTTAATAAATCCTTGAATTAAATCTTCATCAGATTTACCGCCAGGTATTAAGCCACTTCTGTTTAATCCTTTAATAGTTTCAAAGGCTAAGTAAGGATTAACTGCTTCGGCACCATAACCAACTAAAGTTGCAATATGGTGTGTCTCTCTAATGTCGCCAGATTCAACCACAATACCAGCACTTGCTCTTTTACCTGCTCCAATTAAAGCATGGTGAACAGCACCTGTAGCCATTAAAGCCGGAATAGGAACTCTTTGGCTGGAAACAGCTTTGTCTGAAAGAATTAAGATATTTACACCATCTTTCACTGCCTGAACAGCTTCAGCACAAACTCTGTCAATTTCTTTTTCTAATACACCATTTTCATCTGATGTAGGGAAAGTAATATCAATCACTTTTGAGTCATAACCTTTATGGTTAATCTTCTTAAGTTTTGCTAAGTAGTTGTTGGTTAAAATTGGATGGCTTAACTGAATTTTAGAACAGTGCTCTGGCCCAACTTTATTAATGTTGTGTGATTTACCAACATAAGTAACCAAGGACATTACCATTTTCTCTCTAATTGGGTCGATTGGAGGATTGGTTACCTGCGCAAACAACTGTTTAAAGTAGTTGGAAATATGTTGAGCTTGATCTGATAATATTGGTAAAGCAGCATCGGTACCCATAGAACCCAATGGTTCGTTAGCCAATCTAGCTAAAGGTCCAATAACAGTTTTTAAATCTTCTGAAGAATAACCAAAAGCTTGTTGTCTGTTTAATAACAGTTCGTCATCAAAGGTTTCATCCGCTTTTTGTTCAGCAAGATCAGCAATGTGTATTTTATTTTCTTTTAACCATTTACCGTAAGGCTCTCTGGTACAGATATCTTTTTTAAGCTCTTCGTCAGATATTATTCTTCCTTGCTCTAAATCGGCAACAAATATTTTACCCGGTTGAAGACGGCCTCTTAAAACAACTTTAGCTGGATCTACTCTTAAAACACCTGCTTCTGACGCCATGATTAACATATCATCATCAGTAAGAAGGTATCTAGAAGGTCTTAATCCATTTCTATCTAAGGTAGCACCAACAATTTTACCATCTGTAAACGAGATAGACGCAGGTCCATCCCATGGCTCCATAATGGTAGAGTGATACTCATAGAATTCTTTTTTGTAATCTTCTATGTGGTCATTACCATCCCAAGCTTCAGGAATAAGCATCATCATTACATGAGGAAGAGAACGACCTGAATGTAACAACAATTCTACAGCATTATCTAGATTGGCAGAATCTGATTGTGCGTGATCACAAACAGGCTTAATCATCTCCAACTCTTCCGCCGTAAAGTATTCTGAAGTTAAAATAGCTTCTCTTGCAGCCATCCAGTTTACATTACCTCTAACCGTGTTAATTTCACCGTTATGAGCAATATACCTGAAAGGTTGAGCCAGTTTCCATTTAGGAAATGTATTAGTAGAGAAACGAGAGTGAACTACTGCTAAAGCAGATTCTACATCTTTATCCTTAAGATCTACATACAATTGGCCTACTTGCTCGGTAGTTAACTGACCTTTGTATACAATTGTTTTGTAAGAGAAAGTAGTATAATAAAATTCATCTTCAGAATCTTCCAGCTCTTTATGAACTATATGAGACGAATAATTTCTTACTATATATAATTTTCTTTCGAACTCATCTTCATTCATGGTTGCCGGCTTAGCAACAAATAATTGCTCAACCGTTGGTTCAACCGCTTTAGAAGATGGCCCAATCATAGAATTATCTTTAGGAACCTTACGGTAACCCAAAATTTCAATCCCAAATTTATCTAATGCGTCTTTAATTACTTTTTTACAGAAATCTTCTCTGGTTTTATCTGTTGGGAAGAAAACTTGCCCTACACCATATTGACCAAAATCCGGCAACTGAAACCCTAAGTCTTTCGTGACTTTTTGAAAGAATTTATGGGGAACCTGTATTAAAATACCAGCTCCGTCCCCTGTGTTAGTTTCGCAACCACAAGCACCTCTATGCTCCATCCTGCTAAGCATTAATAACGCCTGCTCAACAGTCTCGTGAGATTTCTTGTTTTTCAAATTGGCTACGAACCCAATACCACAAGCATCGTGCTCGAATTTCGGATCGTATAAACCTTGATTAACTTTTTTCATACTCAAGCCCAATGTTACGATTTGTTTATGTTTATGCAGTTATCTAAACTTAATTTTTAGACGTGCTTAAATTGAAATATCGAAGTTGACAAAATTAGCAAAAAATGAAGAAAAAGCTAGTGGACATTTCGAACTAATTAACTATCTTAGTTAGAATGCCTAAATTAGAATTCTTCTTAATTAGCCGTATACGTTTGAATTAATGAGAGTTCTGAAGTTTCTTTGAGTGATGAATAGGAGAAAATATATTAATGAGGAGATAGAAAGAAATGATTTTACTGAAACGTTAATTATCGTTACTGGTATTTTCTTTATTTGGGGATTCATTACCAGTATGAACAGCATCCTTCTACCTAAGTTAGAGGTTGTTCTTCAGCTAGATACGTTCAGTACTATTTTAGTTCAGTCGTCTTTTTTTGCTGCCTATTTTATCATTTCCCTCATCTATTTCATTATTTCCACCAACATTAAGGACCCTATATTAACTTTCGGGTTTAGAAAAATAATTATAATAGGAATTACAATTGCAGGTATTGGTTGTGCCTTGTTCTATCCGGCAGCAGAATACCAAGAATATAGTTTCTTTATTACAGCATTATTTATTTTAGCGGCAGGTATTGCCATATTACAAATTGGAGCCAACCCATACGTTGTTTTATTAGGCAAAGAACGGAACAGTGCCAGCCGATTAATCCTTTCACAGGCCTTTAACTCACTAGGAACTACTTTAGCCCCGTTTACCAGCTTATTAATATTTACTAATACACAAAGTTACGAATCGGCAGATACAGTAAAACTACCTTATTTAGCATTGGCCGCCTCTTTAGTATTCTTTGCTATTTTGCTAAGAACAAGTTCATTTTCAAATATTTTTAATCAAGATCAATTATCTAAATCTGAGGGCACAGAAGGTTCTATTCTGAAGGAAAAACATTTGCTACTAGGCGTTATAGCCATTTTTATGTATGTAGGTGGTGAAGTAAGTATTGGTAGTTACATTGTTCCTTTTATTAAAGCAGAAAATTTAGGCTCAATTGGGATAGAAGACTCAGGTACATTTTTGTCGTTGTATTGGGGTGGAGCCATGGTTGGCCGTTTTAGTGGGGCATTGCTTCTATCTAAAATGAATAAACAACAACGCTATAGAATTAATGCCTTTCTAATAATATTAGTTATCACTATAAGTTTCTTAATTTCTGAAAATCTAATTCAATCTATTTTATTGATTTTCATTTTTTGCTTGCATTTCTTTGGTTTTTATTTGGGTAAATACAGAGCCAATAAGACTTTAGGTGTATTTTCAATCATCATTATTTTACTATTAACCTTAGGCGCATTTTCACATGGAAAAATTGCTCTATGGGCTATTATTTCTATTGGTTTGTTTAACTCCATTATGTTTCCTGTGATTTTCACCCTAGGTATTAAAAACTTAGGTTATAAAACCTACCAAGGTTCTAGTTTATTGGTAATGGGGATTGTAGGCGGTGCTTTAATCCCACCACTTCAGGAAGTTTTAAGCGAATCAATAGGCATTCAAAAATCATATTTACTTCCTATTGTCTGTTATATCTATGTAGCTTTTTATGGTTTTAAAGGCTTTGCTATGCGTAGTTAAATAAGTCTTTTTACATTTACTGAGAAAATTCCCTATTCTGATTACTCCAGTCATTTAATGGTCTTTTGTTTAAAACAATAATCAGTATTTATAAATAATGTCTATTTATTTTCTTCCCGAAGATGATTTTACCTTTCCTGACCCCAACTTAGCCGATGAAGAAGGGATATTGGCTGTAGGAGGAAATCTAAGAGAGGAAACATTAATAGATGCCTATTCATTAAGTTTATTCCCTTGGTTTGAACCCGATTCACCCATTGTATGGTGGACGCCTAATCCTAGATTTGTACTTCATCCTGAAAATATTCGCATTCAAAAAAGCATGCGCTCTATTTTTAACCAAGGCAAATTTCAATTCAGTTTTAATACTTGCTTTTCAGAAGTATTGATGAATTGTGCCGCCATTGAAAGAAAAGAACAAGATGGAACATGGATTGACGAAAGGATAAAGACCGCTTTTACAAACCTTCATAAAAGTGGCTGGTGTCATTCGATAGAGGTATGGCGGCAAGATAAATTAGTAGGCGGCTTATATGGATTGCTTATAGGTAATGTTTTCTTTGGTGAATCCATGTTCTCTTTGGAACAAAATGCCTCGAAAGCAGGTTTAATATACTTATGTAAGAACCACAAACAGTTAGGAATTAGGCTGATAGATTGCCAAGTTCATACCGAACATTTAGAGTTTTTAGGAGCCGATTTTATGGATAGAACAGAGTTTTTACGTATTTTAGAAAACAATCCAAAACAGAAACATATCATTAAATTATAAACCATGAACCTTATAAAACGCGTTTTATTTGCTCTTACCATTGCACTTTTATTTACTTCATGTTCTAAAGAAGAAGCAAAAAAATATCTTGATGGCCTTTTCCAAACAGATCTTTCAGATTCAGAAGTGGCTGAAGGTTTAAAAGTGGCGCTTAAAGTAGGTACAGATACAGCTTCTGGTCAATTGAGTATCCAAGATGGGTATTACAAAGATTTAGCTGTTAAAATATTTCTTCCAGACGATATTAATACGGTTATAAATACTTTTAAAAGTAAAGCGGTTACAAAATATGGGATTACAGTAACTGGTGCCGATTTATACAATGGTTATAGCAACTCATTGTTAAACATTAATATCCCTAGTTTAAAATCAAAAGAAGATGATTTAATTCTAGGTATTAATCGTGCAGCAGAAGCAGCTGCCAATGAAGCAGCTCCAGTTTTTATAGACGCTATAACTGGTATGACAATTTTTGATGCTAAAAACATTTTATTTACTGAAGATACAACAGCAGCAACAACTTATCTAATAGGAAAAACTTCGCAAAGCCTTTTTGAAAATTACGAGCCTAAAATAGATGCTGCCTTAAACAGTGTTAAAATAAACAATACTAGTGTGGTTAAAGTATATGAAGACTATATAAACCAGTACAACACTATTTTAAGCACTTCTATTGGAACAACTACAATTGGCCAAGAGATGAATTTAAGCGTTATTGCAGCCAGTGACTTATCTGCTTATTCAACACAAAAAGGACTAGACGGTATTTACTTAAAGGTTTCTGAAGAAGAAGGTGCCATTAGAAGAGATCCTTTAGCAAGAGTAACCGAAATTTTGGAAAAAGTATTTAGCGAATTAGATAATCGCACCAAGCAATAAAGCTAAAATAATTAGAACGGGGGAAGGTATCTTTCCCCACACTAAAATTAGAAAGCTGCCAATAAGAACCGCTAAATTAATTAGTCCAATTTGTGATGTAGGCATTAGATTTACAGAGTCCATTAATAAAAAAGAAGCTGCAAAAACCAACCCCGTACCAGCAGCACTTACTCCAGTTAAGGAAGCTCTAATTGGTCTATAGTTTTTTAATTGTTCCCAGAACCTATGAACAAAAAATATTAAGAATATCCCTGGCAAGAAAACTGCTAACAGAGAAACAATCCCCCCAAAAACTTGTGAGGAAGTTACATAACCTTGCATAGACATTGTACCCACATAGCCTGCTACAGAAAACACAGGACCTGGCATAGCATTTACAAAAGCAATACCAGATAAGAATTCGCTAGAATTTAAATATCCTTTATAATCTACAAACTGGGCTTTTAATAAAGGAATAAGCACTTGCCCGCCACCAAAAATAAGGCTCCCATTTCTATAAAAATTCTCAAATAATAATAGAATTCTATTGGAGTAGACGTTACCTAAAACAGCTGCAATAGCAAAAACTGAAACAAAGCAGATGAAATAATCCCATTTAATCTTTATTCGCTCTTTCCGGAATACTTTTTTATGTTTCTCATAATTGAAAGAGGTAATTATACCACTTACAATTAACAATAACGGATAAAGAACCGCTGCTAAAGTACTTCCTTGTAACCATTGGGTTATCACATAAGCAGAGATCAAACTGAAAAGCATTAATACTAGCGTTATATCTTTTTTAATAACTTTTGTAGCAATTTTATACCCCGCAAAAAAAATAAAACTTATTGCCATGGGCTGAATAAACCTAGTAAAACTAAGATCTACACCTTTTTCTTCTAGATCTCTTGTATACAGTGCTATAATTATCATTAAAGAACCCGCTGGAAATACCCAAACTAAAAAGGTAAGAAGTGCCAACGGCACCCCTCCTTTTTTTAATCCAATAGCAATAATGGTTTGTGTAGAAGTTGGCCCAGGTAAAATTTGACATAATGCATTCAGCTCAATTAATTCTTCCTCTGAAAGATAAGCTCTCTTCTTAACTAACAACTCGAACATCATGGCAATATGAGCTTGAGGGCCTCCAAAAGCAGAAACGGCCAGTACTAGGACATCTTTTAAAAATAATATGTAACGAAAGAATTTAAAAGACATCTACTTCTAGTTTAACTTCTTTACACTATTTAAAAACATGGTTTCAGAAGCAGATAAATTTTCAAGAGCGTTTCCTACTACAACAGCGGTAGCACCTGCTTTAAAAAAACCTTCAATTTCTTCTTTAGTTCTGTATGCCTCCACCTACAATAATAGGCAAATCAACCGTATCATAAACAGACTTAACCACATCACATGATATTAATTCGGTAGCACCACTTCCACCTTCAAGATAGATTAATTTTAGCCCTAATTGTTCACCCGCTAAGGCAGTAGCACAAACTATATCTATTTTATGATTCGGAATAGAATCGGTACCACTCACATAATGAACAGCCGTTTTATTATCACCCACAAGTATGTAGCCTGTAGGTACAATATCCAAATCCATTTTTTTTATATTAAATGAAGATTTTACATGCTGTCCTATTAAATACTCTGAATTTCTACCCGATATAAGTGAAAGTAATAAAATACCATCTGCTTCATTAGTTAACTGTGAAGAGTCACCAGGGAAAAGATAGACACGTTTACCCGACAAGATTTTTACCGACTTAGCCGTTTCTTGGGTAGACCCTGTTGTGATTATACTGCCGCCTACTAAATAAAAATCTACTGCTTCACAATCTTGGAATGTTTCAATTTTAAATTTATCTGGATCAATTAACTGAAAAATTAATTTATCGTCGGCCTTCCTAGCATCAAATAACAACTCGGAAAGAGAAAATCCCATTATAATTGATAATTAGGTTTAAGAAGGTATTTACTGTAGAAGTCATCTATAATTTGAACAGTTTCTTCGGGAGAATCCGAAATCTTAATTAGATCTAAATCACCGGGGCTAATATTAGCTGCTTTTAGAACCGTATTATTTAACCAATCAAGTAAACCAGACCAGTATTCAGAACCGAACAAAACTATTGGGAAATGACCAATTTTACCTGTTTGTATCAAAGTAAAAGCTTCAAAAAGCTCATCAAGTGTACCCATACCACCTGGCATTACAACAAACCCTTGTGAGTATTTAATGAACATCAACTTTCTAACAAAAAAATAATCGAAGTTGATTAACTTATCTTGATCTATATATGGATTTCCATTTTGTTCAAAAGGTAATTCAATATTTAGACCTACAGATTTACCACCATATTTTGCTGCGCCTTTATTACCGGCCTCCATTATACCTGGACCACCACCAGTAATTATACCATAACCTAACTGAACTAATCTTTCAGAAATTTCTTCTGTATATTTGTAATATTGATTATCCTCTTTAGTTCTAGCGGATCCAAATACGGTAACACATGGGCCTATTTTTTTAAGCTTTTCAAAACCCTCAACCATTTCTGCCATTACCTTAAAAACTACCCAGGAATCTTCCGTTTTAATATCATTCCAAGTTTTAGGTTTAAAAGCTCGTCTAGTTCTTTTATGTTGATCCATAGTCAATTTTAATAAAATTAAAGCAAAAAAAAGGGGCCAGAAGCCCCTTTTATGTATTGATATGAAAAGATTTTAAAATTCCCAAAGATTGTGTTCGAATTCTAAAAGCTCAAATGCTTTCCATTGAGAAGCTAAGATACCTGTTTGAGGATCTCCACCATAAACATCTACTAAGTAAGAATCTTGAGGATTCGAAACTTTAATAATGTAAGAAGAGAATAATCTTAATTCAAATGCTTCAAATAATGATCTGTGTTCTGCATCATTATATGGGTTGTACCAAATAGCTTTAGGATTATCAGTAAACACTTGTGATACTAATTCTTTATAAGAAAAGAAAGCTACTGGTGTTTCAATACCTCTAATGTTATCTGGATGATCCGCAGGAACAATCATCTTAACAGCTAAGATGTCATAATACATAACCGATCTTTGCTTGTCAAAAATCATATCTTCAATCAACTGTAATTGATACAAGTCTCTTGGGAAGAAATAATTACCCGCATCAACAGCTGCCGCATCTTCTTCTGGAGCATCTTCAGCTGGGTCTCCCCATGCATCATCTGCTGAAAAAGCATCTGCGAAAGCTTGTTCTTCTTCTGAAAGTTCAGCTTCTGCGCCAGGTATTTTAATTCCTTCTTTAAACTCTTCTAAAGTAAGTACTGTACCCATGCTTAAGCTATCCGTTTTGTAAGCCTTTACAATTCCTGCTTCTACAGCTTCAATCATAATTCTTGTAATTTCTCTATCTCTAGAGAAAATAGGCTCATTTTGCTTCTCTCTTAAGTCAATAGCACGAACTATAGACTTCTTCCACATAATATCAGATTTGTGTATGCCCTTAGATGAGAAAGGGTTCATACCATCTTCTGTATCATATCTAGACGTATTCTGAGCCCAAACTAAACTTAGGCTAATAGAAAATACAATTAATAAACACAATCTTTTCATATCAATACTATTTATATCTTAATTACTTAAGTGGAACGTTAATAATTGGCGTACCAACATTAACCGTTTCAGTACCACCTGTATACGTTCTACGTTGAACTTCTTTGATTTCAATCATTAAACGGTCACCTTCACGAGCATTACTCATTAAAGAAGTTAAGCTTGCATCTGGCCCACTAAAAGTAGCCGGAGCAGCAGCAGGTCTTTTACCTCTTACTAAAGTAGCAACCCATTTAGTAACTCTGTACTGAGAATCTTTCTTTAACAAACTAGCAAAACCTTGATCTGGAATAGCTCTAACAGTTATTGATCTAAGTTTACTTGCTGTTTCACCAGTTCTAGTATCTGCAGGTTTATTAGAAGAGTTGTAAACAACTAATTCTGGTTTAGGAACCAATTTAACTTGGAACTCTTTATCACCAATATGTGAACCGTCATTGTAAACAGATAGTTTAACTTTAGGATCTGTAGGTACAATAGTAATTTCACCTGTTCTGCCACTTTTAATTAATCTGGCACCAGAAATTTTAAAGTCTGGTTTATACGCAGCCCCTAAAGCAGGAACTTGTACACTTAATTCATTACCACAATTTCTGTAAAGGGCATCTACTGAAGCAGATTGAATTTGTATAACCGGTTTAGAAACAAAGTATGTGAAAGTCTCCTCATATTTTTGTTCTTTTCCTGTACCATCTTTCATTTTTATAACGCCTTTCCATGATTTTTGAACCATGTTGTCGTTACCTTTAACCTTTAGTACCACCAGCTATACCCGCTTTGAATTTAACTTTACCAATACCATTCTCTACTTTAACGCTAGAACCATTCATAGTCATTATCGGTGCAAAAGAAGCTGCACTAGATCTTGCTGTAATGAAAAGATCGGCTTCGTAATATGTGCCTGCTGCTACAACTCTAGATTCAGCTGAAGCCATAGGGAATACTTCGTCAAACTTAAGGTCTGTTGCCCCTAATGAGTTTTTGATCTTTTGAAGAATCTCTGCCTCATAGTTTGCTACACGTGCTTGTCTTTCTGTTAAATAAGCTAAAGCAGCAATCATAGGCGTATGGTCAAAAGCTAATTGTACCCAGTCTTTGGTTCTTTGAGCCTCATCTTTTGCAAACTGAGGATCTTCTTTACCAGAAAGAGTCATATTAGGATAATCTTTACTTGGTTGACCTAATAGTTCAGAAACTTCTTTATTAACACCATTTAAAGTAATCACATACTCATCTAGCTTATTCTCTAAGTCGTAACCCTTACCTTTATTACCTTCTTGACCAACAAGTAAAATAGAAGCTGCATCGGCATCCTTCATACCCATAGGTACTGTAGTGCCTTCTTGATACCCCCCTGTTTTAACAATCAATGTTTGCTTAATATCACCAATATAATCAATGATTTCCGCTGATTTTGAATGTAAAGTTTGAGCTTGCTTTAAAGCTTGTTTGATGTTATCTCTACCATCTTCTTTAGCTTTTGAATCTATTGCCTCAAGAGTTAACTGTGATTTCTCTCTAGACTCTGTTACTAAAGCTTCCATACTATTGTTAAGCTGCTGGAACTTAACCATGATCTCTGCACCTACTTGTAGCGCAAGTAACGCTAGAAGTACAAGGTACATCAGACCAATCATTTTCTGCCTTGGGGTTTCTTTACCTCCTGCCATTTGATTAAATCTTTTAAATTAAACTTTTGATTACTTATTATGTTTTAAATACTACTCTTTTTATGAAAGGACTATCCTTTCATAGCAGTTAACATATTTCCGTAAACTGAATTTAATTTGGTTAAATTATCAGTTAAACCTTGTAATTGAACTCTGAATGTATCAGTATTCTTACTAGCCTCAGCCATATTTTCCATAGCGTTAGTAAGGTTAGCATAGAATTTATTCATTGACTTCAAGTGGCTATCAGCATCTTTAAGTTCCATTTCATAAACAGCGTTTAATGAACTTAAGTTTTTAGTAATGCTTTGAACTTGAGCATGATATTCTTGTGCATCAGTTGCAGCTGCAGCCATACCACCCATTGCTTCAGCAGTAGTAGCATAAGATTTGGCAACAGATTCTAAAGACTTAGAAGCAACTTTAGCATTTTTAGCATATTCTTCAGTAGCTACGGCAGCATCAGAAAGATCTGACATTTTTGACACGTTAGCAGACAAAGTGTTAAGACCAGTTCCTAATTCTGCAATAACTTGTTGGTTGATATTAGCACCCGACATCATGTCGTTTAATTTAGCAACTGCGTTATCTGCAGTAGGAGCTTCATCTGCAGATTGCCCTTTTAATTGAGGATATACTTTAGCCCAATCATCTAAATGAGCGTCCGCTGGATCCTTAGGAGCAAATGCAAACATAATAAAAAGTGCTGCTTCAGTAATAAGACCTACGTTAAGCATAATACCTGCACCTGGGTAATGTTGAATTTTGAAAAGCGCACCTAAAATTACAATAGAAGCACCTAGACCAGTAATAACTGGAGCAATATCACCATAAAATTTTTCTTTGAATCCACCTTTGTTAGCAGCCATTTTAAATCACGTTTAAGATTGAACAAAAATTGTTTGTAGTTATTATACAAGTTAGAATATACGTATTGATTGGTATGAAAGGAATCTCTTAGAATTCAGCACCAGAAGATCTACCTAAGTAAGTCATAGCACATCTGAAACCTACAAATGATTTTGATGTGTCTTGGTATTCATACGTTCTAGTACCGGTTTCACAGTAGTATGCGATATCTTTCCAAGAACCACCACGGATTAACTTTCTAGGTTCAGAATCTTCAAAATATGTTGGGTTCAAATCCCATACTGTAGGCACTGACGCAGCGAAGAATGCATCTTCACACCATTCAGCAACATTACCAGACATATCATAAAGACCATAATCATTAGAGAAGTAAGAAGCTACAGGAGATGTGTACATGAAACCATCATCATAATAGTTACCACGACCAGGCTTAAAGTTGGCTAGCATACAACCTTTAGCATTTCTTATATATGGGTTACCCCAAGGATATTTAGCCATATCACTACCACCACGAGCAGCATATTCCCACTCAGCCTCAGAAGGCAGTCTAAATCTTGGCATTGCGAACATTCCGTTCTCAACTCTCCAAGTATTCATATAAGCCGTTCTCCAATCGCAGAAATACTTTGCAGCGAACCAATCAACACCAACAACCGGATAGTCATCAAATGCTGGATGCTGGTAGTAATACTCCATCATTGGATCCCCCATATGGTGAGAGAAATCTTTCATCCATACAGTTGTATCTGGATACAACTCAGTCATTACATACTCTTCTCCAAGAACATCAATTGAGTCCTCAAGAATAGCGTACATAAACTGACGGTATTCATTGTTAGTAATCTCAGTTTCATCCATATAGAATCCACCGATTGTAACCTGTTTATTGTGATTGATTTGAGTTGCGGGCACATCTTCATCTGCCTGTCCCATATGGAACGTTCCAGAAGGAGCTACCACCATACCGTAAGGCATAGTCTGTCCCCAACCTACTCTATCAGGCACCCCTACAAGGTCACCTCCACCTTTGTAACCTCCACCACAACTAGTTAACACTACAGTTGCACCAAGAGCCATAAGATAGAAAAGCTTCGTTAACACATTTATACTATTCATAGCAACCTAAGTTATAAAATTCTAATATAAGTAAATTTTCTTCCAGTTTTTAAACTCGTCCACTAAGATTTCAAACCAAAGCAAAGAAGCCGTTTTTAACTAATTTACCGTTTGGGCACTCTTAACAGACTTACAATATCTCAAATTTGAAATTAAAAAACAAGTGTTGATAAAATTTTTAATAGCATTACTATAATTTTTTTCAAGTATGTCTGTTTAATCCAAATAAGATGGGATAAACAATTAAACCTAGTTCTCGTGTCTATACCTTGGTGTTCTTAATGGCGGCGGTTTCACATCTCCACCAAAAGGCAACACATAAGAAAGCATAATTTCGTGAGAGGTATTATTTTTAGCTTTAACCCCACTTGTTACCACGTCAATGGCGTAGCCAATTCGTAATTTATTTTGTTCTAAAAGACCTATACCAATCATAAAAGTTAAGTCATCATTATCCCACTTTTTGCCAGCATTGTCTACTGGCTTGGTAGTAATAGATTGTCTAAGCATTATACCACCCCAATATTTATAATTATTGTATGACCCTATAACTCCGTAGGAGAAATTAGTCTCAGAAAAGTCGGTCTGAACGATAGCTGTAGGTGTAAGAACAATAACAGGTCCTAGTTGGAAATTATACCCCCCAGTGATGTACATATGCTGAGATAGCTTAGAATTACTCACCCCATTGTAATCATACGAAGGTGAGGTTACATGACTAAGCGAAATCCCTGCAAAATATTTTTTTGTATTGTACCAAACGCCTGCACCTAAATCAAACTTAACTTGATTTGTTCCTAGATTATTAACTACAGCATCGTCTTGGTCAATAGGTCTTAATTTACCCTGATCAATTCTTTGAGAGTATATCCCTGGGGCAATACCTAACGAAAGTGTACCCCCATTTGAAAAAGCTATATGATATGCATAAGATAGTTTAGCTTGGATATTCTGTTGAGGACCCAATTGGTCATATACCAAATCTAAACCAATACCACTATTCACTAAAGCAGAACCTCCAATCTTTAAAGGATAGGTTAATGACAATAATTGTGTAGTTGGGGCGCCACCACCATCTGCACCGCTATAGCCTAACCATTGCGATCTATGAATTAAAGTAGCTCTTGTTAGACCTTCAACACCAGCGTAAGCAGGATTTGTGTATTGCTTACTAAAATAGAAATGACTGAACTGTGGATCTTGCTGAGCCTGTAAATTAGACCATGCGAAAAACAACAGTAGAAAACCAATTATGTGTAAAATATACCTCATAAACACTTTGCTGTATTCGTAAATATAAAATTTAAATCGGATAGTGTGGAAAAAGTCTGCAATTTTCTGGCCAAAAAGTTAATGAATAAAAAAGCCTTTCCGAAGAAAGGCTTTAGAAGTACTACTAATGTTTGAAGTGTCTGTAACCTGTAACAACCATACTCATCTTGTTGGCATCACAATAATCTACAGAGTCTTGGTCTCTAATTGAGCCTCCTGGCTGAACTACAGATGTAACCCCTGCCTTATTTGCTATTTCAACACAATCGGCAAAAGGGAAGAAAGCATCTGAAGCTAACACAGATCCTTCTAATTCGAAACCAAAAGATTTTGCTTTATCAATAGCTTGTCTTAAAGAATCTACTCTAGAAGTTTGCCCAACACCACTTGCTAATAATTGATCTTTACTGGCTAATACAATAGCATTAGATTTTGTATGCTTACATACTT
This sequence comes from uncultured Cytophagales bacterium, assembly GCA_963736575.1. Lineage (GTDB taxonomy): Bacteria > Bacteroidota > Bacteroidia > Cytophagales > JAAEPT01 > CAVTPD01. The sequence continues at coordinate 530,372 of CAVTPD010000003.1, forward strand.
TATTAGCAAAAACTAATGCTATTTTTTCTTCTTCCGAAGGCGCCACTTTAGTGACTACTTTAAAGTCTTCAATAGTTTCTGAATGTGAATCTTTATCTTGTTCAATAACACCATTTAAAAGTGTTTTAACCAACTTATTTGGCAATTCTGTTTCTTTTCTAACCAGCAGAATTCTATTCTTTTTCGACTTTAATATTGTTAATGCTTCTTCTGAAAAAGAGGGTGCAATTAATACTTCAAAAAACAATTTATTTAGTTCTTCTGCCGTATCAACATCTATTTCTTTATTAGCAACAATTACGCCGCCAAATGCAGATACTGGGTCAGCTTCAAGTGCTTTTAAATAAGCTTCTTTAACCGATGCAGCTATAGCACAACCACAAGCATTATTGTGCTTAAGAATAGCTACGGCTGTATCTGTTTTAAATTCGTCTATTAAACCAATTGCAGCATCAATATCTACTAAATTATTGTAAGACAATTCCTTACCGTGGATTTGATCAAAAAGCTCCTCTAATTTACCGTAGAATTTAGCTTCTTGATGTGGGTTTTCGCCATATCTAAGTGTTTTAGATTCTTGAACGCTTATTTTAAGTGCATCTACGTCGGTAGATTCTGAAAAATAATTGAATATGGCTGAATCGTAATGAGAAGAAACATTGAATGCTCTAGCAGCAAACCATTTTCTATCTTCTAATTCAGAATTAACCCCTTTGTTATTTAATATTTCTAGCAAAGGTTCGTATTCATTCTTAGAGGCAACTATTATTACATCTTTGAAATTTTTTGCAGCTGCTCTTATTAATGAAATACCACCTATATCTATTTTTTCAATAATATCGGCTTCTTCAGCACCTGAAGCTACTGTATTTTCAAATGGATAAAGATCTACAATAACTAAATCAATAGAAGGAATGTCAAATTCTCTAATTTGATTTAAGTCTGTATCATTATCTCTTCTGTAAAGAATACCACCAAATACTTTTGGGTGAAGGGTTTTAACTCTTCCTCCAAGAATACTAGGGTAAGTAGTTTCGCTTTCAACGCTTATTACTTTGATACCTAAATCTTCAATAAAACTTTGCGTACCACCAGTTGAATAGATAGTGACATCATTTTCCGCTAGTTTCCTTACAATGGGTTCCAGGTTTTCTTTATCGAAAACTGAAATTAGAGCCGACTTTATATTTTTCATCAAACTTTCTGTGAATTGGAATTAAGCCAACAAAATTAGAAAAATGTTTCTTATTTACCCGAAGACTAGTGAACTATCTGAACCCAACCTTTACAAGTAGCTCCATCTGGTGACGTTAGCAGATAATAATAGGTAGCGTCTTCTAGCACACCGCCGTTCCATTGGCTGCTATAGGTTTCGTCTACAAATACAGATTTCCCCCACCTATTATACACTTCTAGTTTCCAGTCTCCATTGTTCTCTATCCCTAGAATCTCAAAGAAATCGTTGGTTCCATCATTATTTGGAGTGAAAATGTTAGGAATGTAAACCTCCATAATATCTACCGGTGAAATATCTTTAAAATAACAGTATTGATTATTTACTTCAAGCGTAACTGTATATTTTCCTTTCTTTTTATATTTATGAAGTGGTTCTGGTAGGTCGTATTCAGTACCATCTCCCATATTCCAATGGTATCTTATGGTTGGATCTACCTTATATTTTGTCTGAAATTGAACCGATGGTAACCCAACACAAGAACCAAGTAAATTATAAACAATAGAATCCAGCAAGAGTGTAGTATAAACCGTATGTGTATCGGTTTTTATACAGCCCCTATCGTCTGTAATTTCATTATAATAAATCTTTGTGCTGTCCGGGAAAACAGTTGGATTAGCTGTGTTTCCATTAATTATATACTCTTTAGGGAACCAATCATAGGTAAATCCAGTAGCTTGACTTGATGCTGAAAGCTGTATAGAGTCACCTTGACAAATAGTGTCTTGCAAAGCTTTCCCTACAAACGCTTCTCTTAAATCTAAATTAAAAAGCATTGAATCTTTACCAATACAAGTGGTTAAATCGGTAGCTATTAATTTTACTTTGTATGTGCCTGCTTTATTATATCTATGCCTAATAGGAACTGCTTTATAGGTCACCGTATCCTTACCATCCCCAAAATCCCAGTAAAAATCTACGCCACCAACCGTGGTGTTTTGAAAGTTAGCTACTAAAGAATCACAAACTTGTTTTACTGTAAACTGAGCTTTTAGATTAGCTAAGTCATATTTAAACACCCCATTATTACAGTTTGAACTGTTATTATACTTGGGATATGTATCTGGATTATTATCTGGCGTTGGAAATAACGGAAAGTCATTATTACCGCCACAACCCGCACAAACAGACTGGTAAACAATCCCTTGTTTATCAAATCTACTAGTCCCACCATCTACGTGTTCTTCCGAATCTGGTCCGCCAAAATACGTTGCGTACAATAATGAATCAGCATCTTTATGCAAAACCATCATATAAAAATCGCTTCCATCACTAGTCTTTTGAAATGCATTAGACGAAACCGGTAAATTATATGTATACCCACCATTGTAAAAATGAATATCATAATAACCTGATCCAGGAGGATTTGCAGGCACCAAAACATTATTCACAACTACATAATTACCAGAATCGACATTAAGAATAGTATGATAACTATTGGCCTCACCTCCCCAGCCAGCAATAAAAATATTTTCACAATCATTAACTAAGAAAGCTGTTGGTGAAAAATTAGGGACAGTCGAGCTTTGCAAAACTGTATCACCAAGAGTAGTTGAGAAATATGTTGAATCGAATTCTTTACTGAACTTATGAATAAAAACACCTTCAGAAATATCATTATAAACGCCACTAGTTATAGGGTAATCTCCTTTTGTTTGCCCTAAAACATAAATATTTTCTTCGTTATCTGATTGGATAAAATAAATCTGTTCAAAATTAGGTGTTCCAATTTTTAATGAGTGTAACAAGGAATCTCCAGAAGATTTTATTTTTACTACATAGCCATCTGCATTACCGTAATGTTCATACCCTTTTAATGTATCGGTTTGGTGAAAATCTAAACTAGTTGTTCCACCAGAAATTAACACATTATCAAGAGAATCTCTTACTATTGACATCCCTGTTTCTTCGCCACTTTTCCCTAAAAATGAACTAAAAATCAAATCAGAAACATCTGAATTTAACTTTGTAACTACCGCATCTATATCTCCTCCAAAAATTCCTTGAAAGGCATTTTTAACTGGAAAATCATACGATTCTGTAGTTGAAACGATGTAAATATTATCTTGCTCATCAATATTAATATCCCCTCTTAATTGATCTCCATAATTGTTACATAACTGGTGCCCATAACTTATTAGTCCATCATTATGATGCCCTCCTAAATAAGTTGATGCAGAAATATTACTACCATCTGCTGATAATTTAAGAACAACTATATCTGTACCATTTTCAAAAACATATCCACCTACAGGAGTTATAGGAAAACCTCCATTAAATGTGGTATCAAAAGCATCCTTTGTTACTGGAAAATCAGTAGAACCCGATATTCCTAAAATAAAAAGCTCTCCTTTATCATTGGTTATTAAACTTGTTGGTATCTCAGCGTCATTACCCCCAATATAAGTCGCATATAACAATTGGGTACCTGAACTATCAAACTTTAAAATACCTATATCCGTATCTCCTCCTTGAAAAGTAGTTTGAAAGGCTCCATTAGTGGCGGGGAAACCATCTGGCTGTGGTGTAGGGAACCTAGCACCATCGTTAGGAAAAATTGTACCTCCCGTATACAAATTCCCGTTATTATCTAAGCAAGCCGTATTCCCCCAGTTATCTGCAGTAGAGCCAGAATAGGTAGAGAATATTAGCTGTGGATCAATCACTAATGGGTACTTGTTTTTATAATCTCCCAGCTTAAAAGTTAATTGTTTGCCATGAACCTGAAACGCACATTCCACAATTACTCGCTTGCCTTTAATAACTTGGTAAGCAAAGGGTTTTTTTTCCCTAATTGTAGAAACAGACGTTTCAATGACCAACTCATCATTTTCTACCCTTAAATCATTAACACCTTCGTATTCTAAAACAATCTTAGAAGGGTCTGATTTTGATGTCACTTCAAATTCGTACTTTAAACTGTTAGCGTACGAAAACAAATGGAAATCTATACCTTGGTATACATTCAGGTATTGAATTTCACCGTATGCTTTAACTCCTTTTGCCCATTTAGATTTATCATTTCCTATCAAATAATTTCTAGGCGTTTCATTAGAGTTAACCCCTCTAACAACTGATTCATTTATATCTACAAACTTTACTTTAAATGCCTGATAAGTAACTTCTGGAATATCTTTTTTTATTAAACTATTCTTACCAAAATGCCCATGCCTAAATTCCAACGCTTCCGCATATTCTTTTTCATCTCTTAAAATATATCCAATAAAATCCTTTTGAATAATTAATTCACCGGTTGGGATATCTGCTTTAAAACGAATATTTTCATTCCACTGCCCTTTGTTTTCAATAAACTTTAAGTGATCAATACTTAAGCCGTGTTGAGCATTAGAATAAAAAATTCCCGAAAGACATATAATCAATAATATTAGCTTCTCATGCATATTTGAAAGTTACTAATATTAATCCTTATCTTCATAAAAGGTAACCGAAAACACTCTTAAACCGCAACCAATCATGTATTTAAAGATCTTAAAATTCAGTTTATTACTTGTTGTTTTAAGCTTATTTTCTTGCTCTAAAAAAGCCGAACCAATTTCTTTTCAGTTTGAAGAACATAATATTGAAGTTACTGTTTTGGGTAAACAGGAATTTACTGGAGAGCCTTATGAAATAACGGTAAATCTATTAAGAGACAATATACCTGTCTATAGTGTTATTACGCAAGCTTGGGTTTGGGATTTAAACAAAGAGAATGTAAGCTGCGAATGCGATTTAACAGATATTTGCTATGTATATATTGAACAAAGAGACGGGCAAAAAATTAGTGTACCTCTTCCTGCTTTTTAGATAATTTTTATTTCTTGAACTACTCTTTTTTTTACTTCCTTGTTAATTAGTTCTACTAATTTGTCTTTAGAAAGTGCTATTTGATGGGTTAATGAAGGAGAATCAAAACGAACATAAAGCACTTTTTCCTTCAAAAATATCTTTGTAGTGTGGCGTGCAATAGAAGGCCCTACAATTCTATCCCAACAGGATGTCACAAAAGTCTCGTAATATTTTTGACCAAGAAAAGATGTTTCTAAGAACGAGTCTATGGCATCTTTCAACGAAACGGTATTATTTTTCCTCTTCCAACTCATCTTTTACAATTATTTCACCTGCTTCTAAATGGATGATTTTAACGTCTTGCTTTAAAATTTCAATGTAGCTATTTAATCGTTCTGGATTAGCGTCACTTATAAATACTTGTCCAAATTCACCTCTGGCTACCAGATTGATTAATTTCTGAATCCTTTCATTATCTAACTTATCAAAAATATCGTCTAACAATAAAAGCGGTTTAGTATGTAAAATCGACTTCAGGTAATGGTATTTAGCTAATTGTAAAGCTATAACAAACGACTTTTGCTGCCCTTGTGAACCGTAGTTCTTCAACGATTTACCGTTTATTTTAAACACAAAATCATCTTTGTGAATCCCTTTTGTAGTGCGTTGTAAATAAATATCATCCTCTAAGGCTTCTCTAAATATTTGGTTGAAATTCAATTCTCCAATTTCAGAATTATAATCAACACTTACTGGCTCTTTACTTTCGGTTAAATAAGAATGAAATTGCAGAAATGGTGTTATTAAATCTGCCGACATCTTTTTACGAATTTCATAAATAGAATCGTTCAGTTCTAAAATTTGTTCATCGTAAGAAGCCAACAAATCTCTGTCTATATAGCGTCTTTCAGAAAATTGCTTAAGCAAGGCATTTCTAGATTTTACTATGTTTTTGTAATTAACTAAGTCGGCTAGGTACTTAGGATTAGTCTGGCAAAGTAAATTATCAAAAAACTTTCTTCTGAATTCGCTACCCTCTCTAATAAGATCTGTATCGTTTGGAAGTATGATTACCACAGGAAACTTACCTATATGATCTGACTTTTTCTCGTATACATTTTTGTTTAACGCAATCTTTTTACCCTCTTTAGAAGAGTAAACCATGCTAACAAAATCACTTTTTTCAGCCTTACTAAAAGTCCCTACAACTGAGTAGAAGGGCTTTTTGTCTTGCAGCAATAGTCTATCCGAAGAGCTAATGGCGCTCTTGGTTAAACCTAAAAAATGAATAGAATCCAATAAATTGGTCTTCCCACTACCGTTTTTCCCAACTATACAATTTAATTGGGGCGAAAACTGAACTTCAAAATCTTTATAATTCTTAAAATTTTGTAGTTGTATTTTTTCAAGGTGCATTAATTCAATTATTGGATGTTTTTATTAAGTTTGTAACCTTTTAAAAACTGGATCACATAACTATGGCTACGAAACAGACATCTAAAACAAAGGTAAGTTCTAAGAAGAAGTTTTCAAAAGAGACTTACATGTATTGGTATGAAAGCATGCTACTTGTTCGAAGATTCGAAGAAAAGTGTGGTCAGCTTTACGGTCAACAAAAAATAAAAGGCTTTTGCCATTTATATATCGGTCAAGAAGCTTGTGCATCTGGAGCTAAAACAGCTCTTAAAGATGGCGACAAGTGGATCACTTCATACAGAGACCATGGCTTTCCATTAGCATTAGGAACAGATCCTAGTAAAATTATGGCTGAGCTTTTTGCGAAATCAACAGGTATTTCTAAAGGTAAAGGTGGTTCTATGCACATATTTGACAAAGAAGTTGGGTTTGTGGGTGGTCACGGAATTGTTGGTGGACAAATTCCTTTAGGCGCTGGTTTAGGGTTTGCTGAACAATACAAAGGAACAGATAACTTGTGTATTTGCTTTATGGGTGATGGTGCGGTAAGACAAGGTGCTTTCCACGAAACACTTAATATGGCCATGACTTGGAAAATCCCTGTAATATTTGTTATTGAAAATAACCAATACGCTATGGGTACTTCAGTGGCAAGAACATCTAATGTTGTTGAGCTTTACAAACTAGGCTTATCTTACGACATGCCTTCTGAACCGGTTGACGCTATGGATGTTGAATCTGTACACAATGCTGTTGAAACGGCTGCTGCTAGAGCACGTAAAGGCGAAGGACCAACTTTATTAGAATTCAATACTTACCGTTACAAAGGTCACTCTATGTCTGACCCTGCTAAGTATAGAACTAAAGAAGAATTAGAAGATTACAAAGCACAAGACCCTATTGAAAAGGTGAAAAAAGTGATTCTTGAGGAGAAATACGCTACTGAAGAAGAACTTAAAGACATCGATAAAAAAATTAAGGATAGAGTACTAGAGTCAGTAAAATTTGCTGAAGAATCTCCATACCCTACTGTAGACGAAGTATACAAAGACGTATATGTTCAACAGGATTACCCTTACACTCAAGACTAATAATTTTTATTACTAATGGCTAAAAAGGAAAAAGAAGAAATAGAAGTTGAAGGAGTAGTTGAAAACACTTCTATTGAATCTAGAATAAACTGGGCGGAAGAAATTGTTGACAAAAATAAAAACATCTTAATTGGTGTTCTTATAGCTGTTGTTGTAGCTGTTGCAGGGTTCTTCTATTGGAATAAGACCAACGGAGAAAAAGAGGTAGAAGCTCAAAAAGAAATCTATCCGGCACAATATTACTTTAGCCAAGATTCTCTTGACATAGTTCTTAAAGGAAACGGAAACATTGTAGGTGTAGAAGAAATTGCTGACGATTACTCGGGTACTAAAGCCGGTAATCTAGCTAACTTTTACGCAGGTGCAGCTCATCTTAAAAAAGGAAACTTTGAAGAAGCTATAGATTATTTAAAATCTTTCTCTTCAGATGATCTTTTGGTACAAGCTAGAGCTTATAGCCTTATTGGTGACGCTTATATGGAGTTAAACGATCTTGGAAATGCAATTACGTATTACCAAAAAGCTTCTGAGAAGAATCCAACTCAACAATTCACTCCACGTTATTTATTAAAACTTGGTTTAGCTTACGAGTTAAATGATAATCTTTCTGCTGCTGCGGAAAGCTACAATACTATCATTAAGGATTTCTATGCTTCTTCTGAAAAAGATAAAGCAAAAAAATACTTAGCGCTTGTAAACGCAAAACAAGGCAAGAAATAGGTCTAATTATTAACGAGAAGGGGGTTAGAGTCTTTCTCTAACCCCCTTTTTTAGTATATACCAAAATGGCAAGCGAATTAAAAAACCTTAGTGATTATTCCAACAAAGGAATAGAAGACATCAGCAACAAATCTTTTGCACTTGTTGTAGCAGAATGGAACGAACAAGTAACCGAAGCTCTTGCTTATGGAGCTTATGAAACGTTGTTAAAACACGGTGCTAAAAAAGAGAACATCGTTAAAATTTCGGTACCGGGTACGTACGAGCTAAGCTTTGGTGCTCAAAAACTAGCTGAAAAAGACAATATCGATGCTGTTATTTGTATTGGTTGCGTAATTCAGGGTGAAACAAAACACAACGAATACATCAATAACGCGGTTGCCAACGGATTAACACAGGTTAGTTTAAAATACAACAAACCCGTTGTATTTGGTGTATTAACCCCCAACACCTTACAACAAGCCTTAGATAGATCTGGCGGAAAACACGGCAACAAAGGTGATGAAGCAGCTATAACAGCCATTAAAATGCTTTCCTTAAAATAATAGTCGTATTAGCCCAAAAGGCATTTTTAAGCTGACTACATCATTCAAAAAAACACAAAAAAAGAGTCCAAAATCATTATATAACTAACAATGAAAGTTTTAAAATTCGGAGGTACATCTGTTGGTAAACCTGAACGCATGAGTCAGGTGAGAGAAATTATCACAAAAGATTCTGATGATAAAATTGTTGTTCTTTCGGCTGTTTCAGGAACAACCAATTCTTTAGTTCAGATAGGCGAATGCCTTTACAATAAAAATAGATCTAAGGCACAATCGTTAGTAGAAGCCTTAAAAGAAAGTTATTACGAGTTCATTAAAGAACTTTATACTGAAGAAAAATACCACACTGCCGGTAAAGAAATCGTTGAAAAGCAATTTGCTGTTATTGCAGAAATGCTAGATAAAGATTTCACCTATGTTGAAGAACGTCTTCTACTAGCACAAGGTGAATTATTGTCTACACAAATGTTTGTTCAGTATCTTAAACAAGAAGGCATAGATGCCGAACTTTTATGGGCATTGGACTTCATGTCTATTGACGAACACAACGAACCGGATCTTACAGCCATCACTAGCAACATAGCTAAGGTGCTTGAGAAGGCGCCTAAGGCATCCATCTATATTACACAAGGTTTCATTTGCATAAACCCCGCAAATGAAGTAGACAACCTTAAACGTGGAGGATCTGATTACACGGCTTCGTTAATTGGTGCGGCTATTATGGCGGAAGAAGTTCAAATTTGGACAGACATAGACGGTATGCACAATAACGACCCACGTGTTGTTTCTAAAACCAGACCTATTGAGAATTTATCATTTGACGAAGCTGCTGAGTTAGCGTATTTCGGTGCTAAGATTCTTCACCCGGCTACTATTATACCTGCGGCAAAGAAAGAAATTCCGGTAAAGTTGTTGAACACAATGCAACCCGATGCTAAAGGAACCGTAATCTCTAACAAAACCGTTGTTAAAGAAATTAAAGCGGTAGCGGCTAAAGATAATATTACGGCTATAAAAATTAAGTCGTCTAGAATGTTAATGGCTTACGGTTTCTTACGCAAGATTTTCGAAATCTTTGAAAAATACCGCACACCAATTGATATGGTAACTACTTCTGAAATTGCTGTTTCTGTTACTATTGACAACGAAACGCATTTAAGAAGTATAGTAGAAGAATTATCTGAATTTGGACAAGTTGAGGTAGATTCTGATCTTTCTATTGTTTGTGTTGCCGGACAAGGAATTGCTGAAATCAACGAACCTGGTATTAAAATTCTAACGGCGTTAAGAAATGTTCCTATCCGAATGATTTCTTACGGCGGTAGTAAAAATAATATTTCAGTATTAATAAAATCTGAACATAAAGTAGAAGCGCTACAAAGCCTGAACACAGAATTGTTCAACCTATAAAATAAAAAAAGGGGCTATTGCTGCCCCTTTCTTCCTTTTTTTCTATCTGGTGGTAATTTTTCTTTCCCTATTCCTTTTAGCTGAATAAGTTCTTTTTCCTTTAAAAACCTCCATTTACCTCTTGGTATATCTTTCTTGGTTAAACCGGCATACATTACACGGTCTAACTTAACTACATCGTATTTTAGGTGTTCAAAAATCCTTCTTACAATTCGGTGTCTGCCCAAATGAACTTCCATACCTAAGTGTAATCTAGATTCATCTAAATAAGCAATATCGTCTACCGTTGCTTTTCCGTCTTCTAATTCAAGACCTGCTTTAATGGCCTCAAAGTGATCTTCTTCTAACGGCTTATTCAATTCTATTTGATATACCTTTTTAATGTTATTAGAAGGATGACTTAGTCTAGCGGCTAATTCACCATCGTTAGTAAAGATTAACAAACCACTTGTGCTTCTTTCTAAACGGCCAACAGGCAACACACGTTCTTCACATGCATTTTCTACTAATGACATTACCGTTTTACGATTCTGAGGATCGTCTGTATTGGTAATGAAATCTTTGGGTTTGTTTAACAAAAGATAAACGTAACGCTCTTTTCTAAGCTGTTTTCCTTTGTAAAACACCTTATCTTCTGGGCCTACTTTTTCACCTAAACTTTTTACTAATTTACCGTTTACTTTTATTTGGCCACCTGCAATTAGCTCATCTGCGTCTCTTCTAGAGCAAATTCCGCAATCTGCAATGTATTTATTAAGACGAATATGTGTAGAGCCAGTTTCTGCTTTGGCTTTACCTTCTTCTTTTATGATTTGATATTCTGGTGGGCGATTGAAATCCTTTCTTCCCTTAAACGGACGTTTATTATCTGCCATAATTATTCAGAGGGTTCACCGACTTCATTATCCTTTTGAATGAAATCTTTAGGCGAAGGTAACTCATCTATAGAATTGATCCCAAAATATTCCATAAACTTCTTACTTGTTCCGTATAAAATAGGCTTACCAACGGTATCTGCTTTGCCTTTTATGTCTACTAATTCCTTTTCTAAAAGCCGCTGAACGGCATAATCGCAAGATACCCCTCTAATATTCTCTACGTCTAATTTGGTAATGGGCTGTTTGTAAGCAATTATAGCAAGCGTTTCCATAGCAGAAGTCGAAAGTTTCCGTTTCGACTTTTGCTGTAAAAATTTACTTATAGTATTTTGATAATTTGGCTTGGTTAAAAACTGATAACCGTTTGCTCTTTTTTCAATAGAAAAGGCAAAATCTTCGGAAGCATATTTTTCAGTTAGTTTATCTAAACCTTCCTTAATTACTTCTTTGCTTAAATTTTCTTCATAAACCGAAGAAATACATTGCTGCATTTCTTCTATACTTATAGGCTCTGGAGAACAGAAAATTAAAGACTCTATATGCCGCTCTAAAACTGCCGACATCTATTGCTTTAACTTGGCTTCTATAGATTGAGTAGTATGCGGAACCGCATATAAACGCTCTTTAGATATCAGTTTACCAGTTACCGAACAGATTCCATACGTGCCGTTTTTGATTCGTATTAAGGCATCTTCCAGATTTTTAATGTATTTGCTTTGTCTAGCAGCCAACTGGTTAAGACTTTCTCTTTCGGCAGTTTCGGCACCGTTTTCTAAAGAATGATAAACACCGGTTGTTGCTTCGGTATTGTTATCGTTCTTTTTACTTAATGTATCTCTGTAATTAGCTAATTCTTTTTTAGCTACTTCCAACTTCGAAAGAATTAAGTTTTCGAACTCTTTTAGTTCATCGTCGCTATACTTTAACTTGTCCGTACTCATAAGCGCTGCATGTTTAATTATTTCTTAAAATATAAAAAAGCCTAAATCGCCGCAAGTAAATCCTTTCTATTTGATTATTAAAACATATTTTCTTTTTTTTATTCAACTTAGATTTTATGAAAGTTATTGGTCACCGAGGTACACGCGGAACATTTATAGAAAACACCTTGGAAGGGTTTGTAAAAACCTTTAATTCTGGCTGTTATGGTATTGAATTAGATATAAACATTACCGAAAACGGCTATTTATACATCCATCACGATCCGTATATTAAACCCGAAAACGAAGAAATATCGCTCTTTAATTGGCAAGAAAAAGATTTCAACAATTTTGATTTAAATCAACTTTACGGACCAAAAACAGAAAATAAAGTAACAATCCCCTCTTTTAAAGAGACCTTAGAATTGCTTAAAAACCAGACTTTTTTACTCTTAGAAGTGAAGTCTTCCCCCAATTGGGTAGGTAAATTTCAGTTGGATTACACCAGCTATGCGCAGGCAATTTTGAAGGAAATAGCAGTGCAAAACCTTAACCCTTCAACCTTTATGTTGCAGTCTTTTGATCCACAAATTTTAGACGTTTTATACCGGCTTGCTCCAGCGTATAATTATGGTTTATTGATTGAAGAAGAAAAGATTTTGCATTCAGCATTTGAAAAATTGAGTTTTACGCCCCAATTTTTTAATCCCGAACATATTTTACTAAGCGAAGACTTTACAAAAGAAGTACACAACAGAAATGCTTTGTGTTATACTTGGACGGTAAACGATCTGAAATTGCTTAAAAACTTGAATTGCTTAAAAGTAGACGGTGTTATTACCGACTTTCCCCACTTATTCCAAAAAAATATAGGTTTATAATCTAGGCTTGTAGTACTTTTGTTATACTGAACACCGGTGCAATTCTTCTAAAAGAGAAGTTGTACCGGTTTTTGTGTTTGTGGTTAATCTGCTTATATCTATTTATAAGCCTCATTTAGTAAATACATTTTGAAGCAAAAAGATTTTACACAGCTATTTCTGGAACATCCTTCTTTTGAAGGCCTTCTTGCCAATTTCAGAAACAAAAAAGAAAAACAAGCTCTTAAAGGTTTACACGGAAGTGTGGTTCCCATTCACATTTTCAATTTCTTTAAACAAGTAAATAAAACGCAGTTGATTATTGTTAACGACCGCGAACAAGCTACTTACTTACAAAACGACCTAGATGCTTTAAACGGCGAACCGCTTTCTTTACTCTTCCCGGCTTCTTATAAAAAATCATACGAATATACTTTGGTTGACAATGCCAATATTGTTGACCGAACCGAGGTTTTAAATTCCGTTGGGAACGACCGTTCTATCCCCAGAATTATAGTTTCTTACCCCGAAGCTTTGGTGGAGAAGGTGATTAACCAAAAGTCGCTGGTTAAAAACACTTTTGGGATTAAAGTAGGTGATGAATTGGATTTCGATTTTATTACCGAACTCTTAATCACTTATGGTTTTGAAAAAAGTGATTTTGTATACGAAGCCGGTGATTTTTCCATCCGTGGGGGAATTGTAGATATTTTCTCTTTCTCTAACGACATGCCTTTTAGGATTGAACTCTTTGGCAACGATGTAGAAAGCATTCGTACATTCGATCCCGAAAGCCAGCTTTCATTAGAAGACAAACAGCATATTTCTATTATTCCGGATGTACAAACCAAGTTACAGGAAGAAAGCCGAGAATCATTTTTCGATTTCCTTTCGAAAGACACCGTGGTTTGGCTAAAGGATTACCAGTATTGTAAAGAAATATACCAACGCTCTTTCGAGAAAATAACCGAAGACTTTGAGCGCATAAAAGAATCGGCGGGTGTAAAGTCCTTAATTACCGAACCGGAAGTTCTTTTCGATAATGAAAAGATTTTTAAAGCTTCTTTAGACAAAATGTACACCATTGAATTTGGCACCTCTTCGTTTTTAACCAAAGAAACGCTTGATTTCAACACCCAAGTTCAGCCTTCTTTTAACAAGCAATTTAATCTGCTGTTAGACAACCTTTCGGAACACCGGTTTAACGGTTATACCATTATTGTTTCTACAGAAAGTATACAGCAAGCCAATAAATTACAAGATATTATTCTGGATCACGATCCGGATTTAACGCACCATTTTTTAAATACACCACTAAGCGCGGGTTTTGTAGACAACGATTTAAAGATTCTGGTTTATACAGACCATCAGATTTTTGACCGTTTTCACCGTGTTAAAGAAAAAGAGCGTTATAGCAAATCAAAAGCGCTTACGCTTAAAGAACTGAAGAATCTACACCCCGGTGATTACGTAACGCATATTGATTACGGTATTGGTCGGTTTGCCGGTATGGATCGCCAACGAATGGGGGAAAACGAGCAAGAAGTTGTTCGGATTATCTTTAAAGACGACGATGTATTGTATGTAAGTGTCCACAACTTGCACAAAATATCTAGGTATTCTTCTAAAGATGGCGCCGCTCCTAGAATGAGCAAGTTGGGTTCACCGGAATGGAACAATAAGAAGAAAAAAGTTAAATCTAGGGTTCGTCAGTTGGCGTTCGATCTTATTTCCTTGTATGCCAAACGGAAAGAAGCCAAAGGTTTTGCTTTTGATAAAGATTCTTTTCTACAGGTGGAATTAGAAACCAGCTTCTTGTACGAAGATACACCAGACCAAGGAAAAGCGACCGAAGAGGTAAAACGAGACATGGAAAAATACAGTCCTATGGATCGTTTGGTTTGTGGGGATGTGGGTTTTGGTAAAACGGAAGTTGCCATCCGTGCGGCATTTAAAGCCGTTCAGGACAATAAACAAGTGGCGGTGTTAGTGCCTACCACTATTTTGGCGCTTCAGCATTACAACAGTTTTAAATCTAGGCTTAGAGATTTTCCGTGTAAAGTAGATTTCATTAACCGTTTTAGAACCGCTAAAGAGGTTAAAGAAATTCAGAACAACCTGAAGGAAGGTAAAATTGACATCTTAATTGGTACCCATAAAATTGTAGGTAAAGATGTAGTCTTTAAAGATTTGGGGCTTTTAATTATTGACGAAGAACAAAAATTCGGCGTAGCCACCAAAGAGAAATTAAAAAACTTAAGCTACACGGTAGATGTACTCACCTTAACGGCTACACCTATCCCACGGACCTTACAATTTTCTTTAATGGGTGCGCGTGATTTATCTATCATTAACACACCGCCGCCCAACCGTAGACCTGTAACTACCGAAGTACTTACCTTTGACGACGAAGTTATCCGTGATGCAGTAAGCAGTGAATTAAAACGGAACGGGCAGGTTTTCTTTGTGCACAACCGTATTGCCAGCTTAGACGAACTGGGCAATAAGATAATGAAATTAGTACCCGATGCCCGCGTAGCCATTGCTCACGGACAAATGGAAGGCAAACAGTTGGAAAGAACCATGCTTCGGTTTATAGAGCACGAATACGATGTGTTGATTTCTACCAACATCATAGAATCTGGTTTGGACATACCAAATGCCAATACCATTATTATTAATCAGTCTAATATGTACGGTTTGTCTGACTTGCACCAAATGCGTGGACGTGTAGGTAGATCAAACAAAAAGGCCTATTGCTATTTGTTGGTAAATAGCTTGGCCACCTTAACGTCGGATGCCCGCAAACGTTTAACTACGCTGGAAGAGTTTTCGGATTTGGGAGATGGCTTTAAAGTGGCCATGAAGGATTTAGACATCCGTGGAGCGGGGGATCTTTTAGGAGCCGAACAAAGTGGTTTTATTAATGACATTGGTTTAGAGGCCTACCAACAAATTCTGGAAGAAACCGTACAAGAATTAAAAGAGACAGAATTTAAGGAGCTTTTTGAAGGGGAAATTGATTTTGAAAAACTGAAGAAAACCGACTGTAACATAGAAACAGATCTTCCTTTATACATTCCCGAACATTACGTTGAAAACATTAGTGAGCGTCTTCGTTTGTACAACGAACTAGATTCTACCAAAACAGAAGAAGCGCTACAAGAATTTATAAAAGGTATAAAAGACCGCTTTGGTAATTTACCGGAAGAAGTAAATCACTTAACGGAAACCGTGCGTTTACGGTGGTTGGCAGAAAGCTTAGGTTTTGAACGACTGTCAATTAAGAACGATCACATGAAGGCTTATGTAACTACCACCAACAACGACAAATATTTTCAGTCGGAAAAGTTTGGCAAGATATTAGCCCATATACAAACGAACGGCAAGACATGTTCGTTAAATGAAGTGAAAAGCCAAATGGTACTTAACTTCAAAAAAATTGAAACGGTTGAGAAAGCCAAAATCAAGTTAGAATCTATTTTGACCACCTAATCTCAACTGTTACTCTTTAATGAACGTAGAAAGCCGTTACTCAGGTATTTCCAATTAGTTCGAAAGGCAACCCCTAGCAACCGGGTTGCTTTTTTTTGTTGGGTATTATAGTGCGATGTAATTGCGTTTCTAATGGATTAATCGTAGTTAAAAGGTCTTGGTGAGATGCTTAGACCAGAGAGGGTAAATCGTAGTTAAAAGGTCTTGGTGAGATGCTTAGACTAGAACGAGACGAGTGAATGTTTTTTTAGTTTAAAAACCTATATTCTGCTTTGGGTTCTTTAAGGATATATTCATGACTACCATCACAATTATAACAGTTGAATGAATCAGCTTTCAGAATAATAATGCTTTCATCAGAGAATATTTTTAACATCACTTGATGGGGGTAGCCTTTTTGAGGAACATCAATATTGCCTACTAAAGTTTGTAGACTATCAGAACCTGCTTCTATAATTGTCTTTACCTTTCCAACAGATATTTCCAAGCTGTCAATTTCAATTTCAAGTTTATTCTCAAAACTAAAATGATGTCCCCAGTCCATATGACTCGCATTAAGAATCAACTTTAAAAAGCCATATCCTACAACTGTTATCAATGATAGTGCTATCAAAATTATTTTAAAAATTCTCAATTTTGGCTAGTATTTAGATATAGAAATCATATTTAATAGTCTCTTCGTTATCGCCACGGTTTTCTTAGTGGTCTTCCTTTACTGCTACCCACCATGCACAGCTTGCGGGAACAACTATGTTATCAGTAAAATCATGACTTGTATTTTTTTAATATCTTATAATATTCTGAATCAATAATTTTATCTTCATTTTTAGCAAAATAGTTATCATTCTTTTCTTTCTGGTTATCAGATAAATCATCAAAAAATGCCACTTCTTTAATTCTTGATTCAAAAAAATCTAAAACATCTATGTCATTTATTTTTTGATATACTGAAGTAAAGGATGCTTCTTCAAATAAATTAGAATTAATTATAGCACAATCTTCTAAACCGCATATTTCCGATATAATTATAAAAGATCCAAACTTGGCATAAACAAAACATTTAGTCTCACTCTCAGCGATTTCAATATCAGCGGCTCTTAAAAAATATAATTCTGACTCCAAATCAGAATTATATTTTTCATCTATTAAAATTAAGTGATGATTTTTAAACTTGGAAGGTGAACTTCCTTTTAACAAAGACTCTTTCCACTCTAATTCTGCATTTTCAATAAGGTTTCTGAATTTGTATTTATTTAAATCTTCAGTATAGAAGTTTATTACTCTCCATGAAATTGACAAACAAAACTCAAACAAGTTTTTAGAATTTATAACTTGATAATTTTTATCCTTATTGTATTCATTAAAAACATTTCTACTAAACCAAGTCTCCAATTTTGAAAAGCGTTCTTCGCATTTACTACATAACAATTTAGTTTTAAAACCATCTTGAAGAGGAGTATTCAATTTAGCTTTTTGCCTAAATCTTCCTGTACCAGTTTCTTTCATCCATCGATATACAAATTTTGGTATTATGTGACTTTCACGCAATTCAGCTTCCTCACCATGTAATCTACAATTCATATTTTGTAAAGTTCATTAATAAAAATCCTTCAACAGTTATTCGTATTTAAAAAACAACATCTTATAGTACCCTAAATAAACCAAAGCCCTTCATAAACAGAACTAAACAGTAGCTTTTTTAACAATTTGTGTAAAAGTTAACGGCGTTGGTCTAACTCCCTAGGGGACATGGAGTCACTTGGAGTCCCCAATGCATCTATGAGAGACTGCTTAGGGCATCTCTAACACGCAAGCGTAAAGCTACTTACCGAAAGCATTTAGGTTTTTGTTTAAAAACAAAATCCCTTTAAATTAACCCGTTAACATACTGTCCCCAAAAGTGGGTCTATAGTTGAAAACGGGGTTACTAAATCTTAACCAATAAAAAAGCCCATCAGAAGTTGATTCTGATGGGCTTTGGTTTTATAGTTATTCTTGTTTTTCTTTTTACTCTTGTTTCTTGTTTGTTTTACCCTCTACTTCAAGATCGTTACCGTCCCTGATTCTGGGGCTTTGTCGGGTTCGTTAAATTCTACCGTCCAATAATACGTGGCCATCGGTAGGTTCTTCCCATCAAACTGATCGTAATATCCGCCGTACTTCTCAAACACTAATTGGCCCCATCTGTTGTATACCTTCATCACCGCTTTGTTATAGGCCGTTAACCCTTCTACTACCCAGCTGTCATTTAAACCGTCTCCGTTAGGGGTAAATGCCGTTGGTGGTAAAAACGGTTTCGTTGCTCTTACATCTATGCTGTCTTTGCTCTCACACGCTCCGTTTACTACTGTTACTACCAATCTAGCTACTTCTTCATCTAATGGATCTATTATTGGATTTACTATGCTTTGGTCATTCAACCATGCTAATATCTCCGATTCCGTTAGTTTTGACGTTAAGCTTTCAGCGTTCCAGCTTGCTACATAATCTGTAGGTTGTAAGTTCGTCACATAACCATTCAACTGGTATTCCGGTAAGTCGTTGTTTACATCTACAGGTACTGTAATTACTGGTTTCCCTTCTACTATGATGACCGGTTTCTCATCTATGGTTACCTCAAACGGTCCGTTCTCTGCTTTGCTGTAGAACTCCTGACAACCCTTGATGTTCGTTAATTCTACACTTATATCTCCTTGTTGACTTGGACTCCCCAGCGTGATCGTTGTGCCTGTTAAAACACTACCGTCTCCCAAGGTCCATATTGCCTCTTCTATCTTATAGTGTTTATCGTCTGCCGTCGCTTGACCCGAGCTTACCGATAGAGATAGGTCATTGTCACTCTCACAAATCAAGTTATCTCCTACAATAGTAAATGCTTCAAACGTATAATCTCGTAAACTAATTTGATCACTGGCTGTACTTGTAGTAAAACAGCCTTGACTTGGATCTGTTAAACTAGCATTTACTATAATGTCTCCGTCTGTTAAGTTTTCGATGCCTGGTAGAAGTAAACTTCCATCTGACTGATTGGATGGTATTCCTCCTGTTGGGTTTCCAACAATTGTAAAATCATATTCTACATCTACTCCCGTTAAGTTCACTCCCGATCCGCCTTCTACTTTTATATCATACGCGCTTTCTAATCCACAGATCGCATACAAGTCTCTTGTGAGTACCGAATCTAAGGGCGATTCATTGTCTAAACTTAAAGCTACCTCAAATGGCTTTTCTGATAATAACTCTATTGTAGTATCTGCTTCTGCTCCGTAATATCCACAGGCGTTGCCGTATTCTACTATTATAGTTGAGGCAGCATCCGTAAAGGCTGGCATTTCTGATTTCGATACATTTAGAGTAGCACTTGTAGTCGTTCCTAAATCTAATCCTCCAAAACTCCATCTGTATTCTGTATGGTTTGTTCCTGTTGGTGTAGTTTCTAGTACTTCCCCTGTAGTGGTCTCACAGATACTGTTCCCCCCTCCTTGTATTTCTACAATAGAGTTTAAGTAATCCGCCGATCTTGGTGCTAGGTCAACAATTACCTCTATTGAATCTGTTTCTGAATCCCCACAGGTATTAGTAGCTGTAGCGTATATCCATACCGTCTCTTTTTGTGCATCATTTAAGGCGCTCTGTTGGATAAAATCCACA
The DNA here is from genome assembly GCA_963736575.1 of uncultured Cytophagales bacterium. GTDB lineage: Bacteria > Bacteroidota > Bacteroidia > Cytophagales > JAAEPT01 > CAVTPD01. Next base: position 550,381 of record CAVTPD010000003.1, read on the forward strand.
TCCACATTTGCACTACCTTGACCTGTAGCTACAAGAGCTTGGCTTGATGTTGACCAACCATAAGTAACTCCTGTTACTGCCGCTACACTATAGCTTCCTGTTGTGTTTTCACACACGCCTGTTGTTGCTCCTGTTATACTTGGTTGGGCTGGTACGTCTTGCACTTTGAAATTAACCGTTCTTGCTTGTTGGCTACAACCCGGTACTGTTGAGTTAATCGTCCATACCGCATCTACTTTGCCTGCCGTACTGAAGGTGATGCTTTCTACTTCATTTGAACTGGTTAAACCTGTTGTTCCACTCCATTGTGCCGTCTCACCATTAACAGTATTTGGTGCCGCTCCTTCTATTTTTACTGTTTGATTGACACATACTTCTATCGAGTCTCCATTATTCGTAATTACATCATCTACACTAATTACAGGGGATGTCACCGCTCCTTTTTGTTCTATCCTTACTGTTGCTGCTGTACTTGAGCCACATGTTCCATTACTTACTATCCATTCTAATACTGTAATTGTATTCAGGCCTAGATTTCCAATAGTTGCTGTTGGATTGTTCTCTTCTCCCAATTTAATCTTCCCAGGGCCGCTGATTACCGCCCATGTTCCTGTGCCCTCTAAAGGAGCATCTCCTTCTACCGTTTGCGTTACATCACAGGTTTGGTAGGTATGCGCTATTGCGCCTCCTTCAACTGTAGAGGCACTTGGCTCTTCTTCGATAACCAAGGTAAAATCATCCTTCGTTGATGGAGGATTTACCGTATTCACAACTTCGTATCTAAAAACATACGTTCCCGCTGGTGCATTTGAGGGCACCGTTAAGTCTTGTGTTCCGCTTGTATAGGTCTGAGGACCACTTACGGTTATCCAACTTCCCGTCTCTATGCCTGGTATTAAGCCATTGCCAGCTCTTGTAAAAGGTAAGTTTGATATACACATTGTACTATCCTTACCCGCATACGCTGTTGTCTTAGATACTTTCTCTACCCAACCTTCTAATTCCTTATCCGGACATACATTACTATCGTCATTTAATATTACAAGCACTTTAGTTGCTCCATCATTTGTAAGACCTGATAAGGTAGCATCGTCTCCACTTGGTGCTAATGTACCTTGTTCAGCAGCTATTGGCTTGCTCCACGTTGGTGTATAGCCTGTTGGGCTATAGCTTACACTCATATCAAAACTTGTATTTCCTGTTAACACTGTATCATCTAAGAAGCTTGCCATTGTTGTTGCATCTAGCAAATCCCATGTTTGAACGGTGTCTACCGTTGTAATGACAGCTGAACCGCTTAACGTTCCTATACAACCGTTGGCATCCGTTAGGTTTTCTAGCGTATATGTGCCCGCTTCACTTACAGCATACGTATCGCCATCTAACGATCCTGTTAAGCTGGTTGTCAAGTTCGTTACATCTCTATAAATATCTACCGAATAAGGCGCTGTTCCTTTTGGAAAGTTTACTGTTAAATCAGTAGTCATTACGCCATCATTACAGATCGTTTTAGTGCCACTTAGTGTACCTGTTGGTACTTCATAAGTAGCTAAACTTACCGGATTGGTGCTTACTGTACAATTATCTCCATTACTAGTTAAACTTACACTGTAGTTCCCTTTTTGATCTACCGTAAAGGTGCTGCTTGGACCTACTTCGTTTGTTATGGTTTGGGTAGTGGCATCTGGCTTTGTTATCGTTATATTATAATCGGTTGCTGTTCCGGTGGTGCTATAATTAACTGTTAATACCGTACTTCCTTCTTCACATATAGTAGCATCTGTTAACACTGTTGTTCCCGTAGCTGGGCAGGAGCATCTTTGGGTTAAGCCTGTAATAGCTACACCTCCATTACAATTACTACCATCTGTAACGTTTATCGCTACTGTATTACTCTCATTTATGGCATTACTTAACCATATTCCAGATCCTGTTGCCGTTTCCGTAAACGTTATTCCGCCAACACTGCTGGTTTCTGTAAGTACTATGCTTGAAGTGTCGCCTTGAGTAACATTCACTCTTATCTGAAACTCGTCATTGGCTAATGATGAATTTACATCACTACACTCTAAAGTAGCTGATGCCGCAACATCATTTATATAACTTACTTCTGCACTACCTGATACTGTTCCTGAACACGTATTCACATCCACTAAGTTATCTATCGTATACGTTCCCGATTCTGTAACAGCTACCGTATGTGGACTCGTTAAACCTGTTAAATTTTGAGTTACGCTTCCGCCCATTAAATCAACATCAAATGGGCCCGTGCCTGCTGTTAACTCTATAGTCAACGTTTGGGTTGATACTCCGTCATCACATATACTGCCACTGCCTGTAATTGTGGCTGTTGGTAAGGCGTTGATTGTAACGGATAATCTTGAACTGTCACTTTCACAACTATTTTCAGTATTTGTAACGTAAACAACTGCTTTCCCTACTGTTGTAGTAATAATTGGTGGTGTAACCGTTGTGCTTCCACCAGTTGTATACCAAGTTGTAGTCCCAGAAGCTAAGACTCCTGCTTCTACCGCCAAATCATTAGTTATCACTTCATCTTTACAATAAACCAATGAATCCGTTGTAATTATTGGCGAACTTGGAATAGGGTTAACAGTAGCTGCTGTTGATGCAGAATCCATACATCCATTTAAATCTTTGTATACATACCATATATCGAACGGAGAACCTGTTGATGTACTTGGATCGAAATCTGTTCCGCTTACACCTGTTCCTTTAAATACTCCGTTTCCACCTACTGGCGTTCCTGATCCTGTTAAAGTTATTAAACCATCTCCCTCACAAGCATCTGCTACTGGGTCAATACCTACAGTTGGCAACGAATTTACCGTGAAAGATAATTCCGCTACACCATTACCAGAACCCGCATCTGTAGTTCTTAAATAATAGATGTCACCATCTGAAACTGTTACACCTGTAGTTGTTGAAATTGCACCAGTATTCGAATTGGCATCGGCTTCTGATGTAAACCAACCATCTGCAATAGAAGCTCCATTATCGGTCATGCCTAATTCGTAATCTGCGAAATCTACTGTAATTGTACCTGCTGCATTTTCAGCACAAGAAATAACAGCAGAATCTATTGCTGGTGGGGCACAAGGCTCTAGAGGAATAGTTTCAATAACTACTTCCATTAAGTTAGATAGGTTAATAGCATCTACACCCCAAGCTAAATGTTGGGTAGTGTTGTAATCATTGTATTTCTGAATCCTTAATTCAATTTCAACATTACCATTGCCTGTTTGAGTCCATGAATGGCTAAAGTTTTGCCAGGTATTATCTACCGATAAATCATAAGAACCTTCTAATGTACCATTGATGTATAGTTCAACTGGGTAAAGCTCTGGGACAGTACCCAAATAGGTTAAACTATTTACATATGATACTGAAAATGATACTGAATAATTCTTGCCGTCTTCAACAGCAATTGGCAATGATGTATAAATAGGTTTACTAACTCCGCCAGAATTGGTATTGTAAATCATGAAGTTTCCTCCATTACCATCAGCATCTGTTAGACTAACAAAATTATTAGATGTTGAGGGTGTATTAGCATTCGTAACAAATCGATATTCGTTATTAGGGTACAATTGTTGATTATCTGTTCTAAGGGTTCCACTTATATTATGCCCTACAGTACCCGCATCAAAGTTCCCGTTTTCATTTTCCGAACCAATAGCAACACTTGCTTTAGCAGTATATGTTTCAATAGAAGTCAATACCACCTTTAGTGTATCCTCTGTACTTACTAAATCATCATTAGAATCGTACCACCCACTAAAAATAGCATCTGTTGTATGGCTTACCACTCTTTCGGAACCAACACAACCTTCATCAGTTAATGTTAAGGTATTACAAATATCTGCTGTAATAGAAACCGCGTCAGTAGTAGGAAGGCCTAATTGAGACAATTCAATATCATCCATAGCAAAAGCTGTTCGGCCATATTGTGTATTCGCAGCTGGGTTTACTTCTAAACGAACATTAACTACACCATTTGATGCTGCCTGCCAATAATAATAAATGTTTTCCCACGACACATCAGTTCCTACTGAGATCTCCTTTACTAATACATTATCTACATATAATTCAATTGGATAGGCATTTCCATCTGTTCCTGAATACATGTATTTCAACCATGCTGAAAAACCGTAATTTTTACCTGAAACCGTAGTTATATCTTTATCAATTAAAATATTACCTGCACTTTGGTCAAACATACCCAAGAACATTTTACCAGTAAGATCTCCTTTTGTATGATCTCCTGAGCCTTGAACAAAATTTGAATTGGCTACTACTTTTGGATCATTGCCCGTACCTACTATGTAATTTCCTGGTTGGTAGTTCTGATTAGGATCTATAAGAGATAAATTAGTTGTAAAATCTAACTCTTGGTTTTTTTCAAAATTCCCATTTTTAATTAATTGAATAACCGGGAATTCAGCTGAAACAGTATACGTTTCATCTTGAGTTGGATAAACCAAAGCTTCAGGTTCTGTAGACACCACATCACCATTCGAGTTTTTCCATTCTTTAATAAACCCATCATTTAATACTGTTGAAAGTATTATTGGTTCACCTACACAAACAACATCGTCTGCCATGGCTTCTAACTGAAAACAATTATTTGTAGATACCGTTACATTATCTATCATTGGTAAATCCAATTCTGCAAGAGTAACATCATCGATAGCCAACCCTGTATTATTACTGTTCGCAGCAAAAGCAGTTAGAGCAACATCTACATTTCCGGTAGAAGTACTTATCCAGTTGCTAGTAAATTTTTCCCAAGTTGTTACTTGGCCTAACGTAAATTCTTTAACTAGAACCCCATCTACCGATAATTCGAATCTATAATCTAAAGAATTGGTAAAACTACCGTTATATATATCTGTATGTAAGTTTTTCAACCATGCTGAAAAACCATATGCTTCACCATTTTCAACTGGAATTGTTTTTCTAATAATTTCGTCTCCGGAGCCAAACCTCATAACATACATATCACCGGTACCTGTAGTGTGATCCGGTTGATCACTCATACTTGAATGGAGTTGTTCATTGGTTCCTATAAAATATTCCCCTGAGTTTAACTGTGCATTATTTGTGGTAGACAAATCTGTCTCGAAGTCAATATCTTCATCGCTAAAACTTCCGTTTTTAATAAAAGTACGAACCGGGAATTTTGCAGTTACCGTATATTGATTATTGGCAGTTGTATAAACAACATCTGTTTCATTTGTTGAAACCACATCACCATTTTGGTCTACCCATTCAGTAACAAATCCATTATTTACATTTAAGTACAAAGGGAATTCATCACCAATACAAATGGTAGAATCATCTCTAGCTTCTAATTCTCTACAATCATCAACTGTAACTACTACATCATCTGTTTGTTTACCTCGACCTGTACTAAAGGTAATATCGTCCATGGCAAACTCATGCCCTTCTTTAATATTGGACACTTCGGCTACAGCAATTGTTGCAGTAGTATTTGAACCAGAATTCCATTTTGCAGTTACGGTTACCCATTTACAAGCCACATTTGCTGCTGTTGGAGAATAAACGTTTATTTTACTTGCATTTGGATTTGTATATGGTACTCCATTAATCTCTAAAGGTAAAGCTTGACCATTTACTAACAACATAATTTCAGGGGGTGTATTGGAATTCCATTCCGAAACATCCATGGTAAATTCATATTCTTGATTGGGCTCTACTGGCTGATTAGATTATTGCCATAAGTAATTATTGGCCCGCAAACCCATCTGTGTATGCAGTCTGATCAGAAATTTGAGCATGTGCATCTGCATAGAAAATATTTACCTCTTGAAACTACATCACCAGAAACAGGGTCTGTTTTGTACCAGAAATCTGGTTGCTAGTCACAAAAACTTGAATTTTCACTCCAGGCCTTTAATTTATCATCCACTCTAAATTGACTGTTTCCAGTAATGTGAGATCCAATAGGAACACTTCCATCAGTTGGCCCTGCTATACCATACGTAGTTTCAAAAGACAATCCAGTTAATGATTGGTCAAAATTGATAGCATCATCAAATTTTTCAAACTTACCATCATAAGCAATGTTACCAAGTTTAACGTCGCCTTCTACAGTAAATCTATAATGTGCCTGCTTCTGATATGTTAATATCTGTTTCTTGGGCATCAGATGTTTCAATAAAAGCATCTGCTATAGGATCGTTACTATACCATCTATATGCTACCTTCAGCTCCTGTCTCCTTTAAAAGTTAAAGGGTCTCCAATACAAATAGTGGTATCCTCTGGAGCAAAAATATTTCTTATTCCTAATAAAGTTGATTTATTACCATAACACGCTACTGCTCCAATATCTGCAGGATCATTAACAACGCGCACTGTGTAAGTCCCTATATCACTAACAACGTAAGAAGACAATCCTTGTCCATCATCTAATAAAGCACCTGTAACATCGTACCAATAATAATACATATTGGCATCTATATTAGAACCTGAGGCAGTTAATGTAACCGGAAAGTCTGTAGCAATTGGTGTAGAGGTTGGCGTAGCTGATATTGTAAAATTATCTTCTACGGGCACACAACATGCATTGGATTCAATAGTGGTTATTTCAACCCAATCGCATTTAAGAATTACATCCCAATCCATTAAAAGAGGTGTTTGATCCGTACCCGAAGAAACCTCATATTCAGGATTAGACATTACTACATTACCACCGCCATAATTGTTGCCTGTGAATTCACCGGCATCATACCAATAAAAAGCTTCCACTGCCGAATATCCAGTCCCATCACCGGATATAAATTCTATAACATGTCCGTTTCCTTTATCTATATGTAGACCGTCACCTGCAAAAACTACAGGGACTTCAACTTGGTAAAAATCATTTCCTAAGGAAACAAAATCAGAAGTAGTTCCTGTATTCCAATCGGCATAAGTAGTGTCTCCTGTATTTCCATCTACCCAACGCGTACCAAAACCATAGGTCTCTGAAGGATCTTCCATTTTAACGATAACCGTATAAGAGTTCACCTCAAATTCTATAGCGGCATCAAAAGGCATGTTATAGCTATTAACACCATTATTTACAATTTCAGTACCGCCGGAAATAGCTCTGTACGCAGGGCCAATTGTAGTAGTGGTTTCTCTAGAATAATAAAAACTAGACGGTGCATTTTGAGTACCCGAAGAAATAAATTCTCGGCCTTTTCCATCTAAACCGTACGAGGGGATATTATCTATTGGGCTATCATACCAGGCATATTTAACATTGCTTGCGTTATCAACTACATCAATAGTTGCGGGTTGACCCGGGCAATATTTAGGATCTATACTTGTTGGTGCTTGACATTGCGCGTGTAATTGTAAAATTGTAGACGCCAAAATAGCACAAGAAGCTAATAAGAACTTGAACGTATTTCTCATATTTTATGGTTAAAGCAGTTTTCCGAACCTTTAAGATACGAAATTTTAATTGTTTAACCATTGATACGATCTAGACTAAAAAAGTAATGCTTTTATTTCAAAATTGTAACTACACCACTAGCTGGCTCTCTAGAATTGTCTTTGAAATCAACAATCCAATAATAAGTACCCATAGGTAAATTATCACCTGTAAAATGATCTCTATAACCGCCGTATTTTTGGAAAACAAGCGCCCCCCATCTATTAAATATAGTTACTTCAGCATCAGGGAATTGGGTAAGGCCCTCTAACATCCAGCCGTCGTTTACATTATCTCCATTAGGTGTAAACGCTGTTGGTGCTATAAAAGGTTTTATAAAATTCACTAAAACAGAATCTTGATCTGAGCAGCCTGAAATTGTTGAAACATTTAGAAAATAAATAATTTCGTCTTCTTTATAAGACTGAACAGAAAGCTCTGGATTAAATGTGTTTTGATTAGTAATAAAAGTAATTGCTTCTGATTCTGTAATTAATCCATTGTAAGAATACGCTCCCCAATTATAGATTAAATTTTCTGTGCCCGAATATTCTAATTCAACTGGAAGGGTTTGGGTTACAGATTCATTTTCTACCACAAAAACATCTATGCCTTCTCCTATTTCAGGTTTAAAACGATTAGAGATTGACAATTCTGGTTTATCTAAAATCTGAACATCTACTTCATTAGAAAAAATACTCTCGCAATCAAAAGAACTTGTAAGTTCTACTTTATACATCCCACTCTCCTGAATACTGTTAATGGTTATGAAATCATCAGTTGATTGTTTAACAACATTCCCGTTTTTGTACCAAACATATTTTCCTACCAAACTTTCTTGTGAACTCAATTCTTTAATAAAGATTGAATCGTCTTCACAAACAAAGGCTGGTTCTTCTATAGCTGGTATTAGAAGACCTACATCCGTAACTGTTAATAAAGCCTCATCTTCAAAAATAGCATAACACAATTCTTTATCAATAATTTCGGCTTGTACCTTAATCTGAGGACTTGAAACACTTAATAATGAATCTCCTTTAATAGAGAGGACTTGTGGTAATACAAGCCTTTCTTGAAAAGAAAAATTATTAAACTGAAGTAATACAGAATCTTTAAAGCTAGAATTAACCTGTAACTGATATGTTTTTTCTGGACAGATATTTTCACCATCAGACAAACTAATCGAAAAACTAAAATTTTCTGTCGTCTGAAATAAGACTTGCTGATCTATTGGGCCAAAACTACCACACCTATTATTTAATTCAACTGAAATTGTTTCGAAACCAGTATTCCCCCTTGATATAGAATTTATTTTATCACCGGATATACTAACAACAGAATCTGATTCAAACGATCCCAAAACAGGGAAACTCCAATTATAGCTATCCGTATTAAATTGTTTTTTAACCTGAAAAGAAACTTCATCACTAGCACTTAAATTAGTACACAAAGTGTCTTTGCCTATAACTTCAATATTTTTAGTTAAATACGGGGAAAAATATTTTGGAGCCAATTGAATTAAAACCTTATCCGATAATTGGGAACTGGATACTCCACAAAAATTTTCTGCATAGACTGAAAATTCAGCTGAAGAATCTATAGTGGAATTTATTAGACTACTAGTTCCAACAGAATATAGACTAGAATCGGTATTAGAATTCTCGAAATCCAATAAAACTGATGACGAAACCCAATAATATTTTTGACCCCAAATAACCTCATTTATAGAAATCTTGTTGGCTGTTGTATTCTCACATACGGTATCTTCTTTAAGCAAGTATGCAGATGATAAGTCCGGGATATCAATCACAGCTATTTGTAAGGTATCATACTTTACAGGACAGTTTATTCCGTTTTCAACTTCTACTTTCAGAATATATTCTTTTAATCCAGTCCCGAAAATTGATATGTTTTGTTGTTTTGTAGTTGGGTTATTTGAAGGATCTGAAATATTTGTCCCTTGGCCAGAAAGCCATTCAAAAGATTCTTCTGTTTGTATATTTGGCTGAAAATCTACTTCGTAAGTTTCTTTCAAGCATAAACCTAAAGTATCATCAACGGCTATAAACAAGTCTCCAGAAGGAATTTCACGAATTAAAATAGAAGGTTCCGTTACTGATTCTACATAATTGATTGTAATAAAAGAAGTATCTATAAATTGACAAGCTCCGTTACTTGTTACCCATAGAAAAACATTTTCACCTGGGTTAAGGTTAAATGTATCATTTTCCTTTTCAGACAATATGTTTTCAGCTTTATCTATCCAAATACCAGAATTACCATCCGTAAGCGTGTTTGCTTCAACTGTATCTAAGGCTGAACAAGTAATATAATCAGCGGTTATAATTGCCAATGAATTTGGTAATGCATCTATAAGTAGAACTAGCGTATCTTTTGTGGTAGACAAAATGGTGTTTTCGATAGAATATTCTAAATAGTAGACACCTGTAGACACAGACGCTGGCAATACTAAAAATGCAGAATCACTAGTAAGTTCTTCGGGACTATTAAACGATTGCCATTTTGATGATTCAAAGAACGGTTCCAAAATTGGGCTACTACTAAAAACAGTATCTGGAAGCTGATTAATACATAAGTGTAAGGTATCATTTACTGCTGCTATAGTTTGTTGAACACGATCTATCCAAATACTATCTTTCTGTATAGGGCATGCCTTCAAACTGTCTTCAATAAACACTTCTATTTTTGCTAAACCCTCAAAATCTAATTGCTCAATTGTGGTTGAGGTTAAACTTGGATTATTTATTATTCCCAAATTAGTTGTCCAGTTTGTCCTATAATTAGATTCTGAAATTGTAATAGATAGGTTTTCAAAATCTTGACCAGTTAAGATAGTATCTGAAGAAACTAAGGGTAAATTGAATTGAAAAGTAGGTTCTTCTATAACATTTAACGTTAATGTATCTGATGTTGTTGAATCTGCAATAGAATTATAGATAGAGTAGACAAATTTAAATGTACCTACTTGATATGGTTGTTGAAATTTTAAAGTGTCTAGATTATACGCTTTATTAACAACGCCTAGATAACCATCCGAATCTATCCACTTAACCGTTTCGAATTTGTTTTGATAAAAGCTTCCGGCTATAGAAAAAGGATTAAAAGAAGATGAACAAATTGTAATTACAGAATCTATTTGCGCTTTAGTCTGTGGGATGTATTGAATAACAACAGTTTTACTTACAGCATAACATTCATCCGAAACCGATAACTTAACCGTATTTTCTCCTATTAAAAGGTTTTTAAACTCAATTATTGGTTGATTAACCTCATAAGTAACATTTGAGGGTTTGTCTATTATTAGATTATTAAGAAAACTATCTTCATTTAATAAAAACTGAATTTGGTCTACTGTTGTGAAAACGGTATCAGCAACTGGTTTTGCTTGATATGAGAGATTAATTTCTAAACTATCTTTTGCTATGACTCTATAACTATTTCCATACCTAATTCTTATTGGGCAATTGTCTACATCAGTAAAGTTTTTAATTGAATAATTCCCTGCTCCTACAAAATCAATTATTGTGTCTGCACCATTTACATTAGGAAATGATTTAAAAAAAGCATTGTCTTTAAACAAATCGAAAGATTTAGTTTTATTTTTTGTTTCTGTAAGATCAATTAATAAAGGATAGTCGTTGGTGTAACTACAGATTGAATCCCTTTTAGAAAGGACAATCTGTCTTGCTGGTCTTCTGTAAACAACTACAGTATCCTCGGAAATTTGAGAACATGTTCCGTCTAGATTACTAACTTTTAAAAAAACTTTACTTGCTAAAGGTAAATTAAAAGTGTAATCACCAGCGCCAGCTACAAAACTCATCCAGGTCTGATTTTTATCAATATATAACTCGGCATTATAACTTACTAAAGGATCTCCCTGAAAGGAATACTCCAATATTGACGGACCTACTAACTCACATAAAGTATCTTCACCCAATAAATTAAGTACTGGCTTAAAATCGGGACATTGACCATTGACAAAAAAAGAATTGAGAGAGACAATCACCAATATAATACATCTGGTAATCATGGTGTTAGGAAGGTTTAAACTGGTTTTGAGCTAAGGCAAGATAAGAACAAGAAAGGAATTATTATACACTCTTTACTCTTAAAGCGTTTCAAAAAAACAAAATTAACAATTAATTAAACCCATATACAGCTGTTTAATAGGTACTGTCCATATTAGTGTGTCTGCTCATTATTCTAATTGCATATATATAGTTGCGCCAACGGGGAAGTTTTGGAAGTGATAGTAAATACTTAAAATAAAATTAGACTACGCTACAATATACAAAAGCGATTACTGCACTATTAACACAGTAAACACTTTATAAACTGTAAAAAAGTATTGCAGTAAATACGTTAATTTTAAAAAAACTAAATAGTCACAGAATAACTGCACTCAAAAACACCTTCTGGATCTATAGATATTCTACCTCGTTTTTCAGCAAAAGGAAGACCCGCATCTCTTGTATCTGTAATACCATGCCAAGGCTCTATACAAATAAAGGGCGCTTTTTGACCCGGTTTAGACCAAATTCCTAAAAATGGAAACCCAGCAATTTTTACTTGTAAACTTTTATTATGTTTAGTGGATTTAAGTGTTATATGTTCTGATTTTATGTTATTAAAAATTAAGGCATCATCGTTGAAAAGATCATAATTCAACTCTAATACATTGGTGTTATTTAAAAAATTAGATTGTTTTTCCCCTGTTAATAACCCATCGCTAAACAACAAACGGTCTGAAGTCTCTTTTTCAGAAAACTCTAAATAATAATCTTCAAAATCTTCTTCGGAAGAAAAAGGGCAATTAAATCCTGGGTGGGCACCAATAGAAAATGGCATTTCTACCGAGTTTGTGTTTTCTACCTTGTAACGTACATGAAGTTCACGACCTTCTAAACGGTATAGTACCGTTAAAATAAAATCGTATGGGTAATGCATTAACGTATCACCGCTGCTTTTCAATTCATAAATTACAGAATTATCGAACTTCTCCTTCAGTTTAAATTCTGAATCTCTGGCAAAGCCATGTTGATTCATTTTAAAGGTTTGGTTCTTGTATTCGTAATTACCACCTTCTAATTGACCAATAATAGGAAATAATATAGGTGCATGCCTTCCCCATATTTCTGCATTAGCTTGCCAAATATGTTCAATACGTGAACTTTTATCAAAGATGCTACAAATTTCTGCTCCTTTGGAGTTTATCTGAACAATCAGATTATCGTTTTCAATAGATTCCATAAAAAGTTAAAGGCGGTTATTTTTCCTTAATTAACTCTAAAACTGAAGCGAAATATAGGCATTTCTCTCCAAATTTATTAGTGATTAGTTCGGTGAATTCTTTATGTCCATTAATGTAAAACTGGTGCAGGTCTTTATTAGACTCAAATTCTAAATGTACACATCTGGTTTCTTCTTCATCAGTTTCGGTCCCTAAAATATTAAACAGCTTAACTTTAGTTACTAAAGTATCTGAAGATAATTGGACTTCTCCTTCCGCTAAATACCAATTAATCCATTCTTGAAATACTGTCTTTTCTACCGAAAACGTAATATTTAAAACGTACATAGTTTACTTATTTTGGTAGTACATAGAGAAATGTTTATTAAATAAACCTACCCAAAATTTAGGGTGAATTTTATAGAATTCTTTCTCTGTAATCTCTGCTGTAATCATTCCTTTAGAAAGAAAATATTCATAACTATAAATGAACAACTGATTTCTGTATATAATAAAATAGGTACTATTAGATTGATCTTCATTAATTACATATTGTAACAGAATAATATGCCCTTCATTTAGCACAAGCAATAAAGCTGGGGGTGTATTATCTGTTCTTTTATGCTGAGCTATTTCATTATTGTAATAAGATTTATCTATTGTCCCCTTATTAATTCTTTTAAATACATCTTCCGAAAAATAAATTGTTCGGAATTTTACTGAATCTTTTCCGTAATAAATAGTTAACGACTCTACATCATTAGGCTTAATTGTATAATGATTAAGCTCACCCATTTCATTTACCGTAATAGTTACTCCTTTTTTCTGAATTAGTTTAGGGCCCTTAATTTTAGCATACCCCCATATAGTATCATGGGCATAATTAGTCATAAAAAAAGGCAGCTTTTTAGTATCTAATTCATGGTTTAGATACTCTCGTTCTAATTCATTATATGCTTTGGAGCTTTTTTTAGACTTTATGGCTTCTGTACTTTTTATAGGGAAGTATAGAGACGCACTTTCTTGCGCATAAGAAATCCAATTAAAAAAAAGTAAGCCAAACAGTAATATTTTACAGTGTTTATTCATTCCAAATTTCCCAAGCTTTTTCAGCCTGTAAAACCAGCATTTCTAAGCCATTACTTACAACCGCACCATTTTCTTTTCCTTTTTTCATGAAAAGTGTTTCTTCCGGGTTATACACTAAGTCGTATAAAATATGTTTAGAATTTATAAAACTATATGGAATATCCGGACAGGCATCTACTTTAGGATACATCCCTAACGGACTACAATTAACTATAATGTCTGAAACCTCAATTATTTCTTTATTTAAATCTGTATAACTAATTATTCCTTCCGATTTATTTCTAGACACATATTGAACAGAAACACCCTCATCTTCTAAAGCTACTTTAACGGCCTTAGATGCACCGCCGGTGCCTAATAACAATGCTTTTTTATGCTGAAGACTACCTTTCACCAATTTCTTTAACGAATTTATAAAGCCGTAATAGTCAGAATTGTACCCAATTAACTTTCCGTCTTTTAACTTAATTACATTTACAGCACCAATTTTCTTTGCTGCTGGGTGTAATTCATCTAAAAAGGGAATTACCTCTTGTTTATAGGGAATGGTTACATTTAAACCTATAAGATTCTCTTCTTTAACAACGTTCTTAAAAAGAGTTATGTTATCAATTTCAAAGTTTTGGTAAACCGTATTTTCTATTCCCTCTTTCTGAAATTTTTCATTGAAATACTTCTTAGAAAAAGAGTGTGATAACGGATAACCAATAAGTCCAAAAACCTTTTTTTCCATTAGTCTTCTTTTACCAGTTTTTTACCGGCAAGTTCAATTATAAAAACGGTTACAAAACCTGCTACCATTAATCCAATGGCTACAAAATCATACGAGGTAAAATCGGGCATAGTCCAGTTTTCGTAACCTAAAACTACTTCTTTAACCGAACCGTCTTTTCTAACAACGGTGTCTCTAATAATATTTTTCCAAGGCCAAATTGTATACAAAGACCCAAAAATAAAGCCTGTTAAAGCACTTATTGTAGCGTCTTGGTATTTATTTAACAAGAAAGATATTACTCTAGAAAGCAGAATAAAACCCAATACAGCACCAATTCCAACAAATATTAAGATGCCAAAATTTTTATTTTGTACGGCTTCAATCATTATTAAGTAATAATTACCCATTAAAATCAATACAAAAGATCCTGAAAGACCTGGTAATAGCATACTACTCATGGCTATAATACCACAAAGAACTAGATAAATAGGGTTATCATTTTCTGCACCTGGGTCTAACATAGTTAAACCAACTGCAATAGCAATTCCTATTAAACCTAATGTAATGGTGGTGATGTTCCAACTTTTTATGGTTTTACCTACAAATATCACAGAGGCTAAAATTAACCCAAAGAAGAAAGCCCAAACCCAAGGTTCATAACCATGTGCAATTGTTACACCTTCGGGTGTTATTCTTTCTAAGCCGATTGCCCATTTTAATAACTTACCTAAAGAAACGATACCAAAAACAGCTCCCGAAAATAAAACCAATAGAAAAACAGCATTTACATGTTGTATTAATTCTTTAATTCTGAAACTAAACAGAAGCTGAACTGCTTTTACATCAAACGATTTTAATGATGAAATCAATTCATCATAGATACCCGAAATAAAAGCTATTGTTCCACCGGAAACACCAGGGATAACGTTGGCCGCTCCCATGGCCAAACCTTTCAAAAACAAAAGTAGATTTTTCATAAAGGCATAAAAAAGCCCTGAATTTACATTCAAGGCTAATTATTTACTATAAATTTATTTATTTAGAAACTCGTGAAATGTATCACTTCTTAATCCTAATCGGATAGTCTCTAAAGGAATTGCTTCTTTTGGTGAAATATTACCTAGGTTAACATTAGCTCCACAAAGTTTTATAAAAAACACTTGTTGCGCTTTAATAGGTGCTTCCCAAATAATTTGCTCCATTGGTATTTCAGTAAGTATTTCTTGTACTAATCCCATTCTAACTTCACCACTAGAACGGAATAGACCAACGTTACCACCTTCGCGGGCTTCGCCAATTACTTTCCAAGAACCGGCTTCAATTTCAGCCTTCATTAGTTTAATCCATTGATAAGGAGGAATAATTTTCTCCTCGTCTTTAGAGCCTACTTCAGAAAGAACCGTGAAATCTTTAGCTAGTTTTGAAATGTATTCACACTTTTCATCGTGCTCTAATTCAATAGAGCCGTCTGATACTTCTACATATTCTAGTTTGTATTTGTCTAGAATCCTGCGGTAGCTATCAAAATCATTTCTAACTATAAAGGCCTCAAATAAGGTTCCCCCTAAATAAGTAGCTATTCCTGCCTCCCTATACAAATCAAGCTTTTCTTGAAGATAAGGAGTTACAAAAGATGTAGCCCAACCTAACTTTACCAAATCCACAAAATCTGAAGAAACACTAAGAAAATCTTCGGTTTCTCTCAGGCTCATGCCTTTATCCATTACCATTGTACTACCAGAATTTCTCGGCTTTACTGTACGTTCCGGTAATTGAGAGATATCATAATTATCGTACATCCTCTTCCCTAAATTGATCTATAACTTTAATTAATGCTTTCTGGGTTTCTAAATCGGAGAAAAACTCCAAAAGCTCAACATGTTTATCAAAGTCTAAAATTAATGCATTTTCTAAATAAGTAAAAGCTTGTTTATATCTACCTGCCTTCATTAAATATGCACACACCCGGTAAAGCAGTATTGCTTCGCCCGGATTATCTTCTATTCCTTGAAAAATCAAATCGACTGCTCGTTCTGCATCACCTTGCTCATAAGCCACAAATGACCATTCTAGCCATATTTTTATATCTTCAGGAGCCAATTCTGCGGCTAGTTGATAATATTCTAAACAAGATTGAATATTTCCTGTTTTATATTCTGAACCAGCTAAAGAAAGTGCGTATAGAGAATTGTTTTCATTCAACTCGTAGGCTTTTCGGTAAAAATGAATGGACTCAAACCACCGTTCTTGTTCATCCATTACTAAACCCAAACCGTACCATGCTAAATGAGTACTTTCATCTAAACTTAAAGATGCTTGATAAAACTGAACTGCTTTGTCGTAAGCTTGTAATTTATGATAACATTGGCCTAAATACATAGCTAAGCTAGTATCTTTTAAGCCTTCTTGTTCTTTTACTTTTTTAAAGCATTCTAATGCTTTACCTATTTCTTCGTTAGTAAGATAGGTTACCCCTAAATTAAACCACGCTGAGGAATAGTCGTCATCAATAGCAATGGAATAATCATAAGCCTGAATGGCTTTATTAACTTCACCCAATTTATCATAAACCACACCAAGGTTAAACCAAGCGGTTGATGAATAGGGATCTTTGTCTATTACTTTTTGAAAAAAAGGAAGTGCTTTTTCTAATTTACCCAAATTGCTCAAAACATCAGAAAGCTCAAATAAGGCTTCTTCGTTTTGGTCATCTTGGCGAATGGCTTCTTTAAAGTACTCAATAGCCATATCTTCTTGGTTCATGCCCATATAGGCTAAACCTAATTGAAGACAGATATGCGACTTCTCATCTGTAGTGCCTAGAACTTCTTCTAAGAACTCAATTCCTTCGTCGTATTTTTCTTGGCAGATTAAGATATTTCCTTTTAAAGCTTTTACATCTTCATCAAACGGAAGATAAACTTCTGCTTTTTGAAGTGCTTTTTCAGCTTCTTCTAAATTGCCGTTACCAAAATGCACTTGAGACAAATCTAACCACAAATCACCAGAGAAAGGGTATTGTTCAACCCCTATTTCACAAGCTTTTTGGGCCTTTTTAAAATCTCCCATTTCAAGGTAATGGTCAATAACTAATTCTAGAGTCGAAAGGTCGAAAAAGCCTTGTTTTCCGTTCACTAAAAAATCCTCAAATCTTTTGATTGAGTCTTTCTCCTCGCCTGAGTTTTCAAAGAAAGTATCCAAATTATCTGTGGTTTTACCTAATTAAACGGATTACCGAATTTATGCCTAATCTAAGCGATGTTTGTTTTCTACATTTCCGCTTAAACAATACCCTATTGTTTCATCTAAGGTATGAAATTCCGCAGACAATACAGAAAAAACCTTTTGGGTTCTGTACTGAAAGGTGTTTTTAAGATTATTATAAAGGTATTTATTGAGGCCAATTTCATAGCCAAAAAAACGATCTAAAAAGTCTCCTAATTTTGACAACAACTTAAGAGATTTTAGTGAAACTGGATTAGCTGTTTTCTTAATACCAATCTCGTTTCTTACTTTTTTATAAAAATCTGCAAAAGAAACTTCACCTGCGTTTAATATATAACGTTCTCCTAAACAAGCGTCATTCGTTAACGCTTTTAGTAAAAATTTACCAATATCTCTTACGTCTATATAATTAAAAACTGCTTCTGGGTAAACAGTTTTAGTTTTAGCCATTTCAAACAATGCTAAACTACCTTTAGACCAATCTCCTTGTCCTAAAATTACTGAAGGATTTAAAATTACTGCGTCTAATCCTTCTTCAATACCTCTCCAAACTTCTAATTCACTTAAATGTTTAGAGATGGCATATTCTGAATTCAGGCCAGAATTTGTCCATTTGGTGTCTTCATTTACAACTTTATTGGTTAAATCTCTACCAATAGCAGCAATGGAACTTATGTGTATTAATCTATTTAGGTTTTTCTTTTCTAAAAGTACGTTTACCAAATTGGCTGTTCCTTCTACATTAATTTTATAAAGAGCCCCTTTTACAGAATGCCTGAATGAAACTAAGCCTGCTGCATGTACTACATATTCTACATCGGAAACAGCTTGTTGTAAAGAATAATAGTCTGAAAGATCTGCCACCACAAAACTTAAATTGGCTTGTGATTTAAACTTCTGTTTATCTGTTTCTTTACGAATCATTGCTTTTACAGGGTAGCCATTCCCTAGTAATAATTCAACAAAATAGTGCCCTAATAATCCGGTAGCCCCTGTAACTAATATCATAAACTATTATTAAGAAGCGGTAGCTTGGCTAACTTCTTCATGTATTTAGATGTTTTAGTTTTTTCTATAGCATCCAAATGCCTTTGCCCATGGCAATCGCTACCAATCATATCTATAAGACCAGCATCTACTAATTTTTCAGCGGTCTTTTTTACTACAGGTGAATAATACCCTGAAAGAGAAATGTAATTCAGCTGAAAGAGAACTCCTTTACTCTTTAATTCTTCGTATGATGAAAAATCATTTGCTAGGTATATATATCTTTCTGGGTGAGCTAGTACTGGTTTATATCCTTTAGTTGATAATAAAAAAATGACTTCCTCTAAATTTCTCGGTTTATTCATAAAAGAAGTTTCGAACAACACATAGTTATTCCCAAAAGTCATTAATGGTTGATTGTTGTTTATAATTTCAATAAAAAACTCATCTAAATAGTATTCAGCAGCAGCTTCTATTTCAATATTTATATTTTCTTGTTTTAGTCTAACTTTCAATTCTTCCAAACCAGGCAATATATTTTCTGGTGAATTTTTATAATAATCAGACATAATATGCGGGGTGGTAATTAGCTTTTTGTAGCCATTAACAGCAAATTGTTTAATGATGTCTAAAGACTCTTCTATAGACTTAGAGCCATCATCAATACCCGCAATGAGATGGGAGTGAATATCCGTTGATACCGGGATATCGTATTTTGTTTTTTTATAAAGACCTGAAAGAATACTCAAATAATTTGTTTTTTAACTCTCTTCGTAATAACCATATGCTTTATAGCCGTACTTACTATTAAGATCTGATACACCATTTAACACCATTGCTAAATGAGAAAAACGTTTAGACCTATAAAGTTGATCTATATCTTTAAGAACTGCCAATTTAGAATATTTTGCCTTTGCTACATAAAGCTGAACGCTACTGTGTTTCATAACTAAAAAACCATCGGTAACTAAACCAATTGGTGGCGTATCAATAATCACGTAATCATACTCTTCCTTTAAGCCTTTCAATAAATCGGGAAACTCATTTCTTAATAAAAGTTCTGAAGGATTAGGTGGCGTAGACCCTGCGTTAATGTATTTTAAAGACGCTATAGAAGTGTCTTTTACACAAGCTGTGAAACCAGATTCTCCAATTAAAATAGAGGAAATTCCTATTGGATCATTTTCGTGACCAAAAGCATAATGCACTTTGGGTTTTCTTAAATCTAAATCTAAAAGGATTACTTTTTTCCCAGATATGGCCAAGATACCTGCTAAATTGGTCGCAACAAATGTTTTTCCTTCACCACCAACTGTAGAAGTGATTGATATAATTTGACTCTCATTATTCTTCTCTTTTAAGAAAGTAAGATTTGTTCTTAATGATCTAAAAGATTCACTTATTGATGATTTGGGATTATCCAAAACCAATAGCTTAGAATACTTCATTTTTGAAGAAGTATACAAAGGTATTTCTGCCAACAATGGGATATTAGAAGCTTTATTGATATCATTTGAGGAAAAAAGAGTATTAGATTTAATATAACCTACTACTAACACTATTAAACCTAAAAAGACTGATACAGATACAGATGATAGTAATATAAGGGTTGGTTCAGGTTTAATTGGATGATGAGGTATTGCAGGGTTTTTGAGAATTATAAATTCTGAAGTCATACCTGCTTTTGCAATTCCAAATTCAACCTTTTTATTAACTAAGAATAAATAGAAACTTTCCCATAATGAATAAAATCTTTTTAGTCGGTTTGACTCTGTTTCTTTAGCCGGCAAAGTCAAAAACTCTTTGTCTAATTGAGCAATCATCTCATTTAAACTTAGATATTGTTCCTCTAGGATTGATTTACTTTGAAAAACATTTTCGTTAATATCTACTTTTAGCCCCTGAATCTTAATTAGCTTATTCTTATAGGCTAGCGTATTAGATTTAGTAGTTGCCTTAAGAAGACTAAACTCCCTATATTCTTCGTTTAAAGTTAATATTGCGGCTTTTAAGGATTCATTAATTATTCCTTCAACAAAAGGCAGCCCATTTTCGGTACCCTGTTCATTTTTAACAAACGTATGGACTTTATTTAGTAATTCAATTTGAATTTTAATGTCTTTTTTTTCAGTTTCTAGACCTGCTAATTTTTCTTTAACAAGAAACAATTCTTGTTTAGGATCTAAAGAGCCAGAAGATATTATAAAATCCTCCATATTAATTTCTGCCCTATTAAGGTTAGTCTCTGCTTCTCTTAATTGGTTTTCTATAAAAGAAATAGTTTGCTCTTGTACTTTTCTTTTAACCTCTAATGATCTATGCTGGTAAATTTTAACAATTTGCGCAATAACATCATAAGCCTTTTTATTATCATAACTCTCAAAGGCAATTCGTATAGTTCTAGCTTTAGCATTTTCAATCTCAACTTTTAATCCTTTTTTAAAGTAGTTAACTAAATAACTTTCGCTATTAACTCTGAAATAAAAGTCTCTGTTTTGTGCTTCTGGTGAGAACTTTTCCGTTTTAAAAAGAATAAGTTTAAAACCATTAATATCTACTTGTTCCCCAAATTTAAACGGGGCTTGAATCTCATTACTTATGCTTAAAGAACCACCTTCAGCAGAGTTTATTAAAACATGAATATCCGTGTCTAATATAACTTGATTACTATCGGCCCTATACAAAACGCTATAACAAGCCTCTTTATAATGTTCATCAATAAGGATTTTCCCTTTTTCATAGTATGAAATATCGACATCTAAAGAGTCAATTAACTCCTGAAAAATAACATTAGATTTTATGATTTCTATTTCTCCTATTAACTCACTAACCTCGTCTTCAGAAACCCCACCAAACTTTCCTCCTAATACGTCATTCTGAGATTTCAAATCCAGTTTTATAATTGATTCTGCTTCGTACAATGGTTTTGTCCATCTAATAATGGCATATGAAATACCAACAGACAAAACTATTAACATTAAAACCAACCAAGAAAACTTGGCCAAAACATACTTTACCCTTCTAAAATCAATTTCATCTAAAACTGATGTATTACTTTCCGTACTAAATATTTTATCTAACTCTTCTTTATTTGCAGACATTTTTATCGAGTTAATAAAACATAAAGTGTTAACATACTTGTAATAACCGCAAGCAAGGGTGTTATATCTCTTGCTGTTTCTTGCACAACTTTTCTAACTGGTTCAACATAAACCACATCATTAGGTTTAATTCCCATATTAGCTTTTTGCATACCTTCTATGGTAGATAGATTAATTTCATATACTTCTGGATCATGAAAGTTCCCTCTTATTAAACGAATATTAAACATCTTAGAGTAACTGTCTGGCCCACCAGCCAATGCTATTACTTCTAAAATGCTCATGTTTTCATTTTCTAAAGGAATTACGTGACCACCCATTGCGCCTAAAACAATTACTCTTTTACTTATTAGCTTAACATATACATAAGGTTTTTCGTAAAACGCCGAATATTTATTTTCTAGTAATTCTTTAGCTTTAGATAACGTTAAACCATCTAATTTAACCTTACCTATCATTGGCAAATCTGCATAGCCATCAATTTGAACTAAGTATTTAGGCGTTTCTAAACCTGAACCTCCTCTTTGAGCACCAATTTCTTTTCGTAAGGTAT
Source organism: uncultured Cytophagales bacterium (assembly GCA_963736575.1). Classification (GTDB taxonomy): domain Bacteria; phylum Bacteroidota; class Bacteroidia; order Cytophagales; family JAAEPT01; genus CAVTPD01. The sequence goes on from CAVTPD010000003.1 coordinate 572,771, forward strand.
AATTAGGGTCAATGATTAATTCCCCGTCGTTAGTATATACATTCATTTCAATGTAATCATTAATACGGATTACATAATTTTCTTCTGCCGCTTCTATGCCCTTAACCAAATAATCTGCATCTTTTTCCGTCTGAAACATAATGTTTTGACGATAGGCGTGGCATCCAAACAAAAATGGTAAAAGTAGTAACAGATAGTAATTTGATAATTTTCATAAAATTGTGACTAAGATAATGCCTATTGATTGCAAAAGTCTTTAAAAGTTGTCAAAACTGAATCTTTTTCAGAAACAACAGGGTTTTCTATTTGCCAATCAATATTCAAATCGGGGTCATTCCATATTATTCCAGACTCCGCTTCTTTATTATAAACATTGGTGCATTTATAAAAGAAAATTGACGGTTCTAAAGTAGCAAAGCCATGTCCGAAACCTTCTGGAACATAAAGCATATTATTTCTTTTGCTGTCTAGTATAAAGGTTTTATGCTGGCCGTATGTTGGCGAATCTTTTCTTAAGTCTACTGCAACATCTAATACCTTACCTTGTATTACCCTTACTAATTTCCCTTGCTCGTATGGCTTTTTCTGAAGGTGAATACCCCTTAAAACACCCGGAGTAGAAAAGGATTGGTTATCCTGAACAAATTTTACACCACCAAGTGCTTCCGAAAGTTTTTCTTCACTATACGATTCAAAGAAATAACCTCTTTCGTCACCAAATATTTTTGGAAAAATCTCTACCAATCCTTGTATACCCGTTTCTTTAATTTCCATTACCTAATAATCCTATTTCTGTTATATATTTCTGAATAACAATCTGCTCATCAAATTTTTCCTCTACAAAAGACCTAGAGTTTGCTGACATCTTTTCTAATTCTATTTCCGAAGAGTTATGCATCTTCTTTAAACTCAAGTATAGACTTTCAGTAGATCTTGCTTCGCATAAAAAACCGTTATAACCAGCTATTACTACTTCCCTACAACCAGGTACATTTGTGGTAACAATCGGTTTGCCCATTGCAGCAGCTTCTAACAAAGACCGCGGGGTGCCTTCTCTATACGATGGTAAAACTACACAATCTGCTTGTTCTATAAAATCATAAACGTTATCTACATGGCCTTTATATTCTATAATATCTTTATTTAACCATACAGAAAACTCCTCTTCCGTTAAACCTTTTTTCTTTTCAGGCTCCGTTTTACCACAAATAATAAACTTAACGGCTAAGCCTTCATACTTTAATTTTTCTGCAGCTTCTAAAAATTCAACAATTCCTTTATCGTACAAAAGACGTGAAACCATTAAGAAAGTAAACGATTTGTTCTTTTTAAATTCCTTAGGCTTAAATTTTGACAAATCAACCCCGGAGCCTGGTAATAACTTTGTTTTTCTTTCCTCTAATAAACCATACTTCAGAAAGTCCATTCGGTCATCATTATTTTGAAAAAAAACCGTTGATGGAACTTTAAAAGCCCATTTATACAGTTTTTTAACCACTTTTGTTATAAAGGACTCTGTAATAAAAACAGCCCCTAAACCCGAAACATTATTAATGGCCTTAATCCCCAACATACCGCAAGCTATACTTCCGTAAATATTGGGCTTTATAGTATATTGTAATACTAAATCTACTTTTGCTTCCTTGTAAACTTTATAGAATGTAAATACCTGAAAAAACTCTTTAATGGGGTTAGTCCCTTTGTTATCTAGAGGTAAATGAAAAAATTCAAACCCATCTTCTTTTAATTTTTCAGAATAAGCATCTTTAGGTGCAATCACAACTATATTGTGCCCACGTTCCCGAATAGCCTTAATCAGGTTTAATCTGAAATTGAAAACATTCCAAGATGTATTAATTACTATCCCTATTCTCATTTAAAGTATGGTAGAACTAAAATAATTTGTAAAGCATTAATAAATTGCACAACTAAGCAAACAAAATCTAAAATAATGGAGTACTCTACTTTAATGCATGCGCACAAAGGTATTATTTATCTGTTTCTTTTTTTCTTTTCGTTCAAGGTAACTTTAATGTTTGTAAGCCCTTCGTTCTTTAAAAAATTTAGAGATAAAACCAAAATGGTTGAAATGATATTGGGAACCTTAATTGTAATAACAGGTGTTTGGTTGTTATCACAAAGAGGTTGGTCTACAGAACCTTGGTTATTAACTAAAATATTACTTGTTGCTGTTGCCATGGCTGTTGCTATTGTTGGCCTTAGAAAGGGAAGCAAAGTTTTAGCAGTAATTTCATTAGTAATCTTTATATACATTTTCTTAGTAGCCATAAACAAGAGTTTAACGCTTTCTGAAAATTGTATTAAAACCAATACAGAAGTTGTATACTACAATTTAGATACAACACCTGTAATGCTCTCCCAAACAGAGTGCGCTTCTTTTCACGGAAAACTTAACACCTTTGCATCTATTCAATGATAGACCTTCTTAGCGAAAACAAAAAAATAGAACAAGCAATACTTGTTGCTGTAGAAACCCCTTCACAGAATTCTCTTAAAACACAGGAATATCTAGATGAGTTAGAATTTCTTGCCGGTACTATTGGCATAGAAACCCAAGCTAGATTTATTCAGAAGTTAGATAAGCCGCATTCCGTAACCTTTGTAGGAACCGGGAAACTAAAAGAACTGGCCGCTTTTATTGAACAAATTAAAAGTGACGTAATCATTTTTGATGACGACTTAAGTCCTTCTCAAGTACGGAATATAGAACGTGAATTAGAAATTAAGGTTTACGACAGAAGTTTATTGATTTTAGACATCTTTCTATACCGTGCCCAAACGGCGGCCGCCAAAACACAAGTAGAATTAGCCCGTTCTAGATACCTATTACCTAGACTTACCAATCTTTGGACTCACTTAGAAAGACAAAGAGGAGGAACTGGCACACGTGGTGGTTCGGGTGAAAAGGAGATTGAAACGGATAAGCGTATTATTAGAGATAAGATTACTCTATTAAAAGAGCGCTTAACGAAAATAGATAAACAAAGGGCTACCCAAAGAAAAGGTAGAGACCGAATGGTGAGGGTTGCCTTAGCTGGGTACACCAACGTGGGAAAATCTTCCTTAATGAAAACGGTTTCGAAAGCTGAAGTTTTTGCCGAAAACAAACTTTTTGCTACCATAGATTCTACCGTTAGAAAAGTAGTGATTGACAACATTCCTTTCTTGTTAACCGATACGGTTGGTTTTATTAGAAAACTACCTCACGGACTTATTGAATGTTTTAAATCTACTTTAGACGAAATTAGAGAGGCAGATATTATTGTTCATGTAGTTGATCTTTCTAACCCTGGTTATGAAGAGCACATGACCGTTGTAAAAGAGACGTTAAAAGAACTAGGGATTAACGATATAAAGATACTTACTGTTTACAATAAAATAGATGAACCTTTAGAACACCTTTTCGAAACAACAGAAGAAGAAGACATTAGCACCACCTCTAACTTTGATAAACTTCAAGCCAGTTTCTTAAACACGCCAGATAGTGTTTTTGTATCTATTAAAGACGGTTTTAATATAGAACAGCTTAAGAGTTTTATTAGCAGAGAGGTTTCGGAGCTGCACTTTAAAATATTTCCTAATTACCTGAAATAGAGAAAAAAGCAATCTTCTCTTTTAACATTTCAATTTGATAAGCCAATTGTTCTGCACCGGCAGCCAATTGTTCCGAACCAGAAGCATTGCTTTGAATAACCCCCGTAAGTTGCTGAACTTCTCTTTCGATAAGTTTAGCACCTTCGGTTTGTTCTTTTCCTGAAACCACAATTTCCTTCATAGAGACAGTAGATTTATTCATTAACGGAAGAATTTCTTTTAAAATCGCTCCCGCTTTTTGGGTGGTTTCTATGCTTGTAAGTGAATGTTTACTAATTTCTTCAGCAGCTTGTTGACTTTTTTCGGCTAACTTTCTTACTTCTGAAGCAACCACTGCAAACCCCCTTCCGTGAACACCAGCTCTAGCCGCTTCTACTGATGCATTTAAAGCCAACATGTTAGTTTGTCTAGCTATTTCATGAATAACCTCTATTTTATTAGAAACATCTATGGTTTTAATAAGACTCTCCATCAATATTTTGTCTCCACTATGAAGATTATCTGTAGCAGATTGCGTTAAACCATCTGTTTGGGAAGCATTATTAGAATTCTGGGCTATACTTGCAGACATCTGTTCTATAGAAGAAGAAACCGACTCGATAGACATGCTTTGTTTTACGGCACCGTCACTCATGGTTTGCGATAACGAAGCAAATTCTAAAGAGGCATTATTAACGTTTTTAATGCTTTTAGAAACCTCATTAATAACCTCGTTTAGTTTTTTAACCATTACTTCCATTTTAGAAAGTAATCTACCCATTTCATCATTTCCGGTTTTTCCAAAATCAATATTTAGATTGCCGGCAGAAATCTCTTCCATTATAAAAACCGACTTTTTAATAGATGCAGTAATATTCCTTATTACCATAAATAAAAAGCCCGAAAGCAAAATACCCATTACAATTAACAAAGTTATAATAGATAACTTTATCCAATAAATCTTACTTGTGATTTCAGCAGAAAATTCATCTGAGATTGCATTTACTTTTGGCTCTATTACAAGTAGATAACTTAATAAACCGTTTATTAAACCATGATCTACATTACCAATTGAAAGTGAGATTTCAATGACTTGGTTAAAATTATCTCTATACTCTTCTAAAGAGGTATTAAGAACTGAATACTGCGTATTGGTTAATCTGTTTTTATTCTTTTTTATACTGAAAAGAAACTCTTCCAACACCGTATTAAACTTGTCTTTGTATTTTTCATCTTCACGGAGCAAAAAGTCTTTTTCGTGTCTTCTTAAGGTGAGCATATACAAAGAAAAGGGATCGTAATCAATGGTTTTCAACTCCGTTTCTACATGATGAATTGAGGCCCTCATTTTACCAATTATTCCGTAATCTTTAAATCCTCTTTCAGCAAAAAGAGTACTTAGCGTCAAAAAATCGCTTTCGTAAGCTTTAGTAAGAGAATCAATTTCTACAAGTTCTGCTTTTAGATTTTCATTTTTAGAATACGTTTTAATCTCTTCAACTACTTGTTTGCTGTCTTTTACAAAATACCTTAGGGTGTCTAAAAATTTACTTGTAGAGGTATTATAAAATTCTGGATTGTTTCTCTCAAACAAGAAAAAACCATCTTGAGCATTTCTTATTTTATATAAGTCTGAAACCAATTGACCTGAAAGCTGTAGGCCATAGTTCAGTTTATCCATTCTAGACAAACTAACTTGTATAATAACACTTATAACAACAAAGGTAGACAACAGTACGGCAAGGCTAATGTACAGTTGTTTTTTAATAGAAAGCGTCTTCATTTTTTCTGCAGAATATTACACGGAATACTCAAAAGTAAAGAAGCTATACTAATTAAGAGCGGTGGTAATGTTAAGGAATTGTGTATTTCGATCAACAAGTATTTTGGGGCGACCAAAACCTTTATTAGTTTTGCTGAACAATTTTTCAATTAAACAATTGAGATAAAAATTGGCCCCTTAGTTCAACGGATAGAACAAAAGTTTCCTAAACTTTAGATCCAGGTTCGATCCCTGGAGAGGCCACTGTAATTTTTTATTCTTTAATAAAACCGAACACTTTCAATCAACACTTTTACAAGTTGTTTTTCTGTAATAAAAGTGTCGAACCTAAAATATAACAGTACAGTATTTATTCTTTTAGCATCTACCGCCCCTTCTCTGGGGAAAAACCGCTGAATATTTTCTCTATCTAAAGGAACAATTATATCCGTATAGTTAGAGTCTATATTTATGTTAAATATCCGCTCTTCTTGGTCAACGTTTCTATAGCCATTAACATCTTTAAAAGCAAACATCAATAATGCCTGAATTAGGGAATCTTTATACTCTGTTTTTAATTTGATTTCAAAAACTTCAAACTCCGTTAGATCGGTTTCGTTAAAATCTACGCTTAGACAAACCCAATCATGGTTAGCAATTAAAGCCTCTAAAAATCCATTATCATCCTGTTTAATTGCAACAGCCGAGGTATCACAACCTGACCATAGATCTATATTAGAACCCGGTATATATATGTTTTTTTGGGCTTGTGTTGCAGCAGAGAATACCACTAAAAACAATAAAACCAGTGTTCCTTTTACAAACTGTTTTACATCCATGATTATGTGTTAGAGAAAAATATTCTACTCAAAATAATACTATCCCTTCCAGCTTCCAAACTTACCCGAACGATAATCATCATACGCTTCATGAATTTCTTCTTCTGAATTCATTACAAAAGGACCATAGGCTACAATAGGTTCGTTAAATGGTTTGGCGTGACCAATTATTAAAATTCCATCTTCATTAGATTCAATTTCAATTGTTTTGCCTTCTTTTTCAAACTCAAGCAAATCTCTAAAAACCACTTTTTGCCCATTTACCATATAAGAGCCTCTAACCAAATAGAAAAAAACACTATTTTCTTCTGGTATATCTATACTGAACTTAGCACCCGCTTTTGTATGAAAAGTTGCTAATGTAATTGCATTAATAGGCTCAAAAGCAGATTTTTCTCCAAAGAAATCGCCAGAAATTAATTGTGCTTTTACCTGCCCATTGGCCAATTCTTTAATAGGAATTTCATTTTTTTGTAAACCTGAATAGTATGGTTTAGTCATTTTATCTTTCTTAGGAAGATTTAACCACAGCTGAAGAATTTCAAGAGAACCGCCATCTTCTTTAAACTTTTCAGAAGAAACTTCAGCGTGTATTAAACCACTTCCGGCCGTCATCCATTGTACACCACCTGCGTTAATCACACTTTTGTTTTCGCCAGAATCTTCATGCATAATATCTCCATCAATAATAAAGGTTACGGTTTCCATGCCTCTGTGAGGATGTGGACCAAAAGGCAACCCGTTATTGTTTTTAGCATAAACTTGTGGGCCATGGTGGTTTAAAAAGATAAAAGGATCAATAGCATCCTGCTTCATTGACCCAGAGGGTAATGGGTTATACGTTACTAAATCGGCAATGGGTGTATAGGTAGATTTATGTATTTTCTTTATCGTTTTCATAATCATAGTATTTATATGTTTAAACACACTTATTGCTTCAAAGTTCCAAAATTCAACAACTAAAACAACTATTTTTTAAGAAAAAGGGCCTCCCATTGACTAGATATTTTAGGATTCTCTTCAAGAGCAACTTGATATTTTTTATAAAATTTCCAGACGGTGTTTTTATTAAGTTCCAGTTTTTCAGCAAGATCTTCATAAGAAGCATCTTTTCCTTTTTTAGAAAAATAATAAACCAAGTAAAATCCTTTTTCAATTGGAAAACGTAAGCCTTGAAAAAAAGTGTTCGCTTTAACTGATTCCTGATGATGGCATTTAGTACATTTTAGGGTATAAATATTATTTCCTTTACCATATTTAGTATTGCTACATTTAGCACATATAAAACCTTCTTTCCATTTAATATCTCTTAAAAAATCATAACATTTTGATTCGGTAAAAAGGGTTTTAAATTCATCATACGAAACAAAACTGTCTAAAATCCTAGCTTCTTTTTCTTTAGAAACCTCTTTTTTAAGTTTATAGATATTTAAGTCCATTTGACTGTTCATATCATACAATTCTTTTTTTAATTTTTCTAACGCATCATTGGCAGAAGTTAATTCTGTGGTTTTTTTCTGAAGTTCTTTAGTACGTTCAGATACCTTGGTTTCTAATTCTTTGTTTACTTTTTGCTGAAGTTCTTCATTAATCTGCAATTGGTTAATCACTTCTTCTTTTGCTAATTCTGCATTTTTTTGGGAGTTTCTAACTTTATCTGCCAATGAAAATGATAATACAATTGATTCTAATAAAAACCCATAATTAAAAAGATAAACTGTAAATGCATTAGAAGGAACCCAACCTTTCATTCGCATAAAAAAGACAGCTGTACTAAAAACAATTAGAATGTTACCTACAATAAAAAAACGAGCTGGCCTAAACCCGTCTTTATAGGCGATATACGGAGGCGCCAAGAATAATAGTAAAAGGAACTACATACAGTAAAAAAGCAGTTTGTACTAAACTGGGAATAAATAAGAATAAAAACCACATAAACAAGTGAAGCTTATTAACACAAAAGCAAATAATACTTTGTACTCTCTTTTTAGATTTATAAACTGATTGGCATACAAAACAAAAGCAAACAACAATAGAATTGGTGCTGCTTTATCTAAATAAATATTAATTATTGGTGTATTAGACCAGATCCATTGAAAACCTAAACCATCTTCTGCAAAGGTATATAAGCCACAACAAACTAATATAAAAACAGAAATAGAAATGACCTTTGTCTTTAGTAAAAAAACCCAGTATAAAATTATATACCATTAGTATTATTAGAATACCATAATAAATGCCTAAAAGATGGTATTCTGCCAAAAAATAACCCGAAAAATTATACACAGATCTAATCTGAGCGTTTATACCACAATATCTACCCGGACTTAATCTTTGCAAAAACAACAGCAGTTTCTCCTTCTCTAAATGGTATTTCATAAACAAAATTCTTATGGGGCAAACTTCTTTTATTAAACTCTTTTAAATAACCAGAAGCACCATAATTGATTAGTGTATCACTAAACAAAACATATACTGCAAGATTCTCAATATGCGGATCTGGAAACTCTAATAACCAAGATTTAGAAGACGTATTGTTAACTAAGACAATCTCTTTCCAATAGGTGAATACGATCTATTCCTATTATAATTAAGCTTTACATCCTTTAATTTAGGCATTTCTCCCCTTCTCATCTCAATAAAGTCATCTATAGTAAGACGATTTGTACTGTCTTCATAAGTGAAACATTGGTCGGGTGTTATATACAAAAAACCACCCCAAGGGGCACTTGATTAGCATAAGTGCTAATTACTAGAAATAACAGAAAAAGAAAAGAAGTGCATTTTTTTACTTTTTTTTGCATATCCAATATTCAAATAGAATAGTAAAACTATCAATTAACGGTTAAAATCTATCAAAAGCCACGATTTTTAAAGTAATTTAAATAGGACAGAATTCACTAATTTTTAGTTGAATTTAGAGCTTAAAATCGGACGATTAAATTAAATCCTTAAGGATCTTCTGAGATGCAATTTGTACTTTCGAATTGTATTGCAAGCAGCGATTTATTAAACAATTGATAATATGAGAAAAATTAAGTTTATAAGTCTATTCTTAGGTTTTTATTGGTTTTACCCTTAAACGCTAATGCACAAAGTGCACTTGCTTCTGGCGGCCAATTAAAATTAGTTGGTAATCAATTAAGTTCCGAATGTGGTAACCCAATCCAACTAAGAGGGATGAGTACACATGGCTTTCATTGGTTCCTTGATTGTTATAATGAATCTTCTATAGAAACCATGAGAGACGATTGGGGCATAGATATTTTCAGAATAGCTTCTTATGTAGAAGGAGGCGATGTCAAGGGGTTACGTAGATAACAAAGATGCTTTTAAGAAAAAAATAGACGAATACGTTGATATATGCGCTGAGAAACAAATCTACTGTATTATTGATTGGCACATGCTTAAAAGCGGTAATCCATTAGTACATCTTGAAGATGCCAAAGAATTCTTTGAATACATGTCAGCAAAACACGGCAACAAAAAGCATGTGTTGTTTGAAATCTGTAACGAACCTAATAAAAATAACAACGGTAACGGAACTGCTGTGCCATGGTCGGATATTAAAGAATATGCAGAAACCATTATACCAATAATTAGAAACAATGCTCCAGAATCTATTATTATAGTGGGAACGCCAACATGGTCAGGTGAACCATGGAAAGTAATAGGTAATGAATTAACAGGTGATAATGCTTACAATGTAATGTACACTTTCCATTTCTACGCTGGATCTCATAATTACAGAGAAATCGACTTTAGAGATGCAATAGAAAAACTACCAATATTTGTTACAGAATGGGGTACTAGTGATGCTTCTGGTACAGGGGGCTATAGCCCGGCTGTTTCTGAAAAATGGGCAAATATTTGGAATGGTGATAACGATGCAGGTGTCACAATAAGTTGGTGTAATTGGAGCTTTGCAGACAAAGACGAAACTTCTGCTGCACTTACTACCTAATGCTTGTGCTTCTTCAAATTGGAACTCTACCTCAACATCAGGAACATTAGTAAAAGAATTATTAACTACACCAGTAGATAATTTTTTATCCTGTACAGATGAACCGCAACTAATCACAGATCTTAAAGATCAATTCGGTAATGAAGGCCAAGAATTAACTTTCAAAATAAATGCTGTGGGCCCAAATCTAAATTACACGTGGTTTTTAAACGATGAGGAAATAGCTGATGCCCCAAATACCTCTACATATACTGTATCTAATTTAGACCCAAGCCAAGACGGAGAACTTTATAAAGTTGTTGTATCAAACACAGAGGGTAATTTAACAAGTAGAGAAGCTGTCTTAACTGTATTTGCCAATGGACCTTTTGAAGGAGCGCCTATATCTATACCCGGCAGAATTGAAGCTGAAAATTATGATGTTGGCGGTGAAGGTATAACGTATAATGATAGCGATGACGGAAACAATGGAGGCGTTTATAGATACGATGACGTAGATATTAGCTCTACTACAGACGGAGGTGAAGGATTTAGTGTTGGGTGGACAGAAAGCGGAGAATGGTTGTCATATACCATTGATGTTCAAAAAGCTGGACTTTATGACTTCGAATTCCGTACTGCTTCTGAAGAGAATTCAAAAGTGTCTATCCGTGTAAACGATGAATTTGTTGTAGGTAATGAGTCAATACCTGCTAGTGGAGGCTGGGATACATGGGAAACGCATTCTTTCAAAGAAATTGAATTAGTAGCCGGAGAACAAGAATTTAAATTATACATCACTACCGGCCCGGTTAACATCAATTATATAGATGTTGTAGATCATAAAGACGATCCAACCAACGGGATTTTTGAGAACGCTTATAACAAGCATGGTATTAGTCTTTACCCTAACCCAACCAGTGGCATTCTAAACATAAGCAGTGAAGAACTTTCACTAGCCAATGCTAAAATAGAAGTATTAGACATGACAGGGGTTTCAATTTTAAATACAAGTGGTAATTCTGAAATAAATGTGACTTCTCTTGATGCGGGTATGTACATGTTACGTGTAAGTACTGAAAACAAAGAAGTATACTTAAAGTGGCTAAAGAAATAGAAGGCTAACTTAATTTTTCATTACCAAAAAGTGGGGTGACTTTGTTGCCCTATTTTTTCCTTCAATTAAAACAATTAGAATTTAATTACATGAAAAGAAGAACTTTTCTGAAGGATTTATGTGTGCTAGGAGGTGGCGCTATAATTAGCACCAGTTTACCTTCTTTATTTATTCCTGAAGCGAAAGCTTCCTCTCTTCAATTTGAAATTTCATTGGCGCAATGGTCGCTTCATAAAAGTCTTTTTTCTGGCAAAATAAGCACCTTAGACTTTCCCGGAATCACAAAAAACACTTATGGCCTTTCAGCAGTAGAATACGTTAATCAGTTTTTTAAAGACAAGGCGGAAGATGCTGCCTACCTTCAGGAATTAAAAAACAGATGTAACGACAACGGGGTTTACAGCCATTTAATAATGGTAGACCAAGAAGGCGAACTTTCTTCCACTTCAGAAAAAGAGAGAAACAACGCTGTAGAAAACCATTACAAATGGATAACTGCTGCTAAAGAATTAGGTTGCACCTCTATACGTGTAAACCTACACGGACATGGTTATAATACTGATCAAGATTGGGTAAATGCATCCGTAGACGGATTAGGTAAACTGGTTTCATTTTCAGAAAAACATAAGATGAATGTTTTGGTAGAAAACCATGGTCAACTTTCCTCTAAAGGAAATCTTGTAGCTGAAGTCATGAAACAGGTCAATAATCCTTATTGCGGCACTTTACCAGATTTTGGTAATTTCTGTGTTGCGCGTAGAGACGGGGATTTATGGGAATCACCATGCATTGAAACCTATGATTATTACAAAGGGGTAAAAGAAATGCTTCCGTTTGCAAAAGGCATAAGCGCTAAAGCATTTCTTTTTGATGAAAACGGAAATGAACCCAACATTGATTACAACAAGCTGTTTAAATTGATCCAGAAATCTGGATTTAACGGTTATGTTGGTATAGAATACGAAGGCGATTCTCTTTCGGAAGAAGAAGGGATTAAAGCCACTATTGCACTTTTAGAGAAAACTAGAAAAAATTTAAATAAATAAACTGTACAGAATATGCTTTACAGAAGATTTGGTAGACTTAATTGGGAAGTAAGTGAAATTGGTTACGGAATGTGGGGAATGGCCGGATGGACAGAATCCGACGATAAGCAATCCGAAAAATCATTAGACTTAGCTGTAGAAAACGGAGTAAACTTCTTTGACACTGCTTGGGGTTATGGTGAAGGTCATAGTGAAGAACTATTGGGAAAGTTGGTAAAAAGACATCCTAATAAAAGACTTTACACAGCTTCAAAAATACCCCCAATGAATTTTAAATGGCCTTCTAAAGGTCATTACAAATTAGAAGATTGTTTCCCTGCTTCGCACATAAGAGAATACGCAGAGAAAACCTTGAAAAACTTAGGTTCTGAAAGTATAGACCTACTTCAATTTCATGTTTGGGAAGATGCTTGGGCAGAAAATGAAGAATGGCAAAGAGAAGTTGAAAAGCTAAAACAAGAAGGCAAAGTAACTTCTTTTGGTATTAGTGTAAACCGTTGGGAACCTACCAACTGCATTAAAACATTAGATACTGGCTTAATTGATTCTATTCAAACTATATATAACATTTTTGACCAAGCTCCGGAAGACGTATTGTTCCCGTATTGCGAAAAAAATGACATAGCTATTATTGCTCGTGTTCCTTTTGACGAAGGCACATTAACCGGTAACATCACCAAAGACACTACTTTCCCGGAAGGCGATTGGAGAGGTACTTATTTTGTTCCTGAAAATCTAATAGCTAGCGCCGAAAAAGCCGATGAACTTAGACCAATAATTCCTGAAGGAATGACTATGGCTGAAATGGCACTTCGGTTTATTTTAGAAAACAAAACAGTTTGTGCTGCTATTCCTGGGATGAGAAAAGAAAGAAATGTTTTGGCCAATACAGCAACTAGCGACGGCAAACGTTTAGAAAATTCTCTATATAAAGAATTAAGAAATCACCGTTGGGACAGACAACCGACCTCATGGTCACAATAATTAAAAACACCATTCCTGCCGGAATCTTTGATTTCGGCCGGTCTTATATTTCAGTTTAGGAATTAAAAATTAATCAACATTGTTTTTTTGTTATGAAACATATCCTATTCCCCCTTTTAATTAGTTTTTTAATTACTTCTTGTGGTAACCAAGCGGTAAAAAACTATACTGAAAATGTAGACTCATTAAGTCCTAAATTAAAAAACGACTCTTCAGAGATACAGCTTACTAAATCATGGACAAGAGATGATTTTATTCATCCAGAATCAATTATTGAACACCCAGACTCGGGTTATTTATTTATCTCTAATATTGGAATTAACCCAACTAGTATCTTGCCAGACGGTTTTATAAGTAAGGTTAACAAAGACGGGAGTTTTATAGACCGAAAATTTGTAAAAGGAATCCGTGGACCAAAAGGCTTATGTTATGCCAATGAAAAATTATATGCGGCAACGGTAAAAGAATTACTAGAAATAGACGCAAAAACAGGCGAGACTTTAAATACATTTACAAACGACTCTATTGGTATGTTTAACGACATTACTAAGGATGAAGAAGGAAACATATATGTTTCTGACATGAACGAATCTGCTATCTATAAGCTAGGTAATAATGGTAATTTTAGCCTAATATATCAGAACGATTTTTTAGATCACCCTAATGGTTTATTAGTAGATGGAGAACAACTTATTATAGGCACTTGGGGAAGATTAAATGATGACCCAAAACTAGACTCTACCGGAAATCTATTTTCTTTAAACCTTAAGACATTAGAATTAAAATCGATCACCAAAAACAAACCCGGAAAACTGGATGGTATACAAAAATTTAAAAACGGATACCTAGTTTCTTCTTGGAAAGCAGGTGAGGTTTTATTTATAACACCAGAAGGCGACGTTAAAAGCATTTTAAATACCGAAACAAGTATAGGAGACATCCTGTTCTTAGAAAAAGAAAATAAGCTTTACATCCCAATGAATTTTCAAAATCAAATTGAAATGTTCAACATAAACACAGAAAATAAACTTTAATACAATGAAAAAAATAACACAACTATTAGTGCTAACTGCTGCACTCCTATTTTCAACGTTAAGTAATGCGCAAACTCCGGTAGAAAAACACGGGCAACTAAGTATAGATGGGATTCATATTGTTGACGAAAAAGGGAATACAGTTCAGTTTAAAGGAATGTCGTTTTTCTGGAGCCAATGGATGGACCAATATTACACAAAAAAGGTAGTTAAAACCTTAGCTAACGATTGGCAAAGTGGCATTATGAGAATTGCTATGGGTGTTGATATGGGCGGCTATTTAGAAAACCCAGAGGTTGAAATGAAAAAAGTAGACCGAATGGTGAAATATGCTGTTCAATACGGTCTATATGTAATCATTGATTACCATGCCCACAAAGCACATGAAAATACTGAGGCAGCAAAAAAATTCTTTGCCCAAATGGCTCAGAAATACGGGCAATACCCAAATGTTATTTACGAAACATTTAATGAACCCCTTGATGACGTAGATTGGGCTACTCAATTAAAACCTTATCACGAAGCGGTAATTGATACCATCCGTCATTATGACCCAGATAACATTATTGTTTGTGGTACAAAAAGATGGTCACAATTAGTTGATGAACCAGCTGCTGATCCAATTGATAGAACAAATATTGCTTACACGCTTCATTTCTATGCCAATACCCATAGACAAGATTTAAGAGATATAGCAAAAGGAGCTATTGACAAAGGCATTTGTCTTTTTGTTACTGAATTTGGAACATGTAGCGCAGACGGTAATGGCGACTTAAACTACGAAGAAATGAAAAAGTGGTCTAAGTTTATGGACCGTTACCAAATTAGCTGGTGCAATTGGTCTGTAGCAGATAAAAAAGAAACTGCTTCTATTTTAATGCCCGAAGCGAATACTTATGGGTATTGGCCAGATGATCAACTAACCGATTCTGGAAAGTTGATTAAAAGCATGATTAAAGGAACGGACCAACCTTAACAGTCTCTGTTTAAACACATAACTTCAACAACACTAAGCCGAATGGGTCCCCTATTCGGCTTTTTTAATGCGTATTTTTTTAATCGTTCAAAAAAGTTATCAACAAAACTAGGGGTTTTTAACAATAAAATTTTCATTTGTTTTTTTAAGTCACTAAATTTTCCTCTTCTTAAAAAGTCTGAAAATGAGCAAGTTAAACATTCTTGTGGTGGATGATAACCCTACAGACCTTAGACTTACCAAAAACGCTATTGAAAGTTCTGGTATAAATTGTCTTGTAGAGTTTGTTATGGATGGAGAAGAAGCCATCTCTTATCTTAACAAAGAAATGGAGTATGAAGACTCCCCAACACCAGATCTAATTTTTTTAGATTTAATCCTTCCAAAGGAAAGTGGTTTAAACATTCTTAGAAAAATCAAAGAAAACAACATCTTCTTAGGTACAAGAGTGGTTATTATTTCTGGGTCTAAAGCCAGTTCAGATAAATTAGATGCTTTAAACCTAGATGCCGAAAATTTTTTAACCAAATCCTGCATTCCTCAAAAATTTATGCAAGAAATTAAAAGAGAGGTAATTACTTCTTGGGAAAAAAGAGAGGCTTCTTTGGCTTAAAACTCTTTCAATTTTTCTTGTAAAGTATACAATTCATCTCGTAACTCTGCTGCTTTCAAGAAGTCTAAATCTTTTGCGGCCACATCCATATCTCTTTTCACACGCTGAATAGCTTTTTCTACTGCTGGCTTAGACATATAGGCAATTACAGGATCGGCAGCTATTAATTTTTCTTCGCCAGAATAAGCATCACTATAAGCCTTACTTACACCAGTAACATTCATCTGAGTCATAATCTCTTCTTTTGTTCTGGTAACCGTTGTTGGCGTAATTCCGTGGTCTATATTGTATTGCTCTTGTATTAATCTACGTCTTTGTGTTTCATCAATAGCCAATTGCATAGAACCCGTCATTTTATCGGCATACATAATTACTTTACCATTACTATTTCTGGCTGCTCTTCCAATGGTCTGTATCATAGACTTCATATTCCGCAAGAAACCTTCTTTATCGGCATCAAAAATTACCACTAAAGAAACTTCTGGTAGGTCTAAGCCTTCACGTAATAAATTAACGCCAACTAAAACATCAAAAACACCCAATCTAAGGTCTCTAAGAATTTCAACCCGTTCTAATGTATCTATTTCAGAATGAATATAACGTGTTTTAACATTTAGGTTTTGTAAGTATTTAGTCAACTCTTCGGCCATACGCTTGGTTAAGGTAGTGGCTAAAACACGTTCACCGCTTGCAATCCGTTCATCTACTTCTTCTAAGAAATCATCTATCTGGTTAGCCGTAGGTTTTACTTCAATTTCAGGATCTAATAAACCAGTAGGACGAATAATTTGCTCTACAACAATACCTTCTACTTTGTTTAGCTCATAATCTGCGGGGGTAGCGGTAACATATATTACCTGATTGGTAATGGCTTCAAACTCGTTAAAAGTTAACGGTCTATTATCTAAGGCTGCTGGTAAGCGGAAACCATATTCTACCAAATTCATTTTTCTAGAACGGTCACCGCCCCACATGGCGCGTATTTGGGGTATAGTTACGTGACTTTCGTCAATAACCATTAAATAATCATCTGGGAAATAATCCAATAAACAGAAGGGTCTGGTTCCAGGTTTTCTGCCATCGAAATAACGGCTATAATTTTCTATACCGCTGCAATAGCCCAACTCACGCATCATTTCTAAATCAAACTCTGTACGTTCCAGAATTCGCTTAGACTCCATAAATTTACCGTCTTGCTCCAACATTGAAATATGACCCATTAAATCATCTTGAATCTGATTTATACATTGGCTCATCTTGTCTTTATCGGTAACAAAAAGGTTCGCGGGGAAAATAGCAATCTGTTTTTCTGAAGCTATCTTGCTTCCATTAAAAGGATCTATACGTTGAATTTCTTCTATTTCATCTCCCCAGAAAATTAACCGGTAAGCAAAATCGGCATAGGCCGGGAAAATATCTACCGTATCGCCTTTAACCCTGAAATTCCCTCTTTTAAATTCTGCTTGTGTTCTACTGTATAGAATATCAATAAAAGAAAAAAGAAGCTGATTTCTACTTACGGTATCTCCAGTTTTCAGCCCTACAACACTTTTTTCAAAATCTTCTGGATTACCCATACCATAAATACAAGAAACCGAAGAAACCACAATAACATCTCTTCTACCCGAAACCAATGCAGAAGTAGCACTAAGACGCAACTTTTCTATTTCTTCATTAATAGAAAGGTCTTTCTCTATGTATAAATTAGAAGCTGGTAAATAAGCTTCTGGCTGGTAATAATCGTAATAGGATACAAAATATTCTACTGCATTATCCGGAAAGAAAGATTTCAGCTCACCGTAAAGTTGTGCAGCAAGAGTTTTATTATGACTTAAAACCAAAGTAGGTTTATCTACATTGGCAATAACATTTGCTGCCGTAAATGTTTTACCAGAACCCGTAACCCCCAATAAAACTTGGTATTTATCACCATTATTGAGGCCATTGGTTAATTGTTCAATAGCTTTAGGTTGATCTCCTGTTGGTTTATATTTTGAACTAAGTCTAAAACTCACTTTCTTTTGGTTTATACATTTTTTCGATGATTTTGACCACTTTCATTCCTTCATATCCAGATGTAGCAATCTCCGATTTTCCGTGTAAAACATCAATTACATTTTGAATAATGTAAAAATGATTAGCAGCAGAACCTTTATAGGTACCATAATCATTTGGTGGTGCTGTTTCTGGTAAAGCGGGTGTTTTAAACCCCTTAACATTACAGTACTCTAACTTGTTCATGTATTGCCCACCAACTTTTACTGTTCCATTTTCGGCAATAATGGTAATACTGCTTTCTAGATTTTCTTCAAAAACTGAAGTAGTAAAATTAAATACACCTTTGGTTTCGTGTTCTTTTTTAAGCTGAAACAAAACCGTTCCGGAATCATCAAACTGAGTTAGTTTTTGGTGATTAAAATTATAAAGTGAGGAGTGTGTTATTTTTAAATCGCCAAAAAGCCAATAAATTAAATCTACAAAATGAGAGAATTGCGTGTATAAAACCCCACCGTCCAAATCTTTAGTTCCCCTCCAACTGGCAGAATTATAATAACGTTCGTCCCTGTTCCAAAAACAGTTTACATGTATAGAATAAATCTTACCCAGCTTACCATCCTTAACCAAGGAATTAAGAAAAATTGCTGCCGGTGAGAACCGATTTTGCATAACGCAAAAAACTGCTTTTTTCTGTTGCTGAGAGTATTCAATAATTTCTTTACAAGTTTCTGAACTTAAGCCCATAGGCTTTTCAATCACCACATGTTTTTCTGCTTCTAAAGCATTCATAGCTTGTTCGGCATGAAAACCATTGGGGGTGGCTATGATTACCACATCAACTTCCGAATTCAGTAACCTTTCTGCCGAACTGGTAAATTTAGCACCGTATAAATTTTCATCTTTAAAGTTTTCTTTAGGCTTTTCATCACACACCATATAAAGTTCTGCAACTGGGTTATTGGCAATAACCGCTGCATGGCGTTTTCCTATGTGACCAAATCCTATAATTCCAAAACGTATCTTCTTAGCCATCCTTCAAATCTACTTAAAAAACTGTCTAATTTTGTCTGAAACGTAATCTAACTGTTCTGCCTTTAATCCCCCATGAATAGGGATCGAAAGCACTTCTCTAGAAAGTTTATCTGAAATTGGACAATCATTTTTAAACGCTATAAATGCTTTTTGTTGGTGTAAAGCTTTTGGATAATATACCATTGCATCTATTTCGTTTTCCTTTAAAAACATCTGCAACGCATCCCTTTTTTCTGCTTTAACTTTCAGCGTAAACTGATTATAAGAATGCCCTGAATATTTGGGAACAAAGGGCAATTCTATTCCTAAACAATCCTTTAAGTTGTCTCTGTATTTTAAAGCATTATTTTTTCTTACCTGAAGCGAATCATCAAAGTACTTTAGTTTAATCTGCAAAAGACCAGCTTGTAGGGTATCTAATCTAGAGTTTATTCCTAATCTTTGATGATTGTATTTACCATTTTGACCATGGGCAGCAATAGATTTTAAGGATTTGTAATCTTCTTCATTTTTACAAAAAACTGCGCCTCCATCACCAAAACCACCTAAATTTTTAGACGGAAAAAAGGAATTGGTTCCGAAAGCTCCAATAGTGCCCGTAAAATGCTTTTCCCGTTCTTCATCAATCCATTCTGTACCCAAAGACTGGGCGTTGTCTTCAATAATAATCAAATTAAACTCTTTGGCTATTTTCATAATTTCAGCCATATCACATGCTTGACCAAAAAGATGTACCGGTATAATTGCTTTAGATTTTTCTGTTATTTTATTTTTTAAATCCTGAATATCAATAGTAAATGTATGGTAATTTACCTCTACAAAAACAGGTTTAAGACCCAACATAACCACGGGACCTGCAGTAGCTGCATAAGTAAAAGAAGGAATTAAAACTTCATCACCATTTTTTAATCCAGAGGCCATTAAACTTAACAAAATAGCATCTGTACCGTTGGCACAAGATTGCACATAATTGGATTGGAAAACAGAAGAAACATTATCTTCAAAACATTTAACTAACTCACCCTGAATAAAATCCGATGCTAATAACGTATTGTTAAATACTTTAGTAAAATCGTCTATATAGTTATTGTGTTCTTGACTTAAAGCCAAAAAGGGAACTTTCATATAATTATTTCTAGAAACAATTCATAAATAACGTAAAAATAATGACTTAAGGAAGTTTCTTTTTGGGATATACTATATCTTCACGCCTTTAAATAAGCTAGCGTTTTACTCTATGTTCCTTAAGAATAACCTGATATACAAATCTATAAGCAGGTCATTAGCCATTTTACCTAATAGCTTTAGAAAACGATCTGTTTTCTTGTTTTTAGGGATCTTAATCAATTCTTTTTTTGATTTACTGGGCTTAGCAGCAATTTTACCACTCTTGGCTTCTATCTTAAAAGAAGGCTTTATACATGATAACAAATATTTGTCTGGGTTATATACATACTTTGGTTTTCAGACGGACCAAATGTTCATCTTATTTCTTTGTACTCTTATCTTAGGATTAGTTGTTGTCAAAAATCTTTTTGGTTTGTGGGTTCAACAAACACAAATTCAATTTTCTTGGGATGCTTACGAGAGTATTTCGGGTGACGTTTTAAAAAGCGCTTATCAAAAAGGATTTTTGTTCTTCACTTCTGAAAATTCTAATAAATTATTAAATAGAATAGTAAATGTCCCAAATAGATATTCTCACTACTATTATTACAGCTTTTCTTGTTTTTAAATGAAGTAGTTATTTCGTTTAATTATAATTTCTTTATTATTTATGATTTTAAAATACTTTTATTTTACTAGGGTAGTGATACCAATTTTTATTTTTTTATAACTTTCTAAAAATAAGGTCTCTTACTATAACTCTAGACTTAATGATTTAGACCCAAGAATAACAAAACCCGTTTTTGAAATTGTCTTTGGTTACGTAGACATTACTATTGGACAAGTTTTTAAAAACTTTAAAAGGAACATACATTAAGGGGGTAAAAGAACGTAAACATTTTAGGACTAAACTTTAGGCTTCTAAACCAAATCCCAAATCGCCTTGTAGAAACGTGTGTTATTTTAGCAGTAATAACAATGCTACTCTATGGTGTGTTTATATTAATACTCCAGTAAAATCATTGGTCTTTTAAGTATTTTTGGTTTGGCTGCTTATAGATCAATTCCATCTATTAATAGGTTAATGATATCATTAGTTAATATTAAAGGACAGGAATTTAATCTTAATTTGTTGGAAGAATTTTTCCCTTTAAAGAAAAAAACTAGCAAACCATAAGTTCACTTTCAACGAAACCCTCTCATTAGAAAATCTTTGTTTCTCTTATCCTGATAGCCCGAATAAAACTTTAAACAATTTAAATTTATGCATTAAAAAAGGTGAAGCTATTGGTCTTAAAGGTAAGTCTGGGTCTGGAAAAACCACTTTAATGAATCTTTTATTAGGTTTTCTACAATCATCAGAAGGTGTTATTAGATGGATAACGATATCCTTAATGAAGAGAACATGGATTCATGGCATCAAAAAATAGGCTACGTAAGACAGGATGTATTTTTAATAGATGGCTCTTTAAAAGAAAATGTAGCGTTAGGTATACCTAAAGAAAAAATAGATTTACACAAGTTATCTATTGTTCTTGAAAAAGCTCAATTAACTGAATTTGTCAAAAATCTTGAACAAGGTATTGATACAAATATAGGCGAAAGGGGAGCTAAAATTTCTGGTGGGCAAAGACAACGCATAGGCATAGCAAGAGCTCTATATTACGATGCTGAGGTCTTGTTTTTTGACGAAGCAACATCTGCATTAGATTCAGAAACAGAAGAAGAAATAACTGAGGCTATAAAATCTATACATAATGAAAATCTAACTATGATTATTATTGCTCACAGAGAAAGTACTTTAAAATATTGTGATAGAGTAATTGAACTATAATAACATGGATAAAGTCTTAGTCATTGTAGGAATGCATCTATCAAAAACTTCTCTTACGGCGCAATGGCTAGATGCAGGCGGATTAAATTTGGGAGAAAAGCTTTAGGAGCAAATCCCGACAATCAAAAAAGTCTTTATGAATTTTTAGAAATTCACAAACAAATCCTTTTAGAAAACAACATCCCTACATCTAGATTATCTAAAATTAACTCAATCGAAATCAGTAGTATACAGGATAAAAAAATAATTGCCCTTTTACGATAAAAAAATTACTAATCGGTCAGAATGGGGATGGAAAGATCCTAGAACTTCTCTTTTTCTTGATGTCTATGAAAAATTATTAAAAGAAAAAATTTTCACTTTTCTATTTAAAAAAAGGATTACACGAAACATAATAAGGGATTATACTAGTTTGTATATCGAAACTTGGATTTGTTATAATGAAAAAATAAAAAAGCATGTTGAATCCGTATGTTCACAAAAAGTATTTGTAACAAATTACCATGATTTGTTAAATAATTGTGACGTATGTTATCTATGCTAAAAAGCCAAAAAATTTAATCCCAATAATACTTCACTCAATGATATATATGAAAAAAAATGATATCATGAGTTTTAATGTACCAGAAATATTCATGGTCAGAGTGAATATTATTAATGACTTTTTTAAAAAAAACTATATTGCTACACCCTAAATCCATGATACAATTATTGCATTCCATCATTGCTTCAATATATCGTAAAACGATAAAAAAAATTTTTTATAAAAAGCCTCATAAAACAATTATTTCCATATATCAAGCACCGGATTTTATACCCTCCACCAAATGTGTCCTAATATCTCATTTTGATCCAATTGGTGTTTTCGATGATGTATTTATTTATTATGTAACTGCTTTAAAAAAATTAAACTTTGATATCTATATTATTACAACTTGTATAGAACTTGATAAAAACAGTCTTAAGAGTACATTAAAACTCGCAAACGTTATTATACATAGAGAAAATATTGGACTAGACTTCGCTTCATGGGCAGCAGCAATCAAAAAATATAATATCTTAAAAAAATATGATTCTGTACTATTAACCAATGATAGTATAAAAGGACCTTTATTTAATTTAAATACCTATTTAGATTTTTTTGAAAATAGCGATGGTTTAGGTGGATTTACAGAAAGTTCTATTATAAAGCCTCACTTACAATCTTACTTTTTATATATCAACCAAAAACTTGTGAAAAAAAGATACCTTCAAAAATTCTTTAATAAGATATTGATACTTAAGGACAAAAAAGATATAATTTTATTTTATGAGATAGGATTAAGTCAAATTGTACTTTCAAATGGTGATAAATTAACTCCGTATATATCAATAAAAAACTCCTATTCATTGGTTGATCCTAAATACCGAAATGAAACCTTCAGACCGACTACTCATGCGTGGTATCCTATTATTAAAAGATATCGCTTTCCATTTATCAAAAGAGTTGTATTAACTGACGCATCAAAACTAAATATCTATTTTAATTCATTAGAAAAGATAGATGTCATTAACAGTAAACCCTTCAAAGACAATATCATAAAATATACTAGACGCTTTAGGAAAAACAATGAAAGTCTCCATATTAGTACTTACCTACAACCACGCAAAATACATTGAAACTACTTTAAATAGTCTTATAAATCAAAAAGTAAATTTTGATTATGAAATTGTGATTGCAGAAGACTGTAGCCCAGATAATACATTAGAAATATGTCAATCTTATGCTAAGCAACACCCTTTTATAAGAATATTAAAACGAGAAAAAAATCTGGGGGAAATAATAAACTTTGCTTCTGCTATAAAAGAATGTATAGATAGTGAATATGTGGCTTTTTGTGAAGGGGATGATAGTTGGATAGACGAGAATAAGTTACAAACACAAGTTGAGTTCCTAGATAAAAATCTAGATTATGTTATGCATGTAACAGATTGCTACTATATAAACGAAAAAGGGGAAAAAGGAGGCGCCTTTAGTGGTGGTCGTTTTAATAAAAACCTTTTGGATTCTACTATTAGCTTGAAGCATGTTCTACTATCTCGTCTACGTCCTATCCATATTTCGTCAAGCTTAATGAGAGGATGTAATGTGGAATTACCCCCTTCCTATATGGAAACACCCATTCTAGACACCCCTTTTTTATTCTATATGTGCAATAAAGGAAAAGTGTTTTACTCCTCTGAAAAAACAGCTACTTACAGAAAACACAGCGAAAGTATTACAACTAAAAGTGGATTCAGCAAAAAATATTTATCAGACTTGAAATTGATGTTTTTACGTTTAGATAAAGAGTTAGAATATAAATACTCTAAATATATTCCTACAGCAATAGCAAACCGTTATATATTAGCGCTTAAAATAGAATGGAGTAAGCAAAAAAAGTTATCTATTGCATTATTATTGCTTCAATACATATTTAAGAGTAAATCTTATAATCTGAAAGACTGGCTTTATATTATTAGAAATTAAGATGCCCTTACACGATATATATAACAGAATCAAAACACGACTTAATCCTGAAATTGAAATACCTAATTATCCGGAATATGTCACAGTATATTCACACCCAAGATCTGGAACACATTTTTTAGAAGCTTTTATAGCTAAAAATTTTTACAAGGATGTTGATCTTTCCACAACAGCAACTGAATGGGGACATTGGAATAATCGTAAGATTATGGAAAACGGCAACATATATGGAAAACTTTTCGGCTCTCATCAGTATCCTTTATCTGGACACAAAAGACTAAACTACCCTATTATATACATCTATCGTGATGGTAGAGCTGTAGCTTATTCCATCTGGAAAACCGAAAACTTTATCAACCCTAAAGAAAAAGGTATTTCATTTTCAGATTTTTTAAGAAAAAATATTGATTGGATTGGTAGCCCAGCATTTAAATGCAAAGAAAAAATGACCATTGCTGAACATTGGCTTAGACATGTAAAAGGTTGGGAAAAAATAGCAAAAGATAACAGCAATATTCTATTCTTAAATTATGAAGCGCTAATAAACAATCCCTATTCAGCGTATCAGAAAATTCATCATAAATTTTTTAAGGATTATATATTGTTGGGCGAATCTGAAATTGATCCCATTAAAAAAACCGTGGGCCTTCTGCCTAATCAAGGGACAAAAGACTCGTGGAAATCAATTTTCACAACAGAAGATAATGCCTTTTTTAAAGCTAAAGTAAAAGGAAAATATTTATTTCAATAAAGTGATGAAGGTTCTACACATAACAAATTGGTATAGATCAATAGAAAATCCTCATAAAGTACCTTTTATTAAAGAACACTTTGATGCCCTTAACCTTTATGCTGAAGGAAAAATAATACATATTGAAGTTCAGCAATCCATAGATCATTTTTTTAAATTCACACATGAAAAAATAAGCCCCACTGAAGAAAGTTTTATTCTTAAAACAACTCTTAAAAAATGGTTTTTTATTGAATGGTTGAGTTTCTTTCTATTAAAATATGTTTTGATCAAAAGAAACTATAAGTCATATGATGTCATTAACGTTCATACAGGGTATCCTTTATTGACACGTCTTTTTAATTATTCAACTTTTAAAAAACCGGCATTAATTATAGAACATTGGACAGCCTTCCACTATAATTTTAACCTACCTAAAACCACCAATAAATTAGATCGAATAAAAAAAATCTATCAACAAAACATCCCTCTTATTACCGTTTCTGACAGACTTAAAAAAGATATTGAAGAATTTTGCGGTTATCCACAAAACAGTTACATATTACCTAATGTAGTAGACAGCAAATACTTTTTTTATACCGAAAAAGACAACCCAAACAATACACCAATATTTTTTATGCTTAATTACTGGAGAACAATAAAATCTCCTTTTGAAATATTTGATGGGTTTAAAGCCTTTTTAGAACATTCTCCTAAAGCAGTCTTACGAGTTGGTGGATACGGGCCTCTATGGACAAAAATGGAGGAATTCGTTAAAAAAAACCAACTCGAAAAAAACATAATACTCTTAGGTCCACTAGATAAACCTACAATAGGAAAAGAAATGAGAAATGCTACTGCTTTTGTGCATGCAGCTGACTACGAAACCTTTTCTGTAGTGTGTGCCGAAGCAATATCTTGTGGTTGCCCCGTATTTGTAAATCAGCTAGACGCCGTTGGTGAATTTATTCATTCTGAAAACGGATACTTAAAACCCAACTCCGAAAAGTGGATAGCACTTTTTTCAAAAATTGATCAATTTGATTTCAATAGAAAATCTATTTCGGAAGAAGCTAAAAGCAAATTTAGCCAAAAAGTTGTAGGTGAACTTTATTATAAATACAACCAAGAAGTTATTTCTAAGTATTTTGTTTAAATGATGATTTTAAAACTCTTAAAAAAAATTGTTTATAATCTTTTATATAAATCTTATTACGATAAGTTAGAAAGTGGAGAAGCATATATATCTACTAATGAGTTACGTAGTAAGAATGAAACATATTTTTACAATTCAGAAGAAAGAATATTTTACACCCAAATAAAATACAGCATATTACCAGATTCAGTAAATCCTGAATGGATTAAAAAATTGGAAACCCCACAATTTTATTCTGGAGCTTCGTATTCAATAATTGAAGATTCTTTTTTGGTAGGTAAACATGCAACTGCTATTAAGGATTCAAGGGTAATATTAGATACCTTTTCTGGTAATAAAGCCTATTTGATTAGAAAGGGTGATAGAAGAAGAATTAGATTCCATAAACTATACCAAAAAACAAAAGAATTTAACTGGGCATTTTCATTAGTTAATTGTGTTAATTATTCATACTTCCACTGGGTTGCAGAGGCCTTACCTTTACTAGAAGCTTTATATGAATTTGAAAAGAGAAACCCAGATATTCGAAAAACACCTATTTTGGTTAACTCTCCTACTCCAAACTTTATTTACCAATATTTAGAAATCGCTGGTATTGAAAAAGAAAGAATTATTGAATGGGGCTGGAAAAAAGTTAAAGTCAAAAAATTAATAGTGCCTTCTCTAAGATATGTTAGGCCAGAAGGCACCTTCTATAACTTCTATTCTAAAAGTGGTTTTGACTTTTTAAGAGATACTTTTTTATGTAAAAATGAAATTGAATCAAAAACATATTCTCAAAAAATATACATTACTAGAAAAGATGCTAATTATAGAAATATAATAAATGAAGAAGAGTTGGTTCAATTAATAGAAAAATACGGTTATAAGAGTTACGTATTAGGAACATTATCAATAAAAGAACAAATAACTCTTTTTAAAAATGCAAAAGAAATAATTGCCCCTCATGGGGCAGGATTAATAAATAGTATATTCTCCAGAAATTCACTAAAAATCATAGAACTATTTCCTAAAACTAGAAATCTAGATTCTGCATATTATTTTTATCAGGCTTCATTAAGTTTTGACCATAATCATACCCTAATCATATGTGATTGTAATCAAAATCAAGACATAGAGGTCGATATAGAAAAAATACAATATATTTTAAATCAAAATTTGACAGCTTAATATGAAAAACGGATTCTATAGCTATTTTTTTAATGGGTAATCTTAAGCCAACTTGTTGTAGTTAACTATTGGGCTTACTTATGCCGAAACATAACAATTATGGTTAATAGTAGTTTAAAATTCTATTTATTTTGGTCTATTTTAGTAGAAAAAATAACCTCTTTAAAAATGGGTTATACTGGAGCTATGTTTTCACTTATAAACAAAGGATATGCACACTATACCTTCCTTGTCTTTCACCCAGTTTCACAAATAACAGCACTTATAATTTTACTTTCATTTGGTTTATTACAAACACCATTTGTAAATATTGATACCGAAATATATTCCATAATTAGTGCCATTTGGATATCTAATACTGCATTTAATCAAAAATCTTTTATCTCCGTAAAATCAAAAATACTATATAGAATAAGTGAAATCTCATATGGTATATGCGTATACCACTTCATAATAATATACATATTTGGAAGAGCAAACGTCTTACAACAATTTCCTGCACCATCTTATTTCATAGTATGAAGACTATCCTTTTAATCTCACCCGAATCTTGGGGTAAAAGTTTTGTCTCTAAACATCATTATGCTGTTGAGTTAGCAAAAAAAGGAAATATTGTATACTTCCTTAACCCACCATCTGACACCAATCAATCTCTAAAATTGAAGAGAACTTATTTTTAATAAATTACAAAATACGATCTAGAGGGTTAGCAAAACTCCCTAAGTTTTTATCTGCCTATTTAATAAAAAAAGATGTCTCCTTTATAGAAAAATTAGCTGGGGTAAACTTTCAATATAATTTGGAATTTTGATTCCTCTCGTTTTTTCAATCTTAGCTGCTATAAAAAACAAAACGAAAGTTTGTCACATAGTAGACATGACGGAAAACATTAACCGTGATCTTCTGGCAAAGACAAGTGATATCTGTTTTTGCACTTCTGATTTTATTAAACAAGAACTTTTGCCTTTTAATAAAAATGCACATAAAATCCACCATGGTTATCAACTACAAAAAGATAATTATGAACTAGACGAAACATTTGATTCCCAAAAACTACAAGTGGGATATGTAGGTAACTTAACTAGAGAATGTATGGACTGGGATTTGTTTTTCACACTAATAGAAAAACACCCCTCTATTCAATTCAACTTTATTGGCAGTTATAAAGCTTCAAACCTATCTCGGAGTAATATTGAAACCCCAGTAATTAGCAAACTTCTAGGCTTAAAAATGTAACCTTATTAGGGCAAAAAGACAGTTATTTAATTCCTTGCTACCTAAAGAGGTTTGATGTTTTAATTACCCTTTATAAGATGGAAATCGAGACAGACTTTAAACAACACTCCAATCTACACAAAACAATGGAATACTTGGTAGCGGAAAGACGACACTAACTACCTATACCGATGAATATAAAGACAAAAGAAACTTGTGGAGATGGTCTTAAAGAATAATGTGAGATCCTGGCATTTTTTAATAAAATCGTAAAGAATATTGACATTCTTATAATTCTGTTGAAGAACAAAAAGCAACTTGAATTCAATTTTCATTCGATCATTCTTACGAAAAGCAAGCCAATAAAATTTTACATCTAATCAAACACTTTGACAAAAAATCTTTGCATCATAATTCCTTATTATGGAAAATGGCCTAAGCATTTTCAGTTGTTTTTGAAATCCTGTTGGTATAACAGGTGTTCCATTGACTATTAGTATTTTCTGATATTCCAACACCCCAAATAAACGCCCGCAAATGTAAGGTTTCAATTACTTCAGTCTAAATGACTTTAATAATTAAGCTAGTAAGAAAACTTCAATTGGACATTAACATTACATCACCGTATAAGCTATGTGATTTTAGACCCGCTTATGGTTTTATTTTTTCAGATTATTTAAAGGGTATAGATATTGGGGCCATGGTGATGAGGACTTAATTTTGGGAGAATTATCTCCTTTATTTTAAGGCCATATTGAACAAAAATTTGATGTTATTTCTTTCCGAAAGAATGGTTTCAGGTTCTTTTTGCCTTTACAAAAACATACCTGAAATCAACGAACTATTTACAGAAAGTATGAGTTACCTCAAGTATACCAAACCCAGCAACACCTAGCTTTTGATGAATGCTTTAAACTTGTGGGAGGAATTGTAAAAGGCGAAGACTTATTAGAGATTGATAAAAACAATCAATGACTTATTTGATAAAAAAGGAAGTAACGAAGAAGGACGCTTAGTAACATTATTTTAACTAGAAATTAAGGAAAGTATTGCCAATGGTGATAACTTTTTGATAATGGACAAGGTAATTTTAATGGCGAAAAAGATAATACAGCTTTTTTAGCTTACCACTTCGTTTCTGAAAAAAAATCACCTGTTTTTACAATTCCTAGTTGGGAAAATATACCCGACTTCTTTTACATAAATAACACGGGTTTTTTTACTACTTCAGAGTGGGAAAATGGGTTTAAAAGAAGGGTAATCATAGGGAAAAGAAAAATGATAGGGAAAATGACGTATATGGGTTCATTAATTAAAAAAATAGTTAAAAAAATTCAATATGAATAACATAGAAAAAGAAGCTATTTTAGGTTTTGCAGGTGGGTATTCTTTAGCTGTGATACTACCATTTATTAAAACTCTTAGAAAAACTGGATACTCCGGAAATATTATTCTTTTCTGTGATTCCTTATCTCATAAAGAAATTGAAACTGGACAAAGAAAATATGGTGTTTCATTTCAGAACATTTCACCAGAAAAACCATTCTACTTAAACAATCATGAACCTAACTCCAAAGATTTTGGAGAAACGATGTCCCCTAATGTGAAAAGGTATTTTTCCTATTTACATTATATCACACATAATGAAAAATTAGAAAAAATAGCGATAGCAGACACTAGAGATATTATATTTCAAAAAAACCCATTCAATGACCTTGTGAATTGGGGGAAAATTAATCTCTTTTTAGAAGATGATTTTTTAAAAATAGGTGATAGTGAAATAAATTCAGGATGGATTACTCGGGGATATGGAAAAACCGAAACTATGAGATTAAAAGATAATATAGTTTCATGTTCTGGTTATACTATAGGGGGCAGAGAAGCTATGCTTGAATATCTTAAAGAATTAACTAATGAATTTGAAAAGTTAGTATCTCAAAATATAAAAATGGGGGGTGGTATTGACCAAGGAGTTCACAACTTTTTAATTTACAATAGCCGTTTTAAGAATAGTGTTTTACACAAAAATCATGGTAACTCTTTTAACATCATCTTATCTGGAACCTCTAATTTTATATACAAAAACAATCTGGTAAAATCTAGTGCTTTAAACACCATTTCCGTAGTCCATCAATACGATAGAGTACCCTATCTTTTAAAGAAATATAACTTTAGAGAATATATAAAAGGCATTAACTATAATGCTATTAAAAACAAAATTTCAAGATTAATTCAAAGATCCGTTGAATAGCGCTATTTCAATTATCACTCCTTGTTACAATGCAGAAAAATACATTCATGAATGTATTAAGTCAGTCATTAGCCAAACCAATAACAACTGGGAACTCTTGATTGTAAACGATGGCTCCACGGATAATACAGAAAGTATTATCAAATCCATTGCCGATCCTAGAATTAAATACTTTAAAAAAGAAAATGGAGGGGTTAGTTCTGCCCGTAATTTAGCATTACAAAACATGAAGGGAGAATACTTCTGTTTTTTAGATGCGGACGATACTTTTCCTAAAGATGCTTTAGAAACTAGACTAAAACCTTTTGAAAAGGATAAAAATTTGTTTTTTGTAGATGGTATTGTAAACATTCAAAATTCAGATTTGTCTAAAACCATTAGAACCTATTCGCCTATTTCAGTGGAAAATCCTACTGAAGAATTTTGCAAACTAAATCCGAACGTGTTTTTTGGGCCAACATGGACTTTTAAAAGAATTCCCGAGAGAAATTATAGGCTGCATGAAGATCTAACCCACGGTGAAGACTTTTTCTTTTACCTAGAAAACCTTTCTATTAGCAATAAAATTGGGCTAGCCCACAAAGCTATCTTAAACTACCGCACGGGCAACAACTCGGCTATGTCTAATCTTAATGGACTGGAAAAAGGATACAGAACTATTACTGAAAAAATGAAAGGCTTACCTCATGTTTCTGAAGCAAACAGGCAGGTTTTTAAATCGAAAACCAAGTCTATTATGTTTAAATCTTACTTAGGTGTTAAACAGCCTTTTAACGCGTTAAAAGTATTATTAACCTAGTGACTATGAATATTCTATTTTTAGGCTATTGGGGCTTCAATGAAGGCCTAACGCAAGCAACAATCCTGCCTCACCTTAAAATCCTATCAGGATTTAAGAATGTTGAAAACATATACTTTTGTTCCATTGAAAGAACCGAAGACACCGATTTTGATATAGACATACCTAAGGTTCAGCACATACCTTTATATTCAGTAAAAAGCAAAATTCCTTTATTAGATAAAATTCAGGATTTTACACTATTCCCAAAGCAAATAATTGAATTATGCAACACCTATGCAGTTGATAAAATAATATGTAGAGGTGCTCCTGCCGGTGCCTTGGGATACTTAATTTGGAAAAAAACAAAGCTCCCTTATTATGTAGAATCTTATGAGCCTCACGCCCAATACATGTTAGAATCTAATGTATGGAAGAAATGGGACCCTAGATACCTCCTTCAGAAAAGATGGGAAAGTAAGCAAAACAAAACGGCTAGCGCTTTAATGCCTGTGGCAGAGAATTATAAAGATGAACTAATAAAAAAGGGGGTTAATCCAATAAAAATTGATACAATTCCATGTTGTGTAGATTTAGACAAATTCGGCAGAAATAATATAGAAAGAGATATAAAAAGAGCTGCTTTAGGTTTTAATACTAACCATATAGTTTTTATATATGTTGGAAAGTTTGGTGGTCTCTATGTTGATGAAGAAGCTTGTTTAATCTTTTCAGAAATCCTTGAAAAAATACCTGATTCAAGATTTATTATCTTAACAACTTCGGATACGAAGGATCTAAAAAACAACCTGAAAAAACATAGTATAGACACCGCCTATTTCCAAATAACTAGTTGTAATCATAAAGATGTTCCCAATTTTCTTTCGGCATCTGATTTTGCCTTAGCACTATACAAACAAGGAGAATCTAAAAAATACCTATCCCCCATTAAAGTAGGCGAATATTGGGCTAATGGATTACCCGTAATAATCCCAGATGGGATTGGTGATGATACTGAGATCATAAAGAATGAAGGTGGTGGTATAGTGTTAAAAGACTATTCAAAAAAATCAATTTTGGAAGGGCTCTCAAATATTAACCTTTTACAAAATGAGCAACAGAAATGCACAGAATTATCAAAAAAATACCGGGGTTTTAAAATTGTAAAAAGTGTGTACACAAAATGGTATTCTAATTAGAATGTACTATTTAATACCAACAAAAATCTGTAACTTAAAAACACACTAAACTTTTATTTACCTGTATTAAGTGCTAACCCTTCACACCAAAAGTTATACGCATAAAGGAAAACGAGAAATAAATGAAGATGCCATCTATCCAAACAAAGATAGAGACAGTTCCTTATTTCTTGTATGTGATGGTGTTGGTGGTTGTGATAACGGACAATATGCGTCGCATAAAGCCATTGATTTTTTTTCTAGAAAACATAAAGAGATTATTAACCCCACCGAAACAGACCTACTAGAAATAACTGATCAACTTCAACTCCATTTTTATACTGAAAAAACCGAAAATCCATCTTTAGGAAATATGGCTACAACTATTGCCGGGATTTCATTTTCAGAAAACCAATCTATTTTATTTTGGGTAGGCGATACACGTGTTTATCATTTTAGTAATGGCTTAATACAAACAGAAAGTAAAGATCATTCCTATACAAATAAATTGATAGACAATAAAGTAATAACCACAGAAGAAGCTTTAACCCACCCTAATAGAAAAGTAATTATTAGAGCCATTAATGGTAATCAAGAACTAGTACCAGATCTTGTTAGTATAAAAAGAATTAAAATAAGTGATTACTTTTTAATTGCTTCAGATGGTGTTTTGGAAGCCATTCCTTCAGACGTTCTATTGTCTTATTTTCAGCCAGAAAATAACTTTAATGAAATCTACCACAAAATAAAAAGCGATTGTTTAGAACATTCCACCGATAATTTTTCATTCTACCTAATCAAAGTAATAAATTTAGGCTGAAATAACTTCTATGAATATCACAACCACATTTGGTTCCTTCCTTAAACTTGTCCGCTGGAATAACCTAATAATTTTAGGAGTTAGTCTTTATCTTATTTGGTGGTTCTTGTATAATTATGAACTATCTTTTCTAAATCCTAAAATAATCTTTCTAACGGCTTCTACCTTATGCATTGCTGCTGGGGGTTATATTATTAACGATTATTACGATGTTAAGATTGACGCTGTAAATAAGCCGGAAAGAATGGTAATTGACCGTAAAATACATAGAATGTATGCCATTTACGGACATATTATTCTAAACCTTATGGGCATTAGCTTTGGGTTGTTTACCCATTGGAAAATTGCCGTTATTGCTTTTCTCTCTGCTTTTCTCTTGTGGTTGTACTCCAACCAGCTTAAGAGAATGGCTTTTATTGGCAATTTCAGTATAGCTTTTCTAACATTTATAGCTATATACCAATTGGCTATTGTTTTTGGTAAAAACATTTTAGTGGTAGAATATGCAGTTTTCGCATTCATAGTTTCTATTGCTCGTGAAGTAATTAAAGACATGGAGGATTACATTGGTGACGAAAAATTTGGTTGCCGAACGTTACCTATTGTTATAGGGCAAAAGAAAACCAAACAAGTAGTCTACTTTACTATGAGCGCCCTAATTGTTTTAATCACTACGCTCATGATAAAAGAGCCCCAGTTCAGGTATTATTATATCTTTTTAACGGTTGTTCCACTTTCTGTATTTACAATGGTTCGATTAGAAAAAGCTTCAAAAGTGAATCAATATAAACGATTAAGCGATATTTGTAAGCTTATAATGATTGTTGGGCTTTCTAGTATTGTTATTCTATAAATCAAGTATTTAATTAATGTCTGTAAAGAAAATTGCCCTTTTTGCGTCTGGTTCTGGGTCTAACGTAGAAAACATTGCTAATTATTTTAAAAACAACGCAAACGTTTCTATTGAACTTGTGCTGTCTAATAAAGCCAATGCTTATGTTTTAGAAAGGGCCAAGAATTTAAATCTGAAAAGCTTAGTTTTTAACCGAGCAGATTTTTACGAAAACGAAACGGTGGTTAATACCTTAAAAAACTTAGACATTGATTTGGTTGTTTTAGCGGGTTTTCTGTGGTTAGTCCCCGAAAACTTAGTAAAAGCTTTCCCCAATAAAATAATAAACATACACCCCGCTTTATTGCCAAAATATGGCGGAAAGGGCATGTATGGTGGAAAAGTACATCAAGCGGTGGTTGCCAATAACGAAACCGTTAGCGGAATCACTATTCATTATGTAAATGAAAAATACGACGAAGGCGCGGTTATTTTCCAAGGCGAATGTATTGTGGGACCAGAAGATACAGCAGATGATGTAGCCCAAAAAGTACATACTTTAGAATACACGCATTTTCCGGAAGTAATTGAACAACTACTGAAAAATCTATGACTTTTAAGCAAGCTGCCTTACAACTAAGCCCTAGAAAAAGAGGCTTTCATTTGATTACAGATGAAGTTGAAACAGTCATTGACATTTCGGAATTTAAAACCGGTATGTTACAAGTTTTCATACAACATACTTCGGCAAGTTTAACTATTAACGAAAATGCCGACCCAACAGTAAGGCATGATTTTGAAAGTCATTTTAACCGCTTTGTTCCTGAAAACGCTAGCTATTACCGGCACAATTACGAAGGTTCTGACGATATGCCTGCACACATTAAAAGCTCTATATTAAGTCCTTCGGTTTTAATCCCCATAACTAACGGAAAACTGAACATGGGTATGTGGCAAGGCATTTATTTATGCGAACACCGCAATATAGGTGGCAGCCGAAATATTATTGTAACAGCATGGGGAGAATAGACCGTTAAATGGCATTTTAAAACCTTTTTTATAGATAATACAATTATTCAATCTTCAGGTTTGAAATAAACAGATGGAAAGAGCTGTCTGCGCTAAAATGTTCTGTTGCTACTGTTATTCCTTTTTCAGTTATGTTTTCAGACCAAGCATCTACAATAGTTGGTTCTTCTGAATTACCTCTTCTAAAAACCCATTCTTTAATTAGGTGTTTATCATCAAAATAAAAATCATACGCGTCACCAGGGGTGTAACCGCCTTCATTAGCATAAAGCGCTGTTTGTTTATTCATCTCTTTACCGCTAATTGGGGCTTTTGCTTTTTTCACTTCCGAAAAAGAAATTCCTTGGTCCCAAGTCAGATTTAGAGGACAAAACACCCAAAAACGGTCGTTAATAAATAGTTGATCTACTTCTACCTCCATTGGGTTTAATTTATTCTTACGGTTATAATAAACCGTATCGGTCCAAGTCATACTTATAACACTATCGGTTTTGGGAAACCAAACCCAACTTCTTTCTTTTAAATCCGTTCCTTTTTCAACATTAAAAACAAAGGAAACTTTTTCTATTGCATTCCAGTTTTCGTAACCATAAGCTTTAGAAATAGGGTGTACTTCTTTTTTTTGTGTGTTGGCAGATTCTTTATTCAGGTTACAAGCATTTAATATAAATACAATTGCAACTACTATAACTAAGTGAATTCTTTTCATATCTTATATTTTAACTCCTACAAACAAAATATCATCGGTCTGTGGAAATTGGCCTTTCCAACCATTTATTGTAGCGCCAACGTTGTTTTTTTGCTCCCTCATTGTGAGTTTAGCCATGTCCTTAATTAACTTATCTAAGTTCCTTTTACCAAACTTTTTATCCAACACACCACCAAATTGGTCTGTAACACCATCGCTGTAGAGGTAAATCGAATCTCCCGATTGAAGTTGTAATTCGTGATTTTCGAAACCTTGTTTTTTATGGTGTAAATCACCTATAGATTTCCTGTCTCCTCTAATATCGGTTAACTTATTATTAGATAAAATCGTTAAATTTCTATTGGCTCCTGCAAACTCAATTTTTTTAGTAGATAGGTGGTAAGAAACACAAGCTATATCTAACCCATCCGTTAAAACACTTTCGTTATTAACGCTTTTATTAAGCGCTAAAATAATGTGTTCATTCAATTGATGAAGTATTTCGGAAGGTTTATACTCCCCTTTATCACGAACAATATTTCGTAATTTATTGATAGACAGAATTGACATAAACCCACCAGGAACACCATGTCCTGTACAATCTGCCACACACATTACTAAACGGTCTTTCAGAATTTCGAACCAATAGAAATCACCCCCAACAATATCTTTGGGCTGTATAAGTATAAAATGATCTGTAAAAACTTTTTCTAATTTTGAAACGGGTGATAGATGAGCATCTTTAATCAGTTTAGCATATCTTATGCTGCTGGTTAAAGAGTCATTTCTTTTATTAAGTTCCGCAGTTTTTATGGATACTTCTTCTGCTAATCTTTGTTCGCGGGAAGCATGCAATTTTAATTGAATACGAAAAACAAGGATAACAGCAGTAACCAAGACCGATACTAAGATAATATAAAACAACAATGATTGATACCAAGGTGGTAAGACTCTAAACTTTAGAATTTCTTTTGTTATTTCTTGGTTAAAAATATCTTTTGCGGTGACCACTAAACGGTACTCACCAGGCTGTACATTTAAAAAAGTTGCTTTAGAATCTGAAGAAAAATCAATGATTTGGGGTTCTGTACCCAATAACTCAAACTTGTACGCTATATCACTTGGAAATACATAATTTGTGTTAGACACATTAATGTAAATGTCATTATAATCATAAGGAATACTATTAGGTTTTATTTCTATTTTTTTTGTTCCTATTTGTCTTTTAAACCTTCCTTCGTAGTCATAATTAAGCTCTATATTATTTTCCGAATTAATGCAACTTAAGTGCTTTAAAAGAATCTTGGAATTATTTTCAACAGCAGGTTTTTGGTTTAGATCAATTATACAAAAACCACCAAATCCACCTAAACATACTCTAGAGTCATCTAGTTTAGAAACAAATTCAACATGGTTTTTAAAGAAATGCTTGGTAACATTCTTATAAAACATTTTACTTTCTGTATTCAATCCAGAAGTTAATACCCATTGTAATTTTGCAGAATCGAAATATCTATGTGGGTAAAACACCTTACTATAATCTATTTTTTCACCAAATACAGCAGCTATGTTATGTTTTAATACAGAATCTGCTTCTGCAGCCTTACTTAAATTATAAAGTTGTTTTTCAGAAGCTAGGTAAACATTGTTGTTATAGTTTAAAATTTGTTTGCTACCATTCTCAAACAACTGTGAAGAGTAATATTCTATACCATAAATTGTTGGTTCCTTTTCGTCCACCACAAAAGAAAGAAGTCTGTCAAATTCATCTACCGCCCAATATTTTCCTTTGCAGTATATAATCTGTTTAACTCCTTTTATTTTGGTGGTTTTAGCTACTACTTTTCCATTAATAAAATTTATGATGCATAAAAAGTCATTAAAAGACACTAAATAATGTCCGTAATGTTCTAATATGGGATAACTAGCTAAACAGCTTTTTGATTTAACAATGGTTGTTACAATTCCATCTTCAAATTTATACGCCCCATAAAGATCTCCCAAATAATAGGCATTATTCACCTTTTCAATCCAATACGTTGGTCTTACTTGGCCATTCCAAATTTTAAATTCTGCCGATTTAGATAATGTAGATTGGTTTTTTACAAATGGAGAAACATAAGTACCTGTTGAGGTTAATAAGAACAATTCATCATCAATAACCTTAGCATCAAAAGCATTACCCGGAACACCATTTAGTTTGTTTATAAAGCGCAACGGTAATTGATAGCTTATCTTATCTATGCCGTCTTCATAACCAATCCATAAGTTCTTTAAATGGTCTTCGTAAACATTAAAAATCTTATTGTAACGCAACCCGGTGTTTACGTTTAAATTGGCTTTAATATCGCCTTCTTCGCTAAGCAAATAAAACCCATTCTGGGTTGTGCCCAATGCAAAATCTTCTCCGTATTTAATCCCTACAAACGGATAGGCTTCCAATAGCTTTTTTAATTTAGTGCTATGCCATTCTCTAGCAACTTTAAAATCATATTTATATAATTTTTTGTTTGCCCATTTTATTATTAAAAGTTCTCCGTCACTAAAAGGAAGAATAACATTTATCTTATCATTAGCAAATATTTCACCTCCGGAAAGTTCAACAAGTTCATTGTTCTTTAATTCTAAAAGCCCTCTGTCTACATCAACCAAAAACAGCCTTTCTTTTATTTTAAAAAGTGCTCTTACAAAACCATTAAAAGGCAAAGATTTTAATTCCCCATCTTGAGTGTATAAATAAATGTTATTTTCAGACTGAAAAACAATTGTATTGTTTAGCTTTTCAATCTTCCAAATATCTTTGTCTAGCTTAATATTGTGCTCCTTTTTTATAGAGTGATACTCGGACTGATGGTTTTTGTTTGTGATAAAATAACCAAAATCACTCATTGCACCTACATAAGTACGTTGGCTAAGCTCATCGTAAAAAACCGATTTAATTCTATTGGGTCCTTCTTTATATAATTGCCAATCGGCCCCATTAAAAGACAATAAACCCAATTGATTTGCAAAAAAAAGTTCGTGTGTTTCGTTTTGGTCTATACCCCAGTTTTCAGGACCCGCTTCATAATCTGTGAAGGAATAATGCTCTATCATAGGTAAATAACCGTATGATTTGCTTAAAAAAAATACACAGAGTAATACTAGAAAGATTGATTTCATAAAATATGGAAACCTAGTCTGTTACAGTTTAAGTTATTACAATTACTGGTCCGCTATGCTAAATAAACACTTATAATCTAGAAAAGAATATACCATTTCATAAAAATGGATTAGCTATATTATTTACTATGAAAATCATTAATTAAATATTGAAGGTAAACTAAATCATACTTCTCATTTTTAGTATAGCCTTTGGAATAGAGACGGGTTTTAGCAGGAATATCATACGATAAATAATGTGTTGGGTCCATATAAGTTCCGCCATCACCAAAACAATAAAAAGCACGGGGCTTAAAGTCACTGGCTAGTATATTTCTACCAAACTGAAATTTTGAAGCATCCATTCCTACTTGGGCTAAAAGAGTTGGTGCAATATCTACCTGAGAAGCCATTTTTGTAATAGCGGTATCTTTTACTGCTAATGCTCCCCCTAGCCATAACATTGGTATTTCAAAAGTTATTTTATCTGCGTTTTCGGTAGAATTAATATAATTAACACCGTGATCTGCGGTGATAATGACTAATGTATTTTCCCACCATGATTGTTTTTTTGCTTCCGAAATAAAATGAGCCAAGCTACGGTCGGTATAATACATGGCATTCATGAATTTATGATTATTATCTTCTTCGCTAGTAATTCTTACATCATCTGGTATGTCAAAAGGTTCATGGCTGCTTAATGTAAAAATAGAATAGAAAAAGGGTTCTTTTTCTTTATTTAAATCTTCTAACATCCTATTAAACACAATATGATCATGAACGCCCCATTTAGAATTATTGTCTTTAAAAGAAAAGTCTAATTTACTTACTATTTTATCGGTTTTAGCCTGTAAGAAATAAGATCTCATATTAGCAAAATCAATTTCACCCCCATAATAAAAAGCGGTTTTATAACCCTCTTCTTTAAATTCGCCCATAACATGGGGCAACTTTTCTACTTTATCTGGAAATAAGATAATAGACGTTTGTGGCAAACCTGGATAGCTGCTGTAAATGCTAGGAATCCCACGATTTGACCTATGCCCGTTGGCATAAAAATTTGTAAACCGAATACCCTCTTTAGCCAGCTTACTTAAGTTAGGAGTAACATCAAAATCGGCACCAAAAGCACCAATGCCTTTAGATGTAAATCCCTCTAAAACCAATAACAAAACATTAGGTTTCTCGGTATTCAACAATTTCTTAAATTTACCCGTAGCGTGTGGATTAATTTCATCCATTAATTTATTCACCTCTTTTTCAGGTAAAAAATCTACTGTATTATTCAGTTTAGAAAGTTCTGTTATAGAAAACATAAAATTCCAGAACGGATTTACTGCCGCGTGGTTTACATTCAAATTGGTATGGAAATAAACTGCCCCTACATTTAACGGAATGCCTAAGACCAAAGGCACTAAGCTAAATCCTCCTCTAATAACAAACACAGAACAGAACCCGAACACTAAATACACAAGTGAGACTTTCCAATTGGTAGCGGGCATTTTTTTTAGCTTAGGGAAAATCCAAACTTTAGCTAATTGAATTTCTAAAAACACCAATACAAAAAATAAAGAAACAGGAACCAATACATCAGTTAAATGCAAGGAACTAATCATTTGATTCATATCAGTTAAATAAAGCAAATGTGAAAAATCAAATTTTTCTCCCCAATAGGTATAGAGTTTCATGTCTATAATTGCTATTAGAGTTAAGATAGAAGTGATTATATAAATAAAATAACGTACAAATTTATCCGGAAAACGGGTACCAAACACACCACAAAGCACTGTTATTAAAGATGGTAAAGCCACCATATACCCGGCTGAAGACAAGTCTAATTTTAAACCATAAACAAAGATCTGAAACAAATCATAAATACCTATACCAGAATACCTTGAATGATTGTATACTAAAAAAAATAACTTATGAAGGGCAAATATCATCAAAAAAAAAGCCCCTAATCTTAAATAAAATGCAATATATTTTCTCATAAACAATTAATACTAATGTTAAAGTTACGTATAGAGCTCCACGTTACCTAAATGTTAATCTAATGTTTCTCGCATATGGTCTAATAAATTGTTTATCTTAATGAATAGCTTATGTATATTCGCGAGCTTTTAATTACCTAAATGACAGAAAAATTTGTTGATGAACTGGCAGAACAGAATTATGCCATTATCGATAATTTCCTTACTCAGGAAGAAATAGATTTTTACCGATCTGAAATAAACAGCCTTTATACCGAAGAACAGTTTAAAAGAGCTGGGATTGGTGCTAAAGGAGAACAAACTATAGACAAACAAATTAGAACCGATTACATATTTTGGTTAAAGAATGATCTTTCAGACAATGCTTCTTCTATTATTTTTAGGAAAATAGATGCTTTAAGGGAATATATTAGAACAACGTGTTATCTCAATATTCAGGATATGGAAATGCACTTAACCTATTACCCTGAAGGAAGTTTCTATAAAAGACATTTAGATCAATTTAAAGAGAACGACAACCGTGAATTAACCTTTATCTGTTACCTCAACCAAAACTGGCAAGAAGAAGATGAAGGAAAACTTCGCATTTATTTGCCTAATGGTGAAGGTGTAGACATTGCTCCTGTTTCGGGTAGGTTGGTCTGTTTTAGAAGTAATTTATTAGAACACGAAGTTTTAGTAACCAAAAAATCACGTTACAGTATTACGGGTTGGTTATTACGTATGAAGCGTGATTTAGTATTTTTGAGCTAACCTTAAAACACTTTAGCTACATTAAATCTGTCCGCTTAATAAAAAAAGACAGCCAGTTTAACAACTGTCTTTTAAACAACATCTTAAAAAAGCAATTCACATTACATACCTGCTATCGCTTCTTTTTTCCAAGTAAAAAGAGTAGGTGTAATGTTTAATTGTAGCCATACCCAGTTGTTATTTCTACGATAATCTGCCTTTTCTAATGCTCCCAATGTATTAGTAGCTAAAATCTGAGAGTAACCACCCATAACCTTAACATTATTACTAATTGGGTAAGAAAAACCTAAATCTATCTCTGTAGCTAAGTTTTTAGATTGGCTTTCACCATTAAGCATAATATCATTTCCGGAAAGGAATTGATGAACCGTTACATAAATGTTCCATTTGTTTTCTGTAGTATAATCTACTTTTAAATAAGTATCAGAGAAACCTAAGCCATAATTGGTATTACTACCAATAAAAAAATAATCTTGGTGACCATAGTACTTATGACGGAAACCATATAGTAAATCAAAAGCACGGTCGGTAGAATTTTCTTGAACTGTACCGCCATTACTAACATAATCTTGGCCAGATATATAATCAGACCCTAACTGTAAACCCAATTTGGCATTAATCTTATAAGTAGCGCTTACTGTACCCATAAAGGCTCTTACATCTTGTCCATTCGTATTTACACCACCTTGGTAATAGAAACTAGCTTCCGGCTTAAATTTACCTTTTGTTTTAGATACTCTAATACCACCTGTATGGCTAAAATGAGTAGTAGAGTCAACCACATCTTGCATACCATTACCTAGATAGATTAATTCAATTCTTACCGCCTCAATATCTTTTTTCAGATACCCAAAAAACATGGCTTTGTAATTGTTTACGGTGTATAAATCTAAACCTGGGTTAACTGGGTTTATTGATTGGTTATGATTGTATGCCCCACCAAGGTGTAAGGTAAATAAACTATCGTTTTCCATTTTAAAAACTACCGCATCATGAAACCGACCTAACTGATTCCAGTTGTTGGTAGCCAATATTCTACCGTCACCATATAGTAAGGCTTGTCTACCTACTTTAACGCTAAATATCTTATTCATATGGATTTCTGCCCAAGCTTCATTTATAACGGTAGTACCAGAGTTTAGCTCAAGCGTACCCGATTGGCCCCAAGTTCTTACATCTCTAATACCTATGCCTACGTCTAGTTTATCATCTTTGTAAGAAAAATTTAATCCAGAACGCTGAGAGATTAATCCCAATGCTTTTCCATCATTAGTTAAGCCTCTATATCCATTTCTATACTCAGCCCGTGGTCTCAACTCTGCTGTTAAAGTTGTTTCCTGAGCATAGATAGCGCTAGAGAGAACAAAAATGTAAACTAATAATAGTAGATTATGTCTCATATTTTTTCAATTTTGGTGCGACATAAAAACAGATTCTGTTTCCTTTCTGAGTTTCAAAGCTAAATGGATTTTTTTTTATGTTAAACTCTAAGTAACAAAACGATTGAAAATTTCGATGAATCTTGTTTTTATTACCGGCTTATACCGCTCTGGGACTACTTTTTTACAAAAAACCCTTATGAATCAAGGGCTTAACATAAAAAATCAGCTGTATCAAAAATATGTATTTGGTATATCGGAAGATTACCTGATAGAAAAGGGAATTAAATACACCCTTCCGGTGGGGCCAGAATTAAGCTATCAACTTAACCTTGATTTCACTGCTTTTTTAAAGGAGAACAATGCTAAAGATCAGTTTAAGCACAGTTCTAAAGAGATAATATCCGAAGCTTTTTTACCCTATTTACTGCAAGAAAAATTCCATTGTATTGCTATAATTAGAAATCCAGTAGACGTTTTACTTTCGGCCCAACAGAGTCTACAATTAGGCCCTATTAAACCCAGTTATTGGCATTTATTAATGTGGAAACGTTCTTC
Organism: uncultured Cytophagales bacterium; assembly: GCA_963736575.1. Taxonomy (GTDB): domain Bacteria; phylum Bacteroidota; class Bacteroidia; order Cytophagales; family JAAEPT01; genus CAVTPD01. Next base: position 616,828 of record CAVTPD010000003.1, read on the forward strand.
GGCTTTTCTTTTTCATCTGCGGAATGAAAAAAAACTAAAGATAATTCGGTTTGAAAATCTAATTCATAAGACAGCAGAAACCACTAAAGAACTTTGCGATTGGTTAAATATTCCGTTAATCACTAGTAATGCTAAAGAATTTATTGATGAAGAAGGAAACCCTTGGGAGATTAACAGTTCTGAAGAAGAATTAAACAGCAAAAACAAAGCAAAACTAGCGTTAATAACCCAAGCTGTTTGCTACCCAGAAATGAAGTTTTGGAACTACCCTACCAAAATTTCCTCTATTGAAGAAGCCATAGAAGTAATTATCTGTTTTAAAGACCCAATTACAGTTACAGACAATCGGTTTTTAAAGAAAAACTTCTCTTACTACGGAAGTGATGAAATTCTAGACCGTTTTAAGGTTCTTATACAAGACAACCCTTCTTCGGGAGATATAAAAAAGTACTTTTATACTTTAGACTATTACCAACAACTTAAAAGTGCACTTTAAACCCAAATACAGTATTGTTGTTCCTGTTTTTAATTCGGATGCTTCTTTATCTGAACTCTGTAAAAGATGCGCTTCTGTTTTTGAAAACCTGCAAGAAACTTGGGAAATTCTATTGATTGATGATGGCTCAAGCAATCCATTAAGTTGGCAAAATATAGAACTGCTTTCTAAATTAGACCCACATGTTAAAGGCTATAAACTAAGTAAAAACAGCGGCAAACACAGCGCCATATTGGCTGGTTTTTCTTATGCTGAAGGGGATTACATCATCACTATAGACGATGATTTACAGCATCCCCCAGAAGAAATTCCAAAATTGATAGTTTTAAACAAGCACGATGTAGTCATTGGTGAATACACTGCTTACCAAGCTTCCGGAATTAAAAAATTAATTAGTAAACGGAAGAAAAAGTTTGAACAAAAGCTGTTAAACATTCCTCAAGGAGTTGTTGTTTCTCCGTTTAAACTCTATAAAAAACGGGTTGTGAAAGACATCCTGAAAATCAAAACAGCTTATCCGTTTATTACAGCTTTGCTGTTTGAGGTTACTTCAGACGTGGTAAATACACCAGTTGAACACCACGTTCGGAAATTGGGGAAATCCCAATATACCATGGGTAAAATGCTGCAACAGTTTTCTAATTTACTCTTCAATAACTCTTCTTATTTACTGAAATTAATTTCTAAACTGGGACTTAGTATTTCGGCTTTAAGTGTACTGGCGGCTATCTATCTCTTATCTAGAAAATTATTTGGTTTGGTTCACGTCTCTGGCTGGACGTCCTTAATGTTAACTTTGCTTTTTATTGGCGGACTTATCCTTTTTTCCATTGGAATTTTAGGCGAATACCTTATCCGTATAATTAAAGGAGTTGAAAGTAAACCGTCTTTCTATATTCAAAAAAGCACCCTAGAAGATGGCGAAGAATAAAAAAGTTCTTATTCTTCAATCTAATTATATCCCTTGGATTGGGTATTTTGATCTTATAAATTCCGTTGACGAATTTATTGTTTACGACACCGTTCAATACACCCGTAGAGATTGGCGCAACCGAAACAAAATTTTAGTTCAGCAACAAGAAAAATGGTTAAGCATTCCAGTTAAAAACAAAGGGAATTACCACGCTAACATAAACCAAATAGAAATTGAAGAGGGTTTTAATTTTAATACCCATTTAGAAAGCATAAAACAAGCCTACAAAAGCTATCCGTTTTTTATGGAAATTTCCCCAAAGCTAGAGCGTTTGTTTTTGAGCTTAAAAAACAAAATTTTTCTAACTGAAATCAACCAAATTATAATCACAGAACTTTGCCATTGGTTAGGTATTGGCACAACTATTCTCCGTTCCGAAAACTTCCATACACAGCAAACAAAAGCCGCCGCATTAATAGACATTTGTAAGCAAACTAATGCTTCTTGTTATCTAACTGGCCCAAATGGTATGAATTACATTCAAGAAAAAGATTTCGAAAGTGCGTATATCCAGCTAGATGTATTTAAATACCCAAATTACGCTAGGGAACTTCCTGAAACCAATACGGGTTTAAGTATTATTCATCTTTTAATGTTTTACGGTACAGAAAAATTGAAAGACGTTCTTATCAAGAAGTAATTCAAGATGTTGAATAAAAAAACACGGGTAATTCTATTTTTGATAATCTTATTAGCTTCACAAACGGTGTGCTATATTGGTTATGGGTATATTTTACCAGGAAGTGATTTTTTATATTCTGGTTATGAAGAACATTTAAAATTTGATTTCTATACCACCGTATTTCTTTTAATGTTAAGCAATTTTAGTATTGGCTTTTGCGGTGCTGCAATTTTATTAAACCTAGGCCCAAACCACACCTACACTAGAAGTTTGTTACGGGTTTTATGCATTACTTTAGCTTTAGGAACCATGTTTTATTTTATATTAACCATACCCGATTTAAATACCCAAAAAAAGATATACAACTTTACAGAAGTGGTTTGGTCACTTTCAAATATAGCAATTGGCATTAGCGCCGCAACCGTACGTTTAAAATACAGTAAAAAAGAAAGCGTTGATGATAAATGGTAAACTACTTTAATTAAAAAATTATGCTGAAAAAGATTTTACTCTCTTCTTTATTTATTACCGCTTTTGTATTGTTTTCTTTTACTGCCGAAAACAAAATACCTGTGGTTAAATGGGACAAAATGGAAACCCTTTTAAACAATACAGAAGATAAAGTTTATGTTATTAACTTTTGGGCGTCTTGGTGCAGACCTTGTTTAGAAGAACTACCCGATTTTGAAGCATTTCAAGAGAAGTACAAAAAAGAAAATGTTGAGGTGATTCTGGTTAGTTTAGACCAAAAGAAACTTTTAGAAACTAAGGTTGTTCCATTAATTAAAAAGAAGGGAATTAATTCAACGGTTTGGTTGTTAGACGAAACAGACTTCAACAGTTGGATTAATAAAATTGATCCTTCTTGGAGTGGTGCTTTACCAGCTACCTTAATTATTAAAGGTTCTTCAAACAAAAAGATTTTCCACGAAGGAAAATATACCCAAGAAAAACTAACTGAAACTGTAGAACAACTGTAAAACTTACAACTATGCGCATTAAATTAATTTTATTTTCAAGCTTATTTACCATAGCACTAATTGGTTTATTTAGTTTCTCCCAAAATACAAATACGTATAAACCTGGGGATGATGCAATGGTTTTTAAACTGAAAAACGTAGACGGCAAAACACTGTCTATGAAAGATCCCGTTTACAAAGACGCAAAAGGCTTTATAATTATATTTACTTGTAATCATTGCCCTTATGCAAAAGCATACGAAGACAGAATAATTGCTCTGGGAGAAAAATATAAAAGAACCTATCCCGTTATAGCTGTAAACCCTAACGATCCGGAATCATACCCGGACGATAGTTTTGAAAACATGCAAAAAAGAGCGAAAAGTAAAGATTATACTTTCCCTTATTTAATTGACGAAACTCAAGAAGTAGCTAAAGCATACGGAGCCAGCAAAACTCCAGAAGTTTATTTACTAGAAAAAGAAGGCGGCGAACTATTAGTAAGATACGTTGGCGCCATTGACGATAATTACGCCGAACCTGAAGAAGTGAAACAACACTATTTAGAATCGGCTATTGCAGCACTTGAATCGGGGCAATTTCCTAATCCAGCAACAACCAAAGCCATTGGTTGTTCTATTAAATGGAAAAAGTAAATTGGCAATCAACTAGCCAATCTTAACTGTCAAAACCACCAACATCCCCGTTGGTGGTTTTTTTATGACTTCAATTTTCCACAAGGGTTCTAATTCGCTAACAATTAGCGTAAATTACGTGCTAAACTGAAAGCAAAACACCACAGATTTGGCAGGTTCAGAAACTCCTTTAATGAAACAATACTATGCGATTAAAGCTAAGCACCCTGGTGCTATGTTGCTTTTCCGTGTAGGTGATTTTTACGAAACCTTTGGCGAAGACGCTATTAAGGCCAGTAAAATCTTAAGCATTACCTTAACCAAACGTGCAAATGGTTCGGCTTCCGAAATGGAACTGGCGGGTTTTCCGCACCATTCTATTGACACGTATTTGCCCAAACTAGTCCGTTCTGGGCAACGGGTTGCCATTTGCGACCAATTGGAAGATCCAAAATCGGTTAAAGGAATTGTAAAACGTGGTGTTACAGAACTGGTAACACCAGGGGTTTCATACAACGACAACGTACTAGATGTTAAACGGAATAATTATTTAGCCGCCATCCATCTAGACGGAAAAGAAAACGGAATTGCTTTCCTAGATATTTCTACGGGTGAATTTTTTGTGGCTGAAGGAAGTTTTAATTACATCGATAAATTATTGCAAAGCTTCCGTCCGGCGGAAGTTCTGTATTGTAAGAATAAACGTAAGGTTTTTCAAGAGTCTTTTAACGACTTAGAAGCTTCTACTTATGAACTAGACGACTGGGTTTTTACCCACGATTTCGGTTACGAAGTTTTAATCAACCATTTTAAAACACAGAATTTAAAAGGTTTTGGTGTAGATGATGTTCGCTCTGGAATTATTGCCGCAGGGGCTATTTTTCAGTATTTAAACGATACCGAACACAAAGAAATTGAACACATTGCTTCTATTTCTAGAGTAGAAGAAGAACGTTTTGTGTGGTTAGACAAGTTCACCATTCGCAACTTAGAATTAGTTTTCCCTCAACACGAAAGCGGCACACCGTTAATTGACATTTTGGATGAAACGTATACCCCAATGGGTAGCCGTTTATTGCGTAAATGGATGGTACTTCCGTTAAAAAACAAAACCGAAATTCAAGCGCGGCTAAATGTAGTAGAAGCCCTTTTGGAGAAAGATTCGTTAAACAATGAATTGATCCAAAACCTAAAACATATTGGCGATTTAGAACGTTTAATTTCTAAAGTTTCGGCACGTAGAATAAATCCTAGAGAATTACGACAGCTTTACAAAGCACTTACCCATATTGAGCCCGTACAAGAAGCCTTAATTTCCAGCGGAAATAAAAACCTTAAACTACTAGCCGATAGAGTTAATCTTTGCCGACAATTAAGAGACCGCATAGAAACCGAACTGAAGGAAGATTTACCCATTGTAATAAACCAAGGTGGTATTTTTGCCAATGGTATTGATGAGGAATTAGATGAGCTGAGAACCATTGCTTTTTCGGGGAAAGATTATCTGGTACAAATACAGCAACGAGAAGCGGAGAAAACAGGTATCCCAAAAGTAAAGATTGCCTACAACAAGGTTTTCGGGTATTATTTAGAGGTTTCTAACGCGCATAAAGACAAAGTTCCTGCCGACTGGATTAGAAAACAGACTTTGGTAAATGCAGAGCGTTTTATCACCGAAGAGTTAAAAACCTACGAAGAAAAAATTCTTAATGCGGAAGGTAGAATCAATACCATTGAATTTGAATTGTATCAAAAATTGGTAAATGATGCCGCCGAATTTGTGCTTCCTATTCAGGAAAATGCACGTTTGATTGCTCAATTAGACTGTTTGGTTTCATTTTCAGTAGCAGCAAAAAACTATAATTACGCCAAACCAGAAGTTGACGACAGCACGGCCTTAGATATAAAAGCAGGTAGACATCCCGTTATTGAACGCAAATTGCCTTCGGAACAAGAATACATTCCCAACGATGTTTATCTAGACGATGAAACCCAACAGATTATCATCATTACCGGACCCAACATGGCAGGTAAATCGGCTTTGTTACGACAAGTAGCTTTGATTACATTAATGGCACAAATTGGTTCTTACGTACCCGCAGACGCCGCTAAAATTGGTATTGTAGATAAAATCTTTACCCGTGTAGGGGCTTCCGATAATCTTTCACAAGGGGAGTCTACTTTTATGGTAGAAATGACAGAAACAGCCAGTATCCTAAACAATCTTTCGGAACGCAGTCTGGTGTTAATGGACGAAATTGGTAGAGGAACCAGCACCTACGATGGTATTTCTATTGCCTGGTCTATTGTAGAATTCTTGCACAACCACCCAAAATGCAAGGCTAAAACGCTTTTTGCCACACATTACCATGAACTCAATAAACTGGCCGACGATTTTCCGAGGATTAAAAACTTTAATGTTTCGGTAAAGGAAGTGGGCAACAAAATTGTTTTTATGCGTAAGCTGAAAGAAGGTGGAAGTGAACACAGTTTTGGTATCCATGTAGCGCAAATGGCGGGTATGCCCAACAATGTGGTTTTGCGTTCTTCCGAAATTTTAAGCCATTTAGAAAAGGACAAACTGCAACAAAAAAACCAAAAAAAGCTGGATGAAGTACCAAAGAACAACATGCAAATGAGCTTCTTTGAACCCGAAAATCCTAAGGTAGAAGAAGCCAAAGAATTGTTAAAATCCATTGACATCAATACCATTTCACCGGTAGAGGCTTTATTAAAACTGAATGAAGTGAAGAAGTTGGTGGAACAGGGAGAGAAATAAAATAGCCCGCGGTTGAAACCGTGGGCTGTTATATCTAAATTTTAAGTGATTAATTATTTAATTTTCCCGCCATCGTCAGTGACCCCATTGACGCGATCTTTTCATGTTTCTGTGAAGACACAGAAACGGACGGTTAAAGTTTTATAGCTAATCACCATGTGGTTGGCGGGAACAACTGGTTGTAATCAAACTGTTAGTAATCATTACAGTTTCAGTTTTATAGAGAGATTATCGGATCAAGTCCGGTATGACGGTATTAGTTGGTATTAAGGTATTTTGAAACGAGCGGGTGGTTTCCGCCATCGTTTGTGTCCCCACAAACGATCTTGACAAGTTTATAAGTCATTGAAAACACTAACTGAGGCAGAAAAACACGGAACTAAGTTCCGCGCTATGTAATGGTCCAAAACCCATCGCAAAACTAAAAACCACCTACTTCTGCCCTTCTAAATAAGCAGCAACTTCCGCAATGGTTGGGTAATCGAAGAAGTCTGTGATTTCCATTTTGTCGGGGTATTTATCGTTCAGTTTATCGTAAATCTGAGCCAATAATAAGGAACTTGTTCCCATCTCAAAAATATTGTCGGTACGGCCAATGTTTTTATCGGGTAATACCTCGTTACAGATTTCCAACAAATCGTTTTCTATCTGGGAAGCGCCGCCTTCAACAGCCGCCACAGGTGCTTTTAAGGCTTCCATTTCAGCAAGAACAGTATTAAAATTGCCTTCTAGAAACTCTTGCCCCAGTTTAACGCGTTGTATTTTTCCGCTAGAGGTTTTAGGGATGGTCTTAATAGGAATAACATGATTTACCACAATAGCGGCTTTTTCTGTCAATTCTGTTTTTACCTGTTTGGCAATGTCCTCAAATGCTCCTAAATCCTTTTTATAGTCTATAAAAGCTAAAACGGTATCGGTATCTGTATTGGCTTTTTTAACACCACAAAGCGCTACTTTACCTGCTTCAGCAATTCCGGCTTCAATTAATAAATCTTCTAAATCGTACGGATAAATATTCTGTCCGTTTACAAAGATGATTTCTTTCTTTCTACCCGAAATGTATAAGTTTCCTTCGTGAACAAATCCGATGTCACCTGTTTTTACCCAGTCGTTTTGGAAGGTTTCCGGAGCAACATCGTTGTAATATCTTTTGGTAACGTTAGGGCCTTTAATTAAAATTTCGCCCATTTCATTTTCACCAACTTCAGCACCATTTTCATTAGTGATTTGTATTTCAGAAAATTTAACCGGCTTACCTGCCGATACTAATTCTACAGAATCGTCTTCTCTAAAATTCACTTTTTCACCAACGGTAGAAGCACCTCTGGCAATTTTACAGGTTTCCATTTCCCCGTCAATCTTAGAGAAACTAACCGCTAAACTGGCTTCCGCTAATCCGTAAACAGGCAACATAGCCGTTGGCGCTAAACCTTGGATTTTCATTTCAGTGTTAAATTCTCTTACTACATCTGGCGAAATAGGTTCGGCACCGTTAAAGATCACACGTAAAGAAGAAAGTTCTAAATCGGCTCTTTGTTCGGTAGAAACATTTTTAAGAAAGTGACGGTAACCAAAATTTGGTGAGGATGTTACGGTCACTTTGTGTTCGGTAACAATCTCTAACCATAACTTAGGATTTCTTACGAATAAAGCCGTTGGCATAATTCGTTGTTCCACCATTAAAAGTGTTGGTGTAATGTGCATACCTATTAAACCCATATCGTGGGTTAATGGCATCCAAGAAAGTGATGATTCATTATCGCTAGCTTCAATTCCGTTAAGAATAGCTTCTACGTTGTGCAGCAAATTACTTTGTGTTAGAATAACTCCTTTAGGGGCGGCTGTAGAACCCGAAGAAAACTGAATAAATGCGGTATCATCGGCAGAAACAAGTTCTGTTTTTCCTTCTCCCGAAAGATCTAAAGTATCTATACTAACTCTTTTAGCGTCTATTTGAGCACTTAATGTTTTAATAGAAGCGTCTAATTGTAAGCGGTTCCAGAAAATATCACTCACCAAAACATGCGGATTCTGAAGGGTATTCCAAACCTGAACAAATTTACGTTTCTGTTCTTCGTTGGCAGCCATGTTTAAAGGAACAGGAATAATTCCGCCTAGAATACAAGCCCAAAAACTTAAAACAAAGGCTTTGTTGTCTTCAACCTGAAAGATTAACTCATCTCCTTTTTTCAGTCCTTGCTTCTGAAAAGCGTATAGATAGGTTAAACTTTCCTGATACAATTGAGCGTACGTAAGCGACTCAACAGTATCTTTCGATTTAATAAAATGTATAGAAGTAGAAGCCGATTTCACTACCTGAAAAGCTTCTTGTATAGTTTTGAATTGAGCAGTTAAAGTCATTCTGTTGTATTATCTTTTCTCTACAAAGAGATGAATTCCGTTTTTAGAACGAAGGTTAATTTCGGGTTCTAACTCAATAGCCACCGAAGTATCAAATTTAACTTTAAATCGGGAAGCCATAATAGCCAAATGGAAAACCATTTCAATTATAGCAAAATAATTCCCTATGCATTGTCTTGGACCCGAGCCAAATGGGAAATACGCAAACTTTGGTCGTTCAGCTTCCTCTTCAAAACGTTCGGGTATAAAATCTTCTGGCTTAGTCCAAAATGAAGGATGTCTGTGCACCACATAAGGACACAAGAAAATATCTTGACCTTTCGGGATTACAGTATCACCAAAAGTATCTTCTTCTATCGTTCTTCGGGTTAATAACCAACCTGGTGGGTATAAACGTAAAGCCTCATCTACCACTAAATGGGTATAAGGAAGGTTTTTTAAATCTTCAATATCTGGGAATTTATTATTCGGAAGGGCTTTAGAAAGTTCTTCGGCAAGCTTTTCTTGTTTCTCTGGATTAATGGCTAGCAAATACCACGTCCAACCCAAACTCATGGCTGTAGTTTCGTGTCCGGCAATGATTAACGTAAATATTTCGTCAATCAATTGCTTGTCGGTCATGCCTTCCCCCGTGTCTTTGTCGGTGCTTTCCATTAAAAGCGAAAGAAAATCAAAGTAGACTTTATCTTCTTCTCTTCTACGGTCTACGATTAGTTGAATAAGCTTACCCAACTGACGGAAACGCATGGCAAACATTAAATCCCTACTATGCTCTTTAACCAGCATCATAAATGGGTTGTTGGGATCAGATTCGTTATAATCTTCGCCAAAAACAGCCTTTAGCACAATCTGAAGCGTTACCTCGCTCATGTCGTCCATAATATCGAAGCTGCCTGTGCTTACTTTTTCTGCCCAGCGATCAATTAATAACTGATTACTTTTTTGCATTAAAGGCGCTAAACCATGAATAACCTCTTTATGGAAAGAAGGCTGTATCATTCTGCGTTGACTACGCCAGAAATCACCTTCAGAAACCATAATCCCTTTCCCCAATAGAATTTGAACGCGGTTTATCCCAATACCTTTAACGTATTTTCGGTTATTGGTTTGCAGTACTTGCTTAATATAATCGGGATGGCTAATCACATAGGTATCTGCCTTTCTTACCGGAGAATATACTTTGTAAAAAGCGCCCAATTCTTTAAAAAGATCATAAATACGATCTAATCCATTTCCTTCAAAACTGAAATCGAAATCTTTTTTTGCTTGCTTTAATTCGGGTTCCATCCTAAAAATTGAATACTGTTTTTCTTGTAGACGGTTAGCTAAGATTTATATTTTACTGACAAGCAATTTTATCTACTCTGCGTTGGTGTCTTCCTCCTTCAAATTCAGTTTCTACAAAAGTAGTAGCACACTCTTTGGCTAACTCTAGCGAAATAAAACGTGCGGGAAGCGCCAAAACATTGGCATTATTGTGTGAACGAGCTAGTTCTGCTAATTCGTTTTGCCAAACAATTGCCGAACGAATTCCTTGGTATTTATTAGCAACCATGTTAACGCCGTTAGCACTTCCACAGATAATAATTCCTAAATCAAATTCACCTTTTTCTACCGCTTGGGCTAAAGGGTGCACGTAATCCGGGTAATCACAAGATTCTTCGTTGTATGGACCAAAGTCTTTTACTTCATATCCTTTAGACTCAAATAGAGCTATAATTTCTTTTTTATACTGAAATCCGGCGTGATCGCCACCGAAAGCAATTTTCTTTCCCATGGTTTCTTTTTTCCTAATTCTTCCTTGAAACTACAAATTTAGATACTACAATACTGAACTGGTACAGTACAAATAACGGCACAGCAATTAATACTTGGCTGGTTACATCTGGCGGAGTTAACAACGCGCCCAAGAACATAATTACAATTAAAGCGTGCTTACGATACGCAATTAATAATTGGGGTGTAACAATACCCACTTTTGTTAAGAAATACACCACCACCGGCAGCTGAAACATTAAACCACAAACCAACACTAAAGTGGTTACGGTACCTACATAAGAGGCAATATCAAATTCATTTGCAATGGACTCATGCAGGGTATAATGTCCTAAAAAATTAACGATTAATGGGCTAATAATATAATAACCAAAAAGCACTCCTGTAAAGAATAAAACACTTACTACAAAAACAGTACCTCTGGCAGTGGTTTTCTCATTAGTTTGAAGACCAGGTTTCACAAAACGCCATATTTCCCAAAACACATAGGGGAATGCCGCAATAAAACCAACAATTATTGAGGAGGTAATGTGCATGGTAAACTGCCCTGTCATTTTTCTACTTTGTAGAATAAAAGGCATGTCTGTAATACACAAGGCATCCGATTTCAACCAATCCGAAGCATCACACAACAGACGGAAAGTTAAAAAATCTAGACGGCTAGGACCTAGAATTAGGGTGCCAAATACAAAATCTTTTGAAACAAAAGCTACAATAGCTAGAACAAAAACCGCAATCACTGATCTAATAACATGCCACCGTAATACTTCTACGTGTTCTAGGAAAGACATTTCTCCTATTTCAGAAGGGTCTTTACCTTGCTTTTTGGCTTCCACGTAACGGTCAAGCGCATCGTCATCTAACTGATCCAGCATGTTGGTCTTTAACTAAAGGGTATGAAAAGGTCCTTCCAAAGAGAAGATATCTTATTCTTCGGAAGGACTGTATAGCTGTTGTAAATTATGAATAAAGAGGGAAATCCGCCATGAAAGCGTTCACTTCTTTTTTCACTTCAGCAAGTGTGTTGGCATCTTCGTGGTTGGTAATCACTTTGTCAATTAACTCAGCAATTTTAACCATGTCTGTTTCTTTTAAACCTCTGGTAGTTATTGCACACGTTCCTAAACGCATACCTGAAGTAACAAAAGGAGATCTAGTATCGAAAGGAACCATGTTTTTATTTACCGTAATGTCTGCCTCCACCAAAGCGTTTTCAGCTTGTTTACCGTTAACGTCTTTCGATGTTAAGTCAATTAACATAGAGTGGTTTTCTGTTCCGCCCGAAATAATAGAATAACCTTTAGCAATCAAGGCATCTGCCAATGAAGCCGCATTTTTAATTACTTGTTTAGCATATTCTAAATACTCGTCAGTTAATGCTTCTTTGAAAGCTACGGCTTTAGCTGCAATTACATGCTCTAAAGGACCACCTTGTGTACCCGGGAAAACAGCGCCATCTAAAATTTGGCTCATCATTTTCACTTGTCCTTTAAGTGTTTTTTGTCCCCAAGGGTTTTCAAAATCTTTACCCATCATAATTACACCACCTCTAGGTCCTCTTAAAGACTTATGTGTTGTAGAAGTAATAATATGGCAGTGAGGCATTGGGTTATTTAATAATCCTTTGGCAATTAAACCGGCAGGGTGAGCAATATCTGCTAATAATAAAGCACCTATTTTGTCTGCAATAGCACGGAATCTAGCGTAATCCCAATCTCTAGAATAAGCTGAGGCACCACAAATGATTAGTTTTGGTTGTACTTCCAACGCAATTTTTTCTACGTTGTCCATATCAATTCTACCGGTTTCTTTTTGAACGCCGTAGAAATTAGCTTGGTAATATTTACCCGAAAGGTTTACCGGAGAACCGTGTGAAAGGTGACCACCGTGAGATAAATCGAAACCTAAAATGCTATCACCAGGTTGTAAACAGCCTATGAAAACGGCAGCGTTTGCTTGCGCTCCTGAATGCGGCTGAACGTTGGCCCATTCTGCACCAAATAATTCTTTTAAGCGGTCAATAGCTATTTGTTCTACTTGGTCAACTACTTCGCAACCACCGTAGTAACGTTTGTTCGGAAGACCTTCCGCATATTTATTGGTAAGAACGCTTCCCATTGCTTCCATTACTTGCTTAGAAGTAAAGTTTTCGGAAGCGATAAGTTCAATTCCTCTTTCCTGACGTTGCTGTTCTTCAGCAATTAAATTGAATATTTCCTGATCTCTTTGCATTAGGTTCGGTTTAAAAACTCGGTGCAAAAATACACGTACATTTTGTCTAAAACAAATAGAGTTTCAGGCATAAAAATTAAGGGTGAAATTAGGGTGGTATAGGTGGGAAATACTTGGGCAAGAATAAATCAGTGAAGCCTTCAATTTCTAGCGCGAATGTTACATCCGTGGTGCTAGTGGCACGGAACTAAGTTCCCAGAAAGGTAAGCAAGAAAACAACTAATGCGATTACTTTAAGTAATCGCATTAGTTAGCAAAGGCTTCGCTTTCTAAAACGTCGACGAGGTTTAAAACCTCGTTGACGTTGGGTAGATTTTATCTCCCTCGTTTCAATACCGCGATATAATCGCTATTCTCATCCGCCCTAATTGCGCTGCTCTAAAAAAGGGTGTATGGATTAGGTTTAAACACCATGCAAAGCATGGCGGGAACGGAGGGCTAGTTTAGGTCTATTCCTGATGTTAAGGACTTTTTAAATTGAATTTATCACTATGCTTTGGGGCTTATTAGTCTTATAAATTATAACCTTATTAGTGTCATTTGGGGTGATATCAAATGATTCAACAAATGCAGTACTTTCTGAAAATGAAGTAAAAGAAACTTCTTCATAAGTTTCATCATTAACTATTTTGATAAACGAATCAGAAAAACCAAGTTTTTTTAAAAGTTCATTTTTTTCTTCCATAACTATTTGTTTTGTCCGTTGGGTAAATCGTTTCTAATGATACAGTAATTATCTGATACAAATATCTTTGCTATTGGTGTATTTTCAAAGACCCAATAGAATAAAGCCCACATTCTTCTCATAGCTCGATCTAAACCTTCGATTTCTTCTGCCTTTTTTATTTTCAATTTGCAAACATCCCAAGCGGCTTCTCTCGTAATAGCGTGTCCGTGGTTTTTCCATTGACTATGGTTACAAAGTAAACTAGCAATATCATTCGCTCGCTTTTTCCTTTCTTCATCAGTTACTTCCGCGCCTGAACTTGAGTGATGCGTCCAAGGTTTAAATTTGTAATTACACAAATATTCTTCGACCAATTGAATGGAATAATTACTTGCACTCATTGCATTTCCAATTTCTTTTGGATCAATGCCCCTTAAAATCTGTAAATCAGTCCATGCGGGTTGTCGCCCTTTTTTAATTGCATCTTCACCTCTCTTTTTAATCTCCTCTACTAAGGTTAAAAGAGATTGAGCTGGAACAAATTCACCATTCCTATTCCTTACTTGGGGATCAATCGGGCCAATTTGTGATTGATTTGTCATTATAATCTCATCTCCAGACATTGAAAATATCGTTCCTGCACTCATTGCTTTATTTAAGATTAGAAAATTGACTTTTTCAAATCTTGGTCGTAGAGTGTTAACGAATTTTGCTACTTGATGCGCAAATCCACCAGGTGTCACTAAAGCAATATCAATTTCTTTAACCTCTTTAGGCAAAGAAGCTATCATTTCATTAAATGGTAGGTCATCTGAATCATCAATTGCGACTGGAACGTTTCTAGGCTTAACGACATTAGCTATATAACAAACTAATGGTACATTACGAACTGTCTGTATTTCTTTAATGCTTTTTCTTATCTCCTCTAAAAAATTCAGGTTAGTATATTGATAATTTAATAGGCTTTCAAACTCTCTTCCATCGACCATCCTATCGAGCAAAGTAGATGAGGTGTTTTTGGGCAGGGCCTTGGGAGGTTGCTTTTGAGGTATAAACTGTTTAGGGTTTCTTCTATTTCCTTTACTCATATATAGTTCATTTATTATACCTACCATTTTGATATGTATAAATTTTATATACATCAAAAATAATGTTTACTCTCCTAAATAAACCAAAGCCCTTCATAAACAGAACTAAACAGTCATTTTTTTAACAACATTAGTAAAAGTTAACGGTGTTGGTCTAACTCCCAAGGGGACTTGGAGTCCCCTCGGGAGTGTGTTAACTGATCATCAATCCCAAAACTAACTACATACCCACTATCAACTCACCCAATTCTAACTTGTCTTTTTTAGTAGTTTTCTGAAGGACTTCTTTCTGGGTAATGATTTTCTTTTTAAAACTCCAAGCCGAGTTACGGCTGATACCTAACATTTCCGCTAATTCATCTACCGTGTATTTATTAGAATTCAGGTTAATTAAATACGTGAAAAACAGAGCCTTTTGCAGATCCATTTTTAAGGCATGGAACAAAGTCCCCGAAGTCAATGAATGTGGCGTCTTACAGCTTGTACAAATTCGGTCGTATTCGTTTTTCAGTTTAAAATCATTTGCCCCACACTTCTTGCAAACAAAGGTTTTGTCTTCCCATTTCGACTTAAAAATAAAATCTAAACAGCTTTTTTTAGTAGGGAATACTTCACAAAAGGCTTCAAAACTCAACTCTTTAGCCGTAATCATTTGTTGCGTTGACTTCTGAACTTCCTTTTGCAAACGAAAATTATTCATATCCAGTTGTTCGTTCATTTTATACAACTGGGCTTGTAAATCGTTTAATCGAAGATTGGCTTGTTCTAACTCGTTGCTTTTTTGTTGCAAAGATTTAGTACGTTCTACCACCTTTCCTTCCAGTTCCTTATTCACTTTATCTTTCAGTTTTTCGTTTTCTTCCAAGCCTTTTATCACAGCCTTTTGAGCCAGCTCCCTACTTTTAATAGTAAATTTTACTTGCTGACCAACTGCCATAGAAAGCACCACGGCTTCGGTTATAAATGCAAAATTGAAAGAATAAACAGGCAAAATACCAGACGGGATTAAGTTGAGCAATCGCAAGAGGTAAATCAAAAAACTCAATAGTATAATTGTATTTCCAACCAAAAAGAAAAAAGTAGTCCTTCGGCTAGAACCCGGTATTTGCAAGACCATAAAATAGCATACTGCAAAAGGGATAATGTACAAAATAGAACCAAAAAGGCGAAGCCGGAAAGTAAATAGTATGCAAAACATAATACCCTATAAAAAGCACAAAAGATCCCATTAATAGGCTTGAATTTCTTTTTGGAATATTTCCGCAATTCCGAAAAAGAAGTAGCATACAACAAGTATGAAATCAACAAACAAAGCGGTGCTAAATGATGCACCAAGACATTGACTTCGGGGTTGTTTCTCCAAATAAACTGAAAACCCAAACCGTCTTCTTTAAGGCAAAAAGAGCACAGCTGAGTATGTAAAACACATAATAGAGGTAGGTTTTATTCTTATCGGTGAAAAAGAGAATGATATTGTAAATACACAGAATAAAAATAACGCCATAAAAAATCCCCAACAGCAAGTATTCGGTTAAGGAATACGACATTAATTCCGAAGTAGTGCTTAAATCGGTAGCAAAAGAGGAATGAAACCGAGAACGCAGTTTCACATAAATGGTCTTGGTTTCGTTGGGGTTTAGATAAACATCAAAAACAAAGTTCTTATGAATAATGGGGCGCGCCGTAAACGGAAACTGTGTACCCGAAGTATAATGTTCTTCTCCCGAAAAAAAATCGATCTCTTCAAAATCAGGATCATTAAAATTAAGAACACGGTGTTGATCTTCCTTTAAAGTATTTATTATCCTGAATTTTAACCAATACGCAGCCTTGGTATTGGCTATTACATTTTTCTTGTTCAGCTGAAAAGAAGAATCGGCCAACAGCTTAATGGCTGCAAATGGCAAATCTGCTGTATCTTCATACACCAAAAAATCAGTTTGTATATTCCTGATCATGGCATCACTTTGCTGTATTTCTATCGTTCTGGAAAAAGATCTTCCGTTCAGAAAAAAGAGCAACAAAAAACACAAAAGAAGATTTTTTATCTGCTTTAAATTTTTGCTTGTATAAGAAGAGTACAAAAACCTCATATACATTAAATATAGCATATTTATCCTGAATTTTACAAGGGATATTTCATGATCGATTTACACAAAAAAGAGTCTCTAAAAACATCTTTCAATACTCTTTTTATCAGAAACAAACTTGTTCTGCTTAAACTGAATGGAGAACAAAAAATAAGCTTATGAAAACGAAATTCACATTATGGTTTACCCTAGGGATCTTAACCTTACTAGGTGTAGCCTGCCAAGAAAATAAAGAAGCAGTAACTACGGTTTCTGCTACATCAGAAGTAGACCAAAAGGTAGATTCTGTATTGGCGTTAATGACTTTACAAGAAAAAATTGGTCAGTTAAATTTATACAACGGTTTTTGGGATGTTACAGGACCTGTTCCTGAAGACGACGATACGCAGAAGAAATACGAACAAATTAAAAACGGTGGTGTGGGCGCCATGCTTAATATTACTTCGGTAGAAAAAGTACGCGAAGCACAACGACTTTGTGTAGAAAATAGTCGTTTAAAAATCCCGATGCTTTTTGGATACGACATTGTACACGGTTACCAAACCATGATGCCTATTCCTTTAGCAGAATCGGCGACTTGGGACACCGAATTAATTGAAAAAACTACGGCTTATGTGGCCAAAGAAGCAACAGCTGCCGGATTAAACTGGACGTTTGCACCAATGGTTGACATCAGCAGAGATGCACGTTGGGGACGTGTGATGGAAGGTGCCGGAGAAGACCCGTATTTAGGTTCTAAAATTGCTGTTGCCCGTGTTAAAGGATTTCAAGGTGATTTAAATTCTGACCATACCATGGCGGCTTGCGTGAAACACTTTGCCGGTTATGGTTTTGCAGAAGGTGGGCGCGATTATAATTCGGGGGATTTTAGCAACAGTACCTTATACAACATTATTTTACCTCCTTTTAAAGCCGCTTCTGAAGCTGGTGCAGCATCATTCATGAATGCTTTTAACGACATTGGTGGAACACCGGCAACAGGAAGTGCTTTCTTACAGCGTGATATTTTAAAAGGCGATTGGGATTACGAAGGTTTTGTGGTTTCTGATTGGGCGTCTACCGCAGAATTAGTAACACATGGTGTAGCAACAGATAAAAAAGAAGCAGCAGAAATTGCTTTAAACGCAGGTTCCGATATGGATATGGAAGGCAAATGTTACATAGATAATTTAGAAACGTTGGTGAAAGAAGGAAAAGTTTCGGAAGCCAACATAGACGATGCCGTTCGTAGAATCTTAAAAGTGAAATTTGAATTGGGTTTATTTGACGATCCATACAAATACTGCAATGCTGAATTGGAAAAAGAAATCATCGGTTCGGAAGAAGGAAAAGAAGTTGCCTTAAAAGGAGCACATAAAGCGATTGTATTGTTGAAAAACGAGAACAATTTACTCCCTTTAAATAAAGAAGAATCCATTACTTTAATTGGGCCTTTAGCAGAAGACAAAGATTCTCCTTTAGGTTCTTGGAGAGCGAAGGCCATTTCAAATTCAGCTATTTCTGTGTTAGAAGGTTTTCAGGCTGAAATTGGTGAAGACAAGGTGAAATACACACAAGGTTGCCGTTTGGTAGACGGAAAACGTTCGTTCATTTATGAATTGAAGATTAACGAAACCGACAAAACCGGTTTTAAAGAAGCCATTGCATTGGCCAAAACTACCGATAAAGTGGTAATGGTTTTGGGCGAAGATTGCTTTCAGTCGGGAGAAGCAAGAAGCCGTACCGATCTTAAATTACCGGGCGTTCAGCAAGAGTTATTGAAAGAAGTTCACAAAGTAAATCCAAACATTGTGTTGGTTTTAATGAACGGAAGAGCTTTAGATTTAAGTTGGGAAGATGCGCACATTCCGGCCATTGTAGAAACGTGGCATTTAGGCTCTATGTCAGGAGAAGCTATTGCAGATGTACTGTTTGGTGACGTAAATCCAAGTGGAAAAACAACGGTTTCATTTCCGTACACAGTAGGCCAAATGCCTATGTATTATAATATGAAAAATACGGGTCGTCCAGCAAGCCAATGAATTTGAGAAAGAAATGGTTTTTTATTCGCACTATAGCGATGCTCCAAAAATGGCGTTGTATCCGTTTGGTTACGGATTGAGCTACACAGAATTTTCGTATTCGGATTTAAGCTTAAACAAAACTAGTTTAGATACTAACGGTGTTTTAGAAATTACTATAAACGTGAGCAATGTTGGCGATAGAGATGGTGACGAAATTGTTCAATTATACGTCCGTGATTTAGTTTCTAAAGAAACACGTCCGGTTATAGAATTGAAAGGCTTCCAGAAAATTAATCTTAAAACAGGTGGTTCTGAAAAAGTGACTTTCCAATTGAAACCAGAAGACTTGGGGTATTACCTTTCGAATGGAAAATTTACTATTGAAAGCGGTGAATTTGAAGTGATGGTAGGGCCAAATTCTAGGGATTTAGAAACGACAACGTTCAGCCTAAAATAAGCTAAAACGAACTTTTTTAGTTATAATAGATGTTAAGTGGGACTTGTATTTTACAAGTCCCTTACTTTTACAATTACCCTATGTTAAAAACGATTAAGATCTGGTTACAGAACAATTATTTCCGAATTATAAACAGCATTGCTTTTTACCCTGCTTTTATCGGCTTTCTGTTTTTAATTGGCTCTTCCTTGATTATTTCTTTCGATTTTTCGGAATGGGGAAAAGAACTTAAATCGGAATTGCCATGGTTAGTATTAAAAGATGCTTCTACCGCCAGAAGTATAATTTCAGCCATTTCTGCCGGAATAATTTCGTTAACCGTTTTTAGTTTTTCAATGGTGATGATTGTATTAAACCAGGCGGCATCACAAATGAGTAACCGAGTACTGAACAAACTTATAGGCAACCGTTTTCAGCAAATTGTTTTGGGCATTTACATTGGCACAATTGTTTATGCCTTTTTCTTAATGACCACCATTCGGGATATTGACTCGGGGATTTATATTCCTTCCATAAGTACCTATTTATTAATTCTGCTTACCATATTCGATATTTTCCTTTTCATCTATTTCCTACATTACATTACGCAGTCGGTAAAATACGAAGTGATTGTACGTAGAATTTATGTTCAGACCAAAAACGAATTAAAAGAAGCGTGTTTACTGAAAAGAGAACCTAACGACATTTTTCAAGAGGTAGAAAAATGGCATAAAATAGTGGCTAATCGTTCTGGAGTATATGAAGGCTTTAATCAAAAAACGCTGCTAAAACTTTGCCAAAAACACAATTGCACGATCTATTTAGCCCACACGCCTGGTACTTTTGTTTTGGAAGATACGTTACTTTTTAAATGCAATATTCCATTAGAGAAAGAAGTAGAAGAAGAATTTCTGGCGGCTATTTACTTGCATTTTGACGAGTCTATAGACGCTAACTTTTTTTATGGTTTTAGGCAGTTAATGGAAATTGCCATTAAAGCCTTAAGTCCTGGTATAAATGACCCTGGGACGGCGGTTATCAGCTTAAGAGCTCTAGCGCAACTACTATCTTATAGAGCTAACCGATTTCCGAAAAACCGAATAAGAGACGAAGAAGATCAAGTACTAATTTTGATAAAGGAAATGACTTTTGAACAAATCTTTTCGGAAACTATTTTACCGATTTGGGACTATGGAAAAGAAGACCGAATGATACAGAAAGAATTACACAACGTATTAAATCAACTTTTAACCAAACAAGAAAACCCTATGGTAGAAGAGCTTTTAAATGAAGTAGATAACGAGATGGGAAAACGATATCTTTTATAAATCTAAATACTTTTCTTATTGCTTTAAATATCTTCTTCTAATCTTGTTAATTAAAAACAGCTTTTGGGCGGTAAAACTCTTTTCATTGATTTCTGAAAAAATTTTGAGCCATTCTTCCCATCGTTCCGGTTCAGCAGATTTAAACTGATCGGAATCAATATTCTTAGATTCTAAATAGGCATTAAATTCTTCTTCCATCAATGTTACTATTTACTTTTACCCGCTAATTGACCACAAGCTGCATCTATATCTTTACCCCTGCTTCTTCTTACATTTACAACAACCCCCTTTTTTTCTAAAAACTTACTAAACTGTTCAATTTTGTCTTCGGTACTGTTTTCGTATGAAGCTTGATCAATAGGGTTGTATTCTATAATGTTAATCTTACACGGAAAAGATTTAGCAAAATTATATAGTTCTAAAGCGTCTTCTAAACCATCGTTAATGTTATTAAACACTATATATTCTAAGGTAATACGCTCTTTCGTTTTTTCATAATATTCCATTAATGCACCTTTTAATTCGGGTAAATTATTGGTTTCATTAATAGGCATTATTTCATTTCTCTTAACATCATTAGCTGCGTGTAAAGAAAGTGCTAGACGCATTTTAGGTTTTTCATCGGCCAGTTTTCTAATCATTTTAGAAATCCCAGCAGTAGAGACCGTAATTCGCTTAGCCGAAAAATGCAACCCTTCTTCGCTTGTTATTTTATGTATACCACTTACTACATTAGCATAATTAAGTAAGGGCTCACCCATTCCCATAAAAACAACATTGGTCAATGGTCTACCAAAATGTTCTTCCGCTTGTTGCATCATTAAGTATACTTGGTCATATACTTCTGCATCGGTAAGGTTTCTTAAACGCTTCATATAACCTGTGGCACAAAACTTACAGGTTAAAGAACAACCAACCTGAGAGCTAATACATGCTGTAAGTCTGGTATTAGTGGGTATAAGAACACTTTCAATTAAATGATTATCATGAAGCCTTAATCCATATTTAATAGTACCATCATTACTTACCTGTTGGGAAGAAATAGATACGGGCAATATTTGGTATTTAGCTTCTAGAGTTTCTCTTAAAGAAATAGAAAGATTAGTCATTTCTGAAAAAGTAAAAGCAGACTTCTTCCATAGCCATTCGTAAACTTGTCTAGCCCTGAATTTTTTTTCACCTAATAATTCAAATGCCTTTATTAAAGCATCCAAAGAGAGGGACCGGATGTCTATTTTACTTTCCACTTTTAGATTTGTCTTGTTTTAAACAGAAGTCTCTTTTTCTGATACCCCAGTATTTAGTTATTAGATTTTCTTTAGCAACAATTTTGTATATCTTATTGTTGTGTGGATTTTTTAACAAAACCCCATCACATTTATATATTTCTTGTGTATGATCAACATAATCTATAACAACTTCATAACATGAATTAAAATCATTTTTTAGAGTAGGTCTCAAATCATTAAACTCTAGTATGAAATTTTGTATTTCTTTTTCTTCTATAGGATAATAATCAGAATCTTCATTAGTATAATGATGTTGTTTCCAATGTAATCTAACTTGACTAACATCTTCTAATTTTATATCAAAAAACTTATGACCACCAGAAGAACAGGATAAAATTCCCATTAGTATAACTACGTATATAAGGATTTTGAAAGGTTTCATTTATTATTTCTTTATGCAAAAGTATAAAAATACAATTTGCAGCACCTTTTTTAAAAAACATTTATTAACTATACAGCTGATTTATAAAGATAATCGTTTTACCTTTGTCCTATAGTTACTTGATTATGAGATCGAAGATACCATTTCTGACATTATTATTCTTTTTCTTACTTACAGGGAAAGAGACGTTTGCCCAAGATCAAATGGGTGTTTATTTAATCCCTATGGTGAGCCAATTACAAAATGCTCCTACTGAGGGTATTCTTCAACAAGAAGCATCTTTTTCATATGGTGTTGGTGTAGAGTACATTAAATACTTTGATCAAAAATATAGATCTAGACTAATTGGTGGCCGTTTGGTAAATGACATTAAATCTAGACATGGTTTAAGATTTGGTCTGCATTATTCTGCTGTCAATCAAAATTGGACAGCTAAATATGACCAAGGCGGAAATGAAATTGTTAAAAATGGAAGTAAAAGATTACGCTACTTTAAAGTTCCCATTACCTATCAATACATTATTCCTTTTAATCACAAAATAAGATTTAAGGTGTTTACAGGGCCACAATTATCTTATTTATTTAAGGCTGAAGGTGGGCTTGTAGCCTTTGAAGATTATGGAGCCAATGATTTTTTTGACCTTCCTGCAATAGATGAACAGAAGTAAATATTACAACACATTTGGGTTAGATTGGGTTTTAGCTGGTGGTGTATATTTTAAAGTAACTAGATGGTGGAACGCTACTTTCTTAGCAAGGTTAGAGTATAGCTTAACAAAATTAGAAAAACAAGCTAAAGACGCATACAACAACGATATTTACTCTTCTGGATCAAATCCTAACACAAGAAATTTATTGGTGGGCTTAATGATTGGTGCTGAATATACTTTCCATAGAGCAGAGCATAGCAGAACCAAGTTCTAAGAAATACTACATTTTACGGAAGTGATTTATTATATTTCGGTATATGAATCACTTTCTAAAAGCTTTACAGAAAAAGCTTTCCAACCTTAATCAAAAGAACAAACTACTTTTTCATACTAAGGTTAAGTCCTCAGAGATTGATTTATCTCAACTTGCCTTTACTGGCAGTATAAATACACCCACAGAATTTCTTAATAAGCTTTTACAATCTACCAAGCCTATTCCCTTGTGTTTAGATGTAGATGCTAGAGACAAAAGCGCTAATCAGCTTTCCTACCAACTTAAAAACATTACCCGAATAAACGACCGTGTTTTAACCGAAAGCGGTAACCATAGTCTTTACTTAGGATGGCCTTATGTTGAAGGCAAACTATTAGATGGTTCTACAGTTAGGTGCCCCCTATTTTTTGCATCGGTTAACATTTATAAAGACGCTGGAAAGTGGTACTTATCACGGGTAAAAGATGAAACCATAAAATTTAACGAGACTTTTTTACTGGCTTACAGCCATTTTAATGGATTAAAGTTACCCGAAGACCTTTTTGAATTTGACCTTTTGGATTTAGGTAAAGAAATTGATTCTATTAAAAGAGAACTGTACAACTACCTAGAAAAAACAGATCTGAACATTCATTTTAATCAGGATCTGTTTACAGATACGCTACTTCCTATTCCCGATTTAAGGAAGGAAGAAGCCAATCAACAATACCAAGACGGGAAGTTAAAACTCTTTAACCGAGCTGCTTTTGGGATTTTCCCTCAAAACGACTCTTATTTAATTTCGGATTACGCTAAATTCATTTCTAAAAACGAATTTGATTCACCCGAAGAATATTTCAGTACAAAAATTCAGGAATACAGGGTACAGCAAAACCAAGAACAAAATACTTTTACTGTTTTTAGAACAGATGCCGCCCAAGAAGATGCCCTAAAACAGATTAAAAACGGTCATTCTATTGTTGTTCAAGGACCTCCTGGTAGTGGTAAATCTCAATTAATTTGTAACCTAATTTCAGATTTCAGTTCCAGAGGAAAAAAAGTACTGGTGTTAAGCCAGAAAAAAGTGGCGCTAGAAGTTATTCAAAACCGATTAGAGCAAAAGAAAATTGGGCATTTTTCTGCCTTGGTACATGATTTTATGGCCGATAGAAATTCGGTTTACAAACACATTTCAGATCAGATTGAAAATGTAGAAGGTTATGAAAAACAAAACAACAACTTAGACACCGTTTTGTTAGAACGGAATTTTCTTCAGGTTTCTAAACAAATAGATCAGATAGCCGAAGCATTAAACGAACTAAAAGAGGCCCTGTTTAATGACAAAGATTTTGGCCTTTCCGCTAAAGAATTATACCTGAAATGCAACATTAACAAAGAACCTATATTAGGCCAAGAAGCTGCTGAACTTGTCTTTAATACACTTGAAGATTTTAAGCACGAAATAAGAATAAATTTCAGCAATATAAAATCCTTTTTAGCCGAGGATCATAGTTGGAATGGTAGGAAATCTTTTCATAATTATACATTAACAGATAAGAGCGAACTTCTTAAACGCCTTACCGACCTACGAAATTTCAAAGCGTATTACCATGAAAAATCGGGTGAAATCCTTTCTGATTTTATAGAAATGGAGGATGCTTTTTGGGTTCTTGAAAAAGAACCCGTTCTAAAAGATCTTTTAAACCTGATTAAAAATGAAAAGGTCTTTTATTATTTTAAACATTATCTGCAAAAGCCACAAGCCGACTTGGATTGGCTTCTGTTAAATGAAAAACGAATTTTAGATTGTTTTAAAGACGGTACTGAAGAACATTTAGAAATTGCTGAAATTAATCAGCTACAAGAAGTCTTTAACGATTTACATGCTTCTAAACACAGCCTTATTAAACGTGTTAAATGGCTGTTCTTTAATAAAAAAAGATACATTTTAAAGAAAGCTCTAGTTAAAAATCAATTAAAATGGGACAAAGAAGGCTTAAAAGAATTACAGCGTTTAGTTGATAACCGTTTAAATATTGAACATTTACACACTAAACTAAAAGATTGTGAATGGCTATTAGACGTGCCTAAAAAGATTAGTCAAGAAGTTATAGAGAAATGGTTCGACAGGCAAAGTATTGCCATTGAGGCCGTAAAAACGGCTAAAGAGTTAAGGAGCTTAAAAGAACACCTTAATATTTTTGAAAACTCTTACCAAGCTACCAAAGAAAAAACAGAAGCTTTACTTTCTTTATGCCGAAAAGTACCTTTAAACAGAAGCTATTGGCAAGATTATCTTTCGGAAACACAGATTAGCCAACTTTTTAGGGACAGCGAAAAAATTGAACAACTAATCACGAGTCTTGAAGACTATGAAAACATAATGGAATGGGATAAATTTTACAACAATTTACCTTTATTCAAAAAGAGTATTTTACAGAAAATTATTGACGAATACCATCCCGCAAATGCAAATGAGATGATCTACCATTCGGAACAACAAATTTTCTTAAGTTGGCTTTATATTCTTGAAACTAAATTCCCAAGCCTGCACTTGTTTTCTTCACCAAAATTAGCGCAGTATACAGAAGAATTAAACCATTCTATTGAAAAAAAACATGAACTTTCTAAAGATATATTACTCTTAAAACTAAAAGAAAAAACATACGAAGATTTAGATTACAACCGCTTAAATAACCGAGTAACCTACCGCGATTTAAAATACCAAGTCACCAAAAAGAAGAAAATATGGCCCTTAAGAAAACTCTTTCAAGAGTATTCTGACGAGATTTTTAAACTGGTGCCTTGTTGGCTGTGTTCACCAGAAACGGTTGGGGCAGTTTTTCCTTCGGAAGAAATATTTGATCTAGTAATCTTTGACGAAGCTTCACAGTGTTATTTAGAAAATGGTTTCCCAGGCACTTTTAGAGGCAAACAATTGGTAATCTGTGGTGACGGGCAACAACTACAGCCCACAAATATTTATAAAGTCCGTTTCGAAAATGACGACGGAAGAAGACGCCGATCTAGAAATTGATTCTCTCTTAGATTTTTCTGAACGGTATTTGCCAAGTGTACTGTTAACTGGCCATTACAGAAGTAGGTATAAAGAACTTATTGACTTTTCTAACAAACATTTCTATAAAGGAAAACTAGAGTTCATTCCTTCTAAAGAAGACTTTAACACTTCTTCTTCCGCTTTAGAATACATTAAAGTACCCGGTTACTGGGATAAAAACACCAATAAGGCAGAAGCCGAAAAAGTAGTTGAATTGGTTTTAGCTGAATACGAAAAACAACAATACTGATATTGGCATTGTTTGCTTCAACAACAAACAACAAGATTTGGTGGAAGACTTATTGATTGAAGCTTTTGAGAAAAAACAACTACCTCTACCAACGGAAATCTTTGTGAAAAACATAGAAAATGTACAAGGTGACGAACGCGGTACTATTATCTTTTCTGTAGCATATGCCCCTACGTTAGCCGGTAAATTTCAGATGAATTTTGGTTTATTAAATCAAGAAGGTGGTGAAAACCGACTAAATGTTGCCATTTCACGCGCTAAGGAAAAAGTAGTTGTAGTTACCAGTATTTGGCCAAGCCAACTCAATACAGAAGATACCTTACACAAGGGACCAAAGCTTCTTAAAAAGTATTTAGAATTTGTTCAGGAGACTTCAGAGAAAGGATTTAAGAAAGAATTGGATACCGATAACAATCAATTAAGAGGGCGCTTAAGTCAGAAATTACAAACTGCTTTATCTGAAAGTATTGAGCTGAAACAGGTGTTTTTTGCCGATTTAGCTTCGTCGCATAAGCAGCAATTTGATAAACTATTATTGGCAGATGATAATTTGTTTTATTCCGATTCTTCTGTGAAATCTATTTTCAGTTATAGACCATTGCTGTTAGAGCGAAAAGGCTGGAAGGTAAAACAAGTATATTCTAGAAATTATTGGAAAAACAGAGGTTTACAATTAGAAAACATTTCTAGTTTTCTGAATACTTAAAAAATCATTAGCCGTCTACTAAAGCTATTTCACTTTATACTTTTGTTCAATTTTCTCCTTACTCCAAGGAGAAGTGGTACGGGAACACATATGGATCCCAATACCAACCATTAATAAAGTAAAAGCAATAAAGACTGCTCTAAATATGTTTCTATTGTTAATCAAGGTCTATTTCAAACTGAACTAAATCAATAAATTCCTGTACTCTTTCTTTAATTTCTATATCTTTTAAACCTACTAAACGTTCGGTGCCAAATTTTTCTACACAGAAAGAAGCCATGGCAGAACCATAGATAATGGCGCGTTTCATGTTCTCGAAACTTACATCATCCGTTTTAGCTAAATAACCCACAAATCCAGCAGCAAAAGTATCGCCAGCACCAGTTGGGTCAAAAACATCTTCTAAAGGCAAGGCGGGCGCAAAGAACACCTCTTTCTGGTTAAATAACAACGCACCGTGTTCCCCTTTTTTAATAATTAAGGTTTTCGGTCCCATGGTAAGAATTTTCTTAGCTGCTTTCACTAATGAATATTCACCGGAAAGCTGCCTTGCTTCTTCGTCGTTAATAGAAAGTACATCTACTAGTTTTAATGTATTTTCTAAGTCTGAAGCAGCAATTTCCATCCAAAAGTTCATAGTATCCATTACTATTAACTTGGGTCTTTTGTTCAGTCTTTCAATTACTTGTTGCTGAACAATTGGGGCTAAATTCCCTAACATTAAATATTCGCAATCTTGGTATTCTTCCGGAATAATAGGATCGAAATGCTCTAGAACATTTAATTCTGTAATTAAGGTGTCTCTAGTATTAAGGTCGTTGTGGTATTTACCAGACCAGAAGAACGATTTTTCTCCCATCTTAACTTGAATACCTTTTGTATCCACGCCATGAGATTCCATAAGATCTATGTATTCTTTAGGGAAATCTTCACCAACAACCGAAACAACATTTACTGGTTTTTTAAAATACGAAGACGCCAATGAAATGTACGCTCCCGAACCTCCAATAATTTTATCTGTTTTTCCAAAAGGAGTTTCAATAGCATCAAACGCTACCGAACCAACAACTAACAAACTCATATTCTTTATTTTTTCTGAATTTTTATTACTCTTCTTCCAAATCATCGTACTCAGATTGTGTTTCAGGTTTAGAAATTGATGTTCTCATATCTGTATCTGCCTGAATGTTTTTCATTTTGTAATAATCCATTATACCTAGATTACCTGAACGAAATGCTTCTGCCATAGCCAATGGAATTTGTGCTTCGGCTTCAATTACCTTCGCTCGCGATTCTTGTGCTCTAGCTTTCATTTCTTGTTCTTCAGCAACGGCCATGGCTCTTCTTTCTTCGGCCTTAGCTTTAGCAACTTTTAAGTCCGCACCGGCTTGTTCTGTTTGTAGTTTTGCGCCAATATTTTGACCAACATCAATATCGGCAATATCAATAGACAAAATCTGGAATGCTGTATTAGCATCTAAGCCTTTGGCTAAAACCACTTTTGAGATACTATCTGGGTTTTCTAATACTATTTTATGCGTAGCCGAAGAACCAATAGAAGTAACAATACCTTCACCCACACGGGCTAAGATAGTTTCTTCACCAGCACCACCCACTAAACGGGCAATGTTTGCTCTTAAAGTAACCCTAGCTTGTACTACCAACTGAATACCATCTTGCGCCACGGCTGCAATTTTACTGGTATTAATAACTCTTGGGTTTACAGAAGTTTTAACCGCTTCAAAAACGTCTCTACCCGCTAAATCAATAGCAGTAGCCAATTCAAAATTTAAATCAATTTTTGCTTTATCTGCCGAAATTAAAGCGTTGGTAACTGCATTTACATCACCCCCGGCTAAATAGTGTGCTTCTAACTGGTTTCTTGTAATCTGACTAAGTCCTGCTTTATGCGAAGTTACTAAAGCGGTTACAATAACTGAAGGCGGCACTTTTCTAAAGCGCATCATCATTAATTGAACAAGATTTATGCTTACTCCTGAAAGTAATGCGGATAGCCACAATCCAATAATTTGGAAGAGCATGATGAAAATGACAAAAAGTAGTATACCTACTACTCCAAGTACTATTAAGCTTACTATATTCATTCGTTTGTGTTTATTTCTTCTACAAAAATTCTGTATTTATCCATCTGAACAATTTTTACTTTTTGTCCTGAATTAATATAACCATTCGTTGCTTCAACTTCTTTTTCAATATGATTAAACTCTACTGATCCTGTTGGCCTTAAAGCAGAACGAGTAATACCAACATCACCTATAGTTAGATTTTCAAATTTATCGTTCTTTGTTGATTTTAAGCTATCGTTTAACGAAAAGAGTGTCCAAAGTCTGTATTTATAAACTAGGTAAGCAAAAATCCCACCTGAAGTAATAGTTGCCGCTAGGGTAATATTACCAGCTAAAACTCCGTACCCATCGTAACTAAAAAACACACCAACCGATAATACGGCTAATCCCAAAAAACCAACAATTGTGGTGCCTGGTATAAAAATAATTTCCACCAAGATTATGGCAAAACCAATTAATATACACGCAACAATTAAAACCCAGCTCATAGTGGGTTGAATTTAAACATTAGCGCAAAGAAAAGGTCTTTTATTAACTTCTTTTTTCTATTAAAAACAAAAAGCCCTTACAAGTAAACTTGCAAGGGCTTGTCTATATCTTATTTCAGAAATTAGTCTAAAACGCTTTCTGCTAAAACAATAACTTTATTGTTATACACCTCTACTACTCCACCAGAGATCATAAAAGTTTTATTTTCGGCACCCGTTTTAACCACTACTTTTCCTTCTTCCAAAGTAGAAATAAGATCGGCGTGGTTTTTTAGAACCTGAAAAGAACCTTTTGAACCCGGCAAAGTCACAGCATCTGCTTCGCTTTGTAAGACTTTTTTATCCGGTGTAATAATATCTATATGCATAATTTTTCAGCTATTAAGCTTCTGCCATTAATTTTTCGCCCTTAGTGATAGCTTCTTCTATACCACCTACAAGGTTGAAAGCTGCTTCTGGAAGATGATCGTATTTACCATCAATAATTTCGTTGAAACCTTTGATAGTATCTTTAATATCTACAAGAACCCCTTTAAGACCTGTGAATTGCTCTGCAACATGGAAGGGTTGAGATAAGAAACGCTCAACTCTACGTGCTCTATGTACTACTTGTTTATCTTCTTCAGATAATTCATCAATACCTAAGATGGCAATAATGTCTTGAAGCTCTTTATAACGTTGAAGTAACTCTTTAACTCTTTGAGCTGTACCATAATGCTCGTTACCAAGAATATCGGCAGAAAGAATTCTAGAAGTTGAATCCAATGGATCTACTGCAGGGTAAATACCTTTAGCAGCAATTTTTCTAGAAAGTACTGTAGTTGCATCTAAATGGGCAAACGTTGTTGCCGGGGCAGGGTCAGTTAAATCATCTGCAGGTACGTAAACTGCCTGTACAGATGTAATTGAACCTCTTTTAGTAGAAGCAATTCTTTCTTGCATAGCACCCATTTCTGTTGCTAATGTAGGCTGGTAACCTACCGCTGAAGGCATACGACCTAAAAGAGCCGATACTTCAGAACCTGCTTGTGTAAAACGGAAGATGTTATCGATAAAGAAAAGAATATCTTTCCCTTCTCCTTCGCCATCACCGTCACGGAAATATTCTGCAATTGTAAGACCTGAAAGCGCTACACGAGCACGAGCACCTGGAGGCTCATTCATTTGTCCAAAAACAAACGTTGCTTTAGAATCTTTTAATTTATTCATGTCAATTTTTGATAAATCCCATCCACCTTCAGTCTCAAGTGAATGTAAGAATTCGTCACCGTAAGTAACAATTCCAGATTCAATCATTTCACGAAGAAGGTCATTACCTTCACGCGTTCTTTCACCAACACCCGCAAATACTGAAAGACCAGAATATGCTTTTGCAATGTTGTTAATTAATTCCTGAATTAATACGGTTTTACCTACACCGGCACCACCAAACAAACCAATTTTACCCCCTTTTGCGTAAGGCTCTAATAAGTCAATTACTTTAATACCTGTGAAAAGAATCTCTGTACTTGTAGAAAGATTCTCAAACGCAGGAGCTGGTCTGTGAATAGGTAATCTTTGTTTACCTTCAGGTTGTTGAATACCATCGATAGCCTCTCCAACTACGTTGAATAAACGACCTTTAATTTCTTCGCCAACAGGTACAGAAATAGGAGCTTCTTGATCTCTTACTTCTAAGCCTCTGCTTAACCCTTCAGTACTGTCCATTGCGACAGTTCTAATTCGGTTTTCACCAAGGTTTTGTTGACATTCTAATATTACAACTTGACCATTTGCTTTTGTAACTTCTAATGCATCGAAAATGTTAGGAACACGTGATCCCTCTGCTTCGAAGCTTACATCTACAACTGGGCCAATTACCTGGGTTATCTTACCAATGTTTGCCATTTTATTATAGGTATAGTGATATAGTGTATTAATACGGACCTGATAGAAAATTGCAGCAAAATTATCCTTATTTAGACTGTTATCCAAAATAGATGTTAATCTTTTGTGTTCATTTTGTGAATTATACAGTTTTAATTACAATTCTGAAGGTAGTTCCAATGTCTATTTCAGATTTTTTAACATAGATTTTTCCGCTGTGATAGTCTTGAATTATACGTTTAACTAACGTGAGGCCCAATCCCCAACCTCTTTTCTTGGAGGTGAAGCCTGGTTCAAATATTTTTTTCCAATTTTTCTTATTAATTCCTTTACCGGTGTCTATAATATCTATTATTACGTTGTCTTTTTGAATCTCACCTCTAATATCAATTTCACCTTTGCCTACCATGGCGTCTACCGCATTTTTGCAAACGTTCTCAATTGCCCAGTCAAAAAGTTGTCTGTTAATATTTACTTTAACCTCTGAAATTTCATCTAAATGAAGGTGAAAATTTACCTTTCTAGAGATCCTATGTTTTAGATAATCGATAGATTCTTCTAATTCCTCTTTTAAATTAAGGGGAATAAGTTCTGGCTTAGATCCTATTTTAGAAAACCTATCTGTAATTTTTTGTAGCCTCTCTATATCTTTCAACATTTCGGGCACAGCAATTTCATCGGGATGTTTGTCCTTCAGTAATTCTATCCAACCAATTAAGGAAGACATGGGAGTTCCTAACTGATGTGCCGTTTCTTTAGACATCCCAACCCAGACTCTGTTTTGTTCTGATTTTCTAGAAGTATTTAATAAACTGTAGGCTAGAATTAAAAAGATTATTAATACTAAAAACTGAAAATAGGGAAAGAACTTCAGCTGCATTAAAAGCTCAGATTCCATATAATAAATGAAATTCACTTTTCCGTTAGGCAAGTCAATCTGTATAGGCTCATGCTGTGCTTTCATTTCGCTAAGCACATCTAATAATTCTTGCCCTTTGTTGTAAGAAACTAAATTTATGTTTCCATAATCAATAATTCGCATTCTAGATTCATCCGTATATATCACCGGTACAGATGCTGTATTTATAATTTCTTCCGAAATAAAGGTCTTAATTAAGTCGTTCAGAATAATTTTTAACTCTGAATATATCTTGGATTGTTTGTAGTAAAGGTAGTTTCGGGTTCGGTTTAAGATTTTAATTTCTATTGGCGGGTGTTGCCGCTTCATTATCTGAATTTGGTTTTTCAGATACGCTGGATTATTTGCTCTTTGAGGGTCTAGATTTCGGGTAGAAATAACGTTTCCTTTTTCATCGGTAAGAATAACCGGAACGGTTTCGTTATTTTTCACTACTTCAAAAACAAAAGAAAGGTCTTCATTTAGATTTCGGGTAGAAATTAATTTCCGTACACCCATGGCCCATAATTCAACTTTCCGCTGTTCTTCTCCTTCTAGACGCTGAAAAAGATCTTCGGTATATTTAATTAATGCGGTTTTTTTCCGAATGGCATATACCCAAAGTAAAGCCTTCTCTCTTTCTTCATTTTCAATACGTTTCACCACAGAATTGGTGTAAAATATAGTAAACAAGAAAATGACGGACAAAAATATTAAGAGAAAAACCTTCCAGCTTTTTTGAGACATAAAGGGCTATTTAAATTCAATATAAATAATATGGTTTACGGTAGTTATCAACATTCAAATTTCTAAAATAACGGCTTATACGTTAGATTTGTATTGTTCGGAGGAATAATTTAATAATGGGGATATTTAGAGCTGTTGTATTAGCGCATAAAGAAGCTTCTTTGGAGATAAGAGAGAAAATTGCACTTTCTAATCCAGAGACTTTAGCATTAATAGACAAGTTAAAGAATTTCACATCTTTAACCGACATTCTGGTTTTATCTACCTGTAACCGAACGGAGGTTTATTATAATGCTGAAGAAGATCACACAGCTGAAATTGTGAAACTTCTTGCCATTCAGAAAGGCTTTTCTTCCGATGCCGATTTCTTATCTCACTTTAGAAGTATTACTGATTCTTTAGAAACTGTTCGCTATTTATTTAGAGTAGCTATGGGTTTAGAAGCTAAAGTGATTGGTGATTTACAAATCAGTAATCAGATAAAGAATGCCTACCAAATTGCTGCCGATACACTTAGTGCTGGTCCGTTTTTACACCGTTTAATGCATACTATTTTCTTTTGCAATAAACGTGTAGCGCAGGAAACTGAGTTTAGAGACGGCGCTGCTTCGGTTTCTTATGCCACAGCCGAATTTATAGAAGACTTTGCTACACATTTTGTTGAAGCTAAAGTTTTAATACTTGGCCTTGGTGAAATGGGCGCAGATGTTTGCCGTAACTTAATGGGCCGTGGAATTGTAAATGTAAATATTGCCAACCGTACAGAAGAAAAAGCGATTGCGATTGCTTCCGAATGCGGTTTCAGGAATATAGATTTTTATGCTGGATTAAATTCTTTACATGAATATGACATTATTGTTTCTTCAGTACGTGTAGAGAAACCAGTAATTACAACGGAATCTTTTAATCTTAAGAAAGAAGCCAGTTACAAGTTTGTGATTGACATGGCCGTTCCTAGAAGTGTTGCTACTGAAGTAGAAGACATTCCCGGAATTGAAGTCTATAACATAGATTCTATACAAAGCCTTACCCAAGAAACGGTACAGAAAAGATTAGCTGCAATACCTGCTGTTGAAGCTATAATTGAAGAAAACGTAGTTGATTTTGAATCTTGGTCTCAAGAAATGGAAGTATCGCCAACCATTAAAAAGTTGAAGATTGCTTTAGAGGAAATTAGACAAGAAGAGATTAACCGTTACATCAAGAAACTTTCTGATAATGAAAACCAAGCGGTTGATAAAATCACGAAAGGAATTATGCAGAAAATCTTAAAGTTGCCTGTTTTACACCTAAAAGCGGCTTGTAAGCGTGGTGAAGCGGAAACGTTAATTGATGTGTTGAACGACCTGTTCAATCTAGAAAAGGTAGAAGAGCCGAAGCATTAGGCTTTCTTTATTCTTCTACCAAAACCCCTACTTTCTCCATTTCTGCTCCATTTATTTGTACCGATACAAAGTGTTCTCCGGCATAAATTTTACGTGTTGAAAAAGGTTTAATGGCTATTTTCTTTCGTAAACAGGCTTCAGAAACTGACGTAAAATTCTTCCATTTAAAGACTTTTTTCCGTAAACTATTTTTACCCGCATAATAAACCACATAATCTATAATAAGATCTATTGGTTTTTTAAGCTGAAGATCTAATTCTATCTCAATAGAATCACCAATAGAAATCTCTTTCTGATCTACCGAAAACTTTAAACTTGCAATTTCTGGCTTGGAGATTCCAAAATACAGCATCGTTTCGGGATGTCCTTCTTTTATGAGCGAACGTAACGCTCTGTTAATAATCCAAAAGGAATGTTTGTGGCTTTTATCCCAATCATTAATCCATTTAAGAACCAACGCCGAATCAATTTTAGTAAGATCGTTTAAGTGATTGCCTACGCTTTTTCGTACATATAAACTTTCGTCTTTTTGTAAATCGAAAAGAATGGGTTTTACCAATTCTGGGTTTTCTTCAATTAACGAGAGCTTTGCAGCCCATGGTAATTTAGGACGGGTTCCTTCGCTGGCTAATCGTCTGAAATGATGATTTTCTTCCTTTGTCCAAAGAGCAATTTCTTTTAAAGTTTGTTCTGGGTATTTATTTATAAAAGGACGAATAGCAAATTCGGAAGTAGAAAATTGCGTGAAATATTTTAGGGCTTTTAAAGATTCTTCGGGTTTCTCTAAACCGTATAACTCAACATAGGTTGGGAATACAATCCCAGAAAAACCTGTAATTACCGGAGCAACCTTATACAAAATCTTTAGTTTTTCGGAATAATCTAACGCTATGTGCCTTTCTATTAATTCCGAAGTAAGACTAAGTCTCTGTTTTAATTCTAAGGCCTCTATTTTAGCTAGTGCTTCGCTTAAAAATGCTTCGCTATTAAATTCTTTCGAATGTTTTAAAAGTTCATCAGAAAGTGTCTGATAGAATTTCGGATTAAAAATCTGATCTTTTAACGCTTCCATTTAAATAATAAATAATGTAGTAATAAAACCAACCGAAAAGCCTAATCCAAAACCACTATAAACTTCTTCGGGTGTATGTGCTTTTAAATACAGGCGAGATGACATTACTAAACCAGCAATTAAGAGTGCTCCTACAAAAATAAAGTAGGTAAACGGATCGTGGTTGGTTAAACTTAAACGGAACAGCAAACCTACTAAACCAGCAACACCTACAGCATGTGCGCTAATCTTAAACAGTTGATTAATCACAGAAACTAAACCAATGCAAATGGCAACGATTAATAAACACCACGCGTAAAAATCATCAAATAAAGCTTGCTGAAATAAGAGATAGGCTTCTCCTAAAATATAAGCTATAGTGGTTAAATACGGTATTAATCGTTCTTTACGGTCTTCTACGGTAATGGAACTCACCATACCCATACGGTACATTAAAAACAAGCTTAAAACCGGTAAAATAAAGGTAAAACCAAATGTAAACCCTAAAATAAACCATGCCAGCGTATTATTATTAAAATACAGTTCTGGGTAAAGTACCATTAATAATGCAAAAGAAACTGTTGGTATTAATAAAGGATGAAAAACAACTGAAACAACCTTCGCCAGTGTTTTCATTTAAATTTCCTTTCTAAGACGTGCTACCGGAATATTAAGTTGTTCTCTGTATTTGGCTACGGTTCTACGAGCAATAGTATATCCTTTCTCTTTCAATAAGGCTACAATTTTATCGTCAGAAAGAGGCTTGCGTTTTATTTCGGCCTCAACAATTTCTTTTAGAGCGTGTTTAACTTCACGGCTACTTACGTCTTCACCACTTTCCATGGTTAAGCTTTCAGAAAAGAAATATTTAAGCGGATAGATACCAAATTCTGTCTGAACGCTTTTGTTGTTGGCTACTCTTGAAACGGTAGAAATATCCATATCTATTCTTTCGGCGATGTCTTTAAGAATCATTGGCCTTAATTTAGACTCATCTCCATCTGTAAAAAATTCTTGCTGATAGTCTAAAATACAGCTCATGGTTCTTATTAAGGTTTGCTGACGCTGTTTAATAGCATCTATGAACCACTTAGCAGAATCTAATTTTTGTTTCACAAAAGACACGGCGTCTTTCATTTTTTTATCCTTTTTGGTAGACTTACTGTAGGTGTCCATCATTTCGGAATAAGAACGACTTATTTTTAGATCTGGAGCATTTTTAGAGTTTAATGCTAAAACAAGCTTTCCGTGTTCATTGGTAACAATATAGTCTGGGTAAAGGTATTGTATTTTTTGACCGCCACCAGAAGCTGAACTCCCTGGTTTAGGGTTTAATTTTGTTATTACAGAAATAGCATCTCTTAATTGATCTTCTGTAATTTCTAATCTAGAGATTATTCTGGAGTAATGCTTTTTGGTAAATTCTTCAAAGAAATTATCAAGTATGTTTTCCGCCAAAATAACATTGGCATCTGTTTGGTCTCTTTTTTCAAGCTGAATTAAAAGACATTCTTGCAAACTTCTAGCAGCTATGCCCGATGGTTCAAAATCTTGTATTTTGTACAGCAATTCTTCAACTTCATCAATATCAGTTTCCACAAACTGCGAAAAAGCTAAATCATTAATAATAGCCTCTAATTCTCTACGGATGTAACCGTCTGGTTCAATACTACCAATTAGTTGCTCTGCAATTTGCATTTGGCGTTCATCCAATTTAAGAAAGCCTAATTGTGTAGAAAGACTTTCTAAAAGTGACCCTTGAGCTATAACAGGAATATCACGGTCTTCTTCATTGGGATCGGCACCATCGCCTTGCATTTTGTATCCACCGTATTCATCATGATTAAGGTAATCTTCTAAGTTTACCTCGTTATCGTACTCATCAGATTTTTTTTCTTCATCAAAAGAAGAATCTTCATCTTTATGTAAATAGTCCTCTTCCGTACCTTCTTCAAGGGCCGGGTTAACCTCTAATTCTTCCTCTATACGTGCGTCCAGTTCAACTGTGGGCACTTGTAACAGTTTTATAAACTGTATCTGCTGAGGAGATAGCTTCTGTGAAAGCGACTGGCGAAGACCTAATTTTTGCATATATGACAATTAAATAAACCTCCTCAAAAATATTAGGTTTTGATAATCGGAGGAAATCAAGTTTTTTTGTATACAAATTTAGGATTTAAGCTGTAAGCACAAAAAGAAAAATACTTTGAAACGAATTAAAATAAAAGAATTGCTTAGTTCTCCTTCCATTGGAGATTCAATAAGCATATTCGGTTGGGTAAGAACAAAGCGTGGAAGTAAGGCGGTAAACTTTATTGCTTTAAACGACGGTTCTACCATTAACAACCTTCAGGTAGTGGCCGATGTTGAAAAACTTGGCGAAGAAACCTTAAAATACGTTACTACAGGTGCTGCTATTAAAGCTACCGGAAAGGTGGTTGAATCTCAGGGTTCTGGCCAATCCGTAGAGCTTGAAGCCTCTGCTATAGAAGTATTGGGCAAAGCAGATCCGGAAACGTATCCTATTCAGCCTAAAAAACACTCTTTTGAATTCTTACGTGAAAACGCACACTTAAGAATGCGTACCGCTACATTTAGTTCTGTAATAAGAGTAAGACATGCTTTGGCTTTTGCCGTGCATCAGTATTTTAACAACAAGGGCTTTTACTATTTACATACGCCTATCATTACCGGTTCAGATGCTGAAGGTGCAGGGGAAATGTTTCAGGTAACTACTTTAGACCTTAAAAACCCGGCTACTAAAGAAGATGGTTCTATTGACTTCTCTGAAGATTTCTTTGGAAAAGCTACCAATTTAACCGTTTCTGGACAGTTAGAAGGTGAATTAGCGGCTATGGCTATGGGTGACATTTACACCTTTGGACCAACTTTCCGTGCCGAAAACTCGAACACTACCCGTCACTTAGCTGAATTCTGGATGATTGAGCCTGAAATGGCTTTCTGTGATTTAGCAGGCGATATGGCTGCGGCGGAAGATTTTATAAAGTCGGTAATTAAATACGCTTTAGAAAACTGTGCCGATGATCTTGAATTCTTGCACAACCGTGAAATAGAAGCTGAAAAAGGACTTAAAAAAGAAGATCAACACGAAATTAATTTAGTAGACCGCTTAAAATTTGTGGTTGAAAATGATTTCGAAAAAATAACCTATACCGAAGCCGTTGAAATCTTACGAAACTCTAAACCTTATAAAAAAGGAAAGTTTGTGTACGATGTAG
The DNA here is from genome assembly GCA_963736575.1 of uncultured Cytophagales bacterium. GTDB lineage: Bacteria > Bacteroidota > Bacteroidia > Cytophagales > JAAEPT01 > CAVTPD01. The sequence goes on from CAVTPD010000003.1 coordinate 655,622, forward strand.
CTTGGGGAGTTGATTTACAGTCGGAGCATGAGCGTTTCTTGGTTGAGAAACACTTTAAAAAGCCGGTAATTATTACCAACTACCCTAAAGACATTAAAGCTTTTTATATGAAGCAAAACGACGATGGTAAAACCGTTGCCGCTATGGATGTGCTTTTCCCTGGAATTGGTGAAATAATTGGTGGTTCTGAAAGAGAAGCCGATTACGACAAATTGGTTACCCGAATGAAGGAAATGGATATTCCGGAAGAAGAAATGTGGTGGTATTTAGATACCCGTAAGTTTGGTACGGCGCCTCATGCTGGTTTTGGTTTAGGTTTTGAACGTTTAATTTTGTTTGTTACCGGAATGACCAACATCCGTGATGTGATACCATTCCCAAGAGCGCCTAAAAACGCTGAATTCTAACCCACCAGTGGGTCTTAATTTTCGGAAGCCTTGATTGAAAAAATTATACAATTGTTTTTTCCTCTTGCTACTGATTTTCCAGAAGTTTTATTTTTAGTTTAACCCTGGCAGTTTTGGAGGCTTGCTGGGGTTATTTTTTACTCTGTAAAGAAAACGCTAAAATCTATACACTTACAATTCCTTATGTAAAGAAAATCGGAAAATCTTTACATATACTTTTTGAAATCTTCCGAAATTGCTCCCCTCACCAACTTACACGTATCCGAAAAAGCTCTTTCTTGATCTACTTTCAGTAACTCAATTACAGGACTAAAATCCGTTTAATTTTACTACAAATCAGCAATACTTTTCTGTTTTCGCATACTGTCCCGAAAAGTGTGTCTATAGTTGAAAAAGGGTTTCCCACAATTAACTTCATAATAGTAAATAACGACAAATATTATTATGGAAGAGTTAAAGCAGGAAACCGAGTTAAAAATAAGTAAAAATCAACTTCAGAGTATCATAAATTCCCATATTCAAGAAGAACATGGATTGAATGACTTGTTCTCCATGCTGGTAAATGGGTTGATGTTAAGCGAAAGAAATACGTTTTTACAAGAATCTACAGAAGGTATAAATAAAGGTAATGGATACCGTCATGCTCAAAAAGCAGGTATAGGATCAAAATTGCAGTTAAAAATCCCTAGAGATCGCCTTGGAGTGTTTCGTCCGGTGATATTAGGCTTATTAAACGAACAAGAAGAACAGATAAAAGATCTCTGTTTTGAGCTATACGGAAAAGGATTAACTACTCGTCAAATAGAAAATGTAGTAGAAAACATTTATGGAACTAGTTATAGCAAAAGTAAAATCTCTAGAATCACTACCGATTTTTCTTCCTTAGTAGAATCATGGCTTGAAAGACAATTAGATACCTACTATCGGGTTGTTTACATTGATGCTATTCATGTAAAAGTAAGAAGAGAAACAGTAGCCACAGAAGCATTTTATGTTTTACTGGGTTTAAAAGACAATCACACAAGAGAAGTTTTAGGTATAGTCAATATACCCCAAGAATCCGCATCAGGCTGGCAGGAAGTATTAGAAGACATTAAATCAAGAGGTGTAGATAAAGTAGGTTTATTTGTATTTGATGGCTTAACCGGACTTGAACATGTAGTAGGAAAAGTATTCTCATCAAGCCTGAAACAAAGCTGTGTTTTACATTTTCAACGAAATTTAAATAAACATATCCGAAAAACAGATAGAGAAGAATTTAACGCAGATATGAAAAAAGTATTCAATCCAGATGATGTATTTAATACACCTAAAGATGGAATTAAAAACTTAAAAGAAACCCTTGTGAAATGGGCGAAAACATACCCTAAATTAAAATCAACCATAGAGAAAGAGGATTTAGACAACCTGTTTACCTACTTAAATTTTGATTACCGAATAAGAAGAATGATCTATACTACAAATTGAATTGAAAGATTAAATAAATCCTTTAGAAGAACCTTGAAAATGAGAAACGCTTTACCTAATCCTAAAGCAGCTATTACACTGATGGGCTACGTAGCAATGGAGATGGAAGAAAAAACTTACAGCTACCCCATTAGTAATTTTAAATTTGATGATAACTTTAGTAAAATCTAGCTACGAAGTTAACAGTGGAAAACCCTACTAGCAGACACACTAATATGGACAGTACCTGTTTTCGGCTTTAGCCAACTAAATGACTTTGCCCACTAGTTTTCTTTTAAAAGGTTTTGTCAAACTTTCCGTTTTCGGTTATAATGATGTCGGCTTTTTATATTTCTGACTAAATACTGAAATTGCAATAACGTAACACCAATTGCGCAAACTATTTTAAAGATTTCTGTCTTTTAAAAAAGACAGATATCTTTAAAGCGGATCATTAAATCAATTTGAACAACTCCGAAATGGAATGGATGAATGATGTTATGCGATTTTTGCTACGCAATTAAAAAAACAAAAAAGCTCAGGTGGTTTATCACGTGAGCTATATTTATGAATATTTTACTCATTAATCTCTATAAACTTATTTACGTCGTGAGACTTACCAATAAGTATTAAAATATCATCTTCTAATAAAACTGTATCACTTTTAGGTACACCAATAATGTGTTCTACTTCTTTAGAATCACCATTTTTAATTTCTGTAAACTTACGTTTAATGGTTATAACGTTTAAAGCATACCGCTCACGAAGTTCTATTTCAGAAATCATTTTGTTCATTACTCGTCTTGGAGTACCAATTTCAACAATCTCGTAATCGTCTGGTAAGGGTAAGAAGTTTTTAATATTTGGGTGGATAAGCATTTCGGCAACGGTTTTACCAATCTGTTCATCGGGCGCAAAAATCTCTTTAATCCCAACACGTTCTAAAATCATTTTTTGGTGTTTGTTAGACGCACGGGCAATAATTCGTTTAACACCAATTTCTTTTAACAAAACAGCCGTTAAAAGCAAACCCTCAAAGTTGTGGCCAATGGCAATAACAACGGCATCCGTCTCTTCTAGTTTTTGGGCGCGAAGAGCCTTTTCATCGGTTGAATCAAGTGCTACAGCCACCGACACTTCGTCCTTAATGTTTTCTACTTTTTCTACATCGTTGTCAATGGCAAGAACTTCGGCTCCTTTATCAGCAAGACTTCGGGAAATACCGGTTCCTAATAAACCTAATCCTATAACAGCAAATTTCTCTTTCATGGATAACGATCTAAATTACCTTGTTAAGGTATTCAATTAGCTTTTTAGTTGCAATGGCGCGGTGACTTATAGTATTTTTTTCTTCCATGCTCATTTCAGCAAAAGAAATAGAATAACCATCAGGGATAAAAATGGGGTCATACCCAAAGCCTTTTTCTCCTCTTTTTTCTTCCGAAATAGAGCCGCGTACAATGCCTTCAAATTGTATTTTTTCTTTTTCTGAAATTAATGTTACAATGGTTTTAAACTGTGCGCTACGGTTGGTCTTTCCTTCCAATTCAAGCAATAATTTTTGAATATTATCTTCTGAATTGCAATCTGGGCCAGCGTAACGGGCTGAATACACACCAGGGACACCATCTAAAACATCTACTTCTAAACCCGTATCATCGGCAAAACAACCCATATCATAGGTGTTAAATACATAAGCAGCCTTTAACATAGAATTACCCTCAATGGTTGGTTCAGTTTCAGGAATATCTTCTGTACAGCCAATATCTTGTAATGAAACTAAATCTATAGACGTGGGTAATAGTTGTTGAATCTCTTTTAACTTGTTTTTATTATTGGTGGCAAAACAAAGTTTCATACCTATTCTTATTTGGTCTTTTTCTTCTTTTTATCTTTTTTGGAATCCTCTTCAGGGTCTTCCTTAAAGTTATCATCTGCCAAACCTAAATCATCGTCTTCGCCAAGATTCATATCTTCTTCATAAGTTGGCTCTTTTTCAGTGGGAGCTTCATCTAGCGGCATTTTTTCTTCGTAATTATCTTCCTGAAGTTCCATATCTATGTCGCCTGAATCGTACAGATCTTCATAACCTTCGTCTAAGCTTGGTACAGCATTGGCAGGGCCTGTAATTGGTCCGTTTAGATAAGTCTCTTTAAAGTAATTTATAAAGCCTTCTTTAGCCGCAGGGTTGGTTGAGGCAAAGTAATAATCGTCTTTAAATTGATTTTTTTCAGCTTCAGATTTAGAATCTAAATAACCTATAAAATCATAACTGGTAGCGGCTACTAAGAGCACATTATTTTTAAAGCTGAAGTAATACCACATGTTTTCATTAATTTCTATGAAAAAGTTTACTTCATCTCCACGGCTAGATTTTTTGATTTCTAGATAGCCCTTTAAGTTGGCGTTAACATCAAATGAAGCAATGTTAGAAATGCCTAATTTTCCTACCGAATACCATGCGTTGTTGTATGGATTCCATTTCATTTCTAGTTTATTAAAAATGATGCCTTCGGTAAAAAATTTATCTACGTTAACCAGTGAACTATGCCCACCCATAGAAGAGAAAGCTTTCCCTGCTTTATCACCTGCTAAATAAGCAACTTCTTGATAAAGCGTATCACTTACTGCAAGAGCCGCGCCTTTTTGACCCGTTACCAAAGCATAATCGGCAATGTTTTTGCCAAACATTTCATAACATTGGCTTGGCATTTCCATGTATAATTTGGCAAGCCCTTTAATATGAAAAGAATTAGAATCAAGTTTATTAGTACCAGTACCAGCAAATTTCATTCTAACATTAGGTTTCTCTAAAGGGGTTAATAGATTAAATCTACCTTCAAATCTAAATTCTTCTTCTTCTTCATTATAAGCAAAAATGTTTTCGCTCATAGACTCTCCTCTTAAGTGAGCCAATGTAGAAACTTCAAATTCATTATGTTCTTCATTAAAGAAAATCACCCCCCCTGCTGTAAACAGTTTTTCATGATTACCCGTGGGTGGTTTACTTAAAAACAAACTTTGTAGTTTTTTTCCTCCGGTTAAAATAATCCCGTTATATAAGCTGTCTTTTTGTTTAGTAAGATCTATTACTACTTCATGTTTTAAGCCTTTTTCAGAAAGATTTTTTAACCATAAGTTACTTTGAATATGCCCGTGTAAGTTTAGTTTAACAAATCCGTCCATATATAAACCTTCTTGGTGGCCGTAAAGCTCTACATGTCCTTTATACAAAATATGGTCTGAAATTTTAAGGCTATCTTCTTCTAATACAAAAGCCTTTGTGATAGAGTGGATGTCTCTTTGTTTTTTTTGCCCCTCGTTAAAATCATGTAAAGCAAAAGAGCTGAACTTAATCCACATTGTATCTTTTTCTACATTTACATAGCTGTATTCGGCTTCACCATTAAATTTCTTTCTAGAAAAGATCTTAATTTTTCCACGGTAGAAATGGTGGTATTCATTAACAGTATCTAAAATTACTTCAGAATTATATAGCGTATCTATTTTAGCATTTGGATGTATGTGCAAGAAGTGATCTCCTGGTATAACTTTACCGTCTGTTACTTTTATATAAGGTACTCCGGATATATCTAAACGCATTGAATCTATATAATAGATGGCGTCCTCGGCAGAAAAAACCAAAGAGTCTTGTGTTTTGTTGGTAGAATAGAAATAAGATTTTTCAATATCTGCCTCTTCTGGTTTAGAGAAAACCACTGTTTTTTCATCCATATCCCAAACACCATCATTAATAGATGTTTTATACTCTAATAAGGGGAAGGAGTTACTGGCAATACCTTCTTCTTGTGGATTGAACCAAGCTTTACGTTCGTTTAAGTCTAATTTTACTTTTACAAAGTCCGATTTAACAGCGGGTAATTGTTTGGCGTCATAAACAATTTCGAATTGAGAATAATCACTTTCTAAACCAAATTGATTAAAAACTATATGGGTAGAAATTATCTGTGACAATGGTGGTTTCACAACACCATTACCCAGCATACCTTGGTTTGTGGTAAGGCTGATTGTACCCGTAAAATCAATAGAATCTCTAAATATCTTAAAGTTGTGTTCTAGATTAGAAATGTTCATACTGTCTTTACTGACTTGCCAATTCAGGTCATAGGTATCAACAAACTGTTTAGGGAAAACTACATTTTCAGAAAGATCTGGATGCGTCCCTTCTCTGGTAAAACATTTAGTACCAATGGTTTTTACAGAGTCTAAGTAAAACACAAAATCATTTGAATATAAGGTAGTGTTATAGAATTCTATTCTACCATCACCTCTTAAGCCCCCAGCATCTAAATGTAAATCACCAAAAAATGTAGCTTTTCCTCGGTAAAGCTGATATCCTTCTTCGGGTGCACTGTGTTCAAAACCAAAAGTATGATCTGGCATTACCTTTAATTTCTGCTCAAAAGTAGGAAAAGCAGGGGAATGGAAAGTCCCTTCAAAACCGAGACTCTCAATATCACCACTTAAGCTGTCCATATCAAATGGAGGTATTTTGTAGTAAAGGGTAGAGTCGTATGCCCCGTTCAATATGTCTTTTCCAGAGAAATATACGTATGCCCCTGCAACGGCATCAAAGTGAGGGTATCTTGGATTTCTTTTTCTAGTGGCTTTATTATTTGGTTCGTCAATAGTTAATAGCCCAGAGGTGTATTTTAACTGATTGTTTAATTGTTTTTTACCTAGTGATTTACCAGTAGTGGTATCTTTAATGTCTACTTCAAACTTTAAGGAATCAATATTTTTTAAATCAACATCAAAGTTTTCGTAATTAAAGGTGAAATCTCTACCATTAAATAAATAGCTGTTGGTAGTTACCAAGCCATCGAAAACCATGTTTCTACCCTCTTTAATAATTACCTCTCTGTTTTTTGGGTAAAATGTTACATCTAATGAATCACTTATAGGAATAGCATCTACACCCGTCACTCTTAAGTCGTTATTTTTCAGGTTTAAGTAAGCGTTGTATTCTGGCGGAGCTATTGATTCAAAAGTAATATTATCATAATCTTTTTCTTGACGGCGAGATTCTACATAGTGAGTTGCTTTATCTTTTAAACTTATAAATCCCGTTTTAGGGTTATAATCTATATAACCATATAACATTAAACCGCGCATGGATGACCTAATGTTTTCTGTCGGAATATTTTTATACGATTTTGCTAAGTCATCTACATAAAAAGATGTTTTATTCTTTTTTTCTGAATAATAAACAACCATTTGTAGAGAATGAAAGCGGTATAAGCCTTTTAATTGAGCGTATTTTTTTAACTGATAATTATCAAAAGATTCAAAGTATGCGGCAGATTCCGTTTTAGCCGTTAACATAGTCATGCTAATAGTAGAATCACCTAAGGTCCAATAAAGCGCATCTACTAATATTTCTAAATGATGGTATGAATCTTCAAATGCAGCATTTTTAAATCCGCCATCATTTTTATATAAGCGTAATAATTTATTGTTTCTGTTGTAATTCAATCTTGTGCCCGGGTGGTAAAGGGAGTCTTTTCCAAAATAAACACTGGTTATAACAGAGTTAGCGGTGATCATAGAGTCTTCCATTACAAAAAACTTAGCCCTAGCTTTAAAACGTTTTACACCTTCATAGTATACTTCTAAAAGGCATGCGCCACCAAGTACACTACTGCTGTATATTTTGTGTCCACGTAAAGAAAATCCACCACGGTATTTTATGTCTTCGCCTAAGTCTTTAATATTAATGTTGCTTTTATAAGACATAAAGCGTGGGAATTCTGCTTCTGCTTTTGTTTTATGTGGTGAGCTTTGAAATTCAAAAGTACCATCAATAGGAGCTTCTAATTTTTCTGGATAGTTCAGTTTCACGTTTTCAGCGCTAAATCCTGTTTTATTAATGTTGAAATTGTATTTATCTAATTCCACAAACACGCTAGAGTCTAAACCAGCGCTTGTCCAGTCAACTGTCCCCCCTTCACCAATTAATGTTCCATCTGTTAAAAGAAGCGTTGCGTTTGCATTTTTAATAGAAAGGGTATCAAAACGAGTTACCCAATTGAAACTGGCTCCTTCATATTCTATAACTGGGCCTTCAATTGGTGGCGCGGGTTCCCCTTGAAAACTAGCTAAAATAGCATCTTCATTTACTTCTTCTTTGTCGTTTGTTGCGTCTTCTTTTTTGGTTTCTTCTGTTCCCCAACTATTACTGTCATTTCCCCAATCATCGGAACCCCAATCATCACTTTCATCCACGGTTCCCCAATCGCTATCTTCACCACTTCCCCAATCATCAAAAGAACCTAGATCATTATTAGTCTGGGTTTCTGTTGGTGTTTCTTCATAAGAAACAGTTGGTGCATTTACATATCTTATTTTTAATAAACCACCGTTGTTGTAAAAGGAACTATTGTTGGTTTTATATAAAGCATCTTGAGAAAAAAAGGTGATTAAGATGTTGTAGTAACTGTTAATTTCAATCCTTGGATGGTACATCAATACTTTTTCTGTAGTAGAAAAAAGACTGTCCATATCTTTTTGATTGATATTAGTTGTAGAATTAATCAGACGAATTAATTCCATATTACGAGTGTAATATGGAATTACGGGCAAGTTTTTATCGTGAACGGTTTTTATTAAATGAATGAAACCTTTTTTAGTTGCCTCATTTATAGAGTCATTAGCCCAGAAAAACTCAAAAACTTCTGCTATATCGGAATATTCAGATTGTTTTTTACTTTGTACTAGGTTGGTTATGTCTCTAATGAATTTATTGGGCTCACTAGAAAATGGGTATTTATCCTGCGTGTTGTCTTGAGCAGAAGCTGTGTTAAAACTTATGAAAGCAATTAAGACAATGATTAACCTATATATTTGCATACACTTTGGTTACTTTTTCTGAAAAACTATAGAGGCCCAGTTGTTTTCGGATTGTTCTTTAACCAAAATTAAATGGTTTTTTTGAGCAAGCGAAATCAGATCCTCTTCATCTGAAACGTAAAATCCCGAAATAACAAGATAGCCATTTTCAATTAAATGATTGGCATAATGTGGTACTTCTTCTAGCAAGACATTTTTGTTGATGTTGGCTAGAATTACATCATATTTATCTTGTTTAGTAACACATTTTTGAAATATGCCGTTTTCTATCTTAATGTTGTTACAATTATTGGTCTGAAAGTTTTCAGGAGCGTTTTCAAAGGCCCATTCATCAATATCGTTGGTGTCAATTTTTATAGCCCCTCTTTTTTCAGCTAGAATGGCCAGTACACCAGTTCCTGTCCCGGCATCAAAAACAGTTTTTCCTTTCATATCTAAGTCTAATACAGCTTTAGACATTAATTTGGTAGTGGCATGGTGCCCTGTCCCAAAAGACATTTTAGGATTAATAATAATTTCTAGCGGATAGCTTTTTTCAAGCTTATGAAAGGAAGCTTTAATCACCATTTGCTCGTTTACATAAACTGGATCAAAGTTTTCTTCCCACTTTTTGTTCCAGTTAATGTTTTCCATTTCTGCATAAGAATAATCACCAATAAGCCCGGTAATAAATTCAGATTCTAATATTTCTTTCAGGTATTTTTCCGAAAAGAATTCTGTAGAAATGTATGCTAAAACCTGATTGTCTTCCTGATTAAAGGAATCAAAGTTTTCGTCTGAAAGTAATGCGATTACGGTTTCCTGAAGTTCTTCTTGAACTTCTATTTTCACTTCAATGTAAGAAGACATAGATTATAAATTACAGCCTGCAAACGATTCGGTCTCGGTATAAAAAACAGTAAAATCCTGACTTCCCTTTCGTTCTTCAACATAAAGCCTAAAGTCTGCAAAGGCTTCGTTTTCAGTAATATACCAAATTCCGGGTCTATCTGCGTATAAGTCTACATTTTCTTTGAAAACAGCAATGTCGGCCATGGTTTCATCGTCTTCTATATAAACAATGAAGTCGGCTTTGTGTCGGTTGTCAACAAAATAAATTGTGCCGTAAACTCTACAGTAGTCAAACCTAGAAAGGTCTTTCGTACCTGAGAAACTCAAGACCGAAAGACCTGTTAATAGTAAAAAGCTTATGAACTTTTTAAGCACTAGTAAGATTTTGCAATAGCTAAGAAATCACTAGCTACTAAAGAAGCACCACCAATTAAACCACCGTCTACATCTGCACAAGCAAATAGCTCTGGAGCATTGCCTGGCTTACAGCTACCGCCGTAAAGTAAAGGGATTTCGTTTGCTACTTCTTTACCGTATTTAGAGGCTAAATGGTCTCTTAATACTTTATGCATTTCTTGTGCTTGTTCAGTAGAAGCGGTAACGCCTGTACCAATAGCCCAGATTGGCTCGTAAGCAATCACTACTTTTTTGAAATCTTCTTCAGAAAGATCAAATAAAGAATTTGTGATTTGTCCTTTAACAAAGTCAAAGTGAATACCCGCTTCTCTTTGCTCTAATGTTTCTCCGCAGCAGAATAATGGTGTTAAACCAGCTGCTAAAACCGCTTTAACTTTATCTGCAAGAAAGGCATCGTCTTCAGCAAAATATTCTCTTCTTTCGCTGTGGCCTAAGATCACATATTCTGCACCTATGGCTTTTAGCATAGAGGGAGCAACTTCACCAGTGAAAGCACCAGACTCTTTGCTGTAGCAGTTTTGAGCACCTAAAGCTACTTTATTACTTAAAATTTCTTTAACAGGGTATAGGTTAACGGAAGTTGGGCAAACAACTAAAGTAACATCAGAAGGTAATTCAGCATTGGCTAAATCAGATAATTCTTTTGCTAATTTTTTACTTGCGTCAACGTCGTTATTTAGTTTCCAGTTTCCAGCAACTATTTTTCTTGCCATTGTTTTTTGTTTTATTGAAAGGTCAAATTTAGAAATTTATAAATGGAATTAGTTGACCTCTTCCGGTTTCTTTGCTTCAGGCACATAACCTATGTACTTTATAGCATCATGAAAAACGTGAGGTTTCAAAATAGAATTACCCAACAACATTCTACATCCTTCTTGAATACCTTCAATTAGAGAAGGGTGCGGATGGGTTAATTCGGCTAATTCTCTAATACTTTTATTGCCAGCGATTAGTAAGGCGCCTGCTTGAATAGCACTAGAAGCTTGTGCTCCTACGGCACGCATGCCAATTAAGCGCATTTCTTTATCGTTAGATGCTAAAATCTTAAAGAACCCCGGTGGGTTACGCATAGCTATTGCCCTGGGGATAAACCTAAAGTCTAAACGAATTACTTGGTAACTTATTCCTTTAGCTACAGCTTGGGTTTCGTTAAGACCTACACCAGCAACTAATGGGTTTAAAAACATAATAGAAGATATGTTTTCTCTGGAAAGCGGTTTTGTGGCTTCACCACAGATTTTTTCTACGGCGTGTCTACCTTCTAATTCACCAACGTTCACTAAAGAAATATCGGCTGTTAAATCACCAATGGCATAAATATTTGGCACATCGGTTTGTGTATCGTAATCAACAATTGAGCCTCTGGCATTTAATTTAATGCCTAATTCTTCTAAGCCCATACCTTGTACATTAGGTATACGCCCAACGGCAACTAAAGCTTTTTCTACCCTGAAAACTTCGGTTTCTCCGTTAGCATAAGATAGTTCATACTCAACTTCACCATCAACAATTTCCATTCTTTCTAGCTTGGAATTACGGTGAATTCGAATGCCGCTTTTTTCGAATTGTTCTTCAATCATTCCAGCAACATCATCGTCTTCAAAAGGGAGTATACGTTCCGCTTTATCAATTAAAGAGACTTTTGTTTTTCCGAAGTTAGAATATATGGTAGCATACTCACAGCCAATTACACCTGCACCTAAAACAACCATACTTTTGGGTAATTCTTCAAAATAATGAATGCCGTCAGAGGTTACTATTGTCTTTTCGTCAATAGGTATTTGTGGTAATTTTCTTGGTGTGCTTCCAGTAGCTAAGATAATATTGTCTGCCCAAACGGTTTCGGAATTATTACCGCTAGAGATTTCAATTTCATTTTTAGATTTCAGTTTGGCAAAACCTTTTTTAAGGGTGAAAAGAGAACCGTAACCTATTTCTTTTAGTCCGTCTAAATGGGTTTCTAAAAGCTCTTTTCTTTCTTCAACAGCGTTGTTAAGTTCTTTTTTTACTTCTTCGAAGTCCAATTCAAAATCAGAACATTTAGAGTATTTGGAAACCCGTTCTTTAGCCATGTTAACGTCTTTAGATAATTCCCAAAGCGTTTTAGAAGAAAGTGCCCCGTCATATAATCCGGCACCGCCAATTTTATTCTTTTCAATTAAAAGGACTTTTTTATTGAAATCTAGTGCGCGCATAGCTGCTGCATACCCAGCTGGGCCGCCGCCTATAACTACTATTTCGTATTTTTCCATAAGAAGAAAGAATCTTAACGATGTTAAGTTATAAATATGCCTTTGATTAGAAAAGCTTAATAGGATCCTTTCCTGAATTAGTTGCTAATATGGACGTAGTTTTCACCGTCCTTTTTAAACTCTTTTTTCAGTTTAGGAATTCTGAAGAATAATTTTTCTGCTCTATTGTTCGGGTCTATAATAACCTCTGGCATATCTTTTTTAATAGAGTTGTTAATTAGACGTACGTTCTCATAATCGTCTAAATCCGAAAAATATTCTTTTGACAACTGCCAGTTAAAGAATACTGTAGCAGATTTTCTTTGGTAATACCAACTGAAGTCATTACTTAAGTTTAATACTCTTTTTCCTTTATATTGAGAATGTAATTGGGCAAATGATTTCTCTTGATACCAATCTTGTAAACCTAATTTTGAAGAAGAGAAACTATACGCTAAACAAACCACTAAAAAAATATGAAAGGCTAAAGCTCTTTGCCATTTTTTACGGATTTCTAAGAAATAATTAGTCAACAGTAAGCTTAAAGCGGGCAAAAACATAAAGAAATGAGCGCCATAACTTCTTATACTGAAGAAATAAATAAGAGGAGAAAATAAAATGATTAAGAAGAAAATATTGAAACTCTTATTTTGAAACTGAACATAACCTCTACCATTAACAGCTTTAAAAAAGCCAATAACACCAACAATCAAAAAAGGAGTAAAGAAGAGGTAATATTCACCAAATCCCCAATACCTTATGTTCTCAATAATAAAAGATTTATAAATAAAGTTATAAGCATAAGAAAAAAAGGCGTCATTCCAATAATAATACATGGCTAAAGCCAGAATAGGGAAGATTACACCAAAGCTAAAACTCCAGTAACGTTTAATATCTACGTTTGTCCAAAGTAAGAAAAACAGTAAGGTTAAGGGAAAGAGCACAATGCAAGAGAAATTAAACAGACAGGCTACTCCAATAAATAAACCCGTTTTAAATACCCGTTCTTCATTTGAGCCCGATTTTATAATGCTTAATAAATTATAGAGGTAAGCTATTATAAACGTGGTGGCCATCATAGCCGAACTTAAAGAATAGAATTCTATACATATGTTGGCCAGTACCATATAAATAAAGCTGGGCACATAGTTTCGTTCTTTAATTACACCAAGTTTTAAAACAATGTAATTAAGAATAACCGCTTGGGTAATAATTAATAAGGTTGCAAATGTGCGTAAAGCAGTAAGTGATTCACCAAATAGAAGGTTAAGTACCTTAAAGACATATGCTGCAAATGGTGCGGTGTTATCATCAATACTTTTGTATAGTAGACTTCCTTCTGCTTGTTTAGCACCCAAGGCTAGGTTAACCACTTCAAACTGAAAGACATCTTTTAACAATAAAAGTACCGGAATCCGAACCGCTAAGAACAATACTATTGCTATAATTACTCTAAAAGGGTCGTTGATTCTAAAAAGGCGTAGCAAACTGACTTATGTTTATTAATTCCTGTTTTATTATTTGGTAAAAATAAGTTTTAAATTCGACACTAACTATGGAGAGTAAAAGACAATTAAAATTTGCTAAACTAATCCAAAAGGACCTTGGTGACATCTTTCAAAAGGAATTACCAATGGTTTCTGCCGGATCTTTAATAACCGTTACTATTGTGCGTATGAGCCCAGATTTGGGTACTAGTAAGGTTTTTCTAAGCGTTTTTCCTGAAAGTAGACGCGAAGATGTTATGAAAAACGTGGAAGACAACAAGTCTATGATTAGAAATTTGTTGGGTAAACGTATTAAAAACCAAGTACGGGTTATACCACATTTAATGTATTATTTAGACGATACCCAAGACGAAGTAGATAAAATCAATAAGATTTTTAAGAATTTGGATATCCCACCAACCGACGATAAAAACTCTTAAGCTTGAATATTAGTACAAAAATAGCGTTTCGGTATTTTCTTTCGAATAAGAAAAGCTTCATTAACGTTATTTCGGTAATTTCTATGTTAACCTTGGCCATAGGAACAGCTGCATTATTTATAGTGCTGTCGGTTTTTAATGGGCTTTCAGGTTTAATCACTCAGGTTCACAATGCTTTTGATCCAGATCTAAAGGTTGAACCCTCTAAAGGGAAAACCATGGTGCTTACTGAAGAACAGTATGCTAAAATAAAAGGGATAGAAGGTGTAAATAATATAAGTGAAGTACTGGAAGACGATGCCTTTCTATATTACAAAGAAGAACAACGCGTAGTAAAAGTTAAAGGTGTACCAGATTCGTATTTTGAAGACAACAATCTTTCTGAATTTATTATAAAGGGCGAAGGAACTCTTGGTGAGGCTAGAAAACCCATGGCTGTTTTGGGGCGCGGGATTCAATACGATTTAAACATAAGTCTAAAAGATGAATTTAACGCCATTCGAATTTGGTACCCAAAACGAAAAGCAAAATCTATAAGAGACCACAATTCCTTTAACACACTAAACATTTTCCCCGGTGGTGTTTTTGAAATTGAACGGCAATACGATGATGTCTATACCTTTGTTTCCTTAGCTTCTGCCAAAAGGCTTTTTAATTACGAAAAAGAAATTTCAGCTTTAGAAATTAACCTCAAGGAAGGCGTGAAGGCTAAGCTGGTTCATGAAAAAATTCAAGAGATTTTAGGTACAGAATTTACAGTTTTAAACAGCGAAGAGCAACACGAAACCCTTTACCGTGCAATTAAGCTAGAGCGTTTAATTGCTATTGTAATATTTGTGTTCATTCTTTCTATTGCGGTAATCAATATTTTCTTAACCTTAATGATGATTGTCATCAACAAGAAAAGAGATATTGCGGTGCTTAAAGCTACAGGAGCTTCAGACAGACAAATCTTTAATATTTTCTTTAAAGAAGGGTTAATTATTGGTGTAATTGGCTCGGCTATTGGTTTGGCTTTTGGAATTACGGTATGCTGGTTGCAAGAAAACTACGGTTTTTATGGAATGGATATTCAGTCTTCTATAACAGAATCGTTTCCAGTTAAAATGGAAGTGCCCGATATTTTCATTACGGCCTTAATTACCATGGGCGTAACGGCTTTAATTTCTCTTCCGCCAGCCATCAAAGCTTCCGAAATTGAATTTAAAGGCAACTAGTTCACAAGCTACTTTTATAACTCATTAGTAAAATCAACATGGCATTAATAAAACCGCTTAACGGCAAAGAGCCAAAATTTGGTAAGAATGTATACCTCTCCGAAAACGCTACTATTATTGGTGAGGTAGTTTGCGGAGAAAACTGCTCCTTCTGGTTTCAGTCTGTAGTGCGTGGAGATGTGAATTCTATTGAATTTGGAGATAACGTAAACGTACAAGACGGCGCTATTGTGCATTGCACGTATTTAAAAGCCGCCACTAAAGTAGGCAATAACGTATCTATTGGCCATAAAGCCATTGTACACGGTTGTACAATTGATGATAATGTTTTAATTGGAATGGGCGCCATTGTAATGGATCACGCTCATGTTCCCTCTAACGTAATTATTGCTGCAGGTGCCGTGGTTACCGAAAATAGAGAACTTGAACCGAACTCTATTTATGCAGGTATTCCAGCCAAAAAAATAAAAAGCATAGAGCCAGAACATACCAAAGGAATTATTGAACGTATTGCCCAGAATTACATCAAATATGCTGGCTGGTACTCGGAATAAGGTCTTTTGCCTCATAATTGGGTTTACAGTAATAAGCTTGTTTACCCTTGATTTATTTCCCTTACCGTGGTTTGACGAAGTTTATTTGAACAGCGTAGTTGTTAATTTTTTAGAGCATAATAATCTAGTGCCAGAAGTTTCTTCGGTAGCCCGTAATGGTAAAGAAGCACTTTCTTATGGTCCGGTTTATTTTCTGTTGCAATCGGGTTTAGTATCTGTTTTTGGTAATTCTCCTTTTACCTTCCGAATACTGGGTTTACTATCGGCCATCCTAATTATGGTTTTAATTTTTCATTTCGGAAAAGAAAAGAAAAACATAGTTTGGGTTTTGGTACTGTTGGCCATAGATCCTTTTTTTAATCTCTGTTTTAGAGAAGGCAGACCAGATGTTTTAGCAGCTGCTTTTGCGTTTTTTGGATGGTGGTGTTTTCTGAAAGAAAAAAGTAATAAGGTTCTTTGTGCTTTTTTATTGATGTTGGCTTTCTTAACGCATCCCCGTTCGGTGGTTTTAATTGCGCCGTTAATTGTGTTTTTTATCCTGAATAAGAATTATAAAACCTTTTTGTTAAGCTTAATAATTATTGGCGTAGCTTATTGTGGCTGGTTATTCTATGCTTTCGGTAGTTTAGAAAATTGGTACTTGTATTTTGCAAAAGCCATAGGCGGAAATGAAACCGCCAGAAGTGGATTTCTTGGCCCAAACACCTATTGGCCCAAAGTTTTAATCCCAATATATGCTGTTACCGTGGTTTCAGTTATTTACAAAACGTTAAAAAACCCATCCGTTTTAGCTAACAATCTCTTGTTTCTGCTTCCAATTGTTCTATTTCATTTGTTTTTACGTGATTTTGGCACCTATTCTATCTTAATTCTTCCGTTCGTATACATTTTGTTACTGAAAAACATAGATTCCTTTTCTTTTGTGCTACAAAAGGTTTCTTTGTGGCTTTTAATTGCCTTATTTTCTTTCTTTTTTATCCTGAAAATAGGACTGTATGCTACCGTTCAGCAAGAGAATAATTTAGAGAATTGTAGAACTTTTGTGAAGGAACATATTCCTGAAGGTTCAAAGGTAATTGGAGATGCTGTTTTCTATTATGCCTTACCTTCTGAAAAATATTCCTTTCAACTGTACGATAAATATTTGGAAGATAGCGCCCGAGTTCAGCTCTTAAAAGATGAATTTCAGTACGAATATTTGCTGATTCCAGAAAGCAAACAAAATTCTGAATTGGTACAACTGTATAAAAACTCTGCCCGATTAGCGCCTGTAAGTGGGCTACATTATCCAACTTCGGCCTTAACAAAAAGAATTGCGTCCTTACAACTTGTATCAACTAAGGACATAAATGGTTATAATTGCATTCTATTTAAACGTTTGGTAAATGAATAACGCTCCTAAATCCGATTTTGTCTTTGGTGTTCACGCTGTAGCAGAAGCACTTAACTCGGGTAACGATATTGAAAAAATTTTAATTGCTAAAGATTCTTCTAAAGAAGCACTTAAAGAGATTTTACATGATGCTACGCAGCGTAAAATTCCTGTACAAAGTGTGCCTGCAGAACGATTCCATAAATATACTAGAAAGAATCACCAAGGTGTTTTAGCTTTTGTTTCGGCTATACAATATGCTTCTTTAGATAATATTATTTCCGAATGTTATGCCCAAGGTAAAGATCCTTTAGTTTTGGTTTTAGACGAAGTGACAGATGTACGGAATTTTGGTGCTATTGCAAGAACGGCAGAATGCGCTGGTGTTCACGCCATAGTTATTCCAAGTAAAGGAAGTGCACAAATTACTTCAGATGCAGTTAAAACTTCTTCGGGAGCTTTAAACTTTATTCCTGTTTGTAGAACAGAGAATCTGAAAAGCGTAATGAAATACCTGAAAGAATCGGGTTTGAAATTGGTTGCTTGTACCGAAAAAGCAGAGAAAACTATTTATGAAGGTAGTTTTAATGAGCCTTTGGCTATTATAATGGGTTCGGAAGAACGTGGGATTCATATACCGCATTTAGCGCTTTGCGATGAGGAATATAAGATTCCTATGTTTGGTCAGATATCTTCTATGAATGTTTCGGTAGCTACGGGTATTATTGTTTATGAGGCCATTAGACAGAAAGGATAAATCAGGAAATTGGTGAAGTAATCTTAGGTGATTTTTTGCCTGTTTGTCTACTCTACTTGAGTAAAATTGAATATTGCCTCGCCAAAAATGGTGAGGCAATAGAATAAATCATTTTTTTAGGAAAGTGTATGCATAACCATTAGAAGTCATTTTTAATGTAGTTGCATCCAACTTATTTATTGTGAAAGTAGGTTTGCCTAAAAAATCCATGTCCATAGTTAACTTATCACCACTCAACGTATAAGGGAAAACAAAAGGATCTGGATCATTATCACAAGATAGATAGGCATTATTGTCTCCATCTTTAAAAGTATAAACCTCCGATTTACCACCGCATAAATCTTCTGCTGTAGCATTTTGCAAAGACCAACTTCCGGTCAATTGTGCTTTAGTATAGCTTCCAGTATTCTCTTCTTCAGTATTTTCCTCTTCTTCGGTTGTTTCTTCTGTCTTCTCTTTAGTATCAGATTTAGTTTCTTCGTCTTTTTTGCAGGCAGAAAAAACTAATACTAAAGCGATTAGTAAAGTAGATAAAAAGCTTATTGTTTTCATAAAATGTAATAGTTTGTTGTTAATCAACTTTAAAGTTACTCAATAATTTAACTTCTAACAATTAAGTTAGCTTATAGAGACAAAAAAGCCCTGCTTAGTAGTTTTAAGCAGGGCTTTTCAGTTTTTGTTAATGCGTAACTATTATTGCAACCAAGCAGAATACTTTTTAGCTTCTTCTGTTTTTCCGTTTTGTTCTAAGGTTTTTGCAATTGTGTTTAATACAGCGTAATAACGGTACATAGAATCTCTACTTACACCTTGCCCGCTCATGTATTCAATCATTTCTACTGAACGGTCACCCATAGCAGTAGCAATTTCCATAGCCTTTGTTTCATCACCAACTTCAAACAATAAACCAACATATTGTGCGCCGTATATTTCCATGGCAAATACATTATCTGGCATTACTTCTAATGATTTATTGATGACTGTTTTCGCTCTTTCTTTGTCGTTTTCAACATAGATTAAGTGAGCGGCTAAGAAGTAATATTGAAGACGCGCATTAAACACCATTCGCTTGTAGTTTTCGTCGTAGAAAACATCTGTGTCGTCCATGCCTCTGTAGAACATGTTGTTCATCATGTTGTCGTACATTACATCGGTATTTACGGTTCCTTGTTGGTCATTACCATTATTAGCAGGTAATAAACGGTACGCTAAACCTTCTAAATACATGTGGTTTTTAAGGTCTAGGTAATTGCTGTTGCCTAAAGTAGTAGAGAAATAGATTGGTCGTTCCCAGTTGTCTTTAGCAATGTTAGCAATCATGTCTAAGATAATAAGGTCTTTTTTCTCTAAGGAATTACGTTTTAAAGTCCACGATAATTGATTAGAAACTCTAGACTCAAATTTCTCTGGTACAATGCCTTGTGCTTTAGTAGCTTCAGCATTCATTCTAACCACTAAGTTCTTGCTAGGCAAGGCGTTAATGTATTTCTTGTGTCTGTCTGTCTGAAGGTATCTTCTAATATTAGGATTGTCTTCTTTAACTGCTTTAATGTAAGCGTCAACATACATAGGCTGGTCTTTACCAGAAGGGTTGTTGTAGTAAACTACATCATTTGTTCCTTGAATATAATCTTCGTTTTCTAATGAAATTGGTAAGGCTTTAGAGTCGTAAGCATCCTTTTTCATTTGGTCAATATACCAGTCGGTGTTTAATAAACTTAAGTTACATACCCGAACGTCTGTACGGAAACCTTCTACTTCTTGTACATACCAAAGAGGAAAAGTGTCGTTATCACCACCCGTGAAGAGGATAGCATTTTTAGCACAGCTGTTTAATAAGTTTTTAGCCGAATCAACGGAATGGTATCTACCCGAACGGTCGTGGTCATCCCAGCCTTGTAACGCCATTACTGTTGGTACTAATAAAGAAACAGCTACAACAAGTGCCGCTAAAACTTTATGGTTTTTAATAGCTTCTTTCAATAAATCAAAAACTGCAATTACACCTAAGCCAATCCAAATACAGAAGGCGTAGTAAGAACCAGAATACGCATAATCTCTTTCACGCGGTTCAATTGGAGGAGCGTTTAAGTAAATAATAATAGCTATACCGGTAAAAAAGAAAAGTAATGCTGTAATAGCAAACGATTTTTTCTCTTTTGAATACTGAAATAATAAACCAGCAATACCCAAAAGTAAAGGCAACATCCAATAATTGTTGCGGGCATTAGAATCTAACAATTCAGGCATTTTCTCACCGGCTTCCCAAGGCCATAATTCGTCAGAATCTTGAATATCCCCTTCTCTACCAACAAAGTTCCACAGGAAATACCTCCAATACATTTTACCCAATTGTCGGTCTAGCATGTAACGGATGTTGTGATAACCCGAAGGCATTTTTCCTTCTCGCCAACCC
The DNA here is from genome assembly GCA_963736575.1 of uncultured Cytophagales bacterium. Taxonomy (GTDB): domain Bacteria; phylum Bacteroidota; class Bacteroidia; order Cytophagales; family JAAEPT01; genus CAVTPD01. Next base: position 676,067 of record CAVTPD010000003.1, read on the forward strand.
CCGTATTGTTGCAATAGTTTTTTGTATTCGGCAACGTGGTGGGCTTGCTGACTGTGCATTCTTGGGAATAAAGTCTGCTGAGTAGGATCGAAAATGTTTTCCGTTCTGTAATCGTAAATTTCGTATTCTTCTTCCCCCTTTTTGTATAAAGCAGAACCATCGTTTTGTTCAATTAAATCGGCCGTAAATTGTGGGCCATAAAACAAAGGACGATCACCGTATTGCTCCCGTTTAAGGTAAGAGATGAACTTCATAATGTCTTCCGGGTTGTTCTCATCAATTGGTGGATTGAAATTAGAACGAACCAACACCATGGTATAAGATGAATAACCAATCAAGACAAACACAAAACTTAGTAAAGCCAAGTTTAATATTCTGTTGTTCTTTTTAATGGAATAGATAATTCCATAGATAATTGAACCTAAGAAAATAACTACAAAGAAGGTAATGCCCGATTTAAACGGTAAACCGAAAGAGTTTACAAACAATACTTCGAACCAACCAGCCATACTAGGTAACCCTGGGATTACACCAATTAATATAGCACCTAATATTGCAGCGGAAATAGCTAAAGTGGCAATAATACCGCCTTTAGTAGGTTTGTATTTTCTAAAATAAAAAACTAAACCTAAAGAAGGAATAGCTACTAAGTTTAGTAGATGAACACCAATAGAAAGCCCTACCATGTAGGCAATTAATAATAACCAACGGTCAGAGTCTGGGTGGTCTGCAATACGTTCCCATTTAAGAATGGCCCAAACTACAAAAGCAGTAAAGAAAGCAGAGATGGCATAAACTTCCGCTTCAGCAGCAGAAAACCAAAATGAATCTGAGAAAGTATAGGCTAAAGCACCAACGGCACCGGCACCAAGAACTAATAATTTTTGTGTTAACGTAGCTTCTCCGTCTTCGAAAACCACCAGTTTTCTAGCCAATAATGTAATGGTCCAGAAAAGGAAAAGGATTGTAAAAGCACTGGAAACAACGGAAACCATGTTTATCCAAAAGGCTACTTTTGTAACATCACCACCTGCAAAGAACGAGAATACTCTACCAATCATTAAGAAAAGTGGTGCGCCCGGCGGATGCGGGATTTGTAGTTTATAAGCAGCGGCTATAAACTCCCCACAGTCCCAAAAACTGGCTGTAGGTTCAACGGTTAAAGTGTAAACAAGTAAGGAAATCCCAAAGATTAACCAACCAAGTATATTGTTAAGTTTGTTGTAAGAACTCATTCTTTCCAATTTTATGAAAAAAGATATCCGGCGAATTTATAATTTTTGGCAAAACTATTCATTCAAATTCCAGTTATATTCTAAATATTCTACGTTTAATTCTTTATCGATAGGTACTTTGGAGTATTGAGCTATAAAATTTTTCAGTCCCCCATGGCTTTCAAAATCCATATGGTACCATTTAAAAATTGGCGAAAGCCAAATCTCGTCTTGCGCAATGATGTTCTTATGCGGATTATTGATGAAAAACCGAGTTTCGTCCTCCAGTTGCTTTTCAATCCTTTCGGGGTTGTAGGCTTCGTTTAATAGTTTGGGGCAAGAGACGGAAGCACAATTCACGGCAAAATGAATTCTTGGGTCTGTAAACTCCTTCCGTAAGATTTCATGTTCTATAATATCTAGACTTATTTTTTTACCTGCCAATTCAAAATCTTTTCTAGACCAAACCGTATGCACTAACGGAATTGAAAAAGTTGGCCCAAGGTCCTTTATACTTTTAAGGGGGTAATTGTCTGTGATTAATTTCAGTGTAAAAAGATTATACAAGTTAATCCAATAAGCCTTTTTCTGGTCTTTTGTCCATAAAGAAGATGGCTTTTCTGTACTTAAATCTGAAAGTGCTTTAGTAAGCACTTTTTGATCTACTAAAAGCAGTTGGTAATTTACTTTCCCAGAATCACTTACATAAGACTCTAACAACCAATTGTAGGTTTCTAGGTCTGGGTAAGGGATTTCTTTTTCAGTATAATAATTGGGTGTTGAAGAGCAGGAGCTTAGCCAAAGACTACAGATCGTCAAAATCAATAGCGTCGGTAGTGTCTTGTGTATCAATTTGTATATATGGATCTTCTTCATCCTGTTGTATGGTTTCTTTTAATTCTTGAATTACTTTCTCTTTCGCCGTCTTTAACGACTTTTTCTTGTCTAGTATTACTTCATAATTGTCAGAATTACCAACAATCTGTAAATAGATAAAAAATTCTTTCGTTTCTTCGGACTGGCCAACGCCAGAAATAACATCACCCGCTCTTCTTTTGTAATTAATTAGCGGGAAGGAAATGTAATAATCCATATCACCGCTGTAGGTATGTGTACCGCTAATGTTAAAATCGGCTACCGAAGATGTGATTTTCATTTCTGGTATTTCAACGGTTTGGTTATGGATACTAATGGTGTTTTCTAGCTTAGAAAAACGGATGTTACTGAAATTATTGCTCTTGGTGTATTTGTCGTAATTTTTCTGACGAATAAACTGACCTAAATCCACCATTGGGTTAAAATCGTTTAATTCCCCGTTATCAATAGTGGCATGGATAATGGATGTTAATTTATCTGGTTTAACTTTCAGTTTTTCATCAAAGGGAAGGTACACATAGAAATCAGCAGTAAGCCTACCTTTTAAATGTTTGTCTGTTATAAAGGTTTGATTGAAGTTTTCGAACAAATAAAATCCCTTTTGAACATCGGTATCAAACAAATCACCGCGGGCTTCTAAAATAGGTTGTTGATCGTTTCGGGCATCTAAAGCACCATTTAGTGCAATTTCACCGTCGGCCATTTTTAGGCTTAATTCTTTAAAGGAAAGAAAACGATCTTTTAAGGTTATAATCCCAGAAACATCCCGAATACTATTTTCAGCATAAAAACGTCTGAATTTCACTTCCTTAATATGTGTTTTTAAATTAAGGGTAATGTTTTTGGGTAAACCAAGCGCATAGTCGTCGTTCTTGGCCGCCGTTTTTGAAACATCTTTAGAATCTGCACTTAATACTTCGTCTAGATCTAGAAAATCACTGCTTACGTCTGCCGTTAAAGAGAACTGTTTGTTTTCTGAAAAAAGAAGCGAGAAAAAGTTGTTGATTTGTCCTTTTAAATGAAAAGAGCTGTTCCCCCATTTTCCGCTTACATCATCAAAACGGAGGTTGTTTAAGTTCGATTGTAACTTTCCATTCAAGTCTGAAAAAGCCAATTTCTGACCGTTCATTTTCAAATAGACATTTTTCAGAACAGCCGTTCCTTCCGATTTTAAAGAAGAAACAGATTTTGGGTCTTCAATTTCAGAAAGCAAACCCTTAATAGTAACATTTACTTGAACAACCCCAGCAGCTTCATCAATCAGAGAATCGGGCAAGGTGTTTTTTAAATCTCTTAAATAGATATCTCCTTTTAAAGCGGCTTCAATTCTAGGATGTTTAAAATCACGGTAAGCAAACTTGCCCGTAATACGTTGGCCTTTTATATCGGTTGAAATGCTGTCTAAAATCACATAAGAGGTCCTAGAAGTTCGCTCGCTTCCGTTAGAAAATGTGCCTACCATATTGGCATTATCGAAACGGCTTTTGTTATTCGGAAGGAAGAAAGAAGCATTTCTGAAACCAAACTTAAAGTCGATTTTAGGATTGTGCCCGGGATCAACACGGCCTTCAATTTTTCCGTTAAAATATACGCGTCCTTCCGATTGATAAGAACCCACCGATTTAGCAATGGAATTTGGCAACAGAGAAACTAAGCTTTTAATGTTTGCTTCTTTAGCATCTACCGAAAGACTTAAATAACTGTTGTCTTTCTTTTGGTATTTTCCGCCTAAAGTAAAAGCTACGCCAGAAATCATTAAATCTGAAGGCACAATGGTCAACAAACCTTCATTAGGCACAAATTGTAGTTGGGTATTTAGACTAACTTCTTTTTCCTGAATATAAGGACTGTCGTGTATGGTAATGTGGTCAACAAAAGCATCTCCATTAATATCGAAGTTAAGGGTATCACCCAGTTCTATCTTGGCTTCTAGATTTTTGCTAAAAATTTTATGGTTATTGGCAATTCGTAAATCAATATACTGAACGTCAAAATTATTCAATTGTACTCTAGAAAGCTCTATTGTTCCTTGATCGGAAGTTTTTGCGGTATCCTTTTTAAAGATGGTATAGTTGTTTCTTCCGTATTCATCAACCTTAAGGTGAATAAAACCTTGGTCTACTACAATTTCTTTAATGGTAACGTCTTTATTAATGAGCGAAACAATGTCTAAAGCCAAATAAAGGTTTTGAGCTTTTAGCAATGTGTCTGTGCTGCCTTCAATAGCATCTTTTATAACAGGGTTCTTAACCTCAATTGCAATGTTGGGGAAGGTGTGCCAAAAATCTAACTGAATAGATTCTACGTTTACTTCGGCTTTTAAATAGCGGTTAGACGTAGCTACAAATTGCTTAATAATCACCTCCTGATTTTTGAAAAGCCAGAACCCGGCTCCCGCAAGACACAGTAGCAATACTAAAAGGAAATAGGAAATAATGCGTAGAAAGCGCTTCACAACAGGTAAATGTACTTATTTGAATGATTGTAAGAAAGCAAAGCTCTCAGATGTTTTGCTAACGAAAATATTTTAAAAAAAGTTTTATAGAGGTATTGTGTAAATGAAATTAATACCTAACTTTGCATTCCCGTTTAAGAGATACGGGAAACGAAAACAAAAAAGCTTAGGTTTTATTGTTCATTCGGGCTCTTAGCTCAGTTGGTTCAGAGCACCTGCCTTACAAGCAGGGGGTCACTGGTTCGAATCCAGTAGGGCCCACAAAAGGGTTACAACTTAAAGCTGTAACCCTTTTTCTTTTTAAGAGATTTATGATTTTTTCCTAAATGCATTTTTGTTATATATTATATTCCAAACAGCTAGACCGCTTTTACATAGGTTCTACTAGCGACTCTTTACAATCTCGTTTAAACAAACACAATAGTAACCATAAAGGCTATACAGGTTCGGTAAATGATTGGCAAGTTGTTTATTCCGAAACCTTTGAAACTGTTATTGAAGCCCGAAAACGAGAAAGGGAAATTAAAGCTAAAAAATCCAGAAAATATATTGAAAAGCTAATTGCTTTGAATTAGCTCAGTTGGTTTAGAACATCCCGATCTTTTCAAGTCGGGAGGGTCACTGGTTCGAATCCAGTAGGGCCCACAAAAAGGGTTACAGCTTAAAGTTGTAACCCTTTTTCTTTTTATGAGTGTTTTCATTACGTTTATAGACACATTTCTAGGAATATTAGCTCAGTTGGTTCAGAGCATCCCGATCTTTTCAGTCGGGAGGGTCACTTAATATCGATACAATAGAGCTCGCTAAAACTTTCCTAGAAATAGGAAGCTTTTTTGGTTTAAGGAGGTTTGTAATTTTTTCTCAAACTCAATTTTAAAATATAATCTTCTTAAAACTTGAATTTTTATAAATAATCCGTTGTTTGCCGATTAAACTGTTCACTTTTGATACAACCAACCAAAAACACACACTTATGAATACTACAGCAAAACTATTTGTTTTAGGACTCGGTTTTTTAGCATTTTCTTGCGATTCCTCTAAAAATGAGCCTGAAGCACCCGTATTAACGGAAGACACTACAGCAGTAGAAGAGCCTAAAATGAAAGATGGCCCTATGGAAAAAGATGGGATTACACTTTCTAAAGTAAACTCACCATTATTTGCGGAAGCTACGCTTAAAATGGAGGTTCCAGAAGAAGGTGCCACACTTAAGCCTGGTGACAACAAGTTTATTTTTAAAGTAGAAAACTACGAATTGGGTACACAAACTCAAGATGCCGACATTAAAATGTGTGCGAATTCTGGAAAAGGACAGCACATTCATTTTATTTTAGACAACGAACCGTACAGTGCTTTTTACGACACTGTTTTCACAAAAGACATCTCTAAAGGAAATCACGTTTTGTTAGCTTTCGTTTCTCGTTCTTACCACGAAAGTGTTAAAAGCGAAAACGCTTATATTTTAACAAAACTGAAATCGGGTAAAACAGAAGAAGACAGTGTAGATCTTTCTGCTCCACACATGTTCTATAGCCGTCCGAAAGGAACGTATTCTGGTACAGATACAGAGAAAGTTTTATTGGATTTCTACTTAACAAATGCTGAGCTTTCTGATGAAGGTCATTCTGTTACGGTAACTATCAACGGTTCTACTTCATTTGATATTACGTCTTGGGAACCTTACTTTATGGAAGGTTTACCAATGGGTGAAAACACAATTAAGTTAGAATTCAAAGATGCTGATGGAAACCTAGTAGACAGCCCTTTCAATCCGGTAGAAAGAATTGTAACGCTTGAAGAAGGTGAAAAAATTTAAGAACTAATTTTCAAGAATTAGCCTTATATTAAAGCTGTAATCGGGTAACCGGTTGCAGCTTTTTTGTTTTAAAAAGGCTGAAATAGATTCCAATAAATAAGCATGAAACTGATAAGTCTTCTTTTAGTTTTCTTTTTTTTCCAACCACCTTTAATTAATGAGTGGGTAGGTGATTATTATGGTATTGTAGATGGGAAACAAGCTGTACTCACTATTGAAGCTCAAAAGGATAAATTGGTAGGCGAAGTAAATGCCGAAGGGTATTATTATCAGTTCACAGCTACCGCTAAAGAAGATATTGTAACAGGTTACATCAATAATATACAAACGGGTGAATCGCTGGTAATGTCGGCTAGAAAAAATGACGAAAACGAAATTATTGTTTCGGTAGAAGAAGTCTATTACATCTTTAGTTCTGAAGAGCCTGAAAAACCTAAAAAGACAGTTGTCACAAAAGAAAATTTAGATCCCGAACTTATAGGAAGTTGGCGGTATACAGAAGTAAATAACACCAATGATTTTTCAGTAGCTACCGATTATTTTTTACTACTGAACCAAGACGGGACATTCACTTATAAAATTGGCGACAGCGATGGAGAGAGTGATGCTGGTAATTTTTCTTCAGGAAGTAATGAAAGCCACAGCGGAAGTTGGAAAAACATTCACAACGCAATCTATCTGAAAGAAGACGACAAATGGGAAGTTTTTGCCAAATATTCTCTAGATGGAAACCTATTATTATTAGAGTTTGAAGATGGACAAAAGCAGACATGGAACCGACAATAAAAAACTGTATTGCATTAGCGGCCTTGGTGCCGATTTTTCAGCCTTTAGAAATTTAAGAACCGAAGCGGAATTAATCCCGATAAATTGGCTGCCTGTAGAAAAGAACGAAAGTTTTTCGCATTATTGTGACCGTTTGATTGATGCTTTTATTCCCTTGGACGAACCTATAAATCTGTTGGGTTTATCTTTTGGTGGAACAGTTTTACAAACCATTTCAGAAAAAATTCCAGTAGAAAAAAAGATTCTAGTTTCTTCCATTCGGTCTACCACAGAATTTCCTTTTTATTACCATTGGTTCAATTATTCCCGACTACTTAACATTATTCCCGAACGCGCTTTTTCTATGTATCACCCCGTTTTAGGAAAAGTAATGGGCGTAAAAACGGAAAAAGAAAATACACTCTTCAAAAAAGTAATGGAACAAACTGACGGTAATTTTGCCAAGTGGGCCGTTCATCAAATTTTAAACTGGCAACCCACCTCTAAAGAAGGTGAATTCTTGCGTTTACACGGCACTGAAGACAAAGTAATTCCTTTCCCAACAAAAGATGCGTCAACCATAAAATTTGAAAGAGGCACGCATTTAATGATATTAAACCGAGCTAAGGAGATTAGTAGATATATAAATGATTATTTGAAGTAGCGGTACTGTAAAACACAATAGCCCATGGTTTAAACCATGGGCTATTGTGTTTTGTATTTCAATAAAGAAAAACTTTTAAACTAGAATCCTAAACAAAGGAAACTACCGTTTCTAAGCACTTCTTTGTTGTAATTAAAGTCGGTTTTGTCTGGGTTTAAAACTAAGCCGCCAGCTCCTTGTACAATTGCTTGTCCGGCTGCGGTATCCCATTCCATAGTTGGTCCGTGGCGGTAGTAAATATCTGCTTTACCTTCAGCAACCATACAGAATTTAAGCGAGCTTCCTTTAGAAATGGTGTCTACTACATCGTATTGTTTTAACAACACATCTTCTTCTTCCGAAGCATGAGAAGCACTTCTAACGGCAATTCTTTTTTCAGCCTTTTTATTTACTTTAATCTGAACGGTTTCACCATTTTCTTCTTTAAAAGCAGTTACGCCATCCGAATAATAAGTAGTGTCTGTAACCGGAGTGTAAATCACACCCATTACTGGTTTTTTGTCCTTAATTAAAGCAATGTTTACCGTAAACTGGCCGTTCTTTTTGATGAATTCTTTGGTTCCATCTAAAGGATCAACACACCAGAATTCTGTCCAGTCTTTACGTTCGTCAAAGCCCATTTCTTTTCCTTCTTCCGAAAGAATAGGAATGTTTGGCGTTAATATTCTAAGGGCGGCATCAATCACTTCGTGTGATTTTTGGTCGGCAATAGTTAAGGGAGAATCGTCAGATTTAAAATCTATGGTTTTAGAAAAATCTTCGTTTTCGTAAATGTGTAAAATCGCTTTTCCAGCGTCTTTAGCAATAGCTATAATGTCTTTAATGTCCATTATTTAAATTTGGTGTATTTGTGTTTTCGTAAAAAGAATCGAACTACTCCGAACAAGATTAACAAAAGAATCGGAGCAATCATATTTAAAGCTTTCCAATAAGTTTCTTCTTCCTCTACCTTAAACTTATCTAGCGGACGTAATTCTACTTTTTTAGACCGAAGACTTACAATTCCGTTTTCGTCTAACATATAGTCCACAGCGTTTCTTATAAAATCTGCGTTGGCATAAACTTGTCTAGAATATTTATCTAAGCCTAATTGGAAAGGCTTGCCCGATTTAGGATCTACTTCGTTGGCAACAAAGTCACCATCAGAAACCACTAGAATTTGTGTGTCAACCGATTCGTTTTTTCGGTTTCTAACGCCTGCGTTTTCAGGTGCGGGTCTATTGGCAAATAGCGAAAGGAAATTCCCTTCTAATAAGAATGAAACGGGTAAACTTCCGGCGGTATAATTTTCTCGGTTTAAATCTATTCTTAATTCATCTGCCGAATACGCCACCGGTTGTCCTTTTACACGCGTGTATTGAGAAGTGAAAACCAAAGGTATTTTTTTAATCCCAGGGGCTTTTATGGTATCAACTGTTCCTAAGTTTCTCACAATTAAAGCATCCATATTACTTACAATAGGGTGCTTAGAGAAATTGGTCAACAACGGAAAGAAACTCCAGGGCATCAATTTATATTCTGAACTGGTATTTACAGGAACCGGCGCAGCGTACAAATCCTGAATCATGTTTTTGTTTAAACGGAAACCATAACGGAAAAACAAATCGGTTAAGTTGGTTTCGTAGGGAAGGGCAACCATTCCGTTAGAATCTTTTCGGGACTCTAAGGCATCTGCAAAAACCAATAATTTACCGCCATTCATCACAAATTGATCAATTTTGTATTTGTCGGCTTCGGTGTATTTTCTTTGCGGTTTAGCAATTACTATGGCATCAATATCTTCAATTTCTGGAACGGTAGCTACGTTCATTCTTCCCACCAAATAGTTTTCACTTAAGGTGGTCATTATGTCGTTCAGTTCTAAATCGCTTAATTCACCGTGGCCGTCCAAAAAGGCAATTTTCTTTTTCTCTTCTTGGGTAACTCTTCTAATGGCAGAAGTAAATTCAAATTCTAGCTTTTCAATAGCCTGATTAATCCGAACATCTGCCCCACCCATTCTATTTCCGTTTAAGAAATTAATGGCTGTTAGCTTAGAGTTGTAAGAAACAATGGCCCCAGGGAAAATTAGTTTTTCTACTTTGTTGCCGTCTTCGTTGGCGTGTAAAGTGGTTGGTTGAATACCTTTACTAACAATTTCCTGATAGAGTTTGTTGCGTTCTTTGCTGTCTTTAGTTGCTGTTGGGTCTACAAATTTATACTGAAGGTTGGCACCTCCGTATACTTTCATCGCTTCTAGTTTTTCTTCTATGGCATTTTCTAAATTCTTAAATCTAGCCGGAAAATTTCCGTGCAAGAAAACTGAGACGTATACTTTACTTTCTAGATTACCCAATATTTTTTTACTGGGTTCAGCTACAGAATACCGTTGGTCTTCGGTTAAATCTATTCGGAAGAAAGAAAAGTACACCACCACGTTTACTAGGATTAAAACCCCTAATAGAACAAAGAAACGCGTTATGTCTTTTAATTTACTGTTCATTTATTTCCACTTTCTGCTTAGTAAAACCAGCTTGGTTAACTGTAAAAAGATAAAAGAGACCGAAACCAAATACAGTACATCTCTACTATCAATTACACCTTTACTTAAGTCTGTATAATGTTCCGAAAGGCTGATGTATTGAAACAATACCCCAAAGCCTGACCATTCGAAAATTTGTGATAGATAGGCAATGCCTTCAAACAAAATAAGGCAGGCAAAAGCCGCCAAGGCAAACGCTACAATCTGGTTTTTGGTTAACGAACTGGTAAAAATCCCTACCGAAGCAAACACAGAGCCCAGCAAAAATAAACCAAGGTAAGAACCAAAAGCACGGGCAGAATCTATATTGCCCACCGGATTTCCTAATTGGTAAACCGAATAATAATATACCAGCGTAGGGATAAGTGCTATGCCTACAATAAACAGGACAGCAAAGTATTTCCCTAAAATTAGGTTCCATTCAGAAATGGGTTTGGTTAAAAGCAATTCAATAGTACCGTTGTTTTTTTCTTCCGAAAAGGAACGCATGGTAATCCCCGGAACCAGAAACATAAACACAAAAGGTGCTGCGGTGAAGAAAGTGCTTAAATCGGCCATTTGGTAATCCAAAAGGGTATCTGGGAAAACCCAAATGTACAAACCCAATCCGGTTAAAAAGACGCCAATTACCACGTAGGCAATTAGTGAATTAAAGAAGGATTGTATCTCTTTTTTTAGAATGCTAATCATTTTATTTCTTCGTAAGCGTTTGGAAAACGTTTTCTATGGAAGATTCTATTTTCTTCAGTTCTAACAAATTCCAACCCTTTTCTTGTACCAGTTTAAAAATGATGGGTCTAATATCGGTTTCAGATTTCAGAATAATTTTTTGTCCCGAAACAGAGATGCTTTTTATTTCTTCAACCGAAACAAAATCTTCTTTGGTAACGGTTTCGGCTAATTCTAATTCTATAATTATTTCACTTCCGGAAGAAGTTAAAACGCTAACCGTATCGTTAGCCACAATTTTCCCTTGGTTAATAATCACCACGCGGTCGCACAAAGCTTGTACTTCCTGCATAATGTGTGTAGATAGAATTACCGTTTTATTCGGAGAAACCGTTTTAATCAAGTTACGGATTTCTACCAATTGATTGGGGTCTAAACCTGTTGTGGGTTCATCTAAAATTAGTACTTCAGGGTCGTGAATTAAGGCTTGTGCTAAACCCACACGTTGTCGGTACCCTTTAGAAAGCATACCAATTTGTTTGTTTTGTTCTTGAGTTAAACCACAAAGCTCAATCATTTCGGCAGTACGGGTTTTAAGGCTTTTGCCTTTCATACCGTAGATTTCACCAATAAAACCTAAATATTCGTGCACAAACATGTCTAGGTATAAGGGATTGTGTTCCGGCAAATACCCAATACATTTTTTGACTTCTTTAGGATTTTTTGAAACGCTGTAACCGGCTACTTCAATATCCCCTTCGGTAGGCGGAATGTAGCAGGTAGCAATTTTCATGGTGGTAGATTTTCCGGCACCGTTTGGTCCCAAAAAACCAAGAATTTCTCCTTTTTCGGCCGTAAAAGAAATTTGGTCTACAGCGTGCTGTTTTCCATAGATCTTCACTAGATTTTCAACTTTTACCGACATAGTAGAGCTTTTCAGAATAAAGGATTTCGAATTTAGTAATAAAGATTTAGAGGTTTTAAAGAATAGCGTATTTTTGTGACTTGCTTAAAATTAAACGGAACTGAAAATACTAGACTAAGGTTCTCTCCGTTGGATAACTTGTGATGAAAAGATTTATTGTATCAGTTTTAGTTGTTTTGTCTTCTGTAGTAGTAAATGCTCAACAAGGGGTTGACCACCACGCAGAGATTGGCTTAAGTTTAGGTGGTTTAAATTACGTAGGCGACATTTCACCAAAATTAACTTTGGCGGAAACCCGTCCGGCAGTGCAGATTTTCTACCGTCATAATTTCCCCAATAACGCATCTGTTTTACGTTTTAACGTTTTAAACGGCGGTTTGTATGCTAATGAAAGCAAGCAGAAAGACCCCTTACCACAATCTAGAGGAGCTTCTTTTGATGCCTTTGTTACCGAAATAGCCGCTTTATACGAATATAATTTCTTCGATTACCGTCACGAAAAAAAGCAAAGCTGGTTTAGTCCTTATTTGTTTGGTGGGGTAGCTTTAACGGCAGTTTGGGAAGAAGATAACAAAGCTTTTTTCACGATTCCTTTTGGGGTAGGTGTTAAATATGTTGTGACTAGAAACCTTAATATAAACTTAGAATACGGGGCTAGAAAAGTTTTTAGTGACAACTTAGATGGCGTAACCGACGAAGCTGCAAGTTCTAGTTCTTTAAAGAACGATTGGTACCACTTTTTAGGTATTTCATTTAGCTGGACACTATATAATTACCTTTGTCCGGTTAAAGTAGGCCCATAGTATCCTCCTTTTTTTGTGAATGGCCAAAAAGCACCTAAATTTGCGGCCATGAAAATCCAACTGAAAAGAGTAAATGAAGCGGTTCATTTGGAAGCTACCAATGAAGCCGGCAACAAAGTACAAATTGATGGTGCACCAAAAATTGGTGGGCAAGATCAAGGTGCGCGCCCCATGGAACTATTAATAATGGGTCTTGGTGGCTGCTCTTCTATGGATATTTTAAGCATCCTGTACAAGCAAAAACAAGATGTTAAAGACTACGAAGTAAATATTGAAGCTGAACGTGATCAAGAAAACACCCCTTCTTTATTTACTAATGTGCATTTAGAATTTGTTTTTATAGGTAATGTAGACCTTAAAAAAGCAGAACGCGCGGCACAGTTATCTATGGATAAGTATTGTTCGGTGACTAAGATTATGGAGAAAACCGCCAAAATCACGTACTCCGTTAAGGTTGTTAACAACTAAACACCTTTCAGCATGAAGGACAGCAAGAATTTTGAAACCAGAGCGATCCGTGAACAAATGGAACGCACCCAATATAAAGAACACAGCACACCGTTGTTTTTAACGTCAAGCTATATGTTTGACAGTGCCGAACACGCTAAAGCTTTATTTGACGAAGAGGAAGAAGGATACATCTACGGAAGATATTCTAACCCGAACGCTACCGAGTTCATTAGTAAAATGTGTTCGTTGGAAGAGATGCCTTTTGGTTTCGCTACTGCTTCCGGAATGGCTGCTGTTTTTGTAAGCATGGCCGCGTTATTAAAAGGTGGTGATCACGTGTTGGTGTGCAAATCGGTTTTTGGTTCAACGGTTCAGATTACAAGTAATATACTTGGTGGTTGGGGCGTAGAATCTGACTATGTAGATATTAAAACCCCAGAAAACTGGGAGTCTAAAATAAAAGCGAATACCAAAATGTTGGTCTTAGAAACACCTTCTAACCCGGCGTTGGATTTAGTAGACATTGAAGCCATTGCTGCTATGTGTCACAAACATGGTGTTTTACTAAATGTAGACAACTGCTTTGCTACACCGTATTTACAACAACCGGCTAAGTTTGGTGCAGATATCGTAACGCATTCGGCAACAAAATTTATAGACGGACAAGGCCGTACTATGGGCGGTGTAGTTTTGGGGAATAAAGAAATTATTGATAAAGTAGTTTATTTCTGCCGTCATACCGGTCCATCTATGTCTCCATTTAATGCGTGGACACTTTCTAAAAGTTTAGAAACCTTGCCCGTAAGGATGGACAGACATTGTGAAAACGCGCTTAAATTGGCCGAGTATCTTGAGACAAATAAGGAAGTAGAAACTGTTTTATATCCGTTTTTACCAAGCTTTCCCCAATACGAATTGGCTAAAAAACAAATGAAAGCCGGTGGTGGTATTGTTTCTTTTGTATTGAAAGGTGGATTGGAACAAGGTAAACGTTTCTTGAATTCTAATGTTAACTTATCACACGGTGTGAATTTGGGAGACACAAGAACCATTATTACACACCCTTCTTCTACTACTCATTCTAAATTAACCGAAGAAGAACGTTTGGCCGTAGGGATTCAACCGGGCTTAATTCGTGTTTCTGTGGGTTTAGAACACAGCGAAGATATTATTAAGGAAATAAGCGAGATGATTGAGAAGTCGAAATAGACGATAATTTATTTACGTAAAACTATTAGCCCTTGGATTTCATGAAATCCAAGGGCTTTTTTATATTATAATGTGTTGTAACAATGAAGTTTAAAATTGATTATTATATTTGTGAATTAACAAATCCTTTTTAATATGAAATTTAAGTATTTAAGCTGTTTAGCAGTAAGCGCACTTTTAGCATTTTCGGCATGTAAAAAGAAAGACGATGGTAATGATGACAACACTAATAATACCGAAGAAGTTAATGGTGTTGATCGAAACCTAATCACAGAAGGTAATTATGACCCTAAAGAAACGCCTACAGAAAAGTATTTACGAATCATGAGAACTTTTAGTAGTACTCAATCTTCTACAAATAGTGCGGCAGAGCAAGGGGCTTCATCTAACACTTCTGCACAGAAAAAAGCCCAATTTGAAGATATTGACATTTGTTCAAGTATTGAGCAATCTTTTTCTGATTTTGATTCTGAAGGTTGTTTTAAACAATACATGGAATGTGAAGAAAAGGGTAAAATTGTAAGATATGTTTCAGACTACGGAACTGTAGGTTGTAATGCTGGTGATCAGATTTTAGTTGGCAAGATTATTTATACTTTCCATGATATGTTTAATATGGATTTTGGTATTCCTGATGAATATAGCGACTATGCTGATTACGCTACCAAAACAGCACAATCTACTACTTTAAACGGCGAGTATGAGATTATAGGATTTGGAGAATTATCCAGACCAAAAGTAAACGGAACAGGTACTAATAAAACAGTAGGTCAAGCAGATGGTTCTTCTGTAACGGATACAGAAGCAGAGTATGAAGTAATTGCTGCTAACGAGATTTTAACAGCTGACGCTCATTTTGAATCTGAATCAGCAAGTACATATGCAAGTGAAGATCTTACAACTTGGGAGATATTTTGCGAAAGCGATAAAGGATATGAAATAGATATGGTAACTACTTCTGAGATTCTTTATAAAAGTGAATGTGCTTTAAATCAGGAAACCCTTGACACTAGATACCCTGTAAAAGGAACTGAAAAAATTACTATTACAGAAAATGGTGAAGTAACAGTTTTAGATATTGATTATGGTGATGGCACGTGTGATATGCTTTTTACAATCACAGATAAAGATGGAAATACGGTTACTTCTAATTTTAATTATGAGCTAATTGATTAATAATCAATACATGTATAAATTAAAAGCCCATGGATTCAATTGAATCTATGGGCTTTTTCTTTTTATGAAGGATTCTTATCTTTAAGATTGTAATAAATGATGTTCGGTTTAAAAGAAGTTAATAATTAAGCAAAACAAATAACTATTTATTCAGAATAAATAGTCTCAATTGAATGCGTATTCTTATAATCCCAGACTCATTCAAACGAACACTTTCTGCTGCTGAATCGGTATCGAACATATCTTCAGGAATTCCCCCCTCAGCTTTATGTGATAATATTGTTTCTTTACTTCTTTCTGATGGTGGGGAAGGTTTTGTTGTTGCATTTGCAAAGGCTTGGGATATTTCTCCTATTTTAGTTTCTACAAAAAACCCTTTAAATAGGGCTTTAACGGCCCACTATATTTTAGAAGGAAACAAAAACGGCTGTTTTAGAAGTTGCCGAAGCCAGTGGTATTACACTTTTAACACAAGAAGAACTTAATCCTGAAAAACTACCTAAGGAACTGGTTTATTGATACGCTACACTCTTTTAAGAGTGTGCTGAACGAAAGATTTTTTTCAGATACTGGTAAATTGGTTACGAATGATTTTGTAAGTGGCTGCTTATTCTTGGGTTTGGAATTATTCATACTAAAGAAGAGAAATAGAAGAACGAAAAGTATCCGTTTTAGTAAACGGTTGGAGTTTTCATGGAGATTTTTGTTTTGGAAACGGTGCGGATTTAGGAATAGTATACCGTATGAAATCTTATGGATTCTAAATTCTGTTTTCTTATATTTAAGTATGGCTACATCAATCAAACAAAAACTACACGAGCTGATTGATAAAATTGAAAACGAGTCAATTTTAAATCAGGCTTATGAATTGATCTATAAGAAAAACGCCTCTGGTGAAGGTGATTTATGGAATAAGCTTACACTGAAACAACAGCAAGAACTATTATTAAGTTTAGAAGAAAGCGAAAATCCAGACAACTTAATTTCTGAGGAAGAGCTTAAGGAAAGATACAATAAATGGCTTTAAGTATTTTTTGGACTAAACGTGCATTGAAGCAGTTTGATGATATTCTAAATTATCTTGAAACTGAGTTTGGAGAAAGTTCAGCAAGAAACTTTGCTTTAAAAGTTTATAGTTTCACTGAAAACTTAAAAGATTTTCCTGAATTAGGATCAATTCAACATTCTGAAAAACAAATACGAGGGTTTGTAATTGTAAAGCAAGTGACCATTTTTTACAAGATTTTGGATGACCAGATTCGAGTTTTAAACCTTTTTGATAATAGGAAGTATCCTAGGAAGAGATAGTTTTTAAATATTTTCTATTGCTGATATAGAGAATTGTTCAGGATAAGTTAAGAGTACCATTTTACTATTAGTTTCGATGATTTCTAGCGTGTTAATCCCAAATTGAGCTACAAAATTAACTTTGATAGGATCAAAATCCTTGAGGGCACATATCTGATTAAAATATGATTGAAAAAAGGCCTCATTCCTTTTTATCCAATTCATAGATTGAAGAGTAAGGTCAGCTACTTTTTCGCTATGTCCAGAGGTTGTCCTTCCATCTTGAGAATAATATAATTCCCCATTAATTTCTGTCATACAAAAACTTACACCACTATTCCAGCCGAATTGACGTTCTTCTGGAGTTAGATTATGTGTTAGTTCAACGCCGTCGTCATTTAATTTGTATTTCTCGATATACTGTGGAAACTCCTCATCTAAAATTTTCAACCAATAGTCATCTGCAAAAATTTGATGAGTATTGGTATCAAGAAAAATTACAGTTTCTTGACTTATGAAGGCAAAAAGAAGTTGATTACCATGTTTTTTGAAAAATTTATATTTTTTATTTTGTTGGAACGATAAGTGTAAATGGTAAATATTCCATTCATATAGTAGGTGATCATGGAAGTTAGTTTGAAATAACTTTTTACTTTGAAATGGATTTACGTTCTCACCTTTTTCAATTAAATCTTTTATGTAAAGTATTTCGTTCTTTTTATCGTGAGAATTCAATTTTTCAATAAGTATAGAACTCATTAAAACTTTTCTTGGCTTTGGTTCTATTATCTTTCTTTGAAGTGTAAAGTAATCAAGAAAACATATGTTCAAGTTTACTTTTTATGGGTAGCTTTATTCCATAATAAGCATATGCAATGTGCATCTGATTTTTTAATGTTTCTTCAAAATCAAGCTTCATAATATTCTCTCACGCAAGTGTTTTCATTTGTGTTAATATTCTGAGCCATTACCCTTGGCTATACTCAATTATTTCTTTTTCAATTCTAGCTCAGCCACTACTTTATCAATAAGCATCGACTCAAACCATAGGATAATTAGTTTGTAAAGCAAAGTAAAAGGCAACGACAATATAAGGAAATAAAAGACTTCGGGGGTTAACTCTATTTTTTCTACCAGATGAAAAATTAACGGAAATAATCCGATTAGAAGCGTAAAAATATAATCCAATCTAAACGGAGAAGAAAATGAGATGTTTAATGGTTTTTGATCTACGTATTCAATATTCATTTTTACATAAATTGACCGAAAAAGAATAAGCCCTCCGCTAAATGAAGAAATCATTTCATATTGAGTAGTTTTAGTTCTTCCTCCACTCAAGAAATTCCATTTTTCTTTATTGATGTCCGTTATAGCTTTTCGTAAATCGTCATAAGATCCTTGGAAATAATATTTTCTGTTGTGTTGTAAAAAGTTATTCATTCTATATCCTACTCTGATAAGTAAACAACTCATAATAACGTCCTTCTTTGGCAATTAGCTCATCGTGGTGGCCGCGTTCTGCTATACGTCCGTCTTCAATAACCAGAATCTGGTCTGCTTTGCGGATGGTACTTAAGCGGTGGGCGATAACAAAAGTGGTTCTGCCTTTCATTAATTCGGCCAAACTTTTCTGGATGAAAGCTTCACTTTCGGTATCCAAATTAGAAGTCGCTTCGTCTAGTAAAATGATTTTAGGATTCGCTAAAACAGCACGGGCAATCGCAATCCGTTGTCTTTGTCCGCCGGAAAGTTTTACCCCACGTTCCCCAATAAGCGTATCCAATCCCTCATCAAATCGGTCCGAAAACTCGTTGACATAAGCAGCTTGTACGGCATTTTGTAATTCTTCTTCGGTACTGTTGGGTTTTGGGTATAGAATATTCTCACGAATGGTCCCTTCAAACAAGAAATCGTCTTGTAAAACCACACCCAAATGTTGTCGGTAACTGCTGAGTAAAAGCGTTGATAAATCCACGTCGTCAATGGTTATTTTACCAGAAACCGGATTTAAGAAAGCCGCTGCTAGTCCTGCAATAGTAGACTTACCCGAACCCGATGTTCCCACCAAGGCCGTTACTGAACCAGCCGGAGCATCAAACGTAATGTCGTGTAAAACCTCTTTTCCTTCGTTATAAGCAAAAGACACATTCTGGAATTTTATATTTCCTTCTACGTGAGGAATTTCAACGGTACGTCGTTCATCATCGTCTTCCGATTTCAGATTTAAAATTTCTTCTGTACGTTCTAAACCCGCTAATGCTTCTGTAATCTGACTACCAATATTGCTCATTTGTACAATGGGCGCAATCATAAAACCCAAGTATAAGGTAAAGGCCAAAAATTCCCCAATGGTTAGGGTGTTTTGCATAATCATGTAACCGCCAATTCCCATAATTCCGGTGCTGGCAATCCCTAATAAAAACGTTGCCGAACTGGTAATTAAAGCCGTTGATGTCAAACTCTTTTTTACATTCTGAAACAAACGATCTACTCCGTCTTCAAAAGTATCTTCTTCGGACTTTTCGGCATTAAAACCCTTAATTACGCGGATTCCGTTTAAGCTTTCAGTTAATCTTCCGGTGACATCGGCATTAATAATTCTTCGGTTTTTAAAAATTGGTCTAATGTAAGCGAAGGCTTTCATGGCTATAAAAGCAAAAACCGAAACAGGTACTAAGACATACAAGGTCATCCAAGGGCTAATTCTAATCAACAAAACCAAGGAAACAACGGCCGTTAAACTCCCTCCTACCAATTGTACCAAACCCGTTCCAATCAGGTTCCGAATGCCTTCTACATCGGTCATAATTCTAGAAACCAATTCACCCGACTTATGATTGTCAAAATACGAAACCGGTAACGACAATATCTTTTTCTGAACTCTTGTTCTTAATACCGAAATGAAATGTTGGGCTTCTACGCTTAACAACTTCGTTAATAAAAAAGAAGTCACCGACTGCACTAGAATTGCTACACCAACCACAATTAATAAGATTTTTAGCATCTCCATATTGTTGTTGGCAATTACATCGTCAATTAAGTACTTGCTGGCACCTGGTAACACTAAACTGGCTGCCCGGCTAATCACAATTAAAACCAAACCAATAGCAATTAACTTTCTTTTAGGCCAAATAACGGTATCAAAAGCGTGGCGTATATTTATTTTTTTCTTACTCATGCTGAAAAACAAAATCTTTAGAAGGGGAAGTTATGTAAACTAGCGTACAAATAATATTACTTTCAATGGTAGTCGTTTAAGAGAGTATTAAATTTTAGGTCGCTTCAACTTTTTAAAAAGAGAATTATACTAACTTTTAATTTAATGATTGAATAGGCATAGATTTAGCAGTAGCATTTTGGGACAAACTTTTGGAAAGCGATGAGTGAGAAAATTAAAAACACCTTGTTTCAGCAATACGAATATATTCCGGTAGATATTTTTCAGGATTCTAAAGAAGCTTCTCTGAAAGTAGCCCGTGAAATGGCCGATTTAATTAAAGCCAAACAATTGCAAAACGAACCTTGTGTATTGGGTTTAGCAACCGGTTCTTCGCCAAAAAATGTTTACCAAGAATTGGTGAAAATTCATTTAGAAGAAGGGTTGAGCTTCCACAATGTATACACCTTCAATTTAGATGAATATTACCCCATGAATCCGCATGCTTTACAGAGTTATGTGCATTTTATGGAAAAGGAATTGTTTGCTCATATTGATATTCCGAAGGAACAAACCTTTATTCCCAACGGCACCATTCCCAGAGAAGAAATAAGTAATTATTGTACCGAATACGAAAAGAAAATCAGTGACTTAGGTGGCGTTGATTTTCAGTTGTTGGGTATTGGCGGCAACGGACATATTGGTTTTAACGAACCGGGTTCGCTTAAAAATTCCAGAACACGTTTGGTAGCTTTAGACCACAGCACCAGAGCTGCGGCAGCTTATGATTTTAACGGCTTAATCCGAGTGCCGCGTTTGGCGATTTCGGTAGGATTAAAAACCATTATGAATGCCAAGCGCATTATTTTGTTGGCTTGGGGCGAAAAGAAAGCCGCCATTGTAAAAGAAGCCGTAGAAGGACCCGAAACATCTCAAGTTCCGGCTAGTTTCTTACGTCAGCATAAGAACGTAAGTTTTGTGGTAGACCAACAAGCTGCCGAACAATTGACCCGCGTAAACAAACCTTGGCTGTTCAATGATGTTGTTTGGGACGACCGTATGGTGAAAAAAGCCGTTTGCCAAATTTCCTTAAAGCTGAAAAAATCCATCCTGAAATTAACCGATCTAGATTATCATGAAAATGGATTGGGTGGTTTGTTGGCCGATAAAGGCGGTTCGTACGACATCAATGCTTTTGTGTTTAAATCCTTACAACGAACCATTACCGGTTGGCCTGGTGGTAAACCCAACAGTCCCGATGAAAAACGACCGGAACGGGCAGAACCGTTTCCTAAAAAATGCTTGATTTTCAGTCCGCACCCCGACGATGATATTATTTCTATGGGCGGAACATTTATTCGCCTTAGGGAACAAGGACACAACGTACATGTGGCTTACCAGACTTCCGGAAATATTGCCGTGGCCGATAGCGAGGCCTTCCGTTATGTAGATTATATGCGGGAAATTTCTCAAAGCCTAAATAAGACTTCGGAAGAGAATGAAAAGTTGTACGAAAAGGTGAACAACTTCATTCAGCAAAAAAGACATGCTGAAAAAGACATTCCTGAACTGCGGGAAATTAAAGGAACCATCCGTAGGTGTGAAGCCCGTGCTACTTGCCGATTTGTAGGTATTCCAGAAGAAAACATCCATTTTATGAATTTACCGTTTTACGAAACGGGCGAAATCATTAAAAAACCACTTGGGCAAGAAGACATAGATTTAACGGTAAAACTATTGCGTGAAATTAAGCCTCAACAAATTTATGCGGCGGGTGACTTAGCCGATCCGCACGGAACACACAAAGTCTGTTTGGATGCTATTTTTGCAGCGCTGGAAATTGTTAAATCCGATGCCTGGTTTGCCGATTGCTGGGTGTGGTTGTACCGTGGAGCTTGGGCGGAATGGGAAATCCACGATATTGAAATGGCTATTCCTATGAGTCCGGATCAAGTGGTGCAAAAAAGATTTGGGATTTGGAAACACCAATCGCAGAAAGACGGCGTGGTTTTCCAAGGAACGGATTCCAGAGAATTTTGGCAACGTGCCGAAGAACGAAATGCAGCCACTGCTGAAATGTACCAACAACTGGGTTTACAGGAATACTGCGGCTATTGAGGCGTTTGTAAGGTGGGTGGTTTAATTAAGAATTAATAATGAAGAATTTTAAAAAGTGGTTAAAACGCTTATCGATAATTAGGTTTCACTTCTATAATCCTGCTTTCCTTTCAGCGTATGCAGCCAACAAAATAGTGATTAAAAGCACGGAAGATAAACTCTATACGTCTACTGCGGAAATCCCTAAAAACAAAGTGGGTCTTTTATTGGGAACGGGTAAATACCTAAACAACGGAATGGAAAATTTGTACTATACCTATCGAATTAAAGCAGCGGTAGAATTGTACAAAGCGGGTAAAATAGAATACATTTTAATCAGCGGAGATAACAGTCGTAAAACGTACGATGAACCCACCATGATGAAAGAAGATTTAGTTGCCGAAGGCGTTCCGGCTTCTAAAATCATTTTAGACTATGCGGGTTTCCGAACATTAGATTCTGTTGTTCGGTGTAAAGAAGTATTTGGTCAGGAAGATATTACCGTGATTTCTCAGCAATTCCACAACGAAAGAGCCATTTACATTGCCGAACACAAAGGCATAAAAGCCGTGGGTTATAATGCCCAAAGTGTAAGCAAACGTTATGGTTTTAAAACCAATCTAAGGGAAAAACTGGCTCGGGTTAAAATGCTGCTAGACTTAGCCATTGGTTTAGACCCTAAGTTTTTGGGTAAGAAGATTGAGATTGAATAAATACATTCTATTTTTCAGGAATGATTTACCAAACCTCTTTTAATACTTTTGTAGAAAAGCATTTTACAAACCTTTTTTATGCTTTCATTGCCTTCTATTTAGGCGCCAACCTAATTCATTATTTCTTTTTTGATCCGTATCCGGCGGTAGATTATGTGCGCTATCAACGGCATTCCGACTTGTTGCTGAATCAACAATACAGCAATCCTAATATTTGGTATTACATTGCTTATACTGCTATTGTGGCTCTTTTTAAGGGAATAGGTTTAGGCCTCAACCGACTTTATTTGTTTCAGATTTTGGTTTCTGTGAGCAGCCTTTTTTTGCTGGGCGATTATTTGAAAAAGAAATTCAGCCCTAAAATAAGCTTGGCTTTTGTTCTGGTTTTCAGTTTGCAATTTTCCATCTGGAAATGGAATTATTCCCTAATGACAGAGTCCTTGTTCATTAGCATGGGGATGTTATTGATTAGTCAGATTGGTTATTTTCTTCAGGATAAAAAAAGAAAGCAACTTGCATGGATTAGCCTTATAGTCTTGTTTATGGCCTTAATGCGTCAGCACGGTTGGCAAATTTTTGTACTTACCTTTCTGTTTTTGGCTTGGCAAGAAAAGCTTTATAAAAACCGATTGATTGTTATTGCTTCAGCGGTTTTGTTGTTTTTATTTATCCTGAATTTCGGGTATTTCTACCATGTTATTAAAGGACAATCGTTTGCTCATTTCAATAAAGGAACCATAATTTGGGGGCTTAAAAGTTGGACTTATCCTTGTAGTGATGGCGATTATCAGAACATTCCCATTCTGTTTTTCTCCCGAATTTTAGTAGAACTCAGCGGAATCCGTCCGTATTTTTCTATGGCCAATAATGTAATAAGTGCCTTGTTTTGGATTCCGTTTAATGCACTGGTTTTTGTTTCTGTTTTCAGAAATTATAGAAATCCATTAGCGTTTTTCTGTGCGCTTATTTATATTTTCCAACTGCTTTCGGTGGGTATTACTTATGCCGACTGGGAAGGAAGATTTGGCTACCAGGTTTTTCCGTTTTCGTTGTTCCTTTTTGTACTGAATTTTCAGTATTTCAATAAAACCAAAATGCCATGAATGTAGAAACTGTTCGTGAATATTGTCTAAGCAAACCCCACACTACCGAATCTTTTCCGTTTGGGGAAGAAACTTTGGTGTTTAAAGTAGGCGAAAAAATATTCGCTTTAATGGGTTTAGCATCCGAAGATCCTGGGGTAAACCTAAAATGCGATCCGGAATATGCTTTGGAATTGCGCGACCAACACGATGCCGTTCAGCCGGGGTACCACATGAATAAAAAACACTGGAATACCGTAAAACTGGCCCAAGGTCTAAACGATTCTTTGGTAAAAGAACTGATTGACCATTCGTACGATTTGGTGGTTAAAAGTTTACCGAAGAAGATAAAGACTGAATTGGGGCTTTAAAACTCTTTGGAAGTTACCTAACGCCACAAAGCTACGCTCACCCACTTCCGAACCCCACGTTTGAATTAAAAAGATGACTTTTTGATTCTTTTTGCTCCGAATTTGATGTAAAAAGCATCAAGCTTGAAGCAATTTGCTCCGGATTTGATACAATTAACCTCAAGCGTGACTCTTTTACTGACAAGCTTGTCAGTTTTTGCACGAACGTTGACTCTTTTTGGTCCTCCTTTGTCAGTTTTTATGCCAACGTTGACATACTGTCCCGAAAAGTGTGTCTATAGTTGAAAAAGGGTTTCCCACAATTAACTTCATAATAGTAAATAACGACAAATATTATTATGGAAGAGTTAAAGCAGGAAACCGAGTTAAAAATAAGTAAAAATCAACTTCAGAGTATCATAAATTCCCATATTCAAGAAGAACATGGATTGAATGACTTGTTCTCCATGCTGGTAAATGGGTTGATGTTAAGCGAAAGAAATACGTTTTTACAAGAATCTACAGAAGGTATAAATAAAGGTAATGGATACCGTCATGCTCAAAAAGCAGGTATAGGATCAAAATTGCAGTTAAAAATCCCTAGAGATCGCCTTGGAGTGTTTCGTCCGGTGATATTAGGCTTATTAAACGAACAAGAAGAACAGATAAAAGATCTCTGTTTTGAGCTATACGGAAAAGGATTAACTACTCGTCAAATAGAAAATGTAGTAGAAAACATTTATGGAACTAGTTATAGCAAAAGTAAAATCTCTAGAATCACTACCGATTTTTCTTCCTTAGTAGAATCATGGCTTGAAAGACAATTAGATACCTACTATCGGGTTGTTTACATTGATGCTATTCATGTAAAAGTAAGAAGAGAAACAGTAGCCACAGAAGCATTTTATGTTTTACTGGGTTTAAAAGACAATCACACAAGAGAAGTTTTAGGTATAGTCAATATACCCCAAGAATCCGCATCAGGCTGGCAGGAAGTATTAGAAGACATTAAATCAAGAGGTGTAGATAAAGTAGGTTTATTTGTATTTGATGGCTTAACCGGACTTGAACATGTAGTAGGAAAAGTATTCTCATCAAGCCTGAAACAAAGCTGTGTTTTACATTTTCAACGAAATTTAAATAAACATATCCGAAAAACAGATAGAGAAGAATTTAACGCAGATATGAAAAAAGTATTCAATCCAGATGATGTATTTAATACACCTAAAGATGGAATTAAAAACTTAAAAGAAACCCTTGTGAAATGGGCGAAAACATACCCTAAATTAAAATCAACCATAGAGAAAGAGGATTTAGACAACCTGTTTACCTACTTAAATTTTGATTACCGAATAAGAAGAATGATCTATACTACAAATTGGATTGAAAGATTAAATAAATCCTTTAGAAGAACCTTGAAAATGAGAAACGCTTTACCTAATCCTAAAGCAGCTATTACACTGATGGGCTACGTAGCAATGGAGATGGAAGAAAAAACTTACAGCTACCCCATTAGTAATTTTAAATTTGATGATAACTTTAGTAAAATCTAGCTACGAAGTTAACAGTGGAAAACCCTACTAACAGACACACTAATATGGACAGTACCAACGTTGACTCTTTATACACCAAAGTCGAGTCTTTTAGTATCAACATTGCTGTTTTGAAGTGGAGGGGGGTACTTCCGAAGTGGGGTACCCCACCTCCGATGTACCCCTAGCGGCGTTTAAAGACGGTTTTTCAAAAAGTGAAGACTTCGCTAACTAATGCGATTACTCCAAGTAATCGCATTAGTAATTCCTACCCAGCGCAAGTGCTTTCCACTTGTGCTTAACTCTCGCAAATGTTGTTAAAAAAGTGATTGTTTCGTTCTGTTTATGAAGGGCTTTGGTTTATTTTGGAGGATTCATATAGTTTATGGATGTACAAATTTGGTTGGTATCTAAAAGTTAGCACCACTAAAATCAAAAGAAATCAAGTGTAAATGAAATATGATGACTATTTAATAAAGCTTTCCAAAAAAATCGAACGAAGATTTGAGGATATAGAAGCAGATCATAATTTTGAATATGGCAATGAATTTGAAATTGCCCTGTGTTCGATTTTAAGAGATTTTCTACCTAATAAATATGGTATATGTAGAGGGTTTGTTGTTTCCGAAAATGGAGACAAAAAAGGAGATGATATTATCATTTATGATCATCATTCATTTCCAACACTAAGAATGAATGACAAGAACCAATTTTCGCGGAAAGAAAATGTTCCAATCGAAGCAGTTTACGCATATATTGAAGCAAAACATACATTAACCAAAGAATCTTTGACAAAAGCCAAGAATCAAATAAGGGAGGTTAAAAATTTGGTGAATTTAAGAAACAAAGTACCCCTTGGGAGTATCGACAACGTGTTACCTACATTAAATAATGTTGGAGTAAATGAATGGTATCCTGAATATAGAAATCCAGTATTCACGGCAATAATAAGTAAAAATGTAAAAATAGAAAACGAAATAAAAACTGATTTAAACGAGGTAGAGCAGTTTTTAAATGAGAACAAACCAGATTTTAGAGAAAAAAATAACCCTGATTTAATCCTTGGTAATAAAAATAATGGCCTACGTCCGTTTTGTGAGATGTTTTCAGAAAATAGCCCTTCTCAAAAAAGACCAACAGTATTTTTGCTCGATGATTTAAAATACAATTATCAGTCTGTGAAACATGAAAATCTTACTTTTGGATTAGGGTTCATCCATTTATTAAGTGCATTGAATTGGATTAAGTTGGGACTAATGCCCTATAACTCTTTGCTTGATGATGCAATGATCAATAAATAAAATACAAGCTCACACCAGCTGTGATTAACATTTTGTATGTTGTCTTGTCGGCTATTAGTTCTGATGCTATTCAGTTTCTTGATGATCGTCAAATCGAACATTTGTCTCCTTAATAAACTGATATTATATTGGTATTAACACGTCACTAACAAATAAAAGAAGCGTTTTCTGTAATTACCGATGGGCAAAAAGAAAATCCAACTAAACTTCTATGATCATTTTATTGAAGACCTTGTTCAAAGGTTCTCTCAAATCCCCAATTTCAATCTCACGCAAGAAGATGAACTAGGAAGAAAACAGTTCAATTTTATTACAAGGAGGTTTACTGAGGTTCAGTCCATTAAGTCACTTTTTTTGAATTACTATATACCTGCATCAACTAAAGCTGTTTCAGACGACCTTAATCAGATAAACAAATCCAAGTACAAGCACTTACTGGTTATTTCAAGAGAAGAATTAGAAGAGAATTACTACGAGACAGTCCGTCTTGGGTATGTAGCAGTTTTTCATAAGATTGAATCATTTGTTAATGAATGTATAGAAATGGCTGAGGAAGTTGCATTTGACCCTAATATTAATTCACCAACTCCTTTGTTGAAATATGTAGAGAAACAACTTGATTTTAAAATTAAGAATTGGAGGATGTTTCCAACAATAGAACGAATTAACTGGGTATGTAACTGTGTTAAACATTATGATGGTTACCCATTAAAATCTCCAAAACCACATTCATATCGCCATCTGGCAGAAGATTCGAAGATCAAATTATCCAAAGACGACTTTAAAAGAGACTTGGATGGGTTAGATGAAATCTATCAATCATATCTACAATTAATTTATACCTTGGCTATGTATAAAATGTTTAAGGAAGGTTCAACTGATGATAAGCCTATAGTTACAGAGGGATCAGATAATTTGGATGAACACATTGCCAAGTTAATTGCCATTTTCAAACAGTAAAAGAATGATTACAGAAACGGAATTGTTGCCCCGCCATACTTTACATTGTGTTTAAATCAACTAGCGCGGAACTTAGTTCCGTGCCACTAACATCACGGATGTAACATCCGCACTAGAGAAGCATTAATTTAAAAACTTAAATTTCCTGTTTAAAGCGTATCTTTGGGCATGTCTAATGCCATAAAAAACCAAAAGGAAATCCTAAACAAACTAGGGATAGAAAAGTTAAACCCCATGCAAGAAGAAGCCGGTTTGGCGGTTCATTCTGCTGCCGAAGTTGTTTTGCTTTCCCCAACGGGTACCGGTAAAACCTTAGCGTTTTTATTGCCTTTGGTAGAAAGTTTAAATCCTGAAATTCCGGAAGTACAAGCCTTAATTATTGCACCTTCAAGAGAATTGGCCATTCAGATAGAAAGCGTTTTACGCGAAATGGGAACCGGTTTTAAAACCAATGCCGTTTACGGAGGTACCTCATTTTCTAAAGACAAAACAGACCTAAAACACCGTCCGGCTGTGTTGGTGGGTACGCCTGGTAGAATTGCTGATCACCTAAGAAGAGGCACTTTTTCTACTGAAGAAATAAAGACGCTTATTTTAGATGAATTTGATAAATCGCTAGAAGTAGGTTTCGAAGGCGAAATGATGGAAATTGTAGACGCCCTGCCATACCTAAAGAAAAAGGTATTGACTTCGGCTACACAAGGCATAAGAATCCCCGAGTTTATAGGCATTAAAGAACCGGTTTATGTAAACCATTTAAAAGAAGGCAGCTCTCAGTTAGAAATTAGAACCGTAATTTCTCCCGAAAAAGACAAGCTGAAAACCTTATTAAAATTACTGAGTCATGTTGGTAACGAACCGGGTATTATCTTCTGTAACTATAAAGAAACCATAAATTACGTAAGCGAATTTCTGGACAATAACGGCATTAGTCACGGCGCTTTTTACGGCGGAATGGAGCAAAGAGATCGGGAACGTTCGTTGATTAAATTCAGGAACGGGAGTTATCAGATTCTACTGGCTACCGACTTAGCCGCCCGTGGTATTGACGTACCCGAAATGAAATTCATCATCCATTACCATTTACCCAAACGCAGCGAAGAATTCACCCATCGTAACGGTAGAACCGCGCGTATGAACAGCGAAGGAACGGCCTATGTGTTAAAGTGGGAAGGAGAACCGAATCCGGATTTCATAAGCAATATTCCTAAAATTGAATTGAAAAACGGACCGCTACCAGAATCTTCTAAATGGAGAACTTTGTTTATTTCGGGCGGAAAAAAAGACAAGATTTCTAAAGGCGATATTGTTGGGGTACTATTTAAACAAGTTGGGCTAGAAAAAGACCAGTTAGGCATTATAGAATTGAAACAAGATTGTGCATTTGTTTCAATTTCTAAAGACCGAATAAAAGACGCTATTTCCATTTTAGACAACACTAAACTGAAGAGTAAAAAAGTGCGGGTGACGGTGGTGTAGCCCATTCCCTTGGGTACTTTAAGTACCCAAGGGAATTCCGGCATCGCCCGTTTTTGTGTCCTCACAAAAACAATCTAAATTTCATTAGTGGAGGCAAATGGGTTAAGTTAAATGAAATACAAAAGAGAATATTCAATAGTTACAAAGCTGTCAAAAGAACAAGTATTAAGCAGGATACAGAAAGTAACACACGCTTATGATAATGGAGATGACCGCTTTGATTTCGAAGGAAAAATAACTGGAGATACTTTTAAACTCTATCAACTTTTTGATTACGATTCAAACAACCAAATAAGACCAGAAATTAATGGAGTAGTTAAAAAAAGAAATGAAGGTAGTCTTATTGAACTAAGCATTAAATTATCTTCTGATATTAAGTTGGTTTTCATATTAGTTCTTTTTGTAAACTTCATTTTTATTCCTTTAGAAATAACGATTTGGCGGAATATTATCCCTGAAATAGGATGGATGTTACATATTGGTAGTATTGTGGTATTTTATGTTATGTCACTTTTAGTCTTCTACAATAAAGTGGACAAGTGTACTAATGTGTTATCCTCTTTGGTTGTTGGTGAATTGTATGCCGATAAAAGCTTTTGGCAGCAAGGAATTTAAAATCAAAAAAAGAATTAGTTCAGCTTAATACAAAATGGCTAAAACTGAGAGATACTTTCGTGTTTGATGTAGGCTATAATAGAATCTATTTCCGCTTCTTCTAAATTAGGAAAGCTTGTCATAAGCACTTTATATTCTTCATATAAAGCTACTGAAAGCGAATCGCCATCATTTATCATTTGGGACGGGTTTTTTATGAAGGCATATAACCATTCTTTTGGCCTGCCTTCTGTATGAATTACTTCTAAAGCTGGCCCCACTGATTTTCGCTTTATACTATGGCAAGATTTACAATTAGCTTTATATAGTAATTCCCCTGTTTTGTTGGGATAATAACCTAATTCAATGGCTTTTTGAGGGTTTTTAGTACAATAAGAAGTTTGTTCGGATACTCCACAAACGAATACTTCATCTTTATTCTTTTGATTGAAAACAGAATACAAGAATATTCCAGAGCAGAGCACTGTAACCACTATTAACAAGAACAGAAGTGTAGTAACCTTTTTCATTCTAGGATTATTGAAACCAAATCAAATTCGAGATCACCGCCCCTTCCAATATCCCCACTAAAAGAAACTAAACCGGCCATTCTTCTAATTCATAAGCACTCTGCCAAAACACCCATTCTAGCTGACTGGCTTTTTCGAAAATATCTAACATGCGTTCTTGTTCTTCAGCTCCTGCTTTTTCAGCATAATGATCTGTAATATCTATAGCCAATTGCACCGATTCTGCAAATTCTTCCCCTGCGTAGGTTTCTATCCAACGTTGGTACGGATTGTTCTCTGCTATTTGGTTTTCATAAATGTAATCCCCCACTTTTTTATAAATCCAAAAGCAAGGTAAAACGGCCGCCAAACCCGATTCTAAATTCCCATACGCACATTCCTTTAAAATGTAGCTGGTGTACAACAAACAACCTGGTGATGCTTTCGCATGAACATCTAAACCCAATTCCTGAAAATAGCTTTCGTGTAAAGCGCGTTCCACCACAACGGCATCGGTAGCAAACCTAGAAAAGGCCAACATATGGTCGGCATTTTGCATTTTACTGCTCACCGTGCTTAAGGCTTTAGAAAACTCACCCAAGTAAATAGCGTCTTGGGTCATGTAAAACTTAAACTTCTCTTTGGGTAAGGTTCCTTTCATCAATTCCTGATTAAAAGACATGTCTATAATGGTTCCGTAAAGGTCTTCAATACGTTGCCATGCTTTTTCACTCCATTTCATGTTTCTGTAATTTTTCGGGGTCGTAAAAATGATTTAAGGGTCCGTTTCCTTCTCCGGTTTTAACATCGGCGCCGTGTAATAAAGCACCACGGATGTAACCACGGGCATTGATAATGGCGGTTTTCAAAGTGTTTCCCTTAGCTAATTCCGCAGCAATGGCTGAAGACAATGTACAACCTGTCCCGTGCATGTTGGTGGTTTCAATTTTGGTGTCGTCAAAAACAGTGACTTTTCCGTTTTCTACCAAAACATCGTAAACCACATCGCCTTCTAAATGCCCACCTTTTACCAGAACCGCTTTAGCACCATAAGCGTTAATTTTTTTTCCTGCCGAAATCATATCTTCCTTAGAAGTGATTTTCATTTCAGCTAGAATTTCGGCTTCATCTAAATTAGGTGTTAACAAAGTAGCTAGTGGAAACAACTCCTGTTTTAACACCTCAATAGTTTCATCTTGGATTAATTTATCACCACTGGTGGCCACCATTACCGGATCAAACACTACCGGAATAGTGGGGTAATTTTTAAGGCAGTCCGCAATAGTAGTGACCACTTCTGGGGCGTTAATCATTCCTATTTTTATGGCGGAAGGTTTAATATCTGACATCACAGCCTCAATCTGACCTTTAATGATTTCAGTTGGTACCGCATGAATCCCTGTAACACCTTTTGTATTCTGAACAGTAATGGCCGTTATAGCAGAAGTACCAAAACAACCCATAGCAGAAAACGTTTTTAAGTCGGCCTGAATGCCTGCGCCACCACCACTATCTGAACCCGCAATGGTTAAAACAGCGGTGTATTTGTATTTTTTGTTCATCATTATCTTTTTGGGAAAGCCTATTGTATTTTGGCTCTTTCGGCAATTAATTCGGGCGTAATACTGTAAAGAACATCATAGAAACTCATTTGTAAACTACCTGGTCCTTGTGCAATTCCGGCAGCAATTTCACCTACAACGCCCATTACTACCATAGCCGCTACGGTTGCTTCATAAGCATCTTCTTCAGCCCCTAAAAAAGCACCAATAATAGCGGTTGCTGTACAACCCATACCGGTAACTTTTGCCATTAAAGGAGATCCGTTAGAGAGAATGGTTTTTTTTGCTCCGTGAATAATGTAATCACGTTCACCGGAAACACAAACCACTGCGCCCGTATTCCCAGACAGACGGATGGCGGCTTCCAAGGCTTGGTCCGAAGTATTTGCGGAATCTACTCCTCTAGAAGTAGTGGCACTTATCTGCGTTAACGCCATTATTTCGGAAGCATTTCCTCGGATAACCGTTGGTCGTTTAACCAACATATCGGCTAATACTTTATTTCGGTATTCGGTAGCACCAGCCCCAACCGGATCTAAAACCCAAGGTTTTTGTAAACTATTGGCCGCATCTATCGCTAAATGCATGCTTTTGACTTTGCTTTCGTCTAAGGTGCCAATGTTTATTACTAAGGCTTGGGCCAGTTTTACAACATCGGCTACTTCCTGTTCGGCATGGGCCATAATTGGCGAAGCACCTATGGCCAACAAAGCATTAGCGGTGGTATTCATCACCACATAATTGGTGATGCTGTGTACCAAGGGACTCTTTTTTCGTACGTGTGTGATTTGATTAACTATTGACTCCATATTACCATGTGGTTTAAAAAACTTTAGGAGTTGTACAGCATGTATTATACTGTTTACTTTTCCCTACGGCAGTATTAGCTGCTTCAGGTACAAAGGGTATGGTCTCAGCCAATTGGCACCCCTAAAGTTTTGGTTCATTTTAAAGGTATAAAATATCCGGTGGATTTACATCCAATAGCATAAACAAAAAAAGGGGCTAAACATTCCGTAAAGCCCCAGTTTATATGAGATAAAATTCTTGTTGAAAGATAATGTTTTATTCAATCACCCAAATTATCTGTACCGTTTGGTACAAGGCAATTTCTTTTGGCGCAAAATCGAAGTTGAAATTAGCCCCGCTGTCGTTGGTTTTCATCATAGATTCTTGCACCATCATGTCTCTATGCTGAATAGGTTGGTAATCTTGTTGTTGCCCTAATTGAATTTTTTTAATGGTTTTTAGTTGTACTCCCGAAGCGCTGGCTAAATAACCCGCCGATTGTTTAGCGTCTTGAACGGCTTTTTTAGTCAGTTCTTCTTTGGCTTTTTCTTTTTGACCTTCGCTTAATTTAAAGGCAAATTGGTAATTAACATCGGTTGCGTTTTGGCTCAATACTTTTAAAAGCTTGGTCATAAATTTTTTATCGTACTTGGCTTCTAATTCTAAGGCCATTCTGGCTTCAAAACCACGGCTTACACGTTGGCCGTCTTTCCAATCAAATTGTTCGTTAATATTAAAAGACTGCATTTTAATTTCATCCGCTTTTATTCCCAATACAAAAAAATCCTTCTTAAGGTTTTCCATCTTGGTCATGGCTTTTTGCACACAGATATTGTAGTCGGCATCTTCTGCTACAAGGTTTAAATCAATATCTATCAATTCTGGAATTTGGTAAACAGCTGCTTTCCCAGTTACAGAAATGGTGCCTGTAGAATCTTGGGCCCAAGTGAAAAAACTGCTTAAAGAAAGCAAAAGGATTAAGAAAGACGTACGCATGTGTGGTTTTGATTTGGTTGATCTGAAAACGAATTTTTGTGCAAAATCGTTTATTCGGCAGAAAGAAAAAGAGCAACTTTTTTAAAGTGAGGGCAATTTAAAATATTTGAAATTGAAGATGGGTAAAATTAAATCGCTTCATTTTTAGTGAAAACAAAGTTTAAAAATTGGGGTGTTGTATTTTCTATTTCCAACCATAAATCTTTGTCTTCTTTAAAGGTTATTTTAGGTATTGAATACATTTCGGAAACAAATTCTATTCTATCGTTTTCAAAACACCAAGGTTCAAGTTTTATGTTTCCGTTTTTAATAAAAGCGTAAATGTCTTCGTCTTGTATTTTCCCTATTTTTTGCGGTACGTTATTAAGTTTATTTTTACAGATAGCTAAAGACAATTCATCACAAAAGCGGAAAAGCTGATATTCTTTTTTAACCAATACTTCATCTACATTTAAAGTTGAGAATACCTTTTGTTGAAATTGTTCTTGTTCTAATAAAAAACGTTCAATTTGATTGTCCTCTTTTCTATAAGGTTTGTATAAGCTATGCGTATGAATTGATGTTAATAGCGCTTGCCATAGTGATTTATATTTAGAGTTATTAACGGTTTTATAGGCTTGTTTTAGATCAATACCTTTGTCTCTAAAATCAATAGGCTCCCCTTTATCGTTTAAATGCGAATGTATCTTCCATTCGGATTGACCATTATCATGTTCAGCAATAGAATTAATGGTTTCGAAGTAATGTTGGGGAAATAAAAAACTTTCCTTTTTTAGGGCAAAGGCAATCTTTCCGGCTAAAAGGCCATGCGCTCTTTGAAAAAAGATATTCCAGCAATTTGATGTCTTGTTAACTATCATGTACAGATAAACTAAAAGTTACTTTAAAAAGTGCCTAAGCGTTTACCATAAACGCCAACAAAACTATACTAAGGATTAATTCTAGTACTGAAATTTTTAATACTAAATCAAAATCTTGTATGTAACGGCAATAGAAATAGGCTATAAATGCTATAAACATGATAATGGGAACAAAACAAAAAATGCCAATAGGGGAAAAGCTGTTCACCCAAATTTTTGTGTACCTAGATCCGGTATGAAAAATCTTAATAAAGCCGAATAGAAAACTTTGGTGAATGTAAAGGTCAGCACCATTCTTAAAAGCGGATATTGCATTATAGTCTTGTATGTTTCTTCCGTTTACTTCAATTGAAGCGTTTTGTCTTGTGCCTTGTGCTACTTTTATTCCTTCATTATTTTCGGTATTAGTAGGATTATAATCTACTACTTGAACAAGAGTAGAAGGCAAAGAAAGATCTACTAAATAAAGAAAAAGCAATAGTATGGCTACACGGTAAACAATAAACGAAAACCACGTTTCTTCTGCGGCTTTTATAAATAGTAAATCCCTAAAATGCGATAACATAGATTACAAATTCCCTATTTTGGGAACAAAAAGTCTTGGTGTTCATTGATTTTTTTTGTCCAGATGTCGTAGCCTTTTTGGTTCATGTGCAATTCATCTTCCCCAAAAAGAGTAGCGTCAATTAAGCCATCTTGGTTAATCATTTCTGGGAAAACATTTATGAAAACCACATTTTCTTGCCCCCTTAAAAACAGATAAATAAGATCGTTTAAGGCTTTTACACGGGCTAAATACATGCCTCGGCTAGGGCTTGGTTTTATTGAAACAAAAGCAAATGGTATGTTGGGGAAATGCATGCGTATTTTTCCGAAAAGTTGTTTAAAATTTTCGAAAATGTAATCCGTTTCGTGGCCGTTACCAATGTCATTATCGCCAGCATAAAACAGTAAAGATTTCGGCTGAAAAGGTACTACCAATTCGTCAAAATATACATTACAGGCTTCTAAAGTTGAGCCACCAAAAGCCAAATTAGAAAGGTCTGTTCTACCGAAGGTTTTTCGGACATTCGGCCAAAGCCTAAAAGAGGAACTACCATAAAATATGATGTCTCCTTTTTGTGGATTTTGCATTGTAATGTTTCCCTGAAGTTCTTTTAACTCCGCAGAAAAATCTTCCATCTTGTCCTCCTTATCTTTTTTTGTCCCAGTATTCGCTAGCAATTTGTGCTGCTTCTTTTACGTATTCTTTATACTCTTGTTGGTAGCTTTCTAACCATGCATAGAGTTCGTTTTTATCGTTGGGGTTTTGCAGCTTCTCCGACAATTTAAACGGTTCTTTTATCACAACCCCTAAAGAATTGTGGTTAATTCTTTTATCGAAATTGGCCACTACTATGGGCACAATATAGGGTTCTTCTTCTAAACTTAAGGCCAAGTTAAAAGCGCCGGCTTTAAAGGGTCCGGGGCTTTCTTCGGTTTCAAAACTGGTGCCTTCCGGACTTAAAATTAATCCTCTTCCGTTTTCTAAATGCGCTTTAGCTTCGGCATAAAACTGATCACGGCGGGCTTTCTTTTCTTCCGCACTCTCTTCTATATCGTCAGAATCTTTGGTATAAACATAAATGTGCCCCAAACGGTTGTAATAATCTTGGTGGCCGTATTCATGACCGCGGCTCATTCTTACCACGCGAACGCCCGGATCTCCGTAATTTCGGTATAAAATCATGGAGCTTACAAAATGTGAATCTAAGGTAAGCTGGAAGTTATTGGCCAGCGTATTAAAGGGATGATTCTTTAAATGGTTCAGAATAAAAATCTGATTGGGCGAGGCCGGTAAATTTTCTTCTCCTTTTATAATGTGCGGTATTTTGCCAAAAATATTTACAAATTTCTTGGCGCAAATTTCTCTTACTTCTGAAGGTTCTAAAGCTTCCGGTGCACGGGCTACCGATTCGTAAACATCGGTTAAGCCATCAAAGAATTTAAATTCTTTGTAGACGTCACCTAATACATCTAAGGCAGACTGGGATAAACTTTTTTCTAAATCGGAACCCTCTACCAACATGCTTAATAAGCAGGTAAAAGCATCGTCTAAAGTATAGGTGTTGCTTAATAAATGCGGTACTTTATGCAAAGGTGAACGAACGCTTAAGGTAGTAGCATTCTGTTCAAACAGGTTTTTAACGGCTAAGATTTCTTGTTCAAACCGAAGTGAAATAAAACGAGCCCTAGCAGAGCGCAAATGATTTCCGATTAACCAAAGCAATCTTCGGTAGAAAGAAAGCGCAATTTTTGGGTTCTCTTTAAAATATTCTTTTAGTGCCTGTGTCGTGAAACTATAGGTGATTACTTCTTGGGTAGCCACTGCCTTAACGTCGTTGGGCATGTTGTCCAAAGCACCTGTCCAGTTGATCACTAAACCAACACGGTCAATTTCTTTTAAGGGAACAACATCTCCATTTTCATCTTCGTATTCTAGCAGCACACTTCCGGTGGCTAAGATTTCAAATTTTTCGGAAGAATCACCCGATTTGAAAATCTCTTCTCCGCGTGAATAATAATTCTGTTTGGCTAAATGCGAAAAATGGTAGAGGTTTTCGGCATTAAAACTTTCGAAATATGGCGATTTTCTTAATACGTTTAACAACTCCGGCGCTTGGGCCAAAAAGTTGCTGCGTTCAATTTTATAATCCCCTAAGCTAGACCAGTTCGATTTTAAGTTCTGTGCAATCCCTTTGCGTACCTGATCTAATAATTGGTAACTCTGTTGAGCTACAAATTCTAAAAAGGCAATGCCCAATTCTGGGAACTTCTCAAAAAACTCAGAAAGATCCTGGTGTTTCCATTTTAACAATACACTTTTAGTGGTTGTTTTTACTGTGGTAGCGTAACGGTTAGGACTTCTAAAACCAGACCAACCCACGGGGGTCCATTGTTTATCGCTTTTTCCTACGTTAAAATCCTCTTCGGTATCGGCTAATTGAATCTGAAACTCTACGGATCCTTCTAACAAGAAATAGAAATGATTGCAACTAACGTACTGTTTAGTAAGAACTTCACCCTTTTCAACCTGTATTTCTTCGGAAAGCAACAATAACCTTTCTAGTAAATTAGGATCAAACTCTTTAGAGAATGGAAGCGCGTAGGTCTGAGTCATAGTTTATTTTCAGAAAGTCTATTAAAACAAAAAGGATATCCAATTATCTTGAATATCCTTTTTTTAAACAACTTATTTAAGTGTTTTATTGACTTATTAAGCTTTCCAAAATTTAGCTTCTGAAATACTAATTCATTCTGCTTTAGGAAAGTTATTGTTTTTTATCTGCTGTAATTAGGCGCTTCTCTTGTTATTGTAATATCGTGCGGATGGCTTTCGTGAACACCAGCACTTGTGATTTTAACAAACTTAGCTTCTTGTAATTCTTCAATGGTTTTAGCACCACAGTAACCCATACCGGCTTGTAAACCACCTTTCAATTGGTAAAGTACTTCGTCTACACGTCCTTTGTAAGGTACACGTCCAACAATACCTTCTGGCACTAATTTGTTAATATCGTCTTCAGCATCTTGGAAATAACGGTCACTAGATCCGCTACCCATAGCCTCTAAAGAACCCATACCACGGTACGTTTTAAACTTACGGCCTTCGTAAATAATCATTTCACCAGGCGCTTCTTCTGTACCTGCCAATAATGAACCTACCATTACGGTACTAGCACCACCAGCAATGGCTTTTACCAAATCACCAGAGAAACGGATACCACCGTCGGCAATAATTGGAACACCAGAACCTTTAATAGCATTTGCCGCTTCTACCACAGCAGAAAGCTGAGGCATACCAACACCGGCAATAATACGCGTTGTACAAATTGAACCTGGGCCAACACCTACTTTAATGGCATCTGCACCCGCTTCAACTAAAGCTTTAGCAGCTTTACCCGTAGCAATGTTACCTACAATAACATCTAGCGTAGGGTATAATTTTTTAACTTCTTTTAAGGCATCAATAACACCTTTAGAGTGACCGTGTGCCGTGTCAATAGAAATAACATCTACCCCTGCGTTTTTAAGTGCCGTCACACGTTCAAGAAGATCGGCAGTAACACCAACAGCAGCACCAACACGTAAACGACCAAATTCGTCTTTACAAGCAAATGGCTTATCTCTTCTTTTAAGAATATCTTTATAGGTGATTAACCCTTTTAGATAATTGTCTTTATCTGTAATAGGTAGTTTTTCAATTTTGTATTCCTGAAGGGTATTTTCAGCTTCTTCTAAGCTTACGCCTTCTCTAGCCGTAATAATATTTTCGGTAGTCATTACCTCAATTACCGGCTTATAAATGTCTTTTTGGAAACGTAAGTCTCGGTTAGTAACAATACCAACTAATTTACCTTGCTCATCAATAACCGGAATACCACCAATTTTATACTCCCGCATGATGTCTAAAGCATCTTTAATGATAGCGTTTTCCAATAAAGTAATGGGGTCGGTAATCATACCACTTTCAGAACGTTTAACACGTCTTACTTGGTCTGCCTGCTTTTCAATAGACATATTTTTATGGATCATAGAAATACCTCCCATGTGCGCCATAGCAATAGCCAATTGATATTCGGAAACCGTGTCCATGGACGCCGAAAGCAAAGGAATATTAAGTCGTATGTTTTTAGTTAATTGAGCAGAAGTATCCGTATCTCGGGGTAAAACTTCTGAATAATCGGGAAGCAATAATACGTCATCGTATGTTAAAGCTTCGAATAAGAATTTTGAAGAGTCTAGTGACATAGCAAACAGATAAAAGGGGTTACCATTTGCCGCACAAAAATACGATGTTATTCGGGTTTATAAAATGTAGTCGAAAGTATTTACGTAGTTGACGCAAAATAATTCTGATAGCTTTGTTTAAAGCGTTTAAAGCACTTTTATTAGTTTGACTAAAAACTTTTCTCTTTTTTTAAAAAGCTCTATTCAAAAACATAGCTTTACAGTAAACCTACATTTACTTAAGACTTTTGAAATCAGGTATATGTTTAACCAAGACAGCACAGAAAATTCGCTTTCCAAAATTATTTTAAGACGAAGAGAAGCCGTTTTCCTTTTATTAACCGGTTTGTTTTTTGGTTCTATTACTATGTTAAACATTTTGGGAATTACCCGAATTATTCATATTCCCATTACTAATACGCTATCTATGCCGCTTACCGTTGGGGTGTTGGCCTATCCTATTACTTTCCTTTGTACCGATTTTATAAGTGAACTTTACGGAAAACGCAGAGCCAACACGGTGGTTTGGATTGGCTTAATTTTAAACATTTGGGTGCTGTTTATCCTTTGGTTGGGCGGCGTTTTACCTCCCAAACCTCACTTGTACGATGCAAGCGGACAGTTAATTATTGACCCAACTACCAATGCTCCTACAAACGATTATGTGTTTTATACCCTTAGAACGTTTACGTTTTCTACCACAACGGCTTCTATGATTGCCTATTTAATGGCGCAATTCTGTGATGTTCATATTTTTCATTTTCTGAAAAAGAAAACCGGAGGCAAACACCTTTGGATTAGAAACAACGGTTCTACCATGGTTAGCCAATTATTAGACAGTGTAGCTGTAATTCTAATTTCCCACTTTTTAGCCAATGCCTTCAGTTACCAAATTTATGAAAGTGGTGGCGATGTAATGGGCACTTTATTAGGATTAATTGTAGCCGGGTATTTATTTAAGTTTTTTGCCGCCGCTTTAGATACAATTCCTTTCTATTTCGGAACTAAATTTTTGAATTCGTATTTACAAATAGACTCTAACAACCCTTTAGAAGAATCGTAATGAAACTGTACACCGCACAACAAATTAAAGATTGGGATCAGTTCACTATTGAACACGAACCCATACCTTCTGTAGGTTTAATGGAAAGAGCTTCTGAAACTATTTTTGAAGAATTAAAAGCACTTTTAAACCCAGAAGATGTTTTTCATGTTTTTTGTGGAAGCGGTAATAATGGCGGTGATGGTTTGGCTGTAGCTAGAATGCTTAGTGAAGCCGGTTATGCTGTAAAACTTTACATTTACAGATTACAAACTTCTTCGCAAGACTTTACCATTAATCTAGAAAAAGTACGAAAGCTAATCCCTGTAAACGAACTTTCCCCAGAAGTAGATTTTCCTGAAATTGATGACAAAGATGTTATTCTGGATGCCTTATTGGGTTCCGGATTAAGCCGACCTGTAGAAGGTTTTCTTGGTGATGTTATTGATTTCTTAAATGAATCTATGGCACTTAAAATTTCGGTAGACATACCCAGCGGATTGTACTGCAGTGAACACAACGAAGATGATGACGGCATAATTAAAGCTGATTTAACCTTGGCCTTACAGGTGCCAAAACTTTCTTTTTTCTATCCTGAAAACGAAAAATACGTGGGCCATTTTGAAGTATTGCCCATTGGTTTACATATGGGTTTTTCGCCTAAAACTCCTTTTTTCTATACCGAAAAAGAAACGGCTCAAGAGATTTTACGGCCTAGAAATAAATTCAGCCATAAAGGTAATTATGGACACAGTTTGTTGATTGGGGGTAGCACCGGAAAAATGGGCGCTATTCTATTAAGCGCCCAAGCCTGTTTGCGTTCAGGTAGTGGTTTGGTGACTTCTATGGTGCCAAAATGCGGGTACATAGTTTTGCAATCGCAAGCACCAGAAGCCATGTGCCTGTGCGACAAAGCAGATTATATGATTACCGAAATTGAACCCAAAATTGATTTTACAGCTGTAGGAATTGGACCGGGTTTAGGTAAAGCCAAATTAACAAAAGAAGCCTTTTTAGATTTTATTAGAAGCTGTAATCAGCCTATGGTTTTAGATGCCGACGCATTAAATATATTATCTGAAAATACTGAGTATTTAAAAGAATTACCCGCTAACAGTATTTTAACACCGCACCCAAAAGAGTTTTCTAGGTTATTTGGTTCTACCCCAAATTCACCTATCCGTTTAGAAATTCTTCGTTCTAAAGCACATGAATTAAACATTACCATAGTTTTAAAAGGTGCCAATACGGCTATTGCTACTCCAAAAGGTGAAATTCATTTCAACTCTACCGGAAACACCGGCATGGCAAGTGGGGGCAGCGGTGATGTTTTAACGGGTTTTATAACCGGATTATTAGCGCAAGGTTACTCCGGCCCCGAAGCGGCTATTTTAGGGGTATATTTGCATGGTTTAGCTGGTGATTATGCGCTAGAAAGCCAAAGTGAAGAAAGCATGAAAGCCAGCGATCTGATAGCGAATTTTGGTAGAGCTTTTCAGTTGGTAAGGTGAAGTAAAAAAGGTTTTTGCGTTACAATGAAGAGTATTAAAACAGGAGAATGAGAGTTTTCAATAACAGAATTACTTCTTGTTTCCAAAGCCCATGGTTTAAGCCGTGGGCTAAGAAATATTAATCCAACAAACCTTTATTGTCTAAGTAAGTCCAGCCTCTTAGCCAATTTCCATTTTTAGCATTAGGATCGAAAGCCCCCGCGTAATCTGCTTTTGTAAACCAAACATCTGACGGAGTAACACCTGTTTTTTCAATGGAGAGCTTGGTTAAACTAAGATTCCAATCGGTTAAATCATTTTCTGAGTTTGTAATTATAGCATTGTGATACGATT
Organism: uncultured Cytophagales bacterium; assembly: GCA_963736575.1. Lineage (GTDB taxonomy): Bacteria > Bacteroidota > Bacteroidia > Cytophagales > JAAEPT01 > CAVTPD01. The sequence continues at coordinate 718,534 of CAVTPD010000003.1, forward strand.
GGTTTGTAAAACCTAAATCATCATTATAAGAAAAAGCCAATGCGCCATTTGCGGTATCAACTTGGCTGTAATAGATATATTCCAATTGACCATCTGTTGTTTTAAATCTTGTTACTGCATCAGGAATATTTACATCTTGTAAATCAATTACTTGTTTAAAGTTGTATGCTAACATGTTAGAAATATAACCACCTGAGTTTTCTCTTAACGTCATTGGCTTGCCACCAATACCTATTACAGTAATGTTAGAAACAGTAGGCTTAGCGAAAGGAGTATTACCTGGAGTATCATCACCATCACATTCGAAAGCTCTGTCACCCGGATTAACGGCTAACCAAAATTGACCTTTTCCAACATAGCCTTGATCCCAATCAAAGCAATCGTCCCCATTTGCATAAACTAAGGCATGTTTAACATGAGCTGCACCGCCAAAAATTTCTATACCATCATCGTTATTAGCAATTACTTCTATGTAATCTATTTCGGTACCCGAACCAACACCACCTAAAGTAAGCCCATTAATCTCATTGCCCGCTCCAATATCCGTGCCTCCATGTCTAATAGAAATGTATTTTAAAATTCCTGAATTATCGGTATTATCAGTTCCACCATAAAGACATCTTGATTCTGAACGAGAAATACCTTGAATAGGATATTCTCCACCTTCAAAAGGTTCATTAATAATGCCTTTTCCTAGAATAATAAGCCCACCCCAAAGCCCTCGGTCGTTTTCAGTTAGATTATCTCCTGCTTGAAAAGAACCGTCTTCAAAACGCATTACATTATCTTGTTCGGATGTAAAAATAATAGGTTCTTCTTTTGTTCCTTCAGCAATAATTTTTCCTCCTCTAGCAACAACTAAAACAGACCCCAATTCATTTTGGCCAACTCTTCCTTTAATGATGGTACCCGGTTCAATAATTAAAGTTTGCCCTGAGTTAACAAAAACTCTTCCGTCTATATAGTAAACATTGTTTTTAGTAAAGGTTACATTACTTATTGTTCCACAACCAATCTCACGTATAGAAATTTCTCGTACTATTTTTCCATTTTCTAGTTTTGAAATACTGGTGTCATAAGAATGGCATGGGGGCGGAGGACATTCTACACAATGCTTTTTAGGCTCTTTAATACAAGAGAAAAAACACAGTACGCTTAATAAAAGTAAAACTCTGTTGAAGTAGCTCATGATTAAAAATTTTGAGCAATATACTTCAGTTTACATGTTAAAAACTATCTAGTTAAAACCCTAACAGAAACACAACATTAACTACATATTACAGCAACAAATCAATTAATAATCCATTTGCTTTTGGGCTTGTGCATTACGCTTTTTTCGGTTTTTAAGGACGTTTAGATAACGTAACGCGTCTTTGTTTTTGTAATCGGTATACGATTTAGAAGCCCAGTCTATAGCCGCATCTAAATCGCCATTAATTTCATTAATAATAGCCATATTATAATACGCTCTTCCCGCTACTTTCATTTTAGAGTTGTTGGTTTCTTTTTCCCAAAGTTCTGCTGCGCCATTCCAGTCACCTGTTTGAGCCCTTCGTTTTGCTATTTTGAAATTGTTAGTGCCTTTTACAAAGTATTCTCTTGTAACTCTAATTTTATACGGAAATACTCTGAACCCATAATTATGTCCAATTTTGTTGCTCTCATCTACAACCGCTTCTTTTCTGTCTATAATTGCTTTTATCGCTTGTAAAGGGGTTAAACCTCTACCATGAGACACAAGGCTTCTGTTTATAAAATACTCGTCTATAATCATTCGGTTTTTAATATCGTAAATTCTCCAACCCGTTTTTATTAGTGTGTTAACCGTTGCTTGTTGTTCTATGGCTGGTATAGAACCACCAATAGGTATTTTTATTTCGGTGGGTGTTATTTTAACATTTACTTTGGCTTCGGTATCGTAAAATGCTAAACTGAAAACAGCATCAAGATTGTTTTCATCAGAAATTTTTAGAAGAACATCCCAAGTTAAGGCAGAAGGAAAAACCCCCATACCTGGGTTTTTAAATCCTTCGGGGTTAAGAATTGTAACCATCTGAAAACGGTCACCATATTCTAACTCATCTTTTAATCCGTTAATAGCACTTGCTGCTCCGTCTTTATCTAAGTTTTTCCCTTCGGCGGTTAATACTTTGTCAATATCATCTAAGACTTTGTTTTCATTGGCAGAAGCTTGACTCCGGTCTAAAATACCTAAGTTTTTAATATTGCCAGCAACATGAACCGGAGCAGGTTCAATAACACTCATTGTTAGATTATTCTTACCACATGAAGAAAAAATAAACGCATAAATCAAGAAGACAAAAGGAGTAAATCGTAAAGCTTTCATACAAGGCAATTTTCAATAAAGTAATGCTATGCAAAAAGCTTTCCTAATTTCATCTAGTTTTCATTAAGCAGTTATAGCCCGCTTGTTAGTTAAACACAAATTTCTTTGCTTCTCTAAATAAGTTATCATCTGGCCAATTTTCATTAAGGGCTTGTTTTAAAAAAGCTTCTTGTTTTCTACCTTGTTTAAGGGCAACAGAATACGGGATTTCGGCACTAAACGTCACCATGGCATACAAGCTCTTCCAGCGTTTTCCGAAATGATTAATCAGTTTGCTTTCTAGTTGTTTGGATTGTAAAAATTCTTCATCCACCACTTTATCGCGCATTTCTATAAAGTTGCTCAACGCTAAATCACAAATAGCATCTGCGTTTTCTTTTCGGGCTTGGTAGTAGTTTTCTAGCAAGTGTTTTTCACTTACCGAAAGCAGCTCATCTACCACACGGCAATCTTCAAACCCGGCATTCATTCCTTGTCCGTAAAACGGAACAATAGCATGCGCGGCATCACCAATCAACAATTTGTTATCTTCAACCCAATTCTCCACTTTTAGATAATGCAAAGCCGAAGTTGGACTTTCATTAAACTGCTGTAAATAATCGGGAATTAGGGTTTTAATTTCAGGATAAAAAGCAGAAAAGAACGCCTCTATTTGCTCTTCTGTTTTCAGTTGTTTAAAAGAAGTTTCTCCTTCGGAAGCTAAAAACAAAGTACAGGTAAACGATTTATCTGGATTGGGTAAGGCGATAAACATATGGCTTTTTTCTGGCCAAATGTGTAGCCCGTTAGAAGCTATAGCAAAATCACCGTTTTTAGGTTCTAAATGAAATTCTTTATAACTGTATTGTAGATCAATTTCTTCGGTTTTAACCGTTACCATTTGTTTTCTTAAACCGGAATGAATACCGTCTGCCCCAAAAATCAAATCGGCTTGTGATTCTATTTCTTCAATTCCCTTTCCAAAGAAAAATTGAGCTCCGTGCTTCTCGGCTTCTTTCACCAAAACCCGATTTAAATCTGCTCTAGAAACCGAATTGATGTAATTCCCAAATTTACTGTAGGGTTGTAAAACAGCTTCTTTTCCGGTTTGGTGTACCATTCTACCTTTCATAGGCAAACAAGAAGGCAAAACCTGATCCAATACACCGGCTACTTTTAAGGCTTCAATTCCACGGTCGCTTAAGGCTAAATTAATCGATCTTCCGCTGTAATTACTTGCCGTTCTGGGATCGTTTCGTTTCTCATACACTTCTACCGCATAGCCTCTTTTCGATAAAACAATACTTAACAAAGAACCCACTAAACCTGCACCCGCAATAATTGCCTTCTTCATTTAAATAGAGTCTATTTTTACATTAACAGAGAAACTACTTTTCCTATCGATTATTTCAGTCATTTGAAGGTCAATAGTGAATTAATAATCGGCATTATTAAACTAGCTTTTTTAAAATTTCATAAAACTGAAAAACATCTTCGAAATTATTGTAAAATGGTATTGGAGCTACCCGCAACAAACCTTCTTTGTCGGAAACTCTACGCCAGTCTGCCAACACACCTTCATATTTTAGCTTTTCAATTAACGATTTATCGCTGTTTTTAATTTTAATGGTAAGCATTGCACCACGCTCTTGTGCATTTTTAGGCGTAACCAATGAAACGGGCTTTCCTTGTTTTTCTAAGTCCGAAATTAAAAACGCAAAATAAGCCGTCAGTTGTTCGCTTTTTGTTCTTAACGCCAAAATGCCTACTTCCTGAAACAAAGACAAAGAAGCTTTGTGTGCAGCCATTGACAAGATTGGCGCATTACTCATTTGCCATTCTTCGGCGGTTTTGTAAGGTGTTAAATCGTCTAGCATTTCAAAACGATTTTCTTCATCGTTACTCCACCAACCATGGAATTTATGTAAGCCTTTTTTGTCTAAATGTTTTTCATGAATATAAGCACCGCCAACAGCACCGGGGCCAGAGTTAAGGTATTTATAGGTACACCAAACCGCAAAATCAACACCCCATTCGTGCAGTTGTAAGGGAACATTACCAACGGCATGTGCTAAGTCTAAGCCAAAGATTATTTCGTGCTTTTTACATACTTCGGCAATGGCTTTTATATCGAAAAATTGTCCGCTTAAATAATTTACCGCCCCTAAAAACACCAAGCCTAAACGCTCTTCATTATCTTCGATAAAGTCGATAATGGTAGCGGTATCTGTGCAAAGGTTTAAAGCAGGTAAGGTTCTTAAATGGTGATCGGTAAGGTTGTGGTAATGCAAATGGGATTTCAAAGCATATACATCCGAAGGAAAGGTGGTTTTTTCAATCAGGATATCTGTTTTACCCGTTTGTTCGGGATTAAAGAAACTTACCAGCAATAAGTTTAAATTCACCGAAAGGCTGTTCATCACAATGGTTTCTTCCTTTTTCGCACCAATTAAATCGGCACTTAAGTCAGAAACCGGACGGTGGTAACTTACCCACGGATTATCTCCTGTAAAATGGCCTTCCACCCCTTTTTCAGCCCAATTGGTCAATTCAGCATCTACTAAATCTTTAGTTTTTTTAGGCTGAAGTCCCAAGGAATGACCACATAAATAAATGTAATCCTGTCCACTTTCTGTTTTAGGGAAATGAAATTCTTTTCTGTACTTAGCTAATGGATCGTTCTGATCTAGCTCTAAAGCCAATTTTTTTTCTGTATTGAATAACATCTATGCTATCTCGTTAAAAATAAATTCTATTCGTTCTTCTACGCTTTTTAAAGGCATTTCAACCAACTGAAAACCAAACCGCATGTATACTTCTCGTAATGCATTGGCTATCTGTACGCCTTCTTCAAAAGATTCTAGACGCTCTTCGTCTTGCTTATAAATTTCCTTCCAACTGGGGAAGAAAAACACTTTAGTTGTAAACGCTAATTTACGGGCTTCGTTCAATAATTGAACATCCCAAGCTTGTTGATTCACTTGCAAATATGCGAAAATATCTAAAGGGCCTCGGTCAGAAAACAGCAATTCGTCTGAACGTTTTTTATATTCCGCAGAGAAATTGCTAAAAACCAAACTGCTAAACGACTGAATGTCTTTCCAAGGAAGGAAATCCGTTCCCTTTTGCATTTGTTCTTTTATCACCAAACGCGCTTGTTCGCCTATTACCGAATATCCTTTTTCTTCAAGTTTTTCGGCAACTAAGGTTTTTCCACAACTTGGACCTCCAGTTAAAATATAGCGTTGCAAAGGTTTCAATTTTATCTAAACTATTAATCTATTGCTCTAATGGCTTCTAATTTAAGTACTTTTATAGTTGTTACGTATTCAGTAAGCACTCAACTATGCCTTTAAGCAAAATAGCACTTATTTCTCACCCAAAAATGTTAATGGGTGAAACAGATACCCTTTTTAAACTATTTGAATTGGGTTTAAATCAATTACACCTTCGGAAAGAAAACTTTACCGAAGAGTTATACCTAAATTACCTTAACCGATTTCCTAAGAAATACAGAGACCGATTAATTCTACACGAGTACCCAAAAGCAGCTAATAAATACGAATTATTGGGCTGTCATTTTAAAAGTGACCAAACTCCAGAAAAGAGAGGGAATTTAATCACAGGAGCATCCATTCATTCTGTAAAAGAACTAGAGCAGAAAGAAGCCGATTATTATTACTTAAGTCCAATTTTTGAAAGCATCTCTAAACCAGGGCACAAAAGTGATCTTCTTCAGCAATTGAAGGATGGAAAAATCTCTATCCCGGCCGATAAAAAAGTATTTGCTTTGGGTGGAATTAACCCAGAAAACATATCGGAATTAAACGGTCTAGGTTTTCATGGGGTGGTGGCTTTAGGCTTTATTTGGGAGCAAATTCACACCTTCAAAATCGTAGATAATTTTAAGCGTTTGCAAGACGAAGTAGAAAAGTATTTCTAACATGGGAAAATACATTGATCGCTTACAGTTCATCACTCAGGACAATATTGCAGGTAAAACACATGTTGACTTAGTTCGCCAAGCTTGTGAAGCCGGTATTAAATGGGTACAACTTAGGCTGAAAAAAGAAACGGAAGAAGAACAGCTGCAAATCACTTTAGAAAGCAAAACCTTGTGCCAGAAATACGGCGTTCAATTAATCCTGAACGACCATGTAGAACTGGCCAGAGAAGTTGGTGTAGATGGTATTCATTTAGGAACTACCGATATGCCCATACCAGAAGCCAGAGCTATTTTAGGGGCAAATTTAATTTACGGAGGTTCTTCTAACAACCTAGAAGATATTAAACGCCTAGCCGAATGGAAAGCCGATTATATTGGCTTAGGGCCGTTGCGATTTACTACCACAAAAGACGATTTAAACCCAGTTATTGGCTTTGAAGGTTACCGAGAAACTTTATTAGAAATGAAAAAGTTAGGCATCAACATCCCTTTAGTGGCAATTGGTGGCATTAAAGCCGAAGACATTCAACAACTTTTAAAAGATCATGTTTACGGAATTGCTTTGGCTTCAGGAATCTCTGCTGCCTCTAATTTTAAAGACGCTTATCTTGCTTTTCAGCATGAAATAAAAAAGGCCCTTTAAAAGGGCCTTTTACAAAAATTACTTTTTCTTACTTTAAATAATACCCTACAGAGAATTGTACCACAGAATTATGAAAAGGTACGTTATCTCTATCTATATGTGTACTGTGGTCTGTTAATCCATAATTGTATCTAAAGGCCACATCAAATTGTTCATTAATATTATAAGATGCTCCAAAAGCTATACCTAGTTCCATTGCTTTTGTTTGGTAGCCTATATTATCTACATGGCCACTATTTAAATATTTATATCTAGCAGATAAATTGATCCCAATCTGAAAACCAGCTAAAAGTGCTAAATTATCTATTACATAATATTTAGCCATCAGTGGTAGGTTCAGGTATACATATTTAAATTTACCATCTTGATTGCCTAGTGCATAATCCCAATTATAATCATACGATCCTTGCCAAGAGAAAAGAACTTCCGGCTGAAGTTTAAATTTTTCATCAATACTGTATTCAGCAAAAGCTCCAAAGTGGGGTCTCCACAATAATCCTTGCCCTCCTATTCCGGTTATTTTACAAATATTTAAACCGGCTTTGGCTCCATATCTAAGTTCTCCGTCTTGCGCTTGTGTTGAGACAGATAGGCATATGATTGCCAGTAAAAAGAGTAGTTTTTTCATGACTTAATTTTTAAATAATGGTGTTATTTCTCTAGCTTTCACGAAGCTAATCGTTTTTATGATCATGAAGAATACCGTTTTAAGAATTTCGATCCTCTTTTTTTCTTTTTTGACACTTCAAAAAACCCAAGCTCAAAGTTTATTGTGGCAAGTTGAAAAAAACGGAGTTCGTTCTTATTTGTACGGCACTATTCACATCAAAGACAAACGCGTTTTCTATTTTAATGATTCCTTATTCAGTAAAATTAATCAGGTAGATCAATTGGCTTTAGAGATAGATTTAAATCCTTCAAATCTGTTTAAAGCTCAAAAACTATTGATGACCAGCGAAGAAAAACCGCTACGCTCTTATTTTAAATCTGAAAAAGATTACAAGAAATTTTTAAACGAGGCGGGTGAACTATCTGGTTTAGGAGAAACGGTTGTAGAAAAACTAAAACCCTTTGCTACCATGTCCATGTTAATGCAAACGCAGTTGAAAGCAGAACGCAAGGAATCGGTAGATGAATTTTTGTATAAATATGGTCAAGAGCATAAAATCCCCACAATTGGTTTAGAGACTTTAGAAGAACAAATTGCTATTACGGATGGGATACCGGGGAAAGATTATTTACGATTTATTGACGAATACGAAGAAAGTGAAGAACAATTTGAAGCGCTTTTAAAAGCCTATATCAATGAAGATATAGAGGAATTATACGCTGAATTTAAAAAAGAGCTTTATTCGGATTATTGGGAAAATGAATTCATTAACAAGCGAAACCAAATTATGTTTGATAGGGCCCATAAAATAATGGCTCAAAACACCTCTCTTTTCATTGCTGTTGGCGCTGGTCACTTGGGTGGACCTAATGGTTTAATCACCCATTTTAAAAACGCAGGCTATACGGTTAGTCCCGTTGTGGCAGGCAAAACCTATGTTAATGATCTTTTACCTTCGGAAGAAGAAAAAGAAGGTTGGAAGAATTATAATTGGGATTTAGGTTTTACCATTGATATGCCCGGTGAAATTGAAACTGAAAGCAATTCCATTCCTTTTGTGTTGGGTGAAACACTAGAAATGGTAACGCATAAATCTCAACCCACAGACAATGAAAACTTGATTTATGTGATTTCTTATCTAGAAATCCCTGCTGATTATGAATCTACAGAAGCCGATTTAGAAGTTTTTACCGAACCAATGATTAATGCCATGGTGGAGCAATTAAAAGGTAAGATTCAGAAAGAATCTACCGTTAAAAGTGAAATATATTCGGGTAAAGAATTAGAAGTTGCTATGTACGAAGGCACCGCTATTGATTACATAAGAACGCTGCACACGGCAAAGCAGATTTTCATTTTACAAACCATAACCATGGCGGATAATAAAGGAAATGAATCAATTTACAAATTCTTTAATTCTCTAAACATAGAGTAAACTACAAGTGTTCTTGAATATAACGTTCAGGAATCTCCCCTTGTACGGCTTTTAGATAATCTTCATGATTACAAGGAATTACTTTGGTAACATCTTGCTCTTCGGAACTGTCTAAACGCATCCACCATTTACCAGATTGAACGCCTTTATAGAAGATAATTTCTTCAGGTGTCTTTTCAAAAGCTACTCGGTATTTTTGGTATTCACTTCCTTCAAAATATAAGCTTTCTTTAAAATTGTAAAACGCTTGTACAAAGTGCCACAACATTACGGCTGCAATTTTTGGTGTTTGGGATTGAGCGGTAACAGCTTCTTCAAAACCATAAATACCCATGGAAGAAGTTCGGTTACTGTTGCCCGCATACCAAGCTAACTGACAAGCTTCTTCACCCGTTAAACCAAAAGGACTTTTAAGTTTGTTATCTGGAGCATCTGAATAACGAATGGCGCTGGTATCAAAAGAGACAATGTCTGAGTTTCTTATTTCCGGTTCAGCAAAATGCATATGCTGTTTCAGTTCACCAACACGTATACTTTTAAAGTTGAATTTCTCAAAAAGATTAACGGCTTCGGTATTTACTAAAAAACCTTGTTGACCAATTAGAGTGAATTTTTCTAAAACGCCTTCTTGGTCGGTTAATATTTTATACAAATGCCCTTCCGAAGAAAGTTCTTGATCTCTATCTATATCCAATAAAGCATCTACCATTAACACATTAATAAGTTTATTAATGTTTTGATAGGCTTTGTATTGACCCAAATCTAAGGCATGTGTATCACCAATAATTAGTGGAGTAATCTTATTTTCTAATAGATAAGCCACTACTTCAGACAAACGGTCTAAGGTGTCCTGTAAAGTCTTACCCGGGCGTAACATGCCCATATCTACAATATTTAGTAAACCTTTGGGTTTAGTTAAACTGTAAAAATATTTCCTAAATGCTTCGTAATAGTCTTCGGTATCTTCTTCTTTACCTTTGCTATAAACTGTGATTATTGCCAAGTCCGATTCTAACCATACTTCTTTTTTAACACCATTATTCAATTTTATTGAATGAAAAATTGCATGTTCTTCAAACTGACTGCTTTCGTACGATTCGGGTAAAGGATTAAGAAATAGCTCTAGTTTCATAAGAAGTATTAATAAAAACTGATTGCATAAGAATCAGTTGGAATGAAGTATCTAAGCAATACGGTTTAACACAAAAAAAGGGATAATTCTTCAATTATCCCTTTTTTAAAAATCTATGTTTATTGGTTTTTATCCACCGAAATCATCAAACGATACATTTTCTTGAGGAACACCAAAATCGTCACACATTTTAAGAACAGCTTGGTTCATCATTGGAGGTCCACAGAAATAGAATTCAATTTCTTCTGGCTCTTCGTGTTTATTTAATTGTTGTTCAATAACCGCGTTATGAACAAAACCTAAGAAACCATCACCATTTGGATCATCCATATCTTTCTTTTCAACCCAGTTATCTTCTGGAGCAGGATCTGAAAGAACTACAAAGAACTTAAAGTTTGGAAACTCGTCTTGTATTTTCTTAAAATCATCCATGTAGAAAAGTTCTCTTTTAGAACGACCACCGTACCAGTAAGTCACTTTTCTACCTGTTTTTAAGGTATGGAATAAGTGGAATAAATGAGATCTCATTGGCGCCATACCAGCACCACCACCTACATAAATCATTTCAGCTTCTGTCTCTTTAATGAAGAATTCACCGTAAGGACCAGAAATAGTTACTTTATCTCCTAATTTTCTAGAGAAAACATAAGAAGAACAAATACCAGGATTAACATCCATCCATCCGTTTTTAGCTCTATCCCAAGGTGGAGTAGCAATACGGATAGTCAACATTACAATATTTCCTTCGGCAGGGTGGTTAGCCATAGAATAAGCACGGAAGATCGGCTCATCATTTTTCATTTTGAGATCCCATAAACCAAACTTGTCCCATTCCCCTTTAAATTCCTGAGGATTCTTGTGATGTTCTGGATGGGCAGCAATATCAATTTCTTTAAAATCAACTTCTACCTTAGGTACATCAATCTGAATATAACCACCAGCTTCAAAATCTAATGTTTCACCTTCAGGAAGCTTAACAACAAATTCTTTAATGAAAGAAGCTACGTTGTAGTTAGAAATAACTTCGCAATCCCACTTCTTAATACCAAAGATTTCATCCGGAATTTCTATGTTCATGTCATTCTTAACCTTAACCTGGCAAGATAGACGTACATGATCGGCTTTTTCTGCTCTGCTCAAGTGGCCTTCTTCGGTAGGTAATACATCACCCCCGCCTTCGACTACTTTACACTTACACATGGCACAAGTACCACCACCACCACAAGCGGATGGTAAGAAGATTTTTTGAGCGCCTAATGTACTTAATAGTGTAGTACCTGCAGGAACGCTGATTTGTTTTTCACCATTAATGGTAATGGTAACGTCTCCGCTTTGTACCAATTTGGCCTGTGCGAACAATAGAATAAGTACAAGTAGTAATATTACTATTGTAAACGCTACAACGGATGCTAAGATAACTGCTGATTGCATTTTTGATCAGTTTATTTTTCTTTGTTTATAAGCAATAACAAATATATCTAAAGTTCAACTATTGAAAAAGAAACAATATTTATTTGCATTATTTAGATAGATTTTAAATAGGTTTCTAGTACTCGAAAGTACCGTAAGGAGACTCAATTGTTAATTTATTAGAATCTGCTTCCTCTACATAACCAACTACTTGGGCATCTATGTCATATTTCTTAGAAATAGAAATAATGTCTTCGGCTAGATTCTCATCTACATAAATTTCCATTCTGTGACCCATGTTAAATACTTTGTACATCTCTTTCCAATCCGTTCCGCTTTCTTTTTGAATATAATTGAACAAGGGGGGAATAGGAAACAAGTTGTTTTTAACAACATGAACGTTGTTAACAAAATGCAAAACTTTGGTTTGTGCACCACCTGAACAATGTACTAAACCTGAAATTTGATTTCTGTATTTGTTTAGAATTTCAATAATAACCGGTGCATAGGTTCTTGTTGGTGATAAAACCAACTTGCCCATATCTAGTTCCGTTTCGGTTTTGGCAGTTAAGGCATAAGATCCCGAATAGACTAAATCTAACGGCACTTCACCATCAAAGCTTTCTGGGAAATCGGTTGCCAGACTTTTTTCAAATACATCATGGCGGGCAGAAGTTAATCCATTACTTCCCATACCACCGTTGTATTCTTTTTCATAAGTAGCTTTTCCGAAAGAAGCCAAACCGATAATTACATTACCCGGCTTAATATTATCGTTTGAGATAACATCTTCGCGCTTCATTCTGGTAACCACAGTGCTATCAACAATAATGGTTTTTACCAAATCGCCTACGTCTGCTGTTTCACCACCAGTGCTGTGTATATCTAAACCGTTATCTCTTAATTGAGTTAAGATTTCTTCGGTTCCGTTAATAATTTCTGCAATTACATCACCGGGTATTTTATTCTTGTTTCTGCCAATGGTAGAAGAAAGCAGAATAGGATGCGTTGTTGCGCCAACACACAACAAATCATCTACATTCATGATAATGGCATCTTGTGCAATTCCTTTCCAAACCGAAATATCACCGGTTTTTTTCCAATACATGTAAGCTAAAGAAGACTTAGTACCCGCTCCATCGGCATGCATAATGGTACAATAATCTTCATCACCAGTTAAATAGTCGGGCGTAATTTTGCAAAACGCTTTAGGAAACAAACCCTTATCTATCTTTTTAATAGCGTTATGTACGTCTTCTTTTGACGCAGATACTCCACGTTGAAGGTATCGTTCGTTCATTTTTAGTAAATGTCGTTTAATATATGGACTGCTTCCAGCAAGGTATGGTCTTTCCGAAGTTCTTTTTGCCAGTTTTCCATACGGGTGGCTTTTGTGCTGTCTTGTTCAATCAAAATTTGATCTTCAGAAGGAACAACAAACTTTAATTCGAAAGCTTTGGCTTCAATATTTTCATACTTAGTAGAAGAGTCTCTTAGCGCTTGTTGATATAGCGTATACTCATCATAATCTAACGGAATGGTAGTATTGTCTCTAGATTCTTTAATGAATTTAGCCCGCTGATTAACTCTTTGGTAGATGCTATCATGCTGAACACGCATTTTACTTTTTTGTATTAAAACTGGAAGTTTTTCTATATAACCCGTAGCTTTTTTGTATTCTACTGCGTCAATTTTATCCCATGGCAGCGGATATTCCTGTTCGTTTTCACCTAGGTCTAAATACATATATTCATCTGGTACAACAATGTCTGACATAACACCTTTAATCTGAGTGGCACCTCCATTTATTCTATAAAATTTCTGAATGGTTAATTTCATAGATCCCATTGGGCTAAAGCTTTTAAAACTTCCACTTAAAAAAGCGTCTAAATCTATGAAACGCTGTACAGTACCTTTTCCATAGGTTGCTTTTGAACCCATAATAATAGCTCTATTATAATCTTGCATAGCAGCCGCTAAAATTTCAGAAGCAGATGCACTGAATTCATTTACCATAATTAATAAAGGCCCGTTATAATTAACCGCTGGGTCTTTATCTTCTAAAATATAAGGGGAACCGTCTCTAGGTTTTACTTGTACAATGGGTCCTTTTTCAATGAAAAGACCACCCATATCTACTACATCATTTAAAGAACCACCACCATTGTTTCTTAAATCTAGGATGATTCCTTTAACGTTCTCTTTTTTTAGTTTTTCAATTTCAATCTTAACGTCTTCTGCACAGCTTCTGCCTTTAGCATCGTTAAAATCTCTGTAAAATTTAGGTAAATAGATGTACCCAAATTTATTGGCTTTTGTAGAATCAAAAACCACAATAGATTTAGCATAGGTTTCTTCTAAAACTACAATGTCCCTAATAATTGAAATTACTTTTGTTCTACCGTCGTGGTTTTTAATTGTAAGTTTTACTTCTGTATCTTTTTTACCTCTAATTAACTGAACTGCTTCGTCAAGTCGCATGTCAACTATGCTAACAGGTTCTTCATTGGCTTGGCCAACTTTAGTAATTATATGGCCTGGTTTTAATTCGCCTTGACTCCATGAAGCACTACCTGGTACAATTTTAACCACGGTAATAAAACCGTCTTTCTCTTGAAGTGTTGCGCCAATCCCTTCTAATTTACCCGACATAGAGATGTCAAAATTCTCTTTATCTGCGGGAGGAAAATAATTAGTGTGCGGATCAAAAACCGCTGTAATAGAATTTACATACGTTGAAAACTGATCTTTCTCGTTTATTTTAGACAAACGTTTAAAGTATTCTTCTAAACTTTTTTTAACCTTTCCGCGAGCTTCTTCTTCTATTTCTGCAAAAGGTCTGTCCGCTACACTTGTATCTGGATTTTCTTTTAGTTTTTGAAGATCCGTTTCAATATCATTGATTTTATCTAGAGTCTGAAACTTTAAGTATTGTCTCCAACGGTCTTTTATTTCTTTCTTTCCCGAAGCAAAAGCTATCTTTTCAGGGTCGGATTCTAGATTTTCTTTCTTATTGTAATTGAAGGGTTGCTCAATTAGATCTTCAAAATAGCTTTTTGATTCTTCTATTCTTTTTTCAAAAATGGAATTCGCCTGATTGTATAATTCAAAACTGTTTGTATTCAGTTCATCATCTATTTTGTATTTATATTCTGAAAGTTTTTCATAATCGTCTACAAGAAAGAAACGCTTATTATAATCTAAACGCTCTAAATAAAGGTCAAATGCTTTTTCAGAAAATTCGTCGTTAAACTCTATAGTACTATAATGATAGTTTTTTAAGCTAAGCTTTATAATTTCCGAAAGAATTTCATCTTTCGTTTGTTCTTTTGGTCCTGTAGGAAGGAAGGCAACTAAGGTCAAAAGTAAGACCGTAGCTGCAAACAATATTTTTATGGTTCTTGAACTCATTCAGTAGGTATAAGATGCTAAATTAATAATTTTAAAAGTAACGACTGTATAAGGATTGTATTTTAACAAAAAAGACGGTCTTTAATAACCGCCCTTTTTTCTATTTAAATAATCCTTCTAATCCTTTTTTTGCTTCTTTCTTAGCCTTTTCTTCTGCTTCTTTCTTTAATCGATCGGCTTCGGCTCTGGCTCTTTTTTCTGCCTCTTTCTTTATACGCTCGGCTTCGGCTCTGGCTTTTGCCTCAGTTTCTTTTTTAATACGCTCGGCTTCAGCTCTAGCTCTCTCTTCTGCCTCTTTCTTAAATTTATCTACTTCTTCTTTAGCATTATTTACTAATTCTTTCTTGGTGTCTTTTAGACTTCCAGCGTTTTTAGACCCTTTTATTTTAATTAATGGTTCTAAAAAGGTTCCTAGAATAGCTAAGTCTACTACAATATCATCACCTACATTTAAACCATACTGACTTAATTGCGCGTTTAATGTTTTAGTCACTTGGCCACCTGGTATTTTAACCTCCCCTAAGTAATCTAAAGCCCCAGTAATGGTACTGGTTCCAGATAAGGTCATGGCTATATCTCCTGCTTTTAAATCAAACGGATTTGTTACTATTTTGCCATTAATAATTTCAAAAGCAATTTTCTGATTTTTCATTTCTAACTCACCCAAGTCTTGATTCAAAGCCTTGGCCACTTTATTCATAGCTTCAGACTTTTCAATTTTAGCTTCATGAAGAACCAGCGTACCTTTTCCGTTCATGTGTTCGTAAATCGGATTCATTTCACTATCCATAGGGCCTTTGAAAACAATATCCATATCAAACTTACCTTGCATACCTTCAGCAATTGGAGCCATTTCCTGAATGGACTCAAACGTATTGTAGGCTTCGTGTATAGAAAGGTTTTTCATTTTCATTTCGAAATCATACAAAGGCGTTGTAATGTCTTTGGTATCGTAATAACCATCCATATCAAAATCACCATCCAAGGTATTGAATTTGATGTTTTGCATGGTAACTCGTTGGTCTCTTACAATGATAACTCCCTTCAGGTCATCAATTTCCATATTGTCATATAAGACTTTATCTAACTTAGAATCCAATACAAAATCAATGTTTCCCGGCACTGGAAATGCTTCCAAAGTTGTGGTATCGCTTGCTTCGGTATTTTCTCCTTCCTCTTCTGTCATCCATTCGTTAACATCAAATTTAGAAGAATAGAAATGCATTTTTCCCTTAATAATAGTATCTGTTTCACTAAACAAATAACCCATATAATTGCTAAAATCACCGCTAATCTGGTAATCTGATTTACCAATGTAACCACTCATTGTAGGTACTTTAATTCTTTCGGGATCAAAACTCATAAGCGCATTATCAATTTTAATGCCTTGTGGTAAATCTGGACTTGTAAAATGGAATGCTTTCATTTCAGCAGACCCCGAAGTTTTTAAAGCTTGGTAGTTTTCTGCATCAACATCTGCCATGGTTCCTTCGGTATGGAATTCTTTTACGGTAATTCTACCGCCCATTTCCATATCTTCTAATGGGTATATTTTTAGAATTTTATCCAAGTCAATAATCCCATGGAAATCTGCTTTGTAACTAATATTATCAAAGTTTTTAGCGTATAGATTTGCTGTAAATACTTCTTCCTGAAGTTTTAAATTCAGTTTAGAAATATCTACATAAGCATTTTGCATAGTACCGTCCGTAAATGCTTTAACTAGAACTTGAAGGTCTTCAATTGGTTCTGGAAATTCGGAAGAAAGCACATAACCGTTCTTTAATCCTATGGTAGCATCTACTACAGGGATTTGTTGATTAACGCTATCGTAAGCTCCTTCGGCATTGATATTGGCTGATAGAATACCTTTTAATGTCAATCCTTCCATTGGGAAAAGCTTAGTAACATCTGCTAAATCTACTACCGCTCTTAAATTGGCTACCGACTCATAATCTCTTAAGTTTTTTACTAGAATTTTAGCGTCAATAGGGTTCTTACCCAATTCAGCATGAAATTGTTTTAAATCAATTACCGTTTCTTCTAGAATACCCGATTCATTTTTAGTGGCTAAGTCTAAATTAACGTTAGAAACCGCTTCTGGTAAGTCTGGATATTGGAAAAAACCGTCTTTAATTAACATTTTAATATCGAAAGCAGGAATGGTTTCTTCGGTTAAATCACCTTTTACAGCACCGTTAAAAGCAAAAGAGCCCGATGTTTTTAAGTCACTAAAATCGCTTAGATAAACAGCCGGTACTAAAGAAAGAATGCTTTTGAAGGTTGTTTCTTTAGTTTGAAAAGTTAAATCTAAAGACGTTGTATTGGTATCGGGCAAGCTTACATTTCCGTCAAAAGCTAAAACCAATTCATTTAAACGAATGGTATTTTCTTTAAAGGTGAAGGAAGAATTCTCTAGATCTAGAACCGCATCAATCTTGGATTCAAATTCATTTTTCTCTAAGTACGAAACACCACCGTATTCGGCAGAAATTTCTTTCATAGACGTATGCGTAAAAATGGTATAAACGTCTTCAATATCAATTGACGAAGTTTGATTAAACCCTCTTATTTCAGCAAAGGTGTTTTCTAAAAAGTCATCGTAAATAATTGTACCATCTGTGATAATAACTTCTTGTATAGAAAGATCAAGTCCGGTTGTATCTTCTTCAAGTTCTGGTTCGTCTGGTGTTGTAGTTGTGTCTTTCACGATGTCCCAGTTGGCCACACCCGCTTTGTTAACAATCCCGTGTATGTAGGGTTTATCTAAATAAACCCCGTTTACTTTTATTTCGCCACCGTTAATTAGGCTCATAATATCTAATGCTGCTGAAAAAGAACCTACTGAAGCTAAGGTGTCTCCTTTAAATTCATCAATACCAATTACGCCAATGTTGTCAATACCCACAGAAATATCTGGGAAATTTCTAATGATAGAAACATGCAAGGCGTCTAAGTCGTAAAAGACTTCTGCTTTTAAATACTCTTCCGCCGATTTATCTATAAGCTTCTTAATATCATCTTTAAAAAAAGTAGGGATTATAAAGGCGGCCAGAAAAATAAGAGCAATAAATGACACTACAATAATGCCAAGGATCTTGAAAAACTTCTTCATAAAGCGGTTATAATTTTTATCTAAAATAAATTATCTATCGGAGATTATGGAACATTGCTTTGTATTTAATAATTCCATACCTGTTATCTTCCTCCGGAAGCGATTTTAAGTTGTTTAAATTGTCTAGTGAATCTAAACAGAATAAATGCACCCAAAACGGCCAATGAAATTTGGCAAATCACACTCCAAATTTCGTTTTCTATAAATTTATTCAACAACGGAAATGTTATCACAATTATTGGAGAATGGTACAAGTGTAAGAGGTATGTAAACCCGCCAACATTTATAAACATCATCTCTATATCTATAAGAAATATAAATAGTAAGGTGGTTATTACATACCGTTGGTAGTCTGGAAAATAAAAAAAAGAGAGTACAGAAAGACCCGTTAAAGCAATGGGAACCAGCATTTTCTTGAGGAAATATTCTTTATACCTAGCATATAAAGCCCCTATGGTAAACAATGCTAAAATATCATAACGAAGCATTATCTGACCAAATGTGGCATATGGAATGATGATTAGCAGAAGTTTATAATTTCTATTCATTAATAAATCAATAAATAGAAAAATCATAAATAAGTCTCTAATAAAGTAAGTGGGTGGATTTATTGGAGGCGAATTTAAAGAAAAAATGCCTTCGGTAATAAGTGTATAATCAAATGTTAAACGGTTTAAAACATCAATTCCACACATTTTTAATACTAAAACTGGCAGTAAAACCATTAGGTTAGCTATTAAATAAGGGATAGCTAGACTTTTAAATTTGTTTGCGAAAAGCTGGGGATTAGTTCTAGAATTTTTAAAAAATAAATACCCTGAAATTAAGGATAAGAAAAGCGTTCCGTACGTAGGAACTACTTCTATTAGATAATAAGTAAAGCCTTCTTCTATATGATGCCTTGTATGGGTAAATGTAATTAGTACAACAGCCAACAACCGAATGAATTCTATGTTGTACTTCATAAAATATTATAAATCTAAATAGTTAAGAATCCCGAATGTGTAATCTAATTCCTTTATAGTAGTGTTTTTAGAAAAAGAGAAACGTATTGAAGATTTTCTGTCGTTAGTACCCAAAGCTTCTAACACATGCGATCCTTTTAAAGCGCCGCTTCCACAAGCACTACCACCAGAAACATAAACGCCTTCTAAATCTAAATTAAAAAGTAACATTTCTGTTTTTTCAGAATCGGGTAAAGAGATATTAATAATAGAATATTTACTTTTTTCTAGGTCTTCACTTAAGCCATTAAATGTAATATTAGGCAGTTCTTTTAACCTTTCAATAAAATACTCTTTGAGCCCTAAAACATGTTTTTTAGTGGTTTCCATTTCAGCAATAGAAAGTTCTAACGCTTTAGCCAAACCTACAATTGCAGCTACGTTTTCAGTACCGCTAATAAGACCTTTTTCCTGATTACCACCGTGCTGAAAGGTATGGGTTGATAAGTTTTTAGATTTGTAGAGTAAGCCAATTCCTTTTGGGCCATTAAATTTATGTGCTGAAGCAGCTGCCCATTTAAGGCCTATTTCGCTAAGATTTATTGGTAAATGACCAATAGTTTGTACCATATCTGAATGAAAAAGCGCTTTTTTACTTTCACAAAACCTGGCTATTTTTTCAATTGAATATAATATTGCCTATTTCATTATTGGCATGCATTAAAGAAACTAAGCAATTTTCCTTTTCATTTAGTAATTCTTCCAGCTGAACTAAATCAATTTGTCCTTTAGCATCATTTTCAAGCCAGAAAACGTTTGCTTTTCCGCTTCTTTCTAAATATTCTAGGGTATGTAAAACGGCATGGTGTTCTAATCGGGATGAAATGAAGTTTTTCACTCCAAAAAATTCTTGGCTTTGTAATAGAGCAATATTGTCGGCTTCTGTTGCACCAGAAGTAAAAAACAACTCCCCCGGCTGACAACCGAGGAGTTGAGCAATCTTTTTTCTGCTGAATTCTATAACCGCTTTGTTCTTTCTGCCAAAAGCATGTAATGAACTAGGGTTACCATAATGTTGACTTAGATAAGGAAGCATTTCTTCCAACACCCTTGGGTCTAAGGCGGTAGAGGCTGCGTTATCTAAATAAACAATCATTGTAAAACAGCTATGGAACGTATGTCTTCCATTATTTTATGCGCTAACTCATCAGCTGATGCTATATCTGAAGATTCGGCATAAATTCTAATAATTGGTTCTGTATTGGACTTCCGAAGATGAACCCATTGTTTGTCAAATTCAATTTTAACACCATCAATGGTATTTACGGGTTGAGAAGCGTATTTTTTAGCTACCTGAACTAAAACTTCATCTACATTCATGCTTTCTTCCAGTTCAATTTTATTTTTTGAAATGAAATACGGCGGATAAGATGCTCTTAATTCGGAAACTTTTATGTTCTTTTTAGCCAAATGAGTTAAAAACAAGGCAATACCAACTAAGGCATCTCTACCGTAATGTAGTTCAGGATAGATAATTCCTCCGTTTCCTTCACCACCAATTACGGCATTTTGGGCTTTCATCATTTCAACCACATTTACTTCACCAACAGCAGAAGCAAAGTATTGTTGATCCTGATTTTCTGTTACGTCTCTTAATGCTCTTGTACTAGAAAGGTTAGATACTGTATTCCCTGGTGTGTTTTGAACCACATAATCGGCTACTGCTACTAAAGTGTATTCTTCGCCAAACAAACTTCCGTCTTCCGAAACAAAAGCTAAACGGTCAACATCTGGATCTACAACAATTCCTAAATCGTAATCGCCGCCTTTAACCAAAGAACAAATTTCTGTAAGATGTTCGGCTAAAGGTTCTGGATTATGTGGGAAATGACCTGTTGGTTCACCATACATAGACTCATAGGATTTAACTCCTAACGCATCTAATAATTTTGGTATGGCAATTCCACCAGTAGAATTAACGCTATCAATGGCAATTTTAAAATTAGCCAATTCAATCGCTTTTTTGTCTACTAAAGGAAGGTCAAGAATGGTTTGTATGTGTTTATCTATGTAAGAATCATCGTTAGTGATGGTTCCCAAGTTATCTACTTCCGCAAAAGCGTAACTGTCTTTGGCCGCTAATTCTAATATATCTAAACCGTCTTGTTGCGAGATAAACTCTCCTTTAAAGTTTAGTAATTTTAAAGCATTCCACTGTTTTGGGTTGTGGCTAGCGGTTATAATAATACCGCCGCCTGCATTTTCGGCAGGAACAGCCATTTCTACCGTTGGCGTTGTACTTAAACCTAAGTTTATTACATCTATGCCTAATGCTGAAAGTGTTGAAACAACAATCTGTTCTATAAAAGGGCCCGAAATACGAGCGTCTCTACCAACAATGACTTTAGAATAGTTTTGACTTTTTACCCAAGTACCGTAAGCTGAAGCAAATTTTACAACATCTACAGGCGTAAGGTTTTTTTCCGGCTGGCCACCAATTGTGCCTCTAAATCCGGAAATAGATTTGATGAGTGTCACGCTAAATTTTTATACTAGAATTTTGAAAGGACTTTATTGACTTCGTTGTCGTCATTGTTATTGTCACACGTACCTACGTCTTTACCGCAGTAACTACATGTAACACCTTCTTTATTTAAAAACGGACTTTGGGAAGCACAAGTGCCTTTAAACTCACCTCCTTTTATAAATAATAATCTTACTGACATAAGTGCAAAAAACAAACCTACACCACCTAGACTCAATAATAAAGTAGTCATAATTTACCTCCTTTTTCTATAAAACAAAGTTACGGAAATAATGATTCAGAATCTAATTACCAAGATCCTGGGCTTCCCCAATCGTCAGAAGATTCTTCTTGTGTTTCTTCTTCAGCTGGTGTCTCCTCGTAAGAATCATCATCATAATCTTGTTGCTCTTCCGAAGGCAAAACTTCTACTGGTTCTTCTTCGGCAGGGGTTTCTTCTTCAGCAGAAGGAGTATATGGCGCTGGTGCTGAACTTGTTTCTGTTTTACTACCAGATGCTGGTGAGCTACTTGCAGGACCATCAAAATGTACCTTCTTAGGTTTTAATCGTTTTGCCCAGGGTGAGTATTGTAGTTTTACTTCGGCCATCATAAAAGCATCATTACCTGTCCCAAAATCTAGGCCATCTAAATCATCCGAAAAAGTATAATCACCATGTATTTCTAAAATAGCGCTAAAACGTCTAGTGAAATCAAAAGAAAAGCCTACACCAACTGGTACTGCTAAAACAAAAGCACCGCCAGAATTTAATACAGAGTTATCAGATTTAACTACTTCAGAATTAGAATAAAGTGCATTTATACCCAATAAGAAATAAGGCTTAAAGACTTTTGGCTTTTTATTTATTTGAGAATGGCGGTGAATAATATCTTCTCTAAGATAAAATCTACCAAACATTTTTAAACCAATAACATTAGATGTCATAGATAAATAAGGTCCTTGTTTATTGCTCATGGCACCAAGTTTAAAGCTATGTACTTCGCCACCAAAGAAAACTCTTGGCCAAACTTTATACCCTACCCCCAGTAAAAACCCCGGGCTTATTTTATTACAATCTAATTCATCACATAAGTCTCCGCTGTACAATGGCACAGAAACACCCGCCGTAAATGACCATGGCCCACGCCAATAATAACTATCAAAAAAACCGGAATATTCAACGGAATTTTTATTTCTGGATTGTGCGCTCAGTAGCGTAGAGCTTAGGACTAAAAGTAAAAGGAGACTAAAATATCTTTTCATGTTAGAATTCTGCTTCTGCTATAAGTTTCAAATATAAGAAAATCATCCAATTTAACGGTTTTATGGCCCACCATTGCTTTGTTAAATCGCTAAGCCATGGTTTCTCTTAACACCTGTAATGATTTTAAGTTTCTCAGCTCAATATAATGGGTAGAATAATAATTCATCAAAAAATCTATTAGTTGCAAACGCTGGGGTTTATTAAGCTGAACATCTTCCCAAGTGGCTATATCTCTTAATTTCGGAAGCATTAATCTTTCTTTTACAGGCAGATTAACAAAATTTTGTCGGTCACCACCGCTTAAATTCTGTTCGTCCATTTCTAAAGAGTCTAAGGTGTCTATACCTAAGTGAGACAAAAGATTTAATAAAAAGAATAAATGAAAGTTTACGGGTTTTTTAGTCTTATCAAGCAGTTCTATAGAGTGATCTAAAAAAGCAAAAACCTCTCTTTCTTCTATCTCTGATTTTAGAATCTTATTCAGAATATCGCATAGAAATAGTGCTAACGTTGTTTTTCCGTAGTTATAAGCTATTTCGTGATTAACGCGTCTTATTTTAATTTCAGAAATCCGTTGAATGTCTTTCTGTGGATTCTTATAGACTACTAAATCTAACAAAGAAAAGGACTGAAAAAGCGCACTTTTAGTTTTTCCTTTAGCACTTCTTACACTATTTACTATATAGGATTGAATACCAAATTCTTCGGTAAATATTTTAGCAATAATAGAACTCTCTTTAAACGGAATTGAATTAAAAGCTATCCCTCTGGTCTTATAAAGCATTATTGAATAAAAACAATCTTGGCAACATAGCCATCATTTCCGGCAGGTTCTGCACTGTAAACTAAATAAACTCCGGTGTCTGGTTTTTTTCCGTTTTGGCGTTTACCATTCCAAATAGCCATACCACCGTTGGCTTGGGTTTCATAAACTAAATTACCCGATATATCGGTGATCTTAACAATTGAATTACTGGCTAAACCAGTAATAGCAATCTGACCCGAAAATTCTGGCTTAACTGGGTTAGGAAAAACTTTTACATCAGACGAATGCACTTCTGTAGCTTCTGTGGCATCTCCCCAGTAGGAAACTACTCCTTCCGTCATGGAGAAAAAGACTTCACCATCAGTTTCATTAATACCAATGGCATTTACATTATTAGAAGGTAAAGGGCTATTGTCTTTATCAAAATGAAGAATTTGTTCGGTCCCAGAAGCATCTACTAACCATGCCCCGTTAGGTGTCCCAAACCATTTTCTATTTCCCCCGTCTATATAAATACTATTAATATATTCATTATAAAGTAAGGGTTGGTTTTCATAAACCGGTGGTGAATCATCATAATTAATGTCATCAAAAACGCGGTAGGTATCGTATAAAACGGTTACTCCTTTTTCAGTACCTAACCATAAATCCCCGTTTTGATCAAATTCCATGCAATTTACATTGCCGTATAAAAAGCCACCGCTAGATTCGGAAGTAATAGTTTTAAAACGGTCATTTTCATAATCATATACAATTAATCCAAAGAAGGTATATATCCATATATAGTTTGCAGCAGGATCTGCTTCAATATTCCAAGCATTAATCATCCAAGGGTGGTTTATGGCAAAACTGTTTATATTCCAATCTCTATCTAGAACAAAAAGTTGATCGTTGTTTGTACCGCCATATGTTATAAACCATGTGTTTCCATACTGATCAATATCAACGCTAGCAACTCTAGTTCGTGGGTACAAAGATGGTATTGGAGATGGTTGTTCTATGCCTTGTTTATTAACTATTGGGTTTTCGGAATCAAAACTTGTTGTTTTACCATCCGGAGTAATTATTTGTAAGCCAAAAGAATTGGAGGCATAACATTCTTCATCTGTAATTTCATTATAAGCCATTTCACCTACCGAATAAAATTCTGGATGAGCCATTTCCCAATAGACGCCATTTTGTTTGTAGACACCAGGCACAAATAATCTATCTTTATTCATTCTTTCTGAACCAGGTAGTATATAAAATTCACCTGGAAGGTTACCAAAATTAGCAGAACTATTACTTGGTGGACCTGGAGGATAGAAGCTTTTAAAATCATCCTCAGAATTGTATTGAACTAGTCCTGGACCATTAGCTCCTAACCAAATTTGATTGTCAATAATTTCAACATCATTAATAGTGAAATTCTGAAAATCATAATCAATTGTATCTACTTGCGTAATTACTTTTATAGAATTATTTCGGTATCTAATTAATTGATCATTAATAGTTTTGGCACGGCTGTAAGTGGTGTCAAAAGCTAAATCTTCTTGAAATCCATTATTACCTAATGTGTAAATGCCACTACTATCTGTAGCAATCATTGTTTTACCTTTTACGCTTAAAAGATCATTAATTACTAATGGTTTAGTTTCTGGAAAATATTCCCAATTTTCAAAAAATAAAAGATTATTACTTTTTAAGGAAGCACCATGTATTCCTATTTCAGAAATAAGAAAAATGCTATCATTACTTGCTTGAATATAACTTTTCTGGATTTGAAGCTCTTCACCATTTGGACCAATGTTTCTATAACTTTCTTTTATCTCTTCTTTGCCGTGGTTATATACCACTACCCCAAAATTGGTAGAAATGTAAATAAACTCGCCATAAACTTCTAAATAGTTAATTTGTTTAGAACCAGATACATCTGCCCTATAAATAGCATTCATGTTTAAGGTTTCTTTAGTAGAGACAGAATATAAATCTACATTACCATCTTGGTAGCCAATTATTAGGGCATCATCGGGTGGGTAGTAAGCTATAGCGGTAATGTTTGTACCTGTTAAGCCATCAATTTTGTTAATTTCTGTAGTTATTCTTTCCTCTTTAGAATAGTAAAACAGGTTACTAGGTCCCATGCAATAAATATTATTGCCCCCGTCTACTATTTCATATACTTCATTCATAGCGAAATGAAATTTCCAATTACCTACTCCATAAGAAGTTTGCGCATGAATTTGAAAATAGGAAAACAACAAGAGAAGGTAAAAGCACTTCTTCATTTTAATCTTTTTATTAAGCTGTCTGCAATTTCTAACTAACGAATCAAAAACAGAATTATTTTTAGGTTTTATTATTACTAAAGATATGCTTTATAAAGTTACGGAACCTAAGGGGTTCTTTTTTGGTAGTTCCTATTAAAAATCTTAAATACGGGAGTTCATAAGTATTTAAATTCTATTAGTTTTAACATTAATTAACGAATAAGAGACGGTGAAAAAGATTAACTATAAAGCTATTGAATCCTTCAGTAATCGAATTACGGAAGCCATTTCCTATAATTATTTTCTACATAACGAAAAAGCTACTGGTAAAGACGTTATGACGGCTTCTCCAGTAAAGCAGTTTAACTTGTTCGTTTTAAAAAATATTTTTCTTGAATGGCAAACTGAAACCGATAAGTACAAAAGCGACTACTTTGATTTTGAACATGAAGATGTTAAAAAAGCACTTAAAGGATTTATGGAAACCGTTTCATTCCACATCTCTTTAAACCAAGATGCTTTTTCTGCTTTGTTTCATGATGCCGTTCTAGATACCTTTTCATTAGTATTAAGTCCCGAAAAGTATTTTAAGAACTTAATTAAAGAATCTAAAACGGTAGAAAAACTAAAAGAAAATCAACGCTATTTTGTATACAATAAAGTTATAGTTGGGAATATTATTTCTGCTTGGGAAAAAGCGGCAAATATAGACGAGGTCTTTTCTCAATTGAATACCATTATTAGAGATACTAAGGAAACATTTGAGCCAAGCCTTTTTATGAAAGATGTCTCGCAGATTATACCTACCAACACGGCTGATTTTATTTTGGAAGATTATTTAGAAGAACAAAAGCCTGTTGAAATTCCAAAAGAAGAATCTAAAGTAGCTGCTGAAAAAGAAACGGAAAAAGAAGAACCATACTCTACTAACGAAGAATCTGTACAGGAAACGGAAACTAAAAAAGAACAAGCTGTTGTAGAAGAAGAGAAAACACCAGAACCTGTTATTTCTGAAACTCTAGGTGAAGATCCCGTAAATACTGAAGAAGTTAAAGAGGAAATTGAAGAGCCAGCATCATTAGAAAAACCTATTAACACAAAAACCTTTAACGATACTTTTGCTCCTGATACGGCTAAAAAAACACTTTATGATGAATTACAACATCAAAACAAAGAAACAAAGAAGTTTAAAAACTGTATTACCCTAAGCCAGAAATACATTTTTATAAAAGAACTCTTTGGTGGCACAATGGACGTATATGATAAAGCCGTTGAAGATGTAGATGCTTTTAAAAGTTATGAAGAAGCCAGTAACTTCTTAATCTATAATTACGCAGATAAATACAACTGGCAAAGCAAAGAAGAACAGTCAGCGGAATTGTTTGAAGCTTTATCGTTGAAATTTTAGTATGC
This sequence comes from uncultured Cytophagales bacterium, assembly GCA_963736575.1. Lineage (GTDB taxonomy): Bacteria > Bacteroidota > Bacteroidia > Cytophagales > JAAEPT01 > CAVTPD01. Next base: position 745,722 of record CAVTPD010000003.1, read on the forward strand.
AAGCATACTACTTTTGGCAGGGAATTTGTAACTGCTTTAAAACAACAAAAGCCTCACAAGGAGGCTTTGAAGTGGTGCTGAGTGGGCTCGAACCACCGACTCACGGATTTTCAGTCCGATGCTCTACCAGCTGAGCTACAGCACCAAAGGGAAGGCAAAAGTAGACTATTGAAATAAATAAGCAAAATAAATCGAATGTTTTTTCAAAAAAAATTACAGCTATGAGTCAAATAATATTCTTAATTCTCTTATCCATAGCCGGTTATCTATTAATAAAGAAAGCGAAAACTATATGGGATAATATTCAACTTGGCAGAAAAGTAGACCGTTCTGACCAACCTAAGGAAAGATGGAAACAAGTTTTCTTTATTGCTTTAGGACAGAAAAAGATGTTTAAAAAGCCCATTCCGGCGGTATTGCACATTATGGTTTATGTAAGTTTCTTGATTGTAAATCTTGAATTACTTGAAATTGTACTAGACGGAATTTTTGGAACACACCGTCTTTTTCAGCCTTATTTAGGAAGTCTATATCCTATTTTACTGAACAGTTTTGAATTTCTGGCGGTATTAGTAATTGTTTCTTGTGCAGCTTTTTTATACCGAAGAAATGTAAGCAAAGTAAAACGTTTCCATAAAGAAGAAATGAGCAAATGGCCAACTCTAGACGCCAACCTTATTCTAATCTTCGAAATTGTATTGATGTTCTTCCTATTAAGCATGAACGCTACCGATTCTTTAATCGTGAAAAAAGATGTAGCCATGGCCATTAAAGAAGGTAGAGTTGGGCAATCATTTTTCTTCAGTGATTTATTAATTCCTCTTTATTCAGGTTTAAGTTTAAATGCTTTACACATTATAGAGCGCGTATTCTGGTGGGCACACATTTGTGGGATTTTCTTTTTTGCTAATTATGTGTTGTACTCTAAGCATTTACACATCTTCTTGGCCTTCCCCAATACGTATTATGCCAACTTAAACGAGGAAGGAAAATTCGAGAACATGGCATCTGTTACCAAAGAAGTGAAATTGATGTTGGGTATGCCTGTTGAAGTAGGGGAAACTACTGAAGCTACAGAACCCCCTGCAAGATTTGGCGCTAAGGACGTAAACGACTTAAATAAGATCAACTTGTTAAATGCTTATTCCTGTACCGAATGCGGAAGATGTACGGCTGCTTGTCCAGCCAACATTACGGGTAAAAAGCTTTCGCCTAGAAAAATTATGATGGACACCCGTGACCGTCTAGAGGAATACAGTAATGGTATTAAGAAAAACGGAGCAGATCACGTAGATGGCAAAAGCTTATTGGGCGATTATATTTCGGAAGAAGAAATTTTTGCCTGCACCACGTGTAATGCTTGTGTAGAAGCTTGTCCAATTAATATTGATCCCTTAAACATCATTATGCAGCTCCGTCAATACAAAGTTATGGAAGAAGCACAAGGTCCAGCAGAATGGAATATGGTTTACCAAAATATGGAAACCAGTTTCTCTCCGTGGAAATTCCCGCCTACAGACCGTTTTAAGTGGAAGTCTATGTTGAACCCTAAAAAAGATTAAGCTATGAGTAACGAATATAAAGCACCAACAGTTGCAGAATTAGTACAGGAAGGAAAAGCCCCCGAAATTCTATTTTGGGTAGGTTGTGCGGGTTCATACGACGACAGATACAAACGTGTTACTGTAGCTTTTGCCAGAATATTAAACCACCTAAACATTAACTTTGCGGTTTTAGGAGATGAAGAGGCTTGTACCGGCGACCCGGCAAAAAGAGCGGGAAATGAATTCCTTTTCCAGATGCAAGCCATGGCCAACATACAAGTATTGAATGGTTATGAAATCAAGAAAATTGTAACCGCTTGTCCGCATTGTTTTAATACCATAAAAAACGAATACCCAGCTTTAGGCGGAAATTACGATGTGATTCACCATTCTCAGTTTCTGCAAGAATTAATAAACAACGGTAACCTTACTGTTGAAGGTGGTGAGTTTAAAGGTAAAAAAATCACCTACCATGATTCTTGTTATTTAGGCAGAGCCAACGGTATTTACGAAGCGCCAAGAACTGTAATAGAAGCTTTAGATGCCGATTTAGTAGAAATGAAACGCTGCCGCACCAATGGGCTTTGTTGTGGAGCCGGTGGTGCTCAAATGTTTAAAGAACCCGAAAAAGGCAACAAAGATATAAATGTTGAACGAACAGAAGAGGCTTTAGAAACCCATGCCGGAATTATAGCTTCTGGATGCCCGTTTTGTATGACCATGCTTTCAGACGGCGTAAAGAATAAGAATAAAGAAGCTGAAGTAAAAGTGTTAGATTTGGCAGAACTTATTGCCAAAGCTAAGGGTTTAGAATAGTATGATTACAGATAAAACAGCTTTAGAACTCACCAGAGTCTGGATATATCAGGCAGATAGAAAACTATCTGAAAACGAAATTGCTGTTGCGAACGAGTATTTAAGTGCCTTTGTTCGCAACTGGCAAAGTCATGGAAAATCTTTAAAGGCAGATTTTCAGATTATAGACCATGTATTCATTGTGTTAATGGTTAATGAATCGGGCAGTGATGCTTCAGGTTGTTCTATTGATAGCTCTGTAAGTATCCTAAAAACACTTGAACAAAATTTAGCAATCAATTTATTAGACCGTTCTAAAGTAGCTTTTCAAGAAAATGGCGAAGTGAAATTTGCCCCAATTAATGAACTTAAAAAATTAATTGAAGAAGGTGAAATTAAACCAGATACCATCATATACAACAATACCGTAATCAACTTGGCCGAAATGCAAAGCTCTTGGAAGATAGAAGCCGAAAAGTCTTGGTTAGGAAGGTTTTTTAACTAAAATTTGCTTTCTTGCAGGTTGTCAAGTCTAACCAGAATGGTAAAAAAATTTATTCTATTCTTCTTTATAGGAACCCTCTCTTTTTCTTGTATTAACAAGGGTAAAAAATACTTCAACAAGGGTAAGTTGGAATTTCAGCAAGATAATTTTGATTTCGCTGCTGAAAACATGAAACAAGCCCTTAATTACGAAGGAATACCCAAAGGGGAAGCCGCTTATGTAATTGGAGAATCTTACCGACTTTCTAATCGATGGGACCAAGCAGAACAATATTATAGAAAAGCACTTGAATCAGGCGAAACGGATGAGAATGCGCTTTTTTATTATGGTTATGCCATGAAAGCCAACGGTAATTACGAAGGGGCAAAATCCCAATTTCAGAAATACCTACAAGTAGGCACCAATTTCGATTATCTATCTAGAGCCAAAAAGGAAATCAGAAACATTGAGATTCTAGAGAAACTGGCCATGATTCCTCCGAAATACGAAGTAGAAAACTGTAAAGGTTTAAATTCGGAATACATAGATTATTCACCAACAGTTTCTGGTAACGATTTTTACTTTACCTCTTCTAGAGGTGAGGGGCCAATGTTCCCCGGACAAGGAACTAGATTTACAGACATTTTTAAATTTAAATTTGATGGTTTAGAACCTTACTCTGGTATTGCTGTGCCTATGCCTGAAATTATTAATGAGGCCAAAACACACGAAGCAACGTGTACTTTTACACCCGATAGATCTAAAATGTATTTTTCACGATCTAATACGGGTAAGAAAAATGATCCTACACAAGAAGTAGATATTTTAGAAACTTCTTTAGTAAATGGAGAATGGACAGAACCAGAAATATTAAGCTTTTGTGGAACGTATTCTTGGGATTCTAATCCTTTCTTAACCAAAGATGGTAAGACGTTATATTTTGCTTCTAATCGCGCAGGTGGTTATGGTTCAGATGATATCTGGAAAACTACTTTAGATGAATTTGGAGTTTGGGGTGAACCCGAAAACTTAGGCCCAATAATTAACACGGCCGGTGCTGAACAATTTCCTACTATAGATTACGAAGGAAATTTATACTTCTCTTCAGACGGGCATCCTAGTTTTGGTGGTTTAGATGTTTTTAAAGCTATTCAGAAAGAAGACGGAAGTTATTTAATTCGAAATCTTGGAAAACCAATCAACTCAAGTGCAGATGATTTTTCTGCTTTGTTCTTAAGCGATTCTACAGGTTATTTCTGTTCTAACCGTGAAGGCGGTGTAGGTGACGATGATATTTATTCCTTCAAGTACACTTTTAAACCTCATTATATTCTTCATGCGCAAATATTCGGTAGAAAGATTGTTGTTAGTAAAGACGACGAAGAGGAAGTTTTATTACCAGGGGCCAAAGTAACTTTACTGGATGCAAAAGGTGAAATCATAGACATGGGCGTAGCGGATTCTAACGCTACTATTAAATTCTATGTTGATGCTGAAAAAGAGTATTTCTTAAAAGGACAGAAAGAAGGTTTTATTACCCGCCAACAAGAGTATTCTACGGTTGGTAAAACGGTTAGCCAAAAGAAGCTAGAGCTATTAGAGAAAAATGTAATCTTACATGCTAAAGTTATTTTGGATAAAAGTGTTAAAGACGGCTTAATAGACTTTCAGCCTATTTACTACAAATACAACAAATGGGATATTACCCAAAAGTCAGAAATTATCTTGAACGAAATGGTTCAGGTACTGAAAGACAATCCAAATATTTTGGTGGAACTAGGTTCACATACAGACCCTAGAGGTACCATGAAATACAATGATGTACTTTCCCAAAATCGTGCAGAATCGGCCGTTAAATACATTATTGACAACGGAATTAGTAAAGACAGAATCACGGCCAAGGGATACGGTGAACGTGAACCCAAAGTATTGGAAAAAGATACCAGCATCTTTAAGGCGGGAACCCGTTTAGACGATGTTTTCTTAGATTCTTTAGCGCTAGTAGACAGTATGGGTGCAGAATTGGGATACCAATTAGACCGACGTACAGAGTTTAAAATTGTTGGATTTATTGAGGAAAACCACAACCCAATGGACATCGAAATGATTAAAAAGGGCCGAGACGAAGAAATTATTGAAGACAACAACATTAAACACGAAGACATGCTTATTGACCGTCACCTAAAAAAGGAAGACGAAGTAGAGGAACAACCCGAGGGAGAAACTACGCCAGAAGAAGCGCCTTAGTTTAGATATCTTTTCGTCATTCTAATCCCCTAGCAAGAATCCGTTTATAATTTTAAAAACACAACTTAATAGCCCATGATTTTAACCGTGGGCTATTGTTGTTTATAAATTAAATTTTAGTTCTGAACTAGACCAAATAAGTGACATAAATAACTAAAAAAGCAGTTTTATGTTTTAAATATAGAATTAGGATGACTTAGTTTGGTGATCGCGAAATTTTTAACTTTTCGTTTTTAAAATGTTTTTAAATTCTCGGGCTACTCGTTCAATCTTTGGTCGGGAAACTTTTTGAATGTACGGATTATCAGGATGGTTTATTTCATAATCTTGGTGGTAATCTTCCGCTTTATAAAACGCTTTAAACGGCGTTACTTCGGTTACAATTTTGTCCTTGTAATTGGCTTGTAAGTCTTTAATTTTATGTTCAGTCAAATTTTTCTCTTCTTCCGAAGTATAAAAAATCGCGGAACGGTATTGAATACCTACATCCGGGCCTTGTCGGTTCAGCTGAGTAGGATCGTGTGCGGTAAAGAAAATATCTAACAGCTTTTTGTAACTAATGGTTTTGGGCTCATAAATTACCATCACTGATTCTGCGTGATTGGTTTTACCTGCGCTTACTAATTCATACGTTGGGTTTTCTATATTACCCCCAGAATATCCAGAAACCGCTTCATAAACGCCTTCAATTTGATCAAAAGAAGCTTCTACACACCAAAAACAACCCCCTGCAAAATAAGCGGTATCCGCCGATTTAGGGATTGATTTTTTCACTGGTTTTTCAGCCAGTTCCCGTGCTTCTCCTTCGGATTCACAAGAGTTTACTGAAAACAGAAAAATTACACATAATAAGTAAAGCCATTTCATATGTTATAGGTTGATTAATCCTAGAACAACAAAATGGTGAAATATGTTCTGGAGAGGGGTTTTGCCAACAAACAGTTATTTTGAAACAGTAATTTTATGGTTTTTTTTTAATGTTAGCTATGGAACGTCATCTTCGGGCTAGACCCGGAGATCTCCCAAACACTTTGGGAATTTACGTTCTAAAGAGAGATTATCGGATCAAGTCTGATAATGACGGTAGTAGCCAAGTAAAAGTTATTTTGAAGCTCCCAATGTACGACATTTACTTAATGTTTTCTAACTAGCAAACTCACAACTTACTAATATAATCCCACAGTAAAATACCCACCGTTACCGAAATATTCAGCGAGTGTTTGGTGCCGAATTGTGGTATTTCAATACAAGCATCTAAAAGGGGTAAGACCTCGTCAGAAACACCAAAAACTTCGTTCCCAAAAACAAAGGCTACTTTATCATTTTCCGGGTAAGCCATTTGATTTAATAGCACCGATTTATCGGTTTGTTCAACGCCATAGATTTTATAGCCTTGGTTTTTTAATTCATGAACAGCATCTTCGGTTTTGTCAAAATATTTCCAGTCTACGGTGTCTTGTGCACCAATAGCGGTTTTATTGATTTCCCGGTGTGGAGGTTTGGCGGTAACACCGCATAAAAAAAGTTGTTCGGCAGCAAAAGCATCGCAGGTTCGGAAGGCTGAACCCACATTGTTCATGCTTCTAATATTATCTAAAACTACAACAACCGGATTCTTTTCGGTGCTTTTAAATTCTTCGGCACTTACACGCCCCAGTTCTTCTAGTTTTAATTTTCTCACTATTCTTTAATCAGTTTTAAAACCTGTTTTCCATCTGCTGTGTAGACTTGTACAATGTACATTCCGGCAGCGTAGTTGGTACCAAAGTTATTCAATTTGTCTAAGCTTTCAACGTGGTAGCCGTTTACCGAATACACTTCTGCTTTTACGATTTCGGCAGTGCCATAAATAGAAAAGGTAGAATTAGATGGGTTTGGTGCTATGCTAATGCTTTCTTCTTTTTCAAAAGAAACCGAAGCCGTTACACAACCTCCTTTTTCAAAGTTAGGAGAAAGTCCTGTGTTTCCTCCTGTACAATCGCCGCAAGAATCTATAATGGCCAAACCGCCTAAATCGCCGTGGCAATCTACAAACGGATCAGAAATTACTTCGTCTAATTTAGAAACGGCTAATAAATACCAAGCATCATGTGGTAACCATTGTTCTACCCAGCGCCAGTTTTGCCATGCCTCTCCGCCATTGTTATCAAAAGGAATAAAAGCGGGTTGGGTTTGATTTTCCAATGTGGAAGTAATCCCGTTACAAATACCACCTTTTACATTCGACTTCTTATTTCCTGCGCCGTTTAAGTAAGACGGGTAATTTTTGTTTCCGTAACCAAACATCATACAAGTACCGAAGGGGTTTTTACCCAATACCCAATCCAATTGTGCTTGTGCTAAAACGGAAAGCGAATCTGTACCAAAATTATAATTTGGGTGAACGTGTTTTTGAGCCGTCAATAAAGCCGTTGTCATGGAAGCTAAACGAGCATTTTCACCTTGCCACCAATAGCCGGTTTCGTTATTTTTCGGTACAAAAAAACCTTTTTCTGCGCTACCCAAACCTTCATCATAGGGTTTGTAATATTCCCGCACATAATCGAACGGATTGTTTACTTCGTATGAAATAGCGTAATACCAAGAGGTCCAATTTTCCATAAAAGCTGAAATTCCAGAAGATAAAGTACCAGCACTAATTTTACTGTATTCTGAAAGCGCTACCACTGGTAAACCTTCATCAGCAGCGTGGTAAAACGGTCGGTTTTTCGCTTCGTCGGAATACAATTCCCCGTCGTTTCCTTGTAAAGCTATAAGGCGCGTAGCATACGCTTCCGCATCGGTTAAATAAATTGGGTTTTCAGTGGCTTTGTACAATTCTGTAGACGCTAATAAACCACAATAAATGTCAATAATGTTTTCTTCGTGGTTGTTGCAGTATTCTAAATTCTTGGTAGCATAACCATCGCCGGGTTCTTTTAAGTGCGTGTAAAGGGTTTCGGCAGCATCAATTAAATCTTGTGGCGTAGCGTCTGGATAAGCATTCAATACAGCCCCTTTCGCTAAAGCAGCAATCGCAATTCCAGCGCCTTCACGCATAGCGGCTTGGTAATTAGGCGTTCTTCCAGCATCGTTGCCCGGCTGTCCCCATTCTGTAATTTCTCTTGAAAATGGAGCACCACCCCAATTATCGAAAATGGCTAAATACAAATAACCTTCGGGGTCAATATTTCTTAATAAGTAATCCATTCCCCAGCTTATTTCATCTGCTACTGCAGTAGTATTTGTTCCGAAATTATTCTTTTCGGTTGCCGTTAACATAGACCAAACCACCATTGGGATTTGCTGCGGATTAAAATGGTTGGCGTACGACAAGTGCGACATGTGTTTGCCCGGATCTCCGTTGGCATCCCACCAACCTCCGTAAACATTCACTTCGTCAGCTCTTGGTCCGTTGAACGAAAGTGTTCTATCGGCTTCGTCTTCAGAACGCATTCCGTAGAAAAATTCTATGGGAGCAAATCCTGTTTGATTGAACAAGATGTTTTCTTCAATGATAAAACTGTAAGAAATATCGTTTCCTACTTTTAAAATATATTCACCATTTTCAGCAAAATCACTAAAATCTAACAGTATGTACGTTTCCGAATCCCATCCGTTAACTGTTCCTTTCGGTATAATACTTCCTTCATAAGCCAATTCATTGCTTAAGGAAATCAACTGAAAGGTATTGGTAACTTCATTACCTTTATAAACGGCTCTTTTTGGTCCGTTTAGTTCATAACCAATTTGGTTGATTAAGAAGTCTTCGCTTAAATTTCCTGAAATGGGTGGCGAAACGGTTTTCTCTCCATTACCAATTACCACATCGTCGATGTGGATTGTTCCTGAAAAAGCACTGCTTCCGGAAACAGGATTCACTATAAATTCTAATCCTACAATTTGCAATCCCTTGGCGGTTTGTTGGTTTAATATTTCGGAAGTGAAATCATACGTAAACTCTTGAAAAGCATTTACGCCGTTCAATAGAAATTCGGTAGAAGAATAGGTACTGTTACCAAAAGCGTCTACCAGCATCACTTGCAGATTAGCCGCGCTGCTCGATTTCGCTTTAAAAGAAACGGAAGCATCTGAACTTAAATTCATAGTTTCCCCCGGATAAAATTGAAACAAATCTGGCGAACCGGACTCTAAGTCAGTTTCTGCTTTTAAAGAAGCATTTTCGGCACTTAAGGTATAACTGTTATCACTTTTCCAACCCGGATATAGTTCCGAACCGTTTAATTTGTCTTTCGCTCCTTCTATTACGGCGTCACCAATTATCAAGCGTTCAATGGTTACGTCTCCGTTGTAATTACCACCCGGATTAAAAAACAAAAAGGCTTGGCTAATATTTGTTGGGTCTACAATTTCACCATTTGGGAAAGACTGATTAAATTTCCCTGTAAAGTCAAATTCTATTATTTGTAACGAGCCATCACCGGTAACAACCGTTTGCGTAGCATTGGTATTGGTGATGGTTCCTTGCGCATCTACTAAATCCATACGGAAGGTAAAATCGCTTGGAGCTTTTATGCCTACAATTACTTTTGGGTTGTTGCTAAGGTCAATGCTTGTAAAAGTTACTATAACATTGTCGTATCCTCCGGCTGAAGCTTGTATGTTTAGGCCATCATTATTGTTTAGCGTAAAACTTCCTGGATTTTCAGTAGACACATTTGAAATGCCATCGTAGAAAAACGTTGAATAGCCATTTTGAGCAAAACTCATTACGGAGATAATTAGGAAGAACAGAAAGGAGTTAAATTTTTTCATTTTATAAGAATGTATACTTTGAGCAACTTTAAATATACCCAATTTTGGCCGAATTATAAAATGATGTTTATCTTCAATTGCCTGAAAAATTGAATTTTACAACGGTTTTAGAAACTTTATGCAAGCTAAAAACTGTTGAAGCCTTAGACAAATTGAAAAAGCTATGAGTTTACAAGTACATAATCCGTTTACCGGAAATTTTATATCGGAATACCCTTACGAAGACCAAAAAGCCTTAGAAGAAAAGTTTATTAAGGCCGAAAAAGCCTTTCAGAATCAACTTTCTAAATCGGAGCGAATAGCCATTTTTGAGAAGACTATTTCTATCATGAAATCTAGGGTAGAAGAGCTGACCAAAATTGCCGCTTCTGAAGGTGGGAAACCGTTTAAAGATTCCAAAGCCGAAGTGTTGCGTGCTATTAACGGAGTAGAATTAGGCATCCGATATATGCATGACATAAAAGGCGAAGAAATCCCAATGGGATTAAATGCTTCTTCCGAAAATAAATGGGCCTTTACCATTAGAGAACCTTTAGGTATTGTTGTTTCTATTTCGGCTTTTAATCATCCTTTGAATTTAACTATTCACCAAACCATTCCGGCTTTGGCAGTAGGTTGCCCCGTAATTATAAAACCTGCCCGCAAGACGCCAAATTCTTGTTTTAATTTTGTAGATATACTACGTGAAGCAGGTTTACCGGAAGAATGGTGTCAAACTATAATTTGTGAAAGAAATGTCACAGACTTATTAATTTCAGATAAAAGAACACGTTTTGTAAGCTTTATTGGGTCTTCCAACGTAGGTTGGGAAGTTAGAAAAAAACTGGCCCCAGGAGCGCACATTGCTTTAGAACACGGCGGTGTTGCACCAGCTATTGTAGATGAATTTGCAGATATTCAAAAAGCCATTCCACCGTTAATTAAAGCATCGTATTACCATGCCGGACAAGTGTGTGTTTCGGTACAAAAAATCTTTGTACACCAGTCTAAGTTAGAAGACTTTACCTCCTCTTTTGTCTTACATGCTGAAAAATTGAAAGTAGGTGATCCATTAGACCCTGAAACAGAGGTTGGGCCAATCATCAACGCCAAAGAAATTGACCGGATTATCGATTGGATTAATCAAGCGAAAGACGATGGAGCAGAGATTCTTTGTGGAGGAAATCGCTTACCCAATAACTGCATAGAACCTACGGTGGTCTTAAATCCGAAATCGGATAGCCCTTTAATGAACAAAGAAGCATTTGGTCCGGTGGCAGTGATTATTCCGTTTACCGATTTAAACAAAGCCATTGAAGAAGCGAATGCCCTACCTTTTGTTTTTCAAGGTTGTGTTTTTACTGAAAATTTGGACAATGCTTTAAAAGTAGCCCATAAAATGAAAGCCCGAAGTGTGATGATTAACGAGCACGCTGCTTTCCGCGTAGACTGGATGCCTTTCGGTGGCGATGAAGAATCGGGTCACGGCACCGGTGGAATTCCCTATTCTATGAAAGAGATGACCAGAGAGAAAATGGTGGTTTTTAAGAGTAAGAGTTTGTAAGCAGTTTAGGAATAGCTTGTTTTGAGTTATATTCAGTATATGATTAACTCAAAACAGGCGCTTCTTTTCATTTTTTCTATTCTAAACAATTGGTGTTATTGCCAAAATTGGACAGATATTAAGAAAAATACCTCTCCTAAGATTGAGATGCTTTCCGAGTTTAATGCGGTGAGCCCATTGCCTTTAGCCACCTTGGGTTGGGAAGACGGCTTACATATATCTCCAGATGGATTACATCTTTATTGTACCTATGTTCCCATCGATTTTTTATCTTTTCTTTTAAATGGTGATTTGCCAAATGCTTTTAGTAATGATTACCTAAGGTCTGCTCCAGATTTCGGTATGGATTTAAGCACTAATCCTATCGGGGCTTCAGAGTGGTTGCATTCAGATATACTTTATGCCCACAGAAATTCCGTTAATGAAGATTTTACGTCATGGACATTATCTAATATGGCAAGAGCTTTTTACAGTGAAGGAGCACCTACTCCCACTTTTTCTTCTACAACGGAAATAGAATATATGCTCTTTACCAGCAATGACAGCGAAAATAGCAATACCGATATCTGGTTCATCCAAAACACTACTGTAAATCCTTCTGGTATAGGTACTGCATTGCCCGCACCCATTAAAACTTTATACAATGAAGACAATCCTCATTTAGTCCGGTTAGATGAAAACAAATTGGTCTTGTTTTTTGATAGCGATAATTTACCCGGCGGTGAAGGTGATCATGATATTTGGTTTTCGGAAAGTGCAGATAACGGTATAACTTGGTCAACGCCATTAAATGTCTCTACCATAAATACAAGCAATAAAGAACACCAACCCTTTTTGTATAAAGATAAAACTACTAACAAATGGTACTTGTATTATGCTGCTGTTCATACAGACGGCAAGCTGGCTATTTTTAGGGCGGAACAAGACCTAGCCAACCAATGGAACAGTTGGAAAACCCCAACGTTAGTTTTAAGCGCTGGAAATTCTGCCGGAATTGGCGAACCTACTTTAACCGAAAATGGTGATTTGTTTTTTGTGGTAATTTATGAAGATCCTATGCAGAACTCTATATATAATCACTTCGATTCGGATCCTTGGGTACTGAAGAAAAAAAATCCTTTAACGACAATAAATAATTTTAATAAAACAGAAATGTATGCTGTGTTTCCTAATCCGGCAGAAGATCAATTAACTATTAATTTTAAATCATTAGGGAGGCGCACTTTAAAAATTTATACTATTAATGGACAATTAGTATTCGATGGCATAAAAAATTCAAGAACATTATTTTGTAACATAGATATTGCTGAATATAACTCAGGGGCATATATTTTGACAATTGAAACTAGTAACGAATTTTCGGTCATTCCATTCATGAAAAAATAAAACAACTTTAAATATGTTATGCTTTATAGAAATATTGATTTGTAAACTTTATATCCATTGGATTTAATCTCTCATACACTTACTAGAGTTGTCGTTGGAACAGTAACCTTTGTCTTTTTAAATACCACTACCCACAATTCAAATTATAGATTCAAACCAATGGTCTTTTTTTATGATGACATCTTGTCTGTTATTTTTAGAAAAAGAAAAGAAAACATGTCAAAAAGACCTGATTTAAAGCTTTTTAACCAACGGTCTTTAATTTGTTAATTAGAATGACGTAAACGCATACAGCTATGGATTTTAAAAATTATACAGTTAAATCACAACAAGTAGTACAAAAGGCAATCAGCTTGGCGCAAGGCTATGGGCAGTCCATCATAGAAAACGGTCATGTACTGAAAGCCATTTTGGAAGAAGACAAAAATATTTCCGACTTCCTGTTCGGGAAGTTGAATATACAAGTTCCGGTCTTCACGCAAATACTGGATAGAATTATTGACGGTTATACCAAAGGAACGGGCGAAGCAGCCCTTTCCAATTCTACCGCAAAACTATTCAGAGATGCAGAAGAAGAAATGAAGAAAATGGGCGACGAATTTGTGGCTATAGAACATTTGTTTCTGGCACTTTTCAACGGAAGTGACAAAGTAGCACAACTGTTGAAAGACCAGAATATTCAGAAAAAGAAAGTAGAAGAACTTATTAAAGAATTAAGAGGAGGACAAAACGTGAATAATCCGAATACAGACTCTAATTATCGTTCCTTAGAGCGTTATGCCATAAACCTGAACGAGAGAGCCAAAACGGGTAAAATAGACCCAGTAATTGGCCGTGACGAAGAAGTTAGACGTGTGCTTCAAATTCTTTCTAGAAGGACTAAAAACAATCCTATTTTGGTGGGTGAGCCCGGTGTAGGTAAAACTGCCATTGTAGAAGGAATGGCACAGCGTATCATACAAGGTGATATTCCTGAAAACCTAAAATCTAAAACCATTTGGGCTTTGGATATGGGGCTTTTAGTAGCCGGCGCCAAGTTTAAAGGGGAGTTTGAAGAACGTCTGAAAGCAGTTATCAAAGAAGTAATTGATGCGGCCGGAGAGATTATTCTTTTTATTGACGAGATACATACATTGGTAGGTGCTGGCGGTGGTGATGGTGCCATGGATGCAGCCAACTTATTAAAACCGGCCTTGGCAAGAGGTGAGCTGCACGCTATTGGTGCTACCACACTGGCGGAATACCAAAAATATGTAGAGAAAGACAAAGCCTTGGAACGTCGTTTCCAATCTGTTTTGGTGGATGAACCCAATATTGATGATGCTATTTCTATTCTTCGTGGTATTAAAGAAAAGTACGAAGTGCATCATGGGGTGCGTATTCAGGATGATGCAGTAATTGCTTCGGTTAATCTTTCGGACCGTTATATTTCCGATCGTTTTCTGCCCGACAAAGCCATTGACTTAATGGATGAAGCCGCTTCTAAAATGCGCTTGGAAATTGATTCCGTTCCAGAAGAATTAGACGAAATCAATCGTAAGATTATGCAGTTGGAAATTGAGCGCGAAGCCATTCGTAGAGAAAAGAACAAAGAAAAAGAATCGGGCTTGTCGCAGGAAATTGCCAACCTTTCGGAAGAAAGAGACGCTTTAACCGCGCAATGGAAGAACGAAAAAGGCATGCTTCAGGGCATAAAAGAAATAAAAGAAAGTATTGATAAATTTAAACTGGAAGCCGAGCAAGCCGAACGTAACGGAGACTATGGTAAAGTTGCCGAAATTAGATACGGAAAAATTAAAGAGGCCGAAGCGAAATTAGAAGCGCTTAAAAAAGAGGCGAAAGAAAAACTGAACAAAGGAACTTCGCTTTTAAAAGAAGAAGTTACGGCAGATGATATTGCAGAAGTAGTAGCGCGTTGGACAGGGATTCCGGTTTCTAAAATGTTGCAAAGTGAAGCCGAAAAGCTTATTACACTTAGAAGACGAATTAGGTAAACGTGTAGCTGGACAAGAGGAAGCGATAGGTGCCGTTTCGGATGCTGTTCGTAGAAGTAGAGCAGGTTTACAAGACCCGAACAAACCAATTGGTTCGTTTATTTTCTTGGGAACAACTGGTGTAGGTAAAACCGAATTAGCGAAAGCTTTGGCAGAATACTTATTCGATGACGAAAAGAGCATGGTCCGAATTGATATGTCGGAATACCAAGAACGCCATGCGGTAAGTAGATTGATTGGTTCGCCTCCGGGTTATATCGGTTACGAAGAAGGGGGTCAGTTGACGGAAGCCGTGCGTAGAAGACCGTATTCGGTAATCCTGTTGGATGAAATTGAAAAAGCGCATCCGGATGTATTTAACATTTTGTTGCAAGTTTTGGACGACGGACGTTTAACCGATAACAAAGGTAGAACAGCCAACTTCCGAAATACGATTATCATTATGACTTCGAATACCGGTTCGCAAGTAATTCAGGAGAATTACGAAAACTACGACCCTGCTCATGCTGAAGAAATTGCGGAAAAAACCAAAATGGAGGTGTTCGATTTATTGAAAAAATCATTGAGACCAGAGTTCATTAACCGTATTGACGAACTGGTAATGTTTACACCATTATCTAGAAATGAAATTCGTGAGATTGTTGGGATTCAGTTCCACAGCATTCAAAAACGTTTAGAGTCTGCCGGTGTAGCAGTTGAAGCCGATGACGAAGTATTGGATTACTTAGGCCGTGTGGGTTACGATCCACAATACGGAGCAAGACCGTTAAAACGTTTGATGCAAAAAGTAATCTTAAACGAATTATCGAAAGAGATTTTATCCGGAAGCATTAAGAAAGACAGTGTTATCGCTTTGTCTATGGAAGACGGAAACATTAAGTTCTTGAACTTAGATAATGTAGAGATATAGTGAAAAGTGATGGGTTTTTGGAAAGCTCCAGACCCAGAACCAAAATTCATTAGACATAAAAAAAGCCGGCAATTTGCCGGCTTTGCTTTTTTCTAAAAATCAGTTTTTATACCAATTCTATTTCATAAATACTGTGAATAGGAATGGTTACACCGCCTTTCAATACAACATACTTTTCGGTTACTGCCCATACAGTTGCAAGGGTTTCGTATTGTTCTTTATTCTCGTGTTTAAAACGTAGACGAACATGCTGCTTGTGCAAATTACCTAATTGTAGGGCTCTTGCAAGTTTTCTTAAACGGTCTTTAAGGTCAACATCATTCAGTAATACATCTTCCCTAACAAAGGGAAATCCATGTATTATGTTTTTATCAATTTGTTGTGGTTTTTTAAATACACTTTCCATTTTTTTCGGTTTAAAATTAAACATGAAATGCGCGTTCAACATTAATTGCTTAATTGTTACCTAGAATTTACGTAATAAAACTGAAGGAAATCTGAACTAATCCTAAATTATTTTTAAACAGGCCGAAAGCAATAAATAGAGACCCTTTTTTCAGTAAAATAAAGAATACCTCAAAAACTAAAACCAGTATTTATTCAAGCTCTAACCACCACTTACTGAAGGTCTGAGTGCTGTCACTAAGGTAAACCAACTCACCAATTTTAGGGGTTACTAAAGGTAGTCCAACTTCTTTATTCAACTCTGTAATAGTTTTTAGAGGCGCATCCCAATTGTGGTTAGCCAAAGCGAATTTAGAGGAATGAACTGGAAATAATCTTTTAACATTTAGGTCATTGGCGGCTTTTAAAACTTCGTCTGGAAGCATATGAATGTAGCGCCAGTTTTTATCGTATTGTCCGTTTTCTAAAATCGCTAAATCAAATCCGCCAAATTGTTTTCCTATTTCAGCAAAATGAAAATCATAACCACTATCCCCACCAAGGTATAATTTTAGAGATGGTGTTAATAAAGCGAAAGAAGTCCAAATGGCTTTGTTTCTTGTAAAGGTTCTTCCCGAAAAATGACGAGCGGGTAAAGTATGTATCGTAAAACCACTCTCTAATGGAATTTCTGTATTCCAATCTTCTTCAACAATCTGTTCGGTACTAAAACCCCAAGACTCAAAATGTTGTCCCGTTCCAAGTCCTGTAATAATGGTTTTTACTTTAGATTTTAATTTTAATATAGTTTCATAATCTAGATGGTCCCAGTGATCGTGGCTGATTAACAAATAATCAATTTCGGGTAAGTCTTCGGTGGTATAAATATCTGTTCCTTCAAAAGCTTTGGTAGTAAACTTCACCGGAGATGCTGCTCCACTAAAAACTGGGTCTATCAAAAAGGTTTTTCCATCAACCTGAATAAAGTAAGAGGAATGACCAAACCACACCAACACATTTTCTTCTGAATTCAGACTTAATAAATCTGTTTTTACCGAAGGAATAGCTTCACTAGGTTTGCTCCTTTTTTTATCTGAAAAGAAGAACTCTTTCATCACCGTGTAATAGCTTACGCCTTCCGTTAAGTCAGGCGTAACACTTAAATTCTGAAAAGAACCGTCTTTATAATTGGGCGATTGTTTGATTCTTTCCAAACGTTCACCGCTTGGCGTTGCTCCAAATTTAGCTTGCTGAAGAAAAATATAAACACTTAACACATAAAACCAGAACAATAGCGATACTTATATACATTACTTTAAAGAAAATATTTTTCATGAAGGAAAGGCTAAACAACTACATTATAACGGTGTGAAGTTAGGGTTATATGTAATTCTTTCTAAAATTTTAATGTGATTCCACAAAAATGGGTAATTCGCATAGTTCTGATTAAATTGAATAATCGACAAAGAATTTAGAATTATGAAAAAGCTATATTTCATCCCATTACTTTTTGCTTGTCTTTTTGCAAATGCGCAGTCTCATTCAGGTAAATCTATTTTGTTAGAAGATTTTGAAGACGGAAATAACCAAAATAATCTTGGGGGTTATTGGTACAGTTTCGATGACAATCAAGCAGGCGGTAGAAGCCGCTTAGCACAACAAAACTGGCAAGATGGTTTTGTTAGTACCGGTGGTTATCAATCTACCGGAATGTTTAGTGTAGATGTTCGTTTAGAAAAAGGAAGTTATCAATGGAGCCCTTATTATGCTTTTGCAACTCAGGTAAATAAATCTTCATTAAACCCGAAAAACTTTGCCGGATTCACATACTGGCATAAAGGTATTGGTCATGTAGTACGTGTAGAAATTCCTGAAATTACAGATTACGATCATTACAGTGTACGTATTCCAGCGCATGAAGAATGGACTTTGGTCACCGTAGATTTTGAAACCTTAAACCAAGGTGGTTGGGGAAAAAAGGTTGACCTAAATTTAGACAACAGCGTTAAAATCGTATGGAATTTAGAAGTAAGTTCGGGTCATTTTCAAATAGACAACATCAATTTTGTTGAGAAAATTGAATACGAAAAACAAAACGATTTAGTTATTCGTCCGGCAGAAATTCCTGCTGCGGTTCCTGTAAAAGGAAATATATCTTCTCCTTTGAATGACCTTTCTAAAAAGTATTTAACTAAAGGAATGAATTTGGCCAGTTGGGCAGAAGCCAATAAAGTTACTTCGGCTAATCCTTCTACCTGGAAATACAATGAAGCGGTTATAAAACTTCAGGCCGACCAAGGTTTAGAGGGAATTCGTTTCCCGATTGACTTGGATTTATATGTAGTAGATAGAGAAAAAGTATTAAGCGGCGAAAAGAAAGAAATTGTAATTGAACCGATGTTATGGACTTTATTAGATTCCATGAACGTTTGGACAAAGCGTTACGGCTTGTCGTATACCATTGATTATCACGCTTACGATGGAAGTTACAGCCGTGCTGCTTCCAAAAACCCCAAATTTAGAGAAGCCGTATCTTCTTTATGGAGGGTTGTTGCAGAACATTTTGTAAATGAAAAACGTGAAGATTTGTTTTTCGAATTAACCAACGAACCGGGTTTAAGCTTACCAGAAGGTGAATTTATAGATCAAGCCGATTGGACTTTATTAGCCCAAATGATGATTGATTCCATCCGAAAAGTAGACAAAACCCGTCCGATTATTTTTGGGGATACCAAATGGTACAGTTTAGATGAATTGATTAAAAATAAACCGCTAAACGACAAATACGTAATCTATTGTTTCCATATGTACGATCCCTTTGTGTTTACACACCAAGGTGCAGCATGGACCAATATGGGCACTATGAAATACGTTCCTTTCCCGTATTCACCCGAACGTTGGTCTACTGAATTCCGTGATTTTGGTGTAACCGATGGAACACCCGATTGGGTAAAAGACCAAATGCGTTCTTATTACAAAGAAGGAAACAAACAGCACATTAAAAACCGTTTGGCCAAAGTAAAAAACTGGGCTTACGACTACAAAGTACCTTTAATTTGCAACGAATGGGGCGCTTTACCCAATACGGCAAAAATTGAAGACCTGAATGCTTATTTCAAAACGATGGGAGAAATTTTCCGTGAAATGGACATCTCTTGGCAAGTTTGGTTCGGTATTATGGATAGTGAACATAAGCTTTTACCCGGAATGGCAGAGGCTTTGGACTTGAAGAAGAAATAAAAGTTTTTTACGTCGGCGAGGTTATGAACCTCGTTGGCGTTTTTTTGTGTGACACACAAATGAAAAACACTTGTGAGAAAGGAATCTATAAACAGAAAAATCATAAATAAAAATTATTTTTTTAGTTTAAATCTACACTATTAAATCAGCTAATCATGTCATTGACTTATAGGTATTTAACTGTATTTACATGAGTGATCTCTTTAGATTATTAGTGGATAATTTAACCTTTGATTTCAAATAAATCATATAGATATTTGTTGAAATGAAAAATAATAATAAAGGGAAGAGATTTCGTGTCAATAGCAATGGACGAAATCTCCTTAAAACCCCCCTTGTGTTAAATTTTCTAACTTGGACTGTACCTTTACTTGTTAATGTTAGCTTGGGTTTGCTAACAGAGTATTTGTATTACAATCTAATGTCGTAGTTCTACTAAGCCTCCTTAAATGGAGGCTATTTATGACAGCAATAATCGATATAATTAATATGTTTTACAAATAGTAATCATATACAAGTTGTAGAATTTTTTAACCGAGTAATATCGCTAATCGATACTAGTACTAAAATGAGTGATACAAAAAAGCAATTTCACCCTGGTGAAATACTTGAAATGGAATTTTTAGAACCTTTAAATATTAATGCCTATCAATTAGCTAAAGCTTTGAATGTTCAACAAACTCGCATTAGTCAGATTTTATATGGAAAAAGAAGTATTACAGTTGATACGGCCATACGCTTGAGTAAGTATTTCGATAAAGACCCAGAATATTGGCTTGACATCCAAAATAAATACGATATAAAAAAGGCTATTGCTGAAAATCAACAATACTCAAATATAAAACCATATAAAAACTTGTAGAAAGTTAAAAAATTGATCACTTTTTTTCACTCTACATACCCTAGCGCAAGTGTTTTCCACTTGTGCTTATAACATCACTCCACCTTCCCCATCACTCTAAACCTCAATTCCATTCGGTTATCTTCTTCATCTATAACTACCACTTGGTGTTTGCCTTTCGTTTAGCGAACAAAAGGGAAACACTTGTGTGAGGTAAGAAGGCAATAACCTATAATGATCTAGCAAATTCTAAAAGCGCTTTATAATTTCCTTTATCGGCTTCTCTAACCGAGATTAGATAGCCTTTTCTTGTGTTTGTAGAATGATTAATATTTTCGGCACCCCAACTGAAAAAGGGTTTATCATAAATTTTATTGACGATTAAATCTGCCATTAAACGACTGTGACGACCATTACCATTTGGGAAACAATGAATGCTTACAATCCTATGTTTAAAGCGTATCGATATTTCGTCTGGTGAAAAAGTCTCATTCTCAATCCAGAATAAAGTATCATCGCATAAAGTTTTTAATTCCGTGGGTATTTGCCACTTATCTATTCCTAAATTTTTATCCGTTTTCCTGAATTTCCCAGCCCAAGACCAAACTTCACCAAACATTTTTTTATGAAGGTCGCAGACAAACTTTTCGCTTAAAATAATGCTCGCCTTAAACGATTTCCCAAGAAGCCATTGTATAGCTTCTTCAATGTTTTGTTGTTCAAATTCATCCAGTTCGGCTCTTGTGGCTATACTAGGAATCTTTATTCCTTCTTTTTCATCTTCGTCTAATGGCGTTTGCCCACTTAAATATTCTAGTTCTAATCCCATAAAGATTTAGGCAGCTCTTGCTTAATTAAGTAAGTACGCTCTTCAATGGCTTTTTTTATTCTTTCTTTTGAATTCTCTTGATCTTCAAGTTTCATGGTGTTTGAAGTCTGATAAACAATTCTTTCAGCTAATAGCCTTGCTTTTTTCTCTATGTAATTTTCTAACGACCCGTCCTTAGGCACAAAACCATAAACAAGCTCCATATCTAAAGCACGTGCCGTTTCTCTTAAAGATTTCAACGTTATGGCACCTTCTTTCTCTCTTATTTCAATTTCACGTACGCTTTGCTTTGTTATAGAAAGCTTATTCGCTAACTGTTGTAGTGACATGCCCAAAGCTGTTCTAACAGCTTTAACCCAACCTATAGGTGGATTAGGCAATTTTTGTGCAATTGAATATAGCTTTATTCTTGACTCAAGTTGTTCTAACTGTAGCTTTTTAGTGTTCATAAGTAAGGTAATAGCCTGATTATTACACGATAAATATAAGGTAATAACCTGACAAATAAAAACAATAAGTAAGGATATTACCTTTCATATTCTTATAATTTAATATTGAATAAAAATGGGAGTGTTTCCCTAATGTAAGTTTTCACTCCACCTTCCCGATCACTTCAAACCTCAACTCCATTCGGTTGCCTTCTTCGTCAATAACTACCAGTTGGTGTTTGCCTTCTTCGGGGGAAAATGCCATTTGATGCATTCTTTGTGTAGTGCCGAAGTAATTTCCGTCTAAATGCCAGAAAACTTGTCGGTCACTTTTGCGGTGTGCTAATTCAAAAATTAAGGCTTCTTTTTCACCATTTAATCCTTTGGGCACATAAACTTCAGCATTCGGTTGCGGGTAAATCCATTGCATGGGAGATTGCTCTGCTTCCTGATTTCGGCAGTTGGGATTCCACGTTGGTAAATTTCTATACGTTGGGTTTTTACGTTCGTAATACCATTCCTGAACTGGGGGCAACACAAACCAATTATGGGCTGTTCGTTCGTTCATGCCGGCGCATCGGCTGTCTACCCGTTGCCCTTTTTTATCCAAAAAAAGTTGTCGGCAATACGGACATTGCTGGGTTGGTTTACCATTTTCAGGAATTCGAATTGAATAGCTAGGTTCACAATTTGGCCCAGCACGTTCGCCACTATGTCGGCATAAAGTAGCATCTACCAGTTGGCCTTTGGGTTCTGTAAACCAATTAGACGATGGCAGTTTGTCAAACAGACGGAACATGACAGGAGCCGCCATTTCAACCCCAACCAAACCCGGTCTTCCTTCACCGTTGGCGTTGCCCACCCAAACCGCTACCAGATAATCGCGTGTAAAACCAATGGACCAAGCGTCTCTAAATCCATGACTGGTTCCCGGTTTTCCAAGCTATATTTTGCGAAGAAGAAAACAACTTCCAACTACCGTCGGCTCCAGGCCGGTGAACTTCAGTAAGTGCATTGGCAGTTGCCCAAATAGCCCCCGCACTAAGCATACTTTTGGTACTGCAGTTTGGCTTTTCTTTTTCAGCCTGAAATAAATAAGAAGGTTTGCGGTAAAAACCAGAGCAATACGGTTTATCGTACGGGTTTTTTTCAAACTCTAACAAAGTAGTTGCCAAACCACCGTACATAGATGCCAGTTCCCACATCGTTATTTCGGCACCGCCCAAAATTAAAGACAAACCGTAATGGTCTGCGCCATTATCTAAAGACTGCATACCCAGTTGAGTCAACAAATGATGAAAGCGTTCGTACTTGTATTCCTTCAGCATTAAAACTGCCGGAACATTTAAAGAGCGCGACAAAGCATCGTTGGCATGAACAGCGCCTTCGTATTTTTTGGTGAAATTTTTAGGTGCAAAACCGTCAATAAAAGTAGGGACGTCCGCCAAAATAGAATACGGCGTTATTAAACCATCGTCTATCATAGCCGCGTACAAAAAGGGTTTTAACGTGCTTCCCGTACTCCGCGGAGAAGTAATAATATCTACCGAATGACCATGCCCACTTTCCGCGGCGTTGCTGTTGCCTACATACGCCAACACTTCTTTGGTGTGCACATCCATCACTAACGCGGCCATATTGTAAACTCCGTTTCCGGCGTAGCGATTTGCATAATAGCGCACCACTTCATTGGCCGTTTTCTGAAGCGTGGCATCTACCGTACTGGTATAATTTTTACCGGCGCCGTGTTCTTCCGCCGCTCTAAACAACAAATGACTGGCGTGCTGCGGAAGGGTATACATTGCCTTGGGAACTGATTCGTCTAAGGCTAATTGATAGCTTAGAGAATCTATAACTCCCTTTTTAAGCAATTTTAACAGTAATCGGTTGCGCTTGTCTCGTAATAGATGTTCGTTTTTACCCGGGAAAATAAGCGCCGGGCTGTTGGGTAAAACGGCTAAGGTAGCCGACTCGGACCAACTTAATTGTTCGGGTTTTCTACCATAATACCGCCAAGCCGCCGCCGGTAATCCCACAATATTACTTCCGAAAGGTGCATGCGAAGCGTAAAGGCTTAGAATTTCATTTTTAGAATACCGAAGCTCTAAACGCAAGGCCAAATAAATTTCATAAAACTTTTCTAAAACGGTGCGGTCTTGTCCTTTTCGGCTTAAGCGAATCACTTGCATGCTTAAGGTACTTCCGCCAGAAATTACTTTTCCCGCTTTTAGATTTTGCCACAAGGCCCTAAACATAGACACTGGATTTACACCCGGGTGGTATCTAAAATATTCGTCTTCAAAATGGCTAATGCAGGTTTCAAACTTTCCAGGTACAGAATCCATCTGCGGAAAACGCCATTGTTCATCGGCAGCAATGCAGGTACTTAAAAGCTCACCGTTTCTATCGTTAAGAACGGTGGTGTAAGGATCCTTAAATAAAGGTTTCGGCAAACTGAAAAACAAAAAGTGAATCAACAACACGGCCAAAGGCAAGGAAATCCAAAGGCGCTTATTATTGAGTTTTTTCATGTAAAAATATGGGTTGCTTTTTGCCCAAAGTTAATCCGAATTTGTGAAACACGATAACCCATTATTTAAATCATGGACTATTGCTCTGCCAATTCCTTTAGGGCTTCATTCATTCGCATAAATCCATTTTTGGTGTTGTTCTCTAACTGTTTTTTTAATAGCGGTACCAGCAAACCTTTAAATTTTTCTTGCTGAATAAAGGTAGTAGTACCGTTTCCGTTATCACGAAGTTTAAAAATATGTTCCCCGTCAAATAAACCAGGCATTAATAACTTACCCAACCAACGTAGTTCTTTCTCTTTTTCGAAAACCAGAATTTTGGGTTTGAAAGTCATTGCTTTGGCATCTGGAGGTGTAAGATGAATTTCTATGGTATGGCCAACTTTTACATTTCCTTTTAAAGATTGAATGAAAGGATTCCAAGTAGGATAATTCTCAAAATCGGTCAGGATTTCCCAGATTCTTGAGGAAGTTGCTTCTATTTCAATTTCAGTGTGCAGTAAATAAGCCATGTTTCTGTTTCTTAAAGTGTTTTACAAAGTTCTTTAAGATGGCTTAGACCATTCTTGATCTATATCAAGAAATCACAACAACTGTTTTTTTCTTATTCGGCTGAATGTTTCTGGAGTCATACCCAACATAGAAGCTAAATATTGTTGCGGTACTTGGTTAAATAGTTCTTGGTTATGCTGAAAAAAGAATTGATACCGCTCCTCTGCCGACATAGACAAGTGACTGAAAATTCGGTCTTCCATAATGGTGAAACAACGCACTAAAAACATCTTTTCCAATTCGTGCCATTTAGGAACTAAGTCGCCCAATTTTTTATAATCACTTCTGGAAATGGTAAATAATTCTACGTCTGTTAAGGCTTGTATAGTCCAGCGGGAAGGGACTTTCAAAAATGAAACTGGCTAAATCGGTGGTAAAATAACTAGCGGTGCTAATCCATTGTGTTACTTCTTTGTCTTCGGAATAAGCAAAAACCCGCAACATGCCCGATTTTACAAAAGACAATTTTCTACATCGGCTACCAGTTTTGGTTAAAAAATCTCCCTTTTCTAGGGTTTCAGGCTCAAACATAGAAACAATGTTTTCTAAATCGGTGTCATTTAACCTTACCGAAATACGGTTTAATGTATTGTTCTAGTTCGTGCATGTGGGTATTTATTTCTATGGCATAAAAGGCATACCTCTATATCCAAATTTAGAGCCAGATTCAATATTGAATTTTCTTTGGATATCAATATCATTAGAAGTTTTCAAATCTTTGGATAATTTTTAAGAAGAATTCAAACCTTCCTTCTTACTTTATTTGGAATATCAAATTCAATCCAATGAATCGGTTTGTTGTATTCAATATTCATATGTTCATGTATATTTTCTTCCATCAACTCTAGCTCATAGTATAATCTTGTATTAATAAATAAGGTATCATGATCTTTGATATAATACGCTTCAATAGTTCTCACCATTAAACTGTCATAGTAGTTGGTGTAGAAATCCTGATTTTTACCAAACGCCACTCTAAGATAAAAAGGACTAGCAGCTTTACACATCAAATTAATATTGTAATCTTTTTCTTTTAATAAGTAATCGCCTTCAAAAAAATCAAATTGATAATTTGTCTCTTTCACGTAATTCAAATTGCCAAAGAAAGTAGAAAATAAAACAATTAGAATTGCTGCTACAATCAAGAATAAAAAGACGAATAAAAATCCATATGGTTTCTTCATAAAAATTATTTGAATTGTTTCTTAGCAGCAAGTTTAAACCATGGAATGTGTCTATCCCCAATCAACAAAAGGATATTTAATTAGGGAAGAATTAAAGTATTTAGTATCACCGGACACTTCTTCGCCTAACCATTCCGGAATAGAAATTTTTGGTCTTCGCTTTTCAGTTCTATTTCTGCGATTTCTAATCCTTTGTTGTCGCCTTCAAAAACATCAATTTCCCACGTGTTTCCTGCTTCTAAATAAAGGTATCGTGTTTTTTCTATGAGCGGTTTTTCACAGATTTCAAGCATGCTCATTGCTTCGTTCAAGGGAATGTTGTATTCAAATTCGGCACGGCTTATACCTTCGTTTTTTCCTTTAATGGTTAAAAATCCTTGATCCCCATAAATTCTAACGCGTACCGTTCTTTCTTTTGCAGCATTTAAATAGCCTTGTTTGATTACTGTTCCGGCATCTGCTTTGGATTTCCAGTTGTCATTTTTTAGTAAATATTTTCGTTCAATTTCAAGAGCCATGGCTTTGCTTTTTTGCCCATGTTTTAAACCGTGGGCTTTAGAATAGTTTATGTAGTAGGCTTTTTATATTCTTCTGCCAAAAGGATCAATAATGATTTCAATGCCCTAATTTTCGGCGCAAGAAAGAAACAATGTATTTTTCATTGGCTGGATTTCGGTACAATAAAAAGTCTTTTAAACGCTTCAGTTTTCCTTCAATCATAAGTTCTTCATAAACAGAAACCCGAATGATTTCATAATTTCCCAACACACCTGAAACATCTGCCAAATAATCTTTCCAAGCATTTAATTTCCATCCGGCAGAACCGTTTAAGCCGAAATCTCCGGGTTCTTCACTTTCTCCAAAATAGCTTTCCGCCTCTCTATTTGTCCAAATATTCGGTTTTAATCCGCCTTTAATGCACTCTTTTTCTTCGTTTCGGCACCATTTACGGTAATTTTGTACCGGAATATTGGTTTTATCGTAAATTTCAGACCTAAAAGTTACCGTTCTATATCTGTTGAAGTATAAATCGTCGTCAAAGAGCAATACTTTGGTCATAAATTCTAAATCAAACGGACGAGCTTCAAATGGAGGAACATCCGTTTTCCCGCCTAAATCCTGATAAACTTCCAGAATGTCGTCTCGGAATTTAGATTGCTCAACTTTAGCGCGGGTTAAGGGTTTGTGTGTTCCTTTTCCGGAAGACAAAACGCCGTCTTTTTCTAAAATTTCTTTAATGTATTGTACAGGAAAAGCCACAGTAATCTATTTGTAATGTGTATTAACTAAAGTAAAAAAATACAAAGAAGCCGCCAATCCACAGATGGTAGTTTCCATACATTGAAAGTCGGTATTGTTGTCGTAAAAAACCACTTCGCCAGTATTAAACTCCTCAAACGAATTATCCGTTGGAATCTTAAAATACTGCATCATTCGGTCGTGAGTTTCTTTGTCGCCCGGTCCTTCTGCCACCGCCCCCGTTGGGAATTTTTTAGGCTGAAGTTGGTAAATCTGTGCGTAGACATTTTGTATACAATCGGGTATTTTTTCGGAAGCCACAAAAGAAATTCCCCAATTGTTTCTGCCCAAGGTATAGTCTAATACATCCTGATAAATGCCTACAAAACTGCTGTCCCCATTTTGCACATTCGCCTGAAAAGCTGCATTAGAAATCCCTATAAAAGAATACAAAGAACCCCACGTATATTTATTAGGCACACCCCAAATGTTGTTGTCTTCGTTGGCAATTCCGGTAAAATGTTCTAGGTCTTTTTTGGCCAGTTGGTAAAATTCAGGATCAACTTCGGCAATGCGTTGGTGGGCAATCATGTTTACACTACCCCACGAATACCACCATGCTTGATCGGCTTTTCTAGATAAGTTTTTAGCTAAATTTAAATAGCGGTCGTTGTTTGTTGCTCGGTACAATTCTATGGCCGCCAAAGCTAAGTTGTCTTCTTTGGTTTTATCGGCATAAAAGGTTTCCCATCCTTCCGAAATCCAAGCGATGTCTTGAGCTTGTAAGCCTTTTTCAAAAACCGTTTTAGCCTGTTCTAAATACTCTGCGGAACGTTCTGGATCAATGCCTTTAAACTGTTGATAACCCAAAGCAAGTGCCGCCGCTGTGTAGCCCATTTGCGTAGGCGAAAGCGCTGCATAAACTGGTCGCTGCCCGTCCAATTCATCTTGGTGAGGCATTCGTTTTCCTTGTTTATGATCATCTGCACCGGCTACTTGTATTAAAAACAAGTTTTCGCGTGGGTAGCATTTCATTAAATAATCCAGTCCCCACTGGGCTTCATCTAAAATGTCGTTTAGTTTGCTTTTACTGTATTCTTGGTAATCAAAAAATGTAGGGTTGGCTTCGTAAGCCCGCAGCATAAAATAGCAGGAATAAGCCGTGGTTAAGGTGAATTTTATATAATCCCCGGCATCGTACCAACCGCCCATTAGATCTACGTTTTCAATATTGGGGTTCAGTTGCCAAGAAGAATTAGCGCCAGTGCTTTTGGTAAAAACCTTGCAAGATTTATCGCCTACGTGTGAAACTCTAGAATCTAAGGTTTGGGTAGTTCCGCTGCGTTGTACCCGGAAGTAGCGCAGAATTTCCTTCGGAATAAAATCATAGGGTTTCTCTAAAATTTTAAAACTGAATTGTGAAGAATCTAAGCTTAATTGGTATTCCCCAACTTCAGCAATAGAAGAAAGTTTTATGCTGTAGGAATAGGGTTTTGGTGTATTTTTTCCTCTTCCGGCTAAGGAAAGCGAAAGGAATCCTTCTTTTATGGTTTTGCCGTTTTGTGTTACTTTCCAGTTGTGGTTAGAAATGTCTTCGTCTGAAAGAACAATAATTTCTTTGGGCGAATTGGGCGTATACCCTGCATGGTTGTAACGGAAATAGAGTTCAGCCTGAGAAGCAAAAGCCCACAAGAGAAAACCAATTAAAAAAGAGAATTTCATGCTTATTTGTTCACGTATTTGGAAACAATAAGTTGTTTCCTTAGTTGGTTGGCCGATTTACCGAAACACATTTTAAAACGTTTACAGAAATAGGCTGTATCCTGAAAACCTACACGATTACCAATTTCACGAATAGGTGCGTTGGTGTTTTGCAGCAATTCTACGGCTTTTTCCAGACGTTTCTTTTCTACAAAATCTTGCAAATTCATGCCGGTAGAACTTTTAAAATATTGCCCTACATAGTCTTCCGAAAGACTGGCTACGTTGGCAATGGCGGCGTTACTTAAATCGCTTTGAATGTTATCACGGATGTACCCAAAAATTTCCATTAGACGGTTGTCTTTCAGGAATTGGTTGTTGTTGTTCAGTTCTTCTTCCAGCTCGTGATTAATGTACAGATAACGAATAATCTCTATCACAACACGCTGTACGTTGCAAGAAAGTACTTCCTCAAAACCTACTAACTCTTGAAAAGCTTCGTGGTAGGTTTCTTCTAATAATTCTTTCAGCTTATGATGGGAAGGGATTTGAATAGATGCTTTGGAAAGGAAATTAAAGAAGGAAATAGAATCGTAAATATCTACCCCAACTTCTAAAACATATACATTTTCGTTTTCTATCCGTAAAGGATTTAGGTTGAATATGTCTTCGTTTCTAACGTCGAAGGTATTGCCGATGTCTATATTATTGCCTTCTAGACCAAATTGTAACGAAACAGATTCGCCACCAGTAATAATTACGGTATCGTTTTTATATACAGGTAGGTTATTTACCAGAAGCTGACCTTTTTTCAGAAACAGAATATATAAATGATCTGGTTTGAAATTGGTAATCCTGAAAGGCTTGAGGACTTCAACCTTGTTGATGTTTTTTAACTGAATAGTTAATGACTTAATAATCTGGTTAAGATCTGTCATGCTTTAATTTGCGTCTTTGTTGACTTTTCTCTAGAAACAAAGCTAATTTTTAATTACTCATTCGTTTGAATGCTTTTTGAAATCAACAATGAGAATGTATTATTGCAATTGCTTCCAATAAGGTCTAATCATCAAATATACCAAAATTGGATTTAGTAAACTCAATGCAGCTAAATGAATAGGCAAACCAACGGAAGTATTAATTATTATAGCAGTTACGGCATTAATACAAATACCATAGAAACCTATCTTTTTAAAATTAAGTAAAAAGTAAGCAAATAAGGCATTCAGGAAATTAATTCCCGAACCAATTAAGATGGTAGCAGTTGAAAGGGTAACATTTTCGTTAAGCGAAAGCAGGTTAAAAATACCAGCCGCTATATTGGCCAGCATAATAAAACGCAGTAGAGAACGCATACATCCGTAGCGGATGATTTCTTTTTTTTCTTGATCCATATTTAGAAGAATGTCATTAAACTGACAGGCTTTACCAATTATGAAGGCTAATTTCGGTAAAATTTTTGAGTTGACGATAGACGTAATCATACCAGCCTACAACGAAGAAGATGCCATTGCTAAAGTTATCGGTGAAATCCCAAAAGATATCGTTAGAGAAATTGTGGTGGTGAACAATGCTTCTAAAGACGATACCAAACAAGTTGCCCAAAAAAGCAGGGCGCTACTGTTATTGATCAAATGAATCCGGGTTATGGTAGTGCGTGTTTAAAAGGCCTTCAGTATTTAAAAGAAAAAGAAACACCGCCCGATGTAGTGGTTTTTTTAGACGGTGATCATTCCGATTATCCCGAAGAAATGCGAAACCTTATTCTGCCCATAAAAGAAGACAAAGCCGATTTTGTCTTGGGTTCCAGAGCGTTGGGCAACAAAGAAAAAGGTGCCATGACTATTCCGCAGGTTTTTGGAAATGCGTTGGCTACCTTTATTTTAAGGAAATTTTACGGACAGAAAACCACAGACTTAGGGCCATTTCGTGCTATAAAATATTCAACTTTACTACGTTTGAATATGATAGACCAAAATTATGGTTGGACGGTGGAAATGCAGATTAAAGCCGCTCAACAGAATGTTCGGTTTTTAGAAGTTCCCGTAAATTACCGCAACCGCATTGGTGAATCTAAAATCTCTGGTACCGTGAAAGGTGTTTTTGGTGCGGGTTATAAAATTTTGTACACTCTGTTTAAATATATGTAATGTTGATTGGATTGCTGTTTGGTGTGTATGCTTTTTGTTTGGCCTTCATTTTTTGCTACAGCATTGTTCAGATTTCATTGGTTTTTGCGTACCTAAAAAAACGCAGCTCCTATAAAAACAAACTTTCTGAAGAATTTAAACTACCGAAACATTGGCCTTTAGTTACCATTCAATTGCCGCTTTTTAATGAACGTTATGTGGTAGAACGACTTTTGGAATGCATTCATCAAATTGATTATCCGGAAGGTAAATTAGAGATACAAGTGCTTGACGATTCTACCGATGATACCACGGAAATTATTCGGCATAAAATAAAAGAGTTGAATGCCGAACATAAAATTAAACTGGTACGCCGATCAGAAAGAACAGGCTACAAAGCCGGTGCTTTAAAATATGGTTTAGAACTTACTAACGGTGAATTTATTGCTGTGTTTGATGCCGATTTTCTACCGAAAAAAGACTTTCTGCTGAAAACCATTCCTTACTTTTTAGAACACAAAAACTTGGGTGTAGTTCAAACCCGCTGGGGACATATCAACGAAAAATATTCCTTAATTACGCGCTTACAAGCCTTCGGTTTAGATGCCCATTTTACGGTGGAACAAATTGGACGAAAAGTGGGCGAACACTTTATAAACTTTAACGGAACGGGTGGCGTTTGGCGTAAAAGCTGTATTCTAGATGCCGGGAATTGGAACGCCGATACCCTAACCGAAGACTTAGATTTGAGTTACCGCGCTCAACTAAAAGGTTGGCAATTCAATTATTTGGAGGATTTAGAAGTTCCTGCCGAATTGCCCATTACTATGAATGCACTTAAGTCTCAGCAATTCCGTTGGACAAAAGGCGCTGCCGAAACTGCCCGTAAACATTTAGGAAGTTTGTTGAGCAGTAAAAGTTCTTTAGGGACCAAAACGCATGGTTTCTTTCACTTACTGAACAGTTCGGTTTTTGTATTTATCTTGATTTCTGCGGTATTAAGCATCCCAGTTTTAATCGTTAAAAACGAATATATAGACTTAAGCTACTTTATAAAATACGTCAGTTGGGTGTTGTTGAGCCTGGCTTCGTTAAGTGCTTTTTATTCCGTTTCGTATTTTAGATTGCATACATTTAGTATTAAAAATCTGTTGGTTTTCTTAGCAAAATTCCCCGTGTTTTTGTCGGTGACTATGGGTTTGTCTTTGCACAATGGAATAGCGGTTTTAGAAGGTTATTTGGGTAAAAAAAGCCCTTTTATTAGAACGCCAAAATTTAACTTATCCGATACTTCTGAAGGCTGGAAAGCCAATCTTTACCGCGCCCGAAACATTAGTTTCTTAACCTTTATGGAAGGTTTATTGGCCTTGTATTTTGTTTTCGGTTTTGCTTTGGGGATTTATTACCAAGATTACGGTTTATTGCTTTTCCATGGAATGTTGGTGGTGGGCTACAGTTTTGTTTTTTATTACTCGGTAAAACATGCGCTGGTTTCTTAAACCCAAAACCTTAGCGGCGTATTTAGTTCTGCTATTGCCTATAGTGTTTATTCAGTATGCTTTTCCCAGAACTGAATTTACGGCATTTATACTATGTTTTAGTGTAGCTTTTGCGGCGTATTTTTTTATCTTGAAACAAGAATTTCAACCTAGTTTTGTTTTTGGCTTGGTACTCCGTTTGTCGCTTTTGTTTTCCTTACCCACACTTTCAGATGATTTTTACCGCTTCTATTGGGATGGGATTTTATTACTGAAATCTGTAAACCCATACAGCTTTTTACCTACAGAAGTACCTATAGATTTTGAAGGAAAAGAATTGCTTTTACAAAAGATGAATTCGGAAAACTATTTCAGTCCATACACGCCAATTTTACAAGTACTTTTTGCTTTCTGTGCTTGGCTTGGTCAAAGTATTTTTGGGTTTGTAATAGCCTTTAAACTTTTAATTATTGGTGCAGAAGTCATTACTTTTTTTATCCTGAAAAAGTTAATCGGCTCTTCTTGGAAGTTGACTATTTGGTGGTTAAACCCGCTAATTATTTTAGAGTTCACCGGGAATTTACACCAAGAAGTATTTGTGGTTTTAGGCTTAGCCTTGGTGTTTTATTTTGTTCAGCATAAAGAAAATAAAGCAATGTTGGCATTTGTTTTTACCGTTGCCTGTAAACTTATACCCGTGATTTATTTAGTCGCATTTTTCAGAAGTCAAAAATTTTCTTCCTTTCTGAAATATGCCTTTGCCAGCTTAATCGTATTGATGACTTCGTATGTTCTCTTTTTTACCGAAGAAAGTACGGCAAATTATATTCAATCCATTCGGTATTATTTTACCGTTTTCGAATTCAATTCTTCTCTTTTCAGAATTGCACAACATTTAAAAGATCATGTTTACGGTCTACTGATTTATTTACCCAAAGTGATACTGATTTTGGGTTTCTTGGGGCTGGCCTTTTTTGGCAACAAGAAGCTGAAAGTAAATATGTTGTTTTGTCTCGCCGTCTTTTTGTTATGTTCACAATCGGTGCACCCATGGTATGTAGCGCCTCTGGTTTTGTTTTCGGTACTTACAAAGTACAAATTCCCGGTGTTGTGGAGCTTCCTGATTGGCTTTACCTACATTACCTATAAAACATTGCCTTATGAACAATCGCTTGCTGTAATTTGCGTTGAATATGCATTGTTGTTAACGTTTATGTTCTACGAAGTTTTCTTACTTATAAGAAACGTAAAAAACTTTCATCCACCTAGCTTAGGTAAGACCACAAGGCAAGAATAAAAAATAAGTCAATGATCTATCGAAGAAAGGTTTGCGGCATTAAAACTCTCACTTTGTAAGTAAAACTTAATTTTATCACTAATTTCCGTAAAGAAATAAAGCATAGAGAAATCTATTTTTCAAACTGTAAACAAGTATTATAAAAAGATGAAGAAGTCAACCATTATTGCTCTTGTAGTTGTAGGTCTTTTGGTGGTTTTTGGGATTAGCGGTTACAACGGGCTAATTTCTAAAGACGAAACCGTAACAGCTCAGTGGGCCAATGTAGAAACGGTTTACCAACGCAGGTTAGATTTAATCCCGAATTTAGTAGCTACCGTAAAAGGGTATGCTGAACACGAAAAAGAAGTATTAACATCCGTTACGGAAGCCAGAGCAAAAGCTACTCAGGTAAATGTAAAGTTAGACAATCCTCAGTCTATGCAACAATTTCAGCAAGCACAGAATAATCTAAATTCTTCACTTTCTAGGTTATTGGTGTCAATGGAACGTTACCCCGACTTAAAAGCGAATCAGCAATTCAGTGATTTAATGGTACAATTAGAAGGAACGGAAAATAGAATTTCGGTAGAAAGAAGAAAATACAACGAAGTGGTTAAAGAATACAACATGTCTATCCGTAAATTCCCAACAGTTCTTTATGCAGGGATTTTTGGATTCGATAAAAAATATCCGTTTGAAGCACAACAAGGTGCAGATGTAGCGCCTAAAGTGGAGTTTTAGGTAGTTCTGCGTTTTGAGTTATTTGTAATGAGTTTGAAAGCCATCGTTAATAGCGGTGGCTTTTTTGTTGGATGGTTTTAGGTATAAATATCTATAAATAAACACCTTATGAAGAAAAGACTTTTATACTTCTTGTTTTTGACGGCAACTACACTGGTCGTTTTTGCGCAAACCGATTTCTATACTCGTTTAGCCAAAGCGGCTTATACATTAACCTTGGATGATGTTCAGTATGACCCATCGTATTTTAGCATAGATTACCCCAATGGTGATGTACCTGCAGGTAAAGGCGTCTGTACGGATGTGGTAATACGGGCCTATAGAAAAGTTGGCATTGATCTACAACAAGAAGTACACGAAGACATGTTGGCTAACTTTGATAAATACCCAAAAAACTGGGGCTTAAGCCGTACCGACAAAAACATAGATCACAGACGTGTTCCCAACCTAATGACTTTTTTCACAAGACATGGAACGGTAAAAGAGCTTTCAAATTCAGCAAAATCCTACCAACCGGGTGACATTGTTTGTTGGAATTTAAGCGGTGGAATCAACCATATTGGTATAGTTTCTTCCAAAAAATCAAATGACGGACAGCGCTATTTGATGGCTCATAATATTGGAGCAGGACAAGTTTTAGAAGATTGCTTGTTCGATTTTAAAATCATTGGGCATTATCAATATAAAAAATTAAAACTGTAGCCTTATAAATGTTTGTTATATTATTGAGCCACATTCTCTCAATAATTGAATAGTATCCTTATATATTATTTGGAAATGGTTAGCTGGTTCCGGAATTTTAACCTTTTTTTTGATATTAGGATCACTTTTTTCATACGTAATTAAAGTGTTATTATGTTTCATACAATAAGCTATTAACCACGCATCCGCCTCTTCATAATTTAAAAATTCAGATATCGCAGTTTCTTTATAAGGTATATTTCTTGAATTAATCCATTGTACTAATTTGGTGTATTCAGGAATCAAGTCTTCTGTATTTTTGAAAAAACCATCAGGAAGACAGGTTTTACACCAAATTGTTAAGTCGTCTTCATTTCCATAAATTTCATTTTGAACTTTATCTATACTTATGATAGTTCCATTTTCAGCAAGTTTTTCAACTTCAGACCAAAAACTATTGAAAACATCTAGCGGGTAATAAAATCTATGCGCCTGAATAAAGAAATTAGTATCTACTACAAAAGTCATTTACTTTAAAGGCTGTTGGCTAAAAATTTATTGAATGTATCTCCTTTTAATCCTGTTAATCTATACGCATCTCTATATAAAAGCTGATTCGTTTTAACAGCATTACTTATATGAGCTGCAAAAACTAAGCTGATTCTTTTTTTTGCAGTAGAATAGAAATCTCCTCCGCTTCCCATTCTTTCTTTTTTTTGCCGAAATTCTTCCATATAATTATCGTAAAATTCATAGAATTTTTGTCTGGAGTATATGCCTAGATCCAAAATCCTTCTTGCTATAACAATAGGACTTACCTTAAAGAAACGAGCTGTCCTTTTTATATCATGATATTCATCCCAGACTTCTATTAACATTGAAGAAGGCACTAGAAATTCCGCTGCTATTTTATCACAAAGTACTTCAATAGGATCATCAGTGGGGAGCATGTTTAAGTTATTAAATCCTGCACTATGTCCTAACCAAATATGGGCCAATTCATGAATTAATGTGAATAATTGAGCCGCTTTAGCATCTGCATTATTAACAAACATAAAAGGGGCAATTTCATCAACTAATACAAAACCTCTACATTCGTTTACATCTATAGGTCTATGAGTATTATTTTGAACAACACCATTAAAGTTTATTACAACACCAATATTTTCAATCTGTTGAGTTAAATAGTTAAGTGCTTCTTCCCAAGTATGAAATTTACTTGCCCAGTTATCCGTAAGTTGCAAAGTGAAACGTATATCATTAACAATTTCATCTACACTGGTGTTAATATCATATTTACCAACAAATTCAAGAGTTTCGTGTCCGTTCTCTATTAAATACTCTTTAAGCCATTCTTGTCTTCTTTGTAAAATTTGGATTGTATCAAAAACATTGATGCTTGTTTTATTGTTAGAACTATTTATGCTTCGGTAAAAAGGAATTGGCACTATTTCTTCAGGTGGTGTCTTTAGTAAAAGGTATCCAAAAGGCACATGAAGTTTATGACTGAATTTCTCTAGTTGTTTGATGGTAGGTTCCTTTTGTCCTCTAAACCATTTCTCATATTCGGGATTTTCAGAAAAAAAGACATTAATATCATATCCGGCTCTATTGATAGCCCAATAAATGATATTTTGCTCTATTTTAACTGTATTACTCACAAGACAAACTTACTTAAAAATAGAATATAATATTTTCACGCAAATAAAACTATCCTCTTTAAAAACGAATCGAACAAAAATTAGTTGGGTAATTGCAATTACTATTAAAACCTATCGTACCTCGTTACTCAATTCATTCACATCGTCATCGTCTGCGGTAAAGCCTTTTTCTAGCAATAGAATTTCGCAGGCTGCAATAGCCGATTTAATAGCCGTGAATGGATCTTTTTTATAATCTGAAGAGAAGTTACTGGCAATGTTTACCCAGTCGTTAGGGGTTACCTTAGAGTTAATGCCTGTATCACCTATAATTTCTACCATTCTTTCGAAAGAAGAAACAAATATTAAGATCCCAATTCTGTTTTTGGTTTTAAAAACCTCTTCATTCAGAAAAGTAATTAAAGCTCTACGTTCCACTCTAAGATGTAAATACGTCTGGCCAATTAAAACACGTTTTACAGTGGGTACAAAAATAGAAATAAGTGTACCGAAAATAATGTAGATGCTAGTAATTGCGAAAGCAAACCAAAATTGTTGAGCGTATAGAATGTGTGTTATAGCAAAAGAAATTAATCCGGTTGCCGAAAACAAGGCCAATGCTTTCCACCAAACAATCTCATAATCGTCGCTAGAAGAAACAATAGCGGGCACAATTTCACTACCGGTATTTTTTTCTACCTGTGCAATTAATTCTGAAATCTCCTTTTTCTGACTTTCTGTTAACATAATATTTTTTGTTTACCAGCCACCCGAAGCACCGCCGCCACCGAAGCTTCCGCCGCCGCCGCTAAATCCACCGCCACCACTACTGAAGCCGCCGCCACCGCCATAACCGCCGCCATAATAACGACCACTACCACCTGAACCGCCGCTACCACCTGAGATGTTTAACATAGAGGTAAAAATCCCGAAAAGAATAATTACAAATGGAAATAAACTTAATGGCAATAAGATTAGATAAACTATAACGGCTGTACCAATACTAAAGCCCAGTCCTTTTTTCTTACCTAGTTTGTAT
This sequence comes from uncultured Cytophagales bacterium, assembly GCA_963736575.1. Classification (GTDB taxonomy): domain Bacteria; phylum Bacteroidota; class Bacteroidia; order Cytophagales; family JAAEPT01; genus CAVTPD01. The sequence goes on from CAVTPD010000003.1 coordinate 783,296, forward strand.
TTTAAAATTTCACCAATAATTAAAAGTGGAAAGAATAAGAGCGAAGCAATTCCGCCATATTCTTTCTCATCATCACCAAAATTAGATTCTCTTGAACGCGATGATATATGAGAATTAAATACCTCTTCTCCGTTATCACCTGCATGTATAATTTCAATAACAGATTCTACACCTTTACGTATACCTTTGGTAAAGTTTCCTTTTTTAAATTCGGGAACAATAGAATAATCAATCACTCTTTTAGCCAACGCATCGGGCAATACACCTTCAAGGCCATAACCTACTTCAAACCGAAGTTTTCGATCGTTTTTAGCTACTAAAAGTAATATACCGTTGTCTTTGCCTTTATGACCAATTTTATTCTGAACAGCGGTTTCATAAGCGTAACGCTCTATGCTTTCACCACTAATTGTGGGTACTATTAAAACCACAAATTGTACCGAAGTTGAATCTTCTAAATTCTTTAAAAGGAAACTAATGTCTTGTTGATTGGCACCATCCACTGTACCGGTTAGATCTTCACAGTACTGGTTTATTGTAGGATATTCTGCTTCTGCTAGGCCAAAGAATGAAACGAAAAGCAGGAGAAAAAGTGGTAGTAATTTTAGACGCATATTAATCTACTTCTTCATAATCTACGTATTCACCGCCGGTAAAATTCTTTTCCGCGGTATTGTCTTTATTGGGCTTTTTAAAGATTCTTAACGAACCATATCTAGAGCCACTTTTATTATTAGTGTTTTCTTGTTGATAATAACCTCCGCTAGATTGCTGGTTATTGGTAGTTTGACCAAAAAACAGTTTCATAAAGAAGCCTCCCACCTTTCTTATAAGGTAGGAGACAACTAGAAATATTATTATAAACTTTATTATTACACCCATTTATCTACTTAAGTATAGATTTCTTTCTTTGTATAACTTCTTAAAGTAAGGATCTTTTAAATCGTCAATGAAGTAAATAGCTTCGCCGGTAGATTTCATTTCAGGTCCTAATTCTTTATTAACGTTAGGGAATTTATTGAACGAGAATACCGGGATTTTTATTGCATATCCTTTCTTCACCGGGTTAAAATTAAAGTCGGTTACTTTAGCCCCTAACATAACTTTAGCCGCATAGTTCACATAAGGTTCTTGGTAAGCCTTACAAATGAAAGGCACCGTTCTAGACGCTCTTGGATTTGCTTCAATAATGTAGACCTTATCGTCTTTAATTGCAAACTGAATGTTAATTAGACCAACTGTTTTTAATGCTACGGCAATTTTATTGGTGTATTCTTCAATTTGTTGCAATACTAAATCTCCTAAATTATACGGAGGAAGTAACGCATAAGAATCACCCGAATGAATACCGGCAGGTTCTATGTGCTGCATTACGCCAATAATGTACACATTTTCACCGTCACAGATGGCATCTGCTTCTGCTTCAATAGCACCACTTAAGAAATGGTCAATTAAGATTTTATTGTTCGGAATATCTTTAAGGATGTTTACAACGTGTTGCTCAAGTTCCGTCTCGTTGATTACAATCTTCATAGACTGACCTCCTAGAACGTAAGAAGGACGAACTAACATTGGGAAACCAATGTCCTTACTTTTCTCTACGGCTTCTTCAGCAGAATCTACAGCGCTGTATTGTGGGTAAGGGATGTCTAACTCTTTTAATAAGTCAGAGAATCTACCACGGTCTTCGGCTAAATCTAAGGCTTCGAAACTAGTACCCATAATTTTGATACCGTAACGTTCCATTTTCTCTGCCAATTTAAGTGCAGTTTGCCCACCTAACTGAACAATAACACCTTTTGGTTTTTCATGAAGGATGATGTCGTAAATATGTTCCCAGAATACAGGCTCAAAATATAATTTATCCGCAACATCAAAATCGGTAGAAACCGTTTCTGGGTTACAGTTAATCATAATGGTTTCGTAACCCATTTCTTTGGCGGCTAATACACCATGTACACAAGAATAATCAAACTCAATACCTTGTCCAATACGGTTTGGTCCCGAACCTAGTACTATAATTTTTTCTCTGTCCGAAGGAATAGATTCGTTTTCTTCATCGAAAGTAGAATAGTAATACGGTGTTTTAGCTTCAAATTCGGCAGAACAAGTATCTACCAATTTAAACACACGGTTAATACCTAGTTCGTTTCTTTTATCAAAAACCTTACTTTCTAAACAGTTTACCAAATGGGCAATTTGTCTGTCGGCAAAACCTTTTTGTTTAGCTGTTTTTAATAATTCGGCAGGAATATTATCTATTTTATATCTAGCTATTTCCTTTTCATACATTACCAATTCTTCAATCTGACGTAAGAACCAATAATCGATTTTCGTTTTTTCGTAAACCGTTTTTAAAGGAATGCCTAAGTCTAATGCATCTCTAATATGGAAAAGACGGTTCCAAGATGGGTTTTCTAAACTGTATAGAAGTTCGTCTTGGTTTCTATTTTCTTTACCATCTGCACCTAAACCGTTACGTTTAATTTCTAAAGACTGGCAAGCTTTCTGAAGGGCTTCTTGGAAATTACGGCCAATGCCCATAACCTCACCAACAGCTTTCATTTGTAAGCCTAGTTTTCTATCACAACCAGGGAATTTATCAAAATTCCATCTAGGAATTTTAACAATCACATAGTCTAACGCAGGCTCAAAGAAAGCACTTGTTGTACCTGTGATTTGGTTAGGAAGTTCGTCTAAGTTGTAACCAATAGCCAGTTTAGCAGCAATTTTAGCAATTGGATAACCCGTTGCTTTAGAAGCTAAAGCTGAAGATCTAGAAACACGTGGGTTAATTTCAATACCAATGATGTCGTCTGTTTCTGGATTTACCGAAAACTGAACATTACAACCACCGGCAAAATTACCTATAGCGTTCATCATTCTAATGGCCAAATCACGCATGTTCTGATAAACCGTGTCTGGTAAAGTCATAGCAGGAGCTACTGTAATAGAGTCACCTGTATGAACACCCATTGGATCAAAGTTTTCAATAGAACAAATAATGATCACATTACCGGCACTATCTCTTAAAAGCTCCAATTCGTATTCTTTCCAACCCATAATGGATTGTTCTACCAATACTTCATTAATTGGAGAAGCATGTAAACCTGTAGTTAATGCTTTGTCAAACTCTTCTGGAGTATTTACAAAACCACCACCGGTACCACCTAAAGTATATGAAGGCCGAATTACTAAGGGAAATCCTATGCGTTGAGCAATCTCTTTACCTTGTAGAAATGAAGTTGCGGTTTCGCCTTCGCAAACACCTACTCCAATTTCAATCATTTTCTCCCGGAATTTTTCTCTGTCTTCCGTAGTTTCTATGGCGCCTATATCAACACCAATCATTCTAACGCCGTATTTTTCCCAAATACCAGCCTCATCACAATCAATAGCTAAATTTAGAGCCGTTTGACCACCCATGGTAGGTAATACAGCATCTATTTTATGTTTTTCAAGTATCTCTATTATAGATTCTTTTTCAAGTGGCTTAAGGTAAATATTGTCGGCAGTTACCTTATCCGTCATAATAGTAGCTGGGTTAGAATTTATGAGTGTAACCTCAATTCCTTCCTCGCGTAGTGACCTTGCAGCTTGAGATCCTGAATAGTCAAATTCACATGCTTGTCCAATAATTATAGGACCGCTTCCTATTATTAAAACCGATTTTATACTTTGGTCTTTGGGCATAATATCTTCTGAGCTTCTTTATTAAAATTTCACAAAGATAATTGGTACAGTTTTTACGGAAGAATTTAATTGAAATTTCTTTCTTTTTTTTTCGACTAAATAAATTGGTAACATACAGTTGGCTTAAGGATAATAGTTCTTTAACATTCTAAAACTTGTAAATATGGCGGAAGAGGGTACTTTTGAGCTTATAACAAATACATTGATCACAGAAGCAAACATTGGGATAGAGGCGCATTTTTTATTTAAACTGAACAAAACTAGAGCTGAACACGAAGCTTTAAAGTTAATTCAGTCTATTGTTGCATTAGATGCACAACACAAAATCTTTATAATTGCACCCAATGGCCCAGACCAATCTGTAAAAGAGGAATTAGTGGGCGCCAAGATTATTACTACCCGTACTTATCCAAAATTCTTTTGGAGCAACGTAGTGTTGTTAATGGTTTCTCTTAGACTGAAATTAGATTTGCTTCATTGTACTTCTGTATTTCCGCCTATATATTCTCCATTCCCGGTGGTGCTTTCTTATTTCAGTATGAAAACCCCTTTTCTTTTACAGAAAACTTTCCTTCATGTGTTTTTCAGAAAAGTAAAACTGAAAATGAGGAAATTTTACCTAAACAAAGCCAAAGGAATTATTACACCCAGCAAGTTCCTTAAGAAAGACATTAAAGCTAAGTATGGTATTAAAGGGAAAAAAATACAGATTGTCTACCAAACTGGCTTAACACAAAACCGAATTTCGTTAAATGAATTTTCTTACCTAAAGTTTAAAAGCTATTTCCCTAAGGCTTATGTTCTGTATTACCATTTCGAAAAAAATGAAGTAAACCTTTTTAGAGCGCTTACTGGTTATTTAAAATACCGAAGAAAAGATCCCAAAGGTTATCCGTTGGTAATAGCTAACGCTTCTAAAGGTCATGTACAAGAAATTTTAGTGCAGTTAGACGGAGAAGAATTTATTCATGAAATTATAATAATTGAAGAGGTCTTTTCTTCCGAGTACAAAAACTTATACAGACAAGCTTTGTTGTTTTTATACCCCGCCTCTAAAAAAGACAGTGTAATTCCTGTAATTGATGCCCTTTCTTTAGGAACACCGGTTTTAACCTCTCCTGTTGGCGCCTTTACTGAAATTTTAAAAGAAGGTACTGGTTTTGTAGATCCAGATAACCCGGAAGAAATAGGCGATAGCTTAGAGAAAATCTTAAACCACCCAGAAGTTTACGAACAACTTTTAGAATCTGGTATTGCACGTTCTAAAAAATTCAACAGTTTTAAATCGGCATTAAATACGGTTTGGACGTATGATAAAGTGTTGTTAAAAATGTTGGAGAAAAATGAAGAGGGCTCTGAAAAGAGCCCTGCAATCAAATAAATCTATTCTTTAGATAAGAACATTACCCGTCATTTCTACCGGAGCTTCTATTCCTATTAGTTTACATATTGTAGGGGCTAAATCACCTAGTTTACCGTCTTTAATAGCACCCTTAAATTCGCTGTCTACCAAAATACATGGCACTAGATTAGTGGTATGTGCTGTATTAACAGAACCATCGGCATTAATCATAACGTCTGAGTTACCATGGTCGGCAATTATAATAAAGGTATAACCATTCTCTAAACCTGCGCTTACAACATCTTTAACACAACCGTCTACAGTTTCACATGCTTTAACCGCTGCATCAAAAACACCCGTATGACCTACCATGTCTGGGTTAGCAAAGTTTAAGCAAATAAAATCTGTTTCTTGTGCTTTTAATTCTGGGATAATTTTATCACGAATATCAAAGGCACTCATTTCAGGCTGAAGATCATAAGTAGCCACTTTTGGAGAAGGGCATAACAATCTTTTTTCACCATTAAAAGGAGTTTCTCTACCACCAGAAAAGAAGAACGTAACGTGCGGATACTTTTCCGTTTCAGCAATTCTAATTTGTGTTTTTCCGTTGGCTTCTAAAACTTCCCCTAAAGTATTGCTTAAATTATCTTTGTTAAAGATCACTTTAACACCTTTAAAAGACTCGTCATAATTAGTCATTGTAACATAGTACAAGTCTAATTTTTTCATGTCTTGCTCTGGAAAATCTTTTTGAGTTAATGCTTGAGAGATTTCTCTACCCCTATCGGTTCTAAAGTTGAAGCAAAGAACTACATCACCTTTTTCAATTTTACCAATTGGATTTCCTTCACCATCTACATGAACTAAAGGCTGAATAAATTCATCTGTTACACCTGCGGCATAAGACGCTTTAATAGAAGATAAGATGTTTGTAGTCTTTTCTCCTTCACCTTTTACCATTACATCGTACGCTAGCTTAACACGTTCCCAACGGTTGTCGCGGTCCATAGCGTAATAACGACCAACTACAGAGGCAATGCTACCTGTTGTAGAAGAAATATGGTTTTCAAGATCGGTTAAGTAATTATAACCACCATTTGGATCTGTATCTCTACCGTCTGTAAAAGCATGTACAAATACATCTTTTAAGCCTTTGTTGGCAGCAATAGTTAATAAACCTTTAAGGTGTTTGATGTGCGCATGTACACCACCATCTGACACTAAACCAATAAAATGTATTTTTTTATTGTTGTTTTTAGCGTAATCTAGAGCATCTTTTAAAACTGGTTCGTTGGCTAATGTTCCTTCTTCTACGGCTTTGTTAACCTTTACAAGATCTTGGTATACAACTCTACCGGCACCAATATTCATGTGCCCTACTTCAGAATTACCCATTTGGCCTTCTGGCAAACCAACAGCTAAGCCAGAAGCTTCTAGCTTACTGTGCGGATAGTTTTCATAAAGCGAATCAACAAAAGGCGTTTTTGCTTTCGCAATTGCCGAGATTTCGGGGTTTGTTCCAATACCCCATCCGTCCATTATGATTAGTGCTACTTTCTTTTTCATCAGATACTATTATTTACTTCTGTTCGTATTTAATATAATTGTATGTAAATAGAGGTCTTAAAAATAGGTCATATTTTTTGCTTATAATAACGTATTCAATATAAATAGATGAAGAAGCTAATTTCCATTTCTCTTGTGCTTTTAATAAGTGTTTTCTGTTTTTCGGCAGAAGAAAAAGACGACTTTAAAGCCATACAGACCGCTATTAAATTAGGAAATGCCACTAGTTTAACTCAATACTTTGACGAATTTGTACTAATTAAAACAGATACAAAGGAAGGAAAATTTAGTAAACAAGAATCTTCTTCTATAATGAAGCATTTTTTTGAAACCCATAAACCCACTGATTTTGTATACGATCACCAAGGTTCTACACCAAATGGGGTTAAATATGCCATTGCCACGTATTCTACTAAATCTGAAACGTTTAACGTTTATATGAAATTAAACGTATTTAACGAAACAGAATTACGTATTAAAACCCTGGATTTCACTAAAGAATAATTCCCTGGAAAATTAGGAACTTTCTTCTACCGTTTTAACTTTTAATTATGACTGTAGCCTATTAACTTTAGCACTTACAGTTTTTGTTTGTATTACAATTAAATAAAATTTTATTATGGCTTTCGAATTACCAAACTTACCATACCCAAAAGATGCTTTAGAGCCTCACATAGATGCAACAACTATGGAGATTCACCACAATAAGCACCATGCTGCCTATACTTCTAAATTAAATGCGGCTATTGAAGGTACTGCTAATGCAGATGCTTCTATTGAAGCTATTTTAGCTAAAGTAGATGAATTAGGCGCCGGCGTTAGAAATAACGGTGGTGGTTTTTACAACCACAATTTATTCTGGACAATCTTATCACCAGAAGGTGGTGGTAAACCAACAGGTGAATTAGCTGCTGCTATTGATGCTGCTTTCGGTTCATTTGAAAAATTTAAAGAAGCATTTTCAAATGCTGCTGCTACTCAATTTGGTTCTGGTTGGGCTTGGTTGTGTGTTCACCCAGGTGGTGAAGTAAAAGTTTGTTCTACACCAAACCAAGATAACCCATTAATGCCAGGTGTTGGTTGTGGTGGTTTCCCTATCTTAGGATTAGATGTATGGGAACATGCTTATTATTTAAAATACCAAAACAAGAGACCAGATTATATTTCTGCTTTCTTTAATGTAATTAACTGGAATAAAGTTTCTGAACTTTACGCAGCTAACAAATAAGAATTTTTCTTCATACTGAAGGGAAACAAAAAAGGCGAATCTCACGATTCGCCTTTTTTGTTTCTATAATCCATCAAAGAGATTTATACAATCTCAATGGCGTCTTTATTTTTGTCGGTTATTTCAAATTCTGTAATGGCTAAAGATGTATCTGAAATTAGGCGAACCCATTTCTTGTACTTGATGAACCACTTAAATCTTTTTGAGATAAGACCTTTAGTAAAGTAAGAATGTAAGTAAGGGTGTAAATGAATATACAATCCTTTCTGATTCTGTTTTGCTAGAATATAATCAATGTTATTTTCAATTTCCGAAGCAATTGAAATAGATGCACCAATTTTTCCTGTACCCATACAAGTTGGGCAAACTTCACCGGTAACAACTTCTAATTCTGGACGAACTCTTTGACGGGTAATTTGCATTAACCCGAATTTAGAAAGCGGTAAAACCACTGATTTGGCTTTATCTTTCTTAAGTTCTTCCTTCATTTTATCGTAAATCAGCTTTCTGTTATCTGCATCCTTCATATCAATAAAGTCACAAACAATAATACCGCCCATGTCTCTTAATCTAAGCTGACGAGCGATTTCTCTAACAGATTCTAGGTTTACGTTAAGAGCTGTGTTCTCTTGGTCTTTTTCGTTATTAGATTTATTACCACTGTTTACATCAATAACATGTAACGCTTCTGTGTGTTCAATAATCAAATAACCACCACCTACTAGGCTTACAGATTTACCGAATAAGGACTTAATCTGTTTTTCAATACCGCTCACTTCAAAGAGTTTGGTTTTACCTGCGTGATGTTTTAAAATTTTAATCTTGTCTGGGGCAATTTCAGAAATGTATGCCTTAGCTTCTTCGTATTCATCTTTACCATCTATAACAATAGAATCGAAAGACTCATTAAGCATATCTCTAAAGATAGAGGCTACTTTGTTCATCTCACCAAGAACTTTTTCTGGTGGTGCAGCTTTACGAAGATTTTTATTGGCAACTTGCCATTTTTCCAAACAAGTTTGTAAATCTCTGTCTAACTCAGCGGTTTCTTTTCCAGAAGCAACTGTTCGGATAATAACCCCAAAGTTCTCTGGCTTAATGCTAGAAATTATACGTTTTAAACGTTTTCTTTCTTCAGCATCAGCAATTTTTCTAGAAACATTAACTGTGTTAGTGAAAGGAACTAAGACTATAAATCTACCTGCAATAGACATATCGCAGCTAAGTCTTGGCCCTTTACTAGAGATAGGTTCTTTGGCTATTTGCACCAAAACCTTTTGGTTTCTGGTTAGGACTTGGGAAATTTTTCCCAGTTTATCGATGTCGGAATCTAACTCAAAGTCGGACAGTTTATAATCTGTACTCTTTTTGTTTAAGACATTTTTTGTGTATTTGGTTAAAGACCTAAACTGAGGTCCTAAGTCTAAATAATGTAAAAAAGCATCTTTTTCGTAACCAACATCAACAAACGCAGCATTTAATCCAGGTACTACTTTTTGAACTGTGCCAAGGTATAAGTCACCTACTGTGTAACCGCCTCCGCTTCCTTCAAAATGATATTCTACAAGATCTTTGTTTTGTAGAAGAGCAATCCGTGTACCTTCTTCGCCTACATTTATGTATAATTCGTTATTCACGGCTCACTACAAATTAAAATAGGGAAAACACTTTCGTGCATTCCCTTGTACGTATGTTTAGATAAGAAAACTTAGACTATTTCTTCTTGTGTCTGTTTTTTCTAAGTCTTTTCTTTCTCTTGTGAGTAGAGATCTTATGTCTTTTTCTTTTCTTACCGCAAGGCATAATTCTTTAATTTAGGTTTTACAATGATTTTATTATATCTAATTTCTCTTGAACGAATTGTTCTATGTATGGATCGTTTTGTTGGTTTAGCGATTTGATTCTCGCTATTTGCTCTTCGGCATCCAACTTTTTATTTAATCCTATTAAACATTCCGCCAAAAGCAAGTTTGCTTTTAGATTCTCCGGTTCTCGTTTAAGAATTTCTTTAAGTTGTTCTTCTGCAGACTCCAGTCGTTGAACTGTTAGCATAAATTCACTTAAATAAAGCCTTGCCGAAACATTATCCGGATTCTCTTCAATAAGACCTTTTAGTTCACCAATACCTACCATTGGCGGCTGTACTGCGTACACTTTGGTAACTGCCAGTCTCGTTTTTACATCTTCAGAAGAAGATTGTGTTAATATGTTTTCATAAAGGCCTTTTGCCTTTAAAGCGTATTCTTTTCTTCGTCCGTCAGAAGGTGTGTACTGAAAAACTTCAAAATAAGCGTTTGCAAGCTTTATTTGATTAGCTAAAGATTCTTGTTTACTGTAAATCAGTTCTCTGTAATGAGCAACACTATCGTAAACAAAACCTTTTTCGAACTCCTTTGTTAAAGAGTCTGCAAAGATAAGGAAATCCTCAGGATTATCTGAGTTATCCACAATTTTTTTTCTGAAGTAGGCAATCCGTTCATCATCTATTGAAGTCATGCTACTTAAGTGAGCATTATCTTCTTCTATAATTTCGGGCTCATTAGCCTGATTTTCTTCTGCTTCTGTTTGGGATAATTGATCTTCGTTGTTCTCAACAACAAACTTTGGTAGGGAAAAAAGTAGGAATGCAATAATAACCCCGACCATAGCAATCCCAAGTTGAATTACTTTTCGATTTACCATTAGTCGGGAAAATTAATTAATTATCAGCGACTTTTAATTCTTCTTTGATCTTTTCTACAAAGATTTTTGAAGGTTTAAAACTTGGAACGTAATGTTCGTCAATAATAATTGCAGTGTTTTTAGAAATATTACGCGCAACTTTTTTGGCTCTTTTCTTATTAATGAAACTTCCAAAACCACGAACATAAATGTTTTCTCCGTCAGCAAGTGCATCTTTAACAACAGAGAAGAATGCTTCTACAGTTGTTGATACATCATTTTTTTCTACTCCGGTTTTATCTGCTATTTTAGCAATAACTTCAGCTTTAGTCATACCCGAATAATTTGGATTTAGTACAAATAGTGAGTGGTGCAAATGTATTTCACCGTGTAATAAATTCAAAAATTACTTGCTGTTTTTAGATGAAAGCGCGGTTTTATTGGTTAAACACAACTTATTGATGAGTAAAGCATTCCCTAAAAGCATAAAAGATTGGTACTTACAGCACAAAAGAGACCTTCCATGGAGGGATACTAGAGATCCATATTTCATCTGGTTATCCGAGATTATCTTACAACAAACAAGGGTGGCACAAGGCCTTCCGTATTACAATAAATTTGTTCAAAAATTCCCAACTGTATATGATTTAGCAAACAGTAAAGAAGAGTCTGTATTAAGAGTATGGCAAGGTCTAGGGTATTATTCTAGAGGGAGAAACCTGCATAAGACAGCTAAAATTATTGCAGAAAATTACACCGGTAAATTCCCAAAAACTTCTACCGAATTATTAAAATTACCTGGGATAGGTGAATATACGGCCTCGGCAATTGCGTCTTTTACGCAGAATGAAAAAATTGCTGTTTTAGATGGTAATGTTTTTAGGGTTTTGTCAAGATTTTTTGGGGTTGAAACTGACATTGGTTCTACAGAAGGCAAAAAGGAATTTAAGATTTTAGCCAATGAAGTTCTTCCGGCAAAACAAGTAGACATATACAACCAAGGTATAATGGAATTTGGTGCGCTACAATGTGTGCCCAAAAACCCTAATTGTGGAAATTGCCCAATACAGTCTAATTGTTACGCTTTTCACCATAAAATGGTGAGTATCTTACCTAAAAAAGAGAAAAAAACAATCAAAAAAAACCGCTACTTAAACTATTTAATCATAGAAAAAGAAGGTGAATTCTTGTTTCACCAACGGACGGGAAAAGATATTTGGACAAATTTATTTCAGTTTCCTTTAATTGAAATAACGGACGAAGACGAGGGCATTTTTGTTAAAGAATTAGAAAAGTTAGGTGACTTTGAATCGGTAAAAAAGGTAGGAAAGACTTATAAACACGTACTTAGCCACCGCAACTTGTGGGTGAACTTCTATGTGATTTCGGCTTTAAAAACATCAAATTTTATTACTGAAAACTATAAATGGTTTACCCTTGATGAAATAGCTGAGCTGCCTAAGCCCGTTTTACTAGATAAGTTTTTGCGTGCGCATTATTTTTAATTACTTTTGAATCTAATGACTCTAAACATTTTTTTATGGCAGGTGTAAACAAAGTAATTTTAGTAGGTAACCTAGGGAAAGACCCAGAAGTACGTACTTTAGACAACGGAACAAAGGTTGCTCGATTTTCATTAGCAACTACAGAATCTTACAAAGACAGAAACTCGGGTGAACGTGTAGATCAAACCGAGTGGCACAATATTGTTCTCTGGAGAGGTTTGGCAGAAATTGCTGAACGTTATTTAAGAAAAGGAAGCCAGATATATGTTGAAGGTAAATTACAAACTCGTTCTTATGAAGATAAGGAAGGGATTACCAAATACAACACAGATATTGTAGGATTAAATATGACAATGCTTGGAGGCAAATCAGATGGCGGCGAAAGCCAAAACTCTTATAACCAGCCTTCTTCACCAAAAGAAACAACTTCATCAGGAACGGCACCGTCTTCTACATCTAGCGATGATATAGACGATCTTCCGTTCTAATATGTTGAACCTAATCAATCCGATTTGGACCCCGAACCCCAACTTTATTTAAATTTTATATTATTGAGCGAAGAAATTTCATGGGGTATGATCTCCATGAAATTGCTCATAATTGCTCTACTAATTCTTTGTTCGGCTTTAATTTCAGGATCTGAAGTGGCCTTTTTTTCATTAACCGCTAATGATCTTAAAAAGTGCGAAGAAGATAATTCAAAATCCAGCTCTTTAATACTTAAACTGTTAGGTAAACCCAAGCGCTTATTAGCTACTATTTTAATTGCCAATAACTTGGTAAATGTAGCCATAGTAACCATAAGCACGTACATGAGTTGGGAACTGGCTGGTACTTCTTCCGAAGAGCATATTATTGTGTTAGCAATGCCAATAATTGTGACCATTATTCTGGTTTTCTTGGGTGAAGTTTTACCTAAAACGTATGCCAGTCAGAAGGGCTTGTACTTTTCCCAATTAATGGCTTTTCCACTTAAAATAGCAGACAAAATCTTGTACCCACTTTCATTTGTCTTAATGTCGGTGACCGATTTGATTGAAAGAAGATTTGAAGGGAAAGGCTATAATTTTTCGGTAGACGAAATCAACAAAGCCATAGAGGCTGCTGTTGAGAGTGATGAAGAAGCAACGGATGAAGAAACAGAAATTCTAAAAGGTATTGTAACCTTCGGTACCAAATCGGTAAGGCAAGTAATGCATTCCAGAATGGATATTACGGCCTTTAGTAACGATATTGATTTCCATCAGTTAATGGATAAGATTAATAAATGCGGCTATTCTAGAATTCCCATTTATCATGACACCATAGATTCTATTGAAGGGATTTTGTACGTTAAAGACCTTTTGCCGTTTATTGATAACGAAGAAGGTTTTACTTGGCAAAAATTAGTGCGCCCGGCCTATTATGTGCCAGAAAGCAAAAAAATAGATGACCTACTTAAAAGCTTTCAGGAGAAAAGAGTACACGTTGCTATGGTAGTAGACGAGTACGGCGGCACTTCTGGTTTGGTAACATTAGAAGATATTATTGAAGAAATTGTAGGCGAGATTAACGATGAGTTTGATGAACTTGAAGTAGATTATTCTCAAATTTCTGAACACGAATACCTTTTTGAAGGCAAAACATCGTTAAATGACTTTGCTAAAGTTTTAGAAATCTCTTCGGATTATTTTGATGATGCTAAAGGCGAAAGTGAATCTATTGGTGGTTTATTGTTAGAACTAAATTCTAGTATGCCTAACGTGGGCGAAGAGATTTCTTACGAAGATTTCACATTTAAGATAGAAGCCGTAAGTTCGAAAAGAATAAAGAAAATTAAGGTAACCTTCCATGAAGATATTGCAGGTGAATTTGAAGATTAAAAGCGGTTTTTTTCTACTTGTTTTATTAGTCTCTGCTTGCGGAGAATCTGATTACAAGCCTAAACCTAAAGGATTCAATCACATTGAACTAGAGGCAAAGAAATACGTTTTATTTTCTGACCAAGAAGATCCATTTCAGTTTGAATATTTAGAAACAGCTAAAATTGAAGAAGATAGTGTGCTGTATGGTGGTTATGCAAAAGACCATTATAAGATTATTACTTACCCGCAATTCAATTCTAAAATACATTTAACATACAAAGAAGTTGGTGCCGATTCTTTAGATTCTTACATCAACGAATCTTATCGTTTGGCGTACGGCCACGATGTAAAAGCTTACGGAATTACTTCGGAACAATTAAACAACAGAAAAAGGTATTACACTACTTTAATTGAATTAGAAGGAGACGTGCCATCCCCTTTTCAGTTTTTTGTACACGATTCTACCAAGCATTTTATACGCGGTGCGTTGTACTTCCCAACGGCTATGAAAAACGATTCTTTAAAGCCGGTTATCAATTACGTGAAAGAAGATATTATTCACCTGCTGCAAACGCTTAAGTGGCAAGATGAGGAATAAACCATGTCTTCTGTTTTCAGCAATAAAATAGAGTTTTTAAAGGGTGTTGGGCCCCAAAAAGCCCAAGTCCTTAATAAAGAACTCAACATTTTTACCTACGGGGATTTACTACAACATTATCCTTTCCGGTACGACGATCGTTCCGTTTTCACGCCTATTTCTACTATTAGAACCGATGAAGTTGCCGTTCAGATAAAAGGCAAAATTAGGATGTCTGAAATTGTGCCCGGACCTAAAAAAAGGCTGGTGGCTTATCTTTATGACGGTACCGAAGTAATGGAATTGGTCTGGTTTCAAGGAATTAAATTTGTACAACCCAAACTGAAACCGAATATTGAATACGTGGTTTTTGGCAAACCCAGTGTATTTAAGGGGAAAGTAAGTATTGTACACCCGGAATTAGAATTTTTTACTCCTGAAATGGAAGGCAATCAAACCTTTCAGCCCGTGTACAACACCACGGAATTAATGAAGAAAAAATACATTGACAGCAAGGCATTATCTAAAATGATGGCGCAACTGTTCACGGTAATTTTTAATCATATTCCGGAAACGTTGCCCAACGGTATTTTAAAAGAATATCGGTTTATTAGTAAGGCCAATGCGCTTAAACAGATTCATTTTCCTGAAAATACTAAGTCCTTAAACCAAGCAAGAGCCAGACTAAAGTTTGAAGAATTATTCTTTATTCAGCTTAAAATTTTAAAAGAACGAAACAATAAAATTAAGGCCTACAAAGGTTTTGTGTTTGAGCAGATTCCTTTAGTGACTGAGTTTTACAAAAACCATTTACCCTTCGATTTAACGGGTGCACAAAAACGGGTAATTAAGGAAATCCGAAAAGACTTTATGTCTGGCCAGCAAATGAACCGTTTGCTGCAAGGCGATGTGGGAAGTGGTAAAACAATTGTGGCTTTTATTTGCATGTTAATGGCAATTGACAACGGCCACCAAGCGGCTTTAATGGCACCTACTGAAATCCTAGCCGGTCAGCATTACAAAGGATTATTGCCCTTTGCAGAGTCCTTGGGGATTTCCATTCAGTTGTTAACGGGTTCTACCAGTACTTCGGTAAGGAAACAAATTTACCCAGCTTTACATGATGGTTCTTTACAAATTATTGTAGGAACACATGCTTTGCTGGAAGACAAAGTTCAGTTTAATTCTTTGGGACTTTGTGTGATTGATGAGCAACACCGTTTTGGTGTAGCACAACGGGCTAAAATGTGGAAGAAGAATACCACCAATCCACCGCATATTTTGGTGATGACGGCAACGCCAATTCCAAGAACGTTAGCCATGACGCTGTATGGCGATTTACATCTTTCAGTAATTGATGAATTGCCACCAGGTAGAAAACCTATTGTAACTTCTCACCGTTACGATGAATCTCGCTTGGCTGTTTTTGGGTTTCTAAAAAAAGAACTGGCCAAAGGCCGACAAGCTTATATTGTTTATCCGCTAATTGAAGAATCCCAAAAATCGGATTTAAAAGATTTAATGGACGGTTACGAAAGTGTAGCCCGTGCTTTCCCGAAAGCGCAGATTAGTATTGTACACGGCAAAATGAAACCGGCCGATAAGGATTACGAGATGCAGCGTTTTGTAAAAGGTGAAACCCACATTATGGTCGCCACTACGGTTATTGAAGTAGGCGTTAATGTCCCAAATGCTTCTATAATGGTGATTGAGAATGCAGAGCGTTTTGGACTGGCTCAGTTGCATCAATTACGCGGAAGGGTAGGTAGAGGGGCCGAACAATCGTATTGTGTGTTGATGACCAAATACGAGCTTTCTAAAGATGCCCGCACCCGTATGGAAACCATGGTAAGAACCAACGATGGTTTTGAAATTGCCGATGTAGATTTAAAACTCCGTGGCCCGGGGGATTTAAGCGGAACGCAGCAAAGTGGTGTCTTGGATTTATTATTAGCCGACTTATCCAAAGACGCTAAAATTTTGGAACATGCTCGGGAAAAAGCCAATGCTATTTTAACGGAAGACGCTAACCTGCAAAAACCTGAAAACGCCGTTATTAGAAAACATATTGAATCGCTCCCGAAAAGCTCGGTGAATTGGGGGAGGATTAGTTAGGATTTGGGGTAAGTATAAGTGAAAGAAGTATCTGAAGGAAAAGATTCGTTAAACGAATTTTACATTTTTTTCTATTGTTTCTATTGCCTTTTCTAGCTTATGAAGAAGTATCTTAAAAGATTCATTACGAAGGGTATGATGTTTTAAACTTTTCTTATCCCTTATTTTTATAATTAAGGCCTTCAAAAAATCCTTTTCTGGATAGATTTCAGAAAAAATATTCGACCTATATCTGTATTCAAAATAAAATGCTAATTCAACTATCTCTTCATTTGATAATTTTTTTAAAATATTCCAGAATTTACTAATTGGAAACTTATTCCAGTAAGATTTGAAATATATTAGACTTTCTTTATCCTTTGCTTGTTGTAGAAATAACCGAATATGCTCATCCGTAATTATACCAGTCCGCAGATTGGTTGCGTAGCTTAGACCTAACTTGGTCATAAAAATCAATGCTATGAACATATTAGAATTTGTTGATATATTTCCAGATGAGATCAGTTGTAAACTACATTTTAAACAAGTTAGAGAAACCCAAGGAGTGGTTTGCAAAAAATGTAAAAGCCACAAGCATTATTGGTTAAAAGCTAAATATCAGTGGCAATGTGCCCATTGTGGATTTAGAACAACTCTTAAAAGCGGTACAATACTGGAAAGCAGTAACCTTCCTTTTAGAAAATGGTTTCTGGCTATGATGTTTATGAGTTTTTCTAAGAAAGGAATATCTGCCTGTGAACTTCAACGACAACTCAACCACTCCCGCTATGAAAGTATCTGGAATATGATGCATAAAATTCGAGAAGCCATGGGTAAAAGAGATGACCTATATCAATTGCATGGAATGATTGAGTTTGATGAAGGTTATTTTGAAGTAGCTCATAAAAAGGGAAAGAAACTTAAACGAGGAAAAGGAAGCCAGAAGCAAAAAAATATAGCTACCATGGTTGAATCTACCCCGTTGGAAAACCCTGAAACAGGTGTTAAAACCAAACATTGCAGGTACTATAAAATGAAAGTTTTGGATACTCAAAAATCAGAAAGTATAAATAAAGTCATTAAGGAAAATTTGAGTGAATTGGCTATCGTATTTTCAGATAAAAGTAAAAGTTATGTAGATATAGCTGATTTTGTAGAAGGACACTACAGCGTGAAATCAGACAAAGAAACTACTAATGATACTTTAAAGTGGGTACACATCGCTATTTCTAATGCAAAGAGGAACTTCTTAGGTGTTTACCACAAGATCAGCGGTAAAAACCTTCAGAATTACATAAATGAATTTTGCTATAAGCTAAACAGAAGATATTTTGGAGAAAACCTTTTCAAAAGGCTCTTAATTGCTGTTTCCTATCCATACTGGCAACATTGCGGATAAGCATATAACCGAAAATCGTTTTCCAATATTTCAAATAACTTGTTAGCATTGTTTAATATTTCTATTTCTTTAATCCTTTGATTAACCTCTTCACATTTATTAATTAAGTCCTCCAAATCTTCACGATTATCTATAAAATCGGTATTCAAATGAATTCTTAAAAATTCGTTGTATCGAAAATTTTTGATGTTTGTTTCAATACTTTTCATTAATCGATTCTTTAATCTTTCAAGATCATATTGTAAAACATTATTAAATCTTGTAGCAAAATGAAAAACTACTGGTATATCTTTTAATGAGTATTTTCCCTGACAAGCATAATTAATAAGCTTATTGGTTTTCATTTTATATTCTGAATCACTGAGAGAAAGACAATCGAAATATCTTAATTTATCAAAAACCTCAATATGTGCTGGCCTTACACCATTTTCAGATGGGAAATGATCATTAATTTCTTTCCATAACAAGTTAAGATCAAATTTATGATTACATGTTACTAAGTTTAATATAGAGTCATAATACTTGTAGTCTCTATTTAGAAAATATTTTTCAAGAAATATTGTAATGAAATCCTTTTTAGTATCTGAGTTATCACGAGTTTCTAAAATTCCTGAAATTGGACTTACATATCCGCTTTTAAGTGATTCTAAATTATCTTCATGAAGATCTCCAGATTTGAATTCAAAACAAATCGCAAAAGTATATTTTAACACTGATTCAAGTATTTCATCAAAATTATTTTCGAAAAGTCCTTCTTGTTTTTTAAGAATTAATTGTGAAAAAATGTATTTAAAGTTCTCAAGAAAATAAATTAAGCTTCTAAAATTGTTCTCATTTAAAAAAACCAACTCTAATATTATGTTTTTGTTAGATACTAGAAACTCATGATACGTAGTATTTTCAGTATTGTCATATCTTTGATTTATTATTGAGAGAAAAGTCTTTTCGACATCTGGTTTAAATTCTAGACTGACACCAATAACCTTTTCTTTTAAGGTTCTATATTTTTTGTCTTTTAGTAATTGATTTTCGTTTGCTATGATTAAGATTTTGGCATTGTTATTTTCAACTAATGAGTTAATAAATCCAAAAAACTCTTGATTATTGAATGTGTGATTTTTCCTATCAACATCATCAAAGCATATCACAATCCTATCGAAGTTTATTAGTGATGCACCGTTATCATAATCTTTCAAATAATCTTCAATAGCACCAGCTCCAAGAATGCTCAAGGCTCCTCTAGATATTGATTTGATAATTCTAGAAGAGAATTTTAGATCACCATTTTTATTTAATTGAAGGAATGACAGAAAAATCTGAGCTTGTAATTCATCAATATTCTTTATACCGAAAAGTGATATATGTACAGGAATTAAAGGCTTTCCGTTTGAAGTTTTTTTAACTATAAATTCATTTATTTCGTTTTTGTAAAAATAGGTTTTACCTATGCCATAATTACCTTTAATAATTACAGCATAGTTTGATTCAATTGATAAGTACTTATCTAGATAATCAATTACATATGAATCCATAAACAAAGATATAAACTTTTCATTGGCAACATAAAATCACTCTATCTATCTCGCGCAAGTGTTTTTTAACTTGTGCGCTTGATCTAACTCAGTTACTTATATTATGAAAATTAAAGACCTTTTGCATAAAAATATATATGCATTTTTTGCTAAAAAAATAGAAGCTACTTATCATTCCGGAGAGTATTCTTTGAGTCTTTATGGAGATGTAAAGATAGCCTTCAGAAAATTTAAAAAAATATTGTCGCTATCAGTAATAGAGACAGAAATTGAAGACGTATACTCAATTGAACTAAAAGAACTGGTACAAGAAGAATATTATAACGATTTTGATCTGTGTAAATATCATCTTTTTCCGACTGAAGAAATTAACGGAATAATACTTTACGGAAGTAAAACAGACCATTCCAGAGCAGATGTAATTGAATTAATTATTATTAATTTGAAGAGTTATCAAATATGTATTTATCCAGATTGTAGTCCGTTTAATGGTATAAACATTAGTGTTGACGAAACTTTTTTATTGGAGAAAAAATTATCTGCTGAACTTATTTTGCTGCAGGGAATATCATAACTCTATTTAGTACAAGTGAAAAACACTTGCGCTAGAGTGGGGCATATTAATTTTATCATCCATAAGCAATAACTTGTAATAAATCATGCAAAACCTACGCTATAGTCAAAAGACCAACGATTGGAAACAAAAACTGTAATTTATGAGAATATCTAAAACCTTGTTTCCACTGTTAAATGAGTTAAAAGAAAACAACAACCGAGAGTGGTTTTCTGAAAACAAAACCCGTTTTCAGAATGAAGACAAAGCGTTAAAATTGGTTTTGAATGAAATTACGGATGCACTAAATACCTTTGACGAGATTGAAAAAATGAAAGTGTTTCGTATTTACCGAGATGTGCGGTTTAGTAAAAACAAACTTCCATACAAAACCAACCGAAGTGTCAACTGGATTAGGGCAGGTGCACACCGCCGTGGAAGTTATTATTTACAGCTAGAGCCCGGTAATTCTTTTATTGCCTGTGGATTTTTTCAGCCCAATCCGGCAGATTTACTGCGCATAAGAAGAGAATTTGAAACTAATGATACAGAAATTAGAGAGATTCTACAACAACCCGATTTCCAAAAAGCTTTTGGTGGGTTTGATACTTCGGACCAAGTAAAAACTGCTCCAAAAGGCTTTGATAAAGATCACGAAGCCATAGATTTGATTAAGAACAAAAACTTCTTTGTAGCCCATTATTTTAATGACGAAGAAGTCTTATCATCAAATTTCACAGAAAAAGTAGTTCAGCATTTTAAATTGGTAGAGCATTTTTTCAGATACATGAGTGATGTTCTTACTACCGACTTAAACGGTGTTTCTTTACTAGAAGATTGATTTGTTATATATCCCTGGTAATGCTTAAATAATTAAACCTTTAAGTGTGCACAAGTGAAAAACACTTGCGCTAGAACGGGTTTAAATTTTATGGTTACATGCATTAGAAATGGTGAATTAAAAGGGCCTTGTAAACTTTACTTCTCATTTTTTGTTAGCTAGTAAATACTAAGCTATAAAGTTATGGAAAGCACTTTAGGGATCCTTTTAGACGGTTACACTTACTTTTCTACAAAATTTAACCAAAACAACACAGATATTTTTAAAACGCGTCTTTTACTTAAAAAAACCATTGCCATTCGCGGACAAGAAGCGGCTAAAGTTTTTTACGACCAAGATAAATTTATAAGAGAGGGCGCTACACCAAAACGATTTCAGAAAACATTATTTGGTGAAGGTGGTGTGCAAGGTTTAGATAATGAAGAACACCTACACCGTAAAGAATTATTTATGCAGTGTATGTCTAAAGATTCTATATTAAAACTTAACCTCCTTTTTGAAGATAATTGGAAACAAGCTATGCAAGAATGGAAGGCAGCTTCTTCTATTCTATTGTTTAAAGAAGTAGAAGAGGTTTTAACCAAGTCGGCTTGTGAATGGATCCAAATTCCACTAAAAGAAGAAGAAATAGAATTACGGAAAAACCAACTTTCCCTTATGATTGATTCTGCCGGAGCAATTGGAGTGCGTCATTATAACGGAAGAGTAGCAAGAGATAAAGGTGAAAAATGGTTGGAAAAAATTATAGAAGAGACCAGAAATTACAAACTGAATACTGAAAAAGATTCTATTTTACATGCTTTTTGTTTTCACCGAAATATTAAAGGCGAATTATTAGACAAAAATATTGTTGCGGTAGAACTTCTAAATCTTGTTCGTCCAATTGTAGCTATAGCCCGTTATATTGTTTTTTCGGCTTTAGCCCTTCATCAAAACCCAGAATATGAAGAAAAGCTTAAAAATGGACCCGAAGAATTATACCGAAATTTTGTTCAGGAAGTAAGACGCTTTTATCCTTTCTTCCCTTTTGTAGCAGCAAAAGTAAAACACGATTTTCAGTGGAAAAAAATTGAGTTTCCAGAAGGTACACGGGTACTTTTAGATTTATACGCCACCAATCATGACGATAGAGTTTGGGAAAAACCCTATGAATTTAATCCCGAACGTTTTAAAAACTGGAACCAAAGCCCTTTCAATTTTATTCCACAGGGTGGTGGAGATCATTATCACAATCACCGTTGTGCCGGGGAATGGATAACCATTCAATTAACCCAAACTGCGTTACAGTTTCTAATTGAAAAGATGGATTATACAGTTCCGAATCAAGATTTAGCCATAAGTAAAAATCGGTTTCCTGCTATTCCTAAAAGCCGTTTTATTATTTCTTTTAACAAAGTGATCAATGAAATAAATACCTCCTTAGAAAAAGTTTAATGACATTTTAAAAAACGAAAAGTCCGCGTTAGATCTATAGCCCATGGTTTAAACCATAGGCTATAAAGTTACAGCTGTCCCAAACATATAGAGTGCCGTTTATTAAAACATTTTTTAACTTGCTTTCATGACTACCGAAATCGAAAAGCTAATCCAACAACTAGAATTACAACCCCATCCGGAAGGCGGTTATTTTAAAGAAACCTACCGAAGTGAAGGTTTTATTCCAAAAGACAGTTTAGGAAACAAGTATACGGGACCAAGAAATTATTCTACCTGTATTTATTTCTTGCTGACATCCGATACGTTTTCGGCATTTCATAAAATACAGCAAGATGAGTTTTGGCATTTTTACAAAGGTTCAACCATAGATTTACATATGATTTCCCCGGAAGGAAAACATTCTAAAGTAGTTATTGGGAACGATATTGAAAACGGAGAGATTCCTCAGTTTGTAGTACCGGGCGGTTATTGGTTCGGTGGAAAAGTAACCGCAAAAGACAGTTTTGCCTTGGTAGGGTGTACGGTTTCCCCTGGTTTTGATTTTGCGGATTTCACGTTGGCTGAACGTGAAAAGCTAATTCAAGAATTTCCGCAGCATAAAAGTATTATTGAAGTGTTAACGAGGTGAAGAAAGTTATAAAAATATTCGGCTTTAGTTTTATTTTAATAATCGTAATAGTTAGCGCTCATTACTACGGATTTTTTACACGCTACAATTATTTAACAGCAAAATGGGATGCCTTTAACGGTAATTATCAAATTCTGGTTTTTGGCGAGCCTGATATAACAAGATTATTCACCGAAAAAGAAAAACAAGCCTTTAAAGTGCAGTATGGATATCACTATAATAGAGTAGCGGGTTGTTCTGTTACCCAATCAGAATATAATGGAATAGAAAACTACAACAGGGTAATGGAGGAAGAAATTTCCGCCATCGTTTGTGTCCTCACAAATGATCTTGGTTTGTTTTAGTGTTGGTACAGAAACGAGTGGTTAAGTTCTAAACCTTTCCCAGAACCCAAAGCAGCATTAAAGTCAAAAGCAGCACTACAATATAAAATTCCTTTTTTCTAAAGCTGAAAAGCAACTTACGCAAACCATGGAACGTATGCAGTTTCATTTGCTTTTGAAGGAAGTCTGAACTGTATTTATACTTGTTAATCACTTCTTGCGAAGGATCTTTTTTATTGATATGTACTTTTAGTCTTGCCATCCGAATTCTGATAAGTTAAGGTTTTTCGCTTCCTTTTTCAACTTCTCTATTACCCTGTAGGTCTTTACCTTAGCTGTATTGGGTTTTAGGCCACTTAAATAACCTACTTCATCATAAGAACGTTTTTCAAAGAATCTTAATTCCAGCAAAAGCAGCTCTTCTTCCGAAAGTTTTTCTAGAAAATGGGTAATCAGCTTAGCGGAATCCAGGTGCACATCTATATCTGTAGCTACATCATGAAAAAGCATTTCTATATGTTCTTCCTGAATGGCCACATGCCGCCATGCTTTTTTCTCTTTTCGGAAGTACATATTCATTTCGTTTACCGCAATTCTGTACAACCAAGCCGAAAACGGAACACCCTTAAACTGGTATTTATGAATGTTCTTTAGGCAATTGTAAAATACGTTAGAAGTAATTTCCGAAGTAACATTCAATTCGTCTACCCTTCGGTTTACAAAAACAAAAATACGGTCGTAGTATTTCTCATAGATGTAATGGAAATATTTGCTGTTCCGTTGTGACAAACGCACCATCCGAACATCGGAATCAATTTCTTCTTCCGATTGGTGAAAACCGGAAACCGACAACAACCATTTACCAATCCACGTGGGGAAGTTTAGCACCATAGTTTCAATAGCAATCAAAAGCATGAATTTATAATTTTTGGTTTAAAATTGATCCGGAAAAGGAAGTTATCGGCAGGTTTTTTCAGTTAACACAACCTACCGAACACCACTTTACAAAATCTTTAATTGATTGAAATCTTTATATACCGGCTGGTTTCTTTTAACGGTACATCTTCCTTCTCCCCTCTAAAATTCATTCGTTTTAATTCGTCAATTTTAATAATGAGCTGTTGGCCCGGTTTGGCTTCATTTATAAAAGCTCTGGATAAACTAATTGTTCCGGTACCCGATTCTGTGGCTTTTGCCATTCTTCCACCTGCTAAAGTGGCCGTCCATTTGGTTATACCATAACGTGCTTCTCTAGGTAAAAAGTCTTTAAAGCCCTTATCCGGTATTACGTGAAACTGTAATCTTGGTATCTGATTGGGTGTAATTCCGGTAAGCGGATTTACTTCTCTGCCGTTTAACCTTACTTCAATAGTTGGTAATGGAATTAACATTACTCTATAATCTTGCTTGCCAATATAGATTCCGTTAGAATGTACTTTTAGTTCTACTCTTGGGGCATCGGGTAAAATGGTAATCTTGTTTTTCTGTGCTCCGCGAATTATTCTACCGCCTGTTACATTAAAGGTTGGGTTGTATTCGGCACCTAATTCTGGCACATTTACCACCAATTCGTTTCCGCAGTTTTTGTACAAACCAGGTACCGAACCCGCTTGTATTAAAAGCGTTGGTTTGGCTACAAAATACTCTTGCGTGATTTCGTACGTAGTATCTTTTCCGTTAGGTTTAATTACATTTATTTTACCTGTCCATGTTTTTTTAGCAATACCATCTGTACCAAAGTCAGAAGCGTTGGCTTTAAAACTAATGTTGCCAATTCCGGCTTCGTTCACCTTAAGGCTGTCGCTGCCCATCCACATTTTAGGTTTTTCGGTAGCTAATTGCGCGGTTAGGAACAATTCGGCATTGTAGGTTTGCCCTGCCACCACATAGTTAGAATTGGTTTTAACAATGGGGTAAAGCGATTTCACCTTAAAGATTTTCAGGTTCAGTTCGCTGGCAATTCCTTCCAAGGTTTTGCTTTCCATGTTCAACACATCTCTTTCTAATTCTGAAAGTGTTGCCAAACTGGCTACCATGGGTGACTGTGCAAAATTTAGTTCGGCAAAGTCTTTCATTTTCTGGTCTTCTTTATGCTGAAAAAAAGGATGGTCTTTAGCGTCTAAAGCCAAAGGCATAAATTTATGCGTGCTATTGGCATTCATCCAATTTACATAATCGTCTAGCTGCTTTTTAAGCTGGTAGGCTTCACCATTTTTGTTAGCGCCAATCATTACCATTTCAACTACTGTTTCTTCTTTAGCGCCCTTTAAATTGCCGTCTTCATCAAAACCACCTGTTTTATCTATCAACTGTTGTTTTAGATTTTCTATGTAATTCACCAATTGCTGTGTTTTAGTGCGTATGGTTTCTGCATTCTTCAACAACGTTTCCTGACTTTCGGGGTCTTGGCGTTTACTGATTTCGGTTTTAATAGAATTTAGTTTTTGTTTATTCGATTGCTGAATGTCTGTATTACTCGCTTCCAGATTGCGGTTCAGTTGTTCGAATTTTAAAATCACTGCCGAACTTACTTGCAAAGCAAGCATAGCCAGCAATACCAAATACATAAGACTAATCATCTTCTGTCTAGGGGTTTCTTTTGCTCCTGCCATTGTTGTAAAAGTTTTAGTTGAACAAGGTTTTAGAGCCCGGGCTTTTAGTGATGCATCTACTTACATAATGCAGGGGGGATAAAATGGTACAGCTGAAATGAAAAAAATTTCAGAATAAAAAAAGAAAGCACCTTATCTGCTGATTTTATTCGTTTATGATTTTCTCCTTTAAACGACTAAAATCGATAACTCAAGCCAATTTCGCTGTGGTTGTATTCTTTGGGGATATTAGATAATAAATTACTGCGGTATAAATAATTGATAGAGATAGGAAATGCTTCAAACAATTCTTTCACTTCTACATAAAACGAAGTCCCTTGGTTGTAAGACCAAATTACACCAGTTCCTACTTTTTCAGAATAAAGAAAGCCTGTTTTTAGAAGTGCATCATTGTTTTGTTCTTTTTTCAGTCTGAAAAATAAATCGGTTTCTAAACTGAAAAATGGACTGACTTCTGTGCTTTTAAGGATTGTAAACGCATAATAACGTTGCAATTTTGTAGTTCCGTTTTGTTCTACGCCGTTGGTATTGTTCAATAACTGAAGAGAAGAAGCATAGAATTTCCAACTTCGGCACAAAAGACCTAAACTCAATTGAGCGTCTGGCATAATTTGTTGGTAGTTGCTGTTGGTATTGGCATTCTGAAAATTATTCTGCACCACGCCTAAAGAAAATCCGGCACTTAGTTTTACCGAACGAGAAAGCGGCAATTGATACGCATAATTTAAATACGCTCTGGGACGGCTAATGTAGGGGCCTTCTTTTTCGGATATGCCTATAAAACGGATTATATGTTGTGATTGATTGTTGTTTTCTAGAATTAAAGCAGCGGAAACAAACGTAAGCCCAATTTTGTTAAGTGGGCCTGTTCTGGATTTATTGACTGCTTTTAACAGCACAGAACCCGTATCTGGCATCCAAGAAACATGACTCATTTCCATACTTTCCGAAAAATTATTCAAGAAATCTGGAAAAAAGACGTTGGTTTGTGCACCTGCTGCAAGGCTAAACAACAGAACAATATGTAACAGTGAAATCCGCAAATTATAGTAGATGAAACAGAAAGTTATTAATTTTTTTCGCTGAAACCATTACCTTCAAAAGTTAAGTCACCTCTAATGAACAAAATGCACAACAAAAACATAGACTATGTTCACCTGATTAAAACAGGACAAGACGATAAAGCTATTGATTTGTTGTACAAAAACGTTCTTCCAGAAGTTAAAACCTATGTAAAAAAAAATAGCGGTTCGTTAGATGATGCTATGGATGTCTTTCAGGAAGGCATAATTCTTTTATACCGAAAAGTTTTAAAATCTGAAGCAGCCGATAAAACGGAAAACATACAAGGTTATCTGTATCAAATTTGTATAAATGAATGGATACGAAGAGCTAAAAAAAACCAACGTTTCGATTTAATTGAAGACGATAAAAAATTTGATCAGGCTATATATACCGAATTAGATACCGCTTCGGTTTGGTTAAATAAAGAAGATGTAATTGACGCTGCTTTTAGGGGCTTAAGTCAGAAATGTATTGAATTATTAACCTTATCTATCTTTTCAGAGATGTCGCAAGAAGATATTATGCATCGGATGGATCTAGGGTCAATAGGGGCAGTAAAAATGCAGTATAAGCGCTGTAAAAGTAAGTTAATTGAAAACATAGACGATAATCCCAAGATTATTAAAATGTTGAAAGAAATTGGAAGATAAAGCAAACATATTTGATAAAATAGAACGCTACCTGCAACAGGAAATGAAACCTGAGGAGCGTGCTAATTTTGAGCAAGCCTTAAAAAAAGATGTGTTGCTACAAAAGCAATATGAACAACATGTAGCGGCTAACGAACTGCTTTTGGAAAGACGTTTGTTAAAAGTACGGGCTAAAACCAATGTATATTCTACAAAAAAAGCAAGCAGCGGAAAGGCCATTATTTATGGTACTGCCCTAGTAGGTTTTTTGGCATTACTTACTACAATTATCTTTTTTACCACCAGCACTTCAATAGAAGATACAGGCATACTCTCAACAGATTCTATCATTATAAATACCACTAAAAAATCAGATCCCGCTTTTAAAGCGGTAATTCTAGATAAGGATAGTTCGGCTTATGATACCTTAATTCAAACGGTTCAGAATAGAGACAAAAATCCCAAATCACAAGTAGATTTGATTTATGAAAGTATTCAACAAAAAGACAAATTAGAAAAAGAAAAAAAAGACGCTGAAACAAAAGCCAAAAAGGATTCTATTGTTCAGGATAAAAAAATAAAAAAACAGAATGATCCTAAAACCGTTAATTCTGAAACGGTAAATAAATCACCGGAACCAGAAGTGATTTCTTGTGACGATTATATAATTCATTTTAACGTTGAAACTAAAAATTCTTGTTTTGACAAAGAGTTGGGTTCCGTTAGCATTAAAGTTGAAACCCAAGATATGGCGCCTTATACGTACCATGTATTTAATGAATACGAAGAAAAAGTAAGTACTCATGATTTAGGTAAAGGCTCTTATTCCGTTTACATAACAGATAAAAACGGGTGCAAAAGCAACTCTTTAGGTTTCTTTATTGAAGAAGATTTGTGTTTGGGTGATTATTTGATAAATACTACTTACAACGAAACGTTCTTGCTTAAAGAAATGAAAGATAAATACCATTTTAAGGTTTACGATAAGGCTGGCAGATTGTATTATGAGCAACAAGTGAAAGAATACGAAATGTTAGAATGGGATGGAAAAAATAATAAGCAGCAAATTATTGCTGGTTATTACCTAGTTAAGGTAGAATTTACAGATGGTGATGTTAAAAAAGGATCAATAACAATTCAGAATTGAAAGGCTATCAATACATATTATTAATTCTCTTTTTCATTCTTGGGGCAGAAGCTTTTAGCCAGACCGCTACAATTCCCGATGAGAAATTTTTGGCTTTTCTAAAACAGAATTATCCAAGTACCATTAATGTTAGTGATGAATTAATTATTGCTGAAGCTGAAATGGTTTATGGCTCCTTTAACTGTACCAATCAAAACATAAATAATTTGGAAGGTATTCAATATTTCACTTCCATAAATCGGTTATATGCAGGGGAAAATCAATTAACTAAGCTTCCCAACATTTCTTCTTTAAAAGGATTAATCACCTTAAATGTTGTAGATAACCTGTTAACTGAACTTCCTGATTTAAGACAACTAAATGATCTTAAAGAAATTACCGCTTACAATAATAAACTTACTGTTTTCCCTATTATTTCTGGGTTGTACCACTTAGATGAATTAACACTTTATAACAATTCAATTGAATTTATTCCGTCTTATTCCTCTTTAAAAGCTTTAAAAAAATTAGATGTTGGGGGTAATCCTATTTCAGATTTAAGTTTTTTAAATCAGTTAAATTGGGTGCGCGACTTAAGGCTTTGGGGCTTACGTATTACAGACACGCCAGATCTTTCAAATTTAATTTATCTTGAAAACTTAAATCTTGGTACCAATTATTTAAGCGAAGCGCCTGATCTTTCGGCATTAAAAAATTTAGAAATTGTTTATCTAAACAACAATTTATTTAAAGAATTGCCGAAGGGATTATTGAATTTACGGGGATTAAAGGAGGTACACTTAGAAAACAACAGTTTATCTTTTGAAGACTTAATACCTATTACATTTATTAAGTATTACGGAATTATTTATAGTTTTTTTCCGCAAATACAAGTCCCAATTTATGAACCAAAAGACGTATTTCTTAATACGAATGTGAAGCTATCTGTAGACTTAAACGACAATACAGAAAATTTAAAATACCTATGGTACAAAGGCAACACATTTATTAAAAAGACTAATTCTCCTGTTTTAGTTATTAAAGATTTTCGGGCAGAGGATAACGGTAAATATTACTGTGAAATTAGCACACCTTCAGTAACTGGTTTTTATTTAAAATCTAATACTGCTACATTAAACGGAAACACTTGCGTTGATCAAAACTCAATTTCAGTAAAAAAATCTCAAAGCTGTGAAGACGGAAACACCATAGAAATTATGGTTTTAGATCATTCTATTTTTAACTACCAATTAGTTTCTAAGTATGATACTTTAAATAATACTTCTGGCTACTTTTCTGGTTTACGTATTAATGAATATAAAGTATTGGTTTACACCCAAAATTGTTCTGCCCGTTATAATGAATTAGTTGTATTAAACGACTTAGATTGTAGTGAGGTGTTAATAACACCAGACGGTGACGGCATAAACGATAGCTATTATTTTGAAGACAATGCCCACATAGAAGTCTTTGATAAATCGGGGAAAAAAGTAGCCTCTTTTTCTGCTCCCACAGATTGGTCTGGCCATGGTGACAACGGAAAATTACCTAGTGGGTATTATTTAATCTCTATCAACGGCGGTAAAAGTATTAGGATGAGTATTGTTTATTAAAACTCATTTCACCTTTTCAAATACCTTTTATGGCTAGCCATTAACTTTTGCAATTTGGGTACTATGTTGGTTTTACAAAACGGTGCCTCTGGTCTTTTTTTATAGTACTCTAAAAAATTCTCTTTATTCCTTCTGAAGGCGTTAAAGAGCAAAACTTCTGTTATTATGGTTTTCTTCTGTTGTATTTGTATTTCTGAAATAGAAGCTTTTACAGCCTCTGCTTGCGTTTCACTGTAAACATAAATGGCAGATCTGTATTTGTCCCTCATACTGTGCATTGCCGTAGAAGCATGAGTTAACAAATGAATTTCAATTAAAGTTTTTTGATCTATTCTTTCCGGATTAAATTTAACTATAACGGCTTCTGAAAAAGTATCATTTTGATCGAAAGAGCTAATCCAACCTTGGTCAACTTTTACAACACCAACTAAAGCCTGAAAAACAGCTTCTGTACACCAATGGCAACCTCCGCCAAAACCAATACTAGTATCCATTTCAGAAATCCCAAGTTAAGAATTTATAGAAAGGGTTTGTTTTACGGTTTTTGTAACCGTGTATTCCTATAGTAATTAGTAAAATTAGAGCCGCCGCTAAACAGGAATAAACAACCAATTCATTTTCACCCCATTGTTTTACACTAATACCTATGAATCCCCAAATAGCAATTATGGCAGATTCTCTCATATTTCGGTAAAAAATTAACAGTACATAAATAATTACTGCTATAAAGATTATTTGTATAGCCCATAGTGTTTCTCCATACTGTTCACCTTTCCAACCTATACTAACAAAAAAGGCTGAAAGATTAGCTAAAGTAGCTAATATCACCCAACCCAAATAAATAGAAATTGGCCACCATACTAATGCTATAGTTCTAATGGGCGCATTCCAACATTCTAGATTTAAGCGGATCACCAGCATACTTAAACACAACAATAGTATTAAAATAAGTACTACTGAAAGTCCTATTAAATCGTTTGTCCAGGCGATTACCCAAAAGGCGTTAACAATATTAGCCAATGCCAACCAAAAACTAGTGAGTTGTAATAACTCTATACCTTTGCCTGTTTTGGCGATATACCATTGATAACCAATAAATATGGCTATTGCCAAATAAATAACCCCCCATATGGAAAAGGTATACGATGCTGGTGTGATTAAACTTTCGTATTGATTACTTATTTCACCAACCGATTTACCCGTATACGCATTTGAGTTTACCCAGTAATTAGTGAAAATTGTGATTATGAAAGTTATGGAATTTAAAAAAGGGTATCTGGCTCTTTTCATAATTAGCTATTTCTTATGTAGAAATTAACCCAATTATAGGTTAATTAGTTTCATAGAACACTTTAGCACAAATTGGCTTAAAAAATGAAACTAAAGTTCTTATATTCTGTTGTTTACTAAATACAAATAGCTTTTACAAACTAAAAAATTATGCTATGAAAACACTTTACTTTTCTTTATTACTATTAGTTATGAATCTGTCATCTTATGCACAGATCAATCTACAAAACACTACATTAACTGTAGAAACAACCGCAGAAAACTTAGATGTTCCTTGGGAGATTTTATGGGGACCAGATAACCACATTTGGTTTACTGAACGCAGCGGAAAAATTAAACGCCTAAATCCAGAAACAAAGAACATAGAAGATTTAGTAACTATTTCTGAAGTAGCCGATCAAAGTGAATCGGGTTTGTTAGGAATGGCCTTACACCCTAATTTTTCAGATCCAGATTCTCAGTTTGTTTATGTGGTATATACCTATTACAAGGGCAATAATTTAACCGAAAAGCTGGTTCGATTTACTTATAACGGTACAATTCTAGTTTCCCCCATGACTTTGTTAGACAATATTAACGCTAACAATAATCACAACGGTAGCCGAATTATTTCTACTCCAGATAGAAAACTAATCTTATCTACAGGTGATGCACAAGACGTAAGTAATGCACAAGATAAGAGCTCACTTTCGGGTAAGTTTTTAAGACTGAATTTAGATGGTACTATTCCAACCGATAATCCAGACCCAAGCAGCTATATTTGGAGTATTGGACATAGAAATCCACAAGGATTAGTTCTAGCGCCTAACGGAAAGCTATACAGTTCTGAACACGGTCCTAATAATGATGACGAGATTAACATTATAGTTAAAGACGTTAATTACGGCTGGCCAAATGTTGAAGGGTATTGTAATTTCCCTAACGAACAGAATTTTTGTAATGCTAATAATGTTACTGAACCCATAAAAGCTTGGTCACCAACATTAGCTGTTGCCGGTATTGATTATTACAATTCAGATGCTATTCCAGAATGGAAGAATTCTATTTTGATGACCTCTTT
Organism: uncultured Cytophagales bacterium; assembly: GCA_963736575.1. Lineage (GTDB taxonomy): Bacteria > Bacteroidota > Bacteroidia > Cytophagales > JAAEPT01 > CAVTPD01. The sequence goes on from CAVTPD010000003.1 coordinate 815,917, forward strand.
AAAAGAAAGTGATTTAAGAGTTTTAGCGTTAACGCCTAATGGTGAAGCTATTTCTTCCGAAGAAATCTTCTTAAACAACGTATATGGTAGACTGAGAGACATTTGTATTTCACCTGATGGTGATGTATATGTTTCTACCAGCAATAAAGATGGTAGAGGGAATGCTGCTAACAATGACGACCGTATTATAAAAATCTTTAATGCAGATTATGTTACTTCTGCATTGGATAACTCTATTTTAGAAAATGAAGAAGTAAGCTTCTACCCAAACCCCGCTAAAAACACTTTGTTTTTCAATACTACTACTGAAAAAGAAGTGAAGATATTGGATCTGCTTTCTAACGAAGTTTTAAGTGTAAAAGCACAAGATCAAGTAAGCATTTCTGACTTGAAAAGTGGTGTTTATATTCTTGAAGTTAAAACAGATTTAGGCATTACAAGGAATCGTTTTGTTAAAAGATAAGTAGCAAATATTTACCTGAAACAATAAAAGTAAATTAGTAGTCTTAAAATTATACGCATAAAAAAACCCGAAGCTTTCACTTCGGGTTTTCTTTTATATCTGGAATTAGAAAGCTTATTTCAGCTTACGCTTAATCTCTCTTTCTTCATAGGTTTCAACAACGTCACCTTCCTGAATATCATTGAAGTTCTTGATACTAAGACCACACTCATAACCGAATTTAACTTCAGAAACATCGTCTTTAAATCGTTTTAAGGCTCCAATTCTACCTTCGTAGATAACAATATGATCTCTAATTAAACGGATTGGGTTATTTCTGTTGATGTAACCATCAAGAACATAACAACCAGCAACCGTACCCACTTTAGAGATTTTAAACACTTCACGTATTTCTACGTTACCGGTTACTACCTCTTCTACTGTAGGTTCAAGAAGACCTTCAAGAGCATCTTTCATTTCATCTATTGCTTTATAGATGATAGAATAGGTTCTAATTTCAATTTCTTCTTGTTCTGCAATTTTCTTAGCCCCTGCAGATGGTCTAACTTGGAAACCTAAGATGATGGCATCTGAAGCAGTTGCTAACAATACATCCGATTCCGTAATCTGACCAACCCCTTTTTGAATCACATTCACTTGAACTTCTTCTGTAGAAAGTTTCAATAATGAATCCGTTAATGCTTCTACCGAACCATCCACATCACCACGGATGATTAAGTTCAGTTCTTTAAAGCTACCAACAGCTAAACGTCTACCAATTTCATCAAGAGTAAGGTGTTTCTTAGTTCTAATAGACTGCTCACGAATTAACTGTGAACGTTTGTTAGTAATCTCACGGGCTTCTTTGTCCGTTTCAACTACTAAGATTTTATCCCCAGCTTGTGGTGCTCCACTTAAACCTAATACTTGTACTGGTCTAGATGGGCCTGCTTCCTCTAAACGTGTACCTCTGTGATTCAACATTGCTTTCACACGTCCGTAATATTGACCTGCTACTACTGTATCACCCACTTTAAGTGTACCTTTTTGGATTAAGAACGTAGCTAAGTACCCTCTACCTTTATCTAAAGATGCTTCTATTACTACACCCGAGGCCGCTCTGTTAGGATTAGCTTTAAGATCTAATAATTCGGCTTCTAATAATATTTTCTCTAATAATTCATCAACACCTTGACCACTCTTGGCAGAAACCTCTTGGCATTGGTATTTACCACCCCAGTCTTCTACAAGAATATTTTCTTGCGCTAATTCTTCACGAATTTTATCTGGATTAGCGGCTGGTTTATCTACTTTATTGATGGCCACAATAATTGGCACACCTGCTGCTTGCGCATGGTTAATAGCTTCTTTAGTTTGAGGCATCACTCTATCGTCTGCCGCAACAACTAGAATTACAACATCCGTTGCTTTAGCACCACGTGCACGCATGGCCGTAAAGGCTTCGTGACCCGGTGTATCTAAGAAACTAATTCGTTTTCCATTTTCAGTTTTTACACTGTATGCACCAATATGCTGTGTGATACCACCAGCTTCACCTGCTGCAATTTTAGCATCTCTAATATAATCCAAAAGGGAAGTTTTACCGTGGTCTACGTGACCCATTATGGTAACAATAGGAGCTCTGTGCTCTAAATCTTCCGCTTTGTCTTCTTCTTCCTCTAATTCTGAAGATTCTTCTTCTACATCGCTAAAGTCTACTTTATAGCCAAATTCATCAGCAATAATACTAATGGTTTCTGCATCTAGACGTTGGTTAATAGAAACGAACATACCTAGGGACATACATGCCGAGATAATTTCGTTTACAGAAACATCCATTAAAGAGGCTAAGTCATTGGCAGAAATAAACTCGGAAGCTTTGATGATTTTAGCATCTTCTTGTCTTCTTTGTTCTTGCTCTTCACGTTGTTCAGCTGCAAGACTTCGTTTTTCTCTTCTATACTTAGAACGGTTAGCGCCTTTACCGCCACCGCTGCCTCCGCCGCCACTCAATTTCTGAATGGTAGCTTTAATTTTATCTTGGATCTCTTGATTAGAGATTTCAGTTTTTTCGTTACCTCTTTTAGCTCCACCTGGACCACTTGATGCACCACCACCTGGTCTTGGTCGGTTACCCGGACCGCCACCACGTTTGTGTTGGTAGGGTTGTACGGTTCTACCTGGCCCAGTTGTGGGAGGTGTACCTGGTTTTGCTTTTTTAGATTCTTCTTGTACGTTAACTGGTTTTTCTAACCTTACGCGTTTACGCTTTTTCTTAGCGTCTTCCGAATTAGAGTTTTTACCCCCTTTTTCGAATTTCTTCTTTTCTTTTTTCTTAGCAGCAGGCAATTCTATTTTGCCCAAAACAGTAAGTCCCTTTAGGGAGTCTGCTTTTGCTTCTATAACACTGTTGCTCTCTTTGGAGGCTTCAGTTTTTTCAGCCGCTTTTTCGGCACGAACTTCTTTTTCCACTTTTGGATCTGAAGAAGCGACCGGCTTTGGCTTAGGAGCTTCTTCCTTTTTAGGTTTTTCTTCTTGTGAAGCGGCCACCGGTGGTTTTTCCTCTTTCTTTTCTAGAGGAGGTTTTTCTTCCTTAGCTTCTACTTTTACAGGAGGTTCTTCCTTTTTAGTTTCTGCAACAGGTTTTTCTTCCGGGTTGGGCTTAATGTCTTCTTTTGGTTTTACCTCTTTGGCAGCAGGTTCGGTTACTACAGGAGGCGTTTCTTCCTTCTTAACCTCTTCTTTTTTAGCTGTAGGCTCAGGCTTCTTTTCTTCAATAGGTTTTTTCTCTTCAACAGGTTTTTTCTTGTTGTCAAGATCTATTTTTCCTAATACTTTAATTCCTTCTAACTTTGGCTTTTCAGCAGAAAAAGACTCTTGTTTAGGCTCAGCCGCACTTAGGTTTTTAATTGTAATGACGTCTTCGGGGTCGTCATCTTTTTCTTTGGATTCGTCTGAAACAGTATCAGATTTTATCACAATATTTTTCTTTGATGAAGCACCAATGTTTATTTCGGAAGCTTCTTCTTTATCTAAGGCAGAATCTTGAAATTCTTTTTTAACAATAGTTACCTGATCTGGTAAAATTTTTGTGTTAGGAGAATTGTCAACCTCATAACCCTTATTGCTTAGGAAATCCACAATTGTGTTTGTCCCTACATTTAAGGTTCTTGCTAACTGACTTAAGCGCAATGTTTTTTCTGCCATAAATAAACCCCGGTTTTATTCGCTTATAACTATAAATAATCCCGTTACCTCACTTTTACTTGCGAAATAACGGGCATTAATCATGTAATCAAAATTAATCTTCAAATTCCTGATTCAGAATACTAAGAACATCGTTGATGGTCTCCTCTTCTAAATCGGATCTTCTAAAGAGTTCTTCTTTAGAAAGTTTTAGAACACTTTTGGCTGTATCTAAGCCAATTCTGTTTAGTTCTTCAATAACCCAGTCTTCAATTTCATCCGTAAATTCTCTTAAAGCAACGTCTTCATCGTCTGCTTCAAATTCGTGGATTTCTCTGAACACATCAATCTCGTAACCTACTAGTTTACTGGCTAATTTAATATTTAAACCGCCTTTACCAATAGCTAAACTTACTTGATCCGGTTCTAGGTATACAGAAGCTCTTCCGTTTGTTTCAGAAACTTCTATTCTAGCTATTTTAGCCGGATTAAGGGCTCTCTGAATATATAGATCTAGGTTTTCTGTGTAATTAATAACATCTATGTTTTCGTTCTCTAATTCACGTACAATACTATGAATTCTAGAACCTTTCATACCTACACATGCCCCTACTGGATCAACTCTATCGTCAAAAGACTCAACAGCTACTTTAGCTCTTTCTCCTGGTTCACGAACTACTTTTCTAATAGAAATTAAGCCATCGTAAACTTCAGGAACTTCCGCTTCAAATAATCTTTCTAAAAATTCACCTGAAGTTCTAGAAAGAATAATTCTTGGGTTCCCGTTGTGCATTTCTACACGGCTAATTACAGCTCTTACCGAGTCTCCTTTACGGAATCTGTCTTTTGGTATTTGTTCACTCTTTGGAAGAGCTAGTTCATTACCATCATCATCTACCAACAGAATTTCTCTGCTTAAGATTTGGTAACACTCCGCAGAAATAATTTCGCCAACTAAATCTTTGTAACGCTCAAATAAAAGGTCTTTTTCAAGATCTCTAATTTTTTGCATTAGTGTTTGTCTGGCCGTTAATACCAATCTACGTCCAAAGCTTTCGAATTTTACTTCTTCCGCTACTTCTTCACCAATTTCAAAATCTGCTTCAATTTTTCGAGCATCAGAGATTTTGATATGAAGGTTATCTTCAAATTCAAAATCGTCTTCTTTATCGTTAGGATCAAAAACGTCTGCATTATCTGCAACAATTTGACGGTAACGCCAGATTTCTAAGTCTCCTTTGTCAATGTTAATAATAACATCAAAGTTCTCATCCGAAATGTATTTTTTTCGGATCATCGTGCGGAATACATCTTCCAGAATACGGATCATCGTAGGACGATCAACATTTTTCATCTTTGCGAATTCCGAAAACGATTCAATTAAAACTGAGCTATCCATCTCTGTTATTTAAATGAAATCAAAACTTTAGCTTTGTTTATCTTATCAAACAATACAGTCCGTGTTTCGGCGCTGTACGATTTTTCTTTTTTGTTGCCTTTCATTTCAATTTCTTGAATCCCAATTTGGTTTTCATTGTTTGAAACCAATTTCCCTGATAGTTCAGTTCCATCGTTTAAAAGCACATATATATCTCTTCCTAAATTCTTGTTGTATTGTCTAGGCAATTTTATTGGTTCCCCAACTCCTGGCGAAGAAACTTCTAACAAGTATTTACCAGCCATTACGTCTGATAATTCTAATTCTTCCCCTAGAGCACGGCTCACTTCTCCACAGCGGTCAATGCTTATTCCTTCATCAGAATCTAAAAAGATAGCTACTTTTCCCATTCCGGAATCGTTACTTACCTTTAACTCTACAACAAATTCTGTAGGCTCTAGGTATTTCTGAAGGATATTTTCTATTTGTTTCTGTTCTTGCATATAATATGGACTAGATAACAAAAGAGGGGACAATGTGTCCCCTCTTGATTTGCTAAACCCTATTTGCGCTACAAAGGTATTTATTTTAAGTAGATTATCAAAATCTTTTTATGTAATGGTGGCAATAAGGTGTACTTCCTTTGTGTGAATAATATTGTTGGTGATAATCTTCGGCAACCCAAAATTCTGTGGCTTCTGTAATTTTGGTAGCTACCTGTATCCCTTTTTGTTCTAAAATGGCTTTTAATTCTTCGGCTTCTTTTTTCTGTTCTTCATTTAAATAGAAAACTTCGGTGCGGTATTGTGTGCCCACATCTGGTCCTTGGCGGTTTACTTGTGTGGGATCGTGTGTTTCAAAAAACAGTTTGGCCAGTGTTTTGTAATCGGTTTTATTTTTATCGAAATATACTTTTGTTGCCTCTGCGTGACCCGTATTTCCGCTGCTCACTTCTTTATAGCTTGGGTTATCTTTAGAACCGCCTATATAACCCACTTCAGTAAATAAAACTCCCGAAGCTCTTTCCATATAATATTCAGTTCCCCAGAAACAACCTGAAGCGAAAATGGCAGAGTCTATTTGTTCTGTTGGCACAAAATCTAACGAAATAGAGTTTACACAGTGACGCGTACTTTTTTCTGTAATTCTTTCGCCCTTAAAAACATGGCCTAAATGCCCTTCACAGCGGCCGCAAACTATTTCTGTGCGCATTCCGTCTGCATCGGGTATTTCTTTAACATGATCGCCAATCATATCGTCAAAACTTGGCCATCCCGTACCCGAATCAAATTTAGCATCTGAATTAAAAAGTGGGTAGCTGCATTGTTTGCAGACATAAACACCGTTTTTCTTAAAATCGTGGTACTTACCGGTAAAAGCTCTTTCTGTGCCTTTATTTATGATGACTCTTTCTTCTTCGTCGTTTAGTTCGTTGTATTTCATGTTTTTATTGGGTGTTTTGTTGGTCTTCTGTGAACACGCTAAAAACGAAGTTGACAGTGCCAATAGTAACAAGAATGATTTCATAGCTATATAACTTAAAGTTAACAGATTCGGTTCTACTTTTAACGAGTAAAAGGTAGGCGTTTATATATTAACCGCATTCTGAAAAACATAAGAACTGCTACAATTGTCAGCCCGCTTGCAAAACCATACCAAAAACCCAAAAGTTTTAGGTCAAAGTGAAAGGCCAGAATATAGCCCAATGGCAAACCGCCAACCCAATAGGCTAAAATCCCGTAAATGGTTGGTATTTTAACATCTCTCATGGCTCTTAAAACACTGGTACACATCATTTGTAATCCGTCCGAAAGTTGAAAAAAACCGGCAACAATCATTACTCCCGAAGCAATAGCCAAAATATCTTCTTGTTTATTTTTCACATATAGAGACGGAAAAAACTCATGACCAATAATTAACAACAAAGCAGTGCAAACCATAAAACCAGTAACAACAATTAAGGCCGCTTTAATGGCTTGGCGTATTTTTTCTTTATTCTTTTCGCCGAAATAGAAACCCACTCTAATGGTAGCAGCGGCGCCTAAACCCGTTGCAAGCATGTACATAGAACCTGCCAAATTAATAGCTATGTTGTGCGCCACTATATATTCAGGGCCTAACCAACCAATAAAAATAATACTTAAGGCGAAGGCTGAAATTTCGCCAATGTGTTGTACACCCACAGGCAAACCCAAAGCCATTAGTTCTTTAATTCGTTTGCTGTTAATAAAAGAAACACGAATGTTCTGAAAATACTTCTTAAAGTTTTTTCCGTAAATAAGAAATGTTAAAAAGGCGGCAAACATAAAAAACCGGGCAAATAGAGTAGAATATGCTGCTCCGTCTATACCCATTTCGGGGAAAGGGCCTGGGCCATAAATCAATAAGTAATTGCCAACTATATTAATTCCGTTGCCTACAATACTTAAAATCATGGGCATCATAGTATTTGAAAACCCTTCAGAAAACTGTCTGCAAACCTGAAACATTACTACAAAAAACACCGAATATGCTAAGACTCTATAATAAGTTAATCCGCCAGTAATGATTTTCTCATCTTGACCAAGCAAGTGTAAAAGTGGTTCACAAGCCAGAAGGAAAGCAATAATTAATATAGAAATACCAACAAATGAGAGAAGGCTATTAACAATAATATCTTGAATTTCATTTTCTTTGTTTGCGCCCAATTTTTCAGAAATAATAGGACTAATGCACATAGAAGCACCAATACCAAACACCATAAAGGGGATTTGCAAATTCATCATAAAAGTAGCCGAAGCCAGATGATCTGCATTATAGTTGCCCAGCATAATGCTGTCTGCCACCATGGTGAGCATATGCCCTACCTGACCCAGACTAACCGGAATAGCCAGTCTAACGGTATCTTTTATATGTGTTTTTAAATTCAATCTTCAACTGCCCCAATTTTGAAAAGGCAGTCAAAGATATAGAATGTTTTGAAGGGTAATTATTGATTCACCGAAACTTTATCTAAAATGGTTTTTAATACGGATTTAGTAGTAATACCATCGGCTTCGGCTTCATAATTTAAAAGTATTCTGTGGCCTAAAACATCGTAAGCTATTTCTTTAATGTCTTCCGGAAGCACATAATCTCTGCCGCTCATGTAGGCCACTGCTTTAGAAGCAACGTTTAAAGCAATACTAGCTCTTGGAGAAACACCGTATTCAATGTATTGAGCTTCTTCTTTCAGATTATAATTTTCTGGTTCACGGGTAGCAAAAACCAATTCAATAATGTAGCGTTCTAAAGAATCGCTCATGGTTACTTGGTTAATCGCATCTCTAATAGCAAAAATATCTTCTTTGGAAAGGATTCTATTTACATCTGTTGTAAAAGTCATATTAGACATACGTCTCATGACTTCCAATTCGGCTTCTTTTGTAGGATAATCTACAAAAACCTTCATCATAAAACGGTCTACTTGAGCTTCGGGTAAAGGATATGTTCCTTCTTGTTCTACCGGGTTTTGTGTAGCCATTACTAAGAAAGGACGGTCTAACTTAAACGTAGTATCACCAATGGTTACTTGTTTTTCGGCCATCGCTTCTAAAAGAGCCGCTTGTACTTTTGCAGGAGAACGGTTTACCTCATCGGCTAAAACAATGTTAGAGAAGATAGGACCCTTCTTTACTTCAAATTCAGCTTTTTGCTGATTGTAAATCATGGTACCAATTAAATCGGCTGGTAATAAATCTGGCGTAAACTGAATTCTTTTAAATCCTAAATCTAATACTCTAGACAGAGTATTTACGGTTAAAGTTTTGGCAAGTCCTGGCACACCTTCCAACAAAATATGTCCGTTGGTGAATAAACCAATCAGTAATCGGCTTACCATATATTCTTGCCCAACAACTACTTTCCCAATTTCGCTAATAGCGTCTTTTATCTTCTTCTGAAGAATGTTTTCTGTTACTGCTTCCATAGATTTCAAATATAAGGCTTTGTTTCAAAGTTAATGAGCTTATAAAAATTGTAAAATCATTTATATACATGATTTTAATTTATTTACTTAAAACAAATTAAAATTACTGGCCATGAAAGGTTTCTTAATTGACATCCAAGGAGTTTTATTACAAGATACCGAAGCGATTGATGGCGCTATTTCGGCATTAGAACTATTGCAAACAAATGATATTCCTTTTCGTTTATTAACCAATACTACTACTAGACCACTTTCTTCGATTTTAAAAAATTTACAGGATGCTGGGTTTATCATTCAGGAAAAAGATATCATTTCGGCACCAATTGCAGGCAAAATTTGGTTAAGCAACAACATGAAGTAAGAGGTGTTTTTGGTAAGAACCGGAAAATATAATGAGTCCTATGTTAACAAATCCTACGTATTACTCAACTTAACAATTGATCCCATAGTTCATTTAAGTGCTTTTTTATAGTATATATTTAATCGAATAAAGTAATACTTTCATAGAAATATGATTGCTATAAACGGCTGTTTATGAGTGTTTAAATAATATTTTTTATAGATTTCTGTTTATTACATTAGAAATTATCTTCTACAAAGAAGTAACCTTTTCTGCCAAATTGGTATAAATAGATATAAGTTTAAACTTGTATGTCTTCAAGTTTTTACGTAAAATTAATGTTGCTATAATATTCAGGACTAGAAAAAAGATAAACTATGAGAAAAGTCTGTACCTCAATAGCATTTTTGCTATTAATTAAAATATTCACATTTGCTCAAATTAATTCACCTTCTGGTGCAACTGTTCCATTTGGGACTAATACTACTTATGAATACGGTATGATGCCTACTAACCTTCCAACAAGTGGGGCTTATGGACAATCGTCTACAGTTGCTGAAGAATATAACGAGTGGAAAACCAATCTGGTAGAAGCTTGTCCAAACGGGCAATACCGTATAAAATTTGATAATCCATCCCAAACTGTTTCAGAAGGTATTGGTTACGGGATGTTGTTAGCGGCATATTCAGCAGACAAAGATTTGTTTGACGGACTTTGGAAATATTACCAGACACATTCCAATCAAAATGGTTTCATGAACTGGAAAATAGACGGTTGTTCCGGCGTGTCCGGTCCTAACGGTGCTTCCGATGCAGATGTAGATGCCACCATGGCTTTAGTAGTGGCTGCCATTCAATGGCCAAGCAGCACTAGTCCTAACTATACACAAGATGCTATTACAATGATTAATAGTGTTAAAGATCACGAAATCAACCAGACCAACTATACTTTAGAAAATGGTGATATTTGGAAACCGGCTTGTAGAAATCCTTCTTACCAACCACCGGGTTATTTTAGAGTTTGGAAAGAATTTATGTCGACCAACGGCCAAAACCAAGATGCTTTTTGGGATTTATGTATCCAAGGAACAGAAAATTTATTAACTACTAATGCGCATGCTAACACAGGCTTTCCTTCCAACTGGTCTAATCCGGATGGTCAATTAAATTCTAGTTGCAGCGGTAGTGGTACTTCTTCTACTGGCTTTGGTTATGATGCTATTCGTGCGCCATGGCGTGTAGCTACGGCAGAATTATGGTACGGAACTGCCTCTTTACAAACTATATTAAATAAACAAGCCGATTTCTGGATTGGTATTGGTGGCGCAGGTTCTGTAAGTGGTGAAAGAAACCAAGACGGTTCAGGTGGTCCGGGTGATCATAACGGTACATTTGTAGGAATGTGCGGAGCAGCTTCTTTAGGGGCTGCTTACACACCGCAAAGACAAAATTTTGTAAACGCCATGTATAGCGAAAACTTGGCAGTTAAATCAGCATATAATCCTGGTTATTTTAATAATACTCTACGTTTAATTGGTTTATTTGTACAAACAGGTAATTTCTGGAATCCACTCAAAGCCAATGTTCAATGTGCTACACCAGACTTAGGGGAGTCCCTTACTATTTGTGGTGCTAACAACGGAATTCAGCTAAATTCAGGTTTAACAGTTGCAAACAACCGTTCTTTCATCTGGAAAAAAGATGGAACAACTATTTCCGGAGCAAATGCCCCAACTTATACGGCCTCTACAGCAGGTACTTATACTGTAATTGTTGACTCAGTAGATTGTTCTAAGTCATCGGAAGTAGAAGTCTTAGGTAATCTTCCAGAAGTGGATTTAGGAGAAGATGCAGATCTTTGTATTCCTGCCGAGCTGGAATTAAACGCGGGTGTTTCCGGAAATGGAATTACTTATCAGTGGTCTAAAAATGGAGTTGTTTTAGATAACGAATCTGCTTCTACTTTAGAAGTTACTGGTGCTGGTACATATGAATTAAACATTAGTGCTACAGGTTGCCCAGACAAATCGGATGAAATTATTATAACATCTAGTTTACCAGAAACCCTTGGGGATACACGATGTGGTTCTGGAGATGTTACTTTAAAAGTACTAAGTTCTGGAGGTCCTTATGAATGGTATGCCAATGCAACTGGTGGTAACGTATTATTTACAGGAGCTAATTTTACAACTTCTATTTCTGAACCAACAAACTTTTACGTTGCAGATGCGGGTTCATTTGAACAAAGCGTTGGGCCAAGTTCTACAAATAACACTTTAACAGGTGGTACTGACCAAGGTTCAATAGGTTTTAAATTTACAGCAAATGTAGCATTTCAATTTCTTGAACTGAAATTCCAACCATACATATATAACTGCCCTAGTCAGGTCACATTAACCTTAGATTTACTTGATGCCGATGGGCAATTAATTAAAAGTTATTCCGCTACACCTGTTGACTGTAGGGGTGAACAACGAGGTACGGACTTAGAATTCTATACGATGAATTTTGCTAATGACCCAATTTTAGTTCCTTCCGCAGGGGATTATACGTTAGTTCCATCAGGTGGAAATGGTAGAATATCTTACTCTGGTGGTGCAAACTATTCAAGTACTGCATTTGAAATTCCGGGTGTTGTAAATATTACAGATGATACTAGAGATTATGATAATGATGATTTCCCTGGTTTCTTCGATATAGTAGTATCTACTGGTAATAGTTGTGATAGAGCTTTAGTAACTGCTAGTTTAGATTGTGTTACGGGTTCTAACAATTTCGAATCATTCTCTGCTGTTGAAATTTACCCTAATCCTGTTTCTTCTACTTTGCATATTTCTGCCAAAGAAATTGAAAGCGTAGAAGTTATGAATGAAATTGGCGCGTTAATTTACAGTAGTTTTGATGTGAAAGACATTAATATGCTAAACTGGGAAAACGGAATGTATATTGTTCGTGTAAAAACAAAGACTGGTTCTACTGTTCAGAAAGTAATTAAACAATAAGTAGTTCTTAATAAGATAAAAACAAAGCCGATGGGAATAATCTCATCGGTTTTTTTTGCAAAAAAAGAAAACCGCTTCCAGTTACGAAAGCGGCCCCGCTGTTGAAAATACCCGAGGGTATCACTCTATTGTTTTTCAAAAATGGTCTCTAATTCTTTTAAGCTAATAATAGCTTCTTTAATAGCGTTCTTTTGATCGCTTAAAATAGTATGGGTTGAACTAGGTAGATTTTCTAATTGAAGTGCTTCTTCGTATTCTTCTAAAGCATAATGTTCGCCACGAATACATTCTTCCACAATAGCTTCGTCTGTAGAACCAACTACAAATGCTTTAGTATCTATCCATGCTCTGTGCACAGCACCAGTTAAGCTAGAACCTTTATCAATTTCAGCATTCATGCTTTTTAACTCTCCTTTAATATCATGCCCAAAACGGTAACGTTGCATTACGTAGGTTTCAAAAAAGTGTTTTAAATTACTGTCTTTTGCTTTTTCTGCTGCTTCTTTATATCCTTTTTCAGCATCGTAGTTCTTTTGTAATAACTCGTTTAGTTTATGGCTTATTGACGTATTCATAATGATGTTGTTTTGATGAAACAATTAATTTTAAAACCATTAGTGAAATAACCGTTCCACTAGCTCAATTCATTGGAAATGTGCTTTTGGTGTTTTTAATCGTGAAAAGTGTTCTACAATTCGTGTATTTTCATTCAAATACATATTGGAGTTTGGGCGAACTTAAAAAGTTTGAGTAGCTTAACTTCATTATTTAATTTGGTATGAAGAAGTTTTTCAGTTTAGTTATCCTTTTTGTTTCCATTGCCTTTAATTCTTACAGTCAAGAAAAACCGGTTTCTGTAGAAGACAGCAGCACGGCTTCAGAAGCCATTCGGCTTTCTAAAACCATGGTTCTTATCCGAAGAGCAGATTCTGTTCATGTAGCCGATTCTTTGCAGAAGCAAATGCTTAAACTTCAGTTAGAAGAATTAAGCAGCCGAGAGAATAAAAAAAGAGGTGAGCTAGAAGAAAAATTAAACTCATTACAGGTAAGTGATTCTTTAAAAAAAGTAGCGCTTAAAACCGAGATTGCTTCTTTAAAATTAACAACACAAGGATTTCCTGTTGCGCCATATAAAGACACCATATTTTATGTTTACACTAAAATTGGTTCTGTATCCCCTTTAGAACGGTCAAAAATCATTAACGAACGATTAAAGGATTTATACACTCATTTTTTGGTGAGTTCAGACAGTTTAAAAATTACAGATTATGGCCAAACCGTAGACATTACTTATTTAGATAGAACGGTTATAAGTGTTACTGAACTGGATGCTTTTTGGATGGAACAACCCAAACAAGTTATAGCTAACGATTACAAAACACGAATTATAAAAGACATAGAATTTTACAAAGAAGAAACCAGTTTCTTTAAAAAAGTTAAACTTCTTGCCTATACAATTTTAGTTATAGCCGGATTAATTTTATTAATCTATTTGATTAATCGCTTGTTCAAGAAAAAAATAGACACTTGGATTATTAGTAAAAAAGACGTGGTTTTTACAGGTTTCCGTTTTAAAAATTATGAGTTTTTAGATTCTAATAAACAAACCGATGTAATCTTATTTGTCTCTAAGGCTGTAAAGATTTTTCTTATCATATTTGTGTTTTATATAACACTGCCTTTAATTTTCATTATTTTTCCGCCTACCCAACGTTTAGCCGAAATACTGTTTGGTTATGTCTTCACCCCTGTAAAAAGCATTCTTTTAGGATTTGTTAATTACATTCCTAACTTATTTACTATTGTAGTAATCGTAACTATTACACGTTATATACTTCGTTTTCTAAGATATTTAACTTTAGAAATTGAATACGGCAGACTGCATATTCAGGGTTTTTATTCCGATTGGGCCAGACCTACTTACAACATTGTTAAAGTAATTGTGTATGCCTTTATGTTTATTACCATTTTCCCTTACTTACCGGGTTCCGACTCCGCTATTTTTAAGGGCGTTTCTGTGTTTTTGGGTATAATATTCTCTTTAGGTTCTTCTTCTGTTATTGGAAATTTAGTAGCCGGCTTAGTAATGACGTATATGCGCCCATTTATTATTGGTGACCGAATTAAAATTAACGACGTAGTTGGTGATGTAGTTGAAAAAACTGCTTTTGTAACCCGTGTTAGAACTCCTAAAAAAGAATTTGTGACTATTCCTAATTCATTGGTATTAGCCTCTAATGTAATTAATTACAGCACCTCTAGAGACCAAGGCGGAATTGTCTTGCATACCACAATAACTATTGGTTATGATGTGCCATGGAGACAAGTTCATGAATTGTTAATTAGTGCTGCTCTTAAAACGGAATATGTAATGAAAGAGCCAAAACCATTTATACTGCAAACCAGCTTAGACGATTTTTATGTTTCGTATCAGTTAAATGCATATTCAAACGAACCCAACAAACAACCAAGTACTTATTCGGAATTGCACCAAAACATACAAGATGCTTTTAACGAAGCAGGTGTAGAAATTATGTCACCGCATTACAGAGCGCCAAGAGACGGTAACCAAACTACTATACCGGCAGAGTATTTACCAGAAGGTTATAAAGCGCCTAGTTTTAGATTTTCTAGAGAAGACGAAAACAAAAAAGGAGACCAGTAACGGTCTCCTTTTCCTTCAAAATAGAGCTTCTTTTCTTATTCCTGAACTTTTAAATTCTCGTCCATTTTAAGACGAAGTGGATTAATATCTTCTCCCCAGTAAATAGTTTGGTGAGGAAATGGAATTTCGATGTTGCGTTGGTCAAAAGCAAATTTAATACGTCGGTTAAATTCTCTACCTACATTCCATTGCTGTATTGGTCTGGTTTTGTAACGGGCTTTAATCACCACAGCACTATCGCCAAATTTATCTACCCCAAAAATCTCAATGGGTTCTAGAATTAATTTTTTAAAGTTTTCGTCTTTTCTAAATTCTTCATCTAATTCTTTAATCACCTTAATGACTTCATCTGTATTTTCTTTATAGGCAATACCAATATCAAACACATAAGCAGACCATTCTTTGGTCATATTAGCCAAAGTATTAATCTTACCATTCTGAAAAACATGCGTTACGCCAGCCAAATCTCTAAGAGTAATGGTTCTTAGTTCTATATGTTCTACCAAACCACCTGTTCCGTTAATAATGGCTACGTCTCCGGTTCTTACTTGGTTTTCCAACAGAATAAAAAAACCAGATATAAAATCCCGAACCAATTCTTGTGCACCAAAACCAACTGCCAAACCCAGAATACCAGCACCGGCTAAAATTGGCGCAATGTCTAAGCCAAAACTTTTAAGTATCATCATCATGAAAATGGCAAAAATAATGACTTTACCCGCTTGTTTAACAATGTCTAAAAGCGTGTTAATTCGTTTTTCCTTCTCTGCCGAATTTTCTTCATAGGCTTTTAAAGTTCTGGCTAGCATAATTTTCCTAATTCGTTTTACGAAAAACTTAAAAACAAACAGGACTAAAAACATTAAGAACAACGTCATAAAAATCTTAGGGAGATGTCCTATAGACCATTCTATGGTACTTTGGGCAGCTTTATGCCAGAAATCTACTTTTAATAATTCATTCATAACGCTAGGGTATTTTTTGCTAAAATTAAACTAAAATATTGCTCACTTTCGCTTTAACACCACTTCATTAAGAATTGTTTATTATATTAAGTTTTTATCTGAAATAAACTTTTTAGGACAAAAAAGCATTAAGTAGTTTATGGATAAGTTTAAAAAGTGGTTAAAGTTATTTTCGGACACTTTTAAAGAATTAGGAAAAAATGATCCTTTAGTATTAGCTTCTTCCACCGCGTTTTTTACTGTTTTTTCTTTAGCACCAATTGTAATAATTATTGTAAATACCTTAAGTTGGTATTTCCTTAAATCTAAGCAGGTAAGCAGTACTTTTTTTGATAAGATTGAAGAAACTTTAGGGAGCAACACAACAGAACAAATAGAAAAAATTGTGGTTAATTTCGAAGGTCTTAACAGTAATATATGGATCACCATTTTTCAGTTTTTGTTTTTTATAATAATAGGAACTAACCTGTTTAAAATAATTAGAGCCTCTATTAATAGAATATGGCACGTTCGTAAAAAAAAGACAAAGTATGGTTTTTTAATTATGCTTAAAAAAAGATCCTTAGCCTTAGGAATCATTCTTTTAACAGGGATTTTATTCCTGCTGGCCAATCTTAGTGATACTATGATAAATGCTTTACAAGAACCTTTAAAAACATCTATTCCTGGGTTTGATTTTGCTGTGATTCTTGTAATAAGTAAGCTATTTTCATTGCTTTTTATTACCACTTGGTTTGCTGCTATTTTTGGCTATATGCCAGATGGCAAAGTGAAACCGGAAGCTTTATTTAAAGGAGCACTTTTAACTGCAATCCTTTTTTCTATAGGTAAATTTCTTTTAGAAGAATTTTTAATTAATAGCCAAATTGATAACATTTTCGAAACCTCTACATCTGTGGTTTTAATCTTATTGTTTATCTTCTATTCGTCTTTAATTATGTATTTAGGGGCCAGTTTTATTAAAGTTTACAACATTTCAAAAGGACGTAAAATAGCGCCAAGAAAATACGCCGAACGGTATTCAATGTCTACTGAAAGGGATGGATAATTGGAACCTAGGGTGTAACTCATTTTGATCCTTTAAGCACATCACTTATAGATTCATCTTTCTTGAAAACATTGTTGGCAAAGGGGCACAACGGAATAACCTTTAAGTTTTTC
Source organism: uncultured Cytophagales bacterium (assembly GCA_963736575.1). Taxonomy (GTDB): domain Bacteria; phylum Bacteroidota; class Bacteroidia; order Cytophagales; family JAAEPT01; genus CAVTPD01. Next base: position 833,002 of record CAVTPD010000003.1, read on the forward strand.
TCACGAGCCATTTCTACAATTTTCATTAACAACTGTTTGCCTGCTCCTTGGCCTCTTAATTGATCGTCTACATCCGTGTGTTCAATAATAATTTGATCTTTACCGGCTTTGGAATACACCATTTCGGCTATGGTTTTACCTTCTTTTTCTACAAAAGCCCTTCCTCTGGTTTCGGTTTCTTCTAGATTGATTTGCATGGTTTTAATGTATGGTTCACTACACACTAAAATAAAGCTTTCTGTTAAAGATTAAGCTAAGCTTACAATATCTATTAAACCAGTCTCGTTAGACAACTGTTTTTAAATCACAATTACGCTTTTATGAATACACGCTTACTCATTTTTCAATTGTTTAATTTAATAAAACCTAAAAATGAGAAGTTTACCAATTTTTGTAATGGCAACAAGTCTATTGTTCGCTTGTAAAAAAGAAAAACAAGAGACCAAAAACCCGGAAGAAGATCGGCCACCTGTAGTTGTAGAAGACAGCACCGATTATTCCGCTAAATCTGAATACCTACCCATGGAAGTTGGAAATTATTGGGTGTATGATGTTTATGAGATTGATAGTTTAGGAAACGAACGTTTACTGGATTACAAGGATAGTACGGTTATAACAAATGATACTCTTTTACCGGTGGGCCATTATTATTGGTTTGACAATTTTCGGGTGGATCAAAATAGTAGAATTAATAATACAGATTTATGGGACGGTTCATATAAAGATTCTCTAAAAAATAAAGTAGACCGCAATGGCAATGTTATTTTTTCAGAAAATAGGATAAATCAGGTTATTAATGTTAATAAAATTCCTGAAGAGTATCCAGATACACTCATGTATATTGAATCTAAAATGCTTATTCCAAACGGGTTAATTTCTGTACCAGCAGGTGATTTCGAGACTCTCAATTATAGAGGGGATGTTTACCGACCTCATGAATGTGAAGATCATCCTAAAAGTCCAAAACATACTAATACGTATTATGCTAAAAATGTAGGCTTGATTAAGCATTCTTATTTTTATCTAAGCTCGTGTAATACTTATTTCGAAAGAAGATTAGTACGCTACCATATTGAAGAGTAAAAATAACTATTACAAAAACTAATGCGATTACTTGGAGTAATCGCATTTTTATGAACCCAATAGCCCATGGTTAAAACTTTGTTTATTTTGATTTCAGAAATTATATAATCTTCCTCTTTTATTGTAATGTTAAAAATTGGATTATGATGATTTTTATTAATTTGCAGAAATTTTAAATCTTTTACTTATGAAAACACTTCTCTTACTTTTTTTAAATCTAATTGTGCTTTGTAGCTATTCACAAGAAAATGATAATCAGTTACTGATATTTGGTTCTCCCCGACATTATAATATCGAAAACAAACAGATTATTAAAATTGAAGCCGGTTATGCCCACACTGTAGCCCTAAAAGCTGATAATACTGTTGAAGGCTGGGGATCTAATTCTAGAGGACAGTTAAATATCCCTGATAATATTGGAAAAGTAATTGACATTTCCTGTGGCTTATATCATACTCTTCTTGTATTGGAAGATAGTACGGTTTTAGCATTAGGTAGAAATAATTACGAGCAGATAGATGTACCCGTGGGTTTAAGTGGTGTAGTTAAAGTTTCTGCTGGGGAATATAATTCCTTAGCGCTAAAATCCGACGGAACAATTATTGGCTGGGGAAGAAATTTGCAAGGTGAATCAGATTCTCCAAATATAAACAATGCTATTGATATAGCAGCCGGCAGCTACCATTCAATGGCATTACTTAGTGATAGTACAGTTTATGTATGGGGGAGTACCGTTTCAAATGTGCAAAGTCCCCCTGAAAGCGCAAAGCATGTAAAAGAAATTGCTGTTGGCCCCTATCATTGTATGGCTTTAAGATCTGATGGTACACTTGTAGGATGGGGTACCGGACAAGATGGTCAATTGAGTATTCCGCAAGATATTAAACCTGTTGAAACCTTCTCGGGCTCGGGAGATTTTGTAATAGCCGTTCAAGAAGATGGAACTGTAATAGGATGGGGAAGCAGTGATTTCAAACAATTAAATATCCCTAATGATTTAGATGATGTATTAACAGTTGGGGTAGGTGCAGATTATGCTATGGCAGTTAAAAACGATGGCACAACCGTAGGTTGGGGTGCCGATGCCTATGGAGAAACATTTAAACCTCCTTTTGTAGATAATGCTAAAGATGTTGTGGCTGGGGATATTCATTATTTAGTATTAAATAAAGATGAAAGTGTAACCAATTGGGGATCAAATTCTTTTTGGCAAACTAGCATTCCAAAGGATTTAATGAATGTGAAAGAAGTGGCGGCAGGTTATTACTCTTCTGTTGCCTTGCTTAAAGATGGCACTCTTGTAGACTGGGGTTCTGGGGAAGATATACCAGATGGATTAGATAACATAAAAAAAGTTAAAGGGGGTTATGATCATTATTTAGCACTTACAAATGATAATGAAGTAGTGGCTTGGGGTTATAATTCATACGGTGTAGCAACAGTTCCAGATAATATAGGTCCTGCTATTGATGTGGCAGCTGGTGCTAGTCATTCCGTGGTTTTAAAAGAAGACGGTACTGTTATAGCGTGGGGTGATTATTATGATGGCCAACTGGATATTCCTGATGATTTAACTAATGTTATAAAAATTGATGCGGCCGGTGACTTTACAATTGCATTAAAAGAAGACGGTACAGTAGTAGCTTGGGGGAGTAATGATTACGGTGAATTGGACATACCTGAAGATTTGAACAACGTTATTGATATCGAAGCTGGTACTTATCATGGTTTAGCGCTTAAGAAAGATGGTTCTGTAGTAGGCTGGGGTAGAAATAATTACGGTCAATTAGATTTTCCTGAAAATATGGAACCGGTAAAAAAAATAGCCGCTGGTGATTTTAACACTGTTTTCTTAAAAGGTATACCCGGTGAAGATGATAAAGAAGAGCCTTCTGCTATAAATTCATTTGCTAAAAAGGAAAGCATAAGCCTTTATCCTAATCCGTCTAAAGATTACATAAAAGTTAACCTTCCTGATGAAAGAGGAGATTTTAAAGTTGAAATTTTTAACATGAAGGGAGAAAATATTCTTACTGAATCCTATTCAGCATCTTTTAGTTTAAATCTATCTAATTTCGAAAAAGGCAGCTATGTACTTAGGATTCAATCTTTAAAAAATGTTTATACAGAAAAAATAATTAAGCTGTAACCCAGATTTAATTATAATGAAATACAAAGCCTACGGTTAAAACCGTGGGCTTTTTTGTTATTAGCAATTGTTTTAGTCTAGTTAGCAAAGGCTTTGCTAGAAGAGAAGAATCCGTTGGTTTCTAACTTAATCTCTATTTAGAACTCTGAAAAAAGCTCAAGTGGGGTTTTAAAAACACTTTCAAAATACCTCAATGCCACTACTACCGTCATTATCTCCCGATAGCTTGGGATGACCCGATAATCTCTTTATAGAACTTTTGCTAAAATCTCTAGCGATAAAATCGCTGTTCTCGTTCAACCTAGTTACAAACGAGGTCGGTTAAGATAGGACTTAGAAACTGGACAAGATCATTTGTGAGGACACAAACGATAATTGATAATTTTAACTGCATTTGTATTTGAGGGATCTCCGGGTCTAGCCCGAAGATGACGTTCCATAGCTACCTTTTGGGAAACCCTAAAACCCTCCGTTTCAAAATACCTCAATATCGGCTAAACCCCATAGCCCATGGTTTAAACCATGGGCTATGGGGTTTTAAAACACATTCAAACTACCATACCGACAATTACTACGTCATTATCGGGCTAGACCCGATAATCTCTATTTGAAAAGTCAATAAACTAAGAACTCATGCCAAATCCATAGCTCAGAATATGGGTCTTGTCTCATAGGAGCTTCTCCATCTTTAAAAGCTATTTTCTTAAAATTGCAGTAAGATGTGTCCACAAGTATCATTTCTGAACCATGTTCAATTGGTGAAAACTTTATATTGGTTGTTGAATTTTCATGATTTATAATTCTTTTGTATTCTGTAGAATCAGTAATGTTCTCAATTGCAATCACAGAAGGTTTATTTAAATAATCTTCCCGATACTCTTTTATTAAAACAATCTTCCCATTTTCTCTGGTAATGTTTCTTTTTTCAGACAAAAAGTATCCTACTACACCACCTATTAAACTGAGGATAAAAATTATGATAAACACTTTCATTATTTTATTCATAAATAACTATTGAAAAACCAACATCAATTTTAGAACAGATACCCGATCAAGTTCCCAATCGCGCAAGTGTTTTTCACTTGTTGTTTTTCGCCATTTTTTCTGCCCCACAAATGATCCATACCTAAGCCTTGAAGTCAGTGAGGACACTGACTTCGGCGTGATTAACATTTTAAATATAAAACCCACAATTACACAAACTACTCCTCCAACCTCACCTTCACCCATTGCCCCGCTTTTTGGGCGTAAACCGAGTTATCGTACATGGCTTCACAGCGTACCGCAGGCTGATAAAATTCTCCGGCATACGTGGCGGTTAATACCACGTTAAAGGTTTTGCTTTTGCCTTTTTGTAAGTCAAAATAAGTATACACTCTATCGTCTCGGATATCTAGGTAATCGGCTTTATCGGCCGAGTAGAATTCCGTTACTTCGTCCATGCGGCTGTTCTGGATTTCCCAACCCGAAGGGAAAACTTGGGTTAAAGCCATTTCTTTTAAATCGCCACGCATCCCAGGATTGGTAATTTTTACGCTGGCAATAAAATCGGTGCCTTGTGGTAAATCCGCTGGGTTAACCCTGTTTCCGTTTTTGTCCATATAATTCACCGACATCTGCAATTCGTTTTGTCCGTTTTCTTCGGCACCAATCGCCGGAACACCTTGCTGTGTTACCGTTACAAACAACACTTGCTTAGACGTGTTTTTCACTTGTAGGTTTTTAGTGCTGCCGTATTGTTGTTTTAATTCGGTTTTCATCAACACTTCTTCCGACTGAAAATCTTTAGTTTCGCTGCCGTACACCATCATAAAGTGGATCGGTTCTTCACTTTTATTGTTCTCTACCAAACGAGAAATTGCCATTAAAGAATAGGCCGTTTCTTGCGTGCTTAACCAACGTTGGCTGTTCAGGTTTGCAGCTACGGTTTTCATCAAAGGCAAAGCACGGTCGTAATCTTTTAACAAGGCCATGGTTTCTAACATCATGGCTTCGTCACGTGTAGAAGAACCATACGTATACGAAAATTCTCGGTAAGGTTTCACTTCCGTATTGGCAGAAGCGATAAGTTGTTCCGCGGCATCTTTTAATCCCACAACTGCATACGCCGATGCCAAGGTATATTTAGCTTGTTGGCTCAATTGTTCGTCTTCACGCAAGCGGTTCATAATCCCCATTTCTGCCGAACCGGCCAATGCCAAGGTATACAAACGGTAGGCTTGCATTAAGTCGCTTCTGTAATAGCCGGACGTAGTATTTCTTGTCCAACGAGCCGCCATTTTCTTTTGGTAGCTTTTCCATTCGTTCAGCATAGCGCCTACGTTAAAGCCTTTGCGTTTGGCTTCTACCAAGAAATGCCCGGCATAACTGCTTCCCCAATCCGATTCTTCCGTATGGCCCGGCCAGTAGGTAAATCCACCTGCTGAAGTCTGGAAACTTCTCAATCGATCAATTGCGGCTTTTACGTTTTGTTCGGTACGTTCAACTTGCTGGCTATTCAGTTGCATTAAAGAACTTAAGTACAACTGCGGAAAGGCGCCCGAAGTAGTTTGTTCTACACAACCGTGTGGGTAACGGATTAAATAGTGCAATCGGCTTTCTAAATTTATGGCCGGAAGCGAAGACACTTCCAATGCCGCCGAATTACTTCGTTTTACACCAAGCGTAGGCACGCTGTTTTCCCAGCTTTCACCCGGCTGCAATACTTTGGTGGTGGTTTTAGTCACCGGTGGGTTCGCGTTTCTTACGTCTAATTCAATTTCATGAACAGCCGTTTCGCCACCGCCTTTGGCTTCAATTTTTACTTGGGCAATGCCGGTAATTTCCGGAGCTTCTAAATCAAATTCTACCAGTTGGTCTCCTTCTTCCGAAAAAGAAATCGTCTTGCTAGAAGTGCCTATTATTTTCAATTTATCGTTCACCGTAATTTTAACCTGAACGTCTTTTACCGAATTACTGTACGCAAATACGTTTACCGGTAATTTGATTTTCTCTTTCGGACCCACCACACGTGGCAACGTTCCCAACACCATTAAAGATTGTTTTACGGGTGTGGCTTTTTCTGCCGAACCATAAGCTTCTTCATTACGGGCAACTACCATGGTTCTCACCGAACCTACGTATTGCGGCATGGTGAAACTGTGAGTTTTACTGCCGGAAGCAGCAATACTGTACGGACCAAAAAAGGTGACCACCGGTTTAAATCGATTGGCTTTTTCTTTGGCTTCGTTGCTTACTTCGGCATCACCACCAATCCCCATTAGGGTTTGCATTTCTCCACCAAAAGCACCCATCACCAAATTGTACATGTCCCAAGTATTTACACCCAAGGCTTCGCGTTTGTAAAATTCATTCCAAGGATCCGGCGTCTGGAAACGGGTTAAATCCAACAGACCTTCGTCTACTACTGCAAGGGTATAGGTCATGGCTTTTCCTTCTTTTTCGGAAACGGTAATCGATACTTTTTTACCCGGAGAAAGTGTTTTAGCCATTTTAATTTGTGGTTCCAAATGCGTTTCAGGATTATCAATCATGATCGGGATAACGCCGTATCTGCGAATCGGTAAATCGTTTACTGTTTGGGCATGCGGTTGTAATGCCGTTACGTGAACAAAAACATTAGGTGCCATTTCGGGTTTCACCGGAATTTCAATAGCGTTTTCACCTTTGTTTAATTGCGTCCAGAAGGTTTCCAATACTTTACTTCCGTTTTCAATGCTTATCAAAGCACGGCCTTCGCCACTGCCCGGTACACTTAATTGTATGGTTTCGCCCACGGCATAATTTTCTTTATCTGCCGAAAATTCTAACATGCTGGCTGCACCCGGATAATCTCGTTTGGCTTTTCCTGCCCAACCCGGCCAGTCCATGTAAAACAGTTTTCCGGCACAATGTCCCGTAACCGGGTCACAAACGCGTACATAATAACGTCCCCATTCCGGGTAATTCATGCGTAATGTCCAGCTTCCTTTTCCTCCTGAAACATTTATTATGCCTTCTTGCATAGGTCGGTTGTAGGATTGTGTAACGTAACTAGGCACGTTGTTGGAAGAATTGTCCCACCACCAGCGCCAGTCTAATTTGTACAATTCTACTTTTACGCCATTTCTGGTTACAGGCTTTCCGTCTGGATTTAAACAAACTATATCTACCGTGTGGTTGGTGTCCGTTAATAACATGCCGCGCTTGTCGCCTTCGGGCAAACGAACTCCCAAAAAGGATTCGTACGGATAATACGGAATGGTAAATCGGTCTACACTAAAATCACCGCCCGGCTCGTACACTTTTCCTTTAAAGTGCGCATTTAAAACCCCTGGTGCGTCTTCGTCTAAATTGAAAGAGGCTTTAATAAAGGCTTTTCCTTCCGAATTTACTTTGCCATCGAATATGGTTTGCGATTCTGGGTACCAATCACGGGCAGCGTCATCGAAGGCGTAATCCTGGTATTTGGGGAATTCGGTTTTTCCTTTGGTAAATACTACTTCAAATTCAGCCCGTACGTTTTTAGCCACAGCGCCATGCAGCCATTTTACTTCCAGTTCACCGGAAACATTTTTGTCGCTGGCCGTTAGTTTATCTTTTCCGAAGTCTAGTTTTATTTTTAATCGGTTGGGTTTAATGGCTTCAATTTTCAGGTTTTTACTGAATTCGGTACCGCCAACGTACACTTTAGCCGTCCAGTTTCCGGTTGGGGCATCGTCGTCTGTTTTGCAGATGAAACTGTACACGCCTTTTTCACCCGTGGTTTTGGTGATTTTCTGAATCACTCTGCCTTCCGGATTAATTAATTCAAACGAAACCGGATGATTTTTAGGTAGTGTGTGGTTTTTGTCTTCCAACATAAAGCTTAAAAACAGGGTATCTCCCGGACGCCAAACTCCGCGTTCCCCGTAAATGAATCCCTTCAGCCCTTTATCAATTTTTGTCCCCGAAATATCAAAGTTGCTCAAGGAAAGTGAATAACCGTCTTGTACTTTTAGATAGGTAAACTGATCGCCTTTTTTGGCTAATACTATAAACGGTTTGCGTTCAAGCTTCACATCGGCCTGACCTTGATCGTTGGTAGTTCCTTTGTTGATTAATTGTTGCTGGTAATCGTAAATTTCTACGTCAACCCCAGAAAGCGGATCGGTGTTTTTCAGATCTGCCACCGTAACCAAAATAGAATGTTCGGCACCCATTTTGGCAATCACACCCAAGTCGGTACAAACTACGTTGCGTTCAATTTTTCTTCTACTTCCGTAATAAGAAACATGGCACGGATTGTCTCGTTCTTGCCAGTCGTAACCGGGTGGATAATAATAATCTTCTATGCCATCCCAGTTAGAGGTTTCGTCTTCGGGCTCGTCCCAATTTTCTTCTACTTCGGCTAAATCGTCTTCGGTACCTGTATTTCCACAGAAGTAAGCGGAATAACTTTTTCGGAAACCAATTTCTACATGGTAAATCACACCCGGTTCCGGTTCTATGTAACTGGCCAAATCTACCGCATAACGGCTCCATTTGTTGGGTTCAAAAACTCCTGCGGTATTAAGGTCTATTTTTGTTTTGAAAACAGGGCGCGCTACACGTCTTAAATTGCTGTTGTCGTCGTAATTGTTGTCTTGGAAAAACTGTAAAACGTTGTTCTTAAAAATTTTGGTAACGGTTAAATCCACCGACTTCAGCCCCACGGCTTCAAAAGGGAAAATCAATCCTTCGGAAGTAGGAATAATATTTCCTTCGCCTAAAAGACGGGTTTCTGGTTTGGTTTGTTCAAAGATTAGGGTTTTCTCAAAGTTGCGTTTCAGCTTATAATTAAGAATGTTCTTAATGCCAGTATGCACGGTAAGTTTTTTACTTCCTTTTAAACGGCTAGACGGATAGGCTTTCACTACATTTCCCGTAACGGTATATTTTAATTTTGTTCCGGCTAAGGTGATTAAGCCATTTAAATCTTGGTTTTCGTCAATCGGGTCAGAAAAACGAATTTCTATGTATTGGCTTGGACTTAAGTGGGCCTCGGCCGACATCACTTTAAAGTTATTTAGCCCGGGGATTTCAACCTTGGAACGTCCGGCGTCTTCTACATTGATGGCTTCTCCGTTCCATTCCAATTCAACTTCGCTATCGTCCAAAGCACGTGTTACATTTTCTATGGTAAACTGATGTTTGTATTCGGCAGAAAAAGAATGATCCCACGTAATCTTTAATCCGTTGCCGTTTTGCTTGGCCGTTAAGGTTTTTTCAATGTATTCGTTTTTAGCATAATCGGCCGTTAAAATATACCCGCGGATAAACTGCTTTTTCAGGTCATTATTCTCATAGGTATTTACGCCGTCTACATTAACCGAAAAAGCTTGTTTTATAATATGAAAGTTGAATTTGAAAGTTTCTAGTTCTTCTTTTACCTCAAAAAGATCTTCTAAATCGAATTTACATTCGTACACTTTACCAGATTCTAGTCTATTCTCTGGCGTAAATTCTATGGTGTAATGGTCTAACCAAATGGCTTTACCCGCAATAGAAGGCGAAAACTTAAACAAGTCATTATCCGCTTCTTTGCCAATTTGATTGGTATCTGCCGCCGATTTTACAAAACGAATCCGAATGGCATCGTCTGACTTTATAGTCCCAGAAGTATATGCCGAAATAAATTCTGCAAAAGCAGGATCTACTTTTATGGGTTGGTATTGATCGGAGGCATCGTCTGAAGAACAGGCCGCTAATAAGGCAATAAGAACTAGGGAAAATCCATAAAAACAGGATTTCAGAACGGTAATAAAAGACTTCATAAACAATTTCAATTAGGCTGAAAAATACAAGAAAACAATATACTAGGCTTTCTGAAAAGATTGTCTTTTTTCGGTCTTAAAAAGAACTGAATTTATGATCGTAGGGTTGATATATTCTAATGACTTATTTTGACTAAAAATAAACTTCAAAATATATTAATTGATAACCTTCCTTGGTTTGTTACAGGGTTCCTTACTATTTTTTTAGTGGGAAGCTATTTTATTTTTCCGGCTTATGAACAATTTATAGATACGGCGTTTGAAATCTTAACCAGTGGAGATAGAGATAGAATAAGTGTATGGGTAAAAGGTTTTGGAATGTGGGGACCATTAGTAATAGTTTTTGCTATGGTATTACAGATGTTCACATTAGTTATTAATAGCGTTTTATTAATTCTGATTTCTATTCTGGCTTATGGTAAAATTTGGGGGTCTATATTAAGCTTAGTGGCTATTTTAGTTGCTTCAACTGTAGGTTATTTTATGGGTAAATACCTTGGTGAACCCGCTATAAAGAAAATTTTAGGAGAAAAAGCAGAAAAAAACGTTTATGAAAAGGTAAAAAAATACGGGGTCTGGGCTGTTATACTTTCGCGGGTATCACCATTTTTAAGTAATGATGCTATCAGTTTTATTACTGGGTTAGCTAAGATGAATTATTTTAAATTTATGGCAGCAACAATAATTGGCATTACCCCACTAATAGGTCTAATTGCATGGTTAGAAGAAGATTGGGAAAATCTAAAAAGTGTATTGATTTGGATTTCGGTAATAAGTTTAGTGCTTTTTGGTGTCTATTTATTTTTTCAATTCCGAAAAAAGAAAGCCTAAAACCTTATTAGTGCTTTTTAAAAAATAACGACTTCATTTGAAACCATTTACCCCATTTAAATGGTTAAAACTATAACCTAAATTACCAACCCATGTCAGCACATATTGTAGGAAATGCACAACATTTTTTAAACGGAGATAAAAAAGAAATTACCATAGGTGACAAAGAACTTTTATTGGTTAAAAATGAAGATCAATTTTTTGCCATAGATGCCAAATGTTCCCATTACGGCGCACCACTAATAAAAGGGGCAGTTTCCGGAAGTCATGTAATTTGCCCGTGGCACCACGCTTGTTTTGATTTAAAAGATGGTTGTTTGGAAGAACCGCCAGGCACCGATAATCTAAATGCATATAGAGTTGAAATAAAAGGCAACGATGTGGTGCTTTTTATAGAAGACCAAATCCCCACTAAGATTTACGCCGCAACTACCAAAGAACATTATGTTTTAATTGGTGGTGGTAATGCCTCTTTTTACGCTGCTAAGGCTTTACGTGAAAATGACTTTACGGGTAAAATAACCATACTTTCTGCCGAAAATCATTTCCCTTATGATCGTATTAAATGCAGCAAAGCTTTTCCGGAAGATGGTGTAAAACCAGAATCTATTGAATTAAAAAACGAAGCTTTTTTTAAGCAATTCAGTATAGAAGTAAAGAAGAACCAAAAAGTAGCTGCTTTAAATGTAGATGCTAAAAGGGTAACGACAACAGCTGGTCTAGATTACTTTTACGACAAAGTTTTAATTGCTACGGGTGGTAAGGTTAGAAAATTAAACGTGCCGGGTGCTCAACTTAAAAACGTTTACACCCTTCGGTCTATAGAAAATACTAACACTATTATTTCTGCCTGTAAAGGAATACAAAAAGTGGTAGTCATTGGTTCTTCTTTTATAGGTTTAGAAAGTGCTTCCGCTTTAAGAAAAAAAGGATTAGAAGTACATGTTGTTGGCTTAGAAGAAATTCCTTTTGCTAGCAAATGGGGAGAACGCGTTGGTTTAATGATGAAGAAACTACATGAAGACAACGGTGTTATTTTTCATAGCAGCAGAAAACTAACCGCTATTGAAGGAAATGGTAGAGCCGAAAAAGTAATTTTAGATAACGGAGAAACCATAGAAACTGAATTGGTACTTGTGGGTATTGGTGTTACACCCGCCACCGATTTTATTGAAGATTTAACCATAGAACAAGACGATTCTGTTTCAACCGATGAATATTTAAGCATCTCTGAAAACATTTATGCTGCTGGTGACGTTGCACAATTTCCGTATAAGAATAAATTGACACGAATTGAGCATTGGAGACTAGCCGCCCAGCTAGGAACAGTTGCCGGAAGTAATATGGCGGGGGCTAAAATAGCGTTTGATAAAGTGCCTTTTTTCTGGACCATGCAGCACGGTAAAAACATACGTTATGTAGGTTTTACTAAAGATTATGATGAAATTCTTTACCACGGAAATGTAGAAGAAATGACCTTTTTGGCTTTCTACATTAAAGGCAGAGAAATTGAAGCGGTTTTAGGTATGAACAGAGATACCGATTTAGCTGCCATAGAATTATTAATGCAACACAAACGTATGCCAGAGGCTACCTTAATAGGAAATCAGGAAATATCTTGGACAGATTTAGCATTGCCATTTAATCAATAAATTTATGAGCGGAAAATTAATCGGACAGGTTGCAATTGTTACGGGTTCAAGTTCTGGTATTGGTCAAGCCGTAGCCATTGAAATGGCAAAACAAGGAGCCAACATAGTAATTACTTACCATAGTTCAATAGACGGTGCGTTAGACACACAAAAACAAATTGAAGAACAAACATCTTCAGAAACAATAATTGCCCAATTGAATGTTGGAAATGAAAAAAGTGTAAAGGAAGTTTTTGAACAAGCGCTTAAAAAGTGGGGGCATTTAGATATCCTAGTAAGCAATGCTGGTATACAAAAAGACAGTCCGTTTATAGATATGTCACTAGACCAGTGGAAAGGTGTAATTGAAACCAATCTTACCGGTGCTTTTCTTTGCGCCAGAGAAGCGGCTAAAATTTATATAAAGCAGGGCGTTACCAAACGTTCTTGTGCGGCTGGTAAAATTATTTTTATGAGCAGTGTTCATGAAATTATTCCATGGGCAGGGCATGTAAATTATGCCGCCGCTAAAGGGGGTATTAATATGTTTATGAAATCGCTTTCTCAGGAATTAGCAGATGAGAAAATTAGAGTAAATAGCATTGCTCCTGGAGCCATAAAAACACCTATTAATAAAGACGTGTGGCAAGACGAAAACAAAAGCAAACAATTATTAGAACTTATACCCTACAAAAGGTTAGGCGTTCCAGAAGATATTAGTAAAGCTACCGCTTGGATGGCTAGCGATGATGCTGATTACATTAATGGTACCAGTTTATTTATTGATGGTGGCATGACCGTATATCCATCATTTGATGATAACGGCTAAATAGCTACTATTAAACAATAACTGGTCTTTCTACAGCTATGTTATTTATAGAAAGGATTTCTAAGCCGCTTATATTCTCATCCATGTGTTTATCAAACAATTCTATAAACACTTCTCTAAACTCATTAGTATCTGTTTCTTCTTCTTTTAGTTCGGAAGAAACAAGTTGGTTAGAAGCAGCAGGATTAACTTTCTTCAATTGATAGGTGATTTTGAACTTTCTATTGTTCATCTTCTTCAGGTTTAACTTGGCAAAAACGAGATTTAAACGCCCTTTTAAATTTATTACGGTCTTCTTCGGACATGTTATCTTGCATAAAATCAGGTCTGTGATTTTTACAACATCTTCCTTTTTTTCCACCGCCCCAGATCCCGAAAAGTATCTTGGTCATGAGCATCAATCCGGCCGCTTGCCAAAAATTAATTGTTGTCACACCAAAGATATCCGGCATTAGCCAATTCCATAGTTGCATTAATATAAATACAACCGCTGCTAGTATGGCTACTCCAAAAGGTACCCAAAGCAGGCATTTCTTAGTACAAGTTCGCTTCATTTTTATAATTCTTCATACAAGTGATACAATTTTTTTCTTAAATACAGTACAGCATAGCGTTTACGTGACAGGAGCGTGTTTTTTGGTATCTTCCATTCGCTTTCCATTTCTTCAAATGACTTACGTTCAAGCTCATGTGCTACAAAAACAAGTCTTTGCTCTTCGGGTAATTCCGCTAGACCTGCTTCCAAAGTTTCATGCAAAATCGACTTCATCATTTCGTCTTCTGGCGTATTGTTGAAATCTGGTATATTATCAAATAACGAGAGGTTTTCTCCTTCCTCAATAGGTTGCATTTTGCTAAAGTTTACCGGCTTTTTCTTTCGGTATAAGTCAGCAATTTTATTTTTGGCTACACGGAACAACCAAGCACTTACTTTTTCAATAGAACCCAAAGTGTTATTACCAAACAAAAACTGATAGAAAACATCTTGCATTATATCTTCCGCATCCTCTTCGTACGGCACCCTTTTCCGAATGAAGCCTTTTAAGCGATCCTGCTCCACCAAAAATTGTTTTTCTTTCTGCTCTTGGGTCATTCAATTGGGATATACTTATGAAGTCGCATGAATCTATAAAATATTGTATGCTTAGTAGAAATAATTTTACTATCGTTAAATATGTTACAACATCTTTCTGCTTTTTTATGCTGAATTGTGCGTATTAATTAGTATATTAAAGGTTCATCAAACTATATAATCATGAAATTTGTAAAATGTTTCATTTTATTGATTTTCTCTATGTCTTCTTTTTGGAGTGCGGCACAGAGTATAAAAATTAATCAGGTAGGTTATTATTCTACCGAAAGTAAAACGGCCATTGTGCCCTCCAATTCTTCTACAGAATTTAAAATTTATTCAGCAGATACAGACCAAGAAGTGTATTCGGGTACTTTAGGTTCGGCTAACTATTGGGAGTTTTCAGCTGAAAACGTTAAAGTGGCTAATTTTAGTGATTTTACTGTTGAAGGAAATTATTATTTAACGGTTGATGGTCTTCCTGATTCATATGAATTCAGCATAAAAAACAATATTAATAAAGAACCGTTTAAAGCCGCTATGAAAGCCTATTATTTTAATAGAGCTTCTATGGCCATTACGCAAGAATTTGGCGGTATTCATAAACGTGCTTTAGGCCACCCAGATAATGTTGTTTACATTCATTCTTCGGCAGCTAGTACAGAAAGGCCAACGGGTTCTACTATTTCGGCACCAAAAGGATGGTACGATGCAGGGGATTACGGTAAATATGTAGTGAATTCCGGAATTAGTACCTACAGTATTTTAGCTATATATGAGCATTTCCCTGAATTCTGTAAAACTACCGATACTAATATTCCTGAAAGCGGTAATTCTATACCCGACGTTTTAGAAGAAGCTAAATGGAATTTAGATTGGATGTTGGATATGCAAGACCCAAATGATGGTGGTGTCTATCACAAACTAACCACACTAAATTTTGCTGGCGAAGATATGCCCAACCAAGCTACCGCCAATAGATATGTTGTTATGAAAGCTACGGCCGCTACTTTAGATTTTGCTGCTGTAATGGCACAAGCCAGCCGTATTTTTTCTGAATACGAAACAGAATTTCCTGGTTATTCTGCCAGATGTTTACAAGCGGCTGAAGATGCTTGGGATTGGGCACAAAACAATCCTTCTGTTTATTATAGCCAACCGGCTGATGTTAAAACAGGAGCCTACGGAGACAGAAACGTAGCGGATGAATTTGATTGGGCAGCTGCTGAATTATACATTACTACAAAAGATGACCAATATTTAACTGCTACAAATTTATTAAGTTCAGATATTAATACACCAGGTTGGGCAGATGTTAAAGGCTTATCGTGGATTTCATTAGCGCACCATATTGATAATTTAACGGATGCCGCTAACACAACCGCTATCCGTAATAAAGTAATTTCACATGCCAACACTCTTCGTGGCAGGTACAATACTTCAGCTTATAAAACAACAATAGAAAACTTCTATTGGGGCAGTAACTCATTGGTAGGTAACGACGGTTTAATGTTGATGCAAGCTTTTAAGCTTACTCAAGATTCTTCTTATTTTGAAGCCGCACTTTCTAACCTAGATTATTTATTGGGTAAAAATGCTACGGGTTATTCTTTTGTAACGGGTGTAGGTTCTAAAACACCACAAAACATTCATCACCGACAAAGCCAATCGGATGGTATTGCGGAACCTTTACCGGGTTTCTTAGCGGGTGGTCCTCAACCAGGGCAACAAGACAGGTGTGATTATCCTTCCAACTTAGCGGCTTTAAGTTATTCTGATTCATGGTGTAGTTATGCTAGTAACGAAGTTACGATTAACTGGAACGCGCCTTTAGCTTATCTTTTGGCAGCTACAGAGACTTATGCTAGAATTGCAGAAGTAGAAGATGGTGGTGAGATTACTAATACATTACCTGGAGAAGAAATTAATACCATAAACGTTTATCCTACGGTTTCTACAACTGGTTTTAAAGTAGAAAATACACCTGCAAATACTTCATATGAAATTTTTACACTTCAAGGATATTCTGTAGAAAATGGTTTTATTTCTGAAAAAAATACTGTGGGCGAGTCTTTAAATAGCGGTGCTTATTTAATTCAGTTACAACATAGAGACAATGTGAGCACTTTTAAAGTGATTAAGCAGTAGAAGAAAAGTTTATAAAAAACAAAAAGCCCCAATTCAATGGGGCTTTTTTATGCTTAGTTTTTGTTCGATTAACTCCTTACGGGAATCAGTGTTAAATTATTCTGATTCATCCAATTAATTAGCAATTCTTGCTCTTCTCTTTGCAGAAACGTTAGTGCTTTCTGGTACTCTTTCATTAACAGCTCTTTACTGAAGCTTACTTTTTCAAGAATTGTTTTAAAGTACTCTAAATAAGTAGTCATAGTTAGTTTTATTGGTTTAATGACTTAAAAAGTAGTTTCGGATGTTTTCCGAAGTTTCATCTAATAAACGAAATTTTACTTTATGTCTTATTAATAATTTCATTTTTTATGAAACGCTACATTCTTTAAGTCGGTTAGGACAGAAAAATATTGTACGCTTTATTAAAATTCTACTACATGGTGTATTGGCTGAAGGTTTTCAGCAGTAGCATAATCTTCCAAGGCTTTCTTTAAAAGAACTATACTGCGCTCTTTTACTAGGCTTGGGTAGTTACTTTCAACAGCATGCAACTTTAATAAAGCAGCAGAGCCTTTTGCATACAAACCCGCCGGATTTCCATCTTGCTCGTAACTAGCCAATACAAATTCTAAATCTGCAATAAGCGATTCTTCAATAGGTGATTTTTCGTTGATGGCTCTTATGTTTTCCAATGCTTCGAAACAAGCCTCTCTTAGTTCTTCATTTATTTGTGTAGTTGTCATAGTCGTAATGTTTTATACATCTGAATACAGACAAATAGCGAACCAGTCTAAAAAAGTGTCTATACGGTGATTTAAGAGTTATTTAAAAACTAAAGTTGTCCATGGGATTCTACAATTTGTATACACAAGCGGACAGTTGAACACTTTTGTGTTTCTTTGTTGCATGAGCACTTGCATAACCCAATTGATTTATATTAATCCCGAAAAAGAAGCAGATTTTCTAGCCTTTGAAAACGTAGTTCTCCCGTTAATGGAAAAATACAACGGTAGTATGTTACTTCGTATTCGCCCTTCTGAAAAAGAATTAATTGACCAAAGTATAGAATCCCCATTTGAAATACACATTATAGAATTTGAAAGTGATCTGGATTTCAAGAATTACCTAAATGATGGTACTAGAAAAGAATTTCTTCACTTGAAGGAAAAATCAATCCGTTCTTCGTTAGTGATTAAAGGAAGTAGGATGTAAGCTTTTCAGCATAAAAAAACCTCCCTAAAGTTGAAACTTGCAGGGAGGTTAGAAAACTTAACATGAACTGACTTTATTATTTTTTTAAATAGAAGCTTTGTGTTTGGTCACCTATTATGATATCAAAAGCACCTTCTTCTAATGTGGGTTGCATATCTTGTCCTACAAAAGATAATTGCTTTATTGGTAAATCAAAAGTAAATACCTGATTTTCACCTTTTTTAATCGTCTTTTTATCAAAAGCACGCAATCTACGCATAGACGGCGTTACCGATGCAAAATGATCTCTAGAGTATACTTCTACACTTAATTGACTGTCCATAGCACCCGTATTATTCACTATTACAGAAACCGAAAGCGTATCTTCAGCAGAAACGGTATCTGCACTTAATTTTAGTGTTTCGTATTGGAACGTAGTGTACGATAAACCATCACCAAACTGATATTGCGGTTCAAAGCTATAGGTATAGCTGTATGGGTCGGCAACCTCTTGGGCATCGCTTAACTTCTTTCTGTCGTACGTAATTCGTTCGGAAGCATAACGTGGATAGGTAATGGGTAATTTTCCTGAAGGGCTGTATTCACCGGCTAACATTTCAGCCAATGCAATACTTCCGTAAGAAGAAGGCCAATAAGCCATCACTACTGCCGAAGTTTTAGGTTCTATTTCACGAATAATTCTAGGTTTACCTTCTACCAATACCAAAACAATAGGTTTACCAGTAGCTGCTAAAAGATCAAACAGTTCGCGTTGTTCTTTTTCTAATTCTATAGTTGGTGAATTACCCGGGGTTTCGGCATAAGCTTCTTCCCCTAAACAAACTACAATAACATCGGTTTGGGATGCCGCTGCTTTTAGCTTTCCTTTATCGGTATGAGATGGTAAAAAAGTAGCATTAGCACCAAATTTATCGCTTAAAGCTTCGGCAATGTTTTTATCTTCTTTATTAAAATACTCATCGGTTTGTCCCTGCCAAGTATAAGACCAAGCACCATTAAGGGCGGTTAAAGAATTAGCTGTTTGCCCGGTAATTAAGATTTTTTGTCCTTCTTTAATTGGAAGAACAGCATCTTGGTTTTTCAATAAAGTTAAGGCTTCTCTTGCCGACTCTAAAGCAACTGCTTTGTTTTCAGGAGTAGCAAAATTCTTTACTAATGAACGGTCAATGTAGGGTTGTTCATACAATCCCAATTCCTTTTTCAAAGCAATAATTCTTCTTACCGATTCATTAATGCGTTCTTCATTAATTCTTCCTTCTTTCACCAATTCAAGTAAATCGTCGTAAAAGGTAAAGTTGAAAGGAACAATACACATATCTATACCTGCTGTAACCGCTAAATAAACGGCTTCTTTATTGTTTTTAGCTACTTGGTGTCTTTCGTGCAGTTTTAAAATATCTTGCCAGTCCGAAATTACCATGCCTTTATATCCCATTTCGTCACGCAAAACATCTTTTAAAAGAAATTTGCTGGCATGTACGGGAACCCCATTTACTTCACCAGAATTCACCATTAACGTTCGCGTACCTAAATCAACCCCTTTCTGAAAAGAAGGAAAAAAGTATTCTCTCAAATTGATTTCCGGAATATATGCCGGCGCTCTGTCTTTTCCGTTTAAAGGAACACCATAACCTACAAAGTGTTTCATACAAGCGGCTACGTGTTTTCCATCCGAAATATCATCACCTTCTAAACCTTGAATGTTAGCGGCGCCTAATTCGGTTACTAAATAAATATCTTCCCCAAAAGTTTCTGCCAAACGGGACCACATCTGTTCTCTACCGCAATCTAATACTGGGGAGAAGTTGTAAGGGATTCCGGAAGCTCTGGTTTCCATAGCGGTTACGGCACCTACTTGGTGTAAAATATCGCGATTACGTGTAGCTGCCAAAGCTAAATTGTGCGGAAATAAAGTGGATCCTAAGGTATAATTAGTACCGTGAACGGCATCAATACAGTATAGAAAAGGAACTTTGTGTTCGGTATTTTCTAAAGTAAATCTTTGAAGATCATCAATTAATTGGTGCCATTGCTCTATGCTATAACCGTGACCTATTACATTCTGAATAGAACCAATGTTATGCGTTATAATAACGTCTTTCAGTTTTTCTTGATCTAGTATTACTTCTCCGGTTATAGAATCTTCGTAAGCTAGGGTAGAAAGGGTTAAGTTGGTCATTTGACCTACTTTTTGTTCTAAACTTAAGGTGTTTAATACCGAATCAACAAAGTTGGTTTCTGTGGAAGTTTCGGTAGGTTTGTTTTCTGTTTTTTTGGCGCAGGAAAACAATAAAGTAATCGCCAGTGTGATTAAATAAAGCTGTTTCATTGTTGTTTTTTAAACCCGAAAAGATCAATAATTCTTTTCTGGAATTGGTGAATAATAAATACTTAATCTCTAAAATAGTTAAGTTTAAGGATAAGTAGTAATCAACCTGTAATGAAACTTTTAAAAATCACCCTTATATCATAACCTTTCTTATTTGTTATAATACTTCATAGCTTCTGGCATCCACTTGTTTAGATTTTTAATTCGGGTTTCGTGGCTAGGATGCGTAGATAAAAATTCTGGTGGTGCTCCTTGACTTTGGGCAGCCATTCTTTTCCATAGTTCTGGTGCTTCTTTTGGGTTATAACCCGCCATTGCCATAAATATTAATCCTAAATGATCGGCTTCACTTTCATGTAAACGGCTATAAGGCAACAAAACACCTACTTGGGAACCCAAGCCATAAGCGCTCATAAACAATTGTTGCGTTTGTTCTGGCTTTTGACTTACCGCTACCGAAAGCGCGGTACCACCCATTTGTGTAACCATTTCCTGACTCATACGCTCATTACCATGGCGGGCAATAGCATGTGCAATTTCGTGACCCATTACTGCTGCTACGCCATCTTCGTTCGCACAAATAGGTAAAATACCGGTATAGAAAGCTACTTTACCGCCGGGCATACAAAACGCATTAATTTCATCGCTTTGTATTAAGTTGAATTCCCAATTGTAGCCTTTAATTAAATCTAATTTGTTATTGTCTTTTAGGTATTGTTCAACGGCAATTTTGATGTTGGCCCCTATTTCTTTAATCATTCGGCTGTCTTCTGTACCTGTAACAACTTTAGACTGATTTAACATCTGTGAATATTGATCGTAGGATAAGGTTTGCATCTGGCTACTGGGTAGTAAATTCAGTTGTTTTCTTCCTGAAAGCGGAACCGATTTACAACCTAAAAAGAAAGCAAATACAAGAATGAAGTAACTTAATTTCATAAGACTAGCAATTAAGGATGTTAGCCTATTAAACTTTGTAGAAGAAATATTGGTTCTACGAAGTGAAAAAATAAAAGCCTCTATTCGCTAAAAATCAGGGGAAAAGTAGGATTTGATTAAAACTTAGGCCTCTAAAAACTGAAAAATAGTTTGTGTAAATGCCTCTGGTTGTTCTGCATGAACCCAATGCCCAGCGTCTTTAATGTTAATGATAGTTGCCTTTGGGAAAAATGCTTTAATTCCTTCATGGTCTTCTTTTACAATATAGTCTGAATTATTACCTGCAATAAAAAGACTAAGTTCTGTAAAAGGTTTGTCTAGTATTATTTCAGCCCCAACATTTTCAATTTGTTTGGTTAAAACGGGCAAGTTCATTTTCCAACGAAAAGAAGTAGCATCCTTTCGGTCTAAGTTTTTCATTAGAAATTGCTTAATGCCAGCGTCAGAAATGTATTCACCAATAGCTTGTTCTGCCTCTTTTCTAGACGTTATTTGATCTTTTTTTACAGCATGAAGCGCTTTTAAAATAGTCTGGTGGTGAGGCGGGTAGTATTTAGGACCAATATCAACCACGCATAATTTTTCAATTCGTTGGGGGTAATCTGCTGCAAATTGCATGGCGGTTTTACCACCCATAGAATGGCCTATAATAATGGCTTTTTGCAATTTCATATTATTCATAAAATGGGCTAAGTCTGCTGCCATTTCAGAATAGGTATGAGAATTGGTATGGGGTGATTTTCCGTGGTTACGTTGATCTAAAAGGAAGACTTTATACCCTTTATCGCTAATTTTTTTAGAAATAGTTTGCCAGTTGTCTAGAGAACCAAAAAGCCCATGTAATATTATTACCGGAATTCCTTCACCAGCTACTTTATAATTGAGTGCTATCATTTGTTTAACTTTCTTAAATACATCTGAATAGTGTTTTCCAGCCCAAAATAAAGAGCATCGCAAATTAGAGCATGGCCAATAGAAACTTCGTCTAGGCCGTCAATTGTATCACTAAAGTATTTTAGATTTTCTAAATCTAAATCGTGGCCAGCATTAATGCCTAAACCTATTTCTTTGGCCAATTTTGCAGATTCTGCATAACTGGCAATCGCTTTCTTTTGGTCTGAATGATATAAATGAGCATACGGTTCTGTATATAACTCTATTCTATCGGCCCCTACATGCTTTGCGCCTTCTACCATTTTAAGATCTGGGTCAACAAAAATACTGGTCCTAATGCCCAAACTTTTAAAGTGGTTTACTATTTCGCTTAAATATAGTTTATGTTTTAATGTATCCCAACCCGAATTTGACGTAATAGCATCTGGGCCGTCTGGTACCAAGGTAACTTGGTCGGGTCTATGTTTAGACACTAAATCTATAAACTCCTGAACAGGATTACCTTCTATGTTAAATTCGGTAGTTACTACTTTTTTTAGATCCGCTACATCTGAATAACGAATGTGCCTTTGGTCTGGTCTTGGGTGAACAGTGATTCCTTGGGCACCAAAACGTTCGCAATCTAGGGCAACTTTAATTACATCTGGATTATTTCCGCCCCTAGCGTTACGTATAGTGGCAATTTTATTGATATTAACACTTAGCCTAGTCATGCTTTTTGAATTCTTATTAACTTTGTGAGCAATTTACTATATATAATTAAAATTCTATGGCACTTAAAGATCAGATCAACGACCAAATAAAAAAGGCTATGCTTTCTAAGAATAAAGAAAGATTGAGAGCATTGCGTGCCGTAAAATCACTTATTCTTTTAGCCGAATCTGAGAAAGGTGCTGAAGGTGAGTTAAGTGAAGAGAAAGAAATGGAGCTTTTAATGAAAGCCGTAAAGCAAAGAAAAGATTCTGCGGCCATTTACGAAGAGCAAAACAGACCTGAATTAAAAGAAACCGAAGAATTTGAAATTTCAGTTTTAGAAGAATTTTTACCAAAACAGGTTTCTGACGAAGAACTAAAAGCTGGAATAGAAGATATTATTGCCAGAGTTGGTGCAGAATCACCAAAAGATATGGGTAAAGTAATGGGCCCGTCTATTAAAAAGTTTGCCGGACAAGCGGAAGGTAAGCGTATTTCGGATATGGTGAAGCAGCTTCTAAACGCTTAATGAATACATTTGATATAATTGTTGCCGTGCCCCTAATCTGGGGCGCTTATAAAGGCTATACCAAAGGACTGTTTTTAGAGTTCACCAATATTCTTGCTTTTATTTTAGGGATAATTCTGGCCTTTAAGTTTATTGACTTTTCCATGGCCTTGTTGATTAAATATGTGGGAAATCTAGGGGCCAGCTTACCCTTAATTGCCTTTTTATTGGTATTTATTGGCGTAATTTTTGGCGTTTCTTTTCTAGGAAAAGCCTTAAAGAAAGTTATTGATTTTACTCTAATTGGCAGTATAGACGATATTGCCGGTGGAATTTTAGGAATCCTAAAATGGGGAATTGCCATTAGCTTGGTTTTATGGTTAATGCAACAAGCTAATGTTAGCTTTCCTTTTGGTAATACTGAAGAATCTATTTTGTACCCTTATTTAGTTGAATTTGGACCACTAGTGGTGAATACCTGTTCTAAACTCCTTCCGTTTGCTAAAGACTTAATTGAGAGCATAACCATGCTTTTTGAAGAAGTAAAATGATCTTAATTATTGACAACTACGATTCGTTTACCTTTAATTTAGTCGATTATTTTGAGCAATTGGGTTGCCAAGTTTTATGCATTAGAAACGACAATGAGAGCTATTTAACAAGACTGAATGAATTTAGTGCTGTAGTGCTTTCCCCAGGACCGGGAACACCAAGCAAAGCAAATTTGTTAATGCGCTATATTAAACAAATTATTGCCCAAGAAATTCCCGTTTTAGGTATCTGTCTGGGACACCAAGCTTTAGGTGAATTTTTTGGAATGAAATTAATAAAAGCTGAAAAACCTATGCACGGTAAAATCTCTATTTTAAGGCATTTTAATGACCCCATTTTTAAGGAAATTCCCGAAGATTTTGAAGTAGTTCGCTACCATTCTTTAGTGCTACAAAACATAATTGAACCTCTTTATTCCCTTTGTTTTACACAAAAAAATGAGCTTATGGGTTTTCGTCATAATACGCTTCCGGTGGTTGGTTTGCAGTTCCATCCCGAATCCGTTTTAACGAAATACGGCATGAAAATTTTGAAAAATTGGTTAATATTGAAGAATATTAAATAAGTGTAAGCATATTACAACGCTTACTCATATTTGGATAAGGCTTATCTATGGAGATTAAGATTATAAAAGAAGGCGAATTTGAATATATTGAAGAAGGAGAAGGCACACCACTTCTTTTACTACATGGTTTATTTGGCGCATTAAGCAATTGGGAAACCGTAATTGGCCATTTCAAGAAAGAATTTAAAGTAATTATACCTTTACTTCCTATTTATACAATGCCTATAAAAAAGGCTGGTATAGATGGTTTAATGAATTTCGTTGAAAAATTTGTTGAGTTTAAAGGATTAGACGGTATGCACATCATTGGTAATTCTTTGGGGGGGCATATTGGTATAAATTATACACTTAAAAATCAGTCTAAAGTTAAATCTTTAGTGCTTACGGGTAGTTCGGGTTTATACGAGAACCCAATGGGTAATTCCTTCCCAAGAAGAAGCAATAAAGAGTTTGTTAGAGAGAAAGTAGCGTATACTTTTTACGACCCTAACATTGCTACCGACGATCTAGTAGACTACGTGTACAATGTAACTTCTGAAATCTCTCAGGCATTGCGTATTGTAGCCATTGCAAAATCGGCACAAAGAAATAACGTTTCCGATGAAGTGGTAAACATAAAAGTTCCCGTATTATTAATCTGGGGCCTAAATGATACCATTACGCCTCCTTTTGTTGCACACGAGTTTAATAAACTGATAAAAAATTCTACCTTACGTTTCTTAGACAAGTGCGGGCATGCTCCTATGATGGAACACCCACAAAAATTTAACGACTATTTAATAGAATTCTACAAGAATAAATGCACGCTTCCGATCTCATAGCAGAATATATACCCGCTCTTTCACCAAATTCCAGTATTCAGGAAGGATTGGAATTAATGGAAGAACATAAAGTACTTCATTTACCCGTAGTGGAAAATAAGAGGTTCAAGGGTGTAGTTCACGAAGATCAACTTTTAGAAGCCTTTAATCCGCATGAAGCGGTTTCTTTATTGCATTTAAAATACCCAGAGTGTTATGTTTACGAACACCAACATTTGTACGAGGTATTAAAAAAGTTAGCTGAAAATCAGTTAACTATAATTCCAGTTTTAAATAAAGAAGACGAATTTACCGGTTTAATCACCGCCCGTGATCTTCTTTTTGAAATAGGGAATAAAACAGGGGTACAATTGAAAGGTGCTATTGTTGAAATTTTAGTCAACAACAAGCAATTTTCATTAGCAGATCTGGCTAGAATAGTAGAATCTAACGGAGGACACATTATTGATTTCTCTATTAATCAATTAGAAAAAGAACCCTCACAACTGTTAGTAACTATTAAACTGGCAGATGGTGAATTAACACGTGTGATTTCTGCTCTAGAACGTTTTGAGTACGTAATTACCTCTAAATATTTAGAGCCTTTTACCAAAGACGAAAGTTATAGAAATCTGGAACACTTTTTTAAGTTCCTAGACATCTGATAAATCATGAAGATTGCCATTTTCGGGAGAGTATCCAACAAAAATGCGTTAGCGCCCTTTAAGGAAATGTTTCGCTTTTTAATGACTTGCCAAGAGCATACATTCTATTTCTATGAACCTTTGGCAGAATTCATTCACAAACAAAAGCTAGAACTTAAGCCTGAAAACATCTTTACAGATCCCAACGCATTACAAGACATAGACTATATTGTTAGTATTGGTGGCGACGGTACTTTGCTAGAAACCATAACCTTTATTGGTAAAAGAAACATTCCTATTCTGGGTATTAATGCCGGCCGTTTGGGTTTTCTGGCAACTGTTCCAATTCAGGAAAATATTATAGAATCATTAACCAGTTTTTTTAATAAAGAATTTACGGTTGAAGAAAGGGACTTGGTAGAACTACAATGCGAAGGCGAAGATTTTGACGGTTTTCCTTATGGTCTAAATGAAATAGCCATTCAGAAAAGGGATTCTTCTTCTATGATTTTAATTCACTCTTACATTGATGGTGAGTTTCTAAATTCGTATTGGGCAGATGGTTTAATTATTTCTACACCAACAGGATCTACGGGTTATTCCTTAAGTTGTGGCGGGCCTCTAGTAATCCCTCAGTCAGATAATTTTATTATATCTCCATTAAACCCCCATAATCTAAATGTAAGGCCAATGGTGGTTCCCAGCGACTCTTGTATGACGTTTAGTGTGGAAGGAAGAACAAAAAACATTCTACTTTCTATGGATTCGCGTTCTAAAAATGTACGTTCTAATGTGCAAATCAACATTAAAAAGGCCGATTTCCGTGTGAAATTGGTAAAACTGAATAATGTAAACTTCTTCGATACCCTTAGAAAAAAATTAAACTGGGGTTTAGATGTTAGAAATTAATATAAAGGAACTTTCCCTCCAGAAGACTTCTTGTCTTTGTAGGTTTTAGATTTAGAAGATTTCTGCTTTTTTTCCCGTTCTTCTTGTTTAGCTTTTCGGCGATTGTATCGATTCCTTTTTCTTTCAGCTTTCCGTTCTCTGGATGCTTTATGACCACTAGTTTCGTCTACAATTTTTTTGGCCGTTTTAAGATGGTAATTGTTATCCTCTTTAGAAGAAGTATTGGTATTGGTATGGTATTTTTTTGAAGAGCAAGAAAATAATAAAAACACCATTAACAATAGGCTTATAATGGTTTTTAATAGGTTCTTGTTTGTCATATCTAATTTTTAATGGTGTAAATAACTTGGTTTTTTACCTGATGGGGTCCCTTGTTTTTTCATGCTTTTAGTATGGTATTTTCTGCTATTACATGCTGAAAATGAAACTAAACATATCAACAACCCTACCGCCCAAATTTTGAATAATGTCATTTCTCTAGATTTTCGCAACAGAAAAGATACTTAAAAGTTGAAACAAATAAAAGTTTATAGACTTTAGTGGGAACTATTTTTCTGCTCATAATGAACATCAACAAGGTTTATTACGTTAGGAACGAATAACTATAAGAAACCAAAAATCATACTTATGAAACGTTCAGCAACAGCAAAATGGCAAGGTTCTGGTAAAGAAGGAAAAGGCAAATTAGACACACAAAGTGGTATATTAGAAAGCACTCCTTACTCTTACAAAACTAGATTTGAAGATGGAAAAGGTACCAACCCAGAAGAATTAATTGCAGCAGCCCATGCCGGTTGTTTTACCATGAAATTGGCTTTTAATCTACAAGAAGGTGGTTTTGAAATTGAAAATTTAGAAACTAAATGTGAAATCACTTTAGAAGATGGTGCCTTAACTCAATCTCATTTAACTTTATCTGCTTCAGTAAAAGGTATAGAACAAGAGAAATTTTTAGAATTAGTGGGTGATGCTAAACTAAATTGTCCTGTTTCTAAAGCACTAAATATGGAATTAAGTGTAGACGCCACACTAAATTCTTAAGAACTTCTTTAGGGGTATTCTGCCCGAATATCCCTCTTTATTTTTATTATTACTTTTCGTTTCAATTCTACCCTTCTTTTGAGAAAAATCATACACATAGACATGGATGCTTTTTTTGCGTCTGTTGAACAACGAGACAATCCAGATTTAAGAGGATTGCCCGTTGCTGTGGGTGGTGCTTCCGATAGAGGCGTAGTGGCTGCCGCCAGTTACGAAGCCCGAAAGTTTGGGGTAAAATCTGCCATGCCCGGTAGAACTGCAAAAAAGAATTGCCCACAACTTATTTTTGTGAAACCACGTTTTGAGGCTTACCGAGCTACTAGCTTAATCATTCGTTCCATTTTTAGAGAATACACCGATTTAATTGAACCGCTTTCCTTAGACGAAGCTTATTTAGATGTTACCGAAAACAAAAAAGGATTGGCTTCGGCCACACAAATTGCTGAGGAAATCCGAGAAAGAATTTACCTACAAACCGAATTAACCGCTTCGGCAGGTATTTCTTTCAATAAGTTTTTGGCCAAGATTGCTTCAGACGAAAACAAACCCAACGGACAGTTTGTGATTACACCCAAAGATGCAGAAGCGTTTCTGGACCAATTGTCTATCCATAAATTTTTTGGGATTGGTAAAGCCACTGCCGACCGATTTATAAAAATGGGTGTACGCCGAGGAAAAGATTTGAAAAAATATTCGAAAGAAGATTTGGCTTTACGTTTCGGGAAATCGGGGATTCACTATTATAACGTGGTAAGAGCGTTAGACAATAGAGCCGTTATTCCACATAGAGAAAGAAAATCAATTGGTGCCGAAAATACCTTTATGGAAGATGTTCTGGATAAGAAAATTTTAGAAGAACGTTTGCTAAAAGCTTTTTTAACAGCCCATTCTCGTTTAGAGAAAAGTAAAAAATACGCCAAAACCATTACCGTAAAAATCAAATACCACAATTTTGAACAGATCACCCGTAGCCTATCCTTAGAGAAAGCTACCAATGATCTAAAAGTACTTCAGCCCATTTTAATAGATTTTTTTAATTCCATAGAAATTGAAAAACCCGTGCGTTTAGTGGGTTGTACATTTTCTAATTTCCCGTTAGAAAAACCAGAAGCCAAACAGCTTACCTTGGAGTTTTAAAATATTTTTATAAATCACCTCTTTTGGTGATTGTAGCAGATAGCCCTTCACAGCGATATTTGTAAAAGTTCAAAAGGCACTTCAGTCTTAAAATTATTTAGCATGAAAAATCATTACAGCGTAGTTATAGTTGGGGGTGGTCAAGCCGGTTTGTCCATTAGTTATCTGCTAAAAGAAAAAGGAATTGATCACATTATCTTTGAAAAAGACCGCATTGCAGAATCTTGGAGAACCAAGCGTTGGGATAGTTTTTGTTTGGTAACGCCTAATTTCCAATGCCGTTTACCGGGTTACACATACAATGGCCCAGACCCAGATGGTTTTATGCTGAAAGACGATGTGGTGAAATTTGTAGAGGATTACGCTAAAATGTTTAATCCCCCTGTACATGAAGGCGTAAAAGTATTGGAAGTCACCAAGGATGGAGAGACTTTCCATAGCACTACAACCTTGGGGAATTTTACGTCTGACCAAGTAGTCATTGCTGCCGGTAATTTTCAGTATGCTGTATTTCCAGAAATTAGTAAACAATTTCCTAAAGATATTTTACAGCTTCATTCTTCAGAATATAAAAACCCGGATAGCCTACCCGATAAAGATATTTTGGTTGTCGGTACCGGGCAATCGGGTTGCCAAATTGCTGAAGATTTACATTTAGCCGGTAAAAACGTACATCTATGTGTTGGAAAAGCCCCTCGTTCTGCCAGAAATTATAGAGGTAAAGATGTGGTTGCATGGCTAGAAGAAATGAAATATTACGACATTAATATTTACGATCACCCGGACGGAATGGCTGCAAGAACCAAAACCAATCATTATTTAACCGGCAGAGATGGTGGTCGGGAGATTGATTTGCGTGCCTTTGCAAAAGAAGGTATGCAGCTGTATGGAAAATTTACGAGCATTGAAAACGGAAAACTGCATTTCGATTCCAATTTAAAAGAGAATTTAGATGCTGCAGATGCTTCTTGTGAACGCATTAAGCAAAAAATAGATGCTTACATAGAAACCAACAATATAATAGCACCCACTGAAGCACCTTACCAAGCACCGTGGGAACCTACTGAAAGTATAACTGAATTGGATGTAGAAAAAAGTAATATTGGAACGGTGATTTGGAGTATTGGCTATGGATTCGATTTTAGCAGTTGGGTTAAACTACCTGTATTTGATGAAAAGGGTTACCCAAAATACGAACGCGGTATTACCGATGTAGAAGGTTTATTTTTCTTAGGATTAGCTTGGATGTATACATGGGGTTCTGGTCGGTTTTGTGGCATTTCACCGGATGCAGAATTCTTAGCGGAAAAAATGGAAGAGTTGTTAAAGGTTAAATCATGATAATAATTGTTTAGAAACAACTAAACCCACCCATTTTCCTTAGCAAATAAGATCAAGTCTATGGTTTTGTTCACGTTGGCTTTTTTCATCATTTTTTTACGGTGTGTATTTACCGTATTTACGCTAATACATAATTTATCAGAAATTTCACCACTGCTAAGACTATTGGCCAGCAAGCGTAATACTTCCAATTCACGATCACTAAAAAATTCTTTTTGATCGTTAGGCTGGCTTTGTTGTTTTAAATAATAATCAAAGGTTTCGCTTTTTGGGCCATAAATATTCCAATTAACACGGTGGTTGTCCATTACGTCCGAAACATTGGTGCATAAACTTATATAAGCCTCTACTCTATTGTATTTGTTTTTTATAAACGGAGTACTTTGTCTTAAGACAGAAATATAAGTACCATCATTTTTCTTAACCCTATAACTTACGTTAAACGATGATTCAAAAGGAACCAAATCTGCTGAATTATCCATTACAAAACGCAACAAGGCCTTCGATAATTTGAAATACATGCTTAAGTCGGCCGGATGGATAGAATTTACTAAAAAGTCGGCCATTAAGTGGTTCATTGAATAGCCCAACGCCACATCAAAACCCTTGTGGTAAAAGCGGTTGGTTTTTATCTGATGTACATACACAAATTGATTAGGCCATAATTGAACACTTTTTAAATACGCATTAATTTCCTGCTCGTATTGTGTTGCGTTATCTAAATATTCGTTTTTCAGGTTCGAAAGAAAATCTTTAAACCCATGAATACCATTTTCTGGTTGGACGGAACGTAACGACATAATTCTTAACTTTTAAAGTTCCCTAACCCACAATACTTCCTTAAAAGCTAATGTAAAGAATTGAAGAATAAGTTGTACAATAATCTACGTATTTTTTAATAAGTAAAATCACCTAAAAAGGTTATTGAAAGCACCTACGTATTACGCTACATTTGACTTAAACATCAAACTTTAAAACTTACAATTATGCCAGCAGTAAATTTACCTAAACACAAAGACGGGGATTTTTTTGTAGACTACGAAGAAAAAGTTTTTGAAGATGTAAAAGCCGAAAAAGGTGAAAAAGCATTGGTAACTTTTCATACAGTAGCTTTTGAAGGATCTATTGGTCTAGTAAACATTTTATCCGCCACCCGCTTATTAAGAAAAGGGTTTGATACTTCCATACTTCTTTACGGGCCAGGCGTTACCCTAGGCATTCAACGTGGTTTCCCTACTTTGGGTGACGAAGCATTTCCGGGTCACCAAAATTACGCCGCCCGTTTAACCAAGTTTATGGATGAAGGCGGAAAAGTTTACGCGTGTCGTTTTGGATTGCAAGCCTTATACGGACACGGTGAACCAGCGCTTTTACCAGGCATTAAACCTATTGGACCATTAGATGTATTAGACTGCATTTTATTACACCGCAAGGATAATGCTTTCATCATGGACACTTGGACATTATAATCTAGCAACACACTGTCACATCAAAAACAATACATGAAACATAGTATTAAAGCAGCGGCAGTTCAGCTTTCACCCGTTTTAGACGATAGACAGGCTACAACAGATAAAGTATGTTCAGCAATAGAGGAAGCAGGGCGGGAAGGGGCTCAAATAATTGTTTTTCCGGAAACGTTTATCCCTAACTACCCCTATTTCTCTTTTGTAAAACCGCCTGTTTCTTCAGGAGAAGAGCATTTAAAATTGTATGAAGAGGCCGTGGTAGTACCTGGGCCTGTCACCGAACAAGTAGCTAAATACGCTAAAAAATGGGAAATGGTAGTGGTTTTAGGCGTTAATGAATTAGACCACGGAACCATTTACAATGCTCAGATTGTCTTTGATGCAAACGGTGAAATTGTTCTTAAGCGCCGAAAAATAACACCCACTTATCATGAACGTATGATTTGGGGGCGTGGTGATGGCAGTGGATTAAAAGCTGTTGATACTAAAGTAGGCCGTGTAGGTGCTTTAGCTTGTTGGGAACATTATAATCCTTTGGCGCGCTTTGCATTAATGGCCGATCACGAAGAAATTCACTGCAGTCAGTTTCCGGGGTCTTTAGTGGGACCAATTTTTGGTGACCAAATTGAAGTAACCATTAGACATCATGCTTTAGAATCGGGTTGTTTTGTAATTAACTCTACCGGTTGGTTGCACCAAGAACAGATTGAAAAAATTACCAGTGATCCCAAACTGCAAAAAGGATTAAAACACGGTTGTATGACCGCCATAATTTCTCCGGAAGGCAGGCATTTGACCTCTCCAATTACTGAAGGAGAGGGTATTTTATACGCCATGATGGATATGCGTTTAATCGAAAAAAGAAAGCGAATGATGGATTCGGTAGGTCATTATGCCCGTCCGGAATTGCTTTCATTAGTAATTGATAAAACCGAATATTCTACGGTAAAATCTAACCAACCTAAGGACTTGCCAAATGCATCTTCAGAACAAAAAAGTACGGAATACGATGGAGACAAACAGCCTATTAAGCACTGAACAAATTCAGATTGAATTGCAATCCTACGGTATGCGTCTTGATGGCTTAACTCAAAAATCCGGAAGAATGGGTGGCGCAGGCCCTAGTGACCATAAAGCCGTTCGCATTTATGGCAATACCATTATGGTTCCTGTTTACACACATCAGTCAAACACTAGCCCGTATTTTGCTACAGCACCTAATGAGCTGGGTGTTTCTTTGCTATTTAAAGAAGCTGAAAAGATTGGTTCTATTACTTTTCCAGTAGAACCAGCGTTTTATAAGCACACAACGTCAGACGGTGTTCCAATGTGGAAAGTTGCCCAACTTCACAGCCATAATGTGTTGGCTACAACGGTGCTTCAGAATTGTATTCGGTTTTACGATAGAAATACATCTTGTCAGTTTTGTGCCATTGGCCAATCCTTAAAAGCAGAAAGAACTATTGCCTACAAAACGCCCAAACACTTGGCAGAGGTGGCTAAAATTGCCGTTGAAAAAGATAAAGTAGAACAATTTATCATGACAACGGGAACACCAAACTCTGAAGACCGTGGGGCCAAAATATTATACGAAAGTGTAAAAGCGGTAAAAGAAGCCGTAGATATTGCCATACAAGTACAATGTGAACCTCCTTCAGATTTTAGCTGGTTTCAGAAATTAAAAGAGGCCGGTGCCGATTCTATTGGTATGCATCTAGAAGCCGTAGAGGAATCTGTTCGGCAGAAAATAATGCCCGGTAAAGCCGAAGTGAACGTAGCCTACTACAAAAAAGCCTTTAAGGCCGCTGTAGAAATTTTTGGTAGAGGCAATGTTAGTACCTACATTTTAGCCGGATTAGGCGATTCCAAAGAAGCCATTGTTACCATAAGTGAAGAACTAATTGAACTGGGCGTTTATCCGTTTGTAGTTCCTTTTGTGCCTATTAGCGGAACGCCACTTCAGCATCATAAAACACCTACTAAAGAATTTATGCAATCAATACTAGAACCGATTGGTGAAATGTTGGTAGCTGGCGGAATAACTTCCGAAACCTTAAAAGCCGGATGTGCCAAATGCGGGGCATGTTCTACCTTAAAATCATTTGAATCTAAAGCCCGAAAGTCTTATGCTGCTTGAACCCTTTAAAAAAGCCAAGTGCCGCCATTTGCGTTTCGATTTTGCCACAGAACCGTGGGAACAAAGGCAATATTGGATGCTTAGAAAAGAAATTTTTTGCACGGAACAAAAGATCTTCAAAGGCACAGATAGAGATATTATTGACAACAATGCAATACCTATCATTTCTAAAAATGCTTGTATGGGTATGGAAGATCAGGTAGTTGGTGTAGTAAGAATTGACGAAAAAGAAACAGGGGTTTGGTGGGGAAGCCGTTTAGGGGTAGCCCAAGAGTACCGCACCACATCCCGTTATAATGCATACCATCTTTTCCCAAAGAATGAAACGGTAAATCCTTTCACGTTATCGGTAGGGGCTTCTTTGATTTATAAAGCGGTAAGTACGGCTAATGCTTTGGGTTGCCATAGATTTTTAGCCTACGTACAAGAACAAAATGTAAAATTCTTTAGTCGCCTGCATTGGAATTCTTTGGAAGAAGTTTCCTTACACGGTAGAATTCATCACAAAATGGAAGCCGATTTAGATTTTTATGCACCGTCCGTTTATGCACAGGAACGTTTCGGAAACAACCAGCAAAATGTAGCTTAAATGAACAAGCTGAAGGAAATAATGGATACTGTTTTATCTAACCAATCGGTGAAAGATAAAATACGGATTTACGAAACCCATGAGGCTTTGGGCGAAAACGTTCTGTTAGAAAATCCTATGACTCAATCGTTAGACTTTATACCGGTTGGGGACGATTGTGCAGCTATTCCAGATGGTAATAATGGCTATTTGTTATTTGCTGCCGAAGGAATTATTTCGGATTTTATTGAAAACGATCCTTGGTTTGCCGGCTATTGCGCGGTAATGGTCAACATAAGTGATATATGTGCCATGGGTGGTTTGCCCATAGCATTAACGGATACGCTTTGGGTTAAAAGCAAAGAAGCCAGCGAAGAAATTTGGGCCGGAATGAAAGCTGCTTGTGATCAGTACGGCGTACCTATTGTGGGCGGACATACGTGTTACCGAAGTAAAAATTCTTGTTTAAGTGTTTCAATAACAGGTAAAGCCGGCGAAAATCTGTTAACCAGTTACCACGCTAAACCCAGTGATTCTTTATTAATGGTGGTAGACTTAAATGGTGCCTATTACAAAGAATATCCGTTTTTTGATGCTTCTACAACTTCCGCTTCTAAAAAAGTAAGAAAGAACATGCGTTTGTTGTATCAAATGGCAGAACGTAAACTTTCTAAAGCGGCAAAAGACATTAGCATGGGCGGCATAATTGGTACTATGGCCATGTTCTTACGAACCTCAAAATTGGGCGCTACTATTTCGGTAGATCGTATTCCAAAACCGTATGGGGTAACTTGGGAAAAATGGCTGGTTAGTTTTCCCAGTTTTGGTTATTTAATTGCTGCAAATCCAGATGATGTTGCTGAAATCAGAACACATTTTAATCAGTCGGATATTGAATGCGAAGAGATTGGTTATTTCAACGAAGAAAAAAACCTACACCTGTCTTTTGAAGAACATCAACTAATTGTAAACTATGCCTGAAATTTACATGTCAATAGAATGGCCCACTGGCAGAAAAGATTTTGTCTATTCTCCTTCTACCATTATTCAAAAATTTTTTGAACCGAAAACTGAAATGTCTGTAGCGGAATTTAAGGAAAAAGTGGTTGAAGCCCTGAATGCTGCTTCTGATAGAGTGGTGCAAGTGTATGGTTTTGAGTGCACTTCTTCCCGTATGGAAATGCAGCGGATTTGTAAAATAGTAGAGAATTTTGAAGACCTACAAGCACCCATTAAAATACTAACGGTCTAATTACAATGGGGGTAAGAAAAAGCTTTTCTGAATTGTTAGATTCTGGTCAGTTTATATTATCTGCCGAATTAACGCCCCCACGCCATTACGATTTAAGCGATTTTTTACACAAAGCCGAAATTGTAGAACAATATGTAGATGTGCTGCAAATCAATGATCATTTACTTTCCAAAGCACGTATTACCAATTTGGTTGTAGGGCAATATTGTAAGAGCCAAGGTATGGATCCCGTGTTGCAATTTACGCTTCGGCATAAAAACCGTATTGCCATACAAGGGGATTTATTAGGTTTGGCGGCTTCTGGGATAGAAAATATTATTGTTTTGGGTGGTTATCCCTGTTCTCTTGGCGAAGACCATTCTGCCAAAAATGTTAATGACATTAACTGTTTAGAAGCCGTTGAAAAGATATCTAGGTTAACCCGAGAAGGGAAATTATTTAATGGCGATCAAATTCTTCCGCCTCCAAAATTTAGGATTGGCATCATTGACTTTCCTTGTGATAGTACCCAAACTGAACGTCATTTAGATCGATTAGAAGCTAAAATTGAAGCTGGTGCAGAATTCGTACAGCTGCAAGCTATTTTTGAATTAGAGTCTATGCATAAATGGATGGAAGAAATTGAGAAACGCCAATTGCATAAAAAAGCCCGATTTTTTGGAGCAGTTTTTCCGTTTAATGGTTTAGAACGTTTAAAGGTCTTAAGCGAAATTCCTGGTTTAAAAATTCCTTCTGAGGTTGTTCAGCGTATGCAAAAAAACAATTGTTCTAAAGAAGGTTTAGATATCACTATTGAATTAATGAAAGGTCTACACCGGATGGAAGGCATTAGTGGTATTCACATTCGTTCGGTAGGTGCCGAAGATTGGGTTCCTAGAATTGTGGAAGCTTCTGGTTTAGGGGGTGAATTGATTTATTAATAAGCCAATACTGCTTTTTTTGAATTATATTTCTAGCTATTATATATTTACAAAGCTTTACTCTACCCCTCATACAAAATGATCTCTTTCCAAATTGCAGTAATTACGCTGCATTTATTTACCATAATAAATAAGCTGGCTCTGTCGGTGGTTTTATTCCTTCAAAGACAAAACAAAGTGTTTTTTAGGCACATTGCATTTATTGTATTTGCCCCAGTAGCCCTGTTTGTTTCTAATTTGCTTTCTTTCCAAGGCATTTTCGAATACGGTTGGTTAATGATCCTTAAC
Organism: uncultured Cytophagales bacterium; assembly: GCA_963736575.1. Classification (GTDB taxonomy): domain Bacteria; phylum Bacteroidota; class Bacteroidia; order Cytophagales; family JAAEPT01; genus CAVTPD01. The sequence continues at coordinate 869,698 of CAVTPD010000003.1, forward strand.
TTAATTTTTTCTTCTACCATGTATTTTGTAGCCCTAAGCTTTATACATGTAGTCTTTAACATTCAGTTTTTTCTAAAACAACGGTTCTTTAACATTCTATCGGCATTAATCTACCTGCCTTATATAATTGCTTTGGGTTTATACTTAAGCATGGACCAAACAGAAAGAGCCCTCTTCCATGAATCGGATTTTAATTTAGGCAACCATTATTTATTTGATTTTTTAAATACCAGCATCTTTGTATGGACAATTGGTTTACCTGTTTTAATGTTTGTTTTAATTTCAAAAGTTAGAAAACAAGAAAGCCTTTTTTCTAAACTGAAAGACTTACCCATAAGAATTAGCTTTGCTTTAAAACTGTCTTATTCTTTAATAATTAGTACGCTGGTGGTCTTAATTGGTTATATGAGTTTAAGCGCGCTTTATAATGAATTAATTGTGATACCCATTGTCTCTAATGTACAAGTATTTTACATCCTTTATGTAATGCTAGACAGTGGTATTTTTAAAATTCATGATAAGCATAGAATTGTCTACAGTGGTCTGTTTAAAAATTTTAGATATTTGGAAATTAGACCTACAAATTCTGAATTCACCCAACGGATTTTTGCACATTTAGAAGACCAAAAACCTTATCTAAAGGAAGATTTTTCTTTAAAAGATTTATCCGAACAAATTGAAGTTCCACTTCATGTTGTTTCCTCTAGTATTAACAACGAAATGAATGAAAGTTTTCCGTCGCTGGTTAAAAAATACCGTTCGGAAGAATTAAAAAAGAAACTTGTTGACGATCAATACAAACATTTAAGTATTGAGGGTATTGGTAAACTTTGTGGTTATAAATCTAGAAGTGTAATGTACAATCACTTTAAAGAAGTCACCGGATTAACGCCTGCTCAGTATGTGAAAAATGCTAAGATAAAGGTTCGGTAGTTGTTTTTAATTAAAATTATTGTGCTTTAGGGTTAAGGTTTTTTATTGATTTCAGGGAGAAAAAAATGTCTTAATAGTTATTGCCAGATAACTCTTTCAACTTGTTATTTTGTGATTGTCCGTAATGTTACCAGTATTAAAAAAATGATGACTTTAAAGATTAAAACAACCCCACCTCCAGAAAGGAGTTGTAGAAATTAATCACTTAAATTAATGTCCGTTTATTTGTTGCACGTACAGTTATTCTATGCTGAGACTCACACGTACAATGGTGTGAGAGGCGCAACTCTAGTCCCTCTACTCGATTGGTATTTTGTTGATTTTATTGAACACTTGCCTAATTTCAGTATTCCTTTCCCTGAAATTAATGAAAGTAGTACCGTTAGAGTATTCCAAATACAAGGTGATAGCATTCTTCCCGTTTTACCAGAATCTTATATCATTTGTGAGTACGTTCAGGATTGGAATACTATTCTTAACGATGAATGCTATGTTCTCTGTACTAAACAAGAAGGCATTGTTTACAAACGAGTATTAAACAACATTAACCAAGGTTTTTTACGATTGAAGTCGGACAATTCTATTTATGTCCCTTATGATGTTGCTCTTTCTGAATTATTAGAAGTTTGGAAAGCGGTGGGTTTTGTTTCTTTTGAATTTCCTAAAGCAGGCTCCTGTGAGTTATTGAACAGTAAAAATTTATCCGATGCTTTTAAAGAAATTAAAAAGGATCTGGAGGAGATTAAGGGGAGGGTTTAATTGTTATTAGATATTTTTTAACTATCTAATTTCTACCTTCAGACTCTAGCCTACATTTTATTTTATATGCTTATCCGCAATGTTGCCAGTATGGATAAGAAACAGCAATTAAGAGCCTTTTGAAAAGGTTTTCTCCAAAATATCTTCTGTTTAGCTTATAGCAAAATTCATTTATGTAATTCTGAAGGTTTTTACCGCTGATCTTGTGGTAAACACCTAAGAAGTTCCTCTTTGCATTAGAAATAGCGATGTGTACCCACTTTAAAGTATCATTAGTAGTTTCTTTGTCTGATTTCACGCTGTAGTGTCCTTCTACAAAATCAGCTATATCTACATAACTTTTACTTTTATCTGAAAATACGATAGCCAATTCACTCAAATTTTCCTTAATGACTTTATTTATACTTTCTGATTTTTGAGTATCCAAAACTTTCATTTTATAGTACCTGCAATGTTTGCTTTTAACACCTGTTTCAGGGTTTTCCAACGGGGTAGATTCAACCATGGTAGCTATATTTTTTTGCTTCTGGCTTCCTTTTCCTCGTTTAAGTTTCTTTCCCTTTTTATGAGCTACTTCAAAATAACCTTCATCAAACTCAATCATTCCATGCAATTGATATAGGTCATCTCTTTTACCCATGGCTTCTCGAATTTTATGCATCATATTCCAGATACTTTCATAGCGGGAGTGGTTGAGTTGTCGTTGAAGTTCACAGGCAGATATTCCTTTCTTAGAAAAACTCATAAACATCATAGCCAGAAACCATTTTCTAAAAGGAAGGTTACTGCTTTCCAGTATTGTACCGCTTTTAAGAGTTGTTCTAAATCCACATTGGGCACATTGCCACTGATATTTAGCTTTTAACCAATAATGCTTGTGGCTTTTACATTTTTTGCAAACCACTCCTTGGGTTTCTCTAACTTGTTTAAAATGTAGTTTACAACTGATCTCATCTGGAAATATATCAACAAATTCTAATATGTTCATAGCATTGATTTTTATGACCAAGTTAGGTCTAAGCTACGCAACCAATCTGCGGACTGGTATAATTACGGATGAGCATATTTTATTTACACTCTTTGCTAAAATCTTCTTTAGAACGAAAAGCATTTAGGAGCAAAGTATATTTTGACATATGAATTGGTATATCGCTGTATAGTTCTATTTTAAAAAAGTAAAACATTATCTAAATTAATCCTTGACGCAACGACAAGAAAGCCCAGTTGTCTTTTCAAAAACTCTTGTTTGTGCATTAACACCAGTTTGATAATATAATTCACGAGACAGAGCTCCGTTATAACTGTCTATAGTAGTCCACCAAAAACCTGACGAATTGATGCCGTTGTAAGCACCACCAAGGCTACCAAAGTCCTTGCGGTAACCACCAGGTAGACCTGAAAAACCGCTAGAATTTGTACCGTTTCCATTGTTTTTCCATAGATACGTTGATTTCAATGCTGGACCTATATTTATATTTAAATCAATGAAATAGTATATTAATTCTAGCCATTCATCATCACTTGGTAAATGCCAGCCATTTGGGCATGCAGTTAAAGCGGTTTGCCAATCGTACAAACGACCGTAAGTGTAGCAATTGGAAGCATCGTTATCGTAACACCAGCTATTACCCGTTTCATAATTTAGGTTTTTGGCCAGCCAACACTGATATCCTATTTCTATGAGATCGTAAGTTTGACCATCCCGTGGATCCGTAAAAGTGCTTTGACTTCCACAACCACTAATGGTACTACTACAATTGGATTGACAATCAACTAATGAAGTGTATAACCCGTTAGAAGATGTAATACAATCACCACTAAAACACTCATAAGTATTATTATTGCTACTACAATTGGATTGGCAATCAGCTAATGAAATATAAGTGCCATTACTGCTTACTTTACAGTTGCCGCTTATGCAATCAAAGGTATCGTTACTAACTACTTCATCTTTTTCACAGCCAGTGAAAGTAATAGTTAATCCAAAAAGAATGATAATGGTATAAATATGTCTTTTTATAAAATTCAATATTGTCATGATTAGTTTACTTTAGATGTTCCTACTTTTTTATGGCTTTTCGGGTTCCACCTGTAAAATTTATTTTTTCGTCTTTTTCCAATGAACGCGCTAACTCATTCTATGATTAACTGATAACCTATAATCTTGTTCTGAAGCTTAATCTCCAAAGCAGATATCTTCTTTTTTGCAAGAAATAAATATGGTTAGGGCAGACAGAAATAAAATATAACGTACCATAACTAATTTATTAAATGTTAAAATGAAAACCGTAGCTATCTAAGATCACCTATATTTATATAATGTGTTTCACCTGCATAGCTACATTCCCATTTATAGCTTAAATCTTTAATGTTGGAAGAACAAGTTCCTTGATAATCCACGTTAAATGATACTCCTTTGACATCTTCGAAAGTATATGTATTTCCAGGTACTATTCTAGATCCACCACTCCATTCATATCCAAATCCATTACATTCATTTTTTACATAAAAATTTCCTGTCCATTTAGGATAATAATCACAAGGAGAGTTGGAGGAATAATAGGTATAACCGTAGCCAGAAGGAATTTCAACTGTAATAGTTCCAGTAGGACAAGAGGTTTCTTCGTTGCTTGAATTGTCATCGGAATTAATGTTGTCTTCATCAGAGCTCTCATTTTCAGAAGTTGAACCTTCACAATGAAGGATACAGGAAGCCTCCGAGTCATAACCCGAATTATTCATTACTTCAAAACAATCACCATAAAAGCATTTATAGCTAGATACCTCTTCTTGTTTACAGCTGAAGAGGAAAGTTGAACCATATAGGCATATAAAAAACGTTAAAGGAGATATTTTCATTTTAAGTTTTTTTAAAAAGAAATATGCTCATCCGTAATTATACCAGTCCGCAGATTGGTTGCGTAGCTTAGACCTAACTTGGTCATAAAAATCAATGCTATGAACATATTAGAATTTGTTGATATATTTCCAGATGAGATCAGTTGTAAACTACATTTTAAACAAGTTAGAGAAACCCAAGGAGTGGTTTGCAAAAAATGTAAAAGCCACAAGCATTATTGGTTAAAAGCTAAATATCAGTGGCAATGTGCCCAATGTGGATTTAGAACAACTCTTAAAAGCGGTACAATACTGGAAAGCAGTAACCTTCCTTTTAGAAAATGGTTTCTGGCTATGATGTTTATGAGTTTTTCTAAGAAAGGAATATCTGCCTGTGAACTTCAACGACAACTCAACCACTCCCGCTATGAAAGTATCTGGAATATGATGCATAAAATTCGAGAAGCCATGGGTAAAAGAGATGACCTATATCAATTGCATGGAATGATTGAGTTTGATGAAGGTTATTTTGAAGTAGCTCATAAAAAGGGAAAGAAACTTAAACGAGGAAAAGGAAGCCAGAAGCAAAAAAATATAGCTACCATGGTTGAATCTACCCCGTTGGAAAACCCTGAAACAGGTGTTAAAAGCAAACATTGCAGGTACTATAAAATGAAAGTTTTGGATACTCAAAAATCAGAAAGTATAAATAAAGTCATTAAGGAAAATTTGAGTGAATTGGCTATCGTATTTTCAGATAAAAGTAAAAGTTATGTAGATATAGCTGATTTTGTAGAAGGACACTACAGCGTGAAATCAGACAAAGAAACTACTAATGATACTTTAAAGTGGGTACACATCGCTATTTCTAATGCAAAGAGGAACTTCTTAGGTGTTTACCACAAGATCAGCGGTAAAAACCTTCAGAATTACATAAATGAATTTTGCTATAAGCTAAACAGAAGATATTTTGGAGAAAACCTTTTCAAAAGGCTCTTAATTGCTGTTTCTTATCCATACTGGCAACATTGCGGATAAGCATAAAAAGAAATATGATTAATAAACTAAAAAACCCACTAAGGTTATATTTAATATTTGAGTCTAAATAAACAGGACTAATTATTTAGAAAGCCTTTTTATTCTAATTCATATCCTAGACAACCGTTTTCAGAAATTGTGAAATTTGCAGGTCCCCATTTAAGATCAGTACAACTGGCTTCATATGAATATCTGCCCGGTGGTAATGTCCAAGATGCTGTTCCATTTTGTTCACATTCAATAAAGCCGTAAGTCAAATAGCTATTTAATGTTTTGGTACCATACCCACTTACGGTAATTTTAACATTACTACATCCTATATTTTTTGTTAGGTAGAAAGAGACAACACCATTTGAATTTTCACTACCGTTCCCATTAGAGGAAGATCCGCTACATGGATAGTTAGTTGTAGAATAATATTGTGTTTCAGTTGCATGGTCAGAACTGTAATTTTGAATAAGGGTCATTTCATCACCGTAGACTTCCGCTTTAAATACATTTCCGGTACGGTCATCAAAATCTACTTCAATAGTACCTGTTGAAGAACTATATGTCCCTATGAATTCATTTCCACTACTTTCTTGGCAAAATTTAGCCGTATTTCCAGAGATAGAAATATATCCACCCCCGTTATGTTTTACCCAATATCCTGATGCGCTTCCACTACCGCTGGAGCTGTTACAGTTTAAGCTACATTGATAGTTATTTTCATAACCCGAGCTGTTCATTACTTCATTGCATTCTCCCGAACTACACCTATAACTCGATACTTCTTCTTCAAGACAAGAAAAAAGAATAAAAATTAATGATAAAGCCAATACCTGGCTTAATATCTTGAAATAATGCGATAAAAGAGGTTTCATAATAATGTTGATTGATATGTTAAAACAATTTGATCAAAAGCTGGTCTGTATAAATTCCAGCCCATTACTGTTGAAGTCAATAAGATTAATTTTCAACGAACACAACTTTCAACTTAATGCAAGATATATTAGAGGCATAAGGATCATCCAATCAAGAAATAGACATTCATTGAATCTAAGTTTAGGTTTAACCTATGTCTTTGATACAGTATCGGGTTTTGCTTACACTAATGTAATTGCATAAAGATAAATTGATTGATGCAAAAATAGTTTAGGAATCAAGCTGTTACAATACCGCTTTTGGGGTATATTTTGGAGGCTCTTAAATTAAAAAAATACTACATAATTATAAAATATCCATTACTTGGGCATACTGAAGAAGATCCCTGAAATTCTTTATGTTTAGCTTTTTGTATATGTTTTTCCTATGTGTTTTTAAGGTATGCGGAGAAATATATAGTGCATCAGCAACATCTTTGTTAGACATTCCATTTGCTAATAAGGAAGTTATTTTCTTTTCTTGTTTTGTAAGAGATTGAATGCGTTCCCAGCCATTAGGTTTGTAATCTATTTCACTTAAAAGTTGGCTTATTATCTTACCAAAAGTACCGAATTGCTGAGGTTCATAACCAATGTTTAAATAACAATCTTTATCAACATATATTTTTTCTGTTAGAATAAAGCTGGGATGTTTAGATACATATAATTTTTGCAGATAAGAACAAACACTTAAAGGATCCGCTTTTCTTTCATAGTTTTTTACTTTTTCTAAAGTAATATTAAGCAGATTTGGATCCGAAATTTCTTTAATAAAATCATGTCCGTATTTTTCGAACTGGACTAATTTATCTCCTAAAAATTTTTCGGAATGGAGATTTGTAGATAAGGGATCAAGGTTATTTTTATCATTAAGATATACATGAAAAGGAAGGTATTGGGAAATCTCTTTAAACTCACTTCTTTTCTTAGCATATAATTGCTTTAGCCGATAAGCATGAAAATGATTAAATGAAAATATTTCTTTTTCTGTATGAAGATTCATTTTCAAAAAATAGAATTTGCAGTTTCCTTGATTATTTCTTTAAAGGCATCAGGGTTTTCTAGGCTAACAAAATGTCCGCTTTCTGGTATAGAATAAATTTTAAATGGATGAATAGCTTTCTTATTTAAATTTGCCAAATATTTATCGTTTATAAGCGGATCCTTTCCCCCGTTTACAAGAATTTTTAAAGCATCCAGTTTGAAAAAGGTATCAACTTCATCTGAGAATTCTCCATTTGCTATATCTTGTTGAATACTACTTCTCACTCTCGAATTTGTATTATAAAATTCATTTTCTAATTGCTGAATTACATCCGTTCTATAAGTAATAGTATTAAAATAATTTTTAACCTCTGATTGTTCTGGATTTTCCTGAAATACAGTTCCAAGTTCTGGCACTGGCATATAGGCCTCTTCCAAATTAATGGGTTTTTTAATTGGTGGGGCACCACAAATAATTAAGCCTCTAAGTTTTTTAATTTCAGGAGCTATTTCCATAGCATAATGGCCCCCTAAAGAATGTCCTACCAATAGTATATCATCTTTTATTTCAGCAATAATTGAGAAAAGAAACTTTTTTATTGCATTTAAGCTGAAGCTTTTATCATCTGAACCAGTATTGTTTTCACCATGACCCGGTAAATCTGGTGCTACTAGGGTATAAGGCAAGTCATTAGTATTAAAAAAATCCTTAAATATTATTGAAGAAGATGAATTACCATGGATAAAAAATATAGTACCGGGTTTCGTTCCTTTTTTTGTCATAAAATGGAAATAAACAAGACGTGTTTAATTTATCTTACAAACATATAAGATTTTTAAACATATAAAATTATGTGTCTTATTATCTGGAATATTCTTATATAAATCTATTTTTAATCCTTTAACCAAAAAAACCCCAAGCATTTCTACTTGGGGTTTCATTTTCAGTATAAAAAATTCAACTGGTTAATTACAGTCCGAAAGACTCTTTAACCTTATCAACGTAATCTAATTTTTCCCACGTAAAGAATTCTAAACCGTTTTCTGTGTACGGCACTCTACCCATATGTCCGTAAGCGGCAGTAGGTAGATATATTGGATTCTTTAATTTTAAGCGGTCAATCAATCCTTTAGGTCTCATGTCGAAGATCTCTTGCACTTTCTTTGCAATCTCTCCATTCGTCATGTTCACTTTAGAAGTTCCATAGGTGTTAACGGTTAATGAAACTGGTCTAGAAACACCAATAGCATACGCTACTTGCACCAACATTTCGTCAGCAACACCAGCAGCCACTAAATTTTTAGCAATGTGTCTGGCCGCATACGCTGCAGAACGGTCTACTTTAGAAGGGTCTTTACCCGAAAAAGCACCACCACCGTGTGCGCCTTTACCACCGTACGTGTCTACAATAATTTTTCTACCGGTTAAACCCGCATCACCATGTGGCCCACCAATCACAAAAATCCCCGTTGGGTTAATGTGAAATTTAGTGTTTTCGTCAATGAATTCACTTGAAATTACACGAGGGATAACAATGTTGATCATATCCTCACGGATTTTAGCCAACATGTTTGCTTCGGTATCAAAATCGTCGTGTTGTGTTGAAATTACAATAGCTTCAACACGTAAAGGTTGGTGATCGTCTGAATATTCGATACTTACCTGTGCTTTAGCATCGGGTCTTAAATAACCGATTAGTTCAGGTTCATTTTTACGAATTTCTGCTAACTCCTTCATTAAACGGTGAGAAAAAGCCAATGCCATTGGCATGTATTCATCCGTTTCACGGTTAGCATAACCGAACATCATACCTTGGTCACCGGCACCCTGTTCTGCATCGGTTCCAGTTCCTTCGTCAACCCCCTGAGCAATGTCTGGTGATTGTGCGTGTAGTGAAACCATAACGCCACAAGATTCAGCATCAAATTTATAATCGGATGAATTGTATCCTATTTGTTTAATGGTTTTACGCGCTACCTCTTGTACGTCTACATAGGCCTTTGTAGTAACTTCACCTGCAAGGATTACCTGACCGGTAGTTACTAAGGTTTCACACGCAACACGTGAATTTACATCCTGACGTAACATTTCGTCTAAGATGGCATCCGAAATTTGATCGGCAATTTTATCCGGGTGTCCCTCGGATACCGATTCAGAAGTAAATAAATATGACATTATTCGAGTTAAATTCTTTATCTATACAAAACGGCTGCTAAAATAATAAACTAAATAACCATTTCCATCATATCAACAGAGTGTTTTTATGCTGAAAATAAGAAGGGTTCTATCTCTTCTATTAAGGGTTTTTTTCAAGCACATACTGAATAAACCAATTCGGTATTGGAATATTTTTGCGAATTTTTCCTTCACCTGAATGTATTTCTGCAAAAAGTTCAGCATTTGTGTTAGAATTATCCCATAAGTAAGAACGATAACTAAGTTTTATAGCTTCGTTTAGAATTTCAAGAGATTTATAATAACGAGAAATAATCTTTTCTTCCGGAACATCGTGACCCCCATTTTTAACTCTAATTTTCACCCTATTTACATTAACTTCTGGAGCATCAGTTGAAACAAAATAGAAATAAACATGATAACCGAGAGCTTTTGCTTTCTTCATTAAATCTAATTTCGATTTATGTGAAAACACCGTTTCCATAATAAAGCTTTCTCCTTTTTCGAGTAGTATTATTCTGCAAAATGCGCAGACATCTGCCGATATATAGGAATTGATTTCTTTAGCGTAAAAGAACTTATTATCAATAATTGAAATATCTGAAAGCAATTGTACAGAATCCATTTTCCCACGGATGACAGCAGCTCCGTAGTTTTTAATGTATTCCTTTAGTTCACCTGTGCTAATTGATATATTAAATTCATTGAAATCAAAGTGCCCTTGTGTTCGGATTTTCTCTTCAACAATATCTGCATTTACAAAAATAGATAGTTTAAAATGCCCCTCTTTACTGAGGTTGGTTGCAAGAGTAGTTTTACCTGAACCGTTTGGGCCTGCAAATACACGAAGTCTTTTCCTATGCAATTTTGAAGGTTTCTGGGATTTTAGCATCTAAACTTGGTAGATTTTTAATAAATCTACGATTTCCTTCTTTGTCAACTTCATAAAGATTTCGGTTGTCAATGATTAGAACAGGAGCGCTTTCCGTAGATAATTTAAATGCTTTGTAAGTAGCAGTAACGGCTATTCCTACTAACCCTGAAATAATTGCCGTTTCATTTTTTCCGGTCAATATTTTCCCTAAGGCAGCGCCTACAATCCCTGATGCAATTAATTCTGAGATTTGTTCGTTTCGGTTTTTATCGTCTACCATATACACAATTTACTAAATAAACGCCAAATGCACATTTGGCGTTTAAATTATTAATAACAAAGGAGTTAATGCGCCTCCAACCAATTTTTACCTGTTCCGGTACCTACTTCGGCAGGGACTTCAAGTTTTAGTGCGTTGGCCATTAATTCCGGTATTTTATTTTGAATGATTTCCAGTTCGCTGTTGTGAACGTCAAACACCAATTCATCGTGTACTTGTAAAATCATTTTCGATTTCAGTTTTTCTTCCTTCATCCACGCATGAATATTGATCATGGCCAACTTAATCATGTCTGCAGCCGAACCTTGTATGGGTGCGTTTACTGCATTTCGTTCTGCAAAACCACGTTGGGTAGCGTTTCGGGAATTAATTTCTGGTAAGTATCTTCTTCGTCCTAAAATAGTTTGTGCGTATTCTACCTCACGGGCATCGTTTACACATTTATCCATGTAGGTTTTTATCGCCGGAAACTCTTCAAAATAGGTATCTATAATTTCGGCTGCTTCTTTACGCGGAATCTTTAAATTTTGTGATAAACCAAAAGGCGAAATTCCGTAAATAATACCAAAGTTTACTTCTTTGGCTTTTCTACGCATAGCAGGCTCTACATCTTCCAAAGCCACTTTAAAAACTTTAGCTGCTGTAGTGGCGTGAATATCTCTTCCGTTTCTGAACGCATCTATCATAGATTCGTCACCCGAAAAAGAGGCCATAATACGCAATTCTATTTGAGAATAATCGGCCGAGTATAAGGTAAAATCTTCACCACGGGGCACAAAGGCTTTTCTAATCTCTCTTCCTTTTTCGGTACGGATAGGGATATTTTGCAGGTTAGGGTTGTTGGAACTTAATCGGCCGGTTGCCGCCACAGCTTGTCGGTAATCTGTGTGCACCATGCCGTCTCTAGGACTAATCATTTTAGGCAGCGCATCTACATAGGTTGAACGTAGTTTTTGATACTCTCTAAATTCCAGAATGCGTTCTACAATTTCATGTTCGGAAGCCAAGTCCGATAGAATATCTTCTCCCGTAGCGTATTGACCGGTTTTGGTCTTTTTGGGTTTTTCAATCAGTTTCAGTTTATCGAAAAGGATTTCCCCTAATTGTTTCGGCGAAGCCACATTAAATTCTTGTCCGGCCAATTCAAATATTTTGTCTTGGGCTTCAATGGCCAGTTTATTCAAATCCTTTGACATTACCGCCAAAGTATCTTTGTCTACCCGTACGCCGGCATATTCCATGTCGGCCAGTACAGAAACCAAAGGGGTTTCTACTTTGCACAATAAATCAGTTTGATTGATTTCAGCTAAAAGCGGGGCAAATTTTTCTTTCAACTGGAACGTGATATCGGCATCTTCACAGGCGTAGTCCTTAATTTCTTCCGGACTTAAATCGGCCATGGTTTTTTGGTCTTTTCCCTTTTTACCAATTAGCGTTTCAATAGAAACAGTAGAATAGTTTAAAAAATTTTCGGCCAATACATCCATGTTGTGTCGTTGTTCAGGCTGAAGAATATAATGTGCCAACATAGTATCAAACAGTTCTCCCTGTACATCAACTCCATAATTTTTAAGTACAATAATGTCGTACTTAATGTTCTGACCAATTTTACGGATGTCTTTGTTTTCGAGAACTGAACGGAAAAGTTCTACCCGTTTTTGAGCCTCTTCTTTGTCTTGTGAAAACGGAATATAAAAAGCATCCCCTTCCACATAACAAAAAGACATGCCTACCAAATTAGCTTCAATGCTGTCAATGTTATCGGTTTCGGTATCAAAACAGAATTCATCTTGCATGGATAGGAATTCTACCAATTCTTCTATTTTTTCATCGGTATCTACTAACGCGTAATTCCGCTTGAAGTCAAGAATAGTTTTCTTTTCTGAATAAGTATTTTCTTCTGCCGATGTTTCTGCAACCGCACCACCAAATAAGCTCATTTGGCTGTCGTCTTTTTTAGTTGGTTTAGTAGCAATGGCAGCGGCTTCTTTTTCTTCAGCAAAAACACGATTTTTAAGCGTACGGAACTCCAGTTCATCAAACATTTGGATAAGTGTTTCTTTATCCGGTTCCGAAAGCTCTAAATCAGCTTCGTTAAATTCTATAGGAACATCAGTGATGATTGTAGCCAATTTTTTGGAAAGAATACCTTGTGCTCCAAAATTCTCTACGTTCTCTTTTTGTTTACCTTTCAGTTTATCGGCATTGGCTACCAAATTCTCTACCGAACCAAATTCTTTAATCAGCTTTTTGGCGGTCTTTTCACCAATACCAGGAATCCCAGGAATGTTGTCTACTGCATCTCCCCAAAGTCCTAAAATATCAGCAACTTGATCAACACGTTCAACTTCCCATTTTTCAAGAATTTTTTCTACATCGTAAATTTCGGCACCTCTACCAAAACTAGAAACTTTGTATAAAAAGACGTTTTTATCTACCAATTGCGCATAATCCTTATCCAAGGTCATCATGTAGGTTTCAATCCCAGCTGCTCCAGCTTGTTTGGCCAAAGTTCCTACTACATCATCGGCTTCATAGCCATCCATTTCTAAAATTGGTATGTGCCAAGCCCGCAACATGTCTTTTATAATAGGCACTGCTTGCTGAATTTCTTCGGGCTGTGCTTCACGGTGCGCTTTGTATTCTACAAATTCTATATGACGAACAGTAGGTGCTTTTGTATCGAAAGCTACGCCAACGTGTGTAGGTTTAAATTTGGTTAAGATTTCTAAAAGTGAATTGGTAAATCCTAAAATGGCACCTGTATTAAACCCTTTAGAATTGATTCTTGGGTTTTTACCAAAAGCAAAATGTGCCCGATATATTAATGCGTAAGCATCTAAGAGGAATAATTTTTTCATGAGTATATGCTGAAAAGAATAATATGAGTCTTCTGAAATGGACTGATTTTAAAAATAAGATTTTAATGGGGAAGATGGGTTGAATTGGGAGGAAAAATAAGGATTATACTTTAATCTATTTCCAAACAGGAAATATCAGATTGATCCTCAACAAAGTCATTTATCAATTCAACTTTTTCTAGAATAACTTCCGCAATATTTTTAGTTGTAGTATTACCAAATCGGAGCCATATTATTTTTGGAGGATGACCCTGAATGGTAGATATTTCATAAAAATCTGCATCAAAAGTTATAATAGTATACTTATTAGCTTTGGCATAATTCCATATTTCAATATCGCTAGAATTTTCTAGACCTAAAGTTCTTACTTGTCCAACTTCAGGATAAAATTCAGCTAATAATTTAACGATTCTAAAAGAGATGTTTTGATCAAAAAGTAATCGCATTGTTTTAAGCTACTCTTATTTTATTTTCTCTATCGGCAGCGTAAGCAAAACAAGCATCAATTTGTTGGTTGTTCAATTCTGGAAAATCTTCCTTTATTTGTTCACGAGTCATTCCATTAGCAAACCAGCTTAAAACATCGTACACAGATATTCTTGTTCCTTTTATACAAGGTTTACTAAAACGAACATTTGGATCTATGCTTATGAATTCTTTGTAATTACTCATATGGAATAATTTTTACTAAATATAAGAAATTAGTGCCTGATACTAAACCTGTTTCTACAACGTCAACTACGTTAAAACAAACTAAACTGCATTTCCTTGGCTGTGTTTTCAAAAGTTTCAACTATTAATTCGGGATTTTTTCGCAACCAAGATTTTAATAATCGGTGAATATCTCTGTGGTTCCGTTGTGGACGGATATTAGGCAACAATTCTTCCAAATTGGTAAACTGAAAGTCTTCGGGAACAAATGCAAAACCTTTGTATATTCCGTCTTCAATTAATATGAGGGATTTTTCTCCGCTTTCTAAAACCGAACCATAAATTAATTGATTGCCTTGTAATGGCGTATACAAATCAATGGCTTCCAAAACACGTTGGTTGTAATCTTTTATAGATTCTTCCCCTCCGCAACTTTGCAGACAACTTCTTCCTTCTAAATTAAAACAGGTATTTTCTGCCCATTTGTGTTCACAAAACTTGGGACACAAACCATGTTTTTCGCTTATGTATGCGAAGAAATTCTGTACTTCTTTTTCAGAATAAAAGCGTAAAACCGGTGGGTGTTTTTTGGCGTTCTTTACTACAAAGAACTGTATTATGCCCTCCTGATTGTAGTAATAAGAAAACCCCGATTTTTCTAAAAACTTACGCTGTACTTTGTTAAACATCGGTTGATGTTCTTTAATCTCATTAGATTCCAACAAAAGCGCTATTAGTTCATCGTTGGTGACGTGGTATTTTATATCGGCAATTTTACCCAACATCAACAGCTCTTTCCCCGATTTATCATTGAAATGCGAAGCCACCCGTTTTTTAATATTCACCGCTTTGCCTACATAAATAATGCTTCCCTTTCTGTCATGAAAATAATATACGCCCGCTTTTTGAGGTAAGGCTTTATATACTTCTTTATCAATTAATGGCGGAATATTTCCGTGAGAACGTTTGTATTGTAAATCACCGCTTTCAATTAATTCTCTGTTCGTTTTTAGTAAATGGGCAAACAACTGAACGGTAGCAAAGGCATCACCACCGGCACGGTGTCTACCGTTAATAGCAATATTTAAATCGGCACAAATTTTACCCAAAGAATACGATTTATGACCCGGTATAATTTTCCGTGAAAGCGAAACCGTACACATTCGTTTTCTTTCGAAGTCTCTTCCAAGCAGTTTATAGGCTCCTTTAATTATGGAATAATCGAAGTTGGCATTGTGCGCTACAAAATATGCGTCTTTAGTAATGGCTTCTACTTTATCAAGAATGTCCTCAAACAAAGGCGCATTTTTCACCATTTCATTATCAATCCCCGTTAAGCGGGTAATAAACGGTGGTATATAATTTTCGGGATTGACTAAAGAAGTAAACTCTTTGATTATTTTTTCGCCATCAAAAAGATACACTGCAATTTCTGTAATGCGGTGTTCGGTGGTTTTATTAGACCCCGTGGTTTCTATATCTACAATGGCGTAATTCAAAAAGGTATTTGTATTCTACGCTGTAATATACCAACTGAATTGTAAAGAGAAAAAAGACAGTTGAAAATGGTTACATATGTATTTTAATAATGTATTCATTTTGAATGAGATACAAATTAGAGTTGGCTTCGTATTTAATCACTTAGTTAATCAAATTTTATAATCTATCGGTTTTTTTTCTTTATTTACAAACGCTGCATAATCTATATAGATGAATAAGTTTCATATTATTAGTTTGTTCTTATTACAATCTATTTTTAACCCCTCTATTGCCCAAAATATTGCAGATAGCTCTAAGAAAGAATTGTTTCAATTATCCTTGGAAGAATTACTAGACATTAAAGTCCGTTCGGCTAGTAAATTTGATGAGTCCATAAAAGAGATTCCCTATTCTACTTATATTATTACTAGGAAAGATATTGATATTTATGGTTACCGAAGCCTTGCTGAGGCTTTACAGCATGTGCCCGGTTTTTATATGTTTGATGACCACACTATGTACAAAGAAAACTTTGGTGTACGTGGTTTTCATAGAGATGAATGGAATCAGGACATCGTATTTTTGGTGAATGGCATTCGCCAACGTTCCGATTACGACTACAACAATAAATTATCGTACATTAACGTACCTATTCAATCTATAGAACGAATTGAAGTAATTAAAGGGCCCGCTTCTGTAACCTATGGTAATGGGGCATTTTTTGGTGTTGTAAATATAATAACCACTAACAATGAAAAGCCTAAAAGTAATGTTTATACCGTAGGGGGTTCACAATCTACTTATGGCGCAGGAATAAATTACAGAGCTGCTATTGAAGATTTTAATTTAACTATAAATACGGGTTATAAAATTACTAAAGGTATTGAACAGAATTATGAAGATATAAGCGGTGACACCAGTTTGTCTACACAAGGTTTCATGAATGAAAATCAAAAATATTTTTCTTTTTATCTTGAAAAAAATGGCTTGTATGCAGGGGCAAGTTTTGATAAGAACAACAGCAATAGACCTTCTATTTCCGCGCCCTATATTAGCAAAAACTACGAGGCCAATAGTGATTTTACAGCCAATAGATACGTGCTTGGTATCAATAAACAATTAAATGATCGTTTATTGATAAATGCTTCTTATGAATACCAATTTCAGGAAGAAGCATTATTTTTTGATTTTGCTGGTCTAGATAATGATCAGGAATACCAAAACTCTAAAATCGAATCTTCTCAAATAGATTTTAATATAAAATACCATTTGAATTCTAAGTTTGACTTCAGCATTGGTGGTAGTTTTTTAATGGTTAGTGATTATTATGATGTAATTGACGTGCCGCAAGTTGCGCTGGTTAATGTTCACAAGAGCTTAGATTCACCTATGATAAACTGGGGTACCTATGCCCGGATTAAATATCGTATCTCTAAAAAATTATCGCTACAAGCTGGCTTAAGGATTGATGAACTTATTAGCTATACGGTTACAACAAAGGAATATTTGGGAACTCAATATGATGGTTCACAGAATAATTTTGTGGAAGAGAAAAATAATTACCCAGATTTTGGACTTGCTTATATTCCTGAATTTTCCTTTTTCTATTCCATAAACAACAAACATCAGTTAAAGTTTATTTACGGTGAAGCCATTAATCGTCCCTCTATTTTTAGAGTTCAACAAGCTTCTGAAGGAAATATGCCAGAATATATTTCTAGTCTGGAATTAAATTATACTGCTGTATTGGGAAGCAAATTTAAACTGAATACTAGCCTTATTTATAATTACTTACATAATTTGGTTAACATAGAATTTTTAATTGAAAATGGTGATCAAACACAAAAAACTAATAATTCAGGGGTATACAGTACTTTAGGTTTTGAAACCGAAATTGAATACAGAATCACCAATAAATTTAGAGTAAGCACATCTGTTAATTTATATAAAACTAAAAATCATAAATATTCAGAATACCCGGCTTTTTCGCCAAAATTACTGGCTGGTCTAAATCTCTCTTACCAATTGCAAGAATTTACGTTTGCATTAACTAATGTTTATGTAGGTAGTATGGAGTCTACTTTTGATTATCAACTTCAAGAACCTAACAACCCTAATTCTTCTGCCATTGGGAGAATAGGAAATGCTTCACCCGCTTATCTTAATACTGGATTAAATGTAAGGTGGCGGCCAAGCTTTTTAGAGGGATTATTCTGTAATCTCAGAATTTCTAATTTATTAGATCAGAAAATGTATTACCCTGTAGGTGATTATAATCCATGGGCAACAAAAGGCACATTAGGCATTAGCCGTACGTACCTATTTACCTTAGGATATGAGTTCTAAACTTAGTGTTTAATTTCCTTTTAATACTTCTCTGGCAATTACCATTTGATGGATTTCTGAAGTTCCTTCGTAAATCTGAGTGATTTTGGCATCACGCATCATGCGTTCTACATGGTATTCTTTTACATAACCGTAACCACCATGTATTTGAACGGCTTCTGTTGTAATACGCATACAAGCTTCAGAAGCATAATATTTAGCCATAGCCCCCGCTTTATTATGATCTAAACCTTGGTCTTTTAACGTAGCGGCTTGGTACAACAACAGTTTAGATGCTTCAATTTCGGTAGCCATATTGGCCAATTTAAACTGAATGGCTTGGTGTTCAGAAATGGTTTTCCCAAACGACTTTCTGACTTTTGAATATTCTAACGAACGTTCATAAGCACCCATAGCAATACCCAAGGCTTGGGCGGCAATTCCTATTCTTCCTCCTTGTAAAATTTCCATAGCCAAACGGAAGCCAAAACCGTCTGGGCCAATCTGGTTTTCTTTTGGCACTTTTACATCTTGGAACATTAATGAATGTGTATCTGATGAACGAATACCCATTTTATTTTCTTTCGGGCCTATGGTAAATCCTGGGTATTCTTTTTCTACAATAAAAGCAGAAATTCCTTTGTACCCTTTGGTTTTATCGGTTTGTGCAAAAACCACTGCATACGCAGAAGTACCTCCGTTTGTGATCCAATTTTTTGTTCCGTTTAACAAAAAATGATCTCCTTGGTCTATCGCTGTTGTGCTTAAGGAAGTTGCATCCGATCCGGCTTCCGGCTCTGACAAACCGAAACAACCCAATTTCACACCAGATGCTAAGGGTTTTAAATAGGTTTCTTTTTGGTAATCGGAGCCGTATTTATTAATAGCCCAGTTCACTAATGAATTATTCACCGACATGATTACGCCGGCCGATGCATCTACTTTTGAGATTTCGGTCACTGCTAAAACATAGGCCATTTGATCCATGCCAGCTCCACCAAATTCTTCGGGAACAAACATGCCTAAAAATCCCAATTCGGCCATTTGCTTAACTTCTTTATGCGGAAAAGTTTTGGTTTCGTCTCTGTCAATAACCCCGGGAAGCAATACCGTTTCGGCAAATTCTTTAGCAGCTTGTTGTACTGCTTTATGTTCTTCAGATAGTTCGAAATTCATACGCTCAATAGTTTAAATGGAATACAGCAAAAAGTATGCACAACATAATAATTTATGCATTTTTTATGTAAACAAATAATGATATATGAACTTGTATTAAAATTGAAAAGTAGTGAAAAACAAGGGCCGGCTGAAAATCCCCGATATAGAAGGATTTGGCCGCTCCTACGATTCGACCTTCCCCTGTTCGTTAAAAACGAAATCCCGATTGGATTGGGGCCTGCTCTAGGCGCAAGTAGCTTTGCCGGTATTTTTTATCTTGTTAGAATTTTCTTGTTGCCGGACCCTTATTATGTTTTAAAATTACAAGTTTAAATGATCAATTTCAAACTAGCGTTGGTATTCCTGAGAATAAATATCTTCAATAATGTTCGCGTAATTCTGATGAATTATTTTTCGCTTGCATTTTAGCGTTGGTGTTAATTCACCAGCTTCAATAGTCCAAAGTTTAGGTAATAAACGGAATTGTTTTATTTTTTCGTATTGAGCAAAATTTTGGTTGTAGCTTTCTTTCTCCCGCTCGAATTTTTCTAGAATCTGTGGGTTTTTAATCATTTCTTCATCTGAAGTGTAGATTATACCTTTCTGTTTGCAGTATTCTTTTAGGTTATCGAAGGATGGTACAATTAAAGCCCCTGGGAATTTTTGACCTTCACCAATTACCATAATCTGTTCAATAAGAACACTTTCTTTAAATTTATTTTCTAAGACTTGTGGTGCAACGTATTTGCCACCAGAGGTTTTAAACATCTCTTTTTTACGGTCGGTAATTTTTAGAAATCTTCCTTCTACAATTTCCCCTATATCTCCTGTATGGAACCAACCTTCCGCATCAATTACTTCGGCTGTTTTTTCGGGTTTGTTATAATACCCTTTCATAATATGCGGCCCACGTGAAAGTATTTCACCATCTTCGGCAATTTTAACTTCAACTCCTTTTAATAATGGCCCAACTGTTCCAACTCTGTTATTTTCGTCATCGTATCTGTTTACGGCAATAACTGGCGAAGTTTCTGTAAGGCCGTAGCCTTCCATAATTCTAACATTGGCGGCGTTAAAAACGGTTGCTAATCTTGGTTGTAATGCGGCACTACCAGATACAATAGCTTTTACATTTCCACCTAAAGCTTCTCTCCATTTGCTAAAGATTAATTTGTTAGCCAGCTTAAGCTGAATGTTATATAAAAACCCCTGATTTTCGTCTATTTTATAGTTGAGGCCCAATTCTAAAGCCCAGAAAAAGAGCTTCCTTTTTATACCGCTTAATTCTAAACCTTTTGCATAAATTTTATCGTATACTTTTTCTAGAAGTCTGGGCACTGTTGTAAATATGTACGGCTTAACTTCTTTCAGGTTATCGGCAATGGTTTCCATGCTTTCGGCATAATAAATACCCACGCCACCATTTACATACACATAAGTAACCATCCTTTCAAAAACATGGCAAAGCGGTAAAAAGCTTAAACAAGTATCTTTACTGGTAATGGGTAGTACTTCCATAGAAGCCTTTACATTAGAAAGCAGGTTGTTATGCGTTAACATTACGCCTTTTGGTGCACCTGTGGTACCAGACGTATAAATAAGTGTTAATAAATCTTCGCTATTAACAGCATCTGATTTTTGCTGAAGTTCTTCTTGTTTTTGAGAACCTTCACCCAATTGAAGAATTTCTTTCCAGTTTTTAGCACCCGTTACTTGATCAATAGTATAGATGGCCTTTATTTCTGGTATATCTTTAATGGCTCTACTTACTTTGTGAAAAAGCTCTGCATTCTGAACAATTACTATTTTAACTTCCGCATCATTCAAAATGTATTTGTAATCTTCTTCCGTAATAGTAGGGTAAAGAGGCACACTTACGGCAGCGGCTTGTTGTATGCCTAAATCCATCATTATCCATTCCGGACAGTTAAAGGAAACCAAAGCAACCTTTTGCTGAGGGTCTACACCTAATTCTAGAAGCCCCAACGCAAAATGCTTAGATGTTTTAATTACCTGGTCTGTTGAATAATTAAGCCAAGTTCCGTTTTCTTTCTTAGACAGTGAATCAATTCTTGAATATTGTTCCTGCTGATTATATATGGTATCAAATAGCCTTGTAACTCTCATAGCAATTGAAGTTTAACTTTAAATATTACAAAAATTATTCCCGAAAATTATCTTCAAGCCAAAAAATATTCGGTTTCAGGACTAAATATATAATTATAATTAAGCAGTATAAACCGCTTATATATTCTATTATAATCAGTTAGAAGACTAAAAGTATGTCTTGATTTAGAAATCAAGACATACTGAGATATATTTTAATTGTTTAATTTTTAATTGAAGCGTTATTTAGAAGCATCTAATTATTAACTCTTTATTATGAAAAAAAAATTATCGCTTTTAGGTTGTACAGTTCTTTTAGCTGCTGCCTTAGTTTCTTGTAAAAAGAATGATGACAATTCAAATGGTGCACAAGGTTCTGAAACCGTTAGCCCCAATTACCAATACAAAAATGCTGGTGGTGCTCTAGTTGCCGTAAATACCAAAACGGATGTTGATGCCCAAATTCCAGATCAATTAGGAAGTGAATTTGGTGATGCTTTTAACGATGTTCAGATTGATTTTATTACGGCAGTAGCTGTATTCTTTGATGGGGAAAATGCTGAATCTAATCTAGATGCAGGTACAGTTACATTTGCAAACGCTAACTTAAAAAAATACGATAACAATTCTTATGTGTTGGTAAACAGCGACCAATCTATTGAAGCCAGTGATGCAAAAAGCTGGATGGTGGAAGGTAAAGATGATGTTCCTGCCATATCTTACACCAACACCATGGCGTATCCTTCTGTTTCCTCTTTTGATGGTGAAGTAACTATTGCTAAAGGTGAAGCGTTCACCTTGTCTTATGGTTCTGTTTATTCAGCAGATAGCGTTTTAATAGTTATTGCTAAAGGTGATGTTTATCTACAAAAAACAGTGGGTGGTACTATGAGTTCGGTTACGTTTACCGCAGATGAAACTTCTAAATTAGAGAGTGGAGATAAGACTTTAGTTCAAGTAACGCCGTACAATTTAAATCCACAAGAATTTGAGGGTAAGGATTATTACTTTATCAATCAAACCACATACAGCAGTTATTCTGCTACAGTAGAATAATAGTTCAGCAGCATTTTTAATCTATTTTTAGTGCCGGGGTTTCATTTAAAACTCCGGTATTTATTTTATCACATTTTCTACCCGTTCAACTTTATCAAATTTAGAAAGCGTTAAACGTACAATACTTTCTTCAATGGCAATTAAATCGTGTGGAATGTTAGCGTCTAAAGCAATTAAATCTCCTTTTTGCAAATTCTGAACAGAACCTTCTACACCAAAATCTATTTTACCTTCAAAAATTTCAACAACAATGGGATAAGGCGCTTTGTGTTCTTTCATGCACTGGCCCTTTTTCATTGCTATACGGATTTCTTTAGAAGTTTCTGTTTCTATCAAAACTTGGATAGCTGGTTTTTCGGGATTAAAAACTAGGTTTTCTGTTAGTGATGCTGTTTTCATAAAAATAGATTTCTAAATAGTTATAGACGATCTCCTCTAAGTTCTCTAAACTTTTTACGTGATTCTGAAGTATAAATACTTCCAGGGTATTCTAAGAGTACTTTTTTATAATACTCCATGGCTTTTGTTTTATCGTTTAGATAATATTCATATGTATAAGCCAATTGGTAGGTAGCTTTATCACCAATAATATCTTCCGAATAATCTTTCAGCAATAGATTTAATTTGTCTACCGCTCCCGAATAATCCTTTCGTTTTAAAAGAATTTCTGCTTGCTTGTACAAAGCTTCATCGGTTAAAGTATGGCCATTGTATTGTTCTACAATTTTTTGATAAAGCGCATAAGCCTGTGGATACAATTGTTGATATTCATACATTTCGGCCTTTGAATACAAAGAGAGCACATAATCGGATGTGTCTAAAGCCAAATTATCCTGAATTAAAACCGCTAAATCAATAGCATCGTTGGCAATATCTCTGCTGGTGGAAAGTTTTAAAATATCAAGTTGTTCTTTAGCCAATTCAAAATCACCCCGGTAATAGGCCAGTTTAGTGTTTTTAAATTTCGCTTCGTTAGAAACTTCGCTCCCATCAACCATTTTTTCGGCTTGGTAATACAATAGGGTTGACTCCCACGGCTCTTCTAGTAAAATGTATATATCTCCCTTCAGAATTTTTATTCTTGCTCTATCGGCTTCTGTAAGGCCTCTAATTTGTAAAGCTTGGTTTAATAAATCCATCGATTTTCCGTATTCTGAAAAATAGCGCGCCCAAACCATGGCTTCGCCACTGTAAATTTCTAATTGATCTCGTGGATAACGTGCTTTAGGTTTTAATTCTTCATAATCTTTTAATAAAGAAGTAGCCAAAATGCTATCGGCCGGATATGTTGCCAACAGTTTTAATTCTTTAATGTTAATAAGCTTTTGCTTTATATTGAAATAAAAGCGGGATTGAGGATAGCTTGTTAATACGTAGTTGAAGATTTCCACACTTTCGTCATAGCTTTTGTTCTCAAAGGCTAAATTACCCAATTCTACCAAACGGGATCCTTGTAGAAACAAGTTTTTCTTGTCTAAAGAACGCTCTTCTACAAATGCATTATAAAAATCTTTTTGCTGAATGTAGTACCAGATCAATAATTCATTGAGTTGAAACAATTGTGGATAAGCCGCAATTTTAGGGTAAATCTGATCTAGAAATTTATCAAAGTCCTTTTCTGTCTTCAGTTGGTTAGATAAAAGTGTTTCTGCATAGTCTAAATTGTCTTTATTGTTGATAACCGATTGTATAGATTCTTTAATCATTAAAACTGTTTCGCCTAAATAAGCATAGACGTTACTTAATTCTACGGCGTATAAATCATAATCATTTTGTACATCCCTAGCTTCTAAATAAGCCATAGATATTTCGTTAAATAATTTCCGTTTAGAAAAAACCGATACTAATTCGCTTAATTTTCTTTCTGAAAAAGCAGCGGAAGAAATAAGCTTGTTAATATCTTGTTCATAAGCCGATTGATTGCCGGAATTTTTTTCTAAAAGTGCTAAATCAACCTTAAACAGATATTCGTCGGGGTTTTGTTTACTTATTTTTTTTAGGCTTTTACTGAATTCATTCTCTTGATGTGCCTTAATAGCACTTTCACGGTAATGTTCATAATAGTCGCGAAGCGACGCAGCGGAATTTTTTATAGTATTATAATATTCATATGCTTTTAAGTAGTCTGATTTTTTATAATACTGTTCTGCTAATTCTAGATCACTCTGCGCATTCACTACTATAGAAAGAAGAAATAGGATCGTAATTGTTATAGATTGTTTTACGTTCATGAAGTAATATTAAATAATAGTTTATTAATTAAATCTTTACTTATTGTTATTACTATAGCTGTGTACAAGTGGATAAGTAATTTATCTACACGGGTTGACGTTAATTTGTTCTTAAGTTTATGTGTCTTTTATTTTCTTAACATTTTTTAAACTTCATAACTCATTAAAAATAAGGTTTTTATATAGTTATCCATATCTATGTGTATTACCTTATTTTCTTACCCCCTATGTTATCCATATTCTTACTTGTTTATATGTTCCGCATAAGATTGGGATAACATGCACTTTGTTCACTATCGCTAAACTGTGTTTTATCCTTGGGGGATAAGGTGTGAGTTATGCTTAGGTTATACATACATAAACCACAGGTTTTAATGTGTATATGTTAATAGTATTAACCCTTTTAGTTAATAAATATTTCACATTAGTACTTGTTTAGAATGTTTTAGGGATTTCTATATTGAAATCGTTGATTTCCCAGTTACTTTTTAACTTAACCGTTTTGTTGGGGAAATAAATAGGTTCTGGTATCAATCGTTTATCTAGATTACCGTATTGGTAGCTACGATCTCCATTACTGTCTATTAACACCCTAAAACTATAAGTATCTGCATCTAAATACATTAAATGATATTTTTCTGGATTATAAAGTTTTTCAACTATACTATTGTTTGAGTTAATTAACTCTACAATTATACTTTTATATGGATTGGTGATTTTACCACCTAAGGTTCCATACTCTTCATAATCTGCTTTATTAAGGTTCTTTTTTACTTGGTTAGATGTATCACCATCAAAACTTATAAAAGTGCCTTTTTTAAATACCAATTGGTATTGTAGATACTTATTGTTGTATCTAATAATAGCTAATTGATTTTTAGAAGGGTCTTTGTTAATTAATACAATGTTGGTGTCCTTTAAGATGGGTATTGTATCTTTTTGACTTAAAATATAAATACTGTCTGGTATAAACTGCTTATAGGGTTTTGTTAGTAGAATTTCTATATATAAGCTATCCTGTAAATACCCTTTTTTTGGACTATTAACCCTTAAGTTCAGTTTAGAATTATTGGCTTTTGCTTTTCTCTTTTTATCATTAAGCTCTGGAAACTTAATTTTAAATGTACTGTCTATAGATGTAAGTGAATCTTCAGCTATTACTTGTAAGCTTAGTGTATCTAAATAAGTGCTGTCTTTAAATATTTGAAGCTTTTTGGTAGTTACTTCATATTTATAATTAATTGGTAGTGAACTTTTTAAGTTTATATTATTAATCTTATTGTTGAACTCTATTTCATAATAATTTTCAGAATATGAAGTATTTATAGCCTTTAAGGTAACGTATTTAACTTCTTGAAATAATCTTAAGTCTAACTCATTAACATTAGTATCTAAGTTGATATCTACTGGTATAAAAGCTATTTTATCTTCTCCCTTGTCATAGAAGTAATTGGGTTTATTATCTTCAAGTGCATAAATGGTATAATTTCCCTTTTTAATATTGTAAATTTTATATGTACCATCTTCTTTGGTTTTAACCATATAATAAGGTTTACCATCAAGAATTGTGGTTGTATCTGTAGGTCGGTATAATCCTACAATTATACCTCCCATCTTTTTATCCGAAAGATTATCGTAAACTGTCCCCGAAATAGTTAAGGTATCTAACTGTTCACCTGTACTAAAAGATACTATAATATCTTCTGCAATATTTCCTTCTGTTACATCTACAATTGAATTACCAAAGTTTACGGTATATGTAGTATTTTCTTCTAAGGGTTCTTCAAAACTTAATTTTACAACATTACTGTAACTGTCTACACTATAGCTTCCATTAATGGGAGGTGTTATAATAATTTCACCTATGGTATTTGCAGTTTTTACTTTCTCTGAGAATTTAAGTTCTATGTAATCTTTTTTATAATTCGTAACGCCTGTAGTATCGGGTGTAGATGATCCATAAAGAATCACAGGTACATCTTCATCTATTGGCCCACCAGTTGGTGGTTTAACATTAGCGCATTGTATAAATAGAAAACAAAAAAATGCTACATAAATAAAATACTTCATCTGTACTATCTTCCCAAGTGAACCATTAAAATTGAAATATCAGAGGGAGAAACTCCACTGATTCTGCTTGCTTGTCCTAATGTTTTAGGACTAACATCTATTAGTTTTTGACGTGCTTCATTAGATAAACCTTTAATATTTAGATATTCTACTTGTGAAGGAATTTTCAATGATTCTAGTTGACTCATCTTTTCAGCCAATTGACTTTCTTTTGCTATATAGTCTGAATATTTCAATTCAATCATAGCACCATCAACAACTTCTTCACTGTATTTATCTATGTATTTTACAGCCCCTTCGTAATGTTTAGAAAGTTCTTTAAGTTCTAATTGTGGTCTCTTTAAAAGATTTAATAAACTTTGTCCTTCCTTAATATCAGCTGTACCTAATGCTTCTAAACTAGAATTTATTTCTGAAGGCTTTACCTTATGTTGTTTTAGGTTATTAGTTAAATCTCTAATGCTAGCTTCTTTCTCTCTGGTTTTAGTAAGTCGTTCTTCTGAAGCTAAACCAATTTTATACCCTATAGGTGTTAAGCGAACATCTGCATTATCTTGTCTTAATAATATTCTGTGTTCGGCTCTAGAAGTAAACATACGGTACGGTTCTTTAGTACCCTTGTTTACTAAGTCATCTATAAGAACACCAATATAAGCTTCAGATCTGCTTAAGATTAATTCATGTTGATCTCTTACTTTTAGATGTGCATTTATCCCAGCCATCAATCCTTGAGATGCCGCTTCCTCATAACCAGTTGTTCCATTGATTTGCCCAGCAAAGAATAAGTTTTTAACCTTCTTCGTTTCTAGAGTTAGGTTCAATTGTGTTGGTGGGAAGAAATCATATTCTATAGCATATCCAGGTCTAAACATTTTAGCGTTCTCAAAACCTGGTATCATTCGTAAAGCTTTGTACTGAATATCTTCTGGTAGAGATGTTGAAAATCCATTCACATAAACTTCTACTGTATTCCAACCTTCAGGCTCTACAAAAATTTGATGTCTATCTCTTTCAGCAAAACGATTAATCTTATCTTCTATACTTGGACAATATCTAGGACCTAAACCTTTTATTCTACCCGCAAACATGGGTGAACGTTCAAAACCTTCTCTTAATATATTGTGTACTTCTTCACTTGTATAAGTGATGTGACAAGACAATTGTTTCTTTAAAGGTTCGGTATCTGTAAAAGAAAATTTACTTGGGTTTACATCTCCTTCTTGTTCTTCCATTACGGAATAGTTGATTGATCTACCATCTACTCTTGGTGGAGTACCGGTTTTCATTCTACCCGATTCGAAACCTAATTCTATTAATTGTTCGGTTATTCCTGTTGCTCCTCTTTCGCCAGCTCTACCCCCACCAAAGTTCTTTTCACCAATATGTATTAAACCATTTAGGAAAGTACCATTTGTAAGCACAACAGATTTACCTTCTATCTCTATACCTAAGGCAGTTCTTACACCAGTAACCGTATTGTTCTTTACTACTAAACCACTAACCATCTCTTGCCAGAAATCTACGTTAGGTGTTTGTTCTAATTTAATCCTCCATTCTTCAGCAAATCTAAACCTATCGTTTTGTGATCTTGGTGACCACATAGCAGGGCCTTTAGATTTGTTTAGCATTCTAAATTGAAGCATTGATCTGTCTGATACTATTCCGGAGTATCCACCTAGGGCATCTATTTCCCTCACAATTTGTCCTTTTGCTACACCACCCATTGCTGGGTTGCATGACATATGGGCAATGCTATTCATATTCATGGTTACCAATAATACTTTGGAACCCATGTTTGCTGCAGCGGCAGCCGCCTCACAACCGGCATGACCGGCACCAACTACTATTACGTCGTACTTAGGAAACATATTTTTGATGTGTTCCACGTGGAACACTTTATAAATTTTATTGGGATTGTATGTTGGTGTTCCACGTGGAACACCTATTTGTATTCACTATTATACAAAGATATGTACTCGTCTTCTTTTTTCCGCATCTCTTGTTGCTCCTCTTTAGACTTATCTTTGTAACCCATTAAATGAAGAATGCCATGTACTATTACACGGATCATTTCATTGTCATAGATTTCATCTGCACTAAGAGCGTTATCTTTCACACGTTCTGTGCTAATGAATATGTCGCCTTCAATTACATTATCTTCTTCACTTTGGTCAAAGGTGATAATGTCGGTATAGAAGTTGTGCTTCAGATACGTCTTATTGATGTCGAGTAAATATTCATCTGAACAGAAAATGTAATTCAGGTTTTCAATTTCATAATCATGGTTTGAACAAACCTGATCTAACCAATCTCTTACTTTATCCTCTTCAAGGGTAAAGTTCTTTTTTACGTCTTCAAAAAAGAAGTGGATGTATTCTTCCATATGCCTTAATTGATGGTTGAGAAATAATTGTTAACTCGTTTTTTATAATAAGGGTTTAATTCCATTGGAATGGTGCGTAGTAATTCTATCTCTTTTTCTTTCTGTTTTAAATATTCTTCTACCTGCGGAGGTGTAGTTCTAATCTTTTGCTTAGCCGTTACAGCTTCTCTTTTCTTATCTTGGTTTTGTTCTTTAGAAGCTTTTTCAGCCTCAAGAAGTTTAGTCAATAACTCAGCTTGCCTTTGTTTGTTTATTCGTTCTAGGTCTTTATTTACTAAGTTTTTTTCGTTCTCCTCCATCATCTTCTCTAGCTTCTTTATTTCTTCCGAAAGCTTAGTACCCGGTTTGTCTCCATCCCCGGCTTGTTCCATTTCTTTTAAAGCTCTACGAATGCGCTCTTGTTGAGCTGCCATTTTCCCAAGTTGTTCCGAAAGCTGTTTGCCTTTAGCACCACCCTCTTTTAATTGTTGCATTTGTTGGTTTAACTGTTCTTGCATTTGGCCTAAGGAAGGTTTGTTTCCACCCTTCTTAGGTTTATTACACATTTGATCACCTTGCATTTGCTGTGCCATTTCTTGCTGCATTTGATCTAGAACTTGAGATAATAATAACGCCAAGTTATTAATGGCCGTCATAGCATATTGTTGTTTTACCGATGCCTTTGGTGCTTCTCTTTGTTTAATGTAACCAGAAGCATCTGCCATGTTCTGTTTCATGTTAGAGAGTTCTTCTAATACAATGTTTTTAATCTGAACTACTCTTTTAGAAAGTGCTAATAAACTATCTTCTATAATTTTAGAATCGTCTTCTAGTTTTAACTGTCTTTGCGAAAGCTCTACATAAGATGGATCTCTACGGGCAATAGTTCTAAAGCTCTTCATTACTTCTTCTTGTTCAAAAGAAAGAGTAACTAGGTTGTTTAATAACTGTCGTAAAGCATTCATGTCTTCAGTAAGCATTTCCATTTGCATGGCTTGTTGTTGTTGCTGAAGTTTTTGAGCCATAGATTTCATTTGTTCAGAAGCTTTCTTCTGTGAATCTGAAGCTTTTTTATTTTGCTTCTTATCTAATTGCTCACTGCTTTCTTGTTGTTCTTGTTCTATGTTTTCTTGTTGCTCTTTCTGTTCATCAAAAGAATTGGGGCTTTCTAGGTCCTTATTCATCTCTTCGGCTTTAGCCAATTTATCTTTTACGTCCTGAAATTCTTTATTAAGCTCTTCTTGCTCTTTTTGTAATTCTTCCGCATTCTTTTCTTTGTTTTCAGTCTGTTCAGCCAGTTTTTCTTGTTTTTCTGAAAGCTCATTTAAATCGTTAATGGCTTCTTGTAGTTTTTGTTCAAACTTTAATTGTTTAAATAACTCTAATTGGCGGTCTAGTTCGTTTTCTAATTGTTCATTAGAATACTCCATATCTTTTAATTGCTCGTTGATGTCTTCCATCTTATTTTCTTCAAGCAATTTCTCTAATTCTTCGTACATGGATTTTAGTTCTTCATCCATTACTTCGTTCATCAACTCCTCTAATTCTTTCGATTTCTCCATAATCTTTTCACTAGATTCAGAGAATTCTTCCTTTTTAAAACTGTTTTCTTTCAGCTTTTCATTCAGTTTGTCTATTTCTTTTTCTAATTCTTTTTGGCTTTTAATCAGGTTTTCTAGCTCCTTTTTATCTTCCCAGGTTAGTTCAGTTTTAGACTTTAACTTGTCTTTGGTTTTCTTTAGCAGCTCTTTCTGTTCTTCGGCTTTGGTTAATGCATTGTCTAGCTGTTTGCTTATTTCTTCATCGTTATTATCCAACTGTTTGCTAATGTCCGATTCACTTGGTAACTGTACTTGAATAGTTTTAGTCTTGCTACTCTTCCGCCCGTTTACACCATCATTATCCCAAACTTGTGCAAAAAGCAATAAGCTTTCACCTAAGTGGTTTTTAACTGAATCTAGAAAAAGTTGTTTGTAGTAATTTTGATTGATCTGATTTTTGTTAAAAGAAAGATCTACCGATTGGTAATTTTTATCACTTTCGTATTTGTAGTATAGTTTAAGATTAGAGAAACCGTAATCGTCTCTAATAATTCCGTCTATCAATACAAAATTGAAGAAAGAAGTATCTAAGCTGTAATTCAAATTAATATTCGGAAAAGCGTCTTTTATTACGTTAACCGTGTACTCACTTTCTGTAAATTGGCTTTCATGCTCATTTTTCAGCCTAATTTTGAATTTAGAAGTCTCTAAAAATGTAGTATCAAAAACTAAGTTAAGTTCCTTATTATCAGAGTTATATGTTTTAATATTCTCGTTTTGTACCAGCTGAGATTCGCGTGAATTATTTATCCTGAACTTCCATTCGATTTTAGAGCCTTCTGGAACCGTTACAGAAGACAAATTTTCTATCTTTTCATTTGACTTATTCAAATATTTTGGATAGCGTATAGAAGCTTGGTAAGTAAGTATCTCTGGACGGAAAATATTTTTTAGAGTATAAGGCCCGAAAGAAAATCCGGCAGCTTCTAAATTAAAGTCGATGTCCTTATTCACTTTCTGAAAGGTATATTGAAATTCGGATTCCGAAATTTTAGTAAGTGCAATTTTTCGTTCGTTAAAATTTAGATATACCAAGTCTGGTAATTTTTCACCATCAAGTTTTAAGTTTAGAATAAAATCTTCGTTGTAGTAAGCGTTAAGATTTTCATTTTTTATAGTAATTGAAAATGGTGCAGCTGGAACATAGGTTTTGTTGTAGCCTATTATTCGTTGTGTACTTTCTGTAATTATTGAAGGAGCAATTAACGAGATCAATAGCATTAAAGCTAAAGGCCCAATAAAATAGCGAATAAAAAACTGCTTGTTTTCTTCTAATGAAATTGCTTTAGAAAAGTCGAAACCAGAAAGTTGTTCATAACGGTGTTGACTACCCAATTCTGCAAATTCTGTCTTTAATTGTGTCAGCTGAAGAAAATTTATCAGTTTGTCACCAATGCCATCTAATTGTTGTCCTATTTCACGTGAAGCGGTTTCATCACTAATAAATTTGTCTGGAAACACGTATTGATAAAGTGGTATAATAAGCCATTTTATAGCACCAGCCAAAATGCTAAAACAAGCTGCAAAAAACAGTAATGCTCTTGTAATAGAATCGAACCGAAGCAGGTATTCTAAAAAGGCCAATAACAGGAAAAGTACAATCACACCCGAAAAGAAAAATAGCATACCCTTTAGAAGCCTATTCAGCATAAACTTCTTTTTGTAAGCGGTAATGTTCCGGTATAAGTTTTTATAGTTATCCATTAAATAGAGTCTATTTTAACATTTACAATGAAATGCCTCTTTCTTTTGTCATTCTAGTTATTTGATGATCTTTTATAGAATTAGCATCAACTAAATAGGATTCAGTATTTTTGGTTCTTTTATATGGACCTTTCTTAGATCTAAGTAGTTCATTTTATTCCAAACAAAGTTTTTAATATGTGGTTTGTATACAATAATGTTAGTAACATCAAACAAAGGAATCATTGGTAATTCTTCCATTAAAACATCACTTGCCAGTAATGCGTTAATATCACGATTACTTTTTGTAAAGGCATAATAAAATTTATCAAATTCGGGATTAGAAAATGAACTGATATTTTCTGTGGTATTATAGGTGTAAAATTTTCTTAAAATGAAATCAGGATCTGGGTACATATAGTTGATTTCGGTAAAGAAAATATTATTGTCTTTACGGCTTAAGCTTTGTTTATGATAAGCTAATGGAATGGGATTAATAGCAATATTTATATTAGTATGTGCTTTTAAATCTGAACGTATTCCGTTAGCAATAGTTGTGTTTATATCTCCTAATGAATTGATATTAAGAACCTTATTGTTTTTAATTTTTGTTTCTTCAGAATTTAATAAATTCTTGCCTAGCTCTGGTTCAAAAGAAATTTTTAATGAATCTGGTATAAAGAAGCTGTTGGCCAATTGGTTGTTTATGAAATGCGCTTCCTTATAAAAATTCTCTGGATAAACCGAGTTGAAAATTTCTTGTCTGTTTAAAATTTTACTAATTCCTTCTCTGTTTAAAAGCTTATTAAAAGGTTCGGTTTGGTTGTTAAAGCCTAAAAAATAAGCACTTAAATCTTGACTTACAATTAAGCCAAAATCATCATAATCAGGGTTTTTTTCAAGGGCTATTTTTTGGTATAATTTCTTCTTTTGGTTATGAATCACATCCAAAGCACCGTTCATAAAATTACCTTGCTCTAATTCACTTTCTTTTAGAAAATGGAAGCTAACCATGTCTAAATGGGGTAGTCTGCTACCATTTATAGTTTGATGGTATTTAGGGTGTTTATGCAATATAATTTTTTGATCTTCAATAAGATCTGATTCTGTTTTTAAATAGAATGGACCTGTGCCTACTGGATGAGTACGCAAACGTCTACCGTAGAAGGTATATGCTCTTTCAGAAAAAATAAAACCATACGTACTGGCTAACTTATATAAGAACAGTGGATCTGGTTCTGATAATCTGAATTCAATAATTTTATTGTTTACAACTCTTACACCTTCAATAGAATTATCATTTCCTTTACTGTTATAAAACGCTCTGCCGCCTTTTAGGATATCAATAAAATAAGAACGGGCAATATTTTCTGGATCTGAATTTAAAATTTGTTTAAAGGTAAATTCAATGTCTTTTGTGCTTAAAGCGGCACCTTTAGAGTTTTTAAAACATAGATTATCATGGAAATAGATACTATCTTTTAAAACAAAACGGTACATCATATTTGTAGAATCCATATAAAGAGCCTTAGCCAAACACAATTCTATCGTATCTCCAGATGCCGTAAAGCGTACCAAACCTTCGTACAATTGATTAACAATGTGCAAAGAATGCGCATCTTCAATGGTATGTGGGTTTAAAGAGACAAAATTCTCTTTTTCATTAATATGAATATGTCCGCCGTAGGAATTAACTTCCGTATCTATAGGTTTATTTTCTTCCGAAGAGCAAGAAAATAGGGCCAAAGAAAACCAAATAAGCGAAAAGCGTAATATGTAATTGTCCGATAACATTGAAACACGTAAATTAATCAATAGATTAACAATCTTCTCCTTTTTACAGGTCTATGCAAATTTCAAAGAAAAAACCTCAATTCCCTATAATTCCGGAATTAAGAAAATATCTCCGAAAGTATTCTAGAGAAATCAAAGTTCCTATTAGTTACAACGATTTACTTCATTTTAATTATTCGGCGCCCATTTATGATAAGCACGGAAATGATACCCTTTGGGAAACTGTGCTTTATGACCAATTGGATATGAAGGAGATACACTATTCTTTAAGTGTTATTTACACTATGTTGTATTTAGATGGAGATACTTCGTTTGTAGATGATATTGTAGTGGATTCTGTAGAATATTGCACATTTGGTAATTCTAAACCTTTTAGAATAAGAATTAGAAATTTACTGAACGATAACTTTGCTTATTATTACGTAAAACAAGCAGATGCTTCTAGAGTATATGGTTTGGAGTTAGAGCATATTCTTTCGCCCAATAAAATGAACTTTATAGTAGATGCTAATACCCTAATAGAAGACCATATTGCAGGTATCCCGGGCGATGATTTTATTAATAACTACGTTACCGATAGTGATATTAACATAATCCGTATTGCTAAGGAGTTTATAAAATTTAACGAACGCTGTTTTGTGCGTCTTTTGGGCGATATGCGTTCTTATAATTATGTGGTAGATATTACCCCAGATTTTGAGGAAATACAATACCGTATAAGGGCCATTGATTTTGACCAACAATCTTACGAAGGCAAGAAAAACATGTATTTACCGCAGTTTTTTAGCGAAAACTGGAAGGCAGTAAAACTATGTCTACAAAATATTTCACGTGAAACGGCATACCAGTACCAAAAAGAAGAACGAACATTAATTGCCAAACGTTTGCGTTCAAGCAGGTATAGAACAAAAGATTTAATCGATTTAATGATTATAGATCGAATTTCTACACCCGAAAAAGTGAATCAATTAAAAAAAGAACTGGCCGATCATTTTGAGGATCAGTCTTTTCTAAAATGCCGAAATATGGGCGAGATTGTTAAAAAGAATCTAAAGGTAACACTCTTAAAACCAATGCGTAAGCTTAGTAAACTGAAAGAACCAAACAACGATATGTTTACCTCTTATACACCTTATGATTAATGAGAAAATTACTATTTTTTGTATTTACAATATGTTTCAGTTCCTTCATAAACCCTTCTGAACAAACATATATTTTAACTGTTGAAGTAGAAGGAATTAAGACTGAAAACGGTACGGTTTTATTGGCCTTATACAATTCGGAAGACACCTATCTTTCGGAGGATGATAAAGATGCTTACCGATTAGGAAAACAAAAGGTAAACGGGAATTCTATAAAAATTGTTTTTAAAGATTTACCAAAAGGGAAATATACGTTTGCCGGCTACCACGATGAAAATGACAATAACCAATTTGATAAGTCATTTGGGTTTCCAAAAGAAGGATACTTTTTTTCTAACAATGCAAAAGTTTCTTTTGGGCCACCCAATTATGAAGACGCTGTCTTTATTTTAGATAAAGACCTACATCAAAAAATAATACTGAACTTTGGGATTTAGTTACCAATTATGAAAATAGCAGGTATTTTACCTATTTCGGGCATGTTGTTTTTCCATTCGTGAACGGTCATAGTTTTAATAAACTGTTCTTCCGAAGTAAGGTTAGCCGCCACACAAAGTTTAGTCTGGTTGTTTAAACCACGTATCAAATCTTCCATCATTGCTTGGTTTCTAAAAGGTGTTTCCATAAAAATCTGAGTGCTTCCCGTTTGTAAAACCAATGTTTCTAACTCATTAATTCTTTTCAGTTTTTCTACTTTTTTAATAGGTAAATACCCATGAAACGTAAAAGACTGTCCATTAAAACCACTAGAAATTAACGCCAATAAAAT
This sequence comes from uncultured Cytophagales bacterium, assembly GCA_963736575.1. Classification (GTDB taxonomy): domain Bacteria; phylum Bacteroidota; class Bacteroidia; order Cytophagales; family JAAEPT01; genus CAVTPD01. The sequence goes on from CAVTPD010000003.1 coordinate 905,770, forward strand.
AGAAGAAGGTCCTACTAAAGGATCTACTTTCCAGCCTTTTCTATGCGCATAGGCCACAACTTTAGATCCAGGATCAGCAATTCCTGGGCAACCTGCTTCAGAAATAACACCAATAGTTTTGGCTTTTTTAGCTTCGTTAAAAATGAAGGTTAATTGTTTATCATCTGTATTTTTGTTGACTTCCCAAAAAAGTAAATCGGGTATGTTAATGCCAAGTCTTAAAGAACTTATAAATCTTCTGGCAGATCTAATGTCTTCCACAAAAAAGTGTGTGGTATTTAAAACAGCATCTTTTACTTCTTGCGGAAGTACCTGTTGTGCTGTTTCTGGTGCTAAAGTGGAAGGAATTAAATATATGGTTTTCATAAATCCGATTTCAAATTTTCAATACGAAGCTACGTATTTATTCTAAAATGGTGAGAAACCTAGGTTTAAAACTGTTAGAAATTAGTGTAAGTAGTTGTTTAGAATCAATTATGAACATTACAGAGAATATTTAATTAAATCTAGGGTGTTGAAAAGGAGGTACAAATTCAAAATCCGTATTAACACTTATTGTTAATAAAGTAGTAATGCAGGACATTAGCTATGAAAAGCGAAGGCTTATTATGATTAATTTTCTGCATAGGACCTATAGAATTACCCGTTATACCTTATACAAAGAAACAGAATTTGATTTAACAGATTTCTGTTGGTCTTTTATTGGTGCTTTTTCTGGTATTGCAGCGGTAGCCATTATTAATCAATTGGTGTTGAGCAATACCGATTTATTTTTAATGCTTGGCTCTTTAGGCGCATCGGCTGTTTTAATTTATGGCGTTCCCGAAAGCCCTCTATCCCAACCCCGTAATGTAATTGGCGGGCATGTTATTAGTGCCCTTGTTGGGGTTACTGTTTATATGATTTATTACCATACACCTTGGCTAGCCTCTTCATTGGCGGTTGCTCTGGCAATTGTTGCCATGCAAGTAACCAAAACCATACATCCGCCTGGTGGAGCTACGGCACTAATTGCAACAATGGGAAGTATTAAAATTACAAGCTTAGGTTATATGTATGTGATTTTTCCTGTAGCCAGTGGTGCTTTAACTTTATTGATTGTGGGTTTAATTGTTAACAAGCTTTCTGGTTACAGAAAGTACCCCGTAAAGAATTTTAACAAGTGATTTTAACTTAATAAATAACCCGAAATCTCACTTTCCCACACTTCTAATTTTTTCTGAAAAGTTAATCCTGCATGGGCCGGACTTGTAGAAGGTAAAATATGGTAAGGAATAGTTAAAGCAGAAAACCCAATCCATTTTTTAAAACTAGCAGCACTTTTTTGTCCGTTAAAAAAGACCGCTTTCAAGTTTTTTGATTTTTGTATAAGCTCAATAATTGAATTAGGAACTTCATTTTTTATAGCCGAATCTAAACTTCCTTCTCGTTCGCAATGCTGTAAAACATCCCATAAAGCAATGTTATGGATTTTTAATAGCTGTTTTCTGTTGGCATATTCTATAGATAACTCTTCATTAAAAATAGAAAATAAGATTCTCCAAAAACTATTTCTTGTGTGGGCGTAATATTGTTCTTGTAGTAAAGACTCTTTTCCGGGCATAGATCCCAAAATCAAGATTTTACAATCTGAATTCCATATCGGAGGAAATGAATATATTTTCATAGCTTCACAAAATCTATTTTGTTAAAACGATTTCTAAATAAAGCCCAAATATTAAGCATAGACGTAATTAGCGGCTCTTGTCTTACATCCTATTTGGCAGCTACTTTTTTAAACGTACAATTACCAACTTCGGTGTATTTGGCTTTGGGTTTATCGGTTTGGCTAATTTATACCTTAGATCATTTAATAGATGCTTACGAAATTAAGATAATTGCCAAAACTGAACGTCATCGTTTTCATCAAAAATACTTTAAACAACTGGCTTATATCTGGTTATTTGTAGCCTTGGTGAATTTGGTAATTATAGCGTTTTATCTTCCCCAGCAAACAATTCGTTTAGGTTTACTAGCTTCTGTATTTGTGGTTTCCCATGTAATTATGGTTAAAGTTGCCGGTTCTAAAACACATTATTTAGTACAGAAAGAATTGAGCGTAGCTATAAATTTTACCTTAGGAATAATGGTGGGACCGGTTTCATTTTTAGAAAGCTTTGATTGGTCGGTTTTATTTCTTTTTTCCGAAATCTTTATTTTGGCTTTGTTGAATTTAATGGAATTCTCTTGGTATGATTATGAAGAAGATAAAAGCCAAAATCAGACATCAATAGCCGTATTATTAGGTAAAACGACAACGCATAAAATCATTTTCTTTTTGTTGTTTTTGGAATCGGTTTTACTAGCTGTGGGTCTATATTATTTCCCTACTAATTGGGTGCAACTTAATTTGTGCCTTATATTTTTAGTATTTGTAATCTTGGCTTTTTTTCCTTCTTATTTCCGAAATAAAAACCGTTACCGCCTTTGGGGTGATTTAATTTTCAGTTCACCATTAATCTTTTTACTGCTTGAACAACTATAACACCATAGCGCCCATTTATGATTTTTTAGCAGAACTTGTTTACGGAAAGGATATTCTAGAAGCTCAAAAAACCTACTTGTCCAAAATACCAAAAAACGCAAACGTTTTAATTATTGGTGGGGGAACCGGTAAAATTTTGCATGAAATTGTTAAACAGCATCCCAATTGCACAATTGATTATGTAGAAGCCTCCGATAAAATGCTAGAAATTGCTCATCAAAAAATCGTTTCTAGCAACATTAATCTTATCCACGGAACAGAAAATAATTTGACAGAAACATATGATGTGATCATAACAGCATTCTTTTTGGATCTGTTTCCTTTTCCAAAACTTGTTTCTGTTCTTCAGAAAGTAGAAAGGCATTTAAATAAAGGTGGGATTTTATTAGCCACTGACTTTTTCCCAACTAAAACGCTAAGGTCTAAAATGCTTTATTTTTTAATGAAAAATTTCTTCAGAATCTTTACGGGACTACAGTCTAAAAAACTCTACAATTTTGATGACTTACTGAAACAGCTATTTCAAAAAGAAGCTATTCAGTTTTACAATAAGGGCTTTATTTTTTCTGGTTTGTACCGAAAATTAAACTAAGGTCTTTCTTCCAATTTCTGAACAGATGGGGCAATTAGCTACAATATGTCCACGGGCAGGGCAATATTCCCTTCCGAAATAAATAATTTGCAAATGAATTTTAATCCAAGTACTTACCGGAAATAACCTGCGGCAGTCTTTTTCAGTCTGAGTAACATTTTTACCATTACTTAAGCCCCAACGGTAAATTAAACGGTGTATGTGGGTATCTACCGGAAAAGCAGGCACTTCAAACGCTTGTATCATTACTACCGAAGCTGTTTTATGACCAACACCAGGTAATTCCTCCAAAGCAGCCATGTCGTTAGGAACTTCGCCATTGTATCGTTCAATAAGCATTTCTGAAAGTCTATGGATTGCTTTAGACTTTTGAGGAGACAAGCCACACGGTCTAATTATTTCTTTTATTTCTTCTACCGAAAGTTTTACCATGTCAAATGGATTATCGGCTTTTTTAAATAGAAACGGAGTTACCAAATTTACCCGAACGTCTGTACATTGGGCAGAAAGCAATACAGCAATTAGCAGAGTATAAGCGTCTTTATGGTCTAAAGGTATAGGTGGATTAGGGTATAAATCTTCTAAGGTATTAATTATAAAATCTACTTTTTCGGCTTTATTCATCTTGGTTTTCAACTTTCTAAACAAAAATGCTTCACGTATTCAAGCTTTAAATTTTTAAATAGTCCCCTAATATTGCTATTTTTAAGGTCGGGGGAATACAAAGGTAGCATGATCTTTGGATTTTATTTGTTCGCTGAACAAAGCTCTACTGGTTTCAGAAATATAGATATGGCAATAGTTTTAATAATAATAGGCATCGTACTTTCATATTTACTAGGTGCATTTCCTACTTCAGTAATTTTAGGAAAAGCACGTATGGGTATAGATATCCGTGAGCACGGTAGCGGTAACGCAGGTGCTACCAATACCTTTAGAGTTTTAGGTAAAAAGTCTGGAATGTTGGTAATGGGTGTAGATATTTTTAAAGGTTATACGGCTACTATGTTACCGTACTTTCTTGTTCTTGTTCGATTTCAGTATTAACGATAATCAGTTTGCTGTTCTACAATTGGTTTTTGGTATGGCAGCGGTTTTAGGACATATCTTTCCGGTTTATGCCCGTTTTAAAGGGGGAAAAGGTGTTGCTTCTTTACTGGGAATGGTTATCGCATTTAATTCGGGAGTGGCAGTGGTGTGTATTGCTATTTTCTTAATTATTCTAATTTCTACTAAATATGTATCGCTGGGTTCTATGTTAGCCTCTTTGGCTTTTCCGATTTTGTTAACCATGCCCAAAATTAATCCGCACGACCCTACTGCTATACAAATAGGTTTTGGTGTTTTTATTTTTATAATGGTGGTTTATACCCACCGAAAAAATGTAAACCGTTTATTAAACGGCGAAGAGAATAAAACGTATCTGTTCAAGAAGAAAACGCAACAAGAGGCTTAATCAAACGTCCAGCCAGTAGAAACCACAAAGCGCCAGTCTTTATTTTGTGTAATTACTACGGGTTCATCCCCGCTATCTAAAGTATAAGGTTTGTAAGCATTTTTGTAACGTGTATGCACCACAGCAAAATCAATATACCAATCGGCATCTCTATAGCCAAAACCACCTGTGTAATTCATTTTACCACGATTAACTAAACGGTATTCTTCTTTCATGGGGTCAGAAAAATAAGCACCACCCGCTCTTAAATACGTGTGATCAAATCTGAATTCAGCACCACCGCGAAGATTTAATGCTTTCTTGTAAATAGAACCCATCTCTGCGTTTTCAGTATCAAAATAGTTTCCAAATTCACCGTCTTTAGGTGAGAGTTTCATTTGGTTGTACCAAACCATTTCTGCATCGGCTGTTATAATTGCACTTTTACCAAAAATTAATGTGGTTCCTACATTGGCTCTAGATGGCGTTCTTAAAATGTAATCAAATTCATTAATTACAGTTTCTGCGTAATATTGATTATTTAAATACAGTGTGTCGTCTGGGAAATCTAGTGAGACATTGTTATAATTTACCGTCATTTCTCCATGCATTTTTTCGTTCATCCAAATCCATGTCGGTGTTTCAAAACTTCCGCCAATACGTAAAAAAGATAAAGCATGCCACATAATGCCCGCTTTAATATTTACACCCCGTCCTTTAGATTCTAATGTTTCTGTATAAACATAATCTTCAATGTGTTTTTCTACCCTTTCAGAATAGGTGTTTTCTACTTTCTGTTTTAGAAATACAGCCCCAATAGAAAGTCCAAAAAATAAGGTTTCGTCATAGGAAGTACCGTATGAGAAATCTAATTGATCAATACCGCCTCGGCGTTTTACTATTGCTTGTTGGTAGGCGGCTTCATTGGGGTCAAATGTCCAATAGTATTCACCGTTTAAATCTTCGCCATTTTGGCCAATATCGTTTAATAAATAGGTATCGTAGGCTAAATCTAATTCGTTACCAAAATAGTTGTTGCCTGCTCCATCTGTGTCTACATAACCGGGTAAGATATAAGATAAATTATTGGCAGTTTCTGTATAATAATTTCTTTTGTTGTTGGTGCTGTTGTTGCCACCGTATCTCATTTCAGAATTAAAATGGGCCACTCTGGTAAGACCAATACCAATGGTGCCTTTTGACCATTTAGATGTTTGTATACGGTCTTCTGGTATTTTAATAATTAAAGTTAAGTTGGGGATATTAAAACGGGAATAACCTTCGTCTAAATCGGGTCCTAAAGAATTATTGTTAATGGAATAACTGCTGTTGGAAACCCCAGTTTGAATTCCCATTGACATACTAAATTCACTTTTTCTATATAAGCCTAAACCTGCTGGGTTTAAGGCTACACTTGCGGGATTGCCACCAAGAGATGCGTTAGCACCACCCAAGGCTTGGGTACGGGCACTACCATAAATATCTCTTTGCGAAAATTCATATGCCAAATTTGGATACGAAATATCTTGGGCAGAAAGCGATAAAACAGCACTACTAAATAGTGCTAAAAAGGTTTTCTTTAACATGATTGTGTTCTAATATTTTTTTCTGGCTCCACCACCACTTGTTCCTGAACTTCTACTAGGGGTACTGCTTCCGCCTGAAGATTTGTGTGAAGGTGCTGGCGAACTACTTCTTCCACCACTACCACCGCCACGGTTATAACTGCTATTTGGTGCCGAATACGTTGAGCTAGGTCTAGTGTTTGTATTCCTATAAGAATTATTATTCCTTGATGGGGCTGGTGATGATGTATTTCCGCTACTTTTATCTCTGGAATAAGATGTGTTAGGTCTATTATAATTTGAAGAGCTACCAGAACTTCTACCCGAAGAATTATTTCCGCTGCTGGAGCTAGAATTTGGTTTGTTGTAGCTGCTATTACCATTATAGCTTTTAGTAGCTACTTTTTCGCCAGAACTGTTGGTACTGTAATTAGAAGACCTATTATCACTTGGACGGTAATAATTTTTATTACTGTTTGTGTTAGTTGTGTTTTTACTACTATTTCCAGCTCTGTTGTATGAAGATCCACTATTGCTGCCTTCATTTCTTTTACCGTAAGCCGTTGGTCTATAAGTAGCGGGTTGTGAAGGTTTGTTGTTGTAACCATTATCATAATGATTATTGTTGTAATAATAGGGTCTGCGCCATGGTTGGTAACCGTATCCATAACCAGGTCTATAACCATATCCGTAACCACCGCCATAGCCACCATACCAACCAGAACCGTAATAACCAGAAGAATATCCTACATAAAAACCTGCACCAGGTCCATAATAACCCCAACCACCAGAATAGTAAGGATCATAATACCATCTAGCACTGTTATAATTATTATATCCCCAATAGTCTTGTCCGTAACCATAGTTATAATAACCTCTTCTTACGGGGGCATTTCTATAACCTACATAATAGTCATAAACAATATCGTTGCTGTAATAATTATTGGTTGTATAATTGTTGTTATTGGTATTGTCTGAGTAATCGTTGTAATAACTGTAATTAGTAGAATTATCTGTTTCTACATATTTTTCAACTTCTTTGGGAGCTGCTTCTTCACCATTAATAGATTTACTACTTCTTAATTTAGAAGGAACGTAATACACATTATCGTAATCCTGTTGGGCTAAAGCCAAACCTGAAACACTTAAATAAGTGAATATGGCAATGAGAGTATGTAAAATCTGTTTTTTCATTCCTTTAGCTTAAGCGGCTTCAATATTAAGTCATATATTTGCCCTTTTGTTCTAAACGGCTCAATTATTATGCCTTGAACATTAAACGATTTATATAGACACTTTAGTATTATAATAATATACGAGATGAGTAAAGGATTGCCAAAAAGAAGTGAAGATTATTCTCAGTGGTATAATGAACTGGTAAAAAAAGCAGATTTAGCTGAAAATTCGGATGTTAGAGGGTGTATGGTAATTAAACCATACGGTTATTCTATCTGGGAAAAAATGCAAGCCGCTTTGGATAAAATGTTCAAAGACACGGGGCATAGCAACGCTTATTTTCCGCTTTTTATTCCGAAATCCTACTTAAGCAAAGAAGCTGCTCATGTAGAAGGTTTTGCCAAAGAATGTGCGGTTGTTACCCATTATCGTTTAAAAAATGCTGAAGATGGTTCGGGTGTTATTGTTGATCCAGATGCTAAACTAGAAGAAGAATTAATCGTTCGTCCCACTTCCGAAACGGTGATTTGGAATACTTATAAAAACTGGATTCAGTCCTATAGAGATTTACCTTTATTGGTGAACCAATGGGCAAATGTGGTTCGTTGGGAAATGCGTACTCGTTTGTTTTTAAGAACTTCGGAATTCTTATGGCAAGAAGGGCATACAGCACATGCCACAAAACCAGAAGCCATTGCTGAAACCAAGCAAATGCTGGATATTTACGCACATTTTGCCGAAAACTTTATGGCTGTTCCTGTAATTAAAGGGATTAAGACAGAGAATGAAAAATTTGCGGGTGCCGAAGATACCTATTGTATTGAAGCATTAATGCAAGATGGTAAAGCTTTACAAGCGGGAACATCTCACTTCTTAGGTCAGAATTTTGCCAAAGCGTTTGATGTAAAATTTACCGACAAAGAAGGAAAGCAAGACCATGTTTGGGGAACATCTTGGGGTGTAAGTACCCGTTTAATGGGTGCCTTAATTATGGCTCATTCGGATGATGAAGGTTTGGTTCTTCCACCAAAATTAGCACCTATTCAGGTAGTAATTGTTCCTATTTTTAAAACGGAAGAACAAGAAGCTGCTATTGCTGAAAAAGCAGAAGCCATTAAAAAAGAATTATTGCTGAAAGGCTATTCTGTTCGTTTTGATAACAGAGACACCTACCGCCCTGGTTTTAAATTTGCCGAGTGGGAATTAAAAGGTGTTCCGGTACGTGTAACTATTGGTCCTAAAGATTTAGAAAACAACACCTTTGAAGTTGCCCGTAGAGATACCAAAGAAAAAACTACTGTTGAAGGTGATACTATTATTAATACCATAGAAACACTTTTAGAAGATATTCAACAAAATCTTTATAAAAGAGCCTTAGACTTTAGAAACGAACACATTACCGATGTAAATTCTTACGAAGAGTTTAAAGAAACTCTTGAAAATAAAGGCGGCTTTGTTACCGCACACTGGGATGGAACAACTGAAACGGAAAAGAAAATAAAGGAAGAAACCAAAGCAACTATCCGTTGTATAGCATACGATTCTGTTGACGAAGAAGGAACTTGTATTTACTCTGGTAAACCTTCCGCCAGAAAAGTGATTTTTGCTAAGGCGTATTAAGTAGTTCTGGGTTATTTGTGATGAGTTTTGAGAACGTTGACAATGGTCGGTAGACCTTGTCAACCGTTTCTTTTCAAGATCGTTTGTGGGGACACAAACGATGGCGGAGGTTTTTATACTTTGTCAACTGTCTATGACAGTTGTTTAGGTAAACAGAAACCTAATTTTTCCTAAGCGCTAAGATTTAACCTTTATTCCTTTTCATCCCAATTAAGATTCTCTTAACTTGAAGTCTAACCCCCGATGCTATGGAATTCGCTAATTTACTTTTCTCTATTAAAAACAAAGTTGCTTACATTACTATTAACCGTCCGGATAAACTAAACGCGTTAAATTTTGAAACCTTAGATGAGCTAGACACAGCTTTAGACGAGGTATATGAAAACGAAGAAATTAGAGTGGTCATTATCACTGGCGCTGGTGAAAAAGCTTTTGTAGCCGGTGCCGATATTTCCGAAATAGCTACCTTAGACCAAGATTCTGGTTTTGATATAGCTTTACGTGGCCAGCGTTTATTTGCCCGTATAGAAAATTGCCCCAAACCCATAATTGCTATGGTAAACGGATATGCTTTGGGCGGCGGTTGTGAGTTGGCTATGGCGTGCCATATGAGAATGGCTTCAGAAAATGCCGTATTTGCGCAACCCGAAATTGATTTAGGAATTATACCGGGTTACGGAGGCACACAGCGTTTAACTCAGTTAGTGGGTAAAGGCAAAGCCTTTGAGATTATATGCACGGCAGGTTATATTGCTGCGGAGAGTGCTTTAAACATAGGTTTAATCAATCATTTATGTTCTAAGGTAGAACTTTTAGGCGCATGTGAAGAAATGGCTGAAAAGTTGATTTCTAAACCAAGAATGGGAATTGCCAAAATTATTGAATCGGTTAATTCTGTACACGACGAAAAGCAAGACGGTTACGAGACCGAAGCCCAAGCATTTGGAGAATGTTGTTCTTCAGGAGATTTTAAAGAAGGAACAACGGCCTTTTTAGAAAAACGTAAACCCAACTTTGAATAAACAAAAAAGGCTCCATCATGGAGCCTTTATATTTCTGATTAATTTTTTTTCTAAAAGGCAACACCAATGTTCAATCCAAGTCTTCCAACTTTAGGTGAATCATCAATAGATTTATCAATTTTAGAAAAACCAAGATCGTAATCTAGACCAATAGAAAAGGCAGATAACTGAAGAACTGCTTCAGCTTTTAAGCTCCAAAGAGTTTTATTAGGATCTTTTAGATCATCGGTGTTATTAATATCCTTACCGTCATATTTGTATTTACTTACAAATTTAACAGCCGGTCCAACGCCTAATCTTAAACTAGTAAGCTCTAAGTCTATAATTTTATAACCGAAAAAAAGCGGTACTTGTATACCTTCAATAGATAAAGTCTTGGCATCGTCACTAGCTTTATCGTAATCAGAGGTGTTTACATTTTGAGTTAGAAACACTACACCCGGGCCCACATAAAATCTATCACCACCAATTCTGGTAATAATTCCGCCCTGAAAGCCAATGGCATTACTCTTCTGTTCTAAATTTGTATAAAAAGCAGTGTTAACGCCTATAAAAGGATTTATTTGAATTGGTCCTATAGCGTAGGTGTAGCTAAATAAAAAGCCTAAAACACCTAAAAGTAAGAATCTTTTCATAACATACTTATTTTGATTTGTTTACTCGTAAACCTACAGACAGAACATGAGGTATAAAACTTTCGTTCCGCATGAATTGCTTAATTTTTACCGTGTATTTGCCTGTATACGGGAACCGTACCCTTACATATGCCGGATAAGTTTGGTCGTAAATATCACCTAAAGAACCTTTGCCAAAGAAGGATTTTTGCCCTGCAGGTTTACCAGTTGAAGGATCAAAAAGATATAATTCGTGCTCTTGTAAATTTAAGCGATTACCGCTACTGTCGGCAAGTTCCATACTTAAATACAAATTATAGTACGGGTATCTAGAAGTATTTCTTATGTTGTATAATAAGTTATACTGAAGAGAGGAGTCTGGAATTTCAATCTCAAATTCCTTAACCTCTTCTCTATTCCAATTGCCGTCTTCAATTTCTATGTTTTTTTCGAATACTCGGGTACTGTTGTCTTTACATGCATTTATAGCAAACAATGCCAGTAAGGAGAAACCGAAAAGTAACTTATTCATTGTTCTTCTTTTTATTGCGGTTGTTATTACCTCTGTTGTTTTTTCGTTTGTTTTCTGGTTTTCCAACGCCTTTTTTCTTATTTATTTGCTTGTCTAATTGGCGTAGATCACTATTAATAGGCTGGTTTCTGTCTGGTACATCAACAGTATTTAATTCTAAGGACATAGGTATTTCTCCCTTTTTATTCATTTCCTGAATTTCCTTAACTCTGTCTACACCTAATTTGTGCCAGTTACTATCAGAACCAACACTAAACCACATTAATGCTTTAAAAATATCTGTTTTCTGAAGCTTTGCATCGCCAATGCTTGTTTTAAGTGGCTCATGCACATCTGGTATAAACTCCAGTGCTTCCATATAAGTTTCTAACTCATAATTAAGACAACATTTTAAACGGCCACATTGCCCAGATAGTTTTAAAGGGTTTAAAGAAAGGTTTTGATACCTAGCCGCACTAGTGGTAACACTTTTAAAATCAGTTAGCCATGTAGAACAACAAAGCTCTCTACCACAAGAACCAATACCACCTAAACGGCCGGCTTCTTGTCTAAGGCTTATTTGTCTCATTTCAACCCGAATGCGAAATTCAGAGGCTAATCTTTTAATAAGCTCACGGAAATCAACTCTATCATCTGCAGAATAAAAGAACGTAGCTTTAGAATTATCGGCTTGGTATTCAATGTCCGATAATTTCATGTTAAGATTAAGCTCGTTAATTATTTCACGTGTACGGTATAATGTAGGAAGCTCCCTAGCATTACTAGATACGTATTTTTCAAGGTCTTTATTTCCCGCAATTCGGTAAATAATTTTCAGTTCATCGTTATTTTCTACGCCCTTCTTTTTTAACTGAAGACGTACAATTTCACCTTGTGCTGAAACAAAACCAATATGATGACCGGGAGAAGACTCTATTACTACAGCATCACCGGTATGAAGAACTATATTATTCGTATTTCGAAAAAACTCTTTTCTTCCGTTTTTAAATTTTACTTCAACAACATCAAACTTCTCTTCACCTGGCATAACAACACCGCTAAGCCAGTCATATACATTCATGGTTGAGCAACCTCCGGAAGAACAACCCCCAGAAGAACAACCTCCAGAGGAACAACCCCCGGAAGAACAACCTCCACTACTACAACCCATAATTTTATCTATTTTAAGTCGAAGCCTAAATCTTTTCTGTAGTAAACCCCATCCCAATGTATTTCTTTGGCGGCTTCGTATGACTTTTCCAAAGCATCGAAAATGGTGTCTCCGGTAGCAGATACAGCTATAACTCTACCACCGTTGGTCAACACTTTATTATCATTTAGTGTTGTACCTGCATGAAAAGGAATAGCAGAAACGGCTTTTTCTAAGCCACTTATTTCTTTTCCTTTTTCATAAGCTTCAGGATAACCCCCTGAAACCAACATTATAGTTGAAGCTGCTTTTTTACTGATCTGGATACTTTTCTCTGAAAGCTTTTTCTCCATGGCAGCATCAATCAATTCTACTAAATCAGAATCAATTCTAAGCATTACCGCTTCTGTTTCTGGGTCACCCATTCTAACGTTATATTCAATAACCATAGGTTCGCCATCTACATTTATTAAACCAAAGAAGATAAAACCGGTATATTCTATACCATCTGCTTTTAATCCTTCAATGGTTGTTTTAATAACACGCTCATCAATTTTTTGCATAAAAGCTTCGTCTGCAAAAGGAACCGGAGATAAGGCTCCCATTCCACCTGTATTTAAACCGGTATCGCCTTCACCAATTCTTTTGTAGTCTTTTGCTTCGGGTAAGGTAACGTAATTGCTACCATCTGTAATTACAAAAACCGAAAGTTCTACACCGCTTAGAAATTGTTCTACCACTACTTTAGAACTAGCGTCACCAAATTTGGCGTGTGCTAGCATATCTGTAAGGGTATCTTGCGCTTCTTTTAAATCTTCTGTAATAATTACACCTTTACCAGCAGCAAGGCCATCTGCTTTTAAAACGTATGGGCCTTTGTTTTCGGCAAGGTATTTTTTTCCTTCTTCTAATTGTTCTTTGGTAAATGTTTGGTAACCAGCGGTTGGAATACCATGTTTCTGCATAAAGATTTTTGAGAAGTCTTTACTTCCTTCTAATTGTGCCCCTTCTTTACCCGGCCCAAAAACTTTAATTCCCTTTAAAGATTTTGTAGTCTGAAAATAGTCTGTAATACCATTCACCAATGGGTCTTCTGGCCCTACAATTATTAACTCAATTTTATTTTCTAAAGCGAAATTACCCAACGCTTCAAAATCGTTAACAGAGATGTCTACGTTTTGTGCAAGCTCAGCAGTACCGGCATTCCCGGGTGCTACATATATTTTATCACAAAGTGGGCTTTGTGCAATTTTCCAACTGATGGCGTGTTCTCTACCTCCTGATCCAACAACTAATATGTTCATGATTAATTTGCTACTTCTGATATAAATTTAACATGCACCAGTCGAATTTCATCTTCTGTGTACATATCTCCTAGTTCTTCAAATGCCAAATCTAAGTCGTCTGACTCAGCCTCCATAAAATAATCGTAAATATCTTCTATTTTATCGTCATCTAAAATTTCTTCCAGATAATAATCAATATCTAATTTTGTTCCTGAATGGCAGATGTGTTCAATTTCTTCAATTACAGCAGAATACTTAGTGCCAAGTGTTTCGGCAATGTGCTCTAAACTCATTTTATTATCTATCTGCTGAATGATTCGTATTTTATTCTTCGATTTTTTAGCAGAAGTTTTTATAAATAAGTCGGTAGCCGGTACAATGTCGTTTTCTTCTATATGTTTTTTGATTAGGGCAATAAACTCTCTACCAAATTTGGTAGCCTTGCCCATACCTACACCATTAACATGAGAAAGTTCTTCGGTTGTTGTTGGATAAGAAATACACATTTCTTCAAGAGACTCTTCTTGGAAAACTACATATGGCGGTACATTTTTCTGTTTAGAGACCGTTTTACGTAAAGCAATTAATAAGTCAAATAATTTTTGATCTACAGGTCTTGTTTGTTCCTCTTCTTGACCTTTGTTGCTCTCGGTTTCTTCTAAAAATTCTTGGGGTTCTAAAAACTCTATGTCTTTAGGTGCCGGTATAAATTCTTTAGCAGTAGGAGTTAATAAAAGAACGCCTATATGATCAATGTCTTTCTCCAACATATTTCTCACTAAAGCTTGTCTTATTACTCCAGAAATGAAATTCTTTTGGGTGGGTTTGTATTTCCCAAACATGGGTAATTCTATGTGCTCGTAGTTTTTTACTTCTTCGGTTTTAATACCACATAAAACGGATACTAAATGTGCTAAAGTAAATTTCTCTTCGGTTATTAGTATTAATTCGAATATGCTTTTAAGATGTTCTTTGGCATTAAATGTGGCTTTAGGGTTTTTGCAATTATCGCAATGGCCACAATTTTCTTTTTGATCTTCGCCAAAGTAATTCAACAAATGTTTTGTTCGGCAAACACCAGTTTCGGCATAACCTATTACTTCTTCTAAAAGAACTTTGCCGTATTGGCGCTCTTTTTCAGGTTTATCTTTGTTAAATTTTTCAAGCTTTAAGATATCATTATAGCTATACAGCATTAAACAAGAACTTGGCTTGCTGTCTCTTCCGGCTCTACCTGTTTCTTGGTAATACCCTTCTAAAGATTTAGGAGCATCATAGTGCACAACAAACCGAACATTGGGTTTGTCTATCCCCATACCAAAGGCAATAGTTGCTACAATAATGTCGGTGTCTTCATTTAAAAAAGCATCCTGATTATGGATACGAACATTAGATTCTAAACCAGCATGATACGGCAAGGCCTTAAAGCCATTTAGGTTTAGAAATTCTGACATCTCTTCTACCTTCTTACGGCTTAAACAATATATAATACCGTTTTGCCCTTTTTTATTACTTAAAAACTGAATAAGACTCTTTTTAGGGTTAATCTTCGGTTTTACTTCGTAATACAGATTATCTCTATAAAAGGAGGTTTTAAAAAGAGCAGCATCGTCTAACTGAAGATTTTTTGCAATATCTATCTGAACTTTAGGCGTTGCTGTTGCCGTAAGCGCAATTATTGGTATGTTCTTGTTAAGATTTTCTACTATAACACGTATTTTACGGTATTCAGGTCTAAAATCATGACCCCACTCAGAAATACAATGTACTTCATCTACCGCTATAAAAGAGAGGTTCAGTTTTCTAAGGAAAACCACATTCTCTTCTTTAGTTAAAGTTTCTGGAGCTACATAAAGGAGTTTTACTTCTCCATTAAGTGCTTCAGCTTTAATTTTGGCAATTTCTGTACGATTAAGAGTAGAGTTGAGATAATAAGCGGGTATGCCGTAAGATTGCAATTGATCTACCTGGTTTTTCATTAAGGCAATCAATGGTGAAATAATAATGGCTGTACCTTCCATTATAACTGCTGGTAACTGGTAACATAAAGATTTACCTGCACCCGTTGGCATTATAACGAATGTGTTCTGTTTGTTTAAAAGACTTTCTATTACGGCTTTTTGCTTGCCTCTGAAAGAATCGTATCCAAAATATTTTTTTAAGTGTTCTTCGAGATTCACTTTGTTGTTCTAGCGCTGTTGTTAATATTGAAGTTAATAAATAATAGTTGAGACCTTATAACAAATTGAATTTAAAGTCTAAACAAAGGTTAAACGCTTTCGAAGTAACGAACACATAAAGATTTTATTAAACGAACCTGGTTTTTTAGATCAAGCTTATCTAATAGTTTTTGTTGCTCATAATGTGGCCATCCATCCTCGTCTGTGTGCGAAAATTTAAAAAACCCACCTAAGCTTAATATGGTAGTTAAACCAAGATTTATTAAATCTTGCTTTTCTTCCTTTTCAAAATGCTGCACTTTACCTAGCTCCTGAATACCTATTAGATAAAGCACGCCATTTAAGTCGGTAGGTCTTTTGCCTATTCTAGACTCAATTTTTACTTTCATCTCTTCCCACTGCACATGTATTTCATCTTGTAGCATGGTATCTTTTTCATAGTTGAAGTTCAAAATTCCACATATAAAACCGTAAAAAGAAATTACTTGAAAAAAATAGTATGCTAGCATACGTTTTTAGCACACTATTTGTTATATTATCTATACCGTTTAAACAACACAATTTGAATTTAGATAAAACCATAGGGTATCAAGTTAAAAGTGTTTGGCACAGTATCTCCAAAATGTATAATTCATTTGCGGAAGAATACAACCTAACTTTTACTATGGCGCTGGTTTTGTTAAGTTTAGATGACGAAGAAGGAATGCCAAGTACACAAATTGGACCTTCGGTAGGGCTAGAACCAAGAAGTTTAACCCGCTTGTTAAAAAAGATGGAAGACGAAGATTTGATTACCAAAAAACCAAGTAAAACAGACAAGAGACAGGTCTATATTATTTTAACACAAAACGGGATAGAAAAGAAAAAAATTGCACGGGATAGAGTTACAAAATTTAACAAAGAAATAAAACAATCTATTAGCAAAGAGGAACTAGATGTATTTGATTCCGTATTAAAGAGAATAAAGTCGATTGCAAACAAAAACTATGAAAACGAGCAATAAGCTATGAGAAAGCACATTAACAAAGTCGCAGTTTTAGGTTCAGGAGTAATGGGCTCCAGAATTGCATGTCATTTTGCCAATATTGGCCTTGAGGTTCTACTTTTAGATATTATTCCAAAGGAACCCAACGAAAAAGAAGCTGCCAAAGGCTTAACTTTAGAACACCCATTAGTAAGGAATAGAATTGTAAACGATTCGCTTACGTTTGCACTAAAATCTAATCCGTCACCTATTTACAGTAAAAAGTTTGCCGATAGAATTACGACCGGAAACTTTGAGGATGACCTTTCTAAAATATCCGATTGCGATTGGATAATTGAAGCGGTAATCGAATACCTGCCTATTAAACAATCATTATACGAAAAGGTTGAAAAATTTAGAAAACCGGGTTCGTTAATATCTTCCAATACTTCGGGTATTCCTATTCAATTAATGAGTGAAGGAAGAAGCGAAGATTTTCAGAAGAATTTCTGCGGAACACACTTTTTTAATCCGCCACGTTATTTAAAGCTTTTAGAAATTATACCGGGTCCCAAAACGGATCCTGCGGTGATTGATTTCTTTATGAGTTACGGCGAAAAATACTTGGGTAAAAGCACGGTATTGTGTAAAGATACACCAGCGTTTATTGCCAACCGTGTGGGTATTTTTGCCATAATGAATACGCTGTCGGTTACTAAAGAATTAGGACTTTCGGTAGAACAAGTAGATAAACTAACAGGTCCGGTAATTGGTCGGCAGAAGTCGGCAACGTTCAGAACTATGGACGTAGTGGGTAACGATACCTTAATTAAAGTATCGGATTTCTTGTACGAAAATGCCAAAGAAGACGAAGCAAAAGATACCTTTAAAAGACCAGAGCTTCTTAATAAAATAGATGAAAACAAATGGTACGGATCTAAATCTGGCCAAGGGTTTTATAAAAAGGTAAAAGGAGAAGGTGGAAAATCAGAAATTCTTTCGCTAGACCTAAATTCTTTTGAATACAAATCACAAGACAAAGTAAAATTTGCTACCCTAGAGCAAACTAAAACCATAGAGAAATTAGCTCCACGTTTTAAAGTCTTGCTTTCGGGTAAAGATGTTGCCGGTGAATTTTACCGCAAAACATTCTTTGCACTTTTCACTTATGTAACGCATAGAATCCCGGGTATTTCCGACGAGCTATACAGAATTGATGATGCTATTAAAGCAGGTTTCGGTTGGTCTATGGGACCTTACGAAACTTGGGATGCCGTTGGTGTAAAAACGGTACTGGGCATGATGAAAGAAGCAGGTTACAAACCTGCTGCTTGGGTAGAAGAAATGTTGGCTTCTGGTGCTGAAAGCTTTTATCGAATTAATGCATCTGGCGTAAAAGAATTTTACGATATACCTTCTAAATCTTACAAAGCGGTTCCTGGGCTGGAAGAATTTATTCTTTTAGACAACCTTAGAGCAGCAAATAAAGTGGTTTGGAAAAACGATGGGGCAACACTTTTCGATATAGGAGACGGTGTTCTGAATTTAGAGTTCCATTCTAAAATGAATACCATGGGTGGTGAAGTAGTGGCTGGTATTAATAAAGCCATTGATGTAGCCGAAAACGAAGGTTGGAACGGTTTAGTAATTGCCAATGAAGGCGCTAATTTCTCAGCCGGAGCCAACTTAGGTATGGTTTTCATGTTTGCCGTAGAACAAGAATACGACGAATTGAATATGATGATTACTCAATTCCAGAAAACCATGATGCGTGCCCGTTATTCTTCCATTCCGGTGGTGGTAGCACCACACGGTATGGCGCTTGGTGGTGGTTGTGAATTAACCCTTCATGCCGATAGAGTTCAGGCTTCTTCTGAATTGTATACGGGTTTAGTAGAATTTGGAGTGGGTCTAATTCCTGCCGGTGGTGGTACTAAAGAATTAACCTTACGGGTTTCCGATGCTATTACAGAAGGTGATTTAGTACTGAACGATTATAAAAATGCTTTCCTGAATATTGGTATGGCCAAAGTTTCTACTTCGGCACAAGAAGCGTTTGAAATGGGAATTCTTAGACGTGGGGATAGAATCTCTATCAACAAAAGCCGACAAATTGCAGATGCTAAGACATTGGTTTTAGAAATGGCCGAAGCTGGTTATACCAAACCTGTACAACGTAAAGACGTTATGGTTTATGGTAGACAAGTATTGGGTCTTTTCTACATGGGTGCTAACACTATGCGTTCGGGTAATTACATTTCGGATCACGATGTGAAGATTTCTCAAAAACTAGCGTGGATTATGGCTGGTGGTGATTTATCGCAGCCTACCAAAGTTTCGGAACAATACTTATTGGATTTAGAAAGAGAAGCATTCTTATCGCTCTTGGGTGAAAAGAAAACGCTTGAGAGAATTCAGAGTATCTTAACTACAGGTAAGCCGTTACGTAATTAGTTTTGAGTTTAGGGTAATGAGTTTTGAGTGATGCAAAAACTAGAGAACTTAAATATTTGGAAAGAATCGATGCAGTTAGTAGAAAAAGTATATCGCCTGATGAACAAAATGCCGCAAGAAGAGAAGTTTAACTTAAACTCTCAGATTAAGCGTTGTTCAGTTTCCATCCCAAGTAATATTGCGGAAGGTGCCGGTAGAAATACTGCTCCCGATTTCAACCGCTTTCTTGCTCTTGCTAACGGCTCTTCATTCGAACTCAAAACACAACTCTTATTGGCCGAGAAAATGGAATTTCTTAAATCGGAGGATTTAAAAGAAGTATTTGAAAAGATTGAATATATCCAAAAGATGAATTTCAATCTGCAGAAAAAGCTTGAAACAAAATAACTCAAAACACAGAACTCATGACACAAGACACATATATAGTTGCAGGATATAGATCAGCAGTAGGAAAAGCCCCAAGAGGTGTTTTCCGCTTTTATCGTCCCGATGATTTAGCCAAGGACGTTATTCAGCATTTAATGAAAAACGTACCCGTAGATAAAGATTTAGTAGACGATGTTATTGTTGGGAACGCTACCCCGGAAGCCGAACAAGGCTTAAACGTAGGTAGAATGATTTCCTTAGTTGGTTTAGATACCATTAAAGTACCGGGGATGACGGTGAACCGTTATTGCTCTTCGGGTTTAGAAACCATTGCTATTGCTTCGGCAAAAATTAAAGCCGGAATGGCGGAATGCATTATTGCCGGTGGTGTAGAAACCATGAGTCCAATCCCTTTTGGTGGTTGGAAGGTGATCCCGAATTTTGAGATTGCGAAAGAAAATCCGGATTACTACTGGGGAATGGGTTTAACGGCAGAAGCTGTTGCCAAACAGTTTAATGTTTCCCGCGAAGATGCCGATGCCTTTTCTTTGGCTTCGCATGAAAAAGCATTAAACGCCATTAAAACAGGCAGATTTAAAGACGATATTGTTCCGATTGAAATAGAAGAAATCTTCTTAGACAAAAACGAAAAACGTAAAACTAAAACCTATACGGTAGATACCGACGAAGGTCCACGTGCTGGAAGTACCATGGAAACCATGGCGAAGCTAAGACCTGTGTTTGCAGCTGGTGGTAGTGTAACTGCGGGTAACTCTTCACAGACTTCAGACGGTGCTGCCTTTGTAATGGTGGTTTCTGAAAAATTCTTGAAAGAACACAATCTTACACCAATTGCTAAACTGCTTTCGTATTCGGTAGCGGGTGTAGAACCAAGAATTATGGGTATTGGTCCGGTAGATGCTATTCCAATGGCTTTAAAACAAGCCGGTCTTAAATTAAACGACATTGAGCTTATTGAGTTAAACGAAGCCTTTGCTTGCCAATCGTTAGCGGTTATCCGCGAAGCTGGATTAAACCCAGACATTGTAAACGTGAACGGTGGCGCTATTGCTTTAGGACATCCATTAGGTTGTACAGGGGCAAAATTAAGCGTTCAGCTTTTTAACGAAATGAGAAAAAGAAACAACAAATATGGCTTAGTGACCATGTGTGTGGGGACAGGACAAGGTGCAGCGGGTGTTTTCGAGTTATTGAGTTAACAGCTTGGCATAAGTTCTGTAACAGACATAAATAAAGAAAAATAAGATCAAGAACATAAAAACATAAATGCTATGGGAGACAAGAAACAAATAAAAGGAGGGCAATTTTTAGTAGACGAAATTCAGGCAAAAGATATTTTTACTCCTGAAGAGTTTACCGAAGAGCAACTTATGATGGCCCAGTCGTGCGATGACTTCATTGAAACAGAAGTGGCGCCGCATTTAGAAAGAATTGATAAAATGGAAGAAGGTTTAATGCCTTCACTTATGGATAAAGCCGGGGAAATGGGATTACTTTCTATTTCTATTCCGGAACAATACGGTGGTTTTGGGGGTGACTTTGTGACGTCCATGCTAACGGTTGAAAAACTGGGTGCAGGTCACTCGTTTGCAGTGGCTTTAGCAGCACATACAGGTATTGGTACTTTGCCAATTTTGTATTTCGGTAACGAAGAACAAAAACAAAAGTACCTGCCTAAACTAGCTTCCGGCGAATGGAAAGCAAGTTATTGTTTAACAGAACCGGGTTCGGGTTCCGATGCCTTGGCGGCAAAAACAAAAGCTATTCTTTCTTC
Source organism: uncultured Cytophagales bacterium (assembly GCA_963736575.1). Lineage (GTDB taxonomy): Bacteria > Bacteroidota > Bacteroidia > Cytophagales > JAAEPT01 > CAVTPD01. Next base: position 927,024 of record CAVTPD010000003.1, read on the forward strand.
TGACGGAAAAACGTATACGCTAAACGGACAAAAAATGTGGATTACCAACGCGGGTTTCGCGGACGTATTCATTGTGTTTGCCCAAATAGATGGCGATAAGTTTACGGGCTTTATTGTTGAGAAAGGTTATGAAGGTCTTTCGCTAGGTAACGAAGAGCATAAAATGGGTATTAAGGGTTCTTCTACCCGTCAGGTTTTCCTTTCGGACTGTAAAGTACCGGCGGAAAACGTATTGGGTGAAATTGGAAAAGGACACTTAATTGCCTTCAATATTCTAAACATTGGTCGTATTAAATTGGCCGCTGCTGCTTTAGGTGCTAGTAAACAAACGGCAGATTTAGCCATTGGTTACGCCAACGAACGTCAGCAGTTTAAAATGCCTATTTCTCAATTTGGTGCTATAAAACATAAAATTGCAGAACAAGCTATTCAGAACTGGGTATTGGAAGCAGCCTTATACAGAGCTTCGGAAGACATTAAAAACTTAGAAGAAAAATTAGTTGCCGACGGCATGCCTTACGAAGAAGCCATCTTAGAGGCAGCAAAAGAGTTCGCTATTGAGTGTGCTCTTTTGAAGGTGGCCGGTTCCGAGGTATTGGATTATGTGGTAGATGAAGGGGTTCAGATTTATGGGGGTTATGGCTTCTCGGCCGATTACCCAATGGATCGTGCGTACCGTGATTCTAGAATTAACCGAATCTTTGAAGGTACCAATGAAATCAACCGAATGTTGATGTTGGATATGTTCCTGAAACGTGGAATGAAAGGTGAAATTGACTTAATGGGTCCGGCAATGGCGGTACAGAAAGAATTAATGTCCGTTCCGGATTTTAGTTCCGAAGAAGAAACCTTGTTCAGCAAAGAGAAGACAGCGATTAAAAACCTGAAAAAAGCCATCTTAATGACGGCGGGTGCGGCGGCACAAAAGTTCATGCAGAAAATTGCTTTTGAACAGGAAATCTTAATGAACCTGGCCGATATGCTTATCCAGTTGTATATGGCAGAATCTGCTATTTTGAGAGCAGAAAAAATGGTAGAGGCCAAAGGCGAAGCAGAAGCTTCAATGGCTATTGATATGGCTAAAGTCTATACTTTTGACGCCATGGACAAAGCCAACAAATCGGGTAAAGATGCTATTAACGCTTTTGCAGAAGGCGACGAAATGCGCATGATGCTGTTGGGCTTAAAACGCTTTACCAAAATAGATCCTTACAACACTAAGGAGGCACGAAGAAGAATCGCTGATAAGCTTATAGCTTAACTCGATTTTGAATTCTTAGTAGTTGAAGCAGAGCTGAAAGGCTCTGCTTTTTTTGTTATTTTGGGGTATTATTGAAATGAAACAACAAGTGCCCGTTTCTGTGTCCTCACAGAAACTTGTAAAGAATTATAAGTAGTATTATACTTTTAACAATAAGGAATCTCTAATTATTGATTTAAAAAACATGAATTTAAAAGTCATAACCTTCATATATTTTTCTCTAGTAACATCCTTTGTAAAAGGAGAATATTCACACCCAATAAACCTAGGAAAAGAAATTTTTAAATATGTTAATAACGGTTACTCAAAAGGGTTTATAGATTTATTAGTCACATATGATGACTTCAGCAAGACCTTTGCTCAAAACAACAAAGATTATAATAAAAACACTGTTGATAATGTTTTATTGAAATCAAAGAGAGGATATGATGTAAGTCGAAAACAATTATTAAATGATTTTCAAAAAGTCCAATCTCAATTAAACAACTTATCATGTTCCCCATTCTTGGAAAAGATATACTATAGAGATGTAAAAAATGAAATTCCATTAAAAACCGGTGTTTTAGATTTCTTATTCTCTTGTTCTGAGAAGGATTACATGTTACATATAAATGTTGTAGAAACTTTAAATGGATGGAAAATATTGGAAAAACTAACTTTAGAACCTAAACAAACGACAACTACTAAAACAGTCTATACTTCCTTAGAAGAAGCGTTTACATCACCTAAAAATGTTATTAAACTTGAGCTCTTCTCCAAAAACTTAAAACAACTACCTCCTGAAATTGGTGAGTTAATTAATGTTGAAGATATTATTTTAAGAAACAACGATATTATAGAATTGCCAGTTGAGTTTTCGAACTTAAAAAAGCTTGAGTCCCTTTCATTAGGAAATAATCAAAATATAAACTTGGAGCAAGTTTTCACAATATTGAAAAAACTACCAAATCTCAAGTCTCTAGATTTAGAAATGAATAATATTTCAAAAATTCCATCGAACATAAAAGACCTTCATCATTTACAAGAAATTTATATATCGGGTAACCCATTATCTGAAAAAGAAAAGAAAAAACTTTCTGAGGCCTTGCCTAATTTGACTATTTATTAAACATGAACCCAGATCTCCAAAATCGTTCAGACATTCAAACTTTAATTAATGATTTCTACGGCCAAGTTCGGGAGGATGAAATTATAGGCTATATTTTTAACGATGTTATGAAGGTACATTGGGAAACGCATTTGCCTAAAATTGCCGATTTCTGGGAGACTACGCTTTTTGGCGCTACGTCTTATCAAGGCAATACCTTAAAAGCGCATTTAGACATTAACCAACACGAAAGACTAAAACCCGAACATTTTGAGCGATGGCTTGGTCTTTTTCAGGCAACCGTTGACAAACATTTTAGCGGATTCAATGCCGAACGCATTAAGCAAAAAGCGCTATCTATTGCTACGGTAATGCAGATAAAACTTTCAGAATAGCTTATTTGAGCCAACATTCGTAAATTCGTCTTCCCAACGGAAAAAGGTAAATCCATGGAAGTTATAAAAGTAAAAGTATGTGGAATGAAAAACCCGGAAAACATCCGTGAGCTGTTAAAGCTGCAACCGGATTTTATGGGTTTTATCTTTTACCAAAAATCCAAACGTTTTGCCGAACCCGAATTGGATCAAGAATTATTGCTTCATTTTCCTGAAAGGACTAAAAAAGTAGCTGTATTTGTAGACGAAGAGGAAGATAAAATCATGGAAATCGTAAAAAAATACGATATCAAAATGGTTCAGCTTCACGGACACGAATCACCCGCTTTTTGCGAAACCTTAAGGGGAAAAGGCTTAACGGTAATCAAAGTATTTTCTGTAGGGGAAGCATTCGATTTCAAGAAATTGGGACCGTATTTATTGCATACCGATTATTTCTTGTTCGATACCAAAGGAAAAGAATACGGAGGAAATGGCGTTACGTTTGACTGGTCAATTTTAAACGAGTATAAATACGACAAACCCATTTTCCTTAGTGGTGGAATTGGAGCCGAAAACGTAACTTCAATAAAGGATTTAAAAATTCCGGTGTATGCCATAGATGTTAACAGCAGATATGAAGTAGAACCGGGTTTAAAAAATATTTCATTATTAAAAGAAAGCATCTTTAATGAAGCATAATATAGATGATAAAGGGTATTACGGCGAATTTGGCGGAGCATACGTTCCCGAAATGCTGTACCCCAACGTAAAAGAATTGAAGGAAAACTACCTTCAGATTATGAACGATCCTGAATTTCAGGCTGAATTCAGAAAATACTTAAAAGACTATGTTGGACGTCCAACGCCATTGTTTTTGGCAGAACGACTTTCAGCAAAATATGGTGCTCAAATTTATCTGAAAAGAGAAGATTTAAACCATACCGGAGCGCACAAAGTCAATAATACGTTAGGCCAGATTTTATTAGCCAAGCGCTTGGGTAAGCAAAAAATTATTGCTGAAACCGGAGCTGGACAACATGGTGTAGCTACAGCAACAATGTGTGCGTTGATGGGCATGGAATGCATTGTGTACATGGGTGAAATTGACATAGCACGTCAGAAACCTAATGTAGAACGCATGAAGATTCTAGGCGCTGAAGTTAGACCTGCCATGAGCGGTAGTAAAACCCTAAAAGACGCTACTAATGAAGCGTTACGTCACTGGATTAACAATCCGGTAGATACACATTACGTGATTGGTTCTGTAGTTGGTCCGCATCCTTATCCGGATATGGTAGCTAAATTCCAGTCGGTAATTAGCGAGGAAATGAGATGGCAGTTAAAAGAACATACCGGAAGCGAAAAACCCAATTATGTGGTGGCTTGTGTAGGTGGCGGAAGTAACGCGGCCGGAGCTTTCTATCATTATTTAGAAGACGAAGACGTGGCTTTAGTAGCTGCCGAAGCAGGCGGAATGGGTGTTAATTCCGGTAAAAGTGCGGCAACAACGGCTTTGGGTTCGGTAGGTGTTTTACACGGAAGTAAGTCTATTTTAATGCAGACGGAAGACGGACAAGTAATAGAACCGCATTCTATTTCGGCGGGATTAGATTACCCTGGAATTGGTCCTTTACATGCGTATTTGTTCAAATCTAGAAGAGGAACATTCTACAACATTACCGACGATGAAGCCATGGAAAGTGGTATTGAATTGAGTAAGTTGGAAGGTATAATTCCGGCATTAGAATCGGCACATGCTTTAGCCGCCTTAAAATACATGGATTTAAAGCCGAGTGATGTTGTGGTGGTAAACCTTTCCGGAAGAGGAGATAAAGATTTACAAACCTATATTGAACGAGGAAAATATTAAATAGAGCCTATTTTGGAATATATTGAGAAGTATTACTTTATACTGAGTAATCCATTCATATGAAGGGCTTTTACGTTATTAATAATCAGTTTTTATAAAAGAAAGTCATGATTGAAACGATGACAAACCGATTAACTGAACTTTTCGAAAAGAAAAAAGAAAACGTTCTGAATATATATTTTACAGCAGGTTACCCAAAGTTAGAAGATACAGTAACTATTCTTAAAGCTTTGGAAAAAGCCGGAGTGGACTTGATTGAAATTGGGATGCCCTATTCAGACCCCATTGCTGACGGACCAGTTATTCAGAAAAGTGGAGAACAAGCCTTGATTAACGGTATGAGCATTAAAAAGCTTTTTGCTCAGCTAGAAGGCATCCGTAAAGAAGTGTCTATTCCTATTACCTTGATGGGATACGTTAATCCTGTTTTGCAATACGGCATGGAGCCCTTTTTGGAAAAATGCGGTGAGTTAGGGATCGACGGATTAATTCTACCTGATTTACCGATGCAGGAATATTTGGATTTGTACAAAGACAGCTTTGAGAAGAACAATGTATCTAATGTGTTCTTGGTAACACCACAAACGGATCCTGAACGTTTACAATGGATTGATTCCAATACGAACGGATTTATTTACGTGGTTTCTACCAACAGTACTACCGGTAACGAAGCCAAAAGTAAAAGCACCGATGATATGGTAGCTTATTTCGAAAGAATTAAAGCCTCAGGATTAGAAAGCCCAACCTTAATTGGCTTTAATATTAAGGATAATGCTAGTTATACCAATGCATGTAAATATGCCAACGGGGCTATTATTGGCTCGGCTTTTATTAGAGCTTTAGATGAAACCCGTTTAGAAGAATCTATTCAGGAATTTGTTAAAAGTATTCGGTAAAAGTAAGAGTAATACAGAATTGCGAAAGCACGGGATCTTAATTGGTTTCGTGCTTTTTAATTCTTCAACCTTAACTCTATCCTAGTCTTAGCGTCATACCGTGGTTAAATCCAATCGATTTTGTAGATTTTTTTCAGGGGAATACTCAGTTTCAATTTTCAAAGAAGCCTACGATGGAACGTCATTCCCACGAAAGTGGGAATCTCTCGATGAAACTTCACTGTAACTTATAATAAGAAGGGTTTTATACTCATCTGGTCTTAGGTCTCGCTGAGACCGTAAACAAATACGAAATACGAAGCCAAGAACATTTTTATTTTGTAACCTTCACTACAGTTTATTGGCTAGATGTTTTTATAAGAAATGAATACAAGAACATTTTCATAGAATCTGTAAAGTATTGCCAAAAAGAAAAAGGACTTTTAGTAGATGCTTGGTGTATTATGACAAGTCATGTACATATGGCGATTTCAACATCAGGAGATCAGAAATTGGAAGACATTATACGTGATTAAAAAAGTTATACGTCCTGTCATTTTAGAAAATATATGGAAAACAATCCGTATGAAAGCATAAAAGAATGGTCCCGATATTTCGGGAGGATGATTAAAAGAGCTGGGGTAAAACAGCGTAATAATAAGGATTTCCAGTTTTGGCAACAACATAATCATCCGATTGAAATGTCTGGTAATGAAATTATACAGCAACGCTTAGATTACATCCACAAGAATCCGGTTGAAGCAGGTTTTGTGTCAAACCCATCGGATTGGATTTTTAGTAGTGCTTGTGATTATGAAGGAAGAAAAGGTTTGATAGATGTCTTTTTAATGGATTAATCGTAGTTGCAAGGTCTCAGCGAGACGCTAAGAGTAGGGAGGTATAATTAGCAGAGCTGCTATTATCAAAAAATGTTTTTTTTTCATTTTGTGGTTGATTTTTGGGAATTGCATACAACGTTAAATATATGAATTGTAGCTGAATTGAGAGCGATGAACTTTCAATTTACCACAAAGCCAAATCTGCGATTTGGCGTTTAATTTTCTTCTCGTGATAAATGCCAAATCGCAGATTTGGCGCCCTCACAAGTAACCACAAACCTTTGAAAACCCACCGAACCAGCTATTATTTCATATATGGTGTTGTATGCTTTTTTTTATTTATAGTGTTCATAGAATTTATTACTGAACACTTCTAGTGAGTCATATTTCAATTTGAGCTTGAAAAAGTCCTCAGATTGAGGATAAACTTTTCTCATTTCAATTTTGTCAATATGTAAGCGGTAGGGTAAATAGAATGTGCCTTCATTATTAATGGTAGCGTCAACCAACTCATTAGTTAATTTTTTCATTTTATTTTCCTGTTTATCTGTTTTCTTTTGATTGAAAAGTAGAACAAAACCATATACGGTTTCTTTTGCATAGTTCATGTAGGAGTCGTTATCGGCTTCAACTCTACGAATTGTAATATTAAGTAAATCAATATCCGATTTAAGTAATATAGGTTTCATATCATTGATGAATTGATGAAAATTTCGTTCAGGAATAAAGTATTCATGTAAAATATCGGTTGAATTTGAGTCTTTGTTCTCTATGAGTGAAACATCATCATTTAGTAGTTCATTTCTAGAATAGATGCTGTTTTTAGATACTTTATTAGCACTTGTTTCTAAATCCCATCTAAGCCTTTTACCATATTCACTATCAACACTACCTCTGAAAATTATTCGCTTAGATTCTATACTACTATTGTCTACAATATTTAATGGATTAGGTTTTAATTGTCTTTTTTCGAAGAAGTTGAGGGTAGCTTCTTCTAAGAAGTTTTTGTTTGAAACTCTTAACCGACCGAAAACTAATTCAGCATCATTATTATTTGAAACAAATTTCTCGTAAAACTCTAAATACTTGTCAGTGCTCATTTTTACATACTTGTATTCTAAAGCTGTATTATTTACAACTTTCAATTTAACATCAAGTATTATCCCGAATAATCCATAACCACCAAGTACAGATTTGAAAAGTTCAATGTTCTGATTTCTACTGCAATTAATTATTTTTCCATCCACATTCATTAGTCTAAATGAAATCACACTAGATGAAACAGGGGGTAGGTTTTTTTGCCATCCATGTCCGTTGACACTTAATGAGCCCCCAATGCTAAAAGAGCTAAATGCTTGCATTACGGATATGGATTTATCGTGTTTGTCTAAGAATTCAATCGCATCTTTCCAAAGTGCTCCAGATCCAATCGTTAATATGTCATTGATTGTGTCAAGTTCCATTTCTTTGTAAGGCAACATATTGACGATAATTCCATTTTCTGTCATTGTATGTCCTCCCATGCTGTGTTGAGCACCAGCTATTGAAACTTTTAGATTATTGCCCTTTGCATACTTTATGATTTTCCTTAGCTGATTTATAAGCTCTGTTTGATTGTCTGGGACTAAAATTAACGAGTCGATTTTAGTAAGATTTAAATGACTTTCATCGTCAGTGTATCCTTTTAAATCTTTTGGTTTAATGTCAGTTTCACTCAATTTCGTTTTTAAAAGGTGAATTGTTGGAATTGCTATAAAAGCTACTATTAGTAGAGCTGTAATTATTAAAAAGTGCTTTTTTTTCATTTATTGAGACTGGTTTTTGAGAATTGCATACAACAATTGGATATGTGCCACTGTGGCACATATATAACTTATGTCAAGTAAGTTAAATCCATAAAACCATCTTTTCAATAGTGTAACAAATGTTTTTGTAAACAATGTAAAACAAAAGAACCACTACTAGCCGTTGATTAACCGTGTACTACCCGTTTATTAAACGGTTAATAAACGGGTAGGCTGTATTAAAAATTTTAAGAGAGCCCCATTCTAGTCTTAGCGTTGCTAAGACCGGTTGAGCAACTGCTTCTTTTCAAAAACTACTTAAACTTATTCTTCAAAGCAGACAAAGCATCGGCCATACTGCCGGCTGGTTCTTCCTGTTTTTTCTGTGGTTTTTTGTTGCCCTTTTTAGCAGGTCTTGCAGCCTCTTCCGATTTCATGGTCAGTGAAATTCGTTTTCGATTAACATCTACTTCCAAAACCCGAACCTTTACCTTGTCGTTTACTTTAACAATAGTTGTAGGGTCAGATACAAAGTTGTTGCTTAACTGACTAACATGTACTAATCCGTCTTGATGAACGCCTATGTCTACAAAAGCCCCAAAGTTGGTTACGTTGGTTACAATTCCGTTTAATTCCATGCCCGGTTTCAAGTCGCTTACTTCATGCACATGTTCATCAAAACTGAAGGCTTCAAACTGAGCACGTGGATCACGTCCCGGTTTTTCTAATTCAGCTAGAATATCGGTAAGCGTTGGTAAGCCTAAATCTGCGGTAACGTATTTTTTAAGATCAATAGATTTACGCTTCTCTTGATCTTTTATTAAATCTTCAATAGCACATTGAGCATCTTTAGCCATTTGTTTTACCGTGTTGTAGCGTTCAGGATGTACGCCGGTATTGTCTAGCGGATTATTCCCGTTGCGGATACGCAAGAAACCTGAAGACTGTTCAAAGGCTTTTTCACCCATACGGGCTACTTTTTTCAGTTCTTTTTTCTCTTTGAAAGCGCCGTTTTCGTTTCGGTACTCCAAAATATTTTTAGCCAAAACAGGCCCTAAACCCGAAATGTAAGTCAACAATTCTTTACTGGCGGTGTTTACATCCACGCCAACTTTATTTACTGAACTTACAACCACATCGTCCAATTCGTTTTTCAATAAACCTTGGTCAACATCGTGTTGGTACTGGCCCACACCAATGGATTTTGGATCTATTTTAACCAATTCTGCTAAAGGATCTGCTAACCGTCTACCAATAGAAACAGCCCCACGAACGGTAACATCTTGGTCCGGGAATTCTTCCCGTGCCGATTCACTGGCCGAATAAATAGAAGCCCCACTTTCGTTTACCATAATTATCTGTAAATCCAGTTTTAGGCTTTTTACAAACGATTCGGTTTCTCTGCTGGCGGTTCCGTTACCAATGGCAATGGCTTCGGGAGCGTATTTTTTAATCATTTCACGGATAACCAATTCACTTCCGCGGGTATCATTTTTGGGAGGAGTAGGATAAATTGCCTGAAATTCTAACAATTTACCTTGTCGGTCTAAAGCCACCAGTTTACAACCGGTACGGAAACCCGGGTCAAGCGCCAACATACTTTTTTCACCCAAAGGAGCTGCCATTAATAACTCTTTCAAGTTTTCGGCAAAAACTTTTATGGCTTCTAAATCGGCTTTCTTTTTAGACTCTACACGGAATTCCGTTTCTATAGAAGGTTTTATTAAACGTTTGTAGCTGTCTTTTGCCACATCCTCTAGAAAAGAAACGTAAGCACTTCCGTCTTCAATGGTTTTTTGTTCTATAAAATGAAGTGCCGTTTCTTCTTCTACACCAAGGTCCAAAATTAAGAAACCTTCATTTTCACCACGTCGTAAAGCCAATAAACGGTGCGAAGGGATTTTAGCCAGCGGTTCTTCCCATTCAAAATAATCCTTGAATTTTGCCGCGGCTTCATCGTCTTTTTTCGACTTTAATACACGGGTAGAAATCACAGCATCTTTAGAAAACAAGGTTCGAATACCATTTCTAACGTCAGCAGTTTCGGCAATACGTTCTGCAATAATATGCCCGGCACCTTCCAAGGCTGCTTTTTCGTCGGCCACTTCTTCAGTAATGTATTTTTTGGCCAGTTCTTCTAAAGGCGTATTTCCTTTTTGTTCGAAAATAGAATTGGCCAAAGGCTCTAATCCTTTTTCAATAGCAATAGTGGCTTTGGTCTTTCTTTTTGGTTTGTAAGGAAGGTAAAGGTCTTCCAGAATAGCCGCTTCCGTAGCTTTTTCAATAGCCGCTTTTAACTCTTCAGTAAGTTTACCTTGGCCTTCAATCGAATCTAAAATAAATGTTCTTCGTTTTTCAAGATCTATTTTTTTCTGAACCGATTGTTGGATTTCAGCTACCTGAACTTCGTCTAAGCTTCCGGTTCTTTCTTTTCGGTAACGGGAAATAAAAGGAATGGTAGAACCTTCTTCTAAAAGCTCCCAAACGGCTTTAATTTGTTTTGCGCTAAAAGCGGAATTTTTAGAAACAAATTCTATTACAGACTCAATATTCATTTATACTATACTTTATTAATAATCTACAGGAAATACAACAATGCAGAAAGAAGAAGCTAACAGTCTCTCTTCAAAAATGAACATTGTTTAGTTTGCGATATTACCATAATTCCAGAAAGTAGGGGAACAGAAAGCGGAAAAGTTTTTCAACAAAAAAGTGTTCAAAAGAAAAGGCCTGAAGTGTTGATTTCAGGCCTTAGGTATATTATGAATTATTAGAATCACAAAACTGTCCAATCGAAGGTATACCCGTTGGCATTTATAGTTACTTTTTTATCACAAGCGCCGTCACCATAATTAATTGTTCTGGTTAAGCTTTTGGTGGTGTTTTTAAATTCAATTTCTCCTGAAACAGGTATCCTGAAAAAGTTTTCTTCGCATGCGCTGTCTAAAACTAGGTCTTCAGTAATAGTAACTGTGGTAATATCACCGCTACTGTTTTTGCCATTGGCAGTACCAGTTATAATGAATTGGTCATCAGTAACATCAAAAAGTGTACTAACACCGGTATTTGTTCGTGTTCTTTCGGAGTTGTAAGTAACGGTTCTGCCATCATTAAATTTTACAACACCATTTGTGACTTTAACATCAAACTCCCATATATCTGTATCATTTGTGGGAATTTGAGTTACCATTTTAATACCACTAATACTCCTTCCATTGATTCCAAAACCACTAAAACGTACAGAATCTCTAAAATCACCATTAATTCTTCTTCCTGAAAAGAAAACTATGATTTTACCCGTTTGTGTAGTTCCAAAATTACCACAACCGTTTTCGAAGTCTATTTCCAGGTAATTTTCATATGAAGTTCCTATAGCAGAATCTGAATTTAATTCCATATAAACCGTAGCATTTGTTATGCAAGAATTCTGTGTTGTTTTAGCCCCCGCAGTATTGTCTTCCTCAGTCACTAACGCATCTTCTACATCTTTAAGTACAGTGTTAAAATCGTTTTCCGCTGTTGTGAATTCTTGTTCACTGCTGTAATTGGTGTTATCGGCTACTTTCTCTTCGGTTTTTTTACAAGCCAATAAAGTGATGCTTACCAACAATGTTATGATTAGTTTTTTCATAATATCTAATTCTTAATTTGCTTGTATTATATACAAATTTGGAAGGAGTTGGTAACTTAAATGAGGTTTAAAATTTAAATACTATATTGTCTACAGAACTAATAGATAAATAGTTTATTCGTTTTATGAAAAATAATATATCGCTTCTTAAGAGTTTAACATGTTTTAATTACTGTATATGACTTTTATACAGAATAATATTTTTCGATAATGGGGTTTAATTTCCTTTAAGGGATTTGAACACAGTCACAATTAATTTATAGTTTTGCTTAATCAATTAAGATCTATGGAGCATATACATCCAATATTTGACAAAATTTTACAACCTGCCGATAAGGAGGCCTTATTAAAACAAAAGGGCATTGTTATCTGGATGGTGGGTTTATCCGGTTCTGGCAAAAGTACCGTAGCACAGGGCGTAGAATCTGTTTTACACGAAAAAGGACATCTTACAAAATTATTAGATGGTGATAACCTTAGAACAGGGGTAAACAGAGGGTTAACTTTTTCGGAAGAAGACAGAATTGAAAACATTAGACGAGCGGCTGAAGTATCTAAACTATTTGCCGAAACGGGTATTGTTACCATTTGTTCTTTAATTAGCCCAACCGAAGAAATTAGAACTATGGCCAAAGAAATTATTGGCGATAGGTATTACGAAGTTCACATTGATTGCCCGTTTGAGGTTTGTGCCGAACGCGATGTAAAAGGACTTTATGCCAAAGCCTTGGCCGGAGAAATTAAAAACTTTACAGGTTTAGATTCTCCATTTGAAATACCTAAAGATCCATTCATAAGAATAGACACGGTAAATCAATCGCTTGAAGAAAGCACCAAGCAATTAATCGAAGCAATTATTCCAGAAATATCTCTATAAACTAAAATTATGTCTTATAATTTAAGTCATTTAAAACAACTAGAAGCTGAAGCAATACACGTATTTCGTGAAGTGGCAGCTCAGTTCGAAAATCCCGCTATTTTGTTTTCGGGTGGTAAAGACTCTATTGTAATGAGTCATGTAGCTAGAAAAGCATTTTACCCTGGTAAAATTCCTTTTCCATTAGTTCACATTGATACAGGTCACAACTTCCCAGAAGCCATTGAATTCCGTGATAATTACGCGAAAGAATTGGATGTGAAATTGGATGTTGGGTACGTTCAAGAATCAATAGACAAAGGAACGGCTACGGAAGAAAAAGGAGCAAATGCTTCTAGAAATAAACTTCAGTCGGTAACCCTTTTAGAAACTATTGAAGACCGTCAGTACGATGCGCTATTTGGTGGTGGCCGTAGAGACGAAGAAAAAGCACGTGCAAAAGAACGTTTCTTTTCACACAGAAATGATTTTGGTGAATGGGATCCAAGAAACCAACGTCCCGAACTTTGGAACTTATACAACGGTAAAAAAGCACAAGGCGAACATTTCCGTATTTTCCCTATTTCTAACTGGACTGAAATGGATGTTTGGCAATATATTAAAGCCGAAAACATTGAATTGCCAAGTATCTATTATGCACACAAGCGTAATATTGTAGAGCGTAGAGGAGTTCTTTTAGCAGAATCACAGTGGTTAAAATTACAAGAAGGCGAAAAGCTGGAAGAAAGATTAATCCGTTACCGTACGTTGGGCGATATGCCTATAACTGGCGCTATTGAATCGGATGCCGATACAATTGATAAAGTAATTCAGGAAGTAGCTGCAGCCCGTCAAACAGAGCGTGGTAACCGTGCCGATGATAAAGTATCTGAAGCGGCTATGGAAGAGCGTAAAAAACAAGGTTATTTCTAGAAAGTACGTCCAACGGACACATAAAATATTCAGATAATGTCAGAAGAAATCAATTCAAAAGACTATTTAAACATGGACCTTCTTCGCTTTTCTACAGCGGGAAGTGTTGATGACGGAAAAAGTACGTTGATCGGTCGTTTGATGTACGATACGAAAACAATTTTTCAGGATCAGTTAGAAGCTATGGAAGCTTCTTCTGCCAAAAAAGGAGACGAAAAAGTAAACTTAGCCTTATTAACGGATGGTCTTAAAGCCGAACGTGAGCAAGGAATTACTATTGATGTAGCCTACCGTTATTTCGCTACGCCAAAGCGTAAGTTTATTATTGCAGATACTCCGGGACATATTCAGTATACACGAAATATGGTTACGGGAGCTTCTTCGGCTAACTTAGCTATTATTTTAGTAGATGCCCGTAAAGGAGTTATTGAGCAAACGTGTAGACACTCGTTTATTTCTAGTTTGTTGGGTATTAAGCACATTGTTGTTTGTGTAAACAAAATGGACTTAGTAGAATACAAGCAAGAAACGTTCGAGAAAATAAAAAAGCAATACAAAGACTTCTCTTCAAAGTTAGATATTCCAGATGTTCGTTTTATTCCTATCTCTGCACTTAACGGAGATAACGTTGTAGATCGTTCGGAAGCTATGCCTTGGTACGAAGGAGCTACTTTATTACATACTTTAGAGAATGTAGAAATTGCTTCGGATTTGAATCACACAGACGCACGTTTCCCTGTACAATGGGTAACTCGTCCACAAAGTGATGAATTCCACGATTACAGAGGTTTTTCTGGTCAGGTAAGTGGTGGTATTTTCCGTAAAGGGGAAGAAGTTGTTGCTTTACCAAGCGGATTTACTTCTAAGATTAAAGACATTAACATCTACAAAGAGTCTGTAGAAGAGGCTTTTGCACCAATGTCGGTTACAATCACTTTAGAAGATGAAATTGATATCGCTCGTGGTGATATGTTGGCTAAACCAAACAACCAACCGGAAGTTGGTCAAGATCTTGACTTGATGCTTTGTTGGATGAATGAAAAACCAATGAATCCTAAAGGAAAGTATATCATTCATCATACTTCTAACGAAGCGCGTTGTATGATTAAAGAAACTTTGTACAAAGTAGATATTAATACTTTGAACAAAATGGAAGATGATTTAGAATTGAGAATGAACGACATTGGTCGTGTTCGTTTGAAATGTGCTAAACCATTGATGTACGATTCATACAAGAAAAACCGAAACACGGGAGCGATTATCTTAATTGATGAATTTACAAATGATACCGTTGCAGCGGGGATGATTATCTAAGCTGAAAAAATAGATTCTAATACGGAAAGGCTTTCTTTAAACGGAAAGCCTTTTTTAGTTTTGGTGTGTTCCTATTTCAACCAAAATGGGGAAATGATCCGATTTTTTGTAATCACTCAAAACCTTATGTGAGTAGATTTTAATCCCTTCCGAAACAAAAATATTATCTATTCGTGCTAAATAAGGAAAACGGTTAAGCGTAAAACCAAAACCATTTCCTTTTTCATTGTACGTGTTTTTATAGTGCTCTTTTAAAAATTGGTATTTATAACTATAGGGCAAAGAATTAAAATCACCACACAAAATAACTGGATGCTGACTATTTTCAATAAAATCATACGTCTCTTTTAACTGGCTTTTCTGATCCATGAAACCTGATTCTAATCGATTGTAAATATCTTTTATGTTTTTAATGGCATTAACCAACCCATTTTCACTGCGTTTCTGAAAGTCGTATACTCATGGACTTCAAGGTGTATGTTTACTACTCTTACGGTATCCTTATCCCTTAAAACATCAACAGAAACCAATCGGTTTACATCATTTTCACCTTCTTTAAAATGAATAAAATGAGTATGAATTAATGGGTATTTAGATAAAGTAATTGGCCCACTGTAACCGTTAAAATGTTCATTAAAAACAGGCGACATAAAATAATAATCGTACCCATAATCCATCCGCAACTGGTTAAGTACATCTAAATCTTCTATGTCTTTGTGGTGGAATTCTTGTAAACATAAAACATCTGGATTATGCTCTTTTATGATGGTGAAAATTTCTTTTTTTAATACGGTATCTAAATAAGTGGAATCATGATAGCCTACATGATTAGGTATTAAAGAGGTATTGTAACTTAGTACTTTAATTGAATTCTCTGCTTTTACCTTTTCTGAAAAATTAAATTGAATTGTGTCTTGTATGTTTTCGGTAGAAAAAATAAGAAGTACTATAGGTATTAGAAGGGTTATGTATTTTTTTTTGCTTAAAAGAATTAAGAATGTTAGTACTTCAATAAATAAATAAAGGGGCGTGAAATAAGCCAAGAAGTTCCAAACCCAACTCTGGGTTAAATTAAAAGAGGTTTTGTAAAGGATTATAAAATGAAATATCCAGAAGAGTATAAAAGTGATTTGAACGGTTTTCTTAGTGATTTTTAAAAGCATGAAAGCTATACCAAATCAGTAAACTTGGAACACAAAGACTCTGGACTAACTTTTTTAGGGATTAAATTAAGACGCAGTAAAGTATCCATAATATTATTCAGGCTAGATTTCCTTACTTTACAATCGGTAGACCATTCTAGTTCCTTGTACCATTCTCTAAGATCTTCGGGCTTTAAATGGTATTTTTCAGCAATAAGTTGAATGATGTCTGTAAGTTCAGAACAAAAAGCGCAACTTTCATTAATAGTATCCATCAAGCGTCTTACAGCGTCTTCGTTATTAGCCACAAAACTCTTACGTGCAATAATCATAAAACAAGACCATGGTGTTTTACATTCAGAAATACGTTCAAAAGTACCGTTGTCTACATACGGTTTAGTGGTAAATTTTTCCCAAAAGAAAAGCTGGCTTTCGTTGTCTGAAAGTGCTGTTACAGCACCAGCTAGATTTTCAACAATCTGAAATTGTTCTTCTTGTAGATTCCAACCTCGTTCTTCAGCGTCTACGTAAGCCATTAAATGTGAACCAGATCCTATTCTACTAATAGCGTATTTGCTGTCTTTTAAGTCTTCAATGTTTTTTCCGAAATTGGCTTTTCCGGTATGTATACCCCAAGTAAGTGGTGATTTTACATAATACTGAAGAATTTCATTTTTTTGATTCTTTATAATATCGGTCACAGCCCCCTCACTTAATACAATAGCCACATCTAGTTTGCCTTCGTTTAAGTCGCTACACATGGCTCCCGTTCCGCCTGGGTAGTCTTTCCAGTTCAGTTCTATATCATTGCTGTAAAACCGGCCTGAGCCCATAGCAGAATGCCAAGGAATATTAAAATGCTCGGGTACTCCGCCAACTCTAATTTTAGTAACTTTCATGAAAATGTTTTCTTGTCTTTAAGAGGACAAATTAATAATGATTAACGTTATAATTTAGAAAAGAACTAATTTATAAAGATGAAAAAAACACTCTTTACAGCTTTCCTCCTGTTGGTCAACGGTTTCTGTTTTTCTAACCATAAGGCCAATTTGTTTATAGACGAGGCCGATTTTTTTTTAAAACAATATGTTAACCAAGAAGGTGCCGTAAATTATAAAGGAATTAAGAATAATGAGGCGGGTTTAAACAATCTTTTAAGTTTATTGGAAGCAAGTAGTATTAATTCTGAAAAGTCTGATTTGGCTAAAGCATTCTATATAAATGCCTACAATATATTGGTTATAAAAGGTGTGGTAAGTAATTACCCCCTAAAACAGCCTTTAGATGTTACTGGTTTTTTTGATGTTAAAAAATACAATGTTGCTGGTGAAAATTTAAGTTTAAACGAATTAGAAAACCAGAAGATTAGAGCTGTTTTTTTTGACCCTAGAATTCATTTTGCTTTGGTATGCGCGGCTAAAGGATGCCCAAAACTAAGAAACGAAGCGTATTCGGCTTCTAAAGTTGATTCCGAATTAGAAGAACAAGCAAAGAAAACCATTAACGATCCTACTTTTGTACGGGTTAAACCCGACTCTAAATTATTGGTAGTTTCCGAAATTTTCTCTTGGTATAAAGAGGATTTTACAAATGAGAAAGGCAGCGTAAAAAACTATATTAATGCTTATTTAGATAAAAATGTACCCGCATCTTACAAGATAGTTGTATACCCATATGACTGGCGTTTGAACGAACAGTAAAATTACATTTTTCTGGTAAGTAAAACTTTATCTACTTTAATGCCGTCCATATTACGAATGACTAAAGTAATACTGTTTAAGTTTACGCTGTCACCAATTTTTGGTATCTCTCCTAAGCTAGAAAAGATTAAACCACCAAGTGTATCGTAATCTCCTTCCGGTAAATTAAAACTAAATTTGTGATTCAATTCTTCAATCTCATGCCTTCCACTTAAAATGAAGTTGTAATCGTCTATTTGGTGTTCAATCAGGTCTTCATCATCGTGCTCGTCCTGTATTTCCCCAAATATTTCTTCAATAATATCTTCAATACTTACTAAACCAGAAGTACCTCCAAACTCATCTACTACTAGGGCTAAACTTTTGTGTTTTTTGGTAAGCTCTATAAGTAATTCGTTGGCTAGCTTAGTTTCAGGTGCTATGGGAATTTCGGTAATAATGTCTTTAATGTGCTTCGGCTTTTTAAACAATTCAGAAGCATGACAGTAACCTTTAATATCGTCTATAGAGTCTTTGTAGATTATTACTTTAGTGTGCCCGCTTTCGGTAAATGCTTTTCTTAATTCCGAAATATCACTTTCCATATCAAGTGATATAATATCGGTACGAGGAACCATACAATCCCGCACTTTTACTTTTTTAAATTCTAAGGCATTGCTGAAAATCTCACTGTTAAGCTCATGATGTTCTTCAGATACATCTTGTCTTTCAGAAATTTTCTGGATAAAGTTATTTAAATCGGTAAGTCCATAAACTGGGCGTTCTTCAGAATATTCGCTTTTAAAAAAATTAATAATAAACCATCTAGAAATTACCACTATCACAAATACCAAGGGGTATAATAGGTAAATGATAATTCTCATAGGTATACATAAAACCGAAAGTACCTTATTGGGGTTAAGCAAAAATAAACTTTTGGGTAAAAATTCGGCAGTAAATAAAACAATTAGGGTAGATATAACTGTTTCTAGAATAATGTTAATGCTGCCTTCCGTTACTAAATGTTTGGCTAATAAAGGGTGCAAAAACTTAGTCATAAAAGTACCGTAAACTACTAAAGCAATAGTGTTCCCTACCAATGTAGTGGTTAAGAAAGTAGTTGGTTTTCTAGAGAAATATTGAAGTACACGGGCTGTTAAGTCTTTTTTGGCCGATTGTATTTGCAGGTGAATAGGATCGGAAGAAATAAATGCTATTTCAATGCCGGAGAAGAAAGCCGAAAAAACAAGGCTTATAATTATTCCTGATGCTAAAAAGGGGTCAATATTCATTATTTGGTTTTCGAACGTTTTTTGTTAGAAGGTTTAGCTTCATTCTTTTGTTCTTTTTGCTCTCTGTTTTTTCTTCGTAACTGAAATATGCTCAATAAAATAATTGTAAGCATAAATATCCAATAGTTATTAAAAAAACCGCTTTTAAAGGTTTGGTGAAATCCTATTAGACAAAGCCCAACAGCTATGGAAATAATAATGGTGTCTACTAATTTCATTCTTGTTCTACGAAAATAATACTTTGTGGACGCATGATTTCATATTCCGAAAAATCATCCTTTGCGGTTAGTCCTACGCCAGTTAAAATTTGATCTGGAGTGGTTATTTTAACATCAATTTCGGTGAAAACCCTGCCTTCTTCTGGTAGCCAAAAAAGCTCTTCGGTTTCTAGGGTTTGGTTTTCTTTGTAGTTAGTTAAAACAACATGTTTTGTGATGTGCCAAAGGTTTTTATCGGCATCTTTAAAAGCATAATCCGATTTTAGTGAAGTCTGTAAATTTTCTTCCTTATCAAAAGATTCTAAATATAGTCCTTTGGGATAGCGTTCATCTTCGTTTTCAAATTTTAATTGTTCTGCCGAAGTAAACTTGAATTGCAGTTTTGCAGAATCTGAAAACCTACCCGAAACATCTTGTATTTCCATAACGGGACCTGTATAAGGTTCATAGTCCGACACTGTTTTTTCTGTACAGGCAGAAACTACAAACAGGCTAAAACACAAAAACCCTCCGGAAATAAATCCGGAGAGTTTTGAATATTTTTTCAGAATAAAATGAAATTCTTCTATCAACGTTTTTGTAATGTTACCGTTTCGCCAATCCAACAACCAGTGCTAATTGATTCTCCCACTTTTTTGTTTCTCACAAAGATTTCTTCCATAGAAGGGAAGTTTTGGTGTGCAGATTCCATTTTACTGGAGTTTCCTGCTTTCTTATATTCTTCGTAAGCCGCAATATAAATACTTCTGTACTGTAAAACATCGTCAGACTTACATTCGTCTGAACTATACATGTACAAATCGCCAATTAAAGTATGTGCTTCAGAAGAATTAAAGCCGGTAGCAATTGATTTTCTGGCATATGTTCTAGCTGAATTCTTTTGCCCAGTTGTAGAATAAAGCTTAGCAATTTTTATGTATAAATCAGCTTCGGTCTCTTTGTCTTCTTCAGCTGAAGCCATTTCAGCAGCTTTTTTGTAGTCTTCTATAGCCTCACTGTATTTTTTAAGATTAGCCAATACGTTTCCTTTTTCTTTGTAGGCAGAAACAGTAGGCTCTTGTGCTAAAATTACATCTGCAGCTTCTAAATACAGTTCATTAGAAACACAGGCATTGGCACGCATAATAGAGACAATTCGTTTGGCCATCTTTAAATTAGTGGGGTCTTCTTTTAGTTTTGGCCCTAATTTGGTTTGTGCCATATCACAATCCATACTAATACAGCTAAATAAAATCTTGTCTTGTGCAGCTTTTACTTTTTCTACGGTAGATGCTTTAGACGGTTTAGCAGCAACTTGTTGATCTAAAACTTCGTTCAGGTTATCATAAATATCTAAAACCTGATCGTCTGTTAGCTTATCCTCACGTTTCATTAAACAAGTTACTTTCATGTAAGAAAGCAGATTGGTAGAATAAGTAGAGGTTCCGTTTAAGTCCAGAATTTTTTTGTATAAATCGAATAATTCTTGAGTAGTTCCTTTTCTTGGGGCCAAGTAGCTGTAGGCATTAAGTCCTTTACGGTTTAAAACGGAAGCTTCATCATCACCAAATTTAGAAATTCTTAAATCATATAATTTTAGAACAGTGTCTTGGATGCCTATTTTGGTGGCATCGTCATTAATGGTTTCTTCAACACCTTCGTAAACCTTAATGGCTTGTACGTATAGGTCTAAGTTTAAGTTAGGGGCATTATGTAAAAGCCAAGCTGTTGGTTTTTTTGCCTCAACAAACATATCTTCTTTAATCAGGTTGTTCATATGAACCCAATCGCCCTGAGCTTCGGGTTTATTAGACCCCCAGTCGTAACCATCCTGCGCTACTAAAGAATTACTTAGCAGACAGTACATTGCTATTAGAATTATACTTAACTTTTTCATGCTAGAGTCCATATTTAGGTCTATAGAACCATTCGTGGTTCATGGTAAAACTTATTGAAATTTGATAAAAACGGTCTTGCATTAAAGATCCACTGGCTTTGCCTCTAACACCATAAGTGAAAGCTAGGTTTACAAAACGAGCTTTGCTAGATAATGCATTATCGTCTAATTGGCCAATGGGTAAAGACATACCTAAAGTGGCCGCGTATTGATAAATGGCTTGGGTATTTATTTGATAAGGTAGTTTTTCAAAACTTAAGCCCCCTTTGTATAAAATTCGGTTTAAATAAGAGGTGTTTGTTCTATTTATTTGATAGAAATCTGCCGCATAAGAACCCCCAAGAATAACCTTATAAGTGTTTACACTAGAAACATTGGGTGATTCTGGATCGTACCCTTGCCAGTTAGTGAAATAAAAATCTGCACCTACAGACCATATTTTAGGACTTCTATTGCCACTTGGTTTTCTAATATCTACGTCTGATTTGTCTAAGCTAATACCAAAACCAACTGTTTGTGGCCAGTAAGTAGTTGTTCTATCCTGGAAAATGGTATCTCTATTAATAGGTCTTCCGGCCGCATTCTGAGTTTCTATTTCTTGTAAACGGTTTACTTTTATGTTGTTTTCGAAATTATAAACCATACCAAGACGCCAATAAGCACCGCTGAAATAGGGTTTGTATTTAATGGTTTCTATAGAATCTTTGTAAGTAACAATTTTTTCTGTTTTATTAATTCCTTTTTTGAAGGCTATACCCGATTTAAAAATAAGGTCTTTGTACGTGTCTTTAGTATTGTAACTGGTAATATTATTACTGTTTTCACCATCAAAACTAAGCTGGCTAACTAATTGTTTGTTTATACTTCCGAATAAAAAAGCACCTTCAATACCTACATCAAAAGAGTAAACTTGCCTAACAGAGTCTCTATCAATATCTTTATCAATTATTCTAATACCGTTACTGAAGTATATTTTTCCTAAACCACCACTTCCCTTATATGTTCCGGTAGCATTAACACTATCATTAAAAGCGGTAGTATTTTGGTAACTATAATTAACGTCTGTTAAAGGCTGTAGACCTATAGCTGCTTTCCATCTCTTAGAAATTGGTAACCCAATGGTCATGTAGTCTAATGTAGCATCACTACTAGATGTTGTCGCATTTTCCGTTTTAATAGAATGGCCAATACTTTTAAAAGCAAACTCGAAAGAGGTGTATTTAATGTTAGTTAAAAGCGCTGGGTTTATTGTATTAACAAAATAAGGATTGTCTAAAGTTATCCCTAAATCGGCCATTCCTCGGTTATAACCAAAAGACTGAGACTGTAAGTCACCTAAGCCAAGATTAGAATAAGGCGAGTTGTATTTAATTTGTCCTACAGCAATAAAACTCAAAAGAGTAGAGGTTAATACCAGGAATAGGTTAATCGTTTTTCTGTACATTATATTCTAAAATGCTATTCAAGCCATAGAACAGGAACTCGGGCACCACAAAAATGCCTTCTTTTACAATACTTGCAAAAATATTTGAATCTCCACCGCAAATCACGGTTACCAAATTGTTATATTCTTGATTGTATCTGTGTATAATTCCTTCTATTTCAGCTGTTGTTCCGTTTAAAACGCCACTTTTAATGCTTTCAAAAGTGGACTTTCCAATTAAATTATTTTCCGTTGTATACGCTTCAACTAAAGGTAAAGAACGGGTAAAGTTGTGTAGTGACTTGTATCTAATGTTTAAACCAGGTGAAATAGCGCCGCCTAAGTACTCGTTTTCAGAATTTATAAAATCATACGTAAGGCAAGTTCCCGCATCAATAACCAGAACGTTTTGTTTTGGGTATTTAGTACTTGCTGCTGCTGCTAATGCTATACGGTCAGTTCCTAAGGTTTCGGGAGTATCGTATTTGTTGTAAAAAGGAAGGGCAATACTTCTGTCTAAAACAAAATGCTTTGGCAATTCTTTCCGAAGTTCCGTAATATCTTTTCCTTGTGCTGAAATCAATCTGTTTTGCACCCCCAATAAATTGCACATATGAATGATGTCCTCGTCGGAAATATTCCTGAATTGGTTAATTAAATCACCTTCACAGAAAATTGCCGCCTTGGTTGCCGTGTTTCCAATATCCACCACCAAATTCATCCTGCAAAATTAAGACTTAGTACAACATTAAAGAATTTAATGCCTTCTATTTTATGTGATATTGCTTAAGGCTCTGTAAATTCAGAAAAGAAACCTTTAATTCTTGCCATGAAAGTACTAGGCTTAATGTCTGGGACATCCCTAGATGGAGTTGATTTAGTTTTAACAGAATTCAGTGTACTGGATAAAAAACTAGTTTTTACAATTTTAGGAGCCCAAACTATTGAATATCCAGAAGAATTCTTAGAAAAATTAAGCAATAGCTTTTTGTTAAATGGACTAGAATTTTCTGTGTTAGATATTGAGTTGGGTAATTTTTATGCCGAAATAATAAATGGTTTTTTGCTAAGAGAAAATCTAAGTTGTGACTATATATCTTCTCATGGGCATACTGTTTTTCATCAACCGGGTATTGGTTTAACAAAACAAATTGGTAATGGTGCGGTTATTTATGCTAAAACTGGGATTCCGGTAGTGTGTGATTTTAGATCTGAAGACGTAGCTTTTGGTGGTCAAGGTGCTCCTTTGGTTCCCGTGGGGGATCAACTTCTGTTTTCAGAATATAGCGCTTGTTTAAATTTAGGCGGTATTGCTAATATTTCTTTTCAGAACGAAGAAAAAAGAGTGGCTTATGATATTTGCCCAGTAAACATGGGTCTAAATTATTTTGCGCAAAAGCTAGGTTGCCAATATGATGCAGGTGGCGAGTTGGCTAAATCTGGAAAAGTAGATCTTAGCTTGCTTAATAAGTTAAATCAACTTGCTTTTTATAAGCAGCCTTATCCTAAATCCTTGGGTAAAGAGTGGTTTGACAAAGCATTTTTGCCGCTTTGTTTTTCGTTAACCAATTCAGACGAGGACTCTTTGGCAACATTAAACGAACATATAGCGGTTAAAATTTCGGAATCTATTTTAGCTATTGGCAATAGTTCTAATACGGTTTTATGTACAGGTGGCGGAACATATAACTCCTTTCTAATTTCAAAAATTGAAGAATACGTAGGAAATAAAGCCAAAATTATAATCCCTAAACAACAAATAATTGATTTTAAGGAAGGCTTAGTGTTTGCTTTGTTAGGTTATTTAAAAGTAAAGGGGAAAAACAATATATTAAAAAGTGTAACCGGCTGTAAGAAAGATCATTCAGCCGGTTGTTTATATGGTGTTATTTCTTAGTTGGATTAACGGTTTTAATATAAAGCTCTAACGCACCTGTCATAGATGGCGCATTTGGCAAGGGTGCTTCAATATCTAATATTAAGTTAGATTCTTTTACTTCTTTTGCTGTTGTAGGGCCAAAAGCAGCAATTCTAGTATTTTTTTGTTCAAATTCTGGAAAGTTAGAAAATAACGATTTAACCCCAGAAGGACTGAAAAACGCAATGATATCGTAATTTACATTAGACAAATCCGAAAGATCACTAGATACTGTTCTGTACATTACCGTCTCAGTGAAACTTAATCCTGTTTCAGCAAAAAAGTTAGGAATTTCTTCCTTTCTAATATTAGAACAAGGGTATAAATATTTTTCGTTTTTGTGTTTTTTAAACAAATCGAAAAGATCACTTGCAGTTTTTTGTCCTACAAACAATTTCCTTTTTCTAATAGTAATGTACTTTTGAAGGTAGTTTGCCGTCTGTTCAGAAACACAAAAGTATTTCATGTCTACAGGCACTTCTACTTTTAAATCCTGACAAATTCTAAAGAAATTGTCTACCGCATTTCTGCTTGTAAAAATTACAGCCGTGTGATCCAGAATAGTTATCTTCTGTTTCCTAAACTCCTTGCTATCAACGCCTTCAACATGAATGAATGGTCTGAAATGTACTTCAATACCAAACTTTTCTGCCAATTTGTGATACGGAGAATTTTTTAACGTTGGCTCCGGTTGCGAGATTAAAATCTTTGAAACTTTAGTATCTCTTTTACTTAATTCTTTCACCTCTGAATTCATTCCCTTTAGTCCCTTTAAAATGTACCTATATTCTTTAGAATCAAGATAAACGGGATTATTTCCGAAGCGCAAAGGTAAGAAAATAAATACATATTTTTAAATCCTAGTTCTTGTCTTCCTACAAAAGCAATTCTAATAATCCAAAGTAAGAAGAAAAGAAATAGGGTGATATTTAGCCAACTAGCACTTAAATTGAATGAATTGATGGCTAATGAAAAAAGTAAAATAATTGCAAAACCAATACTAAATACACGGCTAAATTCAAAGAAATGTCTTTCGCTAAACCTCCTTACAGATACAAATACACCAATAAATCTTAAATAAAGATATTTAACAAGATAGAGGGCTAAAATAATTAAAGCGTTTAGCAAAACCACACCTGTAAGCTTTAAGAAACCATTATCAATACCCAAAGTATCTAAAGGAAAAAAGCTGTAGCGGTTAATTAAAAGTACTACAGAAATAATAAAAGAAGATGAAATTAAATAGGGCAAAGTAGTTGCCGAAAATGCATTTTGGTACAAATAGTCATCTACTTTACGGTTAGAAAACAAGCGTACTAGATTAAAATAGATTTCTAATTTTTCTGAATCAATAGACTTTAAAATAGCTATTAAAACCAAAATAGATAAAAGCGAGATTAGCAATAAATTTTTGTAGAGTTCGCTTTTTTTAGGGCTTAGTTTATAGCCAAAAGCACTTAGACCTATTTCCGTGTTGCCCTTACGTATAATGGCTGCGTATGTTGGTTTTAAACCAATATTTTGGGAATAAACGCTTATCAACACACTATCTTTACCGCTAAAATCTCTTATTTCTTTAATAGGTATTAAAGTGTCTTGTTGGGTTTGGGTTTCAAAAAAAAATTGCTGGTTAATATAGATTTCAGAAGCGTTACTTGTCTTTACTCTGAATAAAAAGCGCTCGTAATTTTTTGTGTTAATTTGTATATTAAAAGTATGCCTCTTTTGTGTAAGATTTGTTAAGGGAACATAACTGTTTAAAGAGGGATTATAAACTAACCAAGACTCGTTTAAATCTTTAATTAGATAATCATCTGAAGCATAGCTGCTAAAAAAACAGCTTATGAAAGCTAGAACGATTATGATTTTCTTCACATTAAAGACCACGTTTTACCAAGTAAACTTTTCCTATTTGTAGAAATATTGAAACTACTGTGCCTAAGATTATAAACCCACCAATTAAATAATTGATTTCTAAATCTAAAAAATGATTTACTAAAACAATTAACCCAATGTTTGCAACACCAAGAACGGCTAAAACTTTAACAGGTGTTAATCCAAATCCTAATAAGATGTGGTGTAAGTGGTTTTTGTCTGGTGTAAATGGTGAAACACCATTTAAAATCCTAATTATCATTACCCTTAAGGTATCAAAAACAGGTACAGATACAATGCTTAATGCTAATGCAGGGGAATTATCCAACGCACTAAATTCTATAAACTGAATAACTAAAACAGAAATTAAAAAGCCCGAAATAAGGGATCCTGTATCCCCCATAAATATTTTTGCCTGTACAATATTATATCTAAGAAATCCCAAAACACCACCCGTTAAACACACCGATAAAACGGCAGAAGATGTCCCAGATTTCAGAAAGAAAAAGGTAAAAGCCGAACAGATTATTATAATAAGTACACCCGCTAAACCGTCTAAGCCATCAATTAGATTAATAGCATTAGTTAAACCAACTATTGTAATTAAACTAACTAAATAACTGGTTTGCATATTAAGCTCATAAATACCCAAAAGGCCATGTAGATTGGTTATTCTAAGATCCCCAATAATTATTACAATTCCCGCAGCCAGCAATTGCACAAAGAATTTTTTAAAGGCTGAAACGGGTAAAATATCGTCTTTTAAACCAATAAAGAACATTAATGTAGCACTAGCTAATACAAATTGTAAGGAATATTCTTCAGAAAAATCACCAAAAATAGTAACAGCAGATAAGAAACCAGCAAATATAGCTAGGCCACCTAAACGTGGTGTAAGTTTTACGTGAACCGTTCTATGATTGGGTTCATCCAAAATCTTCTTTTTATAAGCCAACTGAATTATGGAAGGCGTAGCAAATAAGGCCACCACAAAGGACCATGTAAAAGCTAATATAGTGTTGTAGACTAGGAAAGAATCCAAAATAACAGTTTTATGGCTCGAAATTAACTAATTTTACTTAAGTAAACACCTATTTAAACGTATTACAATTCTTGGCCGGAGTTTATATTCATATTCCGTTTTGTACAAAAGCTTGTCATTACTGTGATTTCCATTTTTCAACATCGCTAAAAACTAAAAATGCTCTTTTAGAAGGTGTTAAAAAAGAGATTCATGATAGACAACCCTTTTTTTCTACCGAAGAAAAAATTGAAACTATTTATTTTGGAGGTGGTACACCCAGTATTTTAACACCAACAGAAATAAACGAAATCTTAGAAACCGTTAAAAATACATTTACGGTAGCTGTAAACCCCGAAATCACTTTAGAAGCAAACCCGGAACATTTAACGGAAAGCTATTCCAAAGAAATTAAACCCTTGGTAAACCGATTAA
This sequence comes from uncultured Cytophagales bacterium, assembly GCA_963736575.1. GTDB lineage: Bacteria > Bacteroidota > Bacteroidia > Cytophagales > JAAEPT01 > CAVTPD01. The sequence goes on from CAVTPD010000003.1 coordinate 954,730, forward strand.
GTGTAGGCATCCAAACGTTTAACGAAGAGGCCTTAACTTTTCTGAATCGGTCCCACAACAGTAACGAATCTTTTTCGGCATTAGAAAACATAAAAAAGGCAGGTTTTGAAAACGTAAGTTTAGATCTTATTTATGGAATACAGTCCTTAAGTTTTGAGGATTTCCTATTCGATTATCAACGATTACTTGATTTTGGGCCACAGCATTTATCCGTTTATAATTTAACTATTGAAGAAGATACTGTTTTTGGTAAATGGTTATCTAAAGGAAAAATTGAAGAAGTGAATGATTCACTTTCCGGTAAAATGTACAGTTTTCTAATGGAAGATTTACCTAAGCAAGGTTTTCAGCAATATGAAATATCAAATTTTGCCCAAGAAGGATTCTATTCTAAACACAATAATTCGTATTGGGAAAACGTACCATTTTTAGGCATTGGGCCATCTGCTCATTCCTTTAATGGAAAAGATCGTTTTTATAATGTGGCCAACAATGCCGCCTATATAAAAGGAATGAATTCTGGAGAAGAGGTTACTTTTAAAGAAGAAGCTTCAAAATCGGATAGGATTAATGATTCTATAATGGTGGGTTTAAGAACTTCTAAAGGGTTAGATCTTAAAAAACTGAAAGTTTTAGGCGCAACGCTAAATCCAGAAACCGTTGAACAATTCTATAAAAAAGAATTTTTGATTACTGAAGGAGATTATTTAAAGTTAACCAACAAAGGAAAACTCTTTGCCGATCAAGTGGCTATGGAATTTTTTGTTGACAAAGATATTTAGTTGATCGTCTTCGTTTACGGTTATACTTTCTTCAATAGTCAAAAAACTTAAGTCCGGTGCTTTAATTCCATTACCAAACGTTTTTTGAGCTTTAAATTGTCTTATTTCATCCCAAAGATTTTGTTCATAAAACCAGTTTAAGACCTTAGAGCCCCCTTCTATAAATACCGATTGTATATTTTGTTCATAAAGAAAAGTTAGTATTTCATAAAGAAAATCGGCTTTTGAAAAATCGATCTTCTTCCAAGTTGTATTGTTTGTAGTTTCATCTTTTTCTGAATTAAAAACAATAGTAGGCACCGAATCATCAAATAAATTATAATGTACCGGCACTTTTAAATTTCTGTCTATTAATAAACGGATTGGGTTTTTCCCTTCCCAAAGCCGAACATCTAATCTTGGGTTGTCGTGCAAAGCCGTATTGCTGCCTACTAATATAGAAGCTTCTTCGGCACGCCATTTATGAACTAAGGTCCTAGAATCGGCAGAGCTAATCCATTTAGAGTCGTAGTTTTCACGGGCCACAAAACCATCTTGTGTTTCTGCCCATTTTAAGATTATATAAGGTCTCTTTTCTTTATGGAAAGTAAAAAACCGACGGTTTATTAATTTTCCTTCTTCATCTAAAAGAGCAACTTTGGTCTCAATACCGGCGGCTTTTAGTTTTTCAATTCCAGTCCCGTTTACTTTAGGAAAAGGATCTTGATTGCATATAACCACTTTTTTAGGCCGGAGTTTAACCAATAAATCGGCACAGGGTGGTGTTTTACCAAAATGATTACATGGCTCTAGCGTAACATAAACAGTTGAGTCTTTAATGATTTCCGGGTTTTCTATTTTCAGAAGGGCATTGGGTTCAGCATGAGCTTGGCCGTATTCTTCATGAAAACCTTCACTAATAATGGCGTTATTATAAACTACAACACAACCAACCATGGGATTTGGGGCTACGTTTCCCCTACCCTTTTTGGCTAGTTCTAAAGCTCTTTTCATGAAAAAAACGTCGTCCATTAATTAATCTGTTTTTAAGCCTGTATTTTTAGGCTATGAATTTCGTAAATGCAAAGCAGTTATTCGACTTTATTAAGCATTCAATTTCTCTTTATACCGAAGAAGAGAAAACCTCGATTGCTTTTATTCTATTAGAAGATGTCTTTCATATTAATAAGACAGATGTGTTAACGGATAGGATTTTAAAAACCCAAATTTCTAAAAAGTACGTAGAAGAGCTGATTGAACGCCTTAATTCTAATGAACCTTTACAATATATTACGGGTAAGGAATTCTTCTTTGGCTTAGAGTTTATGGTTAATAAACAGGTATTAATCCCAAGACCCGAAACAGAGGAATTGGTAAACTTAGTAATTAAACAATACCCTAAAGATACGGAAATAACTATTTTAGATGTGGGTACTGGTAGTGGGTGTATTGCCATTTCATTAGCGCACCATTTCACAAATGCTAGAGTTGTAGCCATGGATTATTCTGAACAGGCTTTAGCAGTTGCTACCGAAAATGCTACGCTTAATAAAGTGTCTAATGTCACCTTTGTACAGGATTCAATTTTAGAGCCCAAACTAAAATACCAACTTTTTGATGTTATTATAAGTAACCCTCCCTATATACCCCAATCTGAAAAAAGTAGCATGGCAAATGGCGTAGTAGACTTTGAGCCCAACATGGCATTATTTGTAAATGATGATGAACCGTTAATTTTTTATGAAAGCATTGTAAAGTTTGGCCAGAAAAAGCTGAAGCCATTAGGAAAAATATTTTTTGAATGCCACCATCTGTTGTCTAAAAACATGGTAACCATATTTAATAATACTGAATACCAGAATGTTAAGTTGGTTAATGACTTCTTTGAAAAGCAAAGATTTATAACTGCAGAAAAAAAAGTTTAAATTTTTTTTCTGACATTTTGCTTAAAAACTAATGTAAGAAGCCTAGTCCGTATTTGTACCTAAGTGTTCTTTGGGAGCCAAAAAAGCAGACCCCTAGCTAATGAATATTAAAATATTGAGAAGTAAAGGCATGTAAGAAAAAACAAGATTAGTTAAAAAAAACGATTTTTATTTCACGAACTCTGTCCGTACATTTACAACGTAAAGCAGTTATAAAACTTTTAAAACATTTTTTTAGTCCCGATTTTTTGTTCTTTTAATTTTTGCAGCAACCGAGTAGGGGAGGAGACTCCTCTACTCTTTTGATTTAAAAGAATTCTACTACGTTAAAATCCCCATCAAAAGATAAATCCAAAAGAAAATCATATTTCAAAAAGATATTAAAACCTTCTGATTCCCTTTTACTTGTAAATTTAATATTTTTTTGGTTTAAGTCAATGTTCAAACACTTAAGTTTTCCACATTTAATAAATACCTGAGTGTCTACAGGTAACCACTTTTTATATTGGTTTTTACAGCATTGTATCAAAGCATCTGTAAGAACTACTTTAATTAGCCCTTCTTGGGTTTCATTAAGCGTTAAATTTTTGTAATTAGAATACGGGCAAGCGATAATGGTATTATAAGATTGGTAATTTAAAACGCTAGATAAAACTTCAAGATGCTCATCAATATTAAAATGGCTTTCTTCTGTATAAGTATTTGTTAGCTTTTTTTGTTCCCTATCATAAATCCAGTCGGGCTGTAAGTCGTAGCTTTCTAATAAGGCTAAATTTTTATCGGACTGAAAAACAATGACTTCTGGGCTCCATTCTAAAAGTTGAACGAGCAACTCCATAAGTTCAGAAGAAAGACTTTGTACAATTAAAAGAGGTTCTTGTTTGTCTCTTACAAAATGATGCGATGACATTTCGTGCTTTTATTTTGTTAAAATATAATAAAATCCATACTTTCAGAACTGGACTTTGGGGGTGGTGTAAACCTGAGATTATACCCTTTGAACCTGTTCCGTTAATACGGACGTAGGGAAAAGTCGAGAAAACCCTCCTTCTCTAAGTCCTACCGATAATTTTATAGCTTATGAAGATACGTATTAATAACGTAGATCATGTAATCGAGAAAGACGATGTTGCACTAACGGAAGTTGTATCCATCTTAATGCTGAACAGCACATAAAGGTTTGGCTATGGCAATAGACAATAAAGTAATTTCTAAAAAAGAATGGGATTCTACTCTGTTAAAAGAGGGAAACAATATTACAGTTATTAAGGCTACTCAAGGAGGTTAAAAAAGCAATATGAGACAAGAGAAAACACCTAACGAATCTACTATTACTAGAGGGTCGTTCCCGGCTTCTAAAAAAATTTTTATACCTGGGGAAATTCACGATATAAAAGTGGCGATGCGCCAAATTGAATTGCACGATACCGTCGAAAAATTCAATCCAAATTCTAAACCACAAAAAAACTCACCCGTTACCATTTACGATACATCTGGTCCTTATACAGACGACAATGCTGTTATTGATGTAAAAAAAGGACTTCCGAAGTTAAGAGAACAATGGGTTTTAGATAGAGGTGATGTTGAGGAATTACCATCTATTTCTTCTGAATACGGGAAACAAAGACTGAACGATACTTCGTTAGACGCTTTACGTTTTGAGCATTTACATAAGCCAAAAAGAGCCAAAGCGGGTCAAAACGTAACACAACTTCATTACGCTAGAAAAGGAATTATTACTCCCGAAATGGAATACATTGCCATTCGTGAGAACCAAAATCTAGCCAATCAAACGGAATATCTTTCGCAACATCCGGGACAAAGTTTTGGTGCTAATACACCCAAAGGTTTAATTACACCAGAATTTGTTAGAGACGAAGTAGCGGCCGGTAGAGCCATTATTCCATCTAATATTAACCACCCAGAAGCTGAACCAATGATTATTGGTAGAAACTTCTTGGTAAAGATTAACGCCAATATTGGTAATTCAGCTACTACATCTTCTATTGAAGAAGAAGTTGAAAAAGCAGTTTGGGCATGTCGTTGGGGCGCAGATAATATTATGGATCTTTCTACCGGAAAGAATATCCATGAAACTAGAGAATGGATTTTAAGAAATTCACCAGTGCCAATTGGTACAGTTCCTATTTACCAAGCTTTAGAAAAAGTAAATGGTAAAGCCGAAGATTTAACGTGGGAAATTTTCCGTGATACTTTAATTGAACAAGCTGAACAAGGGGTAGATTATTTTACCATTCATGCCGGTGTTCTTTTACGATATGTGCCAATGACAGCCAAAAGGGTAACAGGTATTGTTTCTAGAGGTGGGTCAATTATGGCGAAATGGTGTTTAGCGCATCATAAAGAAAGTTTCTTGTATACGCATTTTGAAGACATCTGCGAAATCATGAAAGCGTACGATGTAGCGTTCTCTTTAGGTGATGGTTTACGTCCGGGTTCTATTGCAGACGCGAACGACGCAGCGCAGTTTGCAGAATTAGAAACTTTAGGAGAGTTAACTAAAATTGCTTGGAAACACGATGTTCAGACTATGATTGAAGGTCCTGGTCATGTTCCTATGCACATGATTAAAGAAAACATGGACAAGCAATTGGAAGAATGCCATGAGGCACCTTTCTACACACTTGGGCCATTAACTACCGATATTGCTCCGGGTTACGACCATATTACTTCGGGTATTGGTGCTGCTATGATTGGTTGGTTTGGTTGTGCTATGCTTTGCTACGTTACACCAAAAGAACATTTAGGGCTTCCGAATAAGAAAGATGTTAAAGACGGTGTAATTACCTATAAGTTGGCTGCACACGCTGCCGATTTAGCCAAAGGACACCCAGGATCACAAATTAGAGATAATGCGTTAAGCCGTGCTCGTTTTGAATTCCGTTGGGAAGATCAATTTAATCTTTCTCTTGATCCGGATACAGCACGTGAATTCCACGATGAAACACTACCGGCGGAAGGCGCCAAAGTAGCTCATTTCTGTTCTATGTGTGGTCCAAATTTCTGTTCTATGAAGATTTCTCAAGACGTAAGAGATTACGCTAAAGAAAACGGATTAGACGGAGAAGATGAAGCCATACAAAAAGGATTCGAGGAAAAATCGAAAGAATTTAGGCAGAAAGGCGCAGAAGTGTATTTAGAACAATAAACCAGTAATAATAAGGGTAGTTAACAGCTACCCTTTTTTATTCCAGATTGTTGTAAAATGATTTTTCCGAATGTTAATCTTCAGAACTGGAATCAGTGGATTGCTTTTTCATTCTTAAACGGATTAACGAATCTTGCTTTTTTAAAATTGATTCACGTTTATGGTTTACATATTCGTTATAAGTTTTATATCCTTCATACATCAAACTAAAAGGAATTTCAACCTTTATATCATTTAGATTAAAGCCCTTATTTAAGCAAAACGAGTCAAGCAGAATCTCTTTTGTTTTAAAGAACCCCATGCTGCCTGCAGCAAAATATAGATCAGTATTAACGATGTTTATGTGTTCACCTTCGTAAAAATAATACTCTTTGAGTAGACCATCTAACGGCTTATAATCATCTTTTACGATTAAGATGTGTTGATGATTTGTTGTAAATAAATTATCATTCACATAAATTTCTTGATAATAACCTTCTTTTGTTGTACCACCCCAATAAACTATATTAATTGTATCGCTTTTTTGTTCTGAATATTCATCATTCAGAATATCCAAAACTTTAAACTTCATAACCGTATAAATGTTATTGCTATCTGGTGTTAAATAAGAGCTTTTGTTGATTATTAGTCCATTTATGTACAATCCCTCTTGTTTAAAGAAAGTAGATTTTACTTTTTCACTTTCATCAATTAGGGTTGAAATACAGAGTATAAATAGTGAATGAATAATTGTTTTTAACATGAGTTAAATTTTACAACTTAAGGCACAAACGCTTTTCTAAGTCCTTTAATATATTTGCAATCATATATAGGAAGATTTCTCAAGACGTAAGAGATTACGCCAAAGAAAACGGATTAGACGGAGAAGACGAAGCCATACAAAAAGGATTCGAAGAAAAATCGAAAGAATTTAGGCAGAAAGGCGCAGAAGTTTATTTAGAACAATAATTTAGAGGGGTAGCAAAAAGTTACCCTTTTTTTATGCATAAAGTTTCAACCAAAGGAAAAGAGAAAAAGATAATTATATCTATTCTCTTAAATATACTTATCACGGTTAGCCAGATTTTTGGTGGTGTCGTTTCGGGTAGTATTGCCTTAATCTCTGATGCTATGCATAATTTAAGCGATGCCGCATCTTTAGTAGTTACTTATATAGGTGTCAAACTTTCGCGAAGGAAAAATACACTAACAAAAACCTATGGTTATCAGCGGGCGGAAATTATTTCGGCTTTAATAAATGCTGTGCTATTAATGGTGGTAGCTATTTTCCTTGTTTAAAGAAGCTATTGAACGTTTGAATGAACCGCAGGAACTGATTAAATCGGTTTGGGTAATGGGCTTAGGTGGTTTTAGTATTGTAATGAATGCTGTTTGCGTAGTACTTCTGCACAACGATTCTCATGGAAATATGAATATGAAATCGGCCTACATCCATTTATTTACCGATATGCTTACTTCTGTTGCGGTAGTTTTGGGTGGCGTTTTAATGTATTTCTACGGAATTTATTGGGTAGATGCGCTATTGTGCCTACTCATTTCCTTGTATTTGGCTTATATGAGTTTCGATTTGTTGAAAGAATCGGTAGAGGTATTAATGCTGTTTGCGCCAAAAGGGTACAATGTTAATGCTATAACTTCTAGACTGAATGAAATACAAGGGGTGCAAAATGTACATCACGTACACATTTGGAAACTGAACGATGATTCTATTCATTTTCAAGCCCATATAGATTTTAAGGAAGATATTAAGCTTTCTCAGTTTGTGGCAGAATTAGACACACTAAAAATAATTTTACAAGAAAGAATTTAAAATAGATCATGTTATTCTTCAGCCCGAATACGGTTATGAGGATAACAAGTCGGTGATTGTTCAAGATTTCCATCATTAAAAATAGTGCTCTTATTTTGTTGCCCTTTCCGAAGAGATACTTAGATTTTTTCAAGTTTAGCAAATGAAAAAACCTATACTACTTGCTTTTCTTGTTTAAGGGTCAAAAAAGAATAATTTTGTAGACTTCTAATTTTACGATATCATGAGTGTTTTAGTCAATAAAGATTCTAAAGTTATAGTTCAAGGTTTTACTGGTACAGAAGGTACTTTTCATGCCAGTCAAATGATTGAATACGGTACAAACGTTGTTGGTGGTGTAACTCCGGGAAAAGGAGGTCAAACACATCTAGACAAACCTGTTTTTAATACAGTAGCAGATGCTGTTAAAGAAACTGGTGCAGACGTTTCTATCATATTTGTTCCACCGGCCTTTGCTGCAGATGCAGTTTTAGAAGCTGCCGAAGGTGGGATTAAAGTTATTATTACCATTACAGAAGGTATTCCTGTGAAAGATATGATTCCGGTTAAGGAATACATCAAGAAAAAAGGAATTACCATGATCGGGCCAAACTGTCCGGGTGTAATTACTCCAGGAGAAGCGAAAGTAGGTATCATGCCTGGATTCGTTTTCAAACAAGGTAAGATTGGTATTGTATCTAAATCGGGTACATTAACTTACGAAGCGGCTGACCAAATTGTAAAAGCCGGATTAGGTATTTCTACAGCTATTGGTATTGGTGGTGACCCAATTATTGGTACATCAACTAAACAAGCGGTTGAGTTATTAATGAACGACCCAGATACAGACGCCATCGTTATGATTGGTGAAATTGGTGGTCAGTACGAAGCAGAAGCTTCTCAATACATTAAAGAGCAAGGTAATCCAAAACCAGTTGTTGGTTTTATTGCTGGTCAGACTGCTCCTAAAGGTAAAAGAATGGGACACGCTGGTGCTATTATTGGTGGTGCTGATGATACAGCAGAAGCTAAAATGAAAATTATGGCGGAATGCGGTGTTTATGTAAGTAAATCACCTGCAACTATTGGTGAAACTATGCTAATTGCATTAAAAGAAGCGGGTAAGCTTTAATTTCTGAATAAAGATAAAAAGTAAGCCCTCATTCTAATTCTAGGATGAGGGCTTTTTTGTGTTTATAGTATTTATTAAGCTTGTCTTATTTCTTTTATAAAATCAGCCAGCGCTTTGGGTGGGTTTTCGGTTTTCATAAATGTTTCTCCAATTAAGAAACCTTGGTAACCCGATTCCATTAAGGCTTTAATTGTCTTTGCGTCGGCCAAGCCGCTTTCAGAAATTTTTACAAATTCAGCAGGGATTTTGTCTACCAATTCATGGGAAGTAGTTACCGAAACTTCCATAGTTTTTAGATTTCGGTTGTTAACGCCAATTACATCTAAATGCGGATTAACGCTTTGTTCCAATTCTTCCAGATTATGTACTTCCATTAAAACCTCCAAACCTAAAGAATGTGCAAATGAAGCTAATTCTTCCAAACGTTTAGGTTCTAAACTAGCCGCAATCAATAGAATAACATCCGCGCCAATGGCTTTAGCTTCTATAATCTGAAACTCAGTTATAATAAAATCTTTGCGTAACACTGGAATAGTAACGCGTTCCCGAACGGCGGTTAAATATTCCATTTTTCCACCGAAATAATGAAAATCTGTTAAAACGGAAATAGCAGAAGCACCGTTTTTAAAATAGCCTTCACCCACTTCGTTTGGGGTAACATTGTTGTTAATTATTCCTTTGGAAGGTGATTTCATTTTCACTTCCGAGATAATACCAAAGTTTTCCGATTGGGCTATGCTGTTCTTTAAAGAGTATACTTCTCTTCCGAAGTAGCTAGAAGCTTCTAATTCTTTTACCGAAACACGTTCTTTTCGGGCTTCTACTTCTTTTAAAGTATTAGCGTTGATTTCAGCTAAAACAGACATTTTTATGAATTAGTAAGTTTGATTAATACGTTTTTTGCTTTTCCTGAATCCAAAGCTTCTTTTGCTTCGGATAAACAATTGTTGTATTCTTTTTCAGGATGAATAGTATTGATTGCCAAAGCAGCATTGGCTAAAACTACCGCGTTTTGACTTTGGGTACCTTCATTATTCAAAATAGAATTGAATATCTTAGCCGAAGAGGCTACCGTTTCACCACCAAATAGATCTTCAGGCTTAATTTTTTGAAAGCCTAAATCTCTTGGTTCTAATAAATGTTCGCCTTTGTTGTTTACTACTTTTGTGGAACACGTAAGCGAAACCTCATCGTAACCATCTAGTGCGTGTACAATGGTATAGTTCTTTTGTGAGTCTTGGTGTAAATACCCGTACAAACGCAATAAAGAAAGATTGTAAACGCCCAGTAATTGGTGTTTTACAAAAGCCGGATTTAAAATTGGTCCCAACATATTAAAGAACGTGCGTACTTGCATTTCTTTTCTTATTGGTCCTACATGCCTCATGGCAGGGTGAAAAAGCGGTGCGTGCATCATGCAAAAACCTGCTTTGTCTAACATTTTCTTCAAGTCACTTTCTTCATTGCTGAAAGGAACCCCTAAATATTCTAACACATTAGAAGAGCCACAACCCGAAGAAACCCCGTAATTTCCGTGTTTAGCAACTTTATAACCAGCACCAGCGGTTACAAACGAAGCCAAGGTAGAAATGTTGAAGGTGTTTTTGCCATCTCCACCGGTGCCAACAATATCAATAGGATCAAATTCTGTTAAATCTATTTTCTTGCACAACTCAAGCATAGCATCCCTGAAACCCATCAGTTCTTCCACTCTAATGCTTCGTATGCAGAAAACCGTTAGAAACGAAGCCATTTGTGCGGCATTAACTTCACCATTTCCAATTTGGGAAACAGCAGCTTTTGCTTCTTCATAACTTAGCGTTTCCTGCTTAAACAGTCGGTTTAATAAGTCTTTCATTTCGTATTTTGGTGCTTTGTTACGCTGTAGTATTTATGAGGTTACGTTCTAGAAAGCTTTTCGGAATTCAATAGAATAAGGTTTAATTGGTTAACCAGTTTTTAAGCATTTCCTTTCCGTGCTCTGTTAAAACAGATTCCGGATGGAATTGTACGCCCTGAACATCAAATTTTTTATGCTTAACACCCATTATTCGATTGTCTTCACTTAGAGCCGTAATAAGCAACTCGCCTTCTGGTTTAACCGAATCGTTATCTACTACCCAACTGTGGTAACGACCTGTTGTAAAGCTTTCAGGAATGTTTTTGAAAATAGAACCCGAATTGTCTACAATAGAAGTTTTTAATCCGAAACCATGCAACACCACATCCATATTAGAAAGGGTTGCTCCGTACGCTTCGCCAATAGCTTGGTGACCTAAACAAACCCCAAAAATGGATTTAGTAGCACCGTATTTTTTAATTAGCTCGGGCATAATACCTGCTTCTTCAGGAATACCAGGGCCTGGTGAAAGAAGTATTTTATCGTATTTTTCTATTTCCTCCAAAGTGATTTTATCGTTACGGATGATGTCCATTTCACCACCATAACCCAGTTCTCTAATAATGTGAACTAAGTTATAGACAAAGGAATCGTAATTATCTAAGACTAATATTTTCATGGTTCTTTGTGCTTAAAGAATGTCGTTGGCTTTTCCTATGGCCGTTTTTAGCGCCATTAGTTTATTGTTTACCTCCTGTAATTCACTTTCTATAACCGACTTGGCAACAATACCGGCACCCGCTTGGTAAAACAAGGTGTTGTTTTTAGAAAGGAAAGTACGGATCATAATGCAGTGGTTGAAATTGCCGTTAAAGCCTAAGTGGCCAATAGCGCCACCGTAATAACCACGGGAAGCATTTTCGTATTTATTAATTAGTTTAAGCGCCATAGGTTTTGGGGCTCCCGAAAGTGTACCCGCTGGGAAGGTATCGGCTACTAATTGTACCGATTTGGCTCCTTCGTGCATTTCGCCCGTTACTTTAGACACTAAATGGATTACATGTGAATAGAATTGAATTTCCTTAAAGGTTTTAACTTCTACATTAGAACCGTTGATGGAAAGATCGTTTCGGGCTAAATCTACCAGCATTACATGTTCCGAATTCTCTTTCGGATCGTCAAACAGTTTTTTAGCCAATTCATAATCATGTTGATCATTCCCCGTTCGTTTAAACGTACCGGCAATAGGATGAATGGTTGCTTGTTTGTCTTTGATTATGAGCTGTGCTTCGGGTGAAGAACCAAACAGTTTAAAATTTCCAAAATCGAAATAAAACAAATACGGAGAAGGATTAACGGCTCTAAGCGCTCGGTAAGCATTAAAATCGTCGCCTTCAAACTCTTGTTCAAATCTACGGGAAAGCACAATCTGGAAAACGTCACCTCTCTGGCAGTGGTCTTTTCCTTTTTGAGCAATTTCTAAATATTGGGTATCGGTTAAGTTAGAAGTTTCTTCGCCTTTGGTTTTAAAAGTATAGGTGGCAAAATCCTTTGTTCTAATCTGTTTTTCAATTTCTTCTAGACGATTAGTGTTTGAGGTTTTGCTGTGTTCGTAAATGTGAATAGTATCGTTAAAGTGATTAAACACAATAATTATACTGAACACTTTGTAAATCATGTCTGGAATCTCTCTGGATTCGTCTTTAAAATCTTGTATTTCTACATCTTCAAAATAACGAACAGAATTATACGATGTGTAACCAAAAATACCATCGGTGATAAATTTATCTTCTTTAGTAGTTGACGAAAACGAGGTAGAAAAATCTTCTAAAGCCTGTATTACTTGTTTACCAGAAGTAATAGCTGTGTTTTCAGCGCTACCGTCTGGGTAAGAAATAGAAATTTCCTCGTTGTTTACTACAAAGTCTGAAATGGAATCACAGCAAATGTAAGAAACGCTGTGTTCGTCCCCGTGATAGTCCGAACTCTCTAATAAAACACTATTAGGATAGAGGTCTCGCATTCTAAGGTAGATACCCACCGGAGTTAGCGTATCTCCCAATAATTTTCTGCTGTGTGTATGTAGTTGAAATTTTTTCATAATTCAGTAAAAACTAAAAAAGGCCCACTGCGAACAGAGAGCCTTTTAATTAAATATTATAAATAGCATTCTTCGCGGATCATTCAATTAAGATGCCCACCACCAACGTAACGCTATAGAATTTCTTTTTATCACAGATCAAATATAATAAGAAGTATCGGTTTTTAAAACGTCCTGCTGTTTCAGTTCGTTTTATATGCAAAAACAATCTGTTGAAACAGTGTTAAAAGATATAAATTATGTATATAAAGTACATTAAGTAAAAATAGTATTTATATAAGTAAGTGTGGTTTATTACTAAGATATGATGGGTTAACGATTATTATATATTGAATTAATATGAAAATAGTACAATATATTATATGCTTATCCGCAATGTTGCCAGTATGGATAGGAAACAGCAATTAAGAGCCTTTTGAAAAGGTTTTCTCCAAAATATCTTCTGTTTAGCTTATAGCAAAATTCATTTATGTAATTCTGAAGGTTTTTACCGCTGATCTTGTGGTAAACACCTAAGAAGTTCCTCTTTGCATTAGAAATAGCGATGTGTACCCACTTTAAAGTATCATTAGTAGTTTCTTTGTCTGATTTCACGCTGTAGTGTCCTTCTACAAAATCAGCTATATCTACATAACTTTTACTTTTATCTGAAAATACGATAGCCAATTCACTCAAATTTTCCTTAATGACTTTATTTATACTTTCTGATTTTTGAGTATCCAAAACTTTCATTTTATAGTACCTGCAATGTTTGGTTTTAACACCTGTTTCAGGGTTTTCCAACGGGGTAGATTCAACCATGGTAGCTATATTTTTTTGCTTCTGGCTTCCTTTTCCTCGTTTAAGTTTCTTTCCCTTTTTATGAGCTACTTCAAAATAACCTTCATCAAACTCAATCATTCCATGCAATTGATATAGGTCATCTCTTTTACCCATGGCTTCTCGAATTTTATGCATCATATTCCAGATACTTTCATAGCGGGAGTGGTTGAGTTGTCGTTGAAGTTCACAGGCAGATATTCCTTTCTTAGAAAAACTCATAAACATCATAGCCAGAAACCATTTTCTAAAAGGAAGGTTACTGCTTTCCAGTATTGTACCGCTTTTAAGAGTTGTTCTAAATCCACAATGGGCACATTGCCACTGATATTTAGCTTTTAACCAATAATGCTTGTGGCTATTACATTTTTTGCAAACCACTCCTTGGGTTTCTCTAACTTGTTTAAAATGTAGTTTACAACTGATCTCATCTGGAAATATATCAACAAATTCTAATATGTTCATAGCATTGATTTTTATGACCAAGTTAGGTCTAAGCTACGCAACCAATCTGCGGACTGGTATAATTACGGATGAGCATAATATATTATCATGTTTTTGTTTCATCAGCTAACTATTTGATATACATTCGCTAGCTTAATATTACATGATGAAAAAAATAATCACTCTCTTATTTACCTTGCTCATAGCACAGTTATTAATTGCTGCTACGTATACTACCTTCAATACATATGGGTCGTGGCAAAATGCTGCCGATTGGTTAGGTGGTAGTTCTCCAGGGGCCATTTCCGGAAATAATTTGACGTTGTCGGGTAATAATTCATTTAATGTAAATCATCCTTTTTCTGCAGATTACAATATGACCTTAAGTGGTAATAGTAATCTAAAACTTAATGTAAATGCAGGTGGTGATCTAACAGTTGATGGTAATGTGACTGTTCCTCAAAACAAAAGCCCTAAAATCAACGTTGTTGGAACAGCTTCTAATCTTGCTTATATGACTGTTACTGGTAACATTGATGCGAAAGCTCAAATGGAAATTACAGTAGAAAATGGCGTATTAAGAATTGAAGGGGATTTATTAGGGGCTAATAATGCCAATATTAAGCTTAATGTAAAAAAAGGGGGTATACTTTATATTAAAGGAGATGTAGATTTAGCGAACAATGTTAATATGTCTTTCGATGGTGCGGGTACTATATTAATAGATGGTGATCTAAATATGCAAAGTTTTAACTCTAATCCATTAGATGGTATAATTGCAGTTTATGGCCAATATAATTCTTCTACTAATGTTCAATCACAAGATGATATAACGCTATGGGGAGATAATATTGATGATAATAGTGTAAGGGATCACAGGTCGCCTTCGGGTATTGACGGCCCTGCAGAAGGAAGTTACGCAGATTTTGCTGCTTTGTATCCCGATTTATGCGAATATAGTGACTATTGTAGGTCTACATATTACCCATCTAACCCCATATTACCAGTTACTTTTGTAAGTGTTGGTGCCGTTTTAAAAAATGGAGAGGTGTTGGTAAGTTGGTCTACAGCACAGGAAGAAAACAACGATTATTTTGATGTTGAAAAATCTATTGATGGTAAAAACTGGGTTTATGTAGGTTCTTTGAATGGAGCGGGGAATTCTAGTGATTTAATTGAATATGAATTTTTAGATTATGTAAATGACGAAGCAATAATTTATTATCGTATTAAACAAGTAGACTATGATGGTAAATTTGCATATTCAGATGTGGTTTATGTGGCTTCCGAAATATTTAAGAAGAATTTAAATGTTGGGGTTTACCCTAATCCAAACGGCGGAGTGTTTTATTTTGAATTATATGAAAACTCTGACCATGTAAAAAAAGTAGAAGCTGTGAGTGTTGGTGGTGAGATTTCTGACCTAACCTACTTTCAGTCTGAAAACGTTGTGAATATAAATGATGCAAGCTTAGTGTCTGGTTTTTACTCATTAAAAATATTTACAGATAATAGTTTTTATTCCTCTTCATTCGTTGTTAAGTAACAGGTTGTTCGCCGCAATATCTGTGACTAAAGATATATACAGTGCTTACTGTATTAAAACAACGCATTAAAGATGTTCTTTAAAACCAATCACTATTGTAATTTTTCCGGCAAAGGCTTGTCTATGAGAAATGATTATAGTATTTAAAATTCTGTAGAACTTTACTGTAAAGATAAAGGATAAATCTTTTAAGTATTTTAACAATATAATAGACATATATAATTATATTTCTGTTTATATAATGAGTTCTACAGTGTCCCGATATGGTTTTTGTGATTCTTTATGGGACAAATACTCATAATGGAACTAGCGCGTTTGTTTTTAATTTCATTTTTTTATTAAAGAATTCTTTTCTAAAAAGGCCTTAAAATCTATATAAAAGCAGCTTTTGAGTTAAAATGGTAAATTTATAACTTAAAAACTAAGTTTTGTTCTTGACTTATTTTTCTAAGGCATGTATTTCGTACTTCTCTCTGTAACTAAAAACAAGGGGTTATGAAAAATCTAATATTATTATTCATCATTGTTACTCTTACTCAGAATGTATTTGCTGTAACATTTAATTCATTTTCTAACGGAAATTGGACAGATGCTTCAACTTGGTCTCAGGGTTTTTATCCAGGTGCTGTCTCTAGTAATAATGTTACACTTCCCGATAACAATAATATTAATATAGATCATACTCTATTATCAAATTATAGTTTGATTTTAAATGGAAACAGTAATTTAAAGTTAAACGTAAATTCTGGTGCAGCGTTAATTGTTGCGGGTGATGTTATAATACCAAAAAATAAAAACCCTAAAATAAACGTAGTAGGTACAGCAACTAAAATGGCTAATCTAACTATTAAGGGTAATCTGGTAGCTAATGCACAATTAGACATAACCGTTGAAAACGGTGTGTTAAGAATTGAAGGTGATATGCTAGGTGCTAATAATGCTAATGTTAAATTGAATGTTTTAGAAAACGGTATACTTTATATTAAAGAAAATATATACCTAAATAATAATGTTAATTTCTCTTTTGATGGTGCCGGCACTGTTTTAATTGATGGCAATATGGATATGCGCGGATTTAATTCTAACCCTTTAGATGGTATAATTGCTGTATTGGGTACGGTTAGCTCTAAGACTAATATTCAAAAACAAGACAATATTACTCTATGGGGTGATAATTTTAATGCTAACAGTGTTGGTCATGATGCAAGAACAGATGTAGGGATTGCTGGCCCAGCTCATGGTACTTATAACGATTTTGCCACTAATTACCCAAATCTATGTGCCTATAGTGATTATTGCAATAGTACATTTGCACCCCCTTTACCAGTAACTTTTGTGAAAGTAGATGCTCTTATAATTAACCAAGAAACAAAAATAACTTGGTCTACTGCACAACAAGAAAACAACAATTACTTTGAAGTAGAAAGATCTCTAGATGGTAATAATTGGGATTACGTAGGAGCTGTTGAAGGCGCTGGTAATTCTATTGAATTATTAGAGTATGAATTAATGGATTATGCACCAGAATCTGATCTGGTTTATTACAGAGTTAAACAAGTAGATTATGATGGGTTGTTTGCTTACTCAGATGTGGTTTACGTAACTTCTGAAAAACTAGAAGAGAATTTAAAAGCTGGGGTTTACCCTAATCCAAATAACGGAAGCTTTTATTTTGAATTAGAAAAAAAGGCTGAAAATATTTTAGATATCCGACTTTTAGATATGCAAGGGGAGGTAAAAGAGGTTTCCTACATACAAAATGATGGATTGGTTAAGGTAAATGTTGAGACAACAGTTAATGCAGGCTATTATTTTATTACTATTAGAACTACAAAAAATAGCTATCATTCATCTTTCATAATAAAATAAAAAAAGGGCTGCTGTATAGTGGCCTTATTTTTCTGTCTAACTCTGAAATAACGTTACACAAAAAGTAATGTTATGAAAGAAACGAAAGAGAATGAGTACATAAAGCGAACTCAAAAGGATTAAAGTTATTCTTTTAAATTGTCAGTAGTTCAAGAAGTAGAAAGTGGTCAGATGGGAATAAAAGTCACACAAGGCAAATACGGTATCCAAGGAGATGATACCATAAGAACTTGGAAAATAAAATCACACTACCCCATGACTAAAACTCTTGAACAAAAGCTATTAGAGCTTGAAAAAAAGTACGGTTGCTGGAAAAACAAAAAGCAGCTTTAGAACAGCAGTCTATTATGGCCGATAAGAAAGTTCTATTATTTGATATAATGATTGATATAGCTGAAGAGGAATTAAAGATTCCGATCAGGAAAAAGTCTTTACCCGAGGAGTCGACCAATTTAAAATCAAAGAAAAAGAAAACTTAACACACTTTAAATAACGTTTATTCAGCACTCACCAAAAAAGAGTTTTCTTTCAGCTATTTTACAGAAAAACCATTAACATTCTGAAAATCAACAAAAATGGTTTTTATTGTAGTATTAATCACTTAATCTTCATGCGCCATGAAAAAGATCTTTTTAGTTATTTCGATTTTAACTTTTCTGTTATCCTGTAAAACAAAGGATTCTGACTCTGTTTCAACTGATAGTACTGTTAATGGAACAAGTGATTCAAAGTCTCCATGTGAACTTTTAACAGAAAAAGAGATACAATTAACCTTAGCATTTCCAGAAAATTCTTCTCCAGAAATTAATGATGCTATGCGTACTTACCCAACTTGCTTTTACAAATGGGAAACGATTACTTATTCTTCTGAAATTGATGTTTCAGGAACTATAATAAACATAGAAAATCCCTCTGAATTAACCATAGTACTGGTGAATGACGCTACAGAAAGCATGTACCACACTTCTATTAAGGTTTATGGAGATGCTGAAAAAATTACCGATGTTGGTGAAATGGCAACTTGGGGGAATCGTTTGTCTCAGATTTCTTTTTTAAAGAACGGGTACCTTATCCATTTACACCTTAAGGTTTCTGATAATACGGCCGATAACAAAGGGAAAGCCATTAAATTGGCCAAACTTGTAGTAGCAAATCTTTAAAAATTTAAGGCTATTATTGTTTTTTATGAAACCTCTATGTGCTAATAAATACGCTAATGATTTTTTCAGAAAAAGGATCTACAGGTGTGATTTTCTAGTAATAATATAGTGGATGCACGTATTATTTTTTAACTGAAACAGATAGAATTATTTCTCTTAGAAATCATCTTCAGAATTGCTTCAGAATTGCTCCAGAATTGTTCAGTAGATTTCAGTTAAAATTTCGCTGAATATGAAGAATATTTCACTTAACTCAATTAAAGGGGATTTTACCGGGGGTATTACCGCTGGTATTATTGGCCTTCCGTTGTGTCTCGCATTTGGGGCTACATCGGGTATGGGGCCTATTGCCGGTCTATATGGCGGTATTATTTTAGGTATTCTAGCTGCCGTTTTCGGTGGTACGCCAACACAAATTAGTGCTCCAACTGGTCCAATGACGGTTGTTTCGGCATTAATTATTGCCGGTGAAGTTAAATATTTTGGTAGCCTTAACGAAGCCATGGGAGCCATCTTACTAACGTTTGCGTTGGCAGGTGCTTTTCAAATTTTGCTAGGGGTTTTAAAATTGGGTAAATACATTAATTATTTACCATATCCGGTAATTTCAGGTTTTATGAGTGGTATTGGGGTAATTGTAATATCCATGCAGTTTAAAGAATTCTTTGGGGCAGATTTTAAATACACAAATGCTGTTCAGAATTTAATACACTTGCCAAGGTATTTAATGAATATTAATTTCTCTGCCTTCTTAATTGCTATAATTACACTAGCTACAGCACGTTTAATACCACGTTTTACAAAAGCAGTTCCGGCTACGTTGGTAGCTTTAATAATTGGTACGGCAGCTACTTATATTATAGGTTTAGATATTAAAACAATTGGTGATATTCCATCTGGAATACCAACGTTACAGCTTGGCACTATGTTTAGTATGGATCTTTCTAGACTAACGCATATTATTTTACCGGCGTTAACGTTAGGTGGTTTAGGCATGATTGATAGTTTGTTAACATCTGTTATTGCAGATAAAATAACCAAAACTAAACACAACAGTAATAGAGAATTAATTGGACAAGGTATTGGTAATATTGGTGCTGCTTTATTTGGTGGTATACCGGGTGCTGGTACAACAGTGGTAACACTAGCTAATACAAAATCTGGTGCTACAACAAGATTATCTGGTGTTTTCCAGGGTGTAATGTTGGCTTGTATTCTTTTGTTTGGTGCTCATTATGCCGAACAAATTCCTTATGCAGTTCTAGCTGGTATTTTGGTAAGTATTGGTTTTGATATTATGGATTATACGGTATTTAGAGAGATTAAAATCATACCTAAATCAGACAAAATCATAATCTTAACGGTATTTATCTTAACAGTAACTTGGAGTTTATTATACGCTACAGCTATTGGCTTCTTAATGGCTTCTTTATTCTTCATGAAAAAAATGGCCGATACCATTGACAGAAGTTCTAAAGACTCTGAAGTAGACAAAATTAGCAACAAGCTGATTAACTATTTTGATGACGCCGATTCTTTCAGAAAAGATGTTTACATCAAAATATTAAAAGGACCAGTATTCTTTGGTTTTGCTAGCCGTTTAGAAGAAGACATTAAGAAAATACCAGATATTAAAGCCTTAATAATCGATTTCAAGGATGTGCCTTACATGGACCAAACTGGTTTGTATTCTGTAAGAGATGGTGTTACAGATTTAACTAATGCAGGTATAGACGTATATTTTACAGAACTAAACCATGAGTGTTTAGAAATGTTAAGAGGCGCTGGTGTAATACCACCAATAGTAGAGGAAAGTCATGTTTTCCAAAGTGTAGAAGATTGCATTATCTGGTTACATGACCATATAGATGCTAAGAGTACTATTTCTAAATACCAATTAACAATTCCATCTGCCTTTACACCAAATGAAGATGGTTCTAACGATTGCTGGTCAATCTCTGGTATTGAACAATACCCAAATTGTAAAGTAAAAATATTTGATCCTAATGGCTATGTTTTGTTTTCATCTAAAGGATATGAAGAGCCTTGGGATGGTAAGGTTGGTGAACAATTAGTTCCTTCTGGTAAATACGGTTACGAAATTGAATTTTCCGAAGAAGAGAAAATTGAGGGTTCATTGGTTTTGGTACGCTAAATTTTAATTACCAACCTACCTCCAAGCAATGTTCAAGAGTTTGATGCTCATATTTGTAGTTGATAGTGAAGTTATTCAGTTCACAGATTGCTTTTATTAGGCTTAAGCCCAATCCTATAGAACTTTCTGAATCTGAAGATTTATTAAATTTCTTGAACATGTTTTCAGGGGAGTCTTTTAATGGCTTCCCTGAATTTTTTACCGACAATATGCGGTGACTAAATTCAATTTTTATATACCCAGATTCTACATTATGTCTAACCGAATTTTGCAATAGATTTCTTATTAAAATATCTACTAAAAAAGGATGAATTTTCTTAAATACTAAACTTCTGTTGATTTCAATAGTTAGATTTTTCTGTTGAATAGGTAATTCAAACTCTTCTAAAAGAAGTTTAATTCTTTGATAGATATCAATTTCTTCTAGCTCCTTGTAGAATCCATTTTCAATTCTGGAAAGCACCAAAATAGAACGGTTTAACTTAGATAGTTTATTTACTGTTTGATTAATCTGTGACAATTGGTTAAACTCTTTTTCCGTAAAATTTTTAGACTGAAATAGAATTTCTATATGACTTCTGATAACACTTAATGGAGTTTGTATTTCATGAGAAATCATATCAAACAAATTCCGTTGTAAGTGAAAGTCTTTATAAATTTTTTCCGTCATTTTATTGAGGGACAAATTCAACTGATTAAATTCTGAAATGTCTTCTTTTGGGAATTCAATCTGGGTTTCAGCATTGCTGCTGTAATTCTCAATCTGATCTAAGGTAGAATAAAACGGTAGCCACATAGATTGGCTAGACCAACGGTTAAGTACTACAGAAAACACCAACAGAAAAACTAAAAAACAACTAAAAAAGGCCACACTACCATAAATTATGGTACTGTCTTCTAATAAAGGATCTCTAAGAACTAGTTCAAAACGTTCTCCAAAAACATCAATTTCAGAAATGTATTCTCTATAAAGTTCTACTTCGTCTTCTTCTTTGTCAAAAACTTTTATGGTTTTAAAGCTTTCTTCAAAATGCTCTCCTTCTTTTATGCGGTGCAGTGTAAAATGGTCTTCAGAAAAATCTTCTTTTACATTTAAGTTTTGGCCAAAGTTTAATTGTGCCTCAAAATGGTCTCTTTCTTCTTTTAAATTTTCATCTACGTGGTAAACATTAATTTTATGGATTACAAAATAGAAAACAGTTAAACCCAGTAATAAAATAGGCAAACTTACTAAGATGTATTGACGGGTAGCTTTGTTTAATAATTTCATACTTCAAAAGAATAACCAACACCATAAATGGTTTTTATGTAATCGTTAGCACCTCCTTTAATTAATTTTTTTCTCAGGTTTTTTAGATGGGTATATATTAAATCAAAAGAATCCATCCAGTCAGATTGTTCACCAATTAAATATTCGCAAATAGAGCTTTTAGATAATACACGGTTTTTATTGGTAACAAAGTATACCAACAGTTCATACTCTTTTGGGGTAAGTTTTATTTCGGCTTCATTTACAAAAACCTTATGGGCAGAGTAGTCAATACTAATCTCTTTAATTTGTCCAATTTGGTTTCCCTGAAAATGATTCCTACGAATAAGTGCCTTAATTCGTGCATTTAATTCAGTAATATGGAAAGGCTTGGTTAAGTAATCATCTGCGCCTAAATCCAGTCCTTTTACTCTGTCATTTACAGAATCGCGGGCAGAAATAATTAGAATCCCTGTAGTGTCATTCTTTTTCTTAATTTTTTCTATTAAGTCTAAACCCGAACCATCTGGCAGGTTTATATCTAATAGAATACAATCGTAATTGTAAAGAATAATTAATTCGTCGGCACGGTCGTATGTGCTGGCGGTATCTGTAATATAAGCTTCGCTTTTAAGAAAAGAAGCAATATTTTCTACCAATGCTGGTTCGTCTTCAACAAGCAATATTTTCATATTGAATAAACTATTTACTTTAAAATTACCTTAAACATTAATAACATATAGGCATTTGTTAGAAAGTATTGTGCCAATAATTAAATTAGAACAGTAAAAGAATAATTATGCTGAATTATAACGATAGCGGAAGAGGAGAAGTAGTGGTTTTATTGCATGGGTTTTGTGAAAGTAATGCCATTTGGCATGCATTTGAAACTCAATTATCGCAAAATTACAGAGTAATTTGCCCAGATTTCCCAGGTTTTGGCGGTTCCCTTTTACAACAAGATTCTTTAACTATGGAGGTTTTGGCTGCAGAAATTAAAGCTTTAATAGACGATCTTAACGTGAAAGAATGTGTGCTAATTGGCCATTCTTTGGGTGGTTATGTTACCCTTGCTTTTGCCGATTTATACCCTGAATATTTAAAAGGTTTTGGTTTGTTTCATTCTTCAGCCTTCCCAGATACCGATCAAAAAAAAGAGAACCGAAATAAGACCGTTGATTTTTTGGAAGAAAATGGAATTGAAAAATTTGCTACTAGTTTTGTGCCCCCACTTTTCAGTTTAAAAACAAAATCTTTATACAAAGACGAAATTGATAGAATTACACAAATAGCAGCTTCTAGTAATGTTTTAGCCGTAATTGAAGCGGCAAAAGGCATGCGAGACAGACCAGATAGAACCCATGTTTTAAAGGGGGCAAAAGTACCCGTGCTTTTTATTTGTGGTAAAAATGACGGTGCTGTTCCTTTAGAAAGCAGCCTTTCACAAGTAGCCTTGGCGGCCGATTCTAAAGTACATTTTTTAGATAAAGTAGGCCACATGGGTATGGTAGAAGCTAGAGATAAAACTCTAGTTACGGTAGAAGACTTTGTTAATTATTGTTTAAAAAATTGAATATGAAAAAGTACGGATTGCATGGTAGTTTAAAAGCACAACAAGGTAAAGGCAAACAGTTAAGTGCTATTTTGTTGGAAGCAGCAACGTTGGTTTCTACTTCAAAAGGTTGTCAGTTGTATTTAATAAGTGCAGATAATGCAGAATTGGATACAGTGTGGGTGACCGAAGTTTGGGATTCTAAAGAAGACCACGATGAATCCCTAAATCTTGCTGGTGTTAAAGAATTAATTGGTAAAGCTTTGCCTATTTTAGAGGGAATGCCTCAAAAAGGACAAGAGTTAAATGTTTTAGGCGGTTTTGGGTTATAATTAAAAAACCCCAAAGCACTTTCTCTAGGGTTTAAATAATTCTAGAATTTCTGTTTTTAAAACTTCAAGTTGGCACCTAAACCAAACATAGAACCCATTTAAGATAACATGTAAAAAATAAGTTAGCTCTATAATTTATTCACGCCACCAATTCTACTTTCAACCGATTTGGTTTTAGATTTAATCAAGTCGGTTTTGTTCTTGTTGTAATCCATATTCATCACGCAATAAATCCGGTCCGAAATAGGATCCATAATTTTATACGCTTCTTCTACTACTTTTAAAAGTTCGGGTACTGTTTCGGCTTCTATTACCGTTCCCATGGGCGAAAACTGATAACTTAATCCGCTGTCTCGGATGTATTCAATCACCTTACTAACATAATCCCCAATGTGCGCTCCTTTATCTACTGGGAAAATGGCAAAATTCATAATGGCAGACATAATGGTAAATTTAGAATTCGGGAAACGTTCTTCTTTTTGTAACTTGTAATGGAAGAACCAGAATGCATGAAAATACCTTCTCTATCTCGCATACCCAAGAATAAATCCTTTAATTATATTCCTCGTTTTTATAAACCGGAAAAAGAATTTCTAGAACAAAACCTGTCTAATAAAACGTATTCATCAGAAGAAAATACCAAGAACCGCATCCGTGCTTCTTTTCGGTATAAAAAAGAAAAAAAAGAAGGCATAGACGAAGCTCTAGTAATGCGTTTGTGGATTATTGTATTCTTAGATTGTGGTTTTGCAGCGTACTATTTTAACAACTTCCTTCCCATAGTTCTTTCAGGGGGTATATATTTGTTGTTTCGTTTCCTGAAAAAAGCCAAAACACGTGAGTAACATTTCCGATATTATACATCTATTACCCGATGCTTTAGCCAACCAAATTGCTGCCGGTGAGGTAGTTCAACGCCCTGCTTCGGTGGTGAAAGAGTTGTTAGAAAATTCGATAGATGCTGGAAGTACCGAAATCAAACTAATTGTAAAAGAGGCCGGAAGAACCTTAATACAAGTAGTAGACAACGGCAACGGTATGTCTGAATTGGATGCCCGTATGTGTTTTGAACGCCACGCTACTTCTAAATTGAATACTTCCGAAGACTTATTTAATATTCATACCTATGGTTTTCGTGGCGAAGCAATGGCTTCTATTGCGGCGGTTTCACAAGTAGAATTAAAAACGCGTAGAGCCCAAGATGAATTGGGGCAATGCATAAAAATTTCGGCTTCCGAAGTAAAAAGCCAGGAAACCGATATTATGCCGGTGGGCACCAGTATTTCGGTGAAAAACCTGTTTTTTAATATTCCGGCCAGAAGAAATTTCTTAAAATCGAACCCTGTAGAATTAAAGCACATCATTGATGAGTTTCAACGGGTGGCCTTGGCAAATCCGCAGATTAGTATGTATTTGTTTCAGCACGATATGGAAACGTACAGTTTGCCGGAAAGTAACCTAAGCAAGCGCATTGTAAACCTGTTGGGTAAAGCCTACCAAAAGAATTTAATTACCATTGAAGAGAAAACCGATTCGCTAAAAATACACGGTTACATTGGCGCGCCCGAAGCCTCTAAAAAAACCCGTGGAGATCAATTTTTCTTTGCCAACGGACGATATATTAAACACCCGTATTTGCACCACGCTTTACTAAACGGTTACGAAGGAATGTTACCCGATGGTATGCATCCGTTTTATGTGATCTTTTTGGAAATGGATCCGAAAAGTATTGATGTAAACGTACACCCTACCAAAACGGAAGTAAAGTTTGACGACGAGCGTACGATGTATGCCATTCTGAAATCGGCCATTAAGCGTTCTTTAGGAACCTTTAATGTAATGCCATCTATTGATTTTGATGGGGACGTAAACTTTGGGATAGATACCACCGGTAAGCGTGACTATGGAACGGAAAAGGCACCTTTTGAAATCCCGAAAGAATTGCAAACCACACCCAGAGAACGCAACAACATAGAAAACTGGGAACGCTTGTATAATGGTTTTGAAAGAGATCCGGTAAGAGATGCTTCTTCAAGTATGGATATGCTTCGGTTTGATAGCATTATTAACGAAACCGAAGAAGAACAAATTATAGAAGTTACCAGCGAAAGCAAACCTTCTGTAGGCAGCGATTTTGGTTTCTTATTGCACGATAAATACTTGGTGACACAAGTGAAATCGGGCATGATGATGGTAAACCGACAAGCTGCTTTAGAGCGTATTCTATTTGAAAAATACACGAAAGAACGCCAAAGTGGAACGGTTTCTTCTCAGCAAAACTTATTTCCGCAAACCATAGAATTGAATCCGGCAGATTTCAGTTTAATTATGGAAATGAAAACCGAAATTGAAGCCATTGGATTTGTCTTCAATACTTTTGGTAAAAGTGCGTTAATTGTAGAAGGTATTCCCGCAAATTTAGAAACGGGGAACGAAAAAGCCCTCTTTGAAGGTTTAATAGAACAATTTAAAATGAACCGTGGCAGTTTACAGATTAGCATAAAGGAAAACTTAATCCGTTCTTTAGCCAAACGTGCCGCCAGCATAAAAAACAAACAAATTGCCGAAATGGAATTGCGCAACTTAATTGATAAACTCTTCGCTTGTGAAAACCCTAATTTTTCTCCGTATGGTGAAAAAACCTTCGTAATTTTAGATTTCAATCAACTTAATACATTATTTAAATAGGAAGCATGTTTTCTAACCTAACACCGGTTGTAAAAAATATTATTATACTGAATGTAGGGCTTTTCATTCTACAATTGCTTTTCACAGAAACAATAATGGAACCAGGAGTAGGTTACCATAAAGTGCAATTAGTTACAGAATATTTAAGTTTACACGATCCTCGTTCTACGGATTTTAAACCCTACCAGCTTTTAAGTCACATGTTTTTACACGGTGGTTTTATGCATTTGTTCTTTAATATGCTTTGGTTGGTGTTTATGGGTCCAATGATCGAACGCATGTTCGGCGAAAAGAAATTCTTGTTCTTTTATATAGTTTGTGGTATTGGTGCAGCGCTTTTCTATTTAGTAACACAATATTATACAGCACCAAATTACAACTATACTATGCTGGGCGCTTCGGGTGCGGTATCGGGGATATTAATAGGCACAGCTATGTATTTCCCTAATTCCGAAATCATATTATTCCCGATTCCTATTCCGGTTAAAATGAAATATTTTGTGATGTTCTATTTAGGCTACGAAATATTTAAAGGCTGTACACCCGCTATGCAAACCGGTAACGTAGCGCATTTTGCACACATTGGTGGCGCATTGGTAGGATTTATTCTTATAAAAATTTGGCAGAAATGGCCTTCTAATAATTGGTAAATGAATACAATCTGGGAAGATTTTAAAAACGCATTTGATAGACCTAATAATGGTCTTCTACAACTGATTTACATTAACGTTGCGGTTTTTGTTATTATCAATATTTTAAAACTGGCGGCTTTCTTTTCTGGCGTTCAGGAAATCTATCATTTTCCGTTTTCTTTTATTGGAATGCCCGGACATATTGAGGCATTTATTCTAAAACCATGGACTTTAATTACGTACTTCTTTACCCAAGAAGGCTTTTTTCATGTGTTGTTTAACATGTTAGGCTTGTACTGGTTTGGTAGAATTATAGATGATTTAATTGGTAACGATCGTTTAATTGGCATTTATGTAATGGGCGGTGTTTTTGGTGGTTTAGCCTATTTAGCGGCGTACAATTTACTACCTCAATTTGAAGCACAACGTTATACTTCCGTTTTAATTGGTTCTTCCGGTAGTGTGTTTGCGGTGGCTGTTGCTGCGGCTACATTAGCACCCGATTATCGTTTTAATTTGGTGTTTTTAGGTCCAATAAAAATTGTTTGGATAGTTTCTGTCTATGTTTTCTTATCCTTAATACAAACTATGGGCAGCAATGCCGGTGGTAATATTGCACATTTAGGCGGTGCATTAATGGGTTATATTTTTATTCTTCAGTTACGAAATGGAAATGAACTGGCTCGCCCAGTAATTGCTACAATGGATTTCTTTAAAAGCCTGTTTAAAAAGAAGTCTAAGATTAAAGTGAGCTATAGAAATACCGATAAGAAGCGTAAAAGTACAACTTCATCCCCTTCCTCAACGGTATCTAACCCTCCGGCATCTACGGATGAAATTAGCCAACGAGAGATTGATGAAATCTTAGATAAAATCTCACAATCGGGTTACGACAGCTTAACCAAAGAAGAGAAACGAAAGTTGTTTTCTGCTAGTCAGAAGAAGTAGAAAAAGGAAACTCTATTTCTTTAAGTTGCTTTATCAGCCAAGTAGGTTCCATTACTTTTACTTTACCTAGATACCAAAATAGAGTTTGTTTTAATTCATAATTAGGTAAAACCTCAATAGTAAAAACAACATTAGAAATTGTTTCTAGTAGTTTTTTCTGAGAATTATGAATAGGGCTGGCTATTAAATATGGCCATTGCTCAATTGAGCAATTTAATTTAATAATTATGGGTGAAATGGATAAGTCACTAACACCTATTTGTTGCTTGCATTGATTTTTTGCAATTTCAGCTAGGCTTTTATCATAAAAATCTGATTTTAGTACCTTTATCGATAGCATCCTATCAACACCATAAGATTTTAATTTTGATTCGTTTTTCTTCTTAAGAATCAAATACCATAAATTGTTATATTGTTTTAATAGATATGGTGAAGCTTCTACATTGATCGGAGTATCTGTATTGTATTTCTGATAAATAAAAGAAATGGCATTCTGGTTTTTAATGACATTATATAATTCTTTCAATAAGGATAGATTATAAAGTTTACTCTTACTTGAAAAATCAAAAATCATTCCTTGCCCATCTGTTGATGCCAAGTGAACACTTATATATGATTGCTGAATAACGCGTATGAAATTAGTATCACCAGTATTTTTTTTCCATTTATAGAGTTTAGTGTTTCCTTCTTTTTTTTGTTCAAACTCAAACCCTTTGTTACCTAGTTCTTCAAAATACCTTTCTAAAGTACGTTGAGATTTATAAATGTCTGAAGCGGATAAAGATTTAAGAATCTCCTTTTTTGACTTATAAAAACTAGATGTAGAATCAAGAATTAATGCATATGCGCTCAATATTTCGTCTATTCGTTTCATGTTTGCTAAAATAAATTTGATTCATGACATATTATGTCGTGATTGTGCTGTTTAATTGTAAAATGAATGAAATACTATTTATAACAGGCTTAAATGGAAGTATAAATAATGGTTTAGGTTATTTTATAAAAGAAAATTACAACATTAAAAACTACTTTGAATTAAAGGACGAGTTCAACACTTTAACACATTCTGAACAGTTAGGGATACTTAATGGATGGTTAAAACAAAACATAAATGGGGTAGGTTATATTATTGCAGTTTCCTACGGAGCCTATCTGTTTCTAAATAATTTAGAAAAAATAACACTCGAAAAAGAAACAGTTTTAATATTAATCACACCAGTTTTAGGCATGGCTAAAACAACTAATGGCGGACGATTTCCTGCCGGATCAAGCTACTTTTCTAAACTTGTGAAAAATAAAAAGTTACAGATGAATAATGAATCCTACTTAATAACAGGTTCGGAAGATCTAATATCCCCTAAAGATGCAGCAACTAAATTTTGTAATTATTATCCAAATACTGAATTGATTATTTTTGAAGGTAATGATCATAACCTTTCCAAAAGCCATCTTAAAAAAGTAATATCAGAAATTATTAACTAAGTAATAAATTTTTAGAAATGGAAACGTATAAAACTTACCTAGACTTTTTAAACTATAAATATGGTAATGAAGTCGTAAAAGCATTAACAACACTGGAATCAGATAATTTAATTCGGTTAAAAGGCGGAGACAGCTCTGAGATTTATGTTAACAATAAATTTCAACAGAATATCATTTCTAAAATTGATGAGCTACTAGGGGATAAGATTCTTGATTTTAACGCAAATACATTTGGTGATTGGGCCTTTGACTTTCCTGGTTGGATTGGCGATTTGAGATTCAATGAATATAGCTCAAACAAAGAAATAATGGTTATTGGTATGGAGCCTCACATTGAAAATAGAGATTTTCAAGTATGTTACGGCCTTAGAGATTTAAATGATGAAGGCGATCTATTAGGTGGTAATAATAAGAACTTATATAAAAATATAATTGATGTTTTTGGTGATTATGAAAGTTTAGCTGAACTATCAACTATTCGTAACTATGATGATGTTTTGAATAAAGTTTATATTACTGATTTGTGTCATTTTGCTATTAAAGGAAAAGCGAAAGAAATTTTTAAAGTTAAAAACTGGAAGAGAATCAGAAATCAAATTGCACTAGACTTACTTGAAAAAGAAATCAAGTTTATTAAACCAAAATTCATTCTTTCACAAGGAACAGAAGTATCAAATTTTATTGAAAAAAACTTTTTTAGGGGAACTGATTATGAATTAATAAGTCAATTAGAGCCCAAGGATTTTAACATGAACTTGGGAGAAAGAAGATTTAAGAACTTTCCAAAATTCACTAAATATGCATTTAATGGGCTTACTATAGCTCATATTAAATTACCGCATGCTGCTAGTGGATTAACACAAGGATTTTGGTTAAACAGTAAAAAAGAACAAAGAAAAGAGAGGCTTAATATTATAAAAGACTTTATTAAATCGTTTTGAGTTTTTGGCTTTAACCTTTAAAATTGCTTTTATTCACCGTAAACAAGGTCTATCGACCGTTGTTTAGGTTGAGATAACCAATAATTTCAATTTAAAAATTAGTATTCTATGGAACGTCATTCCCATGAAAATGGGAATCTCCATATGAAATAATAATGTAACGTATGTTTATACGGCAGAGTGATTTTCTATTCACTAAGAATGTGTGAGATTATCCCATAGCTATCGGGATGATAATGACGGTAATAGCAGGTATTATGTTAGATTTTAAAGATTGTGACAAACAGTCTTAAAGGCATTCATAATTCCCCCAATCTCTTCTTTTCCCTAACAAACTCTTCCCAAATTTCAGTAAAGATTTCAGCGGCAGTTTGTGCTTTTTTAAAACAAGAAGCTATTTGCCCAATTTCTAATTCACCTTCTTCCAGTTCGCCTTCAAAAATCCCTTTTCTAGAACGCCCTTTTCCTAATAACGTTTTTAATTCTTCTACCGAAGCACCGCGCATTTCGGCTTCTTGCACCTGATTAAAAAAGCCGTTTTTAATCAAGCGAACAGGCGCCAATTGTTTTAACATTAATTTGGTTTCCCCTTCATTGAGCGACAACACCTTGTCTTTAAAATTTTTGTGTGCACTGGATTCTTCAGCTATAGCAAATCGGGAACCTATTTGCACTGCTTCAGCACCCAAAGCAAAAGCCGCCAACATGCTTTTTCCGGAAGCTATTCCGCCCGCAGCAATTACTGGTACTTGCACGGCTTCACTTACTGCCGGGATTAAACACAGGGTTGTTGTTTCTTCCCTACCATTATGTCCGCCTGCTTCAAAACCTTCAGCAACAAGGGCATCTACTCCGCATTTTTCAGCCTTTAAAGCAAACTTTACACTAGAAACTACATGGATAACGGTTATTCCTTTTTCCTTCAGAAAAGAAGTCCATTGGGCCGGATTACCAGCAGATGTAATTACAATGGGTACTTTCTCTTCTACAATGATTGCTATGTTTTTTTCGGAATGCGCATACAGCAAAGGTACGTTTACAGCAAACGGTTTATCGGTGCTCTTTTTCAGTTTTTGAATGTGTTCTCTCAGCACATCCGGACTCATAGAACCCGAACCAATAACACCTAATCCGCCCACTTTAGAAACTGCCGAAGCCAGCTTCCAACCGCTGCACCAAACCATTCCCGCCTGTATGATGGGAAAATCTATTTTTAATAAATCACAAAATCGGTTTTGCATACCTTAAAGTTGCGGATAATCTATAAAATAGTCATAGATTGATTGTACTATTTACAGGCACAGATTTTGAATAAATTTCAAAGAACAAAGAGCAAAAACATATGGTAGTAGGAATTCCGAAAGAGATCAAAATTTTAGAAAACAGAGTGTCCATTACGCCGGAAAATGCCGCTAAAATAATAGCGTTAGGCAGTTCGGTACTTATAGAAACCGGTGCTGGTATAGGTTCGGGTTATAGTGATGAACTCTATTCTGAAGTTGGAGCACAAATAGTTTCTACAGCAAAGGAAGTCTATGATAATGCACATCTTATTCTAAAAGTAAAAGAACCCTTACCAGAAGAATATTCTTTTATTCAGAAAAACCAGATTGTGTTTACGTATTTCCACTTTGCCTCTAATCAGGGATTGATAGATGCTATGCTTGCTTCTGGCGCCATTTGCGTAGCCTATGAAACCGTTACCAATGATGCCGGGAAATTACCGCTTTTAGAACCCATGTCTAGAATTGCGGGTAGGCTTTCGGTACAAGAAGGCGTACGTTATTTAAGTAAATTATTAGGTGGAAAAGGAAAATTACCCGGTGGAATACCCGGCTCTGCAAATTCTAAAGCGTTAATAATTGGCGGAGGTATTGTAGGTTTTGAGGCTGCAACTGTTGCTATTGGTATGGGCATGGATGTTACGCTTTTAGACACCAACCTAGACAGACTTATTGAAATTAAAGATCTGTTTGAAGATAAAATTGAAACACGGGTTTCTTCGGAAGAAGTAATAAGAGAAGAAGTAAAAACAGCCGATTTAATTGTTGGTGCAGTGTTAATCCCAGGTGGGAAAGCACCCAAATTAATCCGTAAAGAACATTTGGCGTTAATGGAGCCCAAAACGGTATTGGTAGATGTTGCTATAGACCAAGGCGGTTGCATGGAAACGTCTAAAGCAACTACGCATAACAATCCCATTTATGAAGTAGATGGAATTATACATTATGCCGTAGCCAATATGCCGGGCATTGTGCCTGCAACGGCATCACAAGCCTTGTCTAATGCTACTTTTCCGTTTTTGAAATTAATTGTAGAGAATGGGTTAGGCCATGCTTGTACCATGAACAAACATTTAGGCAATGGGCTAAATATTGTAAAAGGTGAAATTATACTAAAAGCGCTAAAATAGATTAGAAACTTAGAAAGGACGACTGCGAATTGTATTCGTCCTCTAGTTCTTGCAGTTGAACTTTTAGATATACATATTCACTTTTCAACTCTTTGTAATCTTTCCCTTTATCGTCTAAATCTCTTTCTAACTGTTGTATTTGTGTAGTTAGTTTTAGAATCTGGGTGCTTAATTCTCGGTTCGCTTTTTTGGCTTCATTGGTATTTTCACTGGCCAAATCAGCAAAATGTTTGTGATGGATTTTAAGAAAAGTAATGTGATACCTTTCCGATAAACTTTTAGAAAGCAGTACAATCTGTACAATTAGAGTATATTTTAATACCGTATACGAATTAAAATTACCCGAAATCACACCTATTATTTGTAGGGTAAAAAACAAATAACCTATCCAGAAAACACTTAATGCCGCCGTAAATAAAGAAACCATATAGTGGTTCTTTTTCTTTCTCTGTGACATAGAAGTAAATACTGGAATGGATAATAAAATTACATCAATCTTTAAGTCTAAAACATAATCTTCAATAAGTATTAAAGAAATTAATTTAAAGACAATAGCCAAAATATGTACATAATAGAGGGTAACGCTATTTTTTTTCAGATTTAGAAAAACACTAGACAACATTAAAGTGAAAACCACCATTAAACCGTTGGTAACCTGAAAAGAAAAATGGTTAAACCCAGGGAAATCTGGCCAGAAATATTGAAAACCAAAACCGTCTATATCTAAAATGTATAAGGCCGCGCTAATGGCGTAACCTGCCACAAATAGGAAGGCTTTTTTACGCGCATAAAAATATAAATAAGCATTATAAAGAATAACCATAAAGATTAATCCAAACACAAAAAAGGTAAGATTGTACCGTTTGTTGTGCTCTTTTAAAAAGTTTCGGGTGCTTTCAACCGTAAAA
This sequence comes from uncultured Cytophagales bacterium, assembly GCA_963736575.1. GTDB lineage: Bacteria > Bacteroidota > Bacteroidia > Cytophagales > JAAEPT01 > CAVTPD01. The sequence continues at coordinate 988,585 of CAVTPD010000003.1, forward strand.
CTTAACTTAACCGGTATTTCCGACTGGTATTTTAGGTAATAAACCTCATTTTTAGGTGAATAGGGCACATCAAAAATAAAGTTCTTATCGTCGTATTTTCTTGAATCAAATTTAAAATCTGCACCCAACGTTCGTTGGTAATATTTGTTTTTTTCTTCAGGAATAAAAAAATCAACCTCACTAGTTTGGTGAGAATAAACTACTAAAAGCAAATCTTTTTGTTCCTGAATTTCATTCTTCAGTTTAAACTTAATCCAATACGTGTATTCTGGATCAAGCATTTTTTCTGTATGAACAGGTATTTTAAACTTTTCTTGCCAGAAAGGTTTGTTTACATCTTCAATTTTTAAATCCGAATCCGTTACTAAAATCTCATAGTTAGCCCCATTGTAATAAATCTCCTGAACTTCATCAGTAAGTATATTAGAAGCTATTGAAAGGCTAATAACATTCAGAAATAAGGTCAATAGGATAATAATTCTATTCACAATCGCTCATTTATTATGTAAAAACTTCTTGCTGAAGTTTGTTTTATCTTCTTTAGGAAGGTGCAGCAACTTAAAAGTTAACAAATTATTTTGTCTTTTTTAACATTTATTTTATGAATAATGTGTTTTTCTCTACTATTTTCGTTCCAATAAATTGAACACGAGGACCATGCGTAAACTTAGACAACTAGCAATACTGATTTTTTTCAGTGTTATAACTTTCTCAGCCACAGCACAAGATGCAGAACCAGCCGACACTATAAAAAAATGGGATCTAGGTGGTATTTTTAACCTGAACATGAATCAAGTTAGTTTATACAACTGGACTGCTGGTGGTGTTAATTCTGTTTCTGGTGGTGTGTTTTTTGATTTACATGCTAATTATAAGTATGATAAAATGGGGTGGGCAAATACCTTAAAAGTGGGTTATGGTCTAATTGAACAAGAAGGATTAAAAACACAAAAAACAGATGACTTTATAGAATTTAACTCTGATTTAAATAGAGAAGCATTTGCAAAAAACTGGTTTTATGCAGTCAACCTGAACTTTAAAACGCAGTTTTCACAAGGGTATTCAGATCCGAATGTACAAGAAGTTGTTATTTCTGATTTTATGTCACCGGCATACCTTGTTTCTTCAGCAGGTTTAAACTACAAGCCAAATGATGTATTTAAAGCTCATTTAGCACCTATATCTAGTAAAATAACCATAGTTAACAAAGATAGCTTAGCTAATGCGGGTGCTTATGGTGTAGAGGCAGCTGTTGTAGATGATAATGGTGTAATTGTTACACCGGGTCAAAACGTAAGGTACCAATGGGGTGCTTTTGCTCGTTTAGAATTTCAGAAAGAAGTTGTAACCAATGTTAGTATCCGCTCTAAAATGGATTTGTTTATGGATTACGAAAATCCGGCAAGTATTGATGTTAACTGGGAAGTTTTAATGGACTTTAAAATCAATAAATTCTTGTCTACAAGTCTTAATTTCTATACTATTTATGATGATGATATTGCTGTTCCTTTAGAAGAAGATGCAGCAGGTAATGTTACTAAATCTGGCCCTAGAGTTCAGCTTAAACAAGTTTTAGGTTTAGGAATTAACGTTAAGATTTAACAGTTTTCTGAACGCATAAAAATTAAATTTCTTTTTTAGCATAAGGCGGATCATAGTATCTGCCTTAGCTTTTCTTCCCATTTGCTTCAGAAAATCTAAATATAGAATACCAACTTGGTGTTGGTTGTAACTAACCGCACGTCTCATCTCATACTGAATACGTTTTAACAAGGCTGTGTTTTCACTTTCTGTTCGGTTTAATAAGTAGGCTTTTTTAAGTGTCTCATAAACCGAAAGATGCATTTCTCTGGCTTTTTCGGGAGTATAAAAATTCATAGAAAGCGAGGCAGAATGGTAACGCTTATATGTTAAAAGTTTACCGTGGTAGTAGAATTTCCAGTTTCGGGCTAGGCGAATCCAAGCATCAAAATCTTCGAACGCCAAATTTTCGTCGTAGCCATTAATCTGGTCTAAGGCCTCTTTTTTAAACGTTACTGAAGGCGGACAGATTAAGTGTTTTTGTAAAATGGCTTCATACACATCACCACTAGGTATTATTTTGTCTTTTGGGTGATACTCTTTTAATAGATTCGATTCTTGGTCTATGCAAATAGCATTACCATGAATTACACCAAAATCATCCCCTAAACTTTCGAAAACCTGAAAATCTTCTTCCAATCGGTTAGAAAGTAGAATATCATCTGTAGAAAGATCTATTATATACTTTCCATTGGCATGCAACAGAGCCTTATTAAAGGATTTACAATTGCCCATATTTTCTTTATTCTGAAGGAAAACATGATCTACATCTTTTAAAATTAAACGAGCAATTTCTGATGTTTGATCTGTGCTGCAATCATCTATAACTATTAATTCGAAATCCTTAAAAGTTTGCCCCAGAATAGATTCTAGGGCTTCTTTAATGTATTTTTCATGGTTATAGCTTAAGGCTATTATTGAAAATATTGGGCTAGACATAGGCAACTTTAAGGCGCAGGATTTGGAATGGTTTCGTGGATTTCGTTAACTTTTTTCTCAATCTCATCTGTCCATTTAAAATCAATAGATTTGATGTTTTCTTTTAATTGGCCCATGTTAGTGGCACCAATAATATTAGCGGTTAAAAACGGACGGTTATTTATGAAGGCTAACGCTAATGTGGCTAGACTAATGTCTAATTCTTTGGCTAATTCTGCATAAGCTTCGGTAGCCTTTACTGCGTTGGGTTTATGATAACGGTTAAAATTAGGGAATTCTGTATAACGAGCCCCTTTTGGCATTTTACCGTTTAGGTATTTACCACTCAAAGCACCAAAACCTAAAGGCGAATACGCTAATAAACCTACTTTTTCTTGAATAGAAACTTCTGAAGAACCCACTTCAAACAAACGGTTAATTAAATTATATGGGTTTTGTATAGACTGGATTCTTGGTAAATCATGCTTTTCAGAATAAGAAAGGTACTTCATCATGGCCCAAGTGGTTTCATTAGAAATACCAATGTGTTTTATCTTTCCAGCATCTATATGTTTCTGAAGGCTTTCTAAAATTCGCTTAAAATCTTCTACATAATTTTCTTCACCATTGTTGCCTGTATAGCCTCTTTTTCCAAAGAAATTAGTTTTACGTTCTGGCCAGTGTAATTGGTATAAATCTATGTAATCTGTTTGTAAACGTTTAAGACTGTTGTTAATGGCATCGTCAATATTACTATCGGTATAAAAAGATTTTCCGCCCCTTATCCAAGGCATGTTGGGATTAGGTCCACAAATTTTAGAAGCGATAATTAGTTTGTCTCTGTCTTTACGGTTTTTTAACCAAGTACCAATAATTTCTTCGGTTTTACCATAGGTATTCTCAAAGGCCGGTACTGCATACATTTCTGCAGTATCTATAAAATTAATCCCTTGCTCAATAGCATAGTCTAATTGTTGATGTCCATCGGCTTCGGTATTTTGCTGTCCAAAGGTCATTGTGCCCAAACAAATTTGACTAACCTGAATGCCTGTATTCCCTAATTCTTCGTATTTCATGCCTTATTCAACTCTATATTATATAATAAATGTTCAATTTTTACTTTATTTTCTCTATTAAGAGACAAATATTATCCATTTTTGTATCTTTCATAGACACAGTTTTTCATAAAGGATAACCATGGGTTTGTTTGATTTCTTTACCAGCGATATAGCCATAGACTTAGGTACGGCTAATCTTCTAATTATTAATAACGATAAGATTGTTGTAGACGAGCCATCTATCATTGCTATCGATAAACTTACTAATAAAGTATTAGCTATTGGTCTTCAGGCTATGCAGATGCATGAGAAGACGCACGAAAATATAAAAACTATTCGTCCATTAAAAGACGGTGTAATTGCTGATTTCCATGCAGCAGAACAAATGATTAGAGGTATGATCAAAATGATGTACCCTAAGAAAAGGTTTTTTAATCCATCACACAGAATGGTAATCTGTATCCCTTCTGGTATTACAGAGGTTGAAAAAAGAGCCGTACGTGACTCTGCCGAACATGCAGGGGCCAAAGAAGTTTACATGATTTACGAACCTATTGCTGCCGCTTTAGGATTAGGAATAGATATTGAAAGACCTGTTGGTTCCATGATTGTAGATATAGGTGGTGGTACTACTGAAATTGCAGTTATAGCGCTTTCGGGTATTGTATGCGACCAATCTGTACGTGTAGCTGGTGATGTTTTTAATAAAGACATTCTAGATTACATGCGTAGACAACATAACCTATTAATTGGTGAGCGTTCTGCCGAAAGAATTAAAATTGAAGTTGGTTCTGCTATGACAGAATTAGACGAAGCACCAGAAGATTATGAGATCCGTGGTAGAGATTTAATGACGGGTATTCCTAAAGTTATTAAAGTTTCTTACTCTGAAATTGCTTTCGCCTTAGATAAATCAATTTCTAAAATTGAAGAAGCGGTATTGAAAGCATTAGAGGTTGCCCCTCCAGAATTATCTGCAGATATTTACGATAACGGTATTCATTTAACCGGTGGTGGTGCTTTGCTTAGAGGTTTAGACAAACGCCTTTCCCTAAAAACTAAACTACCCGTTCATGTTGCGGATGATCCGTTAAGAGTTGTAGTTAGAGGAACAGGGAAAACTCTTAAAAATTTAGAAGCTTACAAAAGCGTATTATTGACTTAAAGGTAAATGCAGCAGCTTTTACTTCTACTTAAAAAATATCAGGTCTTTTTTGTGTTTATTGTGCTAGAGATTTTCAGCTTTTGGCTAATAATAAACTACAATAAATTCCAGAATGCAGCCTTTTTAAATACCTCAAATGTATTTGTAGGAAGTATATTGTCTGTGTCTTCTAATGTAAGTGGTTATTTTTCTCTTAAAGAGGAAAATGCTTTCCTTGCGGAAGAAAATGCTCTATTAAAGCAACAAATAGTAGATTTTAAACAGCTTTCTACTTTGTCTGGTTCGTCAGATGAAGTATTAACGGGAACTATTAAGGAGTTCGATTTCATCCCTACTAAAATCATTAATAATTCTATTTTTAATGATGACAACTACATTACCATTAATAAGGGTAAAAATCATGGCATATACTCCGGAATGGGTATTGTTACAGGCAATGGTATTGTAGGTAAAGTCACAGCTGTTTCTAATAACTATTCTACAGTTCAATCTTTTTTACATTCTAGTTATCAGGTTTCTGCGCAAATTAAATCAAACAAAATTTTAGGTGCGGCTATCTGGAAAGGCGAAGACATAGAAACAGGTCACTTGTTGTATGTACCCCGCCATGAAAACGTAGTTGTAAACGACACGGTAGTAACCTCTGGCTATAATGCTATTTTTCCGGAAGGAATACCAATTGGTATAATAGAAGAAATTACCATACCTGAAAACGAATCTTTCTATGATATTAAAATAAAGTTGTTGACCGAATTCAACAAACTCTATTTTGTTTATGCCGTTAAAAACAATACTAAAGCTGAACAAGACAGTTTGTCTCAACAGCAAGTGAGATAATGGGAAGTGGAAATTTTAAATACCTAACCTATTTTTTACTGTACACAGTAGTACAAGTGTTCTTCTTAAGAAACATTAGTTTATTTCATGTGGCCTTTCCGTTTATGTACGTGGCATTTATTATTCTTTTGCCTATTAACATAAATCGTTTGTTGCTTTTGGCACTCGCTTTTTTCTATGGAACAACAATAGATTTGTTTTACAGCACTTTGGGCATAAATGCTGCCGCTTGCGTATTAGTAGCCTTCTTAAGAATTTATGTGCTTAATTTTATTACTGATAATTCTTCAGATGATGTTAATGAACCCAATCTTCAAGATTTAGGCTTTAAGAAGTTTAGTTTTTTCTGTCTTATTTTGTTGTTTGTTCATCACTTAATTTTATTCTATTCCGAAGCATTTAGCTTTAACGCCTTCTTTTATACCTTCTACAAGGTATTGATGAGTGCTTTATTCTCTTATTTCTTAATTGTTTGTAGTCAGTATTTATTTTTTTATAAGAAAAGACGAAGATGAACAATTACCGCCCTATAGTAGTACAAGCCTTTTTTGTATTAGTGGCCTTGGTATTTATTTCCAAGTTGTTCTATCTGCAAATCATAAACGACGAATATAAAATTAAAGCCAAAGATAACACGGTTCGTAAGGTGCGTGTTTACCCTTACCGGGGAGTTATTTTAGACCGAAAAAACAGACCCGTTGTAGTTAACCAGCCCGTGTTTGATTTAATGGTGGTGAAGAAAAAAGTAGACCATCTAGACACAGCTCTATTTTGTCAATTACTTAATCTTCCGAAAGATAAATTCATTGATAAGATGGATGCCATTTATGGTTTAGCTTCTAATAAACCACAAGTACTCCTTAAACAAATTCCGCTGAATGAATATTCACGATTTGCAGATTTGTTTGATTTTTCAGGCTTTTATTTTAATCCTCGTATTGTACGTTCTTACCCGCATGCGGTAATGTCTAACTCCATTGGTTACATTGCAGAGATTAGCAAACCAGAATTAGACAGAGACACTACAGATTATTACAACCAAGGAGATTATGTTGGTAAAAGTGGTATAGAAAAAACCTATGAAGAAGATCTAAGAGGTGAGGGTGGTGCAAAATACGTTTTAGTAGATGTTAAAGGGGTAGAAAAAGGTGCTTTCCGTGACGGAGAATTAAACGAAGCGTCTATTCCAGGTAAAAGTCTACAGATAAGTATTGATGTAGAATTACAGAAATACGGTGAACGTTTAATGGAAGGAAAAGTGGGTAGTATTGTAGCCATAGAACCCAGAACGGGTGAAATATTAGCTATTGTATCTTCACCTACTTACGATCCTAATTTATTAGTGGGTAGAGATTATTCTAGCAACTATGTAAAACTATTGCAAGATTCTTTAAAACCATTGTTTGATAGAGCCACACAAGCTGGTTATCCGCCGGGTTCTATTTTTAAGATTATTGAGGCAGGTATTGGTATGCAGGAAAAACTAATTACCCCTACCAGCAGAACCTATGTAGAACCGTATCCTAATATGGGTGACCATGCGCCAGCAGGTACTTATGATGTTAAAAAAGCCATTACTATATCTTCTAACTGGTACTTTGCCAAGTTGTATAAACGAATAATTCACCAAGGAAAAGTAGATGACCGTTACGAAGACGCTGAAATTAACTTTAATATTTGGTATGATTATGTATACTCTTTTGGTTTAGGGCATAAATTGCAAAGTGATATTTCTCACGAATTGGGGGGCTCTATTCCAAGTAATGAATTATACGATAGAATTTACGGGGATAAAAGATGGAAAGCATCAACCATTATCTCTAATGCAATTGGCCAAGGAGAACTTTTGGTTATTCCTATTCAGATGGCTAATTTATCGGCTTTAATTGCCAATAAAGGATATTATTATCGCCCGCATCTTATTAAACAGATTGGCGAAAAAGACAGTATTCCTGCTAAATTTAAGGAGCGATTATCCTGCATGGTGGACTCTAAATATTTTGATGTTATTCACGATGCTATGGAAGATGTGGTTTGCTGTGGTACAGCGAGAAGAGCATTAACCAAAGACATTGTAGTTTGTGGTAAAACAGGAACAGCAGAAAATCCACACGGGGAAGACCACTCTGTTTTTATAGCCTTTGCCCCTAAAGAAAATCCTCAAATAGCTATTTCGGTATATGTAGAAAATGCTGGTTATGGCGGTACTTGGGCAGCACCAATTTCAAGTTTAATGATAGAAAAATACTTGAAAGATAGTGTGAGCAATAAGTACGAGGAAAATAGAATCTTAGAAAAACATTTTATCAATTGAGAAGTCCAGGGTCCATATATAAAGAATTAGATTGGCTTACCGTAGGTTTGTATTTAGCCTTAGCTCTTATGGGCTGGTTAAACATTTACGCAGCTATCTATGATCCGGAAATTGACCAAAGCATGTTTGGCATTATGCAAAACAAAGCGGGTAATCAGTTTTTATGGATTTTAGTTTCGTTAACTACTATTAGTATTTTACTCTTGGTAGACTATAAAGTTTATTTTTCGGCACCGTATATTATTTATGGGCTTACGCTGCTGTCTTTAATTTTAGTACTGTTAATTGGTCACGAAATAAAGGGGAATCAATCCTGGATTAAGATTGGTCCCATTAGTATTCAACCTTCCGAATTTGCCAAAGTAGGTGTGGCATTAGCGGTAGCAAAATACCTCTCTGATAAAACACTGAAATACGTATTAAACAGAAGACTCTTCATATTATTTGCCATTATATTTGTACCGCCCATTTTAATCTTAATGCAACCAGATACGGGTTCGGCATTGGTGTTTTCTAGCTTTATTATTGTTTTGTATTTAGACGGATTACCGCAATGGATTTTGGGTTTAGGCTTAATGATTATTGCCTTGTTTATCTTATCCTTAATTGCAAACCAATTAATATTAATTGGTGTGTTTTTAGCGGCTGCCGGTGTGGCCTATTTCTTCATTAAGAAGAATAAAAAGAACATTATACTACTAATTGCCACGGCTGTATTAACCATTGTAACGGTTACGGGTACTAATCTCTTTATAAACAATGTCCTTCAGCCCCATCAACAAAAACGTATTGAGGCGTTAATTGATCCGGAATCTGATCCTAAAGGTGCTGGTTGGAATATTATTCAGTCTAAAATTGCCATTAGTGATGGTGGTTTAAATGGTAAAGGTTACCGAAAAGGTGTAATTACTAAAGGTGACTTTGTGCCCGAACAACACACCGATTTTATCTTTTGTACCATTGGTGAAGAGCATGGTTTTATAGGAACAACACTTATAATTCTAATCTATTTGGGCTTATTGTTTAGGTTGTTTTATTTGGCCGGAAGGCAGAAAAGTAAATTCATACGGATTTATGGGTATTCCGTGGCTTCCATTTTCTTTTTCCATTTTACCATTAATATTGGTATGACCATTGGTCTTTTCCCAGTTATTGGTATTCCGTTGCCGTTCTTTTCTTACGGGGGATCTTCCCTTTGGGCTTTTTCTATTTTGTTGTTCATATTCCTGAAATTGGATATGCACCGAAATCAAATGTTGGCAAGAGTTTAAGTCTAAATACACAGAGTTTTGTTTTCTTATGTTGTAATCTTTTATCTTTAAAAGATGCAAAAAAGACCATTGCTACAGCTAAAATCAGTAACTATAAAAGTAGGTTCAAAGTCTATTTTAAAAGACATTAGTTTTGAAATACAACAAGGTGAAAACCTTTTAATTACAGGTCCTTCGGGAAGTGGTAAAACTGTTCTAGCTAAACTTATTGCTGGGATCTGGAAAAAACATACGGGCGAAATTTTTCGTTTAGTTCCCGAAAAGGATATTCAATTTATAGCTCAACAAGCCAATTTCTCTCAACTTTTTACAGGAAGAACAGCGTATTACGACCAACGTTTTGATGGTAACGTAAAGGAAGCTTCTCCTTTTGTGAAATCTCTTTTTCAGCCTGAAAAAATAACAGCACAACAAAAATTATGGTGGCAACAACTTTCTGTTTCGGCATTAGAGGAAAAAAGACTGCACCAGCTTTCTAATGGGGAGAGTAAACGCATACAACTGGCATTAGCCTTGGTAAAATCACCCAAGTTATTAGTGTTAGACAATCCTTTTATTGGTCTAGACGTAGATTCTAGAATACTATTGCACCAGCTTTTAGAATCATTAATGCAAGAAGGGATTTCAATAATCCTCATTGGTAAACCTGAAGAAATGCCAAGTACCATTACTTCTGTACTGGTATTAGAACAAGGCAAAATTCTTTATTCTGGTTCTAGGGAAGGTTTTGAAAATCACTTGCGTTTTATTCGGAAAAGAAAAAATGTGTTTATTATTCCGGAAGAAATTATACAAGAACTTAGCCCAGTAAAGGAAGTGCCTTTTGATTATGCACTAGAAATGAATCATGTACATGTGATTTATGGGGAAAAGAAAGTGCTTTCGGATATTAATTGGAAAGTGAAACGTGGTGAATGTTGGGCATTAATTGGTCATAATGGGGCTGGAAAATCTACTTTGTTGAGTTTAATAACTGCCGATAATCCGCAAGGGTATAAAAACGATTTTAAACTTTTTGATCTTCAACGCGGAAGCGGAGAAAGCATTTGGGAGATCAAAAGTAAGATTGGTTTTGTTTCACCTGAATTACACCGTTTTTTCGAACGGAAAAAAGGAAACTCTAAAGAAGTACAACAGTCAGAGGAAGAATACAACCAACGGGGTTTAAATATTGCGGGCGTAAACGTTATTGATTCGGTACTTTCTGGTTTTAAGGATGAAGTTGGTTTTTCCAGCGCAACAACCAGTCAGCAGAAACGAATAGCCGTATTGTGGTTAAAAGCTTTAGGCATTCAAGAATTGAAAGACCAACGTTTAAGTCAGCTTTCTTTGGGCGAACAACGATTGGTTTTATTAGCCAGGGCTTTGGTTAAAAACCCGCCGCTACTGCTGTTAGATGAACCATGTCAAGGATTAGATCAAGATCAAATAGATCGGTTTAAAGCAGTGGTAGATACTGTTTGTGTTCGGTTTAAAAAGACCTTAATTTATGTGTCTCATTACGAAAACGAAATCCCAAGTTGTGTCACTAAACGCATAATACTTAAAGCTGGTAAGGTTGAAGCGATAACCCCTTAAATCTTTAACATCTGTTTCCAAGTACCTTTCATAAAATTGTACTTTATAGTGCTGGGTAATGCTTTAAGCCAGTATTTAGAAAGATGAGTAGCAAAAGATGGTTGCATGTAGCAATTTATGGTGCAGCCTTCGCATTCGGGTAATCTTCCTTCTAGTTTTATAAGTTGTTGTACTCTTTCAGATTTGTAAAGGTTAAATAAATGGCCGTTTATATCCATTTCATCCTTGCCTAAATGGTAACAAGGCAGTACTAATTTATTTTCAGGAGAAATTACTAAAGTGGTAGAAGCCGCTTTACAGATGGGGTCTCTAAATGAATTTCCTCCATTTAGACGTAAATCAATAAAGGCTTCGTTAAGGTATACTTTTTTCTTTTTTCCGAAGGAACGAAGAAATTGTAAATCTTGCGTGTTAAAAATACCGTGTGCGTTTATGCTGTTGTATTCAAAAGCCGGATTTAAGATCATCACTAAATCATTGGGCAAGCAAATCTGTTGGTAGACTTGTTGCATGGCTTCTAAATTCTCTGGGAAAACCGTAAAAAGAATGTCTGGTTTTTCGCCTAAATCTTTAGCTACTTTAATAGATTCCATTACATGACTAAAACAATTAACCCCCCGTAAACGGTTGTGTTCTTCCTCTAAATGAGAATCTAGAGAGAAGTGCAGCATATCAATTAAGCCTTTTAGCTTTTTGGCTAATTTAGGATATAATAGTCCGTTAGTGGTAACGGTGGTAATGAAACCAAGTTCTTTGGCAATTTGAAGAAATTCGGGTAATTGTTGGTGTAAAAGAGGTTCGCCACCTGTAAAGTCAATGACAGAAACGCCTAGTTTTTTTAAGTCTAAAAGGTTTTCTTTTACATTCTGAAGAGAAACATAAGGCGAAGGGCGTTCCCAAATGTCACAAAAGTCACATTTAGCATTACAACGGTAAGTAACGTAATAATTACAAAGTACGGGATGTGAAACAAGCTTCATAAAAAAAACCCTCTTGTTAGAGGGTTTCAAATTAAGGCTTTATCATGTGAAGAAGCGTATAAAGTTGATTTTTTAGCTCTTTCCTATGTACAATAAAATCTAAGAATCCGTGGTCCAGTACAAATTCTGCACTTTGGAAACCTTCAGGTAAGTCTTTACCAATAGTTTCACGGATAACTCTAGGTCCGGCAAAACCGATTAATGCACCAGGTTCAGAAATATTAAAATCACCTAACATAGCGTAAGAAGCTGTAACACCACCCGTAGTTGGGTCTGTTAGCAAAGAAACGTAAGGTATTTTATCTTCTGCTAAAAGCGCTAATCTAGCCGATGTTTTGGCCATTTGCATTAGAGAGAAACCTGCTTCCATCATTCTGGCACCGCCCGACTTAGAAATCATTAAGAACGGCTTTTTAGTTTCTCTAGCCCGATTGATGGCTCTCGCTATCTTCTCACCTACTACAGAACCCATAGAACCACCAATAAAGGCGAAGTCCATACAAGCAATTACAATTTCTAAACCATTCAGTTTACCTTCTGCAGAACGAACCGCGTCCATTAAATTAGACTTCTTCTGAGAAGCTATAATTCTTTCTGGATAAGGTTTACTATCTACAAAATTTAATGGATCTCCAGAAGTTAAATTATAATCTAACTCCACAAAGCTATTATCATCGAACAGAAGTTCGAAATATTCTTTAGAACCAATTCTGGTATGGTATTCACACTCTGGACATGTGTAAGAATTAAGTACGTGCTCTCTTGACTGAATTACCTTCTTGCATTCAGGGCACTGATACCAAAGACCGTCCGGTGCTTCCTTCTTTTGTTGTGTTGGAGTTACAATCCCTTTCTCCGACCTACGAAACCAAGACATACTTTTTTCTTTAGAGGAACATCAAAAATATGAATTCCTACCTACTTAATGAAACCTTTTCGCTTTAAAATAGATTCTAGGAACTTAATATCGTTTTGGTTATTAAAAACTTTGTTGGGTAAATAGATCAATTGAGCTTTAGTAATAATAAAAACATAGCCTTTTTTAAGTTTTTTGGCACTTTTAATGTTTTCCCATTGCAACGGCATTCCTTGCTTAGGATTAATCTTCATTAAAATCTGTTTAGAGTCAATTTCGTAGGAAAGTCTTTCAAAAATTACTTTAAACTGTTCCATTTGTGTAACACCCGTAAATTGAACCAACCAAAAAAGAAGGTAAAGCACGGTAATTATTAATGCCGAAATCCAGAACCAATGCGTACTTGGAACCACTATAGTAAGCGCTGCTAATGCAATAGGCACTAAAAAAGCCCACCACCATTCTTTAACAATGTTTCCCATAGCTAGTTTAATGTACTGAGACGTTTCTAGCTTATACTTTTTTGTAATAACTCTCATTATAAGGTTGTATTTGTTTTTAAATATTGAAAATCAGATTGCCCGTTGTGGGGTTTCTGAGAAGTTACTTAGTTAATAGCTTTTAGACTTAAGTCTAAACTTTGGTAAGAATGGGTTAATGCACCTACAGAAATATAATCTACACCGCTTTCGGCAATGGCAACAATATTCTTTTCATTAATACCACCCGAAGCTTCCGTTTGAGCACGACCGTTTACAATTTCTATGGCTTTGCGCATGTCTTCTGGGGACATGTTGTCGAACATAATTCTAAATACATCAGGCAGCGCTGCAGCTTCGGCTACTTCTTCAAGGTTTCTGGTTTCAACTTCAATCTTTAGGTCTCTTCCCGTATCTTTTAAATACTGAACGGTGCTTTCTACTGCTTTTGTTACCCCGCCGGCATAATCAATATGATTGTCTTTTAGCATAATCATATCGGCCAAATTGTAACGGTGATTAACACCACCACCAATAACAACCGCCCATTTTTCGGCCATTCGGAAATTAGGAGTTGTTTTACGCGTATCTAATAATTTAGCATTTGTGCCTGCAATTAATTGGTTTAAATTGTGCGTGTAGGTGGCAATACCGCTCATACGTTGCAAACAATTTAAGGCTAATCGTTCTCCTTTTAATATGCTTTGTATTTTTCCTTTCAGTCTGAAAACTTCAACTCCGGGTTCTATAGTTGCCCCTTCTTTTACTAGTTTTTTAAACTGAAGTTTTGCATCTACTTTTAAGAAAACACGTTCGGCCATACCTAAACCAGCCAAAATACCCGTGTCTTTAGAGATAAGAACAGCTTCCCCTTCAGCATCGGAAGGAATACATGCTAATGAAGAGTGATCCCCATCACCAACGTCTTCGGCTAGAGCCAAAGAAATAAAGCTATTCAGTGCAATTTCTGAAAGGTAGTCCAAATTCATCCTGCAAAATTAGTAAAACAATTCAGAAAGCAGCCAAAAATTTTAACTGCCTTAAAGTTGATTAGAAGGAAAGAACTTCTTGAAGCAATTTATGGCTGTCCTTTACATGTATGTTGAAGTTGGCAATAGAAACAACATAGTTTAATAAGAACAATAGAAAAGCACTGTAGCCAATTATGGCGTCGTAACGAAAGAAAAGAAATATACCAGCCACAAATAAAGTTAATGCAGACCCTAATACCAGTAAAAACCACGAAGCAAAAAACAGCGTAAATTTCACACTTACAATAGAGCCTTTTTTAGTGCCTTCAATTTGGCCTTTAATTAATGGAATAAAGTTTTGGGGGTAGTTTACTTTTTTTGAAACACTGAAGGAATATTCACCTACTCTGCCATTAAATTTATAGAGATTAGGGATTTTATCGGTTTTACCATCTAATCGGTATACTTCTGGTGATTTGGTAACCGATGACAATAAGTATTGTGCTTCGTCCGCCGAATGAGGTAAAATAAGCGTTTTAGTAGTGTAAGGCCACCAAGACATGTCTATTTAAAGAGAGTGTATTTTGATATTTAGTAAAAAAGACCTTTTTATTATGCAAAACCTATTTAATGGCAATGCATGAAATCTCTACTTTAGCGCCTTTTGGTAATGCCGAAACTTCTACGGTTTCTCTAGCAGGCTCCATAGTCTCAAAAAACGAGGCGTACACATCGTTAACTATTTTAAAATCTGCCATGTTTGTAACAAAAATGGAGCATTTCACTACATCTGTTAATTGCATTTCTGCGGCTTCCAGAATAGCTTTTAGATTGTTTAAAACCAAGGTGGTTTGTTCTTCAATTTCTAAATCCAGAAATTCGTTTGTTTCTGGGTTTATAGAAATTTGCCCACTTATATAAAGTGTGTTTCCAGCTAATATTGCTTGATTATATGGGCCTACTGGTGCGGGAGCTAAAGATGTAGTAATTACCTTTTTCATTACTGAATTCTTGTAAAATAGACTTCAAATTTTATTGGTCTTTTGCTTTCTGGATTTAAAATCACAGAACGATTTACCGATGCAGAAGAATAAAACGGAACCATAAATATTGGGTTTGCTTCTTCTTTCCCTAAAACAATATCTTGAATATAACTGGTGATGTCTAAGGGATATTCTTTTTTCTCTTCATCAAAGCTAAAGGCATTAGATGGACGGCTTAATAGTTCGCTTTCAAAATTCACTACCGATTCGGCTGCATAAGCGGTTACATCAACGTCATCATCTGTGTCCGTAAATATAAAATCTCCGTTAGCATCTGTTTTCATTAAACGCACAAAATAATTAGGGTCTTCTTCTTCACCACCGTAAGTAGTAAAGTCTAAAGGAATTCTAAGTATTGCTTTGTTAATAATTACACCTTCTTCTTGTTTCTGAAATTCAGCCAGGTCTTTAATATCTATCCAAGTACCAACGCCCGTGCCTCCTTGTAAATAAGAAACACCGTTTGCGGTAGAAGGGATTGAATTATCTTTGCTTAAAGATTCTAATGCTGTCCCAGTTCTGTCCGAAGAGATAGAGTTAAAATACGCATTATTCAATTTCATACTAAATAATAAACCACCAGTAGAAGAGCTGTTTCTATAGTATACTTTAAGTTGTGCGCTGGTGCTTTTTAAATCGAAACCATATATAGCATCACCTGTTCCTGTTTTGGCTTTTAGACAAAGCCCGGGAAACCGATTTCTAAATTCTTCTTGGTCTACGCTACCTTGGTCAATCATTTGTTGACCAAAATCCTTAGGAAGGTAAAGTTTAAAGTTTTTAGTTCTTGGCAAAAGGTATATGCTTGTTTCGTCAATAGCTGTTTGTTCTAACTGAAGAGAATCCGAAATACCATAAACCACATCTGGATTAATTTCTTCTAATACTTTATACAATTCAAGAACCAGATCAGAAAGTGTATCACCAACATAATTTGGTTTTATATTGCCATTTTCGGAAAAAAACTGGAAGGGAATTTCTAGAACTACAGAGTCACAACTTGCGTTGGTTCCAAAATTTCTGAATTCTTCATTTATAGTAAGGTTGAAAAAGGTTTTTGCATTTACATTACCAAAAATAGGATCGTTGTAATTGCCAACTAAACCAGCAACCGGATTGGTGCTATTAATAAAGTTAGGGCGTAAACGGGTAGAGGTTTCAATACTGAAAGTATCTCTATAATAGGTGCTTAAAACCTGATCCTGAACAGGAAGCTTAATATTTCCGCTGTCACTCTTTCTACAAGAAGTAATAAAAATGGCCGATATCAGAGATATCAGCCATATATAAAATGAAACAGAATGGTGTTTATTATTTAACAAGGTCGTTGTAAAGTTCATAATAATGATCAATAGAGTCTTCTGTTGTCTCAAGCGAGTCTAACTTTTTGTCGGCAAAGTTAGTAAACAACTCTTCTAATTTATTGCTAGAGTCTTCAAAGTTACTTGCTTTTATGGCAACATCAGCATGCTGAATACCAACTTTTATAAATCCATCATAATCGGCAGACTGAAGATGAGATAACATCTCTTCTTCCATATCTTCCATTCTAGCTTTTTCTATGATGTCTCCATTAAACTTAAAATCGAAACGATTATTGTATACAGAGAATATGCTTTTAGCGTTTTTGAAAATTGGATCGTTCTTGTACGTGGTTTTCAAGTACAAAGGAATAAGACCCGTCATCCAGTCGTTGCAATGAACAATATCTGGAGCCCAACCTAATTTCTTAACCGTTTCTAAAACACCTTTGCAGAAGAAGATTGCTCTTTCGTCATTATCTGCATGAAATTTGTTTTGCTTGTCAAAGAAAACTGATTTTCTTTGGAAATAATCTTCGTTATCTATAAAATAAACCTGAAGTTTAGCATTAGGTATAGAAGCCACTTTAATAATTAAAGGCTTCTCATCGTCTCCAACAGGTATATTAATGCCTGAAAGACGAACTACTTCGTGTAATCTATTTTTTCTTTCATTAATTAAACCAAAGCGGGGAACAAGGATTCTAATTTCCATCCCTCTTTCTTGCATGGCCTGAGGAAGTTTTCTCACAAAATTGGCTACTTCGGTGGATTGAAGGAAGGGATTAATTTCACTAGCTACGTAGAGGATCCGTGTACTCATATTTTTAGTAGTTTATTAATAGAATTGCATGCAAAGATACTATATTCCCTGCAATTTTCATAAAATTGAATGTTCCAAGATTATTTGGCAAAACACATATCCTTTTGAAATGCAGATTATTACTTCAGCTAACCATTTATTTTCTTTCACATCTTCAGTAAGATTTTCAGAAAAAAAGAGCATAGGTTTTGTGCCTACTATGGGTGCTTTACACCAAGGCCATTTAAGTCTTATTAACAGGGCTAAACAAGAAAATAACCTTGTGATTTGCAGCGTTTTCATTAACCCTACTCAGTTTAATAATAAGGATGATTTTGACAAATATCCACGTAATTTTGAGCACGATATTGAACAATTAAAACAAGCCGGCTGCGATGTTGTTTTTTTACCAGAAGTAAAAGAAATGTATCCGGAAGAGAACTATATGCAGATCAATTTTGGTTCTGTAGAAGACGTAATGGAAGGGGAATTTAGAAAAGGACACTTTAATGGGGTAGCAACCATTGTAAGTAAGTTGTTCCATTTTTGTAACCCCACTAAAGCTTATTTTGGGCTTAAAGACCTACAACAAGTCACTATTATAAAACAATTAGTTTCGGCACTTTCTTTCCCTTTAGAAATTATTGCTTGCCCTACATTAAGAGAAGAAAGCGGTCTAGCCATGTCTTCTAGAAACGAACGCCTTTCTGTAGCAGGAAAAAAAACAGCTTCATATTTATACCAAAGCCTTAAAATTTGCCAAGATGTGCTACTTAAAAGTAAAAATCCAATAGAAGCAAAGCAAAAAGCGGCCGCTTATTTACAAGAACAAGATGGAATTAACGTTGAATATTTAGAAATCACAGAAACCAATAAACTCATTTCAATAGAAAAAATTAATTCTGCAGAGCTAGCTATATGTATTGCCGCTTATGTAGAAAATGTACGTTTGATAGATAATATTATCGTGAAATTCGATTAGAATTAGACAGACACATTTAAAAACTGTAATTTTGTTCTTGCATTGAATGAGAAACTAAGCGGATGCAAATAGAATTATTAAAATCTAAAATACACAGAGCCACTGTTACCGAAGCCAACCTACATTATGTTGGCAGCATTACCATAGACGCAGCTATTTTAGAAGCTGCTAATATGATTGAAAATGAGAAGGTTCAGATTCTGAACATAGACAATGGCGAACGTTTTGATACATATATTATAGAGGGCGAAAGAAATTCAGGAGTAATTTGCTTAAATGGACCAGCCGCCCGTAAAGTACAAGTTGGGGATGTTGTTATTGTAGTATCTTACTGTACCATGGATTTTGAAGTTGCAAAAAAATACAAGCCGGTAGTAGTTCATCCGGATGAAAATAACCGACTTATTGGATGAATAGCTTAAAAAATATTTTAAAGTATGTAATCATTTTTTCGGTTACATTCTATCTTTTATATGTTTCGTATACTTCTATTGACCCCCAACAAATAGGCGAAAATGAATCACGTTTTGATTTTCTTCTAAAAATTTGGAACAGCGCCAACAAATTTTTCCTTTTCCTATCCGCAGGAATGGCAGTACTAAGCCATCTTGTACGAGCCGAAAGATGGCGTATATTATTAGAACCAATTGGTTATAAAGTTTCTCTGTGGAACTCTTTTATAGCAGTAATGAATGGCTATTTTGTAAATCTAGCTATTCCTAGGGGCGGTGAAATATCTAGACCCTATGCTTTAAAGAAATTAGAAGGCGTACCCGCCGAAACCGGTATTGGTACCGTGGTTATGGAACGTTTAATAGACGTTGTATTCTTAATTATTTGTATAGGATCTGTGTTTGTTTTTCAGCTTTCTCAGTTTTCTGAATTCTTTGCCGAAATATTTGCCAGCCCAGAAGCCCAGCAAGAAAAACCTCCGTTTTTTACTACCACAAAAATTATAATTATAGCCGCTGTTTTAGTTATTCTAATAGCCGCTTATTTCTTTTTAATAACCAAGAAAAGAATTTTGCTAAATAGATTATTGGTAAAAGTGAAACTACTTCTTTTAGGTTTAAAAGATGGCTTTGGTTCTATTCTTAAATTAGAAAAAAGAGGGCTTTTTATCCTATATTCCTTTCTTATTTGGGTATTGTATTATTTAATGCTTTACGCGGTTGTATTGGCTTTTCCCGAGACCAGACATTTAAGTTTTATGGATGGCTTAACCATCTTTGTAATTGGTGGTGTGGCTATGGCATTACCTATGCCAGGTGGTACGGGTACGTATCATTTTTTAGTGCCGAAAGGTTTAGTGTTACTTTGTGGTATTGCTAGCCCAAGCAAGGCCATTGCTTTTGCTACCATTTTCCATGGTTGGCAAACTTTGGTAATTATAATTTTAGGCTTTGTTGGTCTTGTTGTAATTCAGAAATTTAGCAAGCACTAATTACTAAGCGCTATTTTCACAGCATATAATTTTCTAAAAAATGTTTCCCACTAAAGACAAGATTCTTTCTAGAGAAGACTTTGCACAACAAGTAAAATCTTGGAAGGCTGAAGGCAAAAAAGTAGTTTTCACCAATGGCTGTTTTGACATTGTTCATTTGGGCCACGTAGACTACTTAGAAAAATCTAGAATGAAAGGTGACAAATTAGTTTTAGGACTTAATACCGACGCTTCCGTAAGTCGGCTTAAAGGGGAAGCCCGTCCTGTTGTTCCTGAATACGCAAGAGCACGTGTTTTAGCTGCATTCGAGTTTATTGATGCCGTTACCTTCTTTGAAGAAGAAACACCCTTAGAGCTCATTAATGAGTGTTTGCCAAGTGTTTTGGTAAAGGGTAACGATTATACCATTGACACCATTGTTGGCTCTAAAGAGGTAATAGAAAACGGAGGAAGTGTAGAAACAGTTGAATTAGTGGAAGGATTTTCTACTTCGCTAATTATAGGAAAAATTAAAAAGGCTTTTTAGAATTCTACAAATAAATATTCAGGCACAAAAAAGGCTGCTCAAAAAAATGAACAGCCTTTTTTCCTCACTCTAAATTACTGCAGGGTATGACTAAATAAACTACAGTTTCTGCTATTTGTTTAAAAATGAAAGTAAAATACCTAGAAAGAATAAGTTTAGCACAAATACTTTATAAACGTTGTGTTTTGGTTTAGGAACGTTTTTTTAGAGGCCTGAAATCATCAGACTCTATACGTTGATTAACATAGCTTATTAGAAAATAACTTAGATGTTATAACATTTTTTAAAAAGATGGGCTATTTTAGGCAATGAAAAAAAAAAGAAAAAAAAAAAAAAAAAAAGAAATAGAGATAAGAAAAAAAAAATAAAAAAATAAGAAAGCTAAAAGGAACTGCACAAAGTATGCGGCCGCTAATTCTCTAGAGTTGATAATTACGGGCAAAATAATCATTTAGTTATTTCAAATGCAAGAACCCTTTTTAAAAGCTGTTTGGTATACGGTTTTATGAGAACTAATTGATACAACTCAAATCACTAGTTAAAACTTAATCCCCAGATTGGCATAAAGTTTTATTCCTTGGTCATAGGTTCCGTTGGGCAAGTAATCATAATTTACTTCTGTTGGCGCATAGCGTTTTCGGGTATCTAAAATATTATAGGCATGCAGCGCTACAAAAATTCCTTTCGAAAAGAGATTTTCTAAACGAACATTCGCTGAAAGATTAAAGTACCCTGGTGTAGTTTCATGAACTCTACCTATTTGTGGTGAATTAGGGTTATTAATATCAGAAGGAGTTTCATCCCAGTAGGTTTCCATTGATCCTACATAATTGCCAACAATACTTGCTGTTAAATATCTATTAAATTTATAAATAGATTTAATATAGACTAAAGCATTGGGTGAATATGCCGCAGACTGTTGGTTTTTTTTATCTTCCGTTTTCTGAAAGGTGCAAGAAAGATCAAATAACCATGCATAAGTAGGTTTAAAAATCAATTGTAAATCTGTGCCAAAGCTGGTATAACTACCGCTATTGTTAAATTCGTTTGTATAAACGCCATTATTAAAACGGGTAGTTCTAACAATTAAATGATTTAAATAGCTATAATAAATACTGCTATTAAAGGTGAGATTTTTAGACTTAATATTGTTGTAATTAATTTCGGCAGTGGTAATTCTTTGCGGTACCAAAGTAGGTTGGGGGTTATTATTCAAACGAAGATTTTCACTTATTGAAGACCTACTGGTTGCTTGACCAAGCATAGCTTTTAATATGTTTTTTCTATTGACTTTATATATTGTAGCTATACGCGGTACAAATATTGGTTTGTCATAAGAATAGGAATAGGGTAAATGTGCATGATTTCCATTTGGGGAATCATATTTGTTAACCATAGAATACGGTGGTTGATAATCAACTCGCCCCCCGCCAATAATTTCAAGTTTAGAAGACAACGTATAGTTTATTTGCGTAAACACTGAAGTATTTATTACAGAGCCGTTTAAATCATTGGTTTGGTTAATAAAAGCCGGTGGAACATCAATGCGTTGATGGGCTTTAGTGGATGAAATTTGAGAACCAATTAAGACTTTTAACGCCTCTGAAATATTATAATTAATTCTAGCTTCTCCAATTAAGCGCCTAGCATAAGAATTTAATTGACCGTGTTCAATTTTAGGCGAAATACTGGCTTTTCTATATTCGTGTTCTACATTAGTAGAATGGTATTGGGTACTTAGATCTAAAAAAAGGTTTTTGTTTATGCTTTTTTTATACCCCAAACTAAACCGAGTTATTTCTGAATTAACACTGTTTTTTTGGTCACTTAGAATTGGAGATATATTATGGATTAAATTCCTTTCAGATAAATCGTAAGAAAAACCAAAATAGAAATTATTGTAAGAGCCTACCGCATTAATATATTTAGTACGGTGTTTGAAAAAATTCTTAGTTGTAGCATTTTTATAATAGTTACCAGAATAATCGGGAACGCTATCTAAAATAGGTGAAAAAGGAACATTTCTCCCTTCAGACTCTGAAAACCCTCCTGAAATAGCTGCCTGAAAATCTTGTTCCTTAAAGCTAGTATGTAAGTTAGTTCTATACGTATTGTCTGCTCCATAAGAAGTACTTACTTCACTTTTAGAGGTTTCTTGTTCTGTTAGTTTTGTGATAATGTTAATGGCACCAAAAAAGGCATTGTTACCATACATAACAGCCATGGGGCCTTTTATAATTTCTATTTTTTCAATATTTTCTACTTGTAGGGTAGTTAGGTTTGTGGTATTCCATGCCTGAAAAGGAGAGCTTTGATCAATTCCATTTACCAATAATACAAATGACCGGTTGTAAACATTAGAGAAAAAACCGCGGGTACCAAAACCTACATTCCTATAATCGTCATGTTTAAAAAAACCGGTAGTACTTTCTAAAATTTCAATTACCGATTGATAACCATAATTCTCTATATCTGCTTTAGTTATAATAATTACACTGGCAGGAACATCTTCTATTTCTTCGTTTTCTTTACTGGCAGTAACTACTTTTTGTTCCATTAATTCTGCAATACTCATAGAGAAATAATTACTAATACTTACACTAGAATTACTGTCTTGTTTTTCCTGAGCAATAACATTGGAACATGCGCACAATAAAAAAAGACAAAAAATAATTTTCAATAAATTCATATTTCCCCAATAAAAATTAAAGCAAAAGTAATTACCCATATAACAATACTTAAAGAAAGGTAATTTAAGTCCCTGCAAAAATTAGGCTAAAAATCTAACCCCCTCACTTTTCATATAAGGGACAAACATAATAAAAGTTTCCTCATTTTTTCTTATTGAATTAAAAGCGGCCTAGAACGGCCGCTTAAGATTCAGTGTTTGCTGCTACACAAAAAAAATACCGAATCACTCACTATCGTACATTAAAAACTGAGTGTGTTTTTAATGGTTAATTTTTTAGTTTACTGTAAACTCTATGTATAGAGATAACAGCTAACTCCTTTTAGTAACGAAATTCATTCTTTTATTTTTCCAGTTATTTCCTCTTATTCTATTAAACAATTACAGATCTTTATAACTATTTGAATGTTAACCTATTCTTTTAGGAAAAGAATTCGGTTAAATTATAATATCTGTTAATAAACAACTATTTGGCCTATACAGAAGTAGGTTTTAGATTCATAAAAAAACCAATTTTAGAAACTAAATTTAAGCGTGAAAAAAGAAAAAGTAAGTTTAAGAGAAGCCATTTCTATTGGCATAGGCGGCATGGTTGGTGGAGGAATTTTTGCAGTTCTTGGCTTGGCCGTTTCACTGGCTAAAGGAGGAACTCCGGTAGCCTTTTTATTCGCCGGAATCTTGGCTTTGCTTACCTCTTACAGTTATGTGAAACTTTCCGTTGCTTTCCCCGACAGAGGAGGTACGGTAAAATTTGTGAACGAAGGTTTTGGTAAAAATATCTTTAGCGGTGGTATAAACAACCTACTATGGATCAGTTATATTATTATGCTTTCTTTGTATGCTTCTGCTTTTGGTTCTTACGCACCTAATCTATTTCAGATAGTAAACAAAACCTATGATTTCCATATTTATACTAGCGCCATTATCATTCTGGCTACTGCCATTAATTACTATAGCATAGAGGTAGTAGGAAAAATTGAATCCTATGCTGTTATTATTAAATTAATAATCTTACTGACTTTTGTTGTAATTGGACTTTATGGATTAATTGGGAATACTAATATAGAGCAGTTAGGCATTACTAATTGGGAAACCCCAGTACAATTGCTAACTGGTGGTTTGGTAATATTTGTGGCGTACGAAGGTTTTGAACTTATAGCCAACGCTGCTCCCGATATTGAAAATCCTGCTAAAAATATCCCCAAAGCATATTATTACTCGGTTATTTTTGTAATTCTTCTGTATGTAATTATTGCAATAGTTACGGTAGGTTCGCTCCCATTTTCAGAAATTGCAGACGCGCAAGATTATGTTTTAGCGGAAGCTGCTAAACCCATGTTGGGCCAAATTGGCTTTACCATTATTACTATTGCAGCGCTTATTTCTACCTTTTCGGCCATTAATGCGTCTTTGTATGGGGGTTCTAGAGTAAGTTATGAAATTGCCGAAGACGATGAATTACCACACCAGTTAACAGGGCAATTTTGGAATCAGCCCATAGGTTTATTGATTACGGCTGTTGCTACCTTACTATCGGCAAATTTATTAGAACTAGAAAGCATTTCTACCGCAGGCAGTGTTGGCTTTATCTTAATTTTTGCGGTAGTAAATTATACGGGGTTTAGATTGGCTTCTAAAATAAATGGTAAAAAGACCATCCCTTTAATTGGATTTATATTATGCGTAATTGCTTTGTTTACCCTAATAGAACAACAATATTTTTCTAACCGAACAGGGATTATTGTATCTCTATCCATCATTGTAGGGTGTTTTTTAATGGAATGGATTTATAAGAAGACGGAAACTCATAACTCATAACTCATAACTCATAACTCATAACTATATATTAAATCCTACTTTTGGAACATAAGCTTTCATGAAGATGTTTATTTTTGGACAAGGCAATGAAAGCTGAAAACATTATAAATACCGTCCGTTTATTGCGCATACCGTTTTCGGTGTATTTGCTGCCTGTATTTCTGTTTGCTTTAAGCCAAGTTCCTCACCTAAATGTAGAACAAGCATTAATTGCCGGTTTGGTATTGCATTTTTTAGTGTATCCGGCCAGCAACGGGTACAACAGTTACATGGACCAAGACACAGAAAGTATTGGCGGTATTGAAAAACCACCAATACCACCCAAAGCTCTATTTAGCGTTACCTTATTAATGGATGCCCTTGCCTTAAGCATTTCGGTATTTTATATAAACTTGTTGTTTACCTTTAGTTTATTAACCTACATTATAGCTTCCCGTTTATACAGTTACCGCGGCGTTCGTCTTAAAAAATACCCTATCTCTGGATTTCTTACCGTTTTTATCTTTCAGGGTGGTTTTACCTTCTTTATGGTCTTAACTGCGGCATCTAATTTATCGGCCTACCAAATATTACAATCGCCTTTAGTGCTTGCTGCCTTGGCAGCGTCTTTTATGATTGGCGGTGGTTATCCCTTAACTCAAATTTTTCAGCACGAATCCGACAAAGCAGATAACGTTACCACGCTAAGCATGAAGTTAGGTTACCGAGGGACTTTCGTCTTCAGTATTATTATGTTTGCTGTAGTGGGTTTATTGTTTTTCTTTTATTTCTCCGGAAAACATCAAAACGTATTTATCTTATTTCAGGCCTTTTTATTGCCTGTAATTTTGTGGTTTTTATTCTGGATGCGCAAAGTTTGGAACAACACTTCAGAAGCCAATTTCAAAAATGCAATGCGTATGAATAATATTTCTGCCCTGTGCATGAACGCTTTTTTCCTCACCTTGCTTATAATAAATAATACTCCCTAAAATTTTGACTTACATTACTTCCATAGGATTAGCCGTTCCCTCATTTCGTTACCACCAAAACGAACTGATTAGCTATATGCAAGAGCAAACTCACGACCCTGCTCAAAAGAAAAAAACGTCTATTCTATTTACAAAAAGCAAAATACAGTACCGGCATTCTGTTTTACCAGATTTTGGACTTCAGCCTAAAAGCACCTTGCTTTTTAATGTAGAAGAACCCTACGAACCGCTGGTAGAAAAACGCATGCAGGTTTTTAAAAACACGGCTGTTGATTTAGTAACAGAGGCCATACAAAATTGTATTTCTGAAGAAGAAGAAAATTCTATCACCGATTTAATAACCGTGACGTGCACAGGAATGATGGCGCCAGGTATTGATATTAAATTAATTGAAAAGCTGAATTTAAACCCTTCACTAAATCGTTATTCAGTAAACTTTATGGGTTGTCATGCCGGTTTTCAGGCCTTGCGTATGGCCGAAAACATTTGCAAAGGAAATCCAAATGCCAAGGTTTTAATAGCCGATGTAGAACTTTGCACCCTGCATTTTAGAAAACCTAAAACCGACGACCAGATTGTATCTAATTCACTATTTGCAGATGGTGCAGCGGCAGTTTTAGTTTCGGGTAAACCAAGTGAAAAACCTTGTTTACAACTGAAAGAAACCGCTAACAAAGTAATATTAAAAGGCAAACAAGATATGTCTTGGGATATTTGTTCAGACGGATTTTTAATGTCGTTAAGCAGCTATGTGCCCGATTTATTAGGCGCAGATCTTAAAGAGAGTTTTAACGGTTTGTTCAACGCTACATTCGAAAAAGAAAACCTAAACTGGGCTATTCACCCAGGCGGACCAAAAATTTTAGAAAAGTTTGCAGAAAGCGTAGGTATTGCTTCAGAAAAACTGAACAGTTCTCTAGAAATTTTGCAGAACTACGGTAACATGTCTTCTTGTACCATTTTTTTTATTCTGAAAAAGAATTGGGAAACCTTACTAACAGACAGAAAGCCCATTTTAGCCGCTGGATTTGGGCCAGGACTCACCATGGAAGCCGCATTATTAGACGTTTATGAATAAGCTATTTCTCAACAGATCATCGGAAAAAGAATTATTAGATCAAGATAATATTCCGCAAAAAGACCTTTTCCGAAATCTAAAAGAGTTAGACACCATTAACCAATTGTTAGGTGGTTATCAGGTGATTTTTAGAGGCATTAATAAATTAATACCTAAACCAAGAAAGCAAGCCATTCATCTTTTAGATATTGGTAGTGGTGGCGGTGATACACTTAGGCAGATTTACAGAAAGTACAACGGTAAATTAGAACTGTCTTTAACGGGCGTAGATCTAAAGCCAGATTGTATTCTTTATGCTGAAAAACGAAACAAAAATTTACCGCTAAATTTTATAGAATCGGATTATAAAGACATTTTTAGGATTGACGAAAATACCCAATACGATATTATTACAGCTTCTTTATTTTGCCACCATTTAAGTAATGAAGAATTAGTAAAGCTTTTTAGCTGGATGAATCAAAATGCAAAAACCGGATTTATTATAAACGACATTCACCGAAATCCATGGGCGTATTATTCTATAAAAGGGATTACAAAACTATTCTCTAAATCTTATTTAGTTAAAAATGATGCCGCTTTATCAGTTTTAAGAGCCTTTAAAAAAGCCGAATTAGAAGCCCTTTTACAACAAGCGGGTATTGAAAACTACCGAATAGAATGGATTTGGGCTTTCCGTTGGTTAGTTACCGTAAAAACAGCCGAAAATGTATGATTGTTGCATCATCGGCGGGGGTTTGGCCGGGCTTTCTTCTGCTATTCTTCTAGCGGAAAAAGGATTTTCAGTGGCCTTGGTAGAAAAGAAAAGCTATCCTTTCCATAAAGTTTGTGGTGAATATATTTCTATGGAAGCGTATCCGTTTTTAAAAGAGTTAGGAATTCCGCTAGATGAGCTGAATTTACCCAAAATCAATCAGTTAAAAATATCTTCCCCTAAAGGTTATTTTTTAGAGCAAGATATTTATCCCGGTGGTTTCGGAATAAGCAGGTTTACTTTAGATAATTTGCTTTACCAAAGAGCTAAAAGTTTGGGGGCTCATATTTTTGAAGGCGAAAACGTTCAGGATATTACAAAAGAAGGCATAAGCTATACCATTACTACTTCAGCCAAAAAAATAGAAGCGAAAAGCTGCATTGGCAGTTTTGGTAAACGATCTAACTTAGATACACAACTACAACGTTTTCATAAAGAAGAGGAAAAGAAAACAGCTAAAAATTACATAGCCGTTAAATACCATGTAAAAAGCAATTTACCCGAAAATAGAATTGAGTTACATAATTTTAAAGACGGGTATTGTGGTATTTCTAGGGTAGAGGAAGGAACGACTTGTTTGTGTTATTTAACAACTGCCCAAAACCTAAAAGATTGTGGCGGTAGTATTGAACGTCTAGAAGCTGAAATTCTTTCTAAAAACCCTTTTCTGAAACATTATTTAGAGGATTTCTCTAAACTGTATGAAGCACCTTTAAGTATTTCAAACATCTATTTCAAAAACAAAAAATTGATTGAGAATGGTGTATTTATGACGGGTGATGCGGCCGGATTAATTACACCTTTATGCGGAAACGGAATGAGCATGGCTTTGCATGCATCTGCAATGCTTAGTGGTGATCTTATAGATTTCTTAAATGGAAAAAAATCTTTTGAGGAAATGGAACAGAATTATACCACCAGCTGGAAAAAGGAATTTAATACTCGGTTAAAAGCTGGTAGAACTTTTCAGGGTTTGTTTGGAAACACACTTACTACAGATGTAGTGATCTGTGGATTATCGTTTTCTAAAACGTTAACTCAAACTTTAGTAAATCTCACAAACGGTAGAACATTTTCTAAAAATGAATATCAATCTTAACTGGCTTGTTTAATTTCATTTTCTTGTGCTTTAGCTTCGTTTCTTCTTTCAAGTTCTTCAATCTTAACATCGTATTTTACAACATTACAAGAACCTGCACCGCAACCTAAAATAGAACGCATAGTATCTTCTACAGTGGCGTTTACTTTTATTAATTGTTCTTCTTGCACATGGTAAATATTACCCGATGTTGGATTGGGACCAGTAGGCACAAATACAGTAAAACTACCGTCTGGATGTTCGTCGGTTACAAAAGCCGTAACCATGGTAGAATTACTAAAAAGCTTTACCAAAGCCACGGAAGAAAACGGCGGTTTTTTATCTCCAAAAAACTGCATAATGGTTTCCTTTACAATTTTATAACCGGGTATTCTGGTTAATAATCTAAGTTCTGTTTTTTCATATACTTCTTTACCCATTCTGGTTTTAGTATAATAGCCCAATAAAAGGCATATGCTTAAAAAGCCAGAAATCACAAAAACATGAGCCATAAAAACAGAAACTCCTGTTTGATTAACAAAGGCTACAGTAAAAGGGCTTAAAATTTTTATAATGAATCCAAAAACCCAATTAAAAACAGTAAATAAAATTAATAAGGGTAAGATTATAGTGAACCCTGTCAATAGGGTAGATTGTATAAATTTCATGGTGTCTTTCATTTTTTTGGGATTTTCTACTGCTTATAAAAGACAATTTGTAAGCCAATTTGCTTAAAAAGGCATTTTAAGATTAAATGGTGTTAAGCATGAATTTAAAGATGGGTTTTATTAAGCCTTCTTTTTTTAATGAAAATCGGGATTGTGTAATTTTCTCTACAAAAAATCTCAACTATGGGTTAAAAAATACCTAATACTCTATTATTAAGAGAAGAGGGCAAACGAAGTATTTATGTCTCCGTGCCCCCAAGCTTAATTGCCCTATCTCTTTTGTCTTATTTTTATTCGCTTTCTTTTTAGATCTGTCTCAATTCCTTTCGGGATTCTAATCATTACTTCATCTACACCAATTTCAATAGCTTCAATTAAAGTAGCATCGGCATCTTTCGGGATGGCGTATGCTCTAAAATTAGCAGGAATAGCAATGTATTCTCCTTCAGAATTGCGCTTTTTACTTAAATTATAGACATTTAGGTTTTTACCAGAAATTTCAATAATTAGTTCGCTAATATTTGCCGAAGGAATTTTTACCTCCAACTCATACACGTTATCCCGAACATTTAATCGGCTATAAACAGCACTCCTTCCTCCATCTAGTGAGTTTTGAAGATCCCCTATTTGAAGAAGTTCATTCAACAAATCTTTATTAATAAATTGTCTCATTAATCCCTCCTTTTTAAAATGTGCTAAGTAGTATTCAAACGCTGTTCCACTTATTATATTACCCCTGAAACACAAAGAAACGGACATGTTGTCTGTTTTAATGGTTAGTCTATACCGTTTATACGTCAAATTGACGTAATGTAACCGTAATTTATGTTTTTGTTTCTAGTGTTAAAAATTATAAAGTATATCTAAATGGACTTCTAACTAATGTACGAGGAAAAGGGCTTTGCTAGATTTCTCTTGTTTTTTAGTTGAAATTTATAGCCTCTACAATAGAGATTATAGAAGTAAGTGAAAGGTATTTTTATGTCTGTTAAAAGAAGAATTACATTTAACTAAATAGGGTAAAAAATGTTTTTCACTACTTTAAAAATAAGAGAATTATTGTAGCTCTATTAGCGAACTATATGTTTTAAAAATGCATTCCTTCCACTAAATCCTTTATAAACTTCATAAGTAATTATCTGAAATACATGGGATGCCTAATTTTTCTTCTAACTCAAATTGGTAAACAGAAAGTTTTTCTGGCTGTTCGTGAATTAACACAATGTCTTCCTGTTTTAATTTATCGTGTAACACTAAGGCCATGGCGCTAATTCTACAAGGAAAAGTAATTGTGCTTCCTTTCATTAATTTAAAATGTCTTTTTAGATGTTTTAATTTAAAAAATGGAAATTCATTACACGGTCTCCATTTACCAATTTTATAACCAAATACTGCGGTGTATCTACGTATTTTTCTAGTTTTAAAGTCTATCTGAACTCCGCTAACTCTAAATACAAGGGCCGCCCATACTATTAATAAAATGCTTAATAGAAATAGTCTAATTACCAGTGGTTCTATGGTACAAAAAATTAAAATACTGCCCGCAAAAAAATACCAAGAAAGCAGACCCGCCATCTTTGCATCTAACAAAAGACCATTTTTAAAATCTCTCATAGCACTATTTTAAAGTTGATTTATGCGTAGACTTTAAATTTTCTCTTTAAAAAACAAGCAACGAAAATTCTTGAAAGTCTGTAAACAGTATATACGTAAAAACTAAAGAGAGGGTTATAAGTTAAGTTCTTGAGTTTAGCTTACTAATTTACGAAAACACCTTCTTTTACAGTAGGGTAAATTTCATCTAATGTCATAGATCGGTTATTTTCACCCGACCACTGAAAAACTCTTTTTCTATCTAATGTTTCTGAAGAACTTAAGCCCATGGCAGCCATCATTTCTATAGCAGATTTTACGGTCTCTAACTGAAAATTAGCAACACGTTGTTTTTTGTTTGTTACATTTAAGCCTTTAGATAAGTTTTTGTTTTGAGTGGCTACACCAGTTGGGCAGTCATTCTTATGGCATCGTAAAGACTGTATACAACCTAAAGCAAACATCATCCCTCTAGCACTATTACATATATCTGCACCTGCTGCTATAGCCCTAACAATGTCAAAACCCATAATTACTTTTCCGCTGTAGATAATACGAACTTCTTTCTTAAGGTCATAACCACGCAAAAGATCCGAAACTACGGTTATTGCTTCTTGCCCCGGCATTCCTATGTGATTAGAAAACTCAAGAGGTGCCGCTCCTGTACCGCCTTCTGCGCCATCAACAGTAATAAAATCGGGTTTTATACCCATACTAATCATGGCTTTACAAAGTGTTTCAATTTCAAAATGATGCCCTACACATAGTTTAAACCCAATGGGTTTGCCGCCAGATAATTCGCGAAGCTGCTGCACAAAATGTAATAATCCTTCAGGTGTAGAGAATGCAGTATGATAGGGTGGTGAATGTATGGTTGTAAAAGGTTCTACGCCACGTATTAAAGCAATTTCTGGAGTGTTTTTTAATGCTGGAAGAATACCTCCGTGACCAGGTTTTGCCCCTTGAGACAATTTTATTTCAATCATCTTTACATTATCTAAAGAAGCTTTCTGTTTAAATTTTTCGGGGTCAAAACTTCCGTCTTGTTGTCTACACCCAAAATAACCTGTTCCTATTTGCCAAACCAAATCACCCCCTTCGTTTAGATGAAAAGGAGATACCGAACCTTCTCCTGTATTGTGATAAAAACCACCAATTTTTGCCCCTCCATTTAATGCCTGAATAGCATTAGCGCTTAGTGAACCATAACTCATAGCAGATACATTAAGTAAAGACGCATTATAGGGTTTAATACATTGACTTCCGCCAATTTTTACCCGCATTGCTTCTTCGTTTAATTTCACAGGAAACTGAGAATGAGCAATCCACTCGTGACCATCTTTATAAAGGTTCATTTCTGTACCAAATGGGTGGCTTTTTAAAGTCATATCGGCTCTGCCATTCACAAGATCTATTTGGTTTTTATTAAATGGAGTTCCATCTACATTTCCTTCTACAAAGTATTGGCGTATTTCTGGTGAAATCTCTTTTAATAAATACCGCAGATGTCCGAAAAGTGGGTAATTACTTAAAATTGAATTTTTTACTTGTACAATATCATATGTGGTGATGAGTAAACAGATGCACATAACACCTAAAAACCAATAAAAGGCATATTGATAAGTTAATTGCAATAAAAAACCTAAGGCAAGTACTGCTGCAATTATAATAATGGTATTACGTCTCATAATTTATGATTTAAAATCACGCCTTTTTAGCAAGCTATTGGCAGAGGTACAAAATGAAACTGAAGAAAATCTGTTGAAACCTTATTTTACTAAGAGTAATAAAGCGGTGTAAAGTGCTTTAATCGTTAATTAGAGGTACAAAACCTATAGCGAAGAGGGAGGCCGATTTTTTTTGCGTTGAGTTTAAACAAAGGATAATTGAAATATACGTTATTCTTTTTCAGGAATATAAATATCAAAAGTAACGCCTTTATTAGGCATACTAGTGGCTTCTATGATTCCATCGTGGTTGTCCACAATTTTCTTAACTATGGCCAAACCAATACCTGTTCCAGTATATTCATTTCTACCATGTAAACGCTGAAAAACTTGAAAAATACGTTCTTTAAATTGAGGTTCAAATCCAATTCCATTATCAGAAATTGTAAAATGACAGTAGTTTTTCCTTTTCTGTAAAGGAAGGTGTTCAATATTAGATCCTTTTATAATTTCACTTTTAATAATAATTACGGGATTAACACCATCTATTGAAAATTTAATAGAGTTACCAATAAGATTATGAAGCAATTGCTTAAACTGAAAAGGAATAATAGTGGCGCTGCACATTTCTGTTAGTTGAACAGAAACATTTTTCTCTTCAATGGTTTCTTCTAATTCACCAAGTACTTCATGCACCACTTTTTCTAAAGGAAGTTTTTTAAATACTTTTTCGGTAGTATTTGTTCTAGAGTAAGCCAATAAATCCTCAATAAGCGTCTGCATTCGGTTGGCTGCATTTTGTATTCTAGTGAAATAATCTTGTCCTTTTAGGGTTAAATTATCTTTTTCTTTATCTAAAATTCTAGAAGAAAATGTCTGTATTTTACGAAGTGGTTCTTGCATGTCGTGGCTAGAGACATAGGCAAAAGATTGTAGTTCTTCGTTTATATTTTTTAAATCTCTATTAGAATGTTCTAATTTATCTTTAGATTCTATTAATAGTTTAGTTCGTTCTAAAACTTGTTTTTCTAATTCTTTAGCAAAGCGTTTGTGGTCTTCAATATCGGTACTGGTACCTACCCACATTTGTATTTTACCGTTTTGATCTATTTGGGGAATGGCACGGCTTAGTTGCCATATGTACTCGCCATCTGCTCTGCGGAAACGATGCTCATAAAGAAAATCATTACCTGTTTTAATGGATTCTGTCCATTTTTCTATGTTTTTTGGTCTGTCTTCTGGATGTACTATTTGTAACCAACCCTCTTTGGCAAGTTGTTCTGGGGTTATGCCAGAGAAATCATAAACAGATTGGTTGAAGTAATTTAGATTTCCTTCGGGATCACTAGTCCAAATATGCTGCGGCATAGAGTCTGCTAACAATCTAAATTTTTGTTCATTTTCATACAATTTCTGTTGATGTTTTTTCTCCTCCGTTATATCTTGAATAATACCAATGGTTTTTTTAGGTATTCCGTTAGCATCTTTAAAAAATTTACCTTGTGTTCTTATCCAGCGAATGGATTTATTATGTTGCAGAATACGAGCTTCATAAAAATAGACACCCGTACTCTCTGCTTTTTGCATGGCCTTAGTCAGAATTGTATTTCTATCTGATTCTAAAATTTGGCTTTTTAACTGCTCGTAACTAAAAACAGAATCTTTAGCATGTCCAAAGATTTCTAATAACCTATCTGAACAAATTAGTTCTTTAGTTTGAAGATTTAACTCCCAAGTAGCCAAACCTGCCGCTTCAGTAGCCAAACGTAAACGGGTTTCGGCATTTTCTATTCGTATTCTTGTTTCAACTTTTTCGGTTACATCCGTTACAGTTACTATTACGCCAGAGATGGTTTTATCTACTTCAAATAATGGCGCGTATTGAAAATCGAAATATAATTTCTTCAGCCCATCCTCTTTTTTTACATAGGTTAATGACTCTTTTTCGCTGTGTAATTTTCCGGTTTCATAAACATTTTTTAGTATCTCTGGGTATTTCTGATCTTTCAATTCAGGAAAAACATCTAACAATTTTTCACCTAGAATATCTTCCTTCTTTTTCCGCCAGATATCTTTTAACATTACCGGATTTGCTAATTCTATAACATAATCTGGGCCCCTAAAAATAGTCATTGGAATGGGCGATTGCATCACCAAATTTCTGAATTTCCATTCGCTTTCTAATAAGCCATTTTTTGCTATAACAGAAGTAGTTACATCGGTTGCAATGGCAATAATCCCTGTAATTTTATTGGCTTCTTTTAGCGGATGATAGATAAAATTAAAATAACATTGCTCTTCTTCACCATTCCGGCGTATAGTAACAGGGAACTCTATTCCTTGAAAAGGATTTCCGGAGTGGTATACCTCTAATAATATGGGTTCTACTGTTTCTTTTGCTTCTGGCAAAGAATCGAATAAGGGTTTTCTAATAAAAGTTTCTGCTTTTCTATCTACAATTTCTAGATAGCTATCGTTTGCTGTTTCTACTAAAAAATTATCTCCCTTTAAAATGGTTATTGCAACAGGTGCTTGCTTAATAATATCACGAAATTGTTTTTCGCTTTTCGCTAACTTAATTTTATTAGCCGATTGTTCTGTAATATCTTGTAGTGTTCCACTAAAACGAATAGCAACTTTATCTTCATTAAATAAGGCTCTCCCTTTAGCAACTATTATTCTAACTTGATTTGTTTCAGGATTTATAATACTGTATTCAATATTATAATCACCTGAAGGATAATCATTTAAAGATTTTTCAATCTCATTTATAACACGATTTCTATCCTTTTCAACAATTCGTTCTATAGCATGCGGAAGTTCTATTTCGTCATTAAAAGAAAGTCCAAACCATTCTTTTAATCTGTTGTTACCAACAAATTTATTAGTAATAGGATTAAGATCCCAAGTAGCCAAATTAGCTGCTTGCAAAGCAAAGTTTAATTGACTTTCTCTTTCTTCTACCTCACTAAGAATTTTAACCTTTTCTGTGGTTTCATAACACGTTACTAAAACTCCCGAAATAGTACCCGATTCATCTTTTACAGAACTGTAACTGAAAGTCCAATAAACATCTTCCATTTCCCCATTCCTATAAATGGGTATTAGTTGATCTTCAAACCAAACCGACTCACCCGTGTTTATAACTTGGTCTATTAATGGTTTTATAATATGCCATATTTCTGGCCAAGCCTCTTTAGCTTTAGCTCCTAAAATAAAAGGATGTTTTCCTGATTTACCTAAACTAGGTCTATAAGCGTCGTTGTAAAAACAAAGTAATTCTGGCCCCCACCACAAAAACATAGGGAAACGAGAATTCAATATTATGCTAATGGTTGTTTTTAGACTCTGGGGCCAAATTTCAGGATTTCCAACACTGGTGTTACTCCAGTCTTTTTGACGTGTGAGTTTTCCCATTTCACCTCCTTCAGATAAAAACTGAAGGTTATGACTTGAAGTATATTCCTTCATTAGGTTTTTTTAATGCTTTAAAATAAAGTTTTCTTTTACGGGTTGTAAGCCCAAACTCTCTATAGAGATAAGCGATAATGCTTTCTGTAAAACTTCTTTAATTTTAGAAAATTCAGAAGGTTTTCTAATATAATGCCATGCTCCGTTATTGTATAAAGTGTTAATCACTTTTTCGTCATAGGATGTAGAATATATTACTACCGGCAAATCCCTTAAATTTTCATTATTTTTTATTTCTGCCAAACACTCTACACCATTTTTAAGGGGCATGTTAATGTCTAGAAACAAAACTGTAGGTAAGGTTTCGGTTTTCTTCACAAGAAACTGCATTAGTTCTTGTCCATCGTTTACCACTTGCAGATCTACAGACACAGGTAACTCTTCCAGTGCTTCTCTAAAAATGAGACAATCATCAAGATCATCATCGGCAAGAAGTAAATATATTGGAGCTCCCATCATTTAATAAATATATGCAAAAAGTTTTCTCTCAAAGAAAAAATATTATTTGTTGGAACAGGTTTCTAAGCACTTTTATTCACTGTTATTTGTGCAGCTTACATACATCAAAAAGGCCTTTTTTGTTCTTTAATCTAAATAAGTCGGCGTATAATTCTTTTAAGGTCTCATTATCAATACCCTCATGTATTTCTAGAAAATAATCTTGTTGCCAATTCTGGGTTTTTAATGCTTGTTTACTGCTTAACTTATCCCACGGTGGGTATACGCGAATAGCTCTTTTTCCTTCCTTTTTATTAGTTGAAATAATTCCTTTTAAAATCAATAAAGCTTTTGGGAACACAAACTGACCTCTATGATTACCATTTGCCGTATTTACCACAAAAAAATCTATGTTATCATTCTCATGAAAAGGTTCTATAGGTCCGTTACCTGTTCTTTTCCAAAAGGTAACAAACTGTCCCATTTTCTTGGGTGTAATTTTAGCCTTCCTACTAATAATAGAACGACCATTCAATTTAAAACTACAAGCTTGGTATTCTTTACTTTCTAGCGCTATCTCAAAATCGGTAATCCGGTAAGAACATTTTTCATAAAATTCTTTTATGGAACTAGTAATATCAGATTGCTTGTGCATAAAACGAGCCGTCGTTTTTGGTGAATATATTCTTAAAATACAGCTTTATTTTTTAATACGTATTTCCATTTGACCATTAAAGCTATATAGCTAGGCCGCTGACAGGTATTCAATTACACTCTTTATCCTGTGAATATACACCTAAGGAATCGTTCGGGAGATACTGAGAGTAATGGCTAGTTAAATAGTAACTATGTAACATCATACCCCAATGGGGTCGGGTATCTCTCAAATAACTTTGCTGATAATATTAGAGGAAAGTCTTGAATAAAAAGGATCCTCATAAGTGTTTTTCGCTTCGCTATCTTTTTATCGAAGAGACAAAAACAGGCAGGTGTCACCAAATACATGATCTATTTCAGCTGAAACGAATTCTTAGGTAAGCCACTGAGGACACTGACTTAAGCGGAGAGGATACATTATATGAAAACATAACATGCTTTTTGGCCTAAAAAACCTATATATGAGTGCAACAGCCCAATAACCATAGGCCACGATTGAAATCGTGGTTTTATATGATATTGCCGTATAATCAATCCATAATTAAAATCATGGATTATAGCAGGAAAACGATTTTATTAACCCCCAAAGATCGATCATGGCAACCATAAAATATCCATTTCCCATAAGCGTGGGTTTTTAAAGCGCGTTTTCGTAATTTCGGACCCATTATGTTTGAGTCGCACGCAACCGTTGGAGATTATTTTGGTTTACTACTATTTATAGTAGGCGGTACTGTCTTTATTTTAGGCGGTCTGGGTACGGCGTGGCTTATTCGTCCAAAGCGACCAAACGCACAAAAAAACACTTCTTACGAATCAGGTGAAGATCCGGTAAGCACCGCTTGGGGTAAATTTAATATTCGGTTTTATATAGTAGCCATTATCTTTATTCTGTTTGAAGTAGAAGTGGTATTCCTATTCCCGTGGTCTACTGTTTTTGGCAGAAAAGAAATTATAGACGGTACCAACGGTTTATGGGGCTGGTTTGCCTTAATAGAAATGCTGCTTTTCATTATAATATTATTGCTAGGGTTGGCTTACGCTTGGGTGAAAGGCTATTTAGATTGGGTAATCCCTAATCAAGAAGCACCTGCTTTTAAAGGCCCCGTTGCTAAGGAAACGTATTTACAATTCGGTAAAGAAAAGAAAGGAGACGAATAGATGTTGTTGGATCAGAAATTTCAATCGGGTGGCGTAATTGTTACCAAAGTAGACGACTTGCTGAATTGGGCTAGACTTTCTTCATTATGGCCCATGACCTTTGGTTTGGCTTGCTGTGCCATTGAAATGATGGGTACGTTCACAACGGCTTACGATTTTGACCGTTTCGGTATTACACCGCGTTCTTCGCCTAGAACTTCGGACGTTATGATTGTTGCGGGTACGGTAACGTTTAAAATGGCCGATCGTATTAAACGACTTTACGAGCAAATGAGCGAACCGCGTTATGTGGTTTCCATGGGTTCTTGTTCTAATTGTGGCGGTCCTTATTGGGAACACGGCTACCATGTGGTAAAAGGTGTTGACCGAATTATTCCGGTAGATGTTTACGTGCCGGGTTGCCCGCCAAGACCGGAAGCTTTAATTGGTGGATTCCTGAAATTGCAGGAAAAAATACGAAAAGAAACCTTAATGGCTCCAACGGCTATTCAGCGTTTGTTGGAAAAAGAAAAAGCGAAGGCATAACATGCTAGAAAAACTAATTGCCCATTTACAGGAAAAGTTTGGAGCGGAAGTTATTCCGTATTCTAATCTAGAATCTATTCAGCCTTGGGTAGAAATCAATTCGCGCTTAATTCTAAAAGTAGCCAAAGAGCTTTTTTCTAATGCCGAATATCATTTCGATTTTCTTTCCAGTGTTTCTGGCGTAGATTTTCATCCTAAAGAAGAAAAGCTGCAAGTAGTTTACCACATATACTCGCTTACTAAAAATTTAGGTGTGGTGCTGAAAGTGAATCTTCCTAGAGAAAGCGCTAGTTTACCCAGCGTATTTCCGGTTTGGAAAACAGCCGACTGGCATGAACGCGAAACAGTCAGAAATGTACGGAATTCACTTTGAAAATCACCCCGACTTAAGAAAGTTGCTTTTACCCGATAATTGGGAAGGTTATCCATTACGGAAAGATTACCAAGAGCAAGAATATTTTCACGGTATTAAAGTAAAATACTAATCGATACTGATAATTAATTTTATAAAGGGAATTCAAATGACTGGGATAATCATAATAAATAGCTGCGTCTCAGTAAACGTCAAAACAGACTCTGTTTAATATGGCCGAAATTCAGTACAAATATCAAGAAGACAATCTGGTTAATTCAGAACCTAATTTTTACAAAGAATCGGATCTGAAAGACGATGAGATGATCATAAATATTGGTCCTCAGCATCCGTCTACGCACGGTGTTCTTCGTTTGGAGGTTTCACTGGACGGCGAAATTGTTAAAGACGTTGTTCCGCACATGGGTTATCTGCACCGCTGTTTTGAGAAACACGCAGAAGCCTTACCATACAATCAGATTATTCCGTTTGTAGACCGAATGGATTATCTGGCGGCCATGAATAACGAGCATGCTTACGCTATGGGTGTAGAGCGTTTGTTGGGTATTGAAAACAACATTCCAAAACGGGTAGAATACATTCGGGTTTTGGTTTCAGAACTGAATCGCTTGGCTTCTCACTTTGTTGGAATTGGGTCGTATGCCGCAGATATTGGTGCGTTAACGCCTTTTCTATGGTTAATGCGAGACCGAGAACATATTCTTAGAATGTTAGAGTGGGTTTGTGGTGCCAGAATGTTGTACAACTACATTTGGGTCGGCGGTTTGTATTACGATCTTCCGGTTGGTTTTGAAGAACGTTGCAGAGAGTTTACTGCCTATCTAAAACCAAAGCTGACTGAGTTACAGAATATTATAATTGACAATAAGATTTTTATCCAGCGTACTGCCAACATTGGTGTACTTCCTGTTGATTTAGCGGTTAATTACGGTTGTTCTGGTCCGGTGTTGCGTGGTTCAGGGATGAAATTTGATTTGCGCCGTACAGAAGGGTATTCTGTTTATCCTGAATTGGATTTTGACATCCCTATTGGTGAAGGTAAAATGGGTACGCAAGGCGATTGCTGGGATCGTAACCATGTACGTGTTCGGGAATGTTGGGAGTCTGTTAAGATTATAGAACAGTGTTTAGATCAATTAACCGGTGATTATAAACGTACCCGAGATTTTGATCCACAAGCAGCTGTTCCTAAAAAGATTATTCCTAAGTACGAAGAGTATTATATGCGTGCTGAAAATCCACGTGGTGAATTGGGTTATTATTTTATAGCGCAGAAAAACAGAGATGTTCCTTTCCGTGTGAAAGCTCGTGCCGGTTCTTTTGTGCATTTAAATATGTTACCTGTTATTTCCAAAGGTGTTATGCTGGCTGATTTATTTGCTATCCTCGGGTCTTTAGACTTTATGATGGGGGAAGCGGATAGGTAGAATAAATGGTCTATTTAAATCAAAATTCTTACTCTTTATCAGTATTTAAATCTTTCTCAAACCTAATCTCCACCTCTTTCTCTCCCCATTCTTTGGCGCGTTCAATGTCTTCCGCCATATAGATATCTATTTTCTTAGTCCAGCGAGCGGCCATTTTATCTTTTACTAAATAGGTACCGGGTAAACCTTCAATATATACTTCTTTGTTGTGATCTAAACCCAAAGGGATTAAATCTCTAGAGACAGCTATAGCATTCATGCCTGGTTTTAGCGTGTCTTGCCAAGCAGTTTGGTGAGGGTTGCTATTAGTTTGATAATTTAAAGAATTAAATGCGGTTGCCGTAACAGTTATGTAGTGTCTTTTAAGTTAGCTTACAGTCCGACTTACTGTTACAAGACGCCAGATAGAATAGAAATAGAAGAGTAAATAAAAGGTTTCATTTTAAGTAAACCTAGAATTGATCAAATATGTTCTACTTTTATACGTATATACTATTAATGAGATTTTCTAACTGTTGCTAGCGCTTAGAAAACTAACTGAAAAACTATCATAATGACCCTACCATTTAATTTGCTAATTGCATTACAAATTGCTCTTTTTAGCGCTCTTGCCGTTAAGGCTGAAAACAAAAATCAAAAGTACTCTTCTGGCGTTAATAAAGACACCATTGCCAATTATTACCGCTTGATGGATGTTAGAGTCCAAACAGACACTAATGAAGAACAAACAACACATTTAGTTGCATTCACCAACAGAGAAAATAAGGCTATAACAGTAGATTTCAGCAGAGTTTATGAATTGAGTTTTTATTTAATTGCTGGCCAAGATTCTGAACTAAGTTTTATTCTATTTTCAGGAGAAAAAACCTCGGATACGCTGGTTTTTGTATTAGCAAAATCAAAAGGAAACTATCAGAAAGTGATATTCCCCATGGTTTTGGGCGGTACTCTAAATCCTGAAAAAATAACAGCTATTCAAATTCAGCTTCATGTTAAATCTTCAGACCAAAAAGCCAAAACACAAATTGACGAGTTTGTGTTTAATTATTTTGACACCCCAATAGACCCTAATACAGGCAAGCCTAATTTTGATGATGAGATTCTTAAAAAGGAATACGAACAATTTTTAGATGCCAATAAAAACCAAGTGAGAACCAAAGAACCACTTGAAGAGGATCCATGGACGAAAGGAAATAAATCGGTTAAGGCTAAATAACCAAACTTATTTAAGCGGAAAGTGAACCTCTGTTATAAGTTCCTTTTCGCATACTTGATTAGGGTTATTTAAATAAACTTCAAAGAAAGGTGTTTTCTTCTTTGGAGTATAAATTTTTGCTATTGAAAGACTTTCTGATGTCGCCCACGCATTAACAACATGTTTGTAAGCACCTGTATGTTTTAAGCTAAAAACATTTGTTTTAGGAATTACCCCAGTAATAAACTCGGCGGACATATTTTTGGGAAGAGTTGTTACAGAAAACCCAGAAGTATAATTGACAAGTTGATTTTTAAAATCCCAATTGTTATAAATGCTAAAACCTAAACCCAGCGCCAATTGTTCTTGGTCTACTAAATAGGTCCTCATTTTCTGAAAATTAATCTTCATTTGGCTTCCAAGCTCGTCAAAAGAACATTCGGTATTTAGGCCGATGTATTTTATCCCTTCAAATGTTTGCTCACCAATAATACTTACTTCCGAAATAACCACTCCTTTTTCAATATAGTCTTTTAGCATTTCTAGACCACGTTTATAATTCATAGCTATATATGTTTCCATTTTTCGTCTTTTCCGAAACATGAAAACGGGAATGCTACTGTCCATTATCCAAGTAATTATACAAGAATCTCTGTTGTCCTTAATTTTAAATTTAATTTTGGCTTTGAATTTCCAAGGTTTTAAAAAGTTTAAATCGTACTCTACCGAATTTAGATAGATTTCATTCATTACTTTCATATTACCGCTACCAATTCTTATGCCTTCCCAATCATAATATTTTGCGTTTTCGGAAACATTAAATACTGCTTCTGGTTCTTGTGTTAACCACGGAGACCAATATTTCCAATGATTAAAATTGCCCAAAACGGCATATATTTTATCTGCGGAAGCAATAATTTTAATAGAGCGGGTTACGGATATTTTTAGCATATAATAAAAGTTGAAAAAGCTGATATACAGTAAAATACAAATATTTTATTTAGCTGGAAATAGATTCAAAAAATAAAGTTTTAATGTAGCTTTATAAGCTTATTTTAAATGTAATTAAAAGCCTTCACTTTTTATATAAATAAAATAAAGTGCTCAAAACAATAAAAAATAAGTAAAAAGAGTAATTTTACGTACGTAAACATAACCAAAACCTAACGACCATGAAAAAATTAGCACTCATTTTCGCTATTGCATCATTAACCGCTTGTGGTGGCGCATCAGAAACATCAACTGAGGAAACAACAATGGAAGATTCTACAATGGTAGAAGAAGTAATGGAAGAACCAGCAGATACTACAGAAATGGTTTCTCCTGAAGAAAAAGAAATAGAAGATATTTCTACACCAATGGATGATTCAACAATGGTTGATTCTTCTATGGAAGAAATGTAGACCGTATACATTAATAAAAGTTTAAAAGCAGATGAACCACCATCTGCTTTTTTTATGCCTTTTTTTTAATGTGATCTTAGTCACTGAAAACATTTATCTTCTTTACGTTATTGTATTCATAATAAGAAAAAAATTATGGCTACTATAAAAATGAACGAAGAGATATTCAAAGATCAAGTATTTGATTTTACACAAAGTAATGAATGGCAATTTAAAGGAGACAAACCAGCCATTATAGATTTTTATGCCGATTGGTGCGGGCCATGTCAAATGGTAGCCCCAGTATTTGAAGCGCTTTCCGAAGAATATAAAGGAAAAATAGATATCTATAAACTTGATACAGAGCAAGAACAACGCTTATCTGCTATGTTCCAAATTAGAAGTATACCTTCAATTTTATTTATCCCGAAAAATGGAGAACCTAAAATGCTTAAAGGAGCATTATCTAAACACGATCTTAAAAAAGTAATTGAACAAGAATTATTAGACGCTTAAAACTATGGGATTACTATCAGCAATATTTGGAAAAAAAGAAAATGTTGACATTAATAGTTTAATTGCTCATGGCGCTAAAATTATTGATGTTAGAGGAAAAGAAGAGT
Organism: uncultured Cytophagales bacterium; assembly: GCA_963736575.1. Classification (GTDB taxonomy): domain Bacteria; phylum Bacteroidota; class Bacteroidia; order Cytophagales; family JAAEPT01; genus CAVTPD01. Next base: position 1,032,256 of record CAVTPD010000003.1, read on the forward strand.
TTACAACAGGGCATGTTCACAAATCGCTTAATATACCTCTACAAAATATAGAACATTCTTTAGATACTATAAAACGCTATAATAAACCCGTAGTTGTAGTTTGTAGATCTGGTTTTAGATCATCGCAAGCGGTTAAAACGTTAAAGAAAAATGGTATTGAAGCCCATAACGGTGGGGCTTGGCAAAACCTAGCTTAGAAATTTAAAATAAGAACCTTGGGAAAAAACTAGGGTTCTTTTAATTACCAAACCAGCCTTCACGGTCTAAACTTCTATACTGAATGGCCTCGGCCAAGTGTTCTACTTTAATATCTTCAGATCCACTTAAATCGGCTATAGTTCTAGACGTTTTTAAGATTCTGTCATAAGCTCTGGAAGATAAACCTAAACGTTCCATTGCTTTTTTAAGTAAAGCCTTACCCGCTGTGTTAATTACACAATGTTCTTTTATTAACGAAGGGGTTAACATAGCATTGTTGTATATTTTAGTATTAACATCTTTGTACCGCTCAATCTGTATTTCTCTAGCTTTTTGAACACGCTCTCTAATAGATTCTGAAGTTTCCATTTTTTCAGGAGAACTGATTTTATCGAATGAAACCGGCTTTACTTCGATATGATATAGAGTATTAGTAGTCTCTCATGTTATAATAGTTAATAAATTAATATTATACATCCTATAATTGTATCTTTAAAAGATAGTTTTTAAACATGAAATTATGAGAAACATTTTACTATTGCTTAACATACTTTTAATCACATTTTCAGTATTTAGCCAAATGCCAATTCCCTATCATGAAGCATTTGAAGATGAAACATTTTATAACACAAACCCACCTAAATATATGGATATAGCTGGTCCGAATTACTTAGACGGGCCAGATGCAAATCCAGGTTTATATCAAACTGTAATAAATGATGCGAAAAATTATAGTTGGGAAATAAGTCCTAATTATTTGAATTCTAGTAATAGTCTAAAATTAACTGTTCATGAAGCAGACAAACCACATATTGGTACTATCCCAATTAATGGCCGATCTAGAGCTGAATTTTCGGTAAAGTCTAGAAGCTATGATAACGATATTCATTATTATAGTTTTAACTTTTATGTTCCGGTAAATTCTGAATTTACTGAAGAAAATAGCGGCTGGAACATGATATCTCAAATCCTTGGATCTAATAAAATATTAGAAATTGATTATGTACATAATCCAAGTCTTTCAAATAATGTAAAAAGAGATCTGTTTATTTTAATACATGGATTAGATGGGAATAAGCATTCAAGAATTCATGTTGATAGTGTTATCCAAAAAGGTCAATGGAATGAAATAATATTACAAATACAATGGAAAAATGATAACATAGGAAATCCTAACGACAATGGACGTTTAGGTATCTGGTATAATCGTCACCCTGTAACGATAAACTCTGAACCTACAGAAGATCCCGATGGTCCCATGAATTATAATTGTATTCTTGGTCATACTTCACAATCCCCTTACTTGATACCATTCAAGAATATAAATTCAAGTAATTTCACGGATTATAATTTCAAAATAGGGCATTATAGAGGAGATCAAGTTAATACAAATAGCATCTATTTTGATGATTTAAGATTTGACACTGAGTTTCCACCTGAAAAAGGAACAACAAAAATCCGTGAAAAATATTGTAATACTACTTTGACTCACGAAAATAGCATTTTAAAAATCTTTAAAGTTGAAGAAGCAGTAGAGTATGTAGCAGAATTTGAATATAGTGGTATTAAAACTTATGCTGGCATGGGAACTTCTACTCAATTGTACTTAAATTACGTTAACTCACTAGAAGCTGGTAAAGTGTACAATGTGAAAGTTAGACCATCTGGAGTTGAAAACAGTTCTTATGGAGAATCTTGCGAAATATTGATTCCTAATCGCACCAAATTAAAAGATGAATTTTGTAATGAAACAGTATCAGTCTCCAATAATACAATAGGTATTTATCAAATAAGAGGAGCAACAGAATACGTGGCAGAATTTGAAAGAAATGGAATTAAAACCTATGCAGGTATGGGAAACTCTACTTTTTTAGATTTAGATAATGTTAATTCGCTTCAAATTGGAGAAACATACAATGTGAGGATAAGAGCTAAAGGAGTGTATAACAGCGGATATGGTGAATCTTGTAGTATTACTCTCAGCCCTTCTTATTTTAAAACGGTTGACAAAAGCATCAATATTAGTAATGATAAAAGTAAAATTTATCCTAATCCGTTTAGAAATGAGATTACAATTCAAGGCATAGATGGAGACTACACTTACAGGTTAATAGACTCTAATGGCAATACCTTAGAGTCAGGGAATCAAAGTTTTAATTCCAAATTAAATTTTGTTGATATACAGCTACAATCAGGTGTTTATTATTTGGAAATAAAATCTGAAAATGCTAACAAAACTTATAAGCTATTAAAAGAATAACAGAATTAATTAAATGATTTAAAGATTATTAAAGAGCTACTCCCATTAATCTAGGGTAGCTCTTTAATTCCCAAACCAACCTTCTCTATCAAGGCTTCTATACTGAATGGCCTCGGCCAAGTGTTCTACTTTAATATCTTCAGATCCACTTAAATCGGCTATAGTTCTAGACGTTTTTAAGATTCTGTCATAAGCTCTGGAAGATAAACCTAAACGTTCCATTGCTTTTTTAAGTAAAGCCTTACCCGCGGTGTTAATTACACAGTGTTCTTTTATTAACGAAGGGGTTAACATAGCATTGTTGTATATTTTAGCATTAACATCTTTGTACCGCTCAATCTGTATTTCTCTAGCTTTTTGAACACGCTCTCTAATAGATTCTGAAGTTTCCATTTTTTCTGGTGAACTAATCTTATCAAAAGAAACAGGGTTCACTTCAATATGAATATCAATACGGTCTAAAAGAGGACCACTAATTTTTCCTAAATAGCGTTTTACTGCAGAAGCAGAATCTGGGTGATCTGAATACGGATCAAAAAATTCTCCACTTGGGCTTGGGTTCATACTGGCTACCAACATAAAATTAGCCGGAAAAACCACTGTCCCTCTGGCTCTTGAAATGGTAACATAACGTTCTTCCAAAGGTTGGCGAAGTACTTCTAAAACCGTACGTTTGAATTCTGGAACTTCATCTAAAAAGAGAATACCATGGTGGGCTAAAGAAATCTCACCCGGTTGTGGTACATTTCCGCCACCAACTAAGGCTACATCTGAACTGGTATGGTGTGGTGAACGAAAGGGACGTTTTGCCACTAAAGAACTATTGTTTTCTAACTTACCCGCTACCGAATGTATTTTGGTGGTTTCTAAGGCTTCGTGTAAAGTTAAAGCGGGTAAAATAGTAGGTAATCTTTTAGCTAACATAGTTTTACCAGAACCAGGAGGACCAACCATAATAATATTATGACCACCGGCAGCAGCTACCTCCATAGCACGTTTTACACTTTCTTGGCCTTGAACATCGCAAAAATCAATATCGTAATCGTTTAGATTATGGTAGAAGATATCTCTAGTATCACTTTCTAGTGGACTAATTTTCAATTTTCCCGAAATAAAATCGGCTGCCTCTTGTAAGGTTTCAACCGGTATTACGTCTATATCGTTGACAATAGCTGCTTCTGCTGCATTTTCTTTCGGAAGAATAAAACCTTTTAAACCTTGTTTACGGGCTTCAATGGCTATGGGTAAAACGCCTTTAATTGGGCGTAATAATCCATCTAAAGAAAGTTCACCTAAAATAAGGTACTTATCCATTTCTGGTGCATCAATTTGGCCAGAAGCAGAAAGAATACATAAAGCAATAGGTAAATCGTAAGCGGAGCCTTCTTTTCTAACATCAGCAGGTGCCAAGTTTACTACCACTTTATTTCTAGGCATATAAAAACCAAAATGCCTTGTGGCCGAAATTACACGCTGTTCACTTTCTTTAACAGCATTATCGGGCAGGCCAACCATAAAAAATTTGGTTCCTTGTGTTACATCAACCTCAACTGTAATTAGATTGGCATCAATACCATACACGGAACCACCAAAAGTTTTTGCAAGCATATTATTGCTCCATTTTTTTCTCTATGAGAAGTATTAAAATATGAATAATCTTTATGTGTACTTCCTGAATTCTATCGGCGTACCCGTCATGCGGAACGTTTAATAAAACGTCTGCAAATTCAGCAAGACTCCCACCGTTTTTACCGGTAAGCGCTATTACTTTAATTCCTTTTTGCTTAGCAAATTCTGCTGCTCTTACCACATTGATAGAAGTGCCAGATGTTGAAATGGCCAAAAGAACATCTCCTTTGTTTCCTAAACCTCTTATATATCTAGAAAACACCTTATCAAAGCCGAAATCGTTAGATACACAGCTTAAGTGAGAAGGGTCTGAAATGGCAATTGCCGGAAGGGGATCTCTATCTTCTCTAAATCTACCGGTAAGTTCTTCAGCAAAATGCATAGCATCACAATGAGAGCCTCCGTTACCGCAAGAGAAAACTTTTCCTTCGTTCTTGAATGAGGCAACCAATAAATCGGCCGCTTTTTCAATGTTTTTTATATTTTCCTCGTTCGAAACAAAAGCGTCTAATACTTTTGCTGCTTCGTTTAACTGACTAATTATGATATCCTTCATAACGCTTTCCCTTCTAATTTACCTGCTGCATTAAGTTAAACTTTTTATATAGTCCATCCAACGCCATAAGATCTGTATGAGTTCCTTGCTCTACAATTTGCCCTTCTTGTAATACAACAATATGGTCTGCGTCCTGAATGGTACTTAATCTATGTGCAATTACAATACTGGTTCTGTTTTTCATTAATTTAAACAAGGCTTCTTGTACCAGTTTTTCGGATTCTGAATCTAGTGCCGAAGTAGCTTCGTCTAACAATAATATTGGTGGGTTTTTTAATACGGCTCTGGCAATAGTTAAACGCTGTCTTTGTCCACCGGAAAGTTTCATGCCACGGTCACCAATAGAAGTATGATAGCCGTTTTCTAATTTAACAATGTATTCATGTGCATTAGCAATTTTAGCGGCTTCAATCACTTGTTCTTCGGTAACTTCTAAACCAAAGGCAATGTTATTAAAAACGGTGTCATTAAATAAAATGGCTTCTTGTGTTACAATCCCCATTTGATCCCTAACACTTTCCATTTCTAAATCTCTAAGATCCATCCCGTCTATTAAAACACTACCATTTATTGGATCATGAAAACGTGGGATTAAATCTATCATAGTGGATTTACCACCACCAGAAGGGCCTACCAGCGCAACTGTTTTACCTTTTGGTACTGTTAAACTAACGCCCTTAAGTACCATTTGATTATTCTCTTGATATCTGAATTGAATATCTTTGAACTCTATTGAATCTTTGAATTCGGTTAATTTTTTAGCATTTGGTTTATTCTGAATGGTTATCTCTTCGTCTAAAAGAATAAAAATTCTTTCTGCTGAAGACAATCCTCTTTGAATACCGCTGGCAGCACTAGACATTGATTTTAGAGGGTTAAGTAAAATACCAAATACCGAAATAAAGGCTATAAATTCTGAAGCGGTTAAAGAATCACCGCCGGTAGTTCCTTCTAAATTGTCAATAATTTTAAACCCACCAACAATTAAGATGACGCACAGCACAATACCGCCCATTACTTGGGAAGTAGGAGATGCTAATTCTCTTAAATTTGTGATAGATCTAAGCAGTTTTTCATAATGCTTATTTGACTTAGCAAATTTACTGTATATGTATTTTGTTGCGTTAAAGCCACGTATAATTCTTAAGCCTGAAATAGCTTCATCAATTATAGAAAGCAATTCCCCTAAGGTGCCTTGGCTTCTGTCCGATACTTTTTTAAGTTTTTTGGTTAAGCGTTCAATAACAAAACCGGAAACCGGAAGAAAGATTAATGTAAACAGTGTTAAGCCAGCATCTACTTTAAATAAGAATATAAAGATGAAAATAATTTGAATTGGGTCTCTAATTATAAAGGTTAATGCCCCAGAAATAGAGTTTTCAATTTCATAAACATCATTGGTTAATTTAGAGATTATATCTCCTTTTTTTTGATTGCTGAAAAAAGCAAGCTGCAGGTTTAGGATTTTTTTGTATAGGTCTTTTCTAATTTTGTAAACTACTTTTGCCTTTACATTTCCTAAAATTCTTTGGCCTAAATAATGCCCAAAATTATGTAAGAAAACGGAAGTAATAGTTAACACACAAACACCTACTAGTGCTGCTTTTTTACCGTGTTCTACAATAATATTTCCTATAAAATAATTAAAGTAGTCAACAAAATATTGAAGATTGGGCTCAAATTCTGGTTTTTCGATAACAGCATCAAAGGTTCCTGTACCAAACAATAGATCTAGTAAAGGAATAATTAATGAGAAATTAATAACCCCAAAAAGGGAGTATGTAACAGCCGCGCCAAGATATTGAGGGACAAAACTTGAAAGCGGTCTAACGTACAAAAGTAATCGTCTGTAGTTTTTCATGCGGGGGCAAAGATACGTCTTTTTTAGAAATCGGCGAGCCTTTGTCCTATATTCCAACGAAGGCCCAAAGTTGCCATTGTAGTTTCTGTATTAAGGTAATCCACCGGATTAACTTCTTTTCTAATTATACCGGTGAAGTCAATAAACATATTGTTCTTCAATAAGTAGGAAACTGTCAAATTAAGGTAAGCAATTTTAGACTTAAAACCCTGTCCTATTTCATTACCGTATTCATTTTCTCTTGTAACATTCGGTTTTAGAATGTCTTGTCCAAAGTTGGTTCCTAAAGTATCGTAACCAACTTCAGAATAAATTATTTTACCCGTGCAATACAAACGATTAATAGGCTGAACTTTTAAAATTGCCAAAACCTCTCTGAAATTAGCCCCATAAGGATGCGCTAAAGGTTGGTTAAAGTTACTGTAGGAAGAAGAGCTGTTAGTATGAGAATAAGTATACGGACGTACTGTATTCATCTCTACTTGTAAGTCTACATTATTTAGACCAAAAACATCTATATATTTAAAGCCTGCTTGCCAGCCGTATTTATTGGCCCACCAGCCTGTATTGTCTTTAATTTGATCAAACTTAAATTCATCCAATACTAACTGCCCATACAAAGAGATCTTTCTAAATAGATTCCATTTAAAGTCCATTCCTAATATAGCGTTACCATTACTACCTAAATTTTGTTCTACAGAACGGTAAAAGATTATAGGGTTTAAATAATTAAAATTAAAAGGGGCTGTAGTAGAAGAATCTCCGTTACTATTGGTAACAGCTTCAAACAAACCCAAATTAAAATTTTTAGTTATGTCTATACTTAAGTGGTGTAAAGCCTGAAACTTTTGAGGATAAGCAGAAGACATGGGGACTCCTTTTCCATTTGCATAAACATCACTCACCATGGTTGAATATAAGAGCGTGTATTTTATTTTCCAGATTTGTGTCTGAATCTTAAGAAAAGGATTGTTTCCAGAATAATCGGACAAGATTAAAGAACGGTAACCATTACCAATAAAGTTTTTATCGTGCCCAAGAGTGGCATTAATGTGCTTAGTTAAATTAAAAGAAACATATCCTCTAGCGGTTAAAAAATCGTAACCATCACCTTTAAACTCTTTCCAAAAGTTTTCTCCGGGTACAGCAGACGCAGAATTTCTATATACTTGGTTGTCTACATAATTGGGAAAAAAAATCTGATTATCGGCCATGTATGTATAAAAGGCCACTTTATTGTCAATTTTACCCCGAAGCTCAATACCACGGGTGTTAAAAAAGACTTTTTCTCCATCATGAAATTCTCTACCACCAGATAAGTACAAAACAGGGTTTACGTGTAAATCAAAGCTCTCTTCTTGTGCGTGGTAAAGATCACTTTTCTTGCTATAAAATTTTTTTAGAATTGCTTTCTTAGAATCTCCTAGACTAGAATCATTATATTCTTCCCAATAATTCTCTTTAAACACTAACATATTAAATTCGTCTATAGAATTGACTTTAGCAGAAGAGTCTTGTTCTATAGAAGTGATGAGTTGGGCAACATTTTCGGAACTATAGGGCTTAAAGGCAGTCATTAAACCATTGCCGCCATTTTTTATTTCTATTCGATCAATCTGATGATAAACATCTCTATCATAAGGTAAAAAGGCACTTTGGGCCATGCTAAAAAAGCCCGAAAGCAGAAAAACTATAGTAAGATTCAGTTTCATTACTGTAAGATTTACGCTGCAATATTATCATTTTTTTATAGCTTTAACTTGTTTGTAACTAACAGTATTTGCATGATCGTAATTTTTACAAGAAATAAATCGGCGCGTTTTAACTATGTGTGTCGTGTTTTATTTTCCATTGTTTTAGATATTCCTTTTAAGATCTATACCAATATAGAAGACTTTAAAAAGTGCAATGCTCCTAAGATTAATTATTCATCGGAAGAAATTACAGATTGTTTTCAAATACTACCAGACGGGGAAATTTTTACTGAAGAAGATCTTCAGTACAGACATATTCATGTAAAAAAAGAAGGAAGCAAAACGTATCTTTTTGCTAACAATCCTTCTTTAGATTTTCCTTTCGATGTTTTTTCCTCCTCCTTTTGGTTAGTGACACGTTACGAAGAATATTTAAACGCAAGTAAAGACAAACATCAACGGTTTAGAGCCTCTAAATCATTAGCATACAGAGGAAGACTTCTTAAAAAATCCATTAATTAATCTTCATGCTTTTATGCTTTATGAGCTATTACAGAAAAAGTGGCCTTCTGTTAATAGAAAAAACAAAATTTATAACGTATACCCAACAATTGATATAGATAATGCATATGCTTTTTTAAACAAAGGTATTATTAGAACCGTAGGAAGTCTATTTATAAGACTGGTTAAATTTAAATGGAAAGAGCTTTTGTATCAATTAAGAGTTCTCACCGGTTTTTCCTCAGACCCTTATGATACCTATTCGTATTTAGATTTGGTTTGTGAAAAATATGGTAAAAAACCTAAGTATTTTTTTCTTTTAGGGGATTACGGGAAGTACGATAAAAATCTTCCTTACGATAATAAAGAATACGTTTCATTAATTCAGAAGATAAACGAAAAGCATTCTGTAGGGATTCACCCATCTTATGGAGCCGATAATGCTCTTCAGCTGAAAAGAGAAATATTACGTCTAGAAGAAGTTATCTCTAAAAAAATAGAAATAAGCCGGCACCACTATATACGTATTAAACTACCAGACACTTATCAAGATTTAATTGATAATGGCATCCAACACGATTATTCAATGGGTTACCCTACCAAAATTGGGTTTAGAGCAAGTATAGCAACGCCTTATCCTTTTTTTAATCTTCACACGAATGAGGAAACTGCATTAATGATTCATCCTTTTTTTATGATGGATACTACATTAATAAAGTATAAAAGAATTAAAAAGGAAAAAGTTACAGCTTATCTAAAACCTATATTTGATGAAATAAAGGAAATAGAAGGAGATGTTGGTTTTATTTTTCATAACGAATCCCCAGGAGGATGGAAACATTGGAAGAATTGGTCAACTTTGTTTGAAGACGTTATGAACTTAAGTAAATAGTTGCGCCAATTAATCTCTAATAAAGACATTGATAAAAAACAGTGGGATAATGTAGTATTGCATTCATCACAAGGTCAAATCTACGCCTTAAGCAGCTATTTAGATATATTTTTCCCTAAATGGAAAGGCTTAATATGGCAGAACAAAGCAGGTAAGTATTTAGCGGTTGCGCCAATTTTCGAAAAAAACTTTTTCTTTTTTAAAACATGCGCTCAACCTTCTTTTATTCAACAAAGTGGTGTTTATTGTTTGCCAGAAATAGAACAAACACCTTATTTACAAACGTTGATAGACTTCCTAAGCAAAAAGTATTTTAAACTTAATTACAGTTTAAATGTTACTAATTCCGAAACAGAAATAAACGCTTCTACATCAAATAGAACAAACTATATATTATCTATACAAGAATTTTCGGTAAGTCAATTAAACTCTAATAGAAAAAGGGAGCTAAAAAAAACATACAAACAAAACTTGTTCTTTAAGGAAAGTGAAAAAAAGGAGTTTTCAAAAGATCAATTTTTACATTATTGTTCAAAATTAAAATCTATAAAACCGAAACATCTAGACAAAATCAATCGGTTAGCTAAATCTAGCTTAGCTAGGGTTTTTGAAATTATGGATGAACAAAATGTGGTTTTATCTAAAGTTTTGGTGGGCGAGTTTAAAAATAAGATATATTATTTAGTCCCTGTTAATTATAATACTTTACAAAAAGGGATTTCTACAAGAATGATAATAGAACTGATTGGTTATTATTTTGACAAGAAAAAAATAATGGATTTTGAAGGTGGTACGGTAAAAAACATGGCACAATTTTATCAAGGATTTTGTTCAGAATCACAAACGTATAAAGTAATAAGCAAGTAAAAACGCTTTAAAGTAAAATTGAACAGTAAGTAAAAAGTGATTTTTTTTAACTAATTTCTACCCTGTTTTAGAACATGGTAGAAATAAAACAAATTAGTAATCAATGGGCTGGATTGAAATAGCAGAATTAATAGGTGGGCTTGTATTGCTGGTTTTGGGTGGTGATTGGTTAGTTAGAGGAGCTACTAGCATTGCTTATAGTATCCAGATTTCTCCATTGGTTGTAGGCCTAACTGTAGTTGCTTTTGGTACATCTGCACCAGAATTAATCATTAGTTTACAATCTGCTTTTAATAACGCTTCAGACATTGCCATGGGTAATGTGGTAGGCTCAAACATCTGTAACCTAGCTTTAGTATTGGGAATTACAGCTATGTTTTATCCCATTAAAATTTCAGACAATAGTATTAAAGTAGACTGGCTAATGGCCATGGGTAGTGCTTTGCTGCTTTACTTCTTTGTTTCAAGAGATTTTACTGTAAATCAGTTTGAAGGAGTAATTTTAATATTAATTGTAATTATCTATACCTACTTCCAGATAGAAATGTCTAGAAAAGAAACTATAGGTAAACTTAAATCTAAAGGGGAAAATCTTTCTTTAAAGGAAATTGATGCTCTTGCTGTTGATGAAGAAGTGCCCGATGTTAGAGGAAACGCTTTAGTTAAAGAAATAGGCTTTTTAGTATTAGGGTGTGTTGCTTTGTTTTTTGGTGCTCAGTGGTTTGTAGCTGGCGCAATTAGTACTGCCGAATATTTTAATGTAGAAAGAGCGGTTATTGGATTAACGGTTGTAGCTATTGGTACCAGCTTACCAGAATTAGTGACATCTGCTGTAGCGGCGTTTCAAAAAAATACAGACCTTGCTATTGGTAACTTATTAGGTTCTTGCATATTTAACATTCTATCTATTCTTGGCTTTACTAGTATTGTGCATGTTATTGGCGTAGACCCAGAAGTAATTCAAGTAGATATGCTTTGGATGATGGGCGTTACGTTTGTTACCCTCCCATTAATGTTGTTGCGCAAAAAAATTGGCAAAGGCGAAGGCGCTATCTTGCTTCTTGTATATGTGCTTTACATATACAATCTACTACAAAGAGGAGTTGACCTTCCTCTATAAGAAATCTATCACTTGTACGTTATTCTAATAAAGGAGGAACTGTAATGGAGGCTGCTCTAAAATATTTTGCTATATTTTTTAGTAGTATGTTCAAATTTGTGGCTGGTCCTATAATTGGCGGAGCTAACGAATTCCATTTTTTAATTACTGCCCTATTTACAGCCTTAGGGATGATGGCTTCTGTTATCATTTTTTCATTTATTGGAGAAAAAGTAAAAGAATACTGGCACAACAGAAGGTTAAGAAAAAATAAAAAAATAGTCCCTAAAAGAAGACACAGAAGAATTCTTCAGGTTTGGAATAAATTTGGCATTGTTGGTCTTTCTTTAATGACGCCAGTTTTACTTACCCCAATTGGCGGCACTTTAATTGCGGTAACTTTAGGTGTTTCTAAACCAAAAATTATTCTACACATGTCCTATAGCGCTGCTATCTGGGCTATAATAATAAGCTTAGCCGTTGTTTTATTGAAAAATGGCGCGCATAGCTTAATGACTCCTTAACATAAAAATCCTTTCTTTTCCACAATTAATTTTCCATCTTTGCGAAACTTAAAACAGGGTCTATTTAGACTTTTATTGAGAAATACATCTGCATTCTTTTTGTTTCAGTTATTTAGAAGCTTTAGTAGGATCAATAATTAGTTTTATATAATGCAAAAACGCGTATTACATATTATCTCTTTTGTACTTGTTCTCTTTGTTCTTTCAGGAACAGGGATTTCTTCTTTCTGTCAATCAACAGAAATTAAGAAAGAAAAATCTATTGAAAAGGAACAGGAAACTAGTGCACCAGAAACACAAACACTTTCAGTTAGAGATTATGTAACGTTTGGTAATGTTCATTTTGAGATTACCGGGCCTAATCTTTTTATTTTTTCAGTAGGTGATCAACACCAAAAGGTCCCTTTTACTCTTAAAAACCAAATTGAAACCTTTACAAGCTATTTAGATTTATTGTTTTCTTACTATATAGTAAAACAAGCCCCCTAACGATTTTTCACCTTCGTTTTCAATAATTCCAATTTTATAATTCAGTTTAATTAAATCATGAGAAATAAAACTTCCATTTTAGTTTTAACAGTGGTGATTACCGCCATTTGTTTATTCTATCTCTCTTTTTCTATAGTTTCTAGAGGGATTAATAAAGACATGTTGTCTTATGCAGAACAACAGGCAAAAGCAGCAACGGCTTCAGATAGTAAATTAGATTACAGTTTAGAGTATAAAAATGCAGTTAAACAGTACAGAGATTCTATTTGGAACAAAGAAGTATACTTAGGTTACACATACAAAGAGGTTAAAAACTTTGAATTAAACTTAGGTCTAGATTTACAAGGTGGTATTCATATTACTTTAATTGTTTCTCCCGAAGAAATTATTAAAGCCATGTCTGGTAATAACCAAGACCCAGAATTCTTAGCCAGTATTTCAGAAGCCAAACAACTTCAAAAAACGCAACAAGAAAAGTTTACTACTTTATTTTACGATTCTTGGACAGAAAGAAAAGGTGAAGGTAAACTTTGGGAAGCTTTTTTAACATCAGACAATCAGTCTAAAATATCTTCTAAATCTACAGACAAAGAAATTTTAGATATTCTTAATGAAGAACTAGACGATGCTATTGACAGAACAATGATTGTTCTTCGTTCTAGAATTGACAAGTTTGGTGCAACACAGCCAATCATACAAGCGGTAAAATCTACAGGTAGAATTGAAATTCAATTACCGGGTGTAGATGATGAAGAAAGAATTATAAACCAAGTTAAAGCAGTTGCTAAACTTGAATTCTTAGAAGTATGGACGCCACAAGAAATCTCTCCGTATTACCAAGCGGTTAATGACTATTTAGTAAGCATTAAAGATATTGAAGAAGTTGATGGTGAAGAACAGATTGAAGAATCTGAAAAGGTAGTTCCTTCGGCAGCCTCTGCAGATCTTTTTGCTGACGACACTACTGAAGAAACTAACGAAAAAGAAGTTGCTGCTGATTCTACAGAAGAAAACGATGGCTTATTTGCGAATAACCAAGATACATCTGAAGAGAAAACGGATACCATTCAGCAAAACACACAATTCCCAATTACAGAATACTTTACATTAAGCCAATATGGTTTATATGCTAAAGCTGCTGATTACGATAAAATAGAAGCTTTAATGAACAACCCAGATGTTGAAGACATTCTGCCTTCTAACATGAAATTACTTTGGGGTGTACAATCTAAAGATGCAGACGAAGAAGGAATTGTTCCAGTTTATTTCGTTAAAAAATCTGAAAACGGTGAAGCGCCATTAACAGGTGAAGTTATTGTAGATGCTCGTCAGGATTATGACTCTAGAGGTCAAGTGGCTGTATCTATGCAAATGAATGTACAAGGAGCTAAAGCATGGGAAAGATTAACTGAGGCCAACCAAAACAGACAAGTAGCAGTAGTTTTAGACAACATGGTTTTTTCTGCGCCAGTTGTTAACGAAGCCATTCCTAATGGTAACTCTTCCATCTCTGGTAATTTCTCTGTACAAGAAGCAGTTGATTTAGCCAACATCTTAAAAGCAGGTAAACTTCCGGCCCCTACAGAAATCGAAAGAATGGTAGTTGTGGGTCCTTCTTTGGGTAAAGAGTCTATTGATAGAGGTTTAATGAGTTTGGGTTTTGGATTTGGCTTTAGTAATTGTCTTTATGATGGCTTACTACAACAAAGGTGGTCTTGTTGCTAACTTGGCCTTGTTGTTCAATATCTTCTTTATTTTAGGTGTATTGTCTACGCCATCGTTTGGTACCACCTTAACGTTACCTGGTATTGCCGGTATTGTGTTAACCATTGGTATGTCAATTGATGCTAACGTTCTAATTTTCGAACGTATTCGGGAAGAATTAAATCTAGGTAAGCCAATGGCGGTAGCCATAAATAACGGTTACAGCAAAGCATTCTTAACTATTATTGACTCTAACGTAACTACATTTATTACGGCGTTAATCCTTTCTATATTTGGTTCAGGCTTAGTAAAAGGGTTTGCCGTTACGTTAATGATTGGTATTGTATGTTCATTCTTTACAGCGGTATTCATTACGCGTTTGTTTATTGAATATATGCTTGGTAAGAAACAAGACAAAAATATTTCATTCTCTACAAGTTTCTCTAAAGACTTATTTACTAATATTAATTTCGATTTTATTGGTAAAAGAAAAGCGGCTTACCTTTTCTCTGGGTCTTTAATTGCTGTTGGTATTATTACTATAGTTCTTCAAGGTGGTTTAAACCTAGGTGTTGCCTTTAAAGGTGGTCACCAGTATGTAGTTAAATTTGACCAAGAAGTAGTGGCCTCTAAGGTAGAATCGGATTTAAGAGCTGGTTTTGGTGAAGCGGGTATTCAGGTGAAAACATTTGACGGCGCAGACCAATTACAAATCACTACCAGCTACAGAGATTTTGTTTCTGAAGAAGACGACGTAGACGAAGCTGTAAAAGCAGCTTTAATGAAAGGTCTTGAACCATATAAAGATTTAAACCCACACGTTGTACAAACAATTGTTGTAGGGCCAACTATTGCAGATGATATTAAGGTAACTTCAATCAACTCAATTTTGGTAGCTTTATTTGCCATCTTTATTTACATCTTCGCAAGATTTAGAAGATTCCAATTTGGTGTGGGTGCATTAGTGGCATTATTCCACGATGTATTAATTGTAATTTCAGTATTCTCAATTTTACGATTAGTAGGTATTTCGTTTGAAATAGATGAAGTATTTATTGCTGCTTTGTTAACCATAGTAGGTTACTCTATTAATGATACCGTGGTTGTATTTGACAGAGTACGTGAAAGTATTCAGGATAGAAAACTAGATTCTGGTTTAGGCCTAATCTTAAACGAAGCTTTAAATAGTACGTTAAGCCGTACCTTAATGACTTCATTAACTACCTTATTAGTGGTATTAATTTTATTAGTATTTGGTGGTGAGGCTTTAAGAGGATTCTCTTTCGCTTTATTCATTGGTATTTTAATTGGTACTTATTCTTCTGTATTTATAGCTACACCAATAGTGTTAGATACATTAAAGAAGAAATAATTATAATTTTCTATGTTACGCAATCTTAGGATTGCGTAACATATTTTTCATATTGACTACTTTTTTTTAACTCATTCATCACTAGTCCTTAACATTCAGTTTAGCTTATCTTGATTTCTTTGTACTAAAGAAAAAATCATGGTAGCAATCAGTCAATCATATGTTTCTTTATCGGAATTTTTAGTATCGAAGTCCCATGTAAACTATGGAGTAACTTTTAATAAATTTCAATTTAAACTACTCTCTACTTTTACACTTTTGGTACTTTTTAACTTTAAAAGTTTTTTAAGTCCATTCCGTGGAATACTAAAATCTGAAAAAGCCGTTAAACAATCTTTCTATGGGAAAAAGTAAAAGAACTGTAGATATCCTTGTTCTTTCAGATATCCATTTAGGTTCCTTTGGCTGCAATGCTAAAGACTTGTTATGTTACTTAAAAAGCATTAAACCCAAGAAGGTTATCCTTAACGGAGATATTGTAGATATATGGCAGTTCAATAAAAGATACTGGCCTAAATCACACACTAAAGTGATTAAACATGTCTTTAAATGGATTTCTAAAGATGTTCCGGTGTATTTAATCCCGGGTAATCATGACGAACTCTTCCGTAGATTTGTAGGCTTTCAGTTGGGTTCTTTTAAAATCGAAAACCAATTCCATTTAGAAATAGATGGTTCTAAAGCATGGTTCTTCCATGGTGATGTTTTTGATGTTACCATGCAACATTCTAAATGGTTGGCTAAAATGGGCGCTATTGGGTATGACGGATTAATCTTAATTAATAAGGTAATTAACGTTTTTTCTGAAATGCTAGGTAGAGGCAAAATTTCCTTTTCAAAAAGAATTAAAAACAGTGTAAAAGGAGCCGTTAGCCACATTAATAAATTTGAAGAAACCGCTGCCGATATGGCAGCTGATAAAGGTATGGAATATGTGGTTTGTGGCCATATTCATCAACCTACCATAAAAACGTATGTTACCACTAGTGGTAAAAAAGTAACTTATTTGAATTCTGGAGATTGGATAGAAAACAATTCTTCTTTGGAATATAACAATGGAGAATGGTCCGTTTATTTTTACCAACAAGACATACGTGTAGATGAAGAGTCTGACATTGAAGAGTTGGAAATTGAAGACCAATCCTACAAAGAGATTTTTAGGAATTTAGCTAAGGAATTTCATCTTTTATGAGAATCCTATACGCTATACAAGGAACAGGTAATGGCCACCTGAGCCGAGCCAGAGATATAATTCCGGTATTGGCAGAAAAGGCAGAAGTAGATATTTTGATTAGTGGAAATCAGGTTGATATCACCCTACCTTTCGAAATAAAATACCGCTTAAAAGGATTAAGCTTCATCTTTGGAAAAAAAGGTGGTGTAGATTTATTAAAAACCTTTAGTAATAACAGCTCTAGACATTTACTGAAAGAAATCTTTTCGGTACCTGTACAAGACTATGATTTAGTCATTAATGATTTTGAGCCTATTACTGCATGGGCTTGTATTATGAAAGGCGTTTCTTGTGTTGGCTTAAGTCATCAATCGGCTTTGTCTACGAAAAACGTACCTAGACCTTTGCACAAAGATTATATTGGTTCGGCAATACTTCGGTTTTATGCACCTGTAACTAAATTTGTGGGTTTCCATTTTAAGCGCTACAATCAGAATGTTTACACTCCAGTTATCCGTCAGGAAATAAGACAGCTAAAACCTACCCGTGAAGGACATTATACAGTTTATCTACCGGCGTATAGCGATGAAAGAATTATAAAAGTATTAAGCAAAATACCAGATGTAAAGTGGCAGGTTTTCTCAAAACACAACAAAAACACCTATTCAGTAGATAATGTAGTTATTGAACCTGTTAATAACGAACGGTTTATTTCTAGCTTAGAAAAATGTACAGGAATACTGTGTGGGGCAGGTTTTGAGTCACCAGCAGAAGCACTGTTTCTAGGCAAAAAGTTAATGGTTATCCCCATGAAGGGGCAATATGAACAACATTTTAATGCAGAAGGGCTAAAAGATGTTGGGGTTCCTGTAATAAAAAAACTATCGGAAAAGTATATAGATAAAATACAGGAATGGACAGCTTCTGAAGAGTTTATACAGGTAAATTATCCCAACCAGACCGAGCATATAATTGACACTATTTTAAGTAAACTAGACACTGGCATTTATGCCAATCCGAAATTTTTGTATAGACTGTGGCCTTATTAGAGAATGAATCTTTGCTTCAATCCATAGATTTTGGCGAAGACTTCAAATTTGGTGTCTCCACTGCTGCGTATCAGATAGAAGGAGCACATAATATTGATGGAAAAGGAAGATCAATCTGGGATGAATTCAGCAATAAAAAATCAAAAATATTTAAAAACCAGAATGGTAATATAGCTTGTGATCATTATAACCGTTGGAAAGACGATATTGAGTTATTAAAAAAACTTAATATAAAAAACTATCGGTTTTCAATCTCATGGCCAAGGATTCTACCCTATAGGAACTGGTCAAATTAATCAAGCAGGTATTGATTATTACAACAGCTTTATTGATGCTTTATTAGATGCTGGCATAGAACCATGGGTAACCTGTTACCACTGGGATTTACCTTTAGCACTAGAACGCAAAGGTGGCTGGACAAATAGAGAAGTAATTTCTTGGTTTGAAGAATATGTAGACATTATTTCAAAAGCATTTGGTGACCGTATAAAATATTGGATGGTCTTAAATGAACCTATGGTTTTTACAGGGGCCGGTTATTTTATGGGTATTCATGCGCCGGGTAAAAGAGGTTTAAAGAATTTTCTTCCTGCTGTTCATCATGCTGTATTAGCACAATCTGCCGGAGGTAGAGTGTTGCGCTACAACTGCCCAAATGCCCAGATAGGCACTACCTTTTCTTGCTCGCATATTATGGCTAAGAGCAATCGCTATTCAGACAAAAAAGCTGCGGTAAGAGCAGACGCTATGTTAAACCGTCTGTTTATTGAACCTTCTTTGGGTTTGGGTTATCCCACGCATCGTTTCAATTATTTAGAGACTATGTATAGGTATTTCAGAGCTAATGATGCTAAGAAAATGCCCTTTTCTTTCGATTTTATAGGTATACAAAACTATACCCGCGAAATAATTAAACACTGCTGGTATGTTCCTTATGTGCAAGCAAAAATAGTTTCTGCCCAAAAAAGAAAAGTACCTTTTACCAGTATGGGTTGGGAAGTCTATCCCGAAAGTATTTACCAAATGCTTAAACAATTTTCTTCTTATGTGGGAGTTAAAAAAATTATTGTTACTGAAAATGGAGCTGCCTTTCCAGACAAGATGGAAGATGGAAAAATTAATGACGAGCTAAGATTAAACTACCTTCAATCCTATTTAACACAAGTTTATAGAGCTAAAAGAGAAGAAATTCCTGTTGAAGGTTATTTTATTTGGACACTGATGGATAATTTCGAATGGGCAGAAGGTTATGCACCAAGGTTCGGTATTGTGCATAATAATTTTGAAACCCAGAAAAGGACGATTAAATTGTCTGGATATTGGATACAAGAATTTTTAAAATCAGCTGTTCTTAAAGAAAATGAGTAATAAATACGTAGTTATTATGGCTGGCGGGGTAGGTAGTAGAATCTGGCCGTACAGCACCAACGAATTCCCAAAACAATTTCACGATCTTTTAGGAACAGGAAAATCATTATTACAACATACTGTAGACCGTTTTTCGGACTTTTGTCCCTTAGAAAACATATACATTGTAACCAATGAAAATTACAAAGACATTGTTTACGAGCAAATTCCTGAACTCTGCAAAGACCAAGTTCTTTTAGAGCCAGAAGGTAGAAATACAGCTCCTTGTATTGCTTATGCTTCTTACAAAATACATCAAAAAAATCCAGAGGCTGTAATTGTGGTTTCTCCTTCAGACCATCTGATTTTAAAAGACCAGATGTTTAAAGAGAAGTTGAATGTGTCTGTTGAAGATGCTAAAAACAACAATCACATTATTACCATGGGTATTACACCCAATAGACCGAATACGGGCTTTGGCTATATAAGATTTACCGAAGGGGATAATCTAGTTTTACCTGTTGAAGATTTTACGGAAAAACCGAATCTAGAGAAAGCCAAAGAATTTGTTGCGGCTGGCAATTACTTGTGGAATGCTGGTATTTTTATTTGGAAGGCTGAAATCATTAAAAAGGCTTTCGAAAAACACCTACCTGAATTACACAAAACCTTTACCGAAGGCGAACAATTTTATTATAGTGATAAAGAAGACGACTTCATTAAAAAAGTATATCCTAATTGCGAAAACATTTCCATTGACTACGGTATTATGGAAAAAGCAAAAGATGTATTTGTAGTACCTAGCGATATTGGTTGGTCAGATTTAGGTACTTGGACTTCCTTATACGAAATCAAAGACAAAGACGATCATGGTAATGCTGTGGAAGGCAATGTACACTTGTACGATTCTTTCGATAACATTATTAAAATCTCTAAAGACAAGACTTTAGTGGTACAAGGATTAAGTAATTATATTATTGCTGAAAAAGGTGATGTGCTTATGATTTGTAGTAAAGAAAAAGAGCAAATGGTAAAAGAGTTCGTTAAAAAAGTAAAAAAGTAATCCGTTTGTGATTACTTTTTTACCCCCCGAACATATCTATACCATATGAGAAGTTTAAAATGGATTCTGTCGTTCCTTTTTATTACCCTAATAACACTAATCTCTTGCCGGAAGGATTTAGAAAAGATTTCCTGGAATACAGATATGGTAGTGCCTATTGCGCACACGTCCTTAAATCTTAAAAATCTTTTACAAGACACCTCTTTAACCGAAGATAAAAACAACCTTCTTCAGGTGGTTTATACCGAAGAAATAGATCGCTTCTCTCCTTTTGACACATTAGTAGAATTATCTATTGATTCATTTGCAACGCAGGTAACACTTTCATCTATAGAATTAAGTGATATTACTATTTCAGAAGATAATTCTGTAGGGGATATTATTACTTCTGCGGGTTTAGATGGGCAAAGTTTTGGGCTTTTCACTATTAGTGATGGAGCAACATTTCCTTCTTTTTTTTTAGGACTTATACCTCCGTTTAGTACGCCTCCAAATGATATAGATGTTTCTGATTTTTTTGAATCTGCTATTTTATCAGAAGGGTATATTGATTTAGTTATTGAAAACAACACTGATTTTGACATCTCCAGCATGTATATTTCTGTGGTAGATAAAGTCACTTCAGATACGCTTCTAACTGAAAAAATAAGTGCCTATTATGATCAAAATAATAATTATGTTGGTGAACCGATTTATGCTAACTCTACCTACGAAAAAATAGGTATAGATTTAGCCGATATTTTAGGAGGAAAGGAAATACACGGTCAATTGATTTTCAGGATTGAAAATATTGGATTTTCCCCACCCAAAGATGCAGACTATGTGACTTTAGACTATTCCGATAATTTTACTTTTTCTATAACCCTTAGAGATTTAAAAGTTGAAAAAGCCACTGCTATTTTTCCAGCTCAAAATGTGTTAGAAAGAATTGAAGAAGTACCAATAGGTACACAAGATAATATTGAATTAAAATATGGTATAGTTAGAAAAGGGCAAGTAAGTATTAATGTGAAAAGTACCATTCCTGTTCCGTTATATTTTGATTACGCTATGCCAAGTGCCGAAAAAAATGGAGTTTCATTCACCATTCCTACACAAAAAGTTCCGGCGGGTACCATTGATAATCCATCTGTTTATTCCAGAAGTTTTTTATTAGATGGTTATTCAGTAGATTTTTCCGGTTTACCAGATCGTTTGGTGGGGGATCCTAAATACGCTGGTTTTAATAGCAATCTAACCAATACCATTATTCAGGAATTATACGGTAGAATTGAAGATGTGAATACCCCTGTTTCACTCTCTTTAAATGACACATTAACCCTAGAAGTAAAAGTAGAAAATCTAGAAGTAGATTATATAGAAGGTTATTTAGGGCAACAAACCAGTTCTATTGGTCCACAAGCGTTGGATTTTTCATACAGTCAGAATCTGCCTTTTGAGGCCTTAAGTTTTGAACGAATAGATGTTGGTATTTCTTTCGAAAATGAAATTGGCGTACCTGCTCAATTAAAAATCAATCAACTAGATTTCTTAAATCAAGGTAGTGGTAATTCTGCTTCAGTAGCTAATTTACCAGCAACAATAGATATTGCTTCGGCTGAAAAAGAAGGTAATGCTACTGCTAAAGGTAATGGTGATTTCTTCATAAGCAATTCAAAAGAAATTTATGATCTAAAACCCGACTTCATTAATTATCAGTTTGATCTCTTAGTTAATCCAAACGGAAATACACCCCTTTATTCTAATTTTGCCTCAACAAATAGTGAGTTAGTATTATTCAGTACTATTAAATTTCCGTTGTCTGTTGTGGCAAATGATTTTATTCTAGAAGATACGGTTTCGGTTAATAAAGGGGAAGGCGCAATTCAAGAGAACATAGAGGATGGTGTTGTAAATTTAATTACAGACAATGGGTTTCCGTTTTTAATGGATGTTAAGTTGTACTTTAAAGATTCTACTTCGGGCCAAGTTTTAGACAGTCTTATTGCTGAAGGCCAAATTCCAGCAGCACCGGTAAATGACCAAGGTCGTGTGACTGATAAAGTACGTTCCGTAATCCCATTTCCTTTTGATAAAGAACGCCTGAATACACTTTTATCACCAGAGATGAATCAGATTGTATTTAAGGTAATCATCAACTCTGCCGATAAAACAAAATATTATTCTATTTATTCCGATTACAGTTTAGATGTAAAACTGAGTGGTGATTTTAACTTGAAAGTGAATTCTAAATTGTAATGAAGTACTGGCTAATAACGCTTATCTCTTTAAGTTTTCTATCAAATGTAATGGCACAATACCGTTTTGATCGGTTTGATGCCTTTTCCTTTAAAAAAGACTCTAGTCAAAAGCATTTTGTTTCTGTTTCGGCATTTAATTATTATTTGTCTAATTCGGTTACAAATAGCTTGGTGCAAGAAGCTTTGTATACGGGTTATATTAGTGACGAAAGCAAAAACGACAGTTATAAAAAACTGCAAGGCAGAAACACATTAGGTACCATTCAGGTTTATGACCTTAATTACAAACTTCAGCTTAAAGAAAGTTCTAAACTTACCTTTAGATTTAGAGACCGTACTATAAATGATTTTGATTTTAATGACGAAATTTTTAAAACTGTTTTAGACGGCAACAAACAATTTGAAGGACAAGAGATTTCTATTTCTCCCTTAAAGTATGAGAAATTAAGCTACCAAAGTTTTATGGTAGGGTACGAAAAATATTGGGAAGAAACCGGCTGGTTTGTGGGTGGTGGATTATCTATAATCAAAGGTGGATTAAGTAAAGAAATCCGCCTAGAGGACGCCTCTTTATATACCGCCGAAAATGGAGATTCATTAGTTGTAAAAGGAGACATGCATTTTCATGGTTCTCCATTAAACGGAAAAAACCGCTTTAACATAGCCAACGGCTGGGGTGTTGCTTTAGATTTTTATATTTCTAAAGAAGTTACGGATAAACTAAAATTCAATTTTGAAGCACAAGATTTAGGCAAAGTTTGGTATAAAAAAATAGACAATTATTACCAAGCCGATACAACTATTATTTTTGAAGGCGTAGAAATCACAGATAATTTCCAGCTTGCAGATTCTGTTTATTATAATCTTAATACCGATAATATAGAGGGTATTTTAGGTTTAAAATCTTCACCAAGAAAAGTTAATTATGTTATACCTGCATTAATTCACTTTAATGCGGAATACCAATTAAACAACCGCTTACAACTTACAGCAGGTTTAAGGTATTTGCTTAAAGCCTATAGAATTCCTCAATTTTATGTAAGGGCAGATGTTACTGTTGGTAAACGTTTTCAACTAGCGCCAATTATTACCTATGGTGGTTTTAGCCAAACCGATTTTGGTATCTCGGTGATGTATAATTTCCACGGTTGGTTGTATGCCCATGCAGACATTTTCTATCTGGAAGCATTATTAGCGTCTAAAAAAACTGCCTCCCAAGGTCTAGGTTTAACTATATCTGCCGTATTTTAGCAGGGTGAAATTACTTTCCCCTAGCGCTTACCTATTTATTAAAAAATTAACCGTAAGAAAGTTATGGAATGCCGCGGAGGTAGTTTCTAGCTATTACTTTTCTAAATCAACGGGTAAACCAAGCATGAAAGGCTTACCTATGAGTATTTCGGTAGAACCTACAACTTCGTGTAATTTACGTTGCCCCGAATGCCCAAGCGGTTTACGCGCTTTTACAAGGCCAACGGGCATGCTTCAGAAAGAAAAATTTAAGCAATTAATTAATCAACTGGCACCAAATCTATTAAACCTTACTTTTTATTTTCAGGGTGAACCTTATCTTAACCCAGATTTTTTAGATATGGTAGCGTATGCCAATAAAAAGAAAGTCTATACCTCTACCTCTACTAATGCACATTATTTAAGTGATGAAAATGCTAAAAGAACTATTGATAGTGGCTTAGACAGAATTATTATCTCTATTGATGGAACAGACCAGTCGACTTATGAAAATTATAGAATAGGCGGAAAATTAGAAGAAGTAATAGCTGGAACCAAACGATTAGTTAAAGCTAAAAAAGAAGCTAAAAGTAGGCATCCGCATATTGTTTTTCAGTTTTTGGTTGTGAAACCTAATGAACACCAAATTGAAGAAGTAAAAACCTTAGCCAAAGAATTGGGTGTAGATGAAGTCGCTTTAAAATCGGCACAGATTTACGATTATGAAAACGGTTCTCCGTTAATTCCTGAAAACGAAAAATATGCCCGGTATGTAAAAAAAGGTACTAAATACGAAATGAAAGGCGCTCAAGAAAACAGCTGCTGGAAAATGTGGCATTCTTGCGTTTTTACTTGGGATGGTGATGTGGTTCCTTGTTGTTTTGATAAAGACGCTACCCACGTTTTAGGGAATTGGGACACACAGTTTAAAGACATTTGGCACAGTACTCAATACAACAATTTAAGACAGGCTTTATTGGTATCCCGCTCTAGCATAGAAATATGTAAGAACTGTACCGAAGGCACCAAAGTTTGGGTTTAAGCGTTATATTTGAGATTATTCAAAACCCTAGTGTTATGAAAAGATTTTTGGTTTATACGTTTTTAATGGCTTTGGGTCTTTACGGCTTTGCACAAGAAGATGTAAACGATTATAAAGACTATCAGCAATCTGGTAGAGATCACATTATTGCCGGTCAATACAAACAAGCTATAGCGGCTTTTGATTCGGCATTAAATATTATGGAATATTCTAGTTCCAGCTTTTACGAAAGAGGTTTTGCTAAAATGGAATTATCTAATTACTCGGGTGCAATTAGAGACTTTTCAAAAGTTATTGAATTGGCCCCACACAAATACTACGCCTATACCAACCGAGCTATTTGCTATATGCACCAAGATAATCTAATGGCAGCAAAACGTGACATTAAGAAGGCATTAGAATTAGATCCAGAAAATGAACAAGCCATTGAAGTGAAGCTAGAAGTTGATAAAGCCTTAGCATATATTCAACAACAACAGCAAGAAGAATTAAATAAAATGATGTATCAAGAAGAGCAAGTTAGGCAACAAAGAAGGAGTAATAATGCCGCTATAATTGCAGGAACTTTAATACCTTTGGCCTTCTGGACAACGATTTTCCTTACTTGGTAAAAAACATAACTGTTAAAATATAAATTCTTAAAAACCCGTTAAAATGAAAAGAGTAACCTTTGGTCTATTAGCATTAATTATGCTTTCACTTGTGGCTTGTTCTAGAAAAGTAACTAGAATAGACCCTTCTCAACAAACTGATTTAAGTGGTCGTTGGAACGATACAGATTCTCGTCTTGTAGCCGAAGAAATGATGAAGGATGTTCTTCAAAGACAATGGCTAAATAACTTTACTGAAAAGTATAACAAAAAACCAGTGGTTATTGTTGGCATGGTTAAAAACAGCAGTCATGAACATATTGATGCCGAAACGTTTATTAAAGATTTAGAACGACATTTCATTAATACAAGTACCGTTCGTGTAGTACAAAATGCTGTCTTTAGAGAAAAAATACGTGAAGAAAGAGACGATCAACAAACATTTGCATCACCCGAAACCCAAAAGAAATTTGGTAAAGAGTTGGGTGCAGATTTTATGATGTTTGGTACCATTAATTCTATTGTTGACCAATACAAAAAAGAACAAACCGTTACTTACCAAGTAAACTTAGAGTTAACCAATATGGAAACTAACGAGATAGTTTGGATTGGCGATAAGAAAATTAAGAAATACATTAAAAACTAGTCTTAGTACAGTTTTATGAAACGTAGTTGGTTTTTCTGTTTTCTGTTATCTATATTATGTTGGTCTTGTGCCAGTTATTATACTAAAAATCAAGAGTTCAATAAAAATTTTGAACAGGCTAATTTTAAAAAGGCCGATGATATTTTAGCTTCGGATAAAAAAGCGGAGAAGAGAAAAACCAAACTACTTTATTACCTAAACCGTGGTACTACCAACCACATGCTTGGGAATTACAGAGTTAGTAATGAATTTTTTGAAAAAGCAGATCGCTATGTAGAAACTTACAGAGCCAATGCTGCGTTAACCGCAGCTTCTTTTTTAACCAACCCCAAAATGGAATACTACAAAGGGGAAGACCACGAAAGAATTCTAATTAATTATTATAAAGCCTTAAACTACCTTTTTCTTAATAATTACGAAGATGCTTTAGTTGAAGTAAGAAGAATGAATATTCAACTTCAGAAATTAGACGATAAGTATAAAGGAAAAAATAAGTACCAAAAAGACGCTTTTTTTCATCTTTTAATGGGTATTGTTTATGACCTAAACAAAGACCCCAACAATGCATTTATTGCTTTTAGAAATTCGTATGAAATTTACGAAAGTGACTACAAGAAATTATTTGGGATAAATACACCAGAGCAATTAAAAAGAGATTTATTAAGAACCGGCTACCAATCTGGTATTGATATTAGCTATTATGAAAAGCAATTTGGCTTCAATTATTCTAAAAGGGAAGAAAAGGAAGCCTCTCTCTATTATCTATGGCACAACGGATTAGGTCCCTATAAAGAAGAATGGTCTATTAATTTCACCTTAATTCCTGGCGCTGCCGGAAATGTTACCTTTGTAAATGACGAACTAGGATTCTCTTTTTCTTTCCCGGTTTCCCAACAACAAAAAGCAAGCTTAAGCAAAACCAGCATCTATAGAGTTGCCTTTCCTAAATACCACGAACGTGAGCTTTATTTCACTTCAGGAAAAATATCTGTAGACGGCGGAAAAACTCAAAAATTAGAATTGTCTGAAGATGTGAATCAAA
Source organism: uncultured Cytophagales bacterium (assembly GCA_963736575.1). GTDB lineage: Bacteria > Bacteroidota > Bacteroidia > Cytophagales > JAAEPT01 > CAVTPD01. The sequence goes on from CAVTPD010000003.1 coordinate 1,059,325, forward strand.
TAGCCTTTCACGCTTTAAAACAAAGAATGGTATTAGAACTTGGTGAAGCCTTGTTAAGATTAGCATTAAAGAAAGCTCTTGAATACCAAGTACGTCAAGAAAATGAAAGTTTAGGGGCCTTAATGAGTATTGCCAACGCTGTTAGTGAACAAGCCGACACCAGAAACTGGCAAACGATACCGCATTCAATCTATTACACGCGTATACCTGTAAATGAAGGCGAGCACCAAGTAAGTTTATTACAAGAAGAAGGCTCTGGTAATGTTAGGGAGGTGAAGAAAACGGTAAACCTATCTAAAGGAGATATTCAATTATTAACGCATTATTCTTTAAATTATAAGCAATAATCTAAGATGCTTGCCGCAAAAATACTTTCCGCTCAAAAAGAAAACCTAGGTGTTTATTTTTATTGTTTTGCTATTATTTTTGGCCCAGCATTCACCTTATTTTTATTTTTCCCTTATGCCGAATTGTCTGTAGATATACAAACCTATCTTTCTATAGCACATTTAGATTTTAACGAAAGCCCTATAAGAAGGTATAGGGTAATAGTACCATTCATAGCTTCGGGAATAGACTTGGTTTTTAAACCTTTTCTAGAAGCGTTTAAATCTAATACTTTCCAAGGCAAAGATTTCTCCTTAGGCTTTAGCTTCCTCTTGGTAAACACTTCTGTAATGGCCTTGTTTGGGTTGTACGTTTTTAAGTTTTTAAAGTTGTACAACACCAAAATACTTGCGGCTTTAATTGGGTTAACAGCTATTTTAACCAGCAAATGGGTGGCTTATATGGCGGGTCTTCCATGGATAGACAGTTTATACTTACTTATGATAATTTTTATGCTTTATGGTATTGTAAGCCGTAAAAATATCTATTTGTTTATTTCTGTTTTTATTGGGCCTTGGGCAAAAGAATCCTATATATTTTTTGTCCCTTTAATCTTCTTCTTTTCAGATGTGCCGAAAGTAAAATTAGTGTTAGTGCTCCTTTTGTCTGGTATGATTGTGTTTAGTTTTAGGTTCTATATTGACTATCATTTTTCGCTTCCTATTCAAGAAAGTTTTAAAGATGATTTATCACACTTAGAAGACATAGGGTATTCTTTAAGAAAAATATTTTGTGCCCATGGTATTTATGAGATTTTTATGGTTTATGGTTTTTGGACACTTGTTCTATTCAGTTATATTAAGAAAAGTGTGAGAGATTATTTTACTTTGGAAAGTAGCGGTTGTTTATTACTGTTTTGGTCTTATTTTACTATAGTGTTAATTCATGTTTTATTATCATCAGACCTTTCAAGGATGTTTTATATATCCTCACCTATTTTTGCTCTATTAATTGCTAAAAGTTTTGAAAGACTTCAAATCAACTTTAAATAAAGACTTCTTTTTGCGGAGTTTACTTTTCTTGTTCTGCAGCGCTATTTTTATCTATTGGGTAGGCAAACAGTTGAATTCAGACCTGTGGTATGATGAGGTATGTACATTCAATTTATTTGTAATGAAACCTTGGGACGGAACATTATTCAATTACATTGTTCCAAACAATCATGTCTTTTACAGCATAATACTACAGTGTTATACAAGGATTTTTAATCTTAGATCCGATGCGGGTTTAGTTGAAAACATTGTATTGCTGCGTTCATTAGGACTGTTTTTTAGTATAGGGGTTATCGTTTATACTGTAAAACTGTCTAAGTTATGCTTTAAAAATTCTACAGGTTATTACAGTGCTCTTGTACTTTTAGGCACAATACCTCTTTTAAATTTCTCTTTGCAAATAAGGGGGTACATGCTAAGCGCTCTTTTTGTAATAATGATTGTGTACCATTCTGTAAAATTTATTAGAGACCAAACATGGAAACAGGGTATAATGTATGGTTTGTGCACTTTCTTAGTGTTGTATACTATTCCGTCTAATTTATACATTGTAGCGGCTTGGTTAATCATCATATCCGTTTACGTTTGGGTAGAGAAAATTAATTTCCCCTATCTAAAATTCTTTATCATAACCGCAATTTCCTTTTTGTTGGTTGGTCTTGTCTATTTGCCTATTTGGAGAGAAGTACTCTATAATAAATATACTTCTAGACCACCGGATACTGTTTTTTATTCCTTTACAATACTAAAAAATGTTCTATTTGCTTTTTTATCTGAACGCTACCTTTTGTTAATCCCTTTTTTTATGGGATTATTCATTTATGCAAAAGAGAAAGGCTGCAAAGACAGTCGTTTAATTCTTGCACTTATTGCTTTGGTTCTAGTTCCTTTTGTGCTTTCTTTCTTACACTATAAAAAGCCTTACGAACGTACATTTTTGCCTCTTATACCTATAGCGTCCGTAGTTCTGGCTTTTTTCTTAGAGCTTTTTTCCGAAAAGTTTCTCGCTAAAAAATCGGCAAGAATAACATTAATAATATCCCTACAACTTTATTCTGCTTTAATCTTCTACAAGGTTAAAACTGAAAACGAAAAGAATGTATTAGAAATGTTTAGGCTACAAGATTACGCACAAAACATATTCACTAACTATTATTTAGCAGATACGTTTAAACCCAAGGAAAACATAGCGTTAATAAAGGAAACCAATAAAAACTTGCCTGTATTTATTTATAATCAAGTAGATATACCCGCCACGGAATTATATTTAAAAAGCAAAAACCTATCAGCAGAAAAAATCCAGAATAAAGAACAACTGTATACTGTTTTAGAGCAACAAAGCCACTGTTTTTTAATCACTACATATCTAGATTCTACAATAATGGATTTAGAAAAGTTATCCATTAGCCATACTATACTAAATTCCACAGTTGCTTCACACAACATTCTTTTATTAAAAAAACGGCCGCACTAACTCACTACTAGCGCGACCAAAAAATAGAATACCTTTACTAAATCACAGAATCTCAAACTCAACTCTTCGGTTAAGTTGTCTGCCTTCTTCAGAACTGTTATTGGCTATAGTTTTATTTTCTCCATAACCGCTAAAAGATAACCGAGACTTTTTAATCCCCTTTTTAGTAAGGTAATTATAAACCGATTGCGCACGTTGTTCGGAAAGCTTTTGGTTATCTTCTTCACTTCCGATATCATCTGTATGACCAGATATTTTAATATTCAGAGAAGAATTGTTTTCCAAGGTTTCTGTTAATTTATCCAATTCGGCATAAGATTCTGGTAACAATTGGGCTTTAGCGGTTTCAAAAAATATGTTATTAAGCCGAATGATTTCTCCTTTTTCAATTGGTGCCAAATAAAGGTCTCTTTTCAGTTCTTTATATTCGGTTAAGGTGCTTAAATCTAAGTTTTCCCTAACAGAATAAAACTGACTGGATTGTGCCAAATAAGCGTAGTTTTCACCTTTGGGTAAAGCTATTTTATAATCCCCGGTTATGGGGTCACTATTGGCGTATCCTATTTCTTTATTCGTTTTTAAGTCGAAATATTGAATTTCGGCACCAATAGGTTCTTTTGTTTTATTGTTCAATACCTTACCACTAATCAAAACCAAAGGATCTGGTTTGGCTTCTTTTGGCATAGGGATTCTATAAATATCACCTGCACTGGTGAAATAGGCATATTCTCCGGCTGCATCAATAGAAAAATAGGCATTAAATTCTGCGTTATTTATCTTATCGCCTAGGTTAATGGGCTTGCTCCAATTGGTCCAAGTATTGTCTAATCTTCGGGACATATAAATGTCTTCTATTCCCATTCCTTTGTGACCGTCACTGGCAAAAAATAACGTTTTATTATCGGCGGCTATAAAAGGAGTAGATTCATCTCCTCTTGTGTTTATTACTTCGCCCATATTTAATGGTTTTGTCCATTGGTTTTCACCATCTGGAAAACAAACCCACAAATCATGCCCGCCTTCACCACCAGCTTCTACCGAAATAACAGTAGTTTTTCCTGTAGGGGCTAAAAAATAAGAATATGTAGTGCTTTTGTTTTTCAGTTTATCAATGGTTTGCCCTTTGGGGAATTGCCATCCTTTTTTATCTCTTTTTGAAATGGAAAAACCAGGGCTTGTTTTCCGGAAGGCATAACTGTAATACCCAAAAAGTGCTAATGTATTACCATCTGGCAGAACACTTTCTACACTGGTGTTATAAGCGCTTATGGTTAAAGGTTCAGACATTTTTACGGCGGGTTGCCATTCACCATTTACTAGATTGCTATACCAAATATCATGAGAAGGACCTGCATTTGAAGGGTGTTTCCAACGGTTGAAATAAAGCCGTTTCCCATCAGCAGAAACTTTGGGGTTTAACTCATCATATTTATGGGTATTAATGGCCGTGCTTAATTTTTCAGCGGGCTGGTTAAACACTAGGCTCTCTTGAGAAAAGACTGAGCCTATGCAGCAATATAGGCTCAGGGTAAGAACTAAAATTCGGGTCATTTTTTTATTTGGTGCTTAAATCATATTTACCCAAATATATGTCTTTATCACTTTTAGATTCACCTATAAAGATGAACTGGTTACCATCATTAATTGGAATAATACTTTCTACATTATTGTATAAGAAGTAGTCTAGATTACCCAAATCTTCCAAATAAATAAACTCTTGTGTTGCCAAATTAATCTGCGCTAATCTAGGATAAAATTTAGGGGTAATAGTGGTTGTTTTTGTATTGTCCCAGTAATTGTATTCTACAATATCTTCAGAATGGTGAGGCTGAATAATAATAATATTCAATAATTTTTCTCCTGAATTAAATACTGTAAAACTAGAAGGTACCGAGCGCATATCGAAAGCTGAACCACCAATTATAGCTTGTTTTTTAGCTGTTGATTCTACCGAATAATAGCCTTCTAGTTTAGCCTCTTTATTAAAATGAAGAAGAATCAGTTCGTCATAAACTTTAGATTCCTGAACCATTTTCCAATCCTGCATAGCCACAACAATGTCACCATGAGAAGTGGTTTCTATACCAATAAAATCGTATTTTTTACCGTTGTATTTAGGGGCTTTTTTCTCGCCTGGTGTAATAATAGCCTTATCATTAATTTGCTCATTGGTAGTTAATGCAACTCTTTTCAGTTTATCATTGCTATCAAAATGCACAATTTGGTAAGAATCAAATTTTTCTTGTTCCCAGTTGGTTGGCGTCATACCAATTTTCCCAACTTTACTTTCGTTACCGGGGCCTAAAATTGTTACGCCATTTTTAGACTCTACTAAACTCTGAATATTCCATTCACCAACTTTAGATTCAAAAGACTCTTTGGCAACTACTTTACCTGTTTCTAAATCAAACTTTAAATAGTAATATTTGCTGGTTTCTTTGTTTTTTGGACCACCCATTAATTTAATTGGTGCCATAATAGCATACATGTGTTCTTCACCACCCCAAACAACAATTGGGTCAAACTCATACCTTAGATCAAAAGTAACTTCAGAAACAATATCTAAGTTGGTATTCACTCTTATTACATGGAAAATGCCGGCTTGTGTTTTAACGTCTTTTGGTTTTATTTGGGGCTTCACTAGAATCATCACATCTCCGTTAACTAATTCCATTTGACCTTTAAAGTATAGTTTCCTATCGTCAGAATTTCTTAGTTTTTCCTTCTTAACAAGCGTTCTGGTTGTAATATATTGGCCTAAAAAACCAGACCATCTTCCTTTTACGTGTTCAATTCTACCAACAATTTTACCCATCATATTGGGTTCAATAGAAACCACATCCATTTCGTAGTTCTCTCCTCTGTTTTTTCCTTTTATTTTGGTTTTGGGTTCAACGCCCTCTTCGTCTGTAATTTTGTTTAAATCATAGTCAAATAAGTAGTTGTGGTACTTGGTTTTTTTGTTGCCATCTCTGGTTACGTAAGTCAGTGAAAGTTCTTCTCGGCTATCGTCTTGTCTAACTACAGACAAGTAACCTCTTGCGGCTTTATTTTCTATTTTTAATGTGGTTTCTTTTACGATCTTCTGAGAAAATGCAGCCAAAGAAAATAACAAACATACAGCAGTTAAAAGTCTTTTCATTATTGAGGTTGAAAGGTTAAGCGATCAATATTGTTGCTTTTACTTTTTGCTCAAACTGAAAAGACCCTTAGGTTGTCTTGATTTACAAATTGATACAAAATAAGTGTTTAAAAGGGCGGTTATAGGGCTTTTAAACACTCATTGAACTATGATTTTCTTAACAATGGATGTGTTTTTCGTATTGATTTCTAAAAAATAAATGTCTTTGGGAAGTCCATTAATTTCTATTTTACTTGATGAAACAGGTGCCTTTTTAGCTAAAACAAAGCTTCCGGAAGTCTTATATAGTTTAACCTTAGTAAGGCCTTCACCTTCTATAAAAAAGGAACCGTTTGTGGGATTAGGGTAAACAGAAATTCTTGTATTTTTTTCTGAAACTGGTGCAACAATAATTTTAGACTGCTCCTTTTTTCCGTTAAAGTTTACGGCCGAAATTCTAAAATACACCATTTCTGAATAAGGCTTAGAAGAATATTTTCTGCATTTAGAAGGAACAGAATCTAGTTGAGTAAATTGTTGGGCATCTGTACTTTTTTCTATACTGAAATAAGCGGTATTTTTGTTGTCTTGAATTGACCAAAACAACTTAAGAATATCGGTTTTAGTAGTAAGGTAAAAATCCAAAAAGTGTATAGGTAAAGGAGAAACGTTAGAGGCTATTATAAACTGACTAAAACTTTCTATTTCTGAAAACTGAACTTGTCTTTTAGAGTTGGTAAGAATAACGCTATTGGCGGCACTTTTATATTCTGTCCAACCGCCCACTGCATTTGATTTTCTTTTGTATAAAAAGTATGCTGAGGTATCGGTAGTAGTCATGTAATCTTCAGGAAAATCAAAAGCCATTTTAGCACTCAAATCAGAATTATTCCCATAATTATCTACTATCCAAACACCGTCATTATAGGTTAATCCTTTCGGTTGTAGATTAGGTTCTTCTTCTACAAAAGAAATAATAACATCACCGTTGGGTAATGTTCCTGAAAAAGAAAGCTGTAGGCTATGATCTTCTACAGTTGAATTTATAAAATAATTACTGGCTGCATTAACAGTAATGTTTTGGGAAACCCCATAAGAAACAGGTGCTTCAGATTCATTAATATTCACAGAAGAACCATAAATAAGTTTTGTGCCAGAAATAGGCTCCGTTGTTTGTAGGTTATTGAATTGATAATAATGTAGTAGGTTTTCGTTTTCAGCAGATTGTGTTAACCTCATATTAGAACGAATTTTTTCTATACTTAAAGGTGTTTTCCAAACTTGAAGTTCTTCTAAGCGTGCATTTAACGGACCAATAATTATAGTATCTGTTGTGTTAAACAAAAAACTACCAGACCAACTTTGTTCTAGTTTCCCATTCAGAAACAAAGAAAATTGATTGGTGGATTTTTGCAGAACAATATGATTCCAACCCATGCTAGAAACCGTATCTAAAGACGTTACCGTAGTTCCTGTTAATTCTGAACGAATGCTTTTATCCGCATTTAAGGCCAATAATATATTTCCGTCTTTTGTGCTTAAGATTTTTTGTCCCGAAAGAGGCATTTCTGGTTTAATCCATAAACTAATGGCAAACTCATTTTCTAAGGAATCATTAAGCCAAGTCATTATTACGGAATCTGAATTCAGTTGAAGAGCATTTTTCCTGTACCGCTCTATTTTTCCATATACATTCTTAAAACCTGGGGTAGCAAATGTCTCTGTAAAATCATCTGGGTCTACATCGGTATCAATGCCGTTTGGTATGCGGGCTACACTTTCGTCTAACATAGTTGAAGAATTTCCGTTTGGAGCATTACTAGCATCCAAACGAACTTGGTCTATGGTTTCACCAAAAGCATTTTTTAAAATGAATTCTCCCGTATTTAGCAATTGTCTGGCAGAGCCGTTTACATTAGCCAAGAGCAAATAATCGCCTTTACCGGTTTTATAGAAAGAACTTCCTTCGGTATTAGAAAGGTATTTAGAAAACTGAAAAGCACCTGTGTCGCTTAAGTCACCAATTATATTGTCGGTAGAGCTTAACTGTATCTGCCAACGCGCTAAGTTTAAATTATCTTCAAGAATGTATAATTCAACCCAATCGTCTATGCTAGAAAATGTACCTATAGAATCGGCCAGATAAGTATAATTAGCGGCACTCCAATCCCTTATGCTTTCTGTTACTAGTTCATTAATAACAACTTTTCCTCTTTTAGAATTAGCAGTGCCCGGTGTTGCTCTTGTTTGAGTGAAATCATAAGCGTCATTATTTGTGTTTTGCCCATCTGGTATTCTGGCAACAGCTTCATCTAATGCCGACGAACTATTACCTAGTGGGGCAGTTGAAGGATCACTGCTTAGACTAACTTCATCTACTAAATTTCCCAAATTGTCTTTTAAGCGAATGGTAATGGTGTTACTCATAGAACCCGTACTGCGTACATTGCCCAACACTAAAAAATCCCCCGAATCTGTATCTATAAATGTTCCGCCCGAAGAAGAAATGTACTTAGAGGTTTGAAAAGCGCCCGTATCAGAAAGGTTGCCAATTACATCTGTTCCATCTAATAATTCTATGGTCCAAGAACTTAAATCTAAGCCATTTTCTAGAATCAAAAGCTCCAACCATTCATCCACATCAGTTACATTGACTTCACTTGTGGTTTCTGAATAATTAGAAGTACTATAATCAAATTTAGGTTCGGTAACTACTTCATTAATGACTACTTGCTGGGCATTAAGGCTTAAAAACCATGCGCAGCAAAAAAGAGTGCTGAAAAAACGCATAAATAAAATATTTAAAAAGGTTATGCGCACTAATTTAAAAAAATCTGTAAACCCTACCTCTTAATCTTTAACTTTGTTGCAAACCTTTAGTAAAATGCCGGGATTAACTGTAAAAGAAGCTTTTGACGATTATAAATATTTGCTTGAAAGCGGTGAAACGCTTAAAGCTATGGACTTGTTTTATGCCGATAAAATTGTTCATATAGAAAACAGTAGCGAACCGTTAGTGGGTAAAGATTTCTTAAACAAGACAGAAATTGAAAACCAGAAAGACTTAAAAGACATAACATTTGAAGTAAACAATGCTGTTATTGATGAAGAAAATGGCAAAGTTTGGGGAGAAATGATTATGAAATTTAAATACAAAGGCGGCCCCGAGAGTCTATTGAAAGAAGCTTTTTACCAAGAATGGGAGAACGGAAAAATTAGATTGATAAGATTTTATTATTACGGAATTGAAGAAATAGAAGAAGAATAACGGTTTCTTTTACTCTGAAAAAATAACTATTAGGAGGCCATTAAGCCTCCTTTTTTGTTTTTACATGGGAAATTGTGGTCCAAATATTTCTCTCCATTTAATAACTGCTTTTGAAACATCTTCCGATTGTAAGTCAATTGCTTTTAAGGCTATGTCATAAGACAATGCTGCTTGTTCTTCAAAAGGACCTCTGCGGTAAACCTTATCACCAGAACCAGGTGCCGACCAATATTCTTGGTTAGGGTCTTGGGTTTTTAGAAATTCAAAGAAATCGCGAATCATCCAATCGTAATAGGTGGTAGTGCATTTTTTGTTTTTATACCCCATCATGAAGTCGTAAGCCAAGGTGTCTATCAAAAATCCATTAATTGGAATTTTCCATACATCCCGCCAAATTTTTATCATTCTGCAAAGCCTAGTTAGGTTTTTGTTGCATTCGCTAACATCGGCATTTATAATGGTTCGCATTTCAGGTTTTGGGTTGGTTTTGTTCCAAACACCACCGCCATTAGAATCCGGATAAGTATAACTTCCATCTTCATTAAGAAAGGCAGGAAACATTTCAAAACAAATCCATTTTGTGAAATCTAGCCTAACCACTTGCCCGTCTGACCCTAAATAAGTAGTTGGAAATATTTTACGTACAGATTCTTTTACGGCTTCTCTTAATGGTGTTTGTCCTTGGTACTCTGGTGTACTGTACTTTGCAAACAATTCTGGCGGCAAGACAAAAAGCATATCAATATCATCTACATCAATAGCAGTTCCCCTACCGTATGAGCCTAAATAAACGCTATGTGCTGTCTCCGAATCTAAACTATAAAAGTCTTTGTTCAGTTGTTTAGTAATCTGTTTAAACGCCGTGGACACACCATTTACAAGCGATTGAGGTATTCTTAAATCGGAACAAAAAAGCTGAAACTTTTCTCCAATTGGTCGATCATATAAACCCATACGGACAATATTTAGAGTGCTAGAAGATTAAGAATGTTTGTTATCAAATCACGGATAAAAACATTCGTAAGACTTAAAATACAGTTTTTAAGTTTTTTTTGAAATAAAAAGCTACGGTTATTTTCAGTAGTACTACTTAAATAGAACCATTCAATATTCCTGTAGAAGATAAAATATACGCTTAAAAAGTGTTATTTAGTGTGGTATTTAAAAATTATGCTATTGCAGACGATCTTTTAAAGCTATTTACAAACGTGTAATTTTAAACTGTTTTTGTTGATTTCCCTGTTTGATTATTACTATATACACTCCAGAAGAATAACTACTTAGATCAATTGTAGAAACATTGTTTCCTTTAAAAATTAATTCGCCGTTCATATTAAACAACTCAATTGAATAGTTCTGTCCGCTGGGAGTATTAATTGTTATTTTTTCAGAAGTAGGATTAGGGTATACGCTTAATTTTTCAGTCCCAAATTCAAAGTTTTCATCTGAAAGAATCACCCCGTTTTCAACCCCATTTATTTTATAACCTATGACATCATTGGCGTAACCAACATTCGTTGATAAATAAGTTGGCCACCCAGCATCAGGAACTTGATCAAGTACACAATTGACGGTATCAATATAAAGACCTTGGTAATTGTATGTTGCTGTATAGGTGGTATGATTTCCTTCAATTTCTATAGTTAAAGAACTAAAGTGATTTATATCATTATCGGTAATACCTTTTCCAGTTGAAAAAAGATTGTATACGTTGCTGTTTATGTATATATCCCATTTCGATTTGGTATACCAATCTGATACATTATCAATACTTTCAAACTGCATGTCCTTATCAAGAAAAGTTCTTTGGTAATTATAATAAACAGAATCATTAGAATGATATGCATGGGTGATAGAGTCAATATAATAACCTTGTAATCCCCAATATTGAATGTCTGTTGAATAGGGTTCATTATAAATTTGCTTATAAACTACATCCCCCGCATTTAAGTGGAAGTAATCTTTAAACTCAGGTTTGGTAAATCCTTTTTCAATTCTAGCATTTTCATAACCAGCTAATTCATAATCTTCAGATGAAATAGATGAACCCATATAGACTACAAAAGGAACAAACCTTATAAATCCGTAATTTTTAGAGAGTACAAATTCCTTGTCGCCAATAAGTGAATTTGTAACGGAAAAGGTTTTGATGGAATCGGTTTGTCCAAAAACATCTTGTACTCCTTTACTAATGCATTCTATGGAAGTGCCATCATGAGTTGTCCAAGACTCATTAACTTTTGCCCAAGGTTTAAAAAGGAAAGTATCGGGCTCAGCTTCATAACCATGGATAAATAATACGGAATCGTTTCGTTTAATTAAACTATCAAATTCTATATATCTATAATAATCACTATCATATAAATAAGTCTCTGATAATTGCTTTTTGCATTTACCAAGCAAAATTGATTTAGAATCAAAATACCATTTGGTTTCTGTGTTGGTGGTAACCACAGAATCCATAATAATATTTTTAATGGTATAAGATTGGTCAAAATTTAACTGTTTGTAATAACTCAGTTGGTCTTCTACAAAGGGATTCCAGTTTTGTGAAAATCCAGAAAATGCGTTCAAAACTAAAAGAAGACTAAAGATTAACCTTTTCATAGGATAAAAGTTTGGTAACAATTGTTAAAAGTTAGTCTTTTTTAATAAAATTATTTAGAAGCCAGAAAATTTAATTTTCTGGCTTCTGTATATTTAAGCTATTTCTCCTTTAACACCAACTTCAGCACCGTTGCCGGTTATGGAACCTACAATCAGCTTAGTGAAAGATATAAAACGGTTGTTTTGGGTGTCCCAATAATACGAATCTTTAGGAACTACTTTAATTAACGTAATGCTGGGATCATCTTTCCCATCAAACCAATTGTTGGCCATAGCACTCCAATATTTTTCAATCTTTTGTTGATCTCCTTTTATGATGGTGGCTTCACCATAAACGCTTAAATATTCGGCAGCGTTGTTTTTAGAATAAAACAGCTGTACTCTATTATCCTGATTAATATCTATGTTTTTATCACTACCATCTTTGCTAATGAACCAAAGGTTTCCTTCGTTATCAATTTCGGAAGTGGCCATTGGTCTGGCTGAAAGTGGAATTTGAGAAAGATTAGTAGTAAAAAGACAAATGCTAATATCTTCTATTAGATCTTTTAATTTTGCTTTACCCGCTTCATGGGTTAAGTTTTGAATATCGCTCATAGTAATTTCATGTTTAGTTTCTATTCTTTTAACTATTACTAAACTTCTCTAGTTCAATTTTTTAAATACGGAATTATTTTCTGTTCAAAATTGTAGATGTGGGAACGCTATTCTATGAAAAAGGCCTTTCTTATTCTCTATTTCTTGCTATGCATAAGCCCTGTTTTTTCGCAAAAAAAGGAAATAGATGTAAGCATACTTCCTATTATTTTTTATCTGCCAGAAACTTCTTTAGGACTAGGAACAACGGTGATCTTAACTCACAATACAAAAGATAGAGATAGTACAGAGCATAGATTTAAAAGAAATTCAAACATTCAACCCAGTTTTGCTTACACGCTTAAAAATCAACTATTGTTTTATATACCTTATGAATTATATCTAAAAGATGGAAAATACCGAATAGATGGTGAATTGGGGTATTACCGTTATTTCTATAATTTTTATGGAATAGGACCAAACAGTAAAATTGAAAATAAAGAAACGTATGATGTTAATTTCCCTAGAATTAGAATCAATGCATTAAAGGGAATAACCGAAAAGCTTTTTGTAGGAATTAACTACCGTTTTGATCTTTACGATATAGTTGGCTTAGAACCAAATGGATTAGTGGAGGCATTAACGATACCTGGAAAACAGGGCGGCGTTACATCTTTAATTGGTCCTTTAATCCGGTACGATAGCAGAGACAACAACTTCTATCCCAGAAAAGGCTATTATGCTACCTTATCTACCAGCAGTAGCTTTAAAGCTATTGGTGCAACTTACAATTACAGTACAGTAGAATATAGCTTTAGCACCTATAAAACTTGGGGCGGTGATAAGACCTTAGCAGCAAATTTTACAACTGGCGCAACTTTAGGGGCAGCTCCGTTTTACGAATATTTTTATATAAGTAGCCCTAAAAGATCAAGAGGTTTTAATGACCGAAGGTATATGGATAGGAATCTTTTATTGTTCCAGTTAGAATATAAAATGCACATGATCTGGCGTATAGATGCAGTTGCCTTTGGCTCTTTAGCTTCTTTAGATGGCAATTGGTTAACCAATTGGGAGTTTAATAAAGCCAAAACCGCCGGTGGACTTGGAATTCGATTTAAGCTTATTAAAGATCAGGAAATCCGTCTACGTTGCGACGTTGGTTATGCTGAAGATCAATTGAATTTTTACATTACTATTGGGGAAGCTTTTTAAAATTCTCCTACCAAGAACTATCTAACAGAAGAGTCTATCCCCACTTCCACCGGATTATCCGTTATTCTACCAATCTCCGGTCCGTTTTCTAATTTTAAAACACCACGTGGACAAACAGCAGCACAAACTCCGCAACCTACACAAGAAGCACGTACAATATTTTGTCCTTTTTGGGCATAGGCTCTTACATCTATTCCTTGTTCGCAATAGGTAGAACAGTTGCCGCAAGAAATACATTGTCCGCCATTTGTAGTGATTCTAAAACGCGATTTAAAGCGTTGAACAATGCCCATGTAAGCCGCCAACGGACAACCAAATCTACACCAAACCCGATTTCCAAAAATAGGATAGAAACCAGTACCAATAACCCCGGCAAAGATAGACCCAATTAGAAAACCGTAATAATACTGCAAGTCGTATGAACTGATAAACAAGATGTTGGAAGCTCCTGTAAAAAACGTATACAAAGTTGCCGCCGTCATGATGATGGCAAACACCAACACACTATGTATTAACCAACGTTCCACTTGCCAAGCTTTTAAACTTTTGTCCGAATGTTGGCGGTAAGGATCACCCAAGGTTTCGGCTAAACCACCGCAACCACAAACCCAGCTGCAATACCATCTTTTTCCGTAGAAATAAGTGAAAATAGGCACTAAGATTATAGAAAGGAAGATACCCCAACACAGCATAAAGATACCTACCGTTCCGTTTTCAATTAAAGAATTGATGTTCCAATCAAAAAAGAAATCGTAGTTTAAAGGCCATGCGTTTTTAAAATCCATGTACGGCTGATTAAACCGAACTAAGATTTCAGGAATCATAAACGCAAACGCAATTTGGAAGAAGATCACTGAAGTGGTACGCACCATTTGGTACAAGTTGTGACGGTATTTTACATACATGCGCAAACCCATTACCGTCATGATGGTGGTGTAAATAAATCCGTATAAAAACCACCTACTGGCTGGATTTCCGCTAATGGCCAAACTAATTGGGTTCATCAACTCTACCCAATTCACAATAAAATCTGGGAAGAAATAGAGCAATATGTAAAAGCTTACTAGAAAACCGAACGTGAGCCAGGCAATCCAACCCTTGTTTGTAATGTTGTTGTGATAGATGCCATTGTTCTTAATTCCGGCTTTCCCCCAGACTTTGAATAGAGGCAAAATATTCATTAGCCCCCCTAAAATTGCTAGACCAAAGGTGAGTAAAAAGCCCAACCAATTGTTTTTGGCTACATCTGAATTATTGGCGGCACTCACCAAAGGCAATGCAAAATTGTGCGCTTTGTCGTGCATTACCTTATCCCAATCTTTTGCGTCTTTTAAAGCATCGTTTTTTGTATTGTAAACTGAAGTTATGGCCAAAGAAAGGCCAATGGAATTATCAAACTCTTTAGCTGCAACTTCATCAATCAACTGCTGACCAATGTTGTTGAATTGCTTTTCGCTAAGGGTTTCTTTAATCGTTTTTTCTGAAAGCTGAAATGGCCCAACCACTACTAAAGTGCAGAAAATAAGCAAACCCAGTACTACCAAATTAACCCCTACAAACTGTATTATTTTTAATGCTCTCATTTCAATAATGCTAATATTCTTTCCCAACTTTTCTTTTTAGGCTGAAGCGATGTCCCGTTTTCTTGATTGAATTTTTCAAGAATAGAAGCTTCGTGTTGTTTGTAAAATTCGGGATCAAAATTGGCGTCTTTCAGATGTTCCAAAATATACTCTACCGATTTCTGATGTGTTAACCATTGGTCAAAAGCTTCGTGTCGCAGCCGAATCCCAAAGGTGTTTATGCCAACTAATTTTCGGCTTTCTGTTTCATATACTAAATGCATGGCCTTTTCACCTCTTTGTGTTCCCAATAAAATTCATTTTGACTGGTCTTCTATTTTAGGGAAAACCCAACCGTAAGTTTGGTATTCTATTTCGAAGAATTTAGCCGAGTTAAACCAATTACCCGGTTTGTAAGCCGTTCGGTTACCGCAAATGGTTTTGGCTACAATTTTACCCATGGCTTTACCGGTATACCAAACTTGTTCAAGGTTTTTTCTTCCGTTTATAGATGCTGCAAACTGAGCACAATCGCCTAAAGCATACACATCTGGGATGTTGGTTTCTAGAAATTCGTTTACTAAAATCCCTTTGTCGCATTCCAATTCAGTTTCTTTTAAAAACTGAATATTGGGATGAACGCCCACCGCCAATCCTACCAGTTGACAATCAATAATTTCTCCCGATTTGGTTTTAATTGCTTTAACTCGTCCGTTTTCATCACCCAGAATTTCATCCAATTCGGTAGAAAAACGCATGTCAATATGGTTTTCCTGCAAATGTTTTCCAATTAATTTGGATTCTGGTTCGGGTAAAACACTTCCCCAAAAATTAGCTTCTCTCACCAAAAAACTGACGTTGATATTTCTGGAATGTAGCATTTCGGCTAATTCTACACCAATTAACCCGCCGCCTACAATTACAGCGCGGTTAGTGTTTTCTGTATTCTTTTCTAACAATTCTAAATCTTGGTAGGAATATAAACCTTGTACGCCGTTTAAATCTTCGCCTTTCCATCCAAATTTATTAGGTTTAGAACCCACGGCTAGAATTAGTTTATCGTATTGTAGCGTTTCATTTTCAGCCAGAAATAAGGTTTTTGTACCGAAATCGATACGCTGAACGTAATCCCGAAGCAATTCAATTCTATTCTTTTCCCAGAACCAATCTTCGTACGGTTTGGTGTGTTCGTATTTCATGTGGCCCATATAAATGTACATAAGGGCAGTTCGGCTAAAAAAATGATCCGTCTCGGCAGAAATAATGGTAATGCGTTTATCACTTTGTTTTCGGATGTAGCGGGCAGCCGTTACACCTGAAATACCATTACCAATAATTACGATGTTTTCCATAAAACTGATTCTGTTCTAAAACTAGACTTAAAAACTTAAGATAGTTGTCTAGCTTCAGACATTTACGGGCTTAAGGAAAGTTTTGGTAAATTCGTTCAACTTACTTATTCAAAGCTTATGCAATTCAACGTAGAAGAAATCAACCGACTAATACAAAACCGCCGTTCCATATATCCTCAGTTTTATTCAGATGAAGTTATTCCGGATGAAATTGTTGAAACCATTCTGAAAAATGCAGACATGGCGCCTTCGCATAAATTAACCCAGCCGTGGCGTTTTATGGTTTTTTCGGGAGAAGGAAGAAGAAGTTTGGCCAATTTCCAAGCAAGTTTTTACAGAGACAATACTCCACACGAAGACTTTAAAATGGAAACCTTTAATAAATTGGTAGAAAAACCCTTGCAATGTTCTCATATAATTGCCATTGGTATGAAAAGAAATGCCAAAGAACTGGTTCCCGAAATTGAAGAAATTGAAGCAGTAGCTTGTGCGGTGCAAAACATGTACTTAACCGCTACGGCTTACGGAATTGGTTCTTATTGGGGCAGTGGGGGTGTTACCTATAAAGATGAGGCGAAAGAATTTTTCGGGTTAGAAAAAGAAGATAAGCTGTTGGGTTTCTTTTTTATGGGCTACCCTACTATTGAATGGCCTAAACCAGGAAGAAGATCTCCTTTAGAAAATAAAGTGATTTGGGTGAAAGATTAGGTTTCTTCTGCTAAGAATTTCTATAATTAAATCTGCTTTACAGCAATATAGACGTGTAAAAAGCTAGTTTATTGATGTAAAGTTATTACAAGCACAAAAAAGTGTTATTTTTGTTCCTTATTATTTCATAAAAAAAGTAATCTAATCATGGCTGATAGAAAATTTCCTGCTGGTGTTGCAACCGGTGATATGGTAACTAAGATTTTTGAAGACGCAAAAAAGAATCAATACGCGCTACCTGCGGTAAACGTTACAAGTTCTAGTTCTATAAACGGAGTATTAGAAGCTGCTGCGGCATTAAATTCCCCTGTAATCGTTCAGTTCTCTAACGGTGGTGGTGTTTTTATGGCGGGTAAAGCTGCTTCAAACGATGGTCAACAAGCTGCTATTGCAGGTTCTATTGCCGGTGCGTTACATGTTCACCAAATTGCAAAATTGTACGATGTTACTGTTATTCTTCATACAGACCACTGTGCTAAAAAATTACTTCCTTGGATTGACGGTTTATTAACTGCCAGCGAAGAACATTTTGCTAAAACAGGTGCTCCTTTATTCTCTTCTCATATGATTGACCTTTCTGAGGAACCATTAGAAGAAAACATTGCTATTTGCAAAGAGTACTTAACACGTATGGCAAAAATGGGAATGACGTTAGAAATTGAATTAGGTGTAACAGGTGGTGAAGAAGACGGTGTTGATAACACAGACGTTGATTCTTCTAAACTTTATACTCAGCCTGAAGAAGTAGCTTTTGCTTACAAAGAGCTTTCTGAGGTTTCTCCAAACTTCACTATTGCTGCTGCTTTCGGTAACGTACACGGTGTTTACAAGCCGGGTAACGTTAAGTTAACTCCAAAGATTTTAGATAACTCTCAAAAATACATCTCTAAGGAATTCGGTTTAGGTGACAAGCCTGTAAACTTTGTATTCCACGGTGGTTCTGGTTCTACGGTAGAAGAAATTAGAGAAGCAATCTCTTACGGCGCTATCAAAATGAACATTGATACCGATTTACAATGGGCATATTGGGATGGCGTTAGAGCTTACGACGCTAAAAACCACGACTACCTACAAGGACAAATTGGTAACCCTAAAGGAGACGGCGAGCCTAACAAGAAATATTACGACCCACGTGTTTGGTTAAGAGAAGCTGAAAAAGCATTTGTTACAAGATTAAAAGAAGCATTTGAAGCGTTAAACAACGTTAACACGATTTAATCTGTAGCAATACAATTATATTAGTTAAGAAAGCCGAGCGGAAACGTTCGGCTTTCTTAGTTTAAAGGCTTTAAGAAAAACTGTGTGACCGTATTCCTAACTAGATTTTTTTCTTGAAATCTGAAGATAAGACTTCCTCTACTGAAGAAAGACAACAAGAAAATTGGGGTAAAAAAGAAGCGAAATTTATCGGAAGTGTACTTTTTGGTAAAATACAGAATGGCCATCACCAGAATAATACTAAAATAGGTCTCTTCCCTAAGTTTAGGTTTAATCTGAAAATGAATTTGTGCAGACGTAGTTTCTACCATTAGTAATTCTAGATATACACCACGCATAGGGATTTTCAGACCTAAAAAAGGAATGGTGGTACTTACTTCTAAGCTATTTTCTTTTACTCGCTTAACCTTAATGAAATTCTTTTTAGCAGAATTTATTATGCCAACCGCATATTTTAAATCGTTGTAGCTGCCTTTAAATATGTATTCTCGGTGAATGTGTGCCGGAGCAAAAATAGACATCGTTTATAAGTTAAGAAAGCTAAAAATAGTTGACCCAAAGTACTTCTACAACTTTAGTCATTTCGGTATAAGCTTTCATTGCTATTTTATTTTTAATTAATCTAAATAGTAATTACCTTTGTGGTATGCAAGACGCAAACTTACTTTCATTGGAACCAGAGGATTTGTTTAAACCACAAGATTTCTTGATGGTTTGTAAGTCTAAAAAGTGCTGTAAGAAGTACAAAAAGCCAGGAAAAAAAGCCTGTGGTAGTTGCCCGAAGAAATAATATGAAAACAATTTCAGCCCTAGAAATACAAAGTGAAAGCGTTTATACAACAAAAAATTGTAAGGTTAGGCAGTGCGATACCAACAATTCTTTTTTTGTAACTATTTGGGGCGAAACAATGGAGATGAAAGTATGCTCCTTACTAATTTTTAAACAGCGCATTTTTAAAATAGATCTTGAAAACCTATTGTTGGAAGACCACAATCAAGGGATAGAAATTGTTAATTTCAATTGCCACAACAGAGTATTTGTTTTTAATGCTACTGAAGTTATTGAGTTAAGAAACCTATTGGAAGGCACATTAGCCATGCTAGAAATGAACAGCATGATTCAAGCTACACAACGAAGAAGATTCTTCTAGAATTAAACTTATTATAAATTGATTTTAGACTTTTGGCTAAGGATAGTTTTCAATAACTTAATCTTTATTTAAGAATTATATAACTAACGATATGAAAGATTTATTAAGACAAAAAATAGCCGTAGATCCCAAGGTGGCCGATTTGTTGTTAAAACAAATACAGATGGAATCCACTTCTTCTGCTGCGTATTTAGCTATGGCAGGTTGGTGCGATATGCAAGGCTTGGAAAAAACAGCAAATTTCTTTTACAATCAATCGAACGAAGAAAGAGGCCATATGCTTAAAATATTTAAGTATTTAGCCGATATGGGTGTTCAGCCGGTGGTTGCAGAAGTTTCTAAAGTGGAACATGAATTTACTTCTGTAAAAGCCGTTTTCGAAACTACCTTAGACATGGAGCTTGCTGTTACCGATGCAATAAACGCTATTGTAGAAACGTGTAAAAAAGTGAACGATCACCGAACACAACTTTTCTTAAACTGGTTTATTACCGAACAGGTTGAAGAAGAATATGTGGCTAGAAGAGCGCTAGAAGTATTAGAATTGGTAGGTGAAGACCCAAGAGGATTGTATATGTTTGACGAAAGAATTAATACAATTTCTTATACAGTAGATTAAAATCAGTTAAACTACCAACTTATAGAACTCTGGCCTAAAAGCTGGAGTTTATTTTTTAGTAACCCGGTTTACACACTTTACATGCCCCATAACCATTTTGTTTTGCTAATTCTAAAGCCATAGGTATTTTACTTTGGCTTAAGTATCTACAAGAAGAGGCGTGGTATTTAGTTCCTGTTTTGGTAACATAGACCGTTAATTGAGTGATTAAGCAAAAAAGAACGGCTATTGCTAATAACAAAAATTGCTTTTTCATGGGGTGAAGATACCTTAAAATATCAATAGGTGTTTAGTTGGGTTTAGGAAAACCACTTAGCTAAACCAAGTAGATTAAAGCCGTTATTGTATAAATTAGCATTGTAAATATGTTTAATAATAAAAAATATTATTACCTCATCCATTTTCAGTATTTGGGGTTTAGATACCACGGCTGGCAAAGACAACCCGGTATTAAAACCGTACAGTTGATGATTGAAAAGACCATTAGCTTTCTTTTGGAACACGACAATTATAGAGTAATTTCTGCCAGCAGAACAGATTCTATGGTGTCGGCGAACGAGTCTGCTTTCGAACTTTTTACGAAAGAACCTATTGATATTCAATTTCTTGAATATGGTCTGAATGACAATTTACCTTCGGACATACGGGTATTAAAAGTAGAAGAAACAGATGCTAGGTTCAACATTATTCAGTCTTCAAAACAAAAGGAATACGTATATCTATTTAGTTATGGTGAACGTTTTCATCCTTTTTCGGCACCTTACATGACTTTTTTAAAAGAAGATTTAGACCTTGAATTAATGATAGAAGGTGCTCAACTTTTTATTGGGGAGCATAACTTTAAATTATTCACTTCTAAAGTTTCTGAAAACACCACTTTTAAGCGTACAATTGACTTGTGTGAGGTTGTTAAAAACGATTTGTATACCGCTAATTTCTTTCCTGAAAAAAGTTATCTCATTCGGGTAAAAGGAAGTGGATTTATCCGCTACCAAATAAGATTTATTGCTGGTACCCTTTTTAAACTGGGTATGCACCAAATTACAATTGAAGATATTAAAACAGCTTTGCAAGGAATAGGCGATAAGCCAGTAGGATATATGGCTCCGGCTTCTGGATTAATCCTGAACCAGATAAAATTTGGCGCATAAAAAAACATGTGAGTTTTTGAACCCGACATGTTTTACTTTTCAGTTTAAAAAAACCTATTTTTCTTCCTTAATCTGCTTTATTAAATCGGTGTTTTGAGAATGTTCCGAACTGTATGACATTACAATCATGCCTTTTGTACCGTCCGTAGCCTCAATCGCAAAAACTTCTACATCATCCGAAGGATTTGTCATTCCATCAAAACGATAAGTTTCTACAATAGTTAGATCATTAGGCTGATATTCTTTTTTGGTACCTTGCGCTAAAATACAAGCGTCTTTGGCCTCAAAGTTTTCTTTATATCCTTCTTTATAAAGAGCGTTAGTAGCTTCTACTAAAGTGTCGAAATTATGTGCTTGTGCGTTCATGATCGTAAAAGTTTAAGTCTATACCAATAAACAAAAAAAAGGCTAAAAAGGTTTCCTTGTTGAAGCGTTAACTCTCAAAAAAATTAACCCAAAAAAAACCGGACAATGCCGGCTTTTTACTTTACTTATTTTTTATAAATTCCAATATATTCGTCTTCGTTATTCTTTTTGTAGGCTCGGTACATGCCTTTGGTATTAAAGGGCATAGTTATATTTCCCTTCGTATCAATGGCTATTAAGCCTCCTCTACCACCCATTTTCTTCAGTTTATGAAGAACAACCGTTTGTGCAGCTTCTTCCAAAGTCATTCCTTTGTATTTTACCAAACAGACTACGTCATACGCCACCACATTACGGATGAAAAACTCACCATGACCGGTACAAGAAACTGCACAAGAATCGTTACTGGCATAGGTGCCTGCTCCAATAATTGGGCTATCACCTACTCGTCCGTATTTCTTGTTTACCATACCGCCTGTAGAAGTTGCTGCCGCTAAGTTTCCTTTTTTATCTAAGGCTACAGCGCCAACGGTACCGTATTTTTTTTCTTCTTCTACATCATGGTCTAATGCTACCACGCCTTTAACTAAGGCTTTTTGCCATTGCTGAAAACGGAATTCGTCGTAGAAATATTCTTTATCTCTAATTTCAAGCCCCTTTTTTTTAGCAAATTTCAATGCCTCTGAACCCGCCAACATTACGTGTTTGCTGTTGTTCATAATACTTCGGCAAAGCTCAATTGGGTTTTTCACCGACTGAACGGCAGCTACAGCACCTGCTTTCAGGTTTGAACCGTCCATAATGGCAGCGTCCATTTCGTGTTCTCCGTTGTGCGTGAAAACAGAACC
This sequence comes from uncultured Cytophagales bacterium, assembly GCA_963736575.1. GTDB lineage: Bacteria > Bacteroidota > Bacteroidia > Cytophagales > JAAEPT01 > CAVTPD01. Next base: position 1,081,940 of record CAVTPD010000003.1, read on the forward strand.
TTTACCCGCGTTAAACAAGGGCGTATCTTCCATTGTTTTCACTGCTTCCTGAACAGCATCTAATGACTTACCACCCTTTTGAAGAATCATATGACCGACTGTTAAAGCTCTATGTAGTGCTTCTCTGTAGGCTTGTTCCTTCCATTTGGTCATGGTAGTTTTAGAAACCGTACCGGCACCACCATGTATGGCTATTCCAAAATTTTTATCGGACATTTTGGTAATTAAACGGTCTTGTTTTTAGATTTTTTCTTACCCGACATTAACATATCCGAAAGCTGTTTCGAATCTACGTTCATGCTATTGAACACCGGAATATTAGTGTAATGTTTTAATTCTTCCACATGCAACGGAGAACTAGAACATACCCCAGAAATAGCATCTGGCTCTAATTTAAATTGTGTTTTAAGCACTTCTAAACCACCAATGGCACCAAAGGCATCTGCCGCACAGAAAATCAGTTTATGAATTCTGCTTCGTACATCTTCATGCTGAAGCAACATAGCTGTTTCTTTTTGGTTAATACCATCGGCAAATTCAACCACCCAGAAATTTTCTTTGTTGTTGGCGTATTTCAAGTCAATGGTATTAAATATCCCCAACATCTCTTCGTCTGGTAATAAATACGTTGACGGGTACCCCAAATACGTAAAGTCAGAGAAGTTAGTAGCCCCGGCATCGTTCATCCCTAAAATATCTTTTAGGCTGGCCGTTCCTGTAACTTTAGAACCACGTACTTCTTTTCCGGCTACCGTTAAAGCATAAGTACAAGCAATAGCTGCCGCACTTTTACCCGAGTTCATAGCGGTACCAACTACCAATATCATTTTAGCTCTTGGGGAAGTCTTTTCAGCTTTCTTAGGCTTAATTAACGGGTAGTTTTTAGTATTTATAATGTTACCGTCTGCATCACAGGCATAACCTAAAATTTCTATTCGGCTTGGGTCGGCAACTTTACTGCTTTTAGACAGCACTTTACCCACTACACCCGAACGAGCTAAAAGATCAACTTCTTTAGGAAGAGATGCTGGCAATACACCTTCGTAATAATCCGGAGCGTAGCGGTTACCAAAAACAAATACTGCTCTGGTTCCGCGGTGAAGGCTGTGTATCCTTCCTTCTCCGTTTTCTAATGAGGAATGCTGACCAATTCTAGCCACCTGTCCGTAAACAACGTCTCCAATTTCAGGAGTTTTGTCTGATGTCACGAAGCCTTTAATATGTTTCTTCGTGATGGTGTATGCCGCACTTGGTACGATATACCCCTTGTTTAGTTTTTCCATTCTTTCTGTCAAAAAAAGCACGCGAATAAACGCAAAAAAATAATCCGTTTATCTAAAAACTTCATCTTTTTTTAGAATAATTTTTTGGGGTTTCGTCTGCTGTAAATCAATGGCTTTTTCGGTATAAAAAAATAAAAAATAAAGGCCCGCAAGTTTTCTGGTAAATTGTAGTCTAAAGGTGTAAACAAACTCTTTTGAGCGAACAAGAATTACTAAACCATTTACAAAGTGGAACGGAAGAAAGTTTTAGGAAATTCTACGCCCATTTCTCTAAACGCGTATACAATACTGCTTTAAAGTTTCTGTACAATGTAGAAGATGCCGAAGAGATTACACAAGATGTTTTTGTAGAAGTTTTTCGTTCGGAAGAACAGTTTAAAGGGGACTCTACTCTGTCTACTTGGGTTTATAGGATTACGGTAAATAAGAGTTTAGATAAATTAAAACACCGTAAACGTAAAAAACGCTGGGCTTTTGTGCAGTCTTTATTTACTTCGGAAGAAGAACAACCTATTACTTCGGTAGATTTTAAACACCCTGGTATTTTATTAGAAGAACAAGAGTACGCACAACACTTATTTGCGGCTATTGAAAAGTTGCCCCAGAAACAACAAGAAGCTTTTGTATTGTTTGAAATGGAAGGACAAAATTACGAAGCGATTGCAGCCATAATGGCCTCTACTAAATCTTCGGTAGAGTCGCTTTTGTTTAGAGCTAGAAAGAATCTTAAAGATTTTCTTTCTAGACTATTACGAAAAAAATTTACGGTAGAACGCAAGTTCTTTTCATTAACCATCGTCTAAAGAAATATGAATCAGCAAAAGAAAAACCTTTGGATACAGAACGTGCTTAATAGCGGTAAATCGGTTACGGATTCAGACGTTAATCCTTTCCTTTTTTCTAAAATTATGAACAAAGTACAGCGCAAGGATTTCTTGCACCAACCTGTACGCGCCTCTCTATCTTGGAGTATGCTAGCTACTGTTCTTTTACTGATTTTAATAAATGTTACGTATTTCTCTTTTCAGAATACAGATACTACCGTTACAAATTCACAAACGGCTTCTATTACAGAAGAAGTTTATGATGAACTGGCAGCTGAATACCTGGACCAAGAGGACAACGATTATGCTATTTTAACGAACTATTAAAACTAAAGAAACATGAATAATAAACAGCTTTTAATTGGGGGTATTGTATTCTTATTTGCTCTAAACCTATTTACTATTGGGTTTATGTTGTGGGACAAAAAACACGACCGCGGTAACCAACATTGTGGACCAAAATTTGGTCACCACATGGAAGGCAATAACGGTGGTCCACATCATTGTTCACCAGAAGGAGCAAATGGTAAATGTGCTTCGTTTCATGGTAAACAAGAACACCCTGGTGAGCGAATGGCCAGAATATTAAATCTTTCTGAAGAACAAAAAACCTTAATGAAAGCTGAAAGAGAGGCTCATTTCGATAAAATGAAAGACTTGAAAAAAGAAAAAGGAGAGATTAAAAAAGCCCTTTTTGGTTTATTGAAAGAAGATGAAGTGGATTCTACTAAAATGAATGCTTTATTAGATAACGTGGCCGTCAATGAACGAAGTGAAAAAGAAGAATTGATGCATCATTTTATGACTATAAGAGATAATCTTACTGAAGATCAACTTACCAAATTTGAGGAAATGATTGAAAAAATGAATCGTCATTTCCATAAACGTGATTCATTGAAAAAGATGTAACCTCTTATACCTATTTCTTTGTCTTCACGGAAATTGTTTTAATTATGCGTGAAGGCAAAAAATAACGCCGATTTCTATATCCACAATAATTAACTAACCCAATAATGAACGCATTTAAAATCATAATTCTTACGCTTATTCTATCTATAAGTATGGGTAAGTTACTGGCGCAACACAAAAATGGTGGTGGAAATCAACCGGATTACGACAAACTTAAAACAGAATTGAGTTTAACGGATGATCAGTTGATACAACTAAAACAAGTGGATGCTTCTTTCAAAGACAGAATGCAAGCCTTACGTTCTTCGGGAGCAAGTGAAGACGAGAAAAAACAGCAAAGAAAGATTTTAATGGAAGAAAGGAAACAAGAGCTTTCTGCTTTTTTAACAGAAGAACAAATGCAGAAACTACATGATTTGCAAAAAGACAAAAATCGGGACCAACCGCGTCGCTAAAGACGCACGCAATTTTTCATATATAAACGTCCACAAGGATTTCAATTCTTGTGGACGTTTTTTGTTTGCAGGTTTTTTTTCATGTATCTCGTTCATTTGTGTGTCCACGCCTAAGTCAGTGAGGACACTGACTTATCTCGAAATCGTTTGTGGGGACACAAACGATGGCGGAAAGTTCGCTAAAATCAATTTCACTGAAATTGGAATTATTTACCATGGAACTTATTTCTATGCTTTTAAGCATGCTTCCATCTCCTGTGCGTCCATAGCCAATCTTCCGGAGCTTCTTGAATCAGTCGTTCTACCTTTTGGGCGTAAACATCTATAATCCAGTTCGAGTCTTTTTCGTACGGAGGTTCCGCTATTTTTTCAATCGTACATTCGTAATAACCGCGTTTCACTCTTCGCATAGCTAAAAATACAACCGGGTATTTAGACATCTTGGCCAAATAAACCGGTCCGTTATACATAGGTGTTTTTACTCCTAAAAAAGTAGACCAATGTTCAATTTCATCTTTACCCGGCGATTGATCTGCCACTAAACCAAACCCGCGAGGCACTTTTTTACGCTTCATCATTTCCATGATGGTGTTGTTCATTTCAATCGGTTTACCGCCAAAACGACTGCGTAAATGCAACATGGCTTCTTCTGCTGTTTTGTTGCTTAAACGTTTGTAAACCGCATCAATAGGGAAAGAAAGATTAGCGCCACCACCCAATAAAATCCATTCCCAGTTGGCTTGGTGAGAGGTCAATACAATGGCCGATTGTCCGTTTTTAATGTAGTCTTCTAAAATTTCAGGATTGGTGAATTTTACATGTTTCTTAAAATCCTCTTTTGTCATGCTGAAGGATTTTACCACTTCAACTATCAACTGCATAAAATGTAAATAGAACTTCTTGGTAATTTGTTTAATCTCCTTGGGTGATTTATTTGGGAAACAACGTTCTAGATTCTCTTTTACTACTTTTTTACGGTAGCCAATTACATAATAAGCTAAAATGTAGAGCTTATAAGCAAAAATATAAAGCAGTGATAAAGGGAGTTTAGAATATAATTTAATCCACCAAGGTGCCATGTTTCGGTTCTTTTAGTGGGCAAAAATCGCTTTTTCAGCCCGAACTACAAAATTAGTCTTTGTTGCCCAACATACGGTGGAAAATCATGCCAACTAATTCGCTGCCTTGTCCCATAGTTTTGGGTACTTCTGTGGCGGTAAGTTCTCCGTTAGAATCAAACTCCAATAGATAAGAAAACACAAACTGTTCGCCTTTTTTCCAAGCACTAACGGTACCAAAACGGAGGTCGTTCACTACAATTCCGTCTGCCGTTTTTTCAACCGTATACCAACCATCGGTTAGGGCTTCTAGTTTCTGTACCTTCTCTTTGTCTTCAATAGGTTTTAAAAAGCCATGATTTTTAGGGAAAAACTGAAAATTGACCGAGTCTGTTTTGTCGAAGAAAGAATAATAGCCCAAATAATAACCATCTTTTGTTTCAGCTGTGGCCGACCAAAGTATATTGTTGAGCGGAGCAGGTTTGGTTTCATAACGTTCATAAGCAATCCCTTGCTGCTGAAATATCTTTTCGAACTTATGGTTTACAATCTGTTTATTTACTAAGGTAAACATAAGGTAGAAAGAACTTATGGCAATACCTGTCCAGTTCAAAATACGACGCAAAGGATCGTCTCTATCTGTTAAAAGAGCTAAAATTAATAACACTAAAAACGGAAGGGTATAAACCGGATCTATCACAAAGATGCTTTTAAAAGCTACTTTATAACCGAAAGGCCAAAATAGTTGCGTTCCCCAAGTTGTAAAACTGTCTAATAAGGCATGCGTGAAAAATGCCCAAAAGGCCAACCAAGTCCAATCTTTTACGGTCGCTTCTTCGTTTGGGTGTGTCTTTTTAATAATGAAACCCATTATTGGGCTCATGACCACAAAAAACAGCAGAGAATGAGAAATGGATCTATGGAATTCGTTCTTATCCACGATGTCCATAAATTGTCCCACAACTACGTCTAAATCGGGAATGGTACCACAAATTCCGCCCCATAAAGCCGCTTTATTGCCAGCTTTTTTTCCTGCAACGGCTTCACCTACAGCGGCACCTAATACTATTTGTGTTAAAGAGTCGATAGTTGTAAAAGTTTAAGTCTTTTTTTCTGTAATTATTCTCTAAAATAAGTTATTGTTTTGTTCCTTTTCTTAGTAAGCACTTATTTTTCCATTTAGCTTCACTATTTTTGCAGTCCCTTACAAAGGGGATTACGGAAATAGTCGTAAATAACAAATTCAACATTCAATATAAAAACCTATTCTCTATGAGTAGTACATTAGCTAGCTTACAAGCAAAATACGAAGAAGCCAAAGCCAAAAACTTAGCTTTAGACATGACAAGAGGAAAACCAGGTTCCGAGCAATTAGACCTTAGTTTGCCTATGTTAGACCTAGTTACTTCTTCTGATTATAAAACGGCTGCAAATGCAGACCCTCGTAATTACGGTGGTTTAGATGGTATTCCAGAAATGAAAGAATTGTTCAAAGAATTCTTGGAAGTTACCGCTGCAGATGAAGTAATTGTTGGAGGAAATTCTAGCTTAACGTTAATGAACGATACCGTTTCGCGTTGTATGACACACGGTACTGTTGATAGCGCTAAGCCTTGGGGGAAATTAGAGAAAGTAAAATTTATCTGTCCTTCTCCGGGTTATGATCGTCACTTTGCGGTTTGTGAACATTTCGGTATAGAAATGATTACCGTACAAAACGACGAAAACGGATTAAACATTTCAGAAATAGAAAAATTAGTTGCCGCTGACGATTCTATTAAAGGTATTTGGGTAGTTCCTAAATACAGCAACCCTACCGGTTTATCGGTTTCAGACGAACAAGTAGATCGTTTAGCTTCTATGAAAACGGCTGCTAACGATTTCAGAATTTTCTGGGATAACGCGTATGCGGTTCACCACCTTTCTGAAGATGTAGATGTAATCAAAGATATTTTTGCAGCATCTAAAGCCAACGGTAACGAAAACAGAGTATTCATTTTCGGATCTACTTCCAAAATTACATTTGCGGGTTCTGGTGTAGCTGCTATGGCAGGTTCTGTGGCCAACATGGATTGGATGAGAGGACATCTTACCATTTCTACTATTGGTCCAGATAAAATTAACCAAGTACGTCACGCACGTTTCTTTGGTGATTATTCAGGCTTAAAAGAGCACATGAAATTGCATGCGAAATTGATCAAAGATAAATTTTCGATTGTGATTGACATTTTAGAAGCACAATTAGGGGGTAAAGGTTTAGCTACTTGGACAAATCCTAAAGGGGGTTATTTTATCTCTTTAGATACCAACGAAGGTTTAGCAAAACGTGTGGTTTCTTTGGCAAATGAAGCTGGAGTAAAATTAACCGCTGCGGGTGCTACTTTCCCTTACAAGAAAGATCCTAAAGACAGCAATATTCGTTTAGCGCCTACTTTACCTTCAGTAGAAGAAATTAAGCAAGCCATGGAAATTGTTTGTTTATGTGTAGAATTAGCGGACGCTGAGAAAAACTAAGAATAAACTAATTGTATTGTCTTTAAACCTCTTGAAGAAATTCAAGGGGTTTTTTTATGCTGAATGTTGTTCTAACAGTTATTGGAAACTAGGGGTGTACTTCTTTTGATGAAGATTTGATGTTTTGCGTGTTGATGAAAGACAACTTGTTTTTAAGTCTTAAGAAAGGGCTTTCCAAGTATCTAAAACTTATTTTACTAATAATTATGGAAAATGTTAGACTGAGTAAGGTTTCTAAAATTAGAACTTGCCATAATTGTGTATTCCAACCCAGTTTTTTAGTAAGGGTAGTGGTAATTAGAATACCAATAAAATGAAGGCAATACAAGCCATAAGTAATGATTCCCAGACTTGAAATGGTTTTATAGTTAGAGAATTTAAAAAATGATTTTTTAGAAAAATTCTGCTCTAGAATAATAATTAAAATGACTATAGCAATAAAGGATCTTTCAAAAATTCTAATGTAATGGTTTCCGTAAAAGAGATCATCTCTAAATAGAAATATAAAAAAGAATATAAGGTATACAGATAAAATTTCAATTGATTTCAGGTTTTCAATTTTAGATTTAAAAACGGAAAATTCAGTTATTAGCCAAGCTCCAAAAGCTCCTACAGCCATATCTCCAATGCAGGAAAGTGTATGGTGCTCTAACATAACAGGCGTATCGTTAAAAGCCCGAAAAACTAAGCTGCTTATAATTGTGGCAGAAAATACAATCCAGTATTTCTTAACAGGAAATATATAAAGTAAAACAGGCCAAAATAAATAAAACTGTTCTTCAATGGCAACGCTCCATAAAACACCAAGTATTGAGGCGTCTGGCAGTCCGTTATGAATAAAATCGAAATTATTTAAGAACGTTATATAATACCAAATAGAAGCGGTTTCATTGGGTTGTTGACCAAATAATGTTTTTAAGAAAGGGAAAAAATAAAAACCGAATATAACACAGAAATAGAATAGAGGCCAAATTCTTAAAACCCGTCTTAACCAAAATTTTTTAAGGTCTATTTGTCCGTTTAGTTTCTTTTCTTCAATCAGTAAATAGGTGATAAGAAAGCCGCTTAAGACAAAAAAGAAATTCACCCCTAAATTACCATTGCCAAATAGCTGAAATTTTATGAATTGATAAATCCCCGTACTTTTTAAAGCAGGGAATTCAGTATGAAAACTGTGGTAAAAGAAAACGGATAAAAAACAGATAAAACGAATTCCATCTAAATTTTCAAAATATATTTTTTTCTTCATTCGTTATTAAAACCGTATTATTCAGATAAAATCTGTAAAGCCTAAAATTAACCCTAACTATTTAAAGTTCTTAAATTCAGTCAAATGAAATACTTGTTTTTAATCGTGATGTCTATATTTTCTTTTCAGACTGAAAAAATAGACCTGAAAAATTTTAATGAAGAGAAGATTAATAACTTAATTTTTAAGGAAATTAATAAGGTACGGGCTAAAAAAGGGTTGACGGAATTAAAATTACACAAAAGCATACAGGCTGCAGCAGAATTACAATCTAGTTACATGTTAGAAAAAGAAAAAATGACGCATGAGCAGAATAAAAAGAAATACAAAGATCCTCAAAGTAGAGTAATAGCTTCTGGTCCAGATCCTAGATTTGTGGCCGAAAACGTTGCTTATTTTGATGTATTGCTTCCCGTAAAAGTTTCGTATTTAAACAACAAAGAAGTTTTTATTGAAGACTATAAAACCTTGGCTGAATATTTTGTAAAAGGATGGGTTCAATCACCTGGGCATAATAAAAATCTAATGAACACGTATGGAGAATTTACTGGGGTTTCCTGCAAACTAGACAAAGAGAAAAGACGTGTTTATGCTACGCAAGTATTTGGTGGTTATTAAATCTTATTTTTATAATACCCAGCATTTTACGTGAAAAATAAATCAATTAAACAGGGCTTTACAAGGCTGTTTAATTGATTTAATACTGCGCTAGTTTATTAATATTATTTTTTTGAACTATAGCAATCCATTAACTCTTCTATAGTCGTAAGTATCCAAACTTAATTTCTTGTGCTAATTGAAAAGCAGGAAAACACTTAAATTTTTAATTAAATCCAGTAACATGATTAAAACTAATTCACTCTTCAAAAGAATGGGTTTTACTTTTCTCAGAAAACATAGATTAGCTCTGGGCTTGTCTATGGCTTTTTGTGGAACAATGGCTGTTGATGCTCTGGCATCTAGTCATAGAGAAGCCCCAATGATTGCTAATGATCCGTTAGCAGACAACACGGATCTGTACGCTTTTAGAAGTCCTGACGACCCAAGTACGGTCACCATTATTGCGAATTATATTCCTACAGAACTTCCTTACGGAGGTCCTAACTATAATTCCTTTGGTGAAAATATTAGGTATGAAATTCACATTGATAATGATGTAAGTACAACTGGTGATGATATTATCTATCGGTTTACATTTACCAAGACGAATGAAGACCCAACTACGTTTTTTAATATTCGTTTAGGACAAGAGAATTTAAAAACTATGTATACTATGGAAAAGAGTACCGATGGTGGAACTTCTTTTACATCTGTAGTAACAAATGGCGTAGTACCTCCTCCAAATATTGGTGAAAGATCAATAAGTGGTGGTGCTGGTTTAGGTGCTGGTTCTTACGATGGTTTAATAACAGATGCCATTACAACTGCCACAAGCGGAGAGTCTGTTTTTTGTGGGCCTAGTGATGATCCTTTCTTTGTAGACTTAGGGGGTATTTTTGATTTAGGAGATGCACCGCGCCAAAACAATAATGGTGTTGTAAGAGATGGTCTTGCCAGATACAATACGCATACCATTGCTATTAAAGTAAATATTGCTGATTTACAGAAAGATGGTATGGGCGTAGATCAAGCAGCTAATATTTTAGATGGTGATTATGTGATTGGTGTTTGGGCTTCTGCTAGCAGAAAAGCTACAAAAACGCTTTCTACAGATGGTAGTGCCGCTACAGAATCTGGCGATTGGGTACAAGTATCTCGTTTAGGTATGCCTTTAACCAATGAAGCTGTTATACCTGTTGGAATGAAAGATTACTGGAATTCAAGAACTCCTTATCAAGAATTAGGAGACACGGATTTAGATGAGTTCTTTTTCAACCCAGAATTAGCCTTGTATATGGACGACGAACAGTTTGGTGGTGCAGTACCTGCTTTTGCTGCTTTAAGAGTTCAGGAATCTGCTTTACAAAGTTATGATTTTACAAATGGTGCAGACGGTCTTTTCGGTTTAAAAGGAGCAGAAGCATTAGATGGTACAGCTTTGTCTGAAGATGCATTTGGCGCTTTATTATTACCTGGTGCCGGAAAGCCTAGATCAGTAGATTTGTGGCCAATTTTCCATACGGGTGCCCCTAACTTGGCTCCATATCAATTAGCTACAGGTAAAGAAGGGAATCCGTTAGCAGCCGGTAAACCTTTTATTAATAATTTCTTACCTAATGGTGGTGATATGCTAAGACTGAATATGGCCGTACCGGTAACCGATAGAAATAGTGAAGATTTTAGTTCTTTAGGGTTAGTGCAAGCAGCAGTTTTAGGTTTAACCGATCCAAGATTTAATGCAGATGCTAGTATGCAGGCTATTCCTAATATGGATGGGTTTCCATAATGGTAGACGTTTAGAGGATGATGTAACTAGAATTGAGTTACAAGCGGTTTCTGGAGTTGTGTTAGCCGCTATTGGTTTATGGTACGATGATTATGATGCATCAAACTTAGAAGCTTCACCGGTAACCAATCAATTATTAAATGTTATTCAGTATTCTACAGGTGTAGAAGAAAACGATAAAGCATTTAAAAGTGTGTTTCCATATGTGGCATCTCCTTGGAGTGGTACAGAAGTAGAAACAGTTGGATCCTATTAATAACAACATTTAAAATTTTTATAAAATGAAAAATTTAAATTTATTCAATCCGATAAAAACATTGGCGGCATCTGCCATGGCGGTATTGTTAATGGGAGTAACGCCTTCTGTTTACGCATCCAGCCATAGAGAAGCACCAATGATAGCCAATGATCCATTGGCAGATAATACAGATTTATACGCATTTCGTAGTCCAGATAATCCAAATACGGTAACTATAATTGCTAATTACATCCCAATTCAATTACCACATGGAGGACCAAATTACAATACCTTTGGTGAAAACATTCGGTATGAAATTCATATTGATAATGATGTAAGCACTGCTGGAGACGATATCGTTTACAGGTTTACATTTACAAAGACAAACGAAGATCCAACTACTTTCTTTAACATTAGACTAGGTCAGCAAAATAATAAGATGACTTATTTGATGGAAAAAAGTACCGATGGAGGTGCAACTTTTGCTTCAATTGTATCTGAAGGAATGGTTCCGCCAAACAATATAGGTAAAAGATCAATTGAAGGTTCCGCGGGCTTAAATACCACATACGATCAACTTTTTACAGATGCATTAACCGATGCTTCTTCAGGTGAAAAAGTTTTTTGTGGACCTACGGATGATCCTTTCTTTGTAGACCTTGCTGGTATTTTTGATTTAGGGGATGCGCCTCGTCAAAATAGTGGAGACCCAAGAGATGGGTTAGCAGGTTTTAATGTAAGCACTATAGCTATTCAGGTAGATATTGCTGATTTGCAAAAAGATGGTATGGATGTTAGCCAAGCGGCAAATATACTAGATGGCGATTATGTGATTGGTGTTTGGGCTTCTGCCAGCCGCCAACAAATAAGAACATTGAATGGTGATGGTACGCAGGGTTTTTCAGGCGATTGGGTACAGGTATCTCGTTTAGGTATGCCTTTAACTAATGAGGCTGTTATTCCTATTGGACAGAAAGATTACTGGAATTCATTAACACCTTATGATGAATTAACCGATGAGATATTAGACGGTTATTTCTACAATCCTGAATTGTCATTATACATGGATGATGATCAGTACGGTGGTGCTGTTCCTGCTTTTGCAGATTTAAGAGTACAAACGGCCTCTCTTGGTGCGTATGATTTCTCTTATGGTGCAGATGGTCTTTTCGGTTTAAAAGGAAATGCAGCATTAGACGGAACAGCTTTATCTGAAGATGCATTTGGTGCGTTATTATTACCCGGTGCAGGAATGCCTAGATCAGTAGATTTATGGCCTATTTTCCATACCGGCGCACCTAACTTAGCTCCCTATCAATTAGCTACAGGTAAAGAAGGGAATCCATTAGCAACTGGTAAGCCTTTTATTAACAATTTCTTGCCAAATGGAGGTGATATGTTAAGACTGAATATGGCCGTACCGGTAACGGATAGAGATAGTGAAGATTTCAGTTCTTTAGGTTTAGTACAAGCAGCAGTTTTAGGATTAACAGATCCTAGATTTAATACAGACGCTACTATGCAAGCTATTCCTAATATGGATGGTTTTCCTAATGGTAGACGTTTAGAAGATGATGTAACTAGAATAGAGTTACAAGCAGTTTCTGGTGTTGTATTAGCGGCTATTGGTCTTTGGTATGACGATTACAGCCCAACAGATGATGCCTCTCCGGTGACTCCAAACCTAGTGAGCGTTTTGGGTTATTCTACAGGTGTTGAAGCGAACGATGTGGCTTTTCAAACGAGTTTCCCATATGTGGCTAAACCATGGATTGGTACAGGTAAAAGCAGTGGTTCTACTATTGCTTATAACCAGCCAGAAGTATTAGAACCAACGGTGATTTCAGGAATCTTAGGATTTAATGCACCTTCAATTGGAGCAGTAACTTATCCTAATCCTTTTTCGCAGTCTACTACTATAAAGTACCATTTACAAAGTAGTTCTAATGTAACCATTAGCATCTATAATATGAATGGCGCTTTAGTTAAAACCTTAATGAAAGGTGAACAACAAGGTAATGGCGACCATACTATTGATTGGAATAGCCAAGGAATAGAGCAAGGAGCTTATGTTGTTAGAATTTTAGATGGAACGGAAACCGTTCAGAGTCTAAAAGTTGTAAAAATGTAATTCTATAAGATTAGATAATAATGGCCGAAAAATTCGGCCATTATTTTTTTCAAACTAAATTAAAATCAGTCGGTATGAAACCAGCTATACAAAGCATTTTCAAAGTTTTTTTACTATCGGTGTTTTTTTCATGTCTTATTTCAGCCTGTAATCAAAAACAAAAAAATAAGAAAGAAGAAGAAAAAACCACAACAGAAACAACAGTTGAAATCCCTGAACTTTTAAAAAGAGAAAAGGTATTGGGTTCTAAGAAAGAAGAGGACCTTTATAAAAAGAAATTTAATGATTTTTCAGCTTCGGCTAAAAAGTCACCCAACAATTACAAAGCATTTTTAGGTTTAGCAGAATTATACATTGCTGAAGCCAGAGTTACAGGCGAACATCCCTATTATTATCCGGCGGCATTAAAAATGACCAATTATGTTTTGGATCAAAAGCCAGAAAATAAAGACATTTTGTTTAGTGCTTTAAGTTTAAAAGCATCGGTATTGTTGTCATTACACCAATTCCAGAAAGGTAAAGAAATAGCGCAACAAGCCATAGAAATAAACCCATACAATGCTAATATTTACGGCGCTTTAGTAGACGCCAATGTAGAGTTAGGTAATTATGAAGAAGCTATTCAGGCAGCAGATAAAATGGTATCTGTTCGTCCGGATTTACGCTCTTATTCTAGAGTATCTTACCTAAGAGAAATTTATGGTGATGTGGAAGGTTCAATTGAAGCTATGGATATGGCCGTTAAAGCGGGCTACCCGGGTTACGAGTCAACAGCGTGGGCAAGATATACTTTAGGGAAGATTTATGAGGATTATGGTGATTTGTCTAATGCTGAAATGCATTATTCGATTGTATTGCAAGAGCGTCCAAATTATGCATTCGCATTAAATGGATTGGCCAGTGTAGAGATGAAAAAAGGTAATGCAGAGAAAGCAGAAAAACTAGTAAACGAATCTATTACTATTATACCCGAAGTTTCTTTTTATGAAAATCTAGCTCAAATATATAAAGCAACAAAACGAACAGATAAATCGGTAAAAACAGCCAATACTATTATTAAAATGATGGCTGAAGATGAAGCCAGTGGTCATAAAATGGATTTAGATAAAGCGAAGATCTATTTGCATCTTTTAAATAATAAAGACGAAGCGCTAAAGTTGGCAATGGAAGAGTATAAAGCTAGACCTAAAAATATAGATGTTAATTTATTGATAACTGAAATTTTAATAGAGCAAAAAGAATATACAAAAGCGGAAGAATACCTTTCTGTAGCCGCCGCTACTAACAGTAAAAAACCAACGTTGCTTTTGTGTAAAGGTGTTTTAGCTTCTGAAAAAGGAGAAAAAGAAAAAGCTAAACAGTTTTTTAAACAAGCACTTACCGAGGATCCTTATTTAACAGGTGAAATGGCTATAGAGGCTAAGAAAAGTATTATCTAAGCAGGTGAATTAACTAAAGTTAGTTATTCTGTTTCTCGATTTTATACTAGTGAGCTTTACTTTATAAAGAAAGCTAAAATCGCTGTAAAATTTATATTGCTTCTATTGATTAAGGTATGAAAAAGTCAGTTTTATTGCTGCTAATTGTTTTTTGCTGTATTAAAGTAAATTCTCAGGTATTAAAAGGGGTGGTAAGAGATACAGAAAAGTATCCTATCCCAGGGGCATATATAAGAGCTCATAATGTAGATGAACATACTCATACAGATAACAGAGGCCTTTTTACACTAGAAAACATTGAAGTTGGTGATTCAATTACAGTAGTATCTATGGGGTCTAAAACCAAAACAGTTTCCATAGTATCTTTAACAGAGAATTTAGAGGTTATTTTAGAGGCAAGTACAACTCACTTAAGTGAAGTTTACATTTCTCCTGAGTTGAATGCGTTAAATGTATTTACCAATATTGATCTTAAAACATATCCTGTTCAGTCCTCGCAAGATTTATTAAGAAAAGTACCGGGCTTATTTATTGGTCAACATGCTGGTGGTGGTAAAGCAGAACAAATGTTTTTAAGAGGTTTTGATTTAGACCACGGAACAGACATTAATATAACCGTAGACGGAATGCCTGTAAACATGGTTTCACATGCTCATGGGCAAGGATATTCAGACCTACATTTTTTAATTCCCGAAACGGTAAATAAAATAGATTTTGGTAAAGGGCCTTACAACGCCGATAAAGGGAATTTTGCTACTGCTGGATATGTGAATTTCGAAACCAAAGATTATTTAGACGCTTCCTTGGTTCAGTTTGAAAGAGGGCAATTTAATACCATGCGTACCTTGGCCATGTTAGATTTGATTAACAAAGATCAACAATCGGCTTATGTTGCTACCGAATACATTAAAACAGATGGTCCGTTTGAATCACCACAAAATTTTGACCGAATAAACCTATTTGGGAAATACACTACGTTTTTAAACAACAACAAAGACAAACTTTCTCTTACAGGATCTTATTTTACCAGTAAATGGGATGCTTCTGGTCAGATACCGCAACGCGCAGTTGATAACGGAACCATTAACCGCTTTGGTGCTATTGATGATACAGAAGGCGGAAAAACCAGTAGAGCCAATCTAGCTATAGAGTTTGATAAACATATTTCAGACTCCACGTATGTGAAAAATACTTTTTACTACAGCAAATACAATTTCGATCTGTTTTCGAATTTTACTTTTTTTCTGAATGATTCTGTAAACGGAGACCAAATTCACCAGTTCGAAAACAGAGAGCTTTTTGGTGGCCAAAGTGAATGGAATCATAAATTAAAACTACTTAGTAAACCAACTGATTTAAAAATTGGAGTAGGGCTTAGAAACGACAGATCTAATAATAATGAGCTGTCTCATACAAAAAACAGAGAGGTGACATTAGATTCTATACAGTTGGGGGATATAAACGAAACCAACTTATTTTCTTATGCCAATGCAGACATTAAAGTTAATAAATGGATAATCAATCCAGGTATAAGGATAGACTATTTTCAGTTTAATTATAATAATAATTTACAGGCGGTTTATAAAACAACTTCAGTAACAAAAACCACTATAAGCCCTAAGTTTAACCTATTATATAATGCTACTAGAGAGTTGCAATTTTATCTTAAAACGGGTAAAGGTTTTCATTCTAACGATACACGCGTGGTTACTTCGCAAACGGGTAAAAGAATTTTACCTTCTGCCTATGGTTCAGATTTAGGTTTAATCTGGAAGGCATCTTCTAAAGTAATCTTAAATACGGCTATTTGGTATCTGTTTTCAGAACAAGAATTTATTTATGTTGGTGACGAAGGTGTTGTGGAACCAGGAGGGAGAACACAACGATTAGGAGCAGATTTAGGCATACGTTACCAAGCAACAAATTGGCTGTTTTTTGATGTAGATGTGAATTATGCAAACGCTAGGTCTATAGATTCACCAGATGGCGAAAATTATGTGCCTCTAGCGCCAAATTTTACTTCAACAGGTGGTTTTGGCGTTCAAAATCTAAAGGGTTTTTATGGTGGGCTTCGCTACCGATTTATAAACGACAGGCCGGCCAATGAGGATAATTCTATTGTAGCAGAGGGTTATTTTGTGGTGGATATGAATGCCGGATACCAGCGAAAGCATTTTGACATTGGCGTAGCCATTCAGAATATATTAAATACCGAATGGAATGAAACCCAATTTGCTACAGAATCTCGTTTGGCCAATGAAACCAGCAGTGTTGAAGAAATTCACTTTACACCAGGCACCCCATTTTTTGCTAAGCTAATTATGAAGTATAAGTTTTAAAAAACACCTTTTTTTAGCTTATAGAATCTTAATACTTACTCAAAAACAACTTAATAATCATGTTAAAGTTTCGTTTCACAGAAATGTCTAAATAGACTCTATTTAATACATTCGTTTATGCAACAGAGCAAGGCTTTTCGGCTAATGGGTTTTCTTAATACACTTACTAGATTTAACTCTTTCTTTTCCTCATCAAATGAAGTAAGTGCATCTGCCGTTAATAAATGAAAACAAGCATTTTTACTAAGGTTATTCTCATCTGCTTTAATTGTTCTAATTACCTCAACACCATTCATGTCTGGCATATGGTAATCCATTAATACAATAGTAAACACCTCATTCTGTGTTTTTTGTAAAGCTTCTGTGCCGCTAGAACACATCTCAAATGGTATTTCATACGACTTTAACATTTGTTTGAAGACAAATTGATTCATATCGTTGTCTTCCACCAAAAGAATTTTAGCTTTTTTATAATTAGGATGAAGTTTAATGGTTACTTCAGAAAACTCGTTTTCCAAAACATCCGCTACAGAGTATTCTAATTCAACATAAAAAGTAGTACCTACACCGTTAGTGCTTTTCATGTTAATAAAACCATTTTGCAGCTCTACTATTTTTTTAACAATAGAAAGGCCTAGACCAGTACCGCCATGTTTTCGGGTATTTTTATATTCGGCTTGGGTAAATTTTTCAAAAACTAAATCATGCTGATCTTCGGGAATTCCAATGCCTGTATCTTCAATTACAAAAACTATTTTTGCTTTTTGATTGGTTTTTTCCGCACAACTTATAGTTAATGTAATACTGCCTTCGTTAGTGAATTTTAAAGCGTTGTCTAAAAGATTAATTAAAATCTGGCTTAAACGATTTACATCACCCATTAAATTAACAGGTACATCTTCCTCTAGAATTACAGAGAACATTATATTCTTCTCTTTGGCTCTAAAAGCTAAGCTGTTTTCAATCTCCTTAATTTCTTTTTCCAAGTTAAATACTTCCTCTTTCAGCGTTATTTTTCTGGATTCTAGTTTAGAATAGTCTAGAATATCGTTCACTAAAGCCAATAGCCTTTTAGCGGAAGATTTTAATACCGAAATATTATCGTCTAAATGTTCGTCTTTGGCAGATACCAAATCCGAAAGCCCAATAATGCCATTGAGCGGGGTCCTAATTTCATGAGACATAATAGAAAGGAACTCAGACTTGGCATCGTAAGCCTTCTTCAGTTCGTGTAAAGCAATCTGCAGTTGGTGTTCGGTCTTTCTATTTTGCTTTAAAAGTAAATAAACATTATAAGACAAACCACATCCTATAATTAAAAATAAATTGTTTCTAACAAAAAGGAATTCCTTTTCAGTAACAGCATACATTACAAAATTCTCTGAAAAATAGTAGCCCAAAACATCTGCCATAAGACCCATAATCAAATTTGTAACAAACAGCGTTAAGAGTATTTTTTTCTTTCGAATGTCTATTAAAAGAAAAATTAGAGGGAAATAGCTTACATAAAAAATTAGTGAATTAACTGTATTGCCAAAAGCAAAAACATAAACAAAGGGAAGGGTAAAAAAATCTAAAAGGATAATTATAGGAATGGCATTAACCCAACGGTCTTTCTTAAAATAATTAAGAAGAACCACATTAACCATAAGGGTAATAAGCATGTGATATGCTAAAACATTAAAGCCATGCCATAAATAGAAGACAAGAAAAAAAAGCTTTGCATAGATAGAAATATTAAGAGTAATCTTAATAACGTTTTTTCTATTTGTCATTAGTAGTGAGTAGCAGCGGGGGTAAGACAAGTCCGAAAACGTTCACAAGCTAAAAAAAAGTTACAAAACAATGAACGAATTTCTTTCCTTTAAAGAAGAGGGTTATATTTACCCTACCTTTATTTTAGAGGTTTTTAATTACCTAATAGACGTTTAACTGTGTAATTCATGGTTAGACTACTATAGTAAAATAACATTTAAAACTTATGGCTACACAAGATCCAAAGATCATTTATACCATCACGGATGAGGCTCCAATGCTAGCAACTCACTCCTTTCTTCCTATTGTTGAAGCATTTGCAGCACCTACTGGTGTTAAATTTGAAACCAGAGATATTTCTCTTGCAGGCAGAATCTTGGCTAACTTTCCAGAATTCTTAAGCGAAGACCAAAAAGTTAGCGATGCCTTAGCAGAATTAGGTGAGCTTGCTACAACTCCCGAAGCTAATATTATTAAGCTTCCTAATGTTTCTGCTTCAATTCCTCAGTTGAATTCCGCCATTAAGGAATTACAAGCGCAAGGTTATAAACTTCCTAATTACCCCGCCAACCCTTCTAACGAAGAAGAAAAAACAATTAAAGCGAAATATGCTAAAGTTTTAGGTTCGGCAGTAAACCCAGTTTTACGTGAAGGTAACTCAGACAGAAGAGCACCTAAAGCGGTTAAAAACTTCGCAAAAAAACACCCGCACAGAATGGGTAAGTGGTCTGCTGATTCTAAATCGCACGTTGCAAGCATGTCTAACAACGATTTCTACGGTTCAGAAAAATCAACTACAATACCTTCGGCTTCAGAATTTAAAATACAATTTGTAGGCACTAACGGTACAGAAGAATTAAAAGGATTTGCTCCTTTAGAAGCAGGTGAAATTATCGACAGTTCTGTAATGAGCATTTCGGCTTTAAAATCTTTTATTGCTGAAGAAATTGAAGACGCTAAAGCTAATGATGTATTGTTCTCTTTACATATGAAAGCAACTATGATGAAGGTTTCTGACCCTATCATCTTTGGTGCAGCTGTAGAAGTTTTCTATGCAGATGTATTTGAAAAATACGCAGATCTTTTTGCTGAATTAAATGTTACATCAACCAATGGTCTTGGTGACGTTTACAATAAAATTGCTGGTCATGCTAAAGAAGCGGAAGTAAAAGCAGCTATAGAAGCTGTTTATGCTAAAAGCCCTTCCGTAGCTATGGTAAATTCTGACAAAGGAATTACCAACCTACATGTTCCTTCAGATGTAATTATTGATGCTTCTATGCCAGCAATGATCCGTACATCGGGTCAAATGTGGAATGCATCCGGAGAACAACAAGATACGAAAGCTGTAATTCCAGACAGATGTTATGCTGGTGTTTACCAAGCAACAATGGACTTCTGTAAGAAAAATGGTGCTTTTGATCCAGCAACTATGGGCTCTGTGCCTAATGTTGGTTTAATGGCAAAAAAAGCAGAAGAATACGGTTCTCACGATAAAACATTCCAATTAAGCGCTTCTGGTAAGGTACAGGTAGTAGACAAAGCGGGTTCGGTTTTATTAGAACAAACGGTTGAAGCGGGTGATATTTTCAGAATGTGCCAAGTAAAAGATGCACCAATACAAGACTGGGTTAAATTAGCGGTTAACAGAGCTAAAGCAACAGGTGTACCGGCTATTTTCTGGTTAGATGAAAACAGAGCCCACGATGCTGAAATGATCAAAAAAGTAACTACTTACTTAAAAGATCACGACACGGCGGGTTTAGAAATTTTAATTAAAGATCCAGTTGCCGCTACGGACTATACTTTAGAAAGAATTATTAAAGGCGAAGATACTATTTCGGTTACAGGTAACGTATTGCGTGATTATTTAACCGATTTATTCCCAATCCTAGAATTAGGAACTTCCGCAAAAATGCTTTCTATTGTTCCTTTAATGAACGGTGGTGGTTTATTTGAAACTGGTGCTGGTGGTTCTGCCCCTAAGCATGTAGAGCAATTTATTACTGAAAACTATTTACGTTGGGATTCATTAGGAGAATTCTTAGCCTTAGCGGTTTCTTTAGAGCACCTTTCTGAAACATTTAACAACCCTAAAGCAAAAGTTTTAGCGGAAACATTAGATGCTGCAACGGGTAAATTCTTAGACAACGATAAATCTCCGGCTCGTAAAATTGGCCAAATAGATAATAGAGGTTCTCACTTCTATTTAGCACTTTATTGGGCGCAGGAATTAGCGGCGCAAGATAAAGATGCAGATTTAAAAGCCACTTTTACTGAAGTAGCTAAATCCTTAACTGACAACGAAGCTAAAATTATAGAAGAGTTGAATTCTGTACAAGGTAGCCCAGTTGAAATTAAAGGTTATTACAAGCCAAATGAAGCATTAACTTCTGCAGCTATGAGGCCAAGTGCAACGTTAAACGCAACACTAGCAAAAATCTCATAATCAACCTTTTGGTGATATACTTAAAATCCCCCAACATTACATTGGGGGATTTTTTGTTTAGTACCTATTATGAATATCTTGTTTTCTTTCTCAACTTTATAGAATGAAAAGTCTTTTTCTATTGCTTTTAGGCATAATACTTTACTCAACTTCTTATGCTCAGGTACTTTTTGGACCAAGAGTTGGCGTTAATATTTCACAGCTTAATTGGGTTGAAGGAGATCCTGGCTATACTAAAGGGATTGATCCCCATAACGAATCTATTTATGCTTGGCATGTTGGTAACATGTTTAGTATAGACGCCACCAAAAAAATCACCTTTAGAGCCGGCATTTTATTAAACCGCTTAGGTTCAAAACAGCAGTACAGAGACCAAAACAACACTTTAGTAAATAAAGAAATTGGTCTTACTTATTTAAATGTGCCGCTAGATTTTGTTTTATCTATACCTGTTTATAGATACAATAAACTTCAGATTTCGGTAGGTAATTATTTTCAATATTGCTTAGGCGGAAATGTAAAAATGGAAACTAACCAAAGAACAACAGAGCATAAGGCACAATTTAATGCGGTCTATTACAATTCCAATGCTGCTGACTACAATTTTGCTAGATTTGATTTAGGCATAAATGTAGGTTTGGGGTTAAAAGTACCTCAGTTTTTATTTATGGCCCAAGCTGGTTTAGGCTTATTTAATACTAGGCCTACACCACCTGTAAATTATAACAGCAATACCAATATTGATACCGGTACTGTAGACTCTGAGTTTTGGACAAACATCAATTTTTCGGTCACCTATTTTATTAACGATAAAACGGGGTATGAATTAGACATGGAAGGATACTAGCACTTTTTTTTAAAAAAGATTGTTTAGGGTAAATAAATCAAAAACAATCGAATATGAAGAAACTCTATACTTTACTTGCTTTTACTGTAATGGCATCAATTTCAAATGCCCAAATGACATTCGGTCCAAAAATAGGGGGTAATCTATCTAAATTCCATTGGTCTGAAGGGGTAAATAACGATTCTGATCCTAATTATGAATATGATTTAGGTTGGCAAATTGGTGGGGTCATTGATTATAAACTTGGCGAAAAGCTATCTGTTAGGCCAGGTATACTCTTAAACAAATTATCTGCAAAATATAAGGCAGAAGATGTTGAAACCACTTATAGTTCAACTTATATTCAGTTACCAATAGATTTAGTTTTAAGTCTGCCTCTCTCATCTTATCATTTAAAACTCTCCGTGGGTCCCTATTTTCAAAGGGGAATTTCAGGTAAAGTAAAAAGAGAGTCTGGTAATACTTCAGATGAAAGAGAGATTTTGTTTGAAAAAATACCAGATAATTATGATCCTTCCGATAATGATATTTATGCTAATCCCTGGGATATAGGGGTTAATTTTGGTATTGGTTACCAAATAGAATACTTTTTAATTACATTTCAATATGGATTAGGCTTGTCTAATACGGCTTATAAATATAAAAATGAGCCAGCTAATTATGACAGAAAAGATGAAGAAAAAAAGAGGTGGTCTAACTTTACGTTAAGCTTAGCTTATTTATTTCATCCTGAAAATTAAAAAATATACGAAGAGAGGCTGGTTAAATATCAGCCTCTTTTAATTCTTAAACCGCTATATCTTTATATCAATTCCAAGCTAAGTTCTTTCTTGTTTTCCAATACGTATTTGCTTCTTCAGTTAATCCCGAAAGCTGTGAAAGCAACTCTTCAGAAAGATTAATATTTGCTGCTTTACAATTAGATTCTAACTGTTTAACCGTTGAAGCACCACTTAAGGCTGTGCTTACCCATGGTTTTGCTAATACAAAAGCTAAAGCAAGCGCGTCCATTTTTACACCATGACTTTGAGCCATAGTCTGTAAAAAATTACTCTTTTGTTTAAAGTCGGCTTCTAGATTTCTGTTAGTTAATCTGCCATTGGCTACCCCCTCTTTAATAATGATTCCCAAACCTAAACCATGCGCCTTTTTTAACTGTTCTTCTGCCGAAGTTTCTAAAATGTTGTAAGTAGCCTGTACTGAACCGAAAAGTTGCTCTTTATTATTCTGTATAGTTAATGCTTTTTCAATTACTTGGGCTTGTTTGGGACCAGAGACAGAAAGTCCAATAATTAATCCTTCTTCTTTCATTTTCCAAAGTTGTTCTAAAACTTCTTGCTTATCCAGAACACCACTTTCCAAAGTAGCAGAATGGATGTGGTAAATATTTAATTGTTCACCTATAATAGATTTAGATTCAGTAAACTGTGTTTTAAGATTTTCTATAGAATGTTCTTTTACTTCATGTACAGGTGCATCTACTTTCCAATTGGCGGTGTATTTATAGCCCCATTTAGAGCCAACAACTATATTTTCAGTACCTGTTGATTGTAACCAATCGGCTAAAAAATTTTCGGCTAAACCATAACTTCTAGCTGCATCAAAATAATTAATTCCTAATTCAATAGAACGGTTAAGAAGTTCAAAACATCGGGCTTTCATAGCTTCTTTCAATCGGGAATTTTTAAAGTCTTCCGCATGACCTAAATTAATGTAACCCGGCCTACCCAACGCTGCTAAGCCTAAACCAATTCTTGAAACGTTGTACTTCGTATTAAAAATTTCCTTTTCCATTTATGCTTTTCTTCTCAGCATGAAAATAGTTCAAATGAATGGGTTCCTAAAATGAATGACACTCTAATATTAATACTATGTAAGAAGGTAACATTCTATATTATAATAAGTGTAACTAATTGTTTGTAGTCTGTTATATTTGTTACAGTTTTTAGCATGATATTAATAGAGAAATGAAAAAACAGATTCTACTTTTAACTTTTTTAAGCATTATATATTGTGGGTTTTCTCAAATTACTTTAGGCCCTAGTTATGGTGTAAATTTGTCTAAATTACAATGGTACCAAGGTATTGATGAATATAAAACAGGTGATCCGAATAGTAGTTTTCAAATAGGTTGGAATGTGGGTTCTGTAGCCAACATCAGGTTTACAGATTTATTCTCTATGCGTGTAGGTTTACGTTTAAACAACATGCGCACCAGTCAAAAATACTATACAGATAATAGAGAGTTGTTTAAAAAAGACATTAGTATATATTATTTTCGAAATGAATTCACTAATGTATTCTCATTTCCAGTATCAGACAAAGTAAAAGTCCAAGCAATAATAGGTTTGTATTTACAATTAGGGCTAGGGGGTGATGTTAACATCAATTATAAAAATAAAAACATACATAAATCTGCTGGATTTTCAAGAATATCAGATATTGATGAAAAACAATTTAATTTTAATCTATTTGACCCTGGGTTTACTGTAGGTCTTGGTGTTGATATAAACAGTTTTGTAGTGGCTACAACTTTTGATTTAGGTGTTTTTAAAGTTAACCCTAATACTGGTGGTTCAGACTATATGTATAATAACCGAAAGTACGGAGATAGAGAATATTGGAGAAGTGTTAATCTTTCGGTGACTTACTTTTTCAGTTTTAAGAAGTCTAAACGTTAAAAAATATTATTGTCTAATGCGTATTTAACCAACTCTACCGATTTTTTTAAATCAATTTTCTTAAGCATATTTTTACGGTGCGTAACTACTGTGCTCTCACCAATACAAAGTTTTTCGGCTATTTCTTTACCGCTAAAACCATTTACCATTTCTTTTAAAACGTCCATTTCACGTATAGTAAAGAGAGATTTCCCCCAAGAAAATCGTAAAACTTCATCATCTTTAAATCTAATTCTTGCTTCTGGAATACCCGCCTTTTTCTGGTCACTTATATCTGTAAAGATGTTTAGTAAATAAACCATCTTTTGGTCTGATGCCATTTCTAGAATTGACGTATTTCTTAAAAAGCGTAGGTAATACCCTTCCTTATGTTTTAATCTATAATCCACAGAAAAGACAGATTTCTCTAATTCAAATTTTTCCTTTTTGGCAGCATATATATCCATACACCATAAAATGGATTTAAACAAAATCTCTTTATCGTCGGGATGGGTTAATTCATACAATTTATCTGTTGTAAGCTCTTCTTTTTGATAACCCAATAAATGAGTGGTGTTTCTAGTTAAGAGTAACATAGAGAATTCTGAAAGGCCAGAGATATAGACAAATTGATTACTGGTTAAAAACAGCGATTCAATTTTTTCTTTAAGAAGCCTTTCGTTTTCAGCATGTTCAGAAAGAGGCGCAACTTGACCAGAGGATAAAAAATCTTCTTTAAACTTTTTATAGCCGTCATTACTTTCAGACATAAGTTATTTAAATGAACAAACAAAGATCAATTAATTTGATTGGCTTCTAAAACTAAAAATCTTCTTTTTTATGAATAAACACCTTCTATTTTACATTTATGAATAAATATCCCCATAAATGGGGATTTCATATGTAGTTGATATAGGGTATTTTAGTGTGAGACAGTGAGTTACTTTATTTGAGTTGGTCCCTTAGATATAGTATCACGATTTTTCGTATTTTTATAATGCACCCTAGCGGTGCATTATCTTTTTATAGACAAAAATCTTCCAAATAGAATGCTGCAAAACATGCCTTTAGCCGAACGAATGCGACCTATTAATCTTAAGGATTTTGTAGGGCAAAAGCATTTGGTTGGCCCTACGGGAATTATTAATAAAATTGTAACCAGCGGAACTATACCTTCTATAATACTATGGGGACCACCTGGAACTGGGAAAACCACCTTAGCCCGTATTATTGCAGAACAATCTAAAGCTAATTTCTATACCCTTAATGCTGTTTCTTCGGGTGTTAAAGACTTACGGCTGGTGATTGAAAAAGCCCGTTTTGGGGGTAAAAGTATATTGTTTATTGATGAGATTCACCGTTTCAACAAGTCTCAACAAGATGCTTTACTCCATGCTGTTGAAACAGGGATAATACGATTAATAGGCGCTACTACTGAAAATCCTTCATTTGAGGTAAACAATGCCCTTCTTTCAAGATGTCAAGTTTTTGTTTTAAAGGCTTTAGAACGAAAAGATTTAGAAGGTTTATTAACCCGCGCCATTGAGAAAGATGAAGAACTAAAAAAGAAGAATATAAAGCTGAAAGAAACAGATGCTCTTCTACAAATTAGTGGTGGTGATGCCAGAAGGTTGTTAAATCTTTTAGAATTAGTGGTTCAGCATGAGGACGAAAAAACTGAAATCGAAATCACTAATGACGTTGTACAAGCTGCTGCGAAGGATATCCCAAGGCAATACGATAAAAAAGGCGATTTCCATTACAACATTATATCGGCATTTATAAAATCTATAAGAGGCAGTGACCCCAATGGAGCGGTTTATTGGTTGGCCAGAATGATTGACTCTGGTGAAGATATTAAGTTTATAGCCCGTAGATTAATTATTTCTGCTGCCGAAGATGTTGGTTTAGCCAACCCTACGGCTTTAATTATGGCAAATAATTGTATGCAAGCTATACAGACCGTTGGTTTGCCCGAAGCCAGAATTATACTTTCTCAAGCAACTTTGTATTTAGCTACGTCACCCAAAAGTAACTCGGCTTATATGGCTATAAATCACGCTTTACAAATTGTAAAACAAACGGGTGATTTAAATGTGCCGCCGCATTTATGCGGTGCATATACGGCTTTTAATAAAGATTTAGGCTACGGAAAAGAATATAAATATGCCCATGATTACCCAGGAAGTTTTGTACAACAAGAGTACTTACCCAATGAATTAAAAGGGCAGATAATTTATAATCCAAATGATAATTCTAGAGAGGAGCTGTACAGAAAAGACCTTCAGAATAAATGGAATAAAAAATATAAGTATTAAAAAAGCCAGCTATTTGCCGGCTTTTTTATTTTTCTTTTCTTCCCTTTCAGCTAGTTTTTTGTCTTCCACATTTTTATTTAAAAACTCATTAATAGAGTCAATATCCATGCTTCCGCTTACTTCGCCAAAGGAGTTAATATTGAAATTAAAGCCCTCTAGATCTTTATGAACTTTGGGCTTTTTTGTTTCGTCGTTTTTTTTCTTTGCCATAGAGATGTTAGTTAATTAACCTCTGCAACCTTTAAGGTAGTAATGGCTTTTTTAATTCTAACTATGGTTTCTTCTTTCCCAAGAACTTCCATGATTTCCATTAAGTCTGGGCCCATACCTTTGCCAGTTACCGCTACACGTAAAGACTGCATTACTTTGCCCATCTTAACACCTTTTTCTTCTAAAACGTTCTGAAAACATTCTTTAATTTTTTCCGCTTTAAAATCGTTTAGATGATCTAAGGCTACAGTATATGCTTCTAAAACATCAGAGGCTTCTTGTGTCCATTTTTTCTCTACTACTTTTTCGTCGTAATTTTGTGGCTGGGTAAAGAAAAATGCCCCTTCTTCCCAAAACTGACTTGGGAATGTAACCCGCTCTTTTAACAAACCAACTATGGTTTCTACTTTTTCGGTAGAACAGCTAATGCCCTTCATTTGAAGCGTTGGCAATAAAAACTCTGCCAATTCTGCATTGGGCTTGTTTTTAATGTATTGCTGATTAAACCATTTTGCTTTTTCTATATCGTATTTAGTGCCCGATTTACCAATTCTTTCTGCAGAAAAGGCTTCTATCAATCCTTCTTTGGAGAAAATTTCTTGTTCGGTTCCCGGATTCCAACCTAATAAAGAAAGGAAGTTTAATAAAGCATCTGGAAGATAACCTTCTTCTTTATAACCCGTGGCTTTAGTTCCTGTGTTGGGATCGGTCCATTCTAATGGGAAAATAGGAAACCCTTGTTTATCGGCATCACGTTTACTTAGTTTACCATTTCCTTCTGGTTTAAGAATTAATGGTAAGTGGGCAAATTGAGGCATGCTGTCTTCCCAGCCTAAATACTTATATAAAAGCACGTGCAAGGGAGCCGAAGGCAACCATTCTTCACCACGGATAACATGTGTGATTTTCATTAAATAATCATCTACAACATTAGCCAAGTGGTAGGTTGGCATTCCGTCTGATTTCATGATTACTTTATCATCTATGGCAGAAGACTGAACCATTACCCAGCCTCTAATCATATCATTTAATCGTACTTCTTCCTTTCTAGGAATTTTAAGACGAATAACATAGGCCTCACCCGATTGAAGTCTTTTTTCTACTTCGTCTGCTGGAAGTGTAGTAGAATTCTTCATGGTACTTCTAGTTACCGAATTGTACTGAGGAGAAGCCACGCGAGCGGCTTTAAGACGCTCTCTCATTTCGTCTAACTCTTCCGGAGTGTCAAAAGCATAATAGGCGTAACCGTCATCAACCAGTTTTTGAGCATATTCCATGTACATGCTTTTTCTTTCCGATTGGCGGTATGGACCATATTCACCCGGTTTTTCTGGGCTTTCATCTGGCGCAATACCTAACCATCTTAAAGCGTTGATAATGTATTCTTCGGCACCAGGCACAAATCTGGTTTGATCTGTGTCTTCTATCCTTAATATAAATTTACCGTTGTATTTTTTTGCGTATAAATAATTATATAGAGCTGTTCTTACGCCACCTATATGTAAAGCACCTGTAGGACTTGGTGCAAACCGAACTCTAACTTCTTTTTCCATAGTATTCATCTGTGGCCACAAAGGTAGTAAAAATGGCGCTTTGAAAAATTCTAAAAACAAAAAAGGCTAGTTATTTATGTAGCCTTTAGATAAAATTTCTTTTAAAATTTCAGGCCTAGCATAACTTTAAACATGCTCATGTTTATTCTTTCTCTGTAATTGTTGTTGTAATCGTCATTGGTGATATTAATGTTTCCGAAATCATATTCTATACCAATTAATAATATTTGCCATCTAAAATTAGCGCCTATTGCATACGTTAGACCTAAGCCTGCATCACTATAGTTTTCAGAATCATAATTTTGATAATTAGTGCTGTTATAATAATAGTAGTCGTAGTAATTAAAATCGGAGAACACAACGTTTATTCTAGTATTAAAATAAAAATCAAAAGCAGCATTTTCGCCAAGTGTATAGGTGAAAACAGGCCCTAACTCGTTTAGTGCTACATTGACGACTGTAGCCGAGGCAATGTCGTTGCTGTTGGTGGCTATTTGTAAATCGAACCAATTTACGTTTATAGCTATCCCCATCTTCTCGAATGAGTCCCTCCATACGTACCAATAGTTACCTATTTCTATACCTAAAGAATGTTGGGGCAAAATAGCGTTGTATCTACTATTTATTACCCTTTTTGGAAACCCATAATTGGATGATAAAATGCCTATTCCGTTTTTTAATAAAAAGCCATTATCTAACTGTTCGTTTGGCGTAACTATAGTGGTAGAGTCTTCACTTAGTTTAATTTTATTGTTGCCGGCATTTGCATTTAAAAGGACAAAAAAAGCGAAAACTGTAATTATAGACTTCATATTTTAAATTTTAACTCCTAACAAAATTTTAACCATACTGGCATTTACCTTATCGTGGTAATTTTTGACAGCTTGTTGATTCGATTGCTCGTAGTAATCATAATATCTAACATTAACATTACCAAAATTATATTCTACCCCAAGTAGAAGTGTTTTCCAACGCAAGTTTATACCCCCGGCATAGGTAATACCAAAACCTTCCCCCATATAATGTCTCTCACCATAATATCCATCAGAATAAAGATAGCTAGAACTTATATAGGTAGGCCTAAAATTTATGTATACGTCTAAAGCTAAATCTTTCCAAGGGGCATAGGTAAACATGGGCCCAACTTCAGAAAAACCAACATTAAACACACTATACTTATTTTCACCAAATAAAAGGGCCTCTAAAGGGTCTTCTGGGTGAGAAGTTAAGAACTGAAGATCTAAAGCGTTAACATTTATTGCAAAACCTAAGGATTCATCATCCTTTCGCCATACATAAAATTCATAACCTACTTCAAAGCCAAAAGAAACACGTGGTTTATTGTTATAATCTTTAGGTGTTAACAACCCATTAGCAAAACCATAATCAGCATTTACATAACCAAGTCCTGTTCTTATTATTAAACCATGGTCTAAGGGAAGGTTAACTGAGTTATTTGCTGCCCTAAGTGTTAACCCGAATAGAGAAAGACATATAATTAAAAGTAGTTTGATAAATCGTTTCATTTAAAATGCGTTTTGTAATCTAAAAGATTAGGCAAATTACAATAAAAAAGCTCAAAGGATTACCATTGAGCTTTTTAACACATGTTAAGTTATAGTTATTATAATTTAACCCCTAAGTTAATTTTAAAAACGTTTGTATAAACTTTCGCAGAGAGATCACTATTATCTGTATCGTTAAGTTTAATTTTACCGAAACCATATTCAAAACCCACTAATAATGCTTTCCATCTAAAACTAGCACCCGCAGCATAGGTGACGCCAATTCCCCATTTAGCACTAGCTTCGTTGTCATTAACATCATTAGTTGAGGCTTGAAATAAGGCATTTGGTTTGAAATTAAAAAAAGCATCAACACCAATATCATCCGTAAAAGCGAAGCTATACATAGGCCCAACTTCTATGGCACTAATATCAAAGTAAGTATTTGTGTAATCTTCAGTAGAAGCAATACCCGCTTGAAAATCTAACCAATTAAGATTAACAGCCAAGCCCATGGTTTCGGCCCCATCTCTCCATACATACCATTGGCTACCTAGTTCTATACCATATGTAGTATTGGCAACGTATTCATCACCTCCTTGGTTGGCATCAACAGTTTCTTCAGTTAAAAAGTATTTTTTACTTGTAAAACCAATTCCCACTCTTAAAATAAAACCATTATCTAATGGGTGATCGTGGGCTGAAAGACCCGTTTTTAAAGAAGTTTCATTGCTTCCGGCAAAGGAAAAGCTTGAAGAAAATACTACTAAAACCACTATTGTAATTAGTTTTCTCATTGTGTTAAGTTTAAATTTTTTTATCAATACAGTTCTGCTTGTAAAACTTAATCAAGAAAACACAAGGCGTAATACTATAATTCATTTTTAGAAAAAAATACTCTTTTTCAATATAATGTGGCTTAAAATAATAAAGCCTAATGATTGCTCATTAGGCTTTGATAAAAATTATAAAATCAATTTTTATAGCTTAACGCCTATGTTAATTTTAATCATTCCTGTGTTAACTCTATAATTAGGTGATTCACTATCTGACATCATTTTAACATCACCAAAACCATATTCTAAACCTGCTGACAATACTTTCCATCTAAAAGCGCCACCTACAGCATATCTTAACCCTATACCGGCATCTTCATACCAAGCCGATACTAACAATGTAGGGCAAAGATTAAAATAAGCATCTATACCCATATCATCATTTAAAGCATAAGTATACAAAGGACCTACTTCAATAAGGCTTAAATTAATCAATAGTTCAACATCTGTTCCTGAATCATATGTGTTGTAATAATCTACTGTACCAAACCCCAATTGTAAATCCATCCAGTTTATATTAACAGCTAGCCCCATAGTTTCAGAAGACTCTCTCCATACATAAAATTGATTACCCAGCTCTATACCTATACTAGTTGCCATGTTAACTTCATCAATCTCTCCATTGTAGTTGTAAGGGTTGTAATCTTCATGATTTCTGTCTCCATAACTAGCACCAGGTACACCAAACCCTAACCGAATTAAAAAACCGTTGTCTAATGGATGATCATGAGCTGAAAGACCTGTTTTTAAAGAAATAGAATTATTGTCAGCATATACACTACAAAAAGAAATTAATGCTACAATAAAAGTTGTAAATAGTTTTCTCATTACTAAAATTTTAAATGATTAAAAGAGGCGTAAATATATATCATGTTTGTAAACTGCATTTTATTTTAACTCATTTTTTTAGATAGTTGACAAATGTTTTTTAAAAGCAGAAAATGTGTCTATTTTAGTCACAATTTTCGAAATGTGATATGTCAGTTTTAGGTAAAATAAGAGAAAGAACAGCACTTTTATTAATAGTAATTGTTGGTGGGGTAGTTTTGTTTTTAGTACAAGACGCGTTTAATTCAAGTTCTAATATTTTTGGTGGGAACCAGAATTCTATTGGGGAGATCTACGGAGAAGAAGTAGACCGATCCGATTATGAATCCACTCTCGCCGATGCAGATAGAAACTTCAGAATAAACCAAGGTGGTAAATCTCCTAATGAAATGGAGAACCGAAGAATACAAAGTGAAGCTTGGAATAAGTTGATTTTTAATACAGCTTATATGAAGCAAATGGATGAACTAGGTATTATAATCACCAAAGGTGAAGATGGGGAGGAAGTTGATATGGTACAAGGTATTACCATTCATCCTTCTGTAAGACAACAGTTCTCTAACCCACAAACGCAAGAGTTTGATGTAAATCAAGTAAAAACATTCTTAGCTCAAATTGCAGATCCACAAGATCAGCAGGTAGCTATGGCTAAAGCGCAATGGTTGGTTTATAGAGATAATTTAATACAAGATAGGTTAAGAGGTAAATACGTTGACTTAATCTCTAAAACGAATTACGTTACTAAAGCAGAAGCTAAAAGACGTTATGAGGAACAAAACTCTAAAGCAGATATAGAGGTTGTTTATATACCATTTGCAGCAGTTAAGGATTCTTTAGAATATTCTAACAGCGAAATTAATGAGTACTTAAAAGAGAATGGCAACAAATATGACCCTAAGCCTACTAAAACGTTAGCTTATGTGATTTTTGATGCTAAACCAACTGCTCAGGATACTGCCGATACTAAAAAAGAAGTTGAAAAAATTAAAGTTTCTTTCAAAAAAGTGAAGAACGATACTTCTTATGTATTTGCAAAAGCAGATAACCCAAAGGTTCCAACATTGGTTTCTGAAGCTTCTTTGCCAATCTCTTTAAAAAGAGATTCTGCAAAAATTGTAGCAGGTGAGGTTTATGGACCATACAAAGAAGGAAATACATACAAACTGTATAAGGTTTCTGAGGTTCTTAAAAACGATACCATCTTTAAAGCTCAAGCAAGCCATATTTTATTACAAGTGCCACAAGGTGCTGGTGAAGAAGCGGCAATGCAAGCCAGGATGCAAGCACAGACTATTTTAGACAAGGCTCTTGCAGGTGAAGATTTTGCTGCATTAGCAGAGCAATACAGCCAAGACCCAGGGTCAAAAGTAAAAGGTGGTGATTTAGGAGAGTTCGGAAAAGGAATGATGGTCCCTCCTTTCGAAAACGCAGTGTTTTCTGCTAAGGAAAAAGGAGTGATTTCAACCGTAATTCAAAGTCAATTTGGTTTCCATATTATTAAAGTAACTAAGAAGAAGTTCTTAGATTCTGTAGAAGATAAATATAGAATTGCCGTTTTAGACAAAACTATTGAGCCTTCTAAAGCTACTAGAGACCAAGTTTATAGAGAAGCAAACATTTTCTTAAACTCTAGCGATAATTTAACAAGTCTTAAAGCAGCAGCTGAAGAAAAAGGATACAAAGTAGAAGAAGCTAAAAGTATAGGCTCTAATGCTTACGGATTTGGCCGTTTCTATAGTAATGGAAGACAAATGGTACGTTGGGCATATACAGAAGCCGAAGTTGGCGACATTGCTTCAACCGTTTATAACATTGATAATTCGTATATAGTTGTTGGTTTAGAAAGCCAAACTGTTGAAGGAGAAATTACTGCTGAAAATCTTAAAGGTTCTATTTCTAATGAAGTAGAAAACTACCTAAAGAGCAAAAAAGTAATTCCTTTCTTGGCGGGAAGAGATGGCGATTTAACAGCAATGAAAGAAGCTGCCATTGCTAATTATGGCGAAAATACCGCTTCTTTAAGTACAGAATCGGTTAAATTATTTGACAGCAACATTCCTTCTGTAGGAAATGCTAATGAGGTTATTGGTACAGCTTTCGGACAAAAAGAAGGCGAAACAAGTGGTGTTATCAATAATGGTTTTGGTGCAGCTAGAGTTAAAACGGTGAAAATTTACCCCGCACCTGAAACTGAAAATCTAGAAGCCACTAAAACTAAATTAGAACAAGAATTTGGTCAAAAAGATAATTACTTAATAGATCAAGCGGTACAAGAAGATGCTGAAATTGAAGATTTCAGAATTAAATTCTTCTAAAAAATAAAAACCTTATAAAATACAAGAAAGGCTGTCTCCAAAGAAAAAGAGACAGCCTTTTTTATTATAACAGCCCGTATGTTTTATTAGTAATTTTTAGAATTATATCTAGTTAGAGCTATAGATGCCTGTTTGATTCACCTGTATTCTTTTAGTTCTCTTGGCTTTAGAGCAACTTCCTTTCCCTTTCAGTTGTCTTCTTTAGAATTGATAGTTTTCATGGCTTCTATGACCTGAATCGGCGGTGATGTTTTGGCTATTCTACAAAGAGTTGGCTGAAGCTGCATTAGCTTCGGTTTTTAAGAAATGTTCTTTCTGCTAATTGTGGTTATGGGCTTGTGTTTATTTTTGTTGGTTTTTATGCCATACCCATCTGTTTAAGTTAAAATGAATACTTACCACCAGAGTACTGCCGAGTAATTAATAAA
This sequence comes from uncultured Cytophagales bacterium, assembly GCA_963736575.1. Classification (GTDB taxonomy): domain Bacteria; phylum Bacteroidota; class Bacteroidia; order Cytophagales; family JAAEPT01; genus CAVTPD01. Next base: position 1,116,469 of record CAVTPD010000003.1, read on the forward strand.
TGTTTTTTAAACAGATAATGATTAATAGTATTGTGCTAGGCTCACATTATAAAAGGGTTTGCTGTTTCAGCATAAACAACTTTAACAAGATTTTTTTCTAGCATTAATAGGTGGAAAAATACTATATGGTTGCAATTATTCTTTTTGAATTAAAAACGTATAACACACCCCTCAATTTATTAACGTTGAGGCACAAAAAAAGGCGAAACCGATTCGGTTCGCCTTTGTTTTTATAGTCTTTAATGAAGGTTTTTAATCCTTCATTAAATTGTTGGTTTAATGTTGAACCAACAATTTAAATGGGTTTGAATATCCAGATACCATAATGTAATACATGCCATTTTCTAAATTAGTAACGTTAATAACGGCTTGTCCGTTTACAACATCATAAGTTCCTTCGGAATGCATGGTAAGAGAATTTATTATTTTTGCTGTGTAAGTCTCTTTTTCGTCAAAATTATTTAATGATAATAATGAACTATTAGAAGCTGGGTTGGGGTAAATACCAAAATCAACTGTTCCGGTTGCTATAACAGGCACTATTTTAGAATAAGCAAAAGTACCATCGTAATCGGTTTGTTTTAATCGGAAATATATAACCTCTTCAAAAGGAAAGGCTGGTGCAGAATATTCGTAATCAATTATTGAAGAAGAGTTACCTGCCCCAACAATATTATCTAATTGCGTAAAAGATAAAATATCTTCAGAGTATTCTATAGTAAAATAATCGTTGTTTTCTTCTGAAGCCGTTTGCCATGCAAATTGAAACTCGTTGTTTTCTAGTTCAGCAGTGAAAAACACAAGGTCTATTGGTAAAGGATCGGTAGAATCATTGTTTGAAAAACAACCAGTGCTGTCTGAATCAGGAGTACCTCCATCATCACAATAACTACAAAAGCCAGGAAGTGAACCGAAACTCACATATCCATTACCAGTTGAACCATCACAATCAAAGTTAGAACCATTGTCTGTAAGAGTTGTAATATTCGGAATACTGATTGATCCATTATTGTCAATATCAGTACCATTTTGAAATACAACCGTAGTACCTAATAATTTTATAGCCCCCGTATTATTAAGGCCGAATGTATTGGCAGTTTCAAAATTTCCACCTACTGAGATTTTTCCAGCATTGTTTAAAATAAATCCATTTGATTCAACATCAAAACTCCCACTTACTTTTAAATTGCCTGTTGAGCCAATAGTCCAAACATTTGTGCCACCTGAGCCTGATTTAAAGATACTTCCAGCTTTTAAATTACCGTTAAGTGTAAGTGGTGAAGGCTGCCCGTCGCCACTATACTGGCCTGTAATATCAACAGTTCCCCCCTCTTCGATAATTAATTCTGTATTAGGTGCTGTAAAATTACCATCAATTTTTAAATACCCTCCATTCAATACTCTTATTATAAGTGAAGAAGGATGCCCGCCTTGTACTCTAAAATCACCTGTATAATAAACGCTGTCTCCAATATGTACCTCTTTGTCAGCTAGGTAAGTCGAGTTACTAGGGAAAGGAGATGTGCCACCTAACCAACTAGTACCGCTAGTAATTAAACCGTCGGTATCTGTTTCGAAATCTTGTGCATGCCCAGCAGTTAGACAAAGACAAAATAATATGAAAATTGTAAAAATATTTTTCATGGTGTGATTCTTTTTTTTACAAAGAAAAGGCTTAAATATTAACGCAACAAGAAATACAATTAAAATAATTGTATGTGAATCAATTATATACGTCTTTATTTTTTTATAAAAAATTACAGGTAAAATAATTATGCGCACAAATCCTTTTTGAGGGTGCAATACTATTATATGGAGTAACAGAAACTATTATTTACCCTTTATTGTTGGGTTTTTGAGGAAGATATATATTGTTTTTCTCATGTTTTATTACATCCATAACTAAATAAATGCCTGTTATTTGGTTGTTAACCAACTGTTAACTAGCTAAATAAATAAATTATTTCTGTTTTGTGGATAAAAAATGATCTACTTTTGTAGGGTAGTGAATTCAATTGGAGTCAAGTTAAATTTTAACACCAAATAATTATGAAATTTTTATACAGCTTAATAATGTCTCTTGCTTCAATTAGCTTAGCTATAGGGCAAAGTGATTCTACATTCTCCAATGGTGATTGGGATGATAATTCAATATGGAAAGACGGTAATTTTCCTGGTGTCTTTTCTGGGGGTGTGGTATATGTGCAGGAACCAGATACTGTTATATATATAAATAAAACAGTAAATGTTCCTGGTGATTTAGTTCTAAGAAAAAATACTAATATTCAACCACCAAGAATAATTATTGGTCCAGGAGGTAGATTAAATATTGGAGGTGATTTGATTTTTGCAGATCAGTCAACTCCTAGGATAACTGTAAAAGGAACTAGTCTTAGTAAAGCAATACTGAATGTTGAAGGTGATTTCGCATTTACTAGTAATAATAATGACTCAGAGATTAATTTTGAACACGCTGTGGTATATGTAGGTAATGATTTCAAGCTTCTTGGTGGGTCAAATTTGAAACTTAACTTTAGTGAGGACGTTATTCTTTCTGTTAATGGCAATTTTGCTGCTAGTCAGTCTCAAATATTAAATTTTGATGAGACATCTGCTATTTTAGTAGATAGCGTAACAACTATTTCCAGTGGTCTTTCCGGTGTGTTAAATGGTAAATTAATGTTGGGCGGTGGCATGACCGGTACTTTAGCAGGTGTTAATATTGATGTTTCCGATGTTATTGAAATATTCTCAGATAGTACATTAGATCTTCAAAATGATTCTCGTACCGGTATGAGTACAAATAGCATTAATGGTGGTATTTTAGATTTCGCAGAGCAATATCCTGTATTCTGTTCATACAGCGCTTTGTGTAGATCGGTTTGTGCTACTTCAACAATAGCTTCGGTGAAAGCAATTTGTGGTGGAGCCAGTCCCCTTCCAGTTACGTGGGCAGAAGTTTCAGTTCAAGAAAGCTTAGGTCTGGTGACTGTTTACTGGTCAACGTATTCAGAAAGTGATAACGATTATTTTGAGGTTTATAAGTCTAACGATGCAGAAAACTGGACAAGTGTTGGCGTTGTTGCTGGTGCAGGTTATTCTAAAGAATTATTATCCTACGCGCTAATAGATACAGAATCACCAACAGAAATCACCTACTATAGAGTAGCACAAGTAGATTATGATGGTGCAAGTGAATTTTCTAAAACGGTAGTTTATATTCCGGGTACTGGTTTAGCCAGTTCAGAAGGTTTGTATCCTAATCCAAACGAGGGCTCTTTTTACCTAGATTTAGGAGAAGACGAGTTGCTTTCTGTTTCAATAACCAATTCAAAAGGCGAATCGGTATCTTTTAATTATACGCTTTTAGACAACCTTATTAAAGTTGAAATAGATGGTTCTTATTCTTCAGGATTTTATACCGTTACCATGGTAACCAATAATGGTGTAGCGCAAAAGAATTTTGTGATTAAATAAAGAATAGACAAAAGTATAATTGCTTTACTAAGCCGGTGAGATATTAAATATTTCACCGGCTTTTTTTTAAAATTTTCATGATTCCCATTTTGAGAATGTTTTTTTAGTAAATGCTATATATTTCTTTAAATCAATTGTTTAACATTATTTACGCTGCTTTTTTTTGAGAAACTGTTTGTTTTTAATTTATACAAGTACTTTTTATGACAAAAGTCATATGTTTTTTTCTTAAAAAAATAGGGTTTACAGATAGATGGTAATGATAATACGTTTTTTTTGACTTCTTTTGCTAAACTTATTGCACAAGGGACGGTGTAATAAAAATCACAAATAATAACCTTTATAATCATGAAGTTAACATTCACCTTTTTATTGGTGTTCATGGGCATTAATTTGCTCTATGCCACTAACTATTATACCTCTAGTGATGGAAACATCAATACAGCTGCTAAATGGGTTGGTAATTCTAAACCGCCGGGTGGTTGTTCTACCTCTAATGCAGCAGGCGATAGTATCTTTATTAGTGATAATATGACTATTTCTTGCACTCAATATCAATTAAACAATGCTGTTATAATTATTAAATCAACGGGTTCTTTAACCGTAACGGGTGCATTTGCTCCTAACAACGGTGCTAAACTTATTATTGAAAGCGGAGGGAGCCTAGTGACAACCGGAGATTTAATTATGGGTTCCGACGGTCAATTTATTTCAACTGGCGGAAGTGTTGTAATTGGTGGGAATTTTGAAACCAGAGGCACGGTAAATATTTTAGAGTCTTCTGATTTTACTGTAAAGGGAATGTTTGGGGGAACATCTAATACTGTTTTAAATATAGACGGTGTTGTGAATGCCGATGGTGGTTTTAGAATATATTCTTCATCAATAAATGTTGGTGAAACAGGGGTTTTAAATGTTAAAACTAACAATGTAACATTTGGAAACGCCTCTTTAAATAATAATGGGTATATCTATATTGAGGATGCCACTTCTATAACCGATTGGAATGGGTCTTCAAATAATGATTGTGACGGTAGCTTAGGAACTGGTGTAATAGGTTTTGGAAATGCTGCATTGTGCGGTACTATTTGCGGTTCAGGCGCTTCTGGTTCTGGGTATTGTTTTGATAACAGCCCTCCGCCATCACCTATATTACCGGTTACATGGTTAACCGTTCAGGCCTTAGATAAAATGGGAAGTGTAGAAGTCTTTTGGTCTACAGCTTCGGAAGAAAACAACAATTATTTTGTGATAGAAAGATCTCTTGATGGGGAATCATGGTTGTCTATTGGTTCGGTAGATGGCGCTGGAACTTCTAGTAGAATAACTAACTATAGTTTCTTAGATAATGAAACCGTTAGTGTATTAACGTACTATAGAATTAAACAAGTAGATTTTGATGGGCAGTTTGATTATTCTAAAATAGTTGTCTTTATTCCAGGCTCTCAATCTTTGTATACAGAAGGTTTGTACCCTAATCCAAATGAAGGGTTGTTTTATATAGATTTAGGAGAAGATGAAATTGTTTCTTTGTCTATTGTAGATTCTAAAGGGAGTTTAATTGAATTTGATTATTCAATTTTAGAAAATTTGATTAAAATAGAAATAGATGGCTTTTATTCCGTTGGTTTCTATACTTCTATAATGGTTACCCAAAAAGGGGTTTACCAAAGAAATTTTATTATTAGATAAATAGCAGTGTTGTATTAGTTGTTACTTTAAAAAGCCAATGTTCTTGAACATTGGCTTTTTTATTTGTCTAAAATTTCCCAAAACGGGAATAACAGTGTTTTTTTGAAAAAAGTATGTGCTTTTTTTTAATTAAAGAAAATATTTTTAGTCTCCATAAAGCCCTTTAATTTGATTTGAGGGCTGTTTTTAAAGTTTTCATGATTCGTTGGTATAGTTGTTATGTTATAAGTGATGTAATAAAAGAATAATAATTTAACAATTACTCCCATGAAAACTACATTAACCTTCCTTTCACTTCTGTTAAGTCTTAATGTTTTATTTGCTGCAAATTACTATACAATTAGTGATGGGGCAATGAACTCTACTTCAAAATGGAGAGGCAATAACAAGCCTAGTGGTTGGAACTCTGCAGATAAATGGTCGGGTTCGCCTAAAGACACTGTATTTGTGCGTAATGAGATGACGGCACCTTCCTATGCAGTCAATGGCCCAAGTATAGTATTGGTTATTGAGGCTGGTGGTTTATTAGATGTAAAGGGTAATATGTCAATGAACAATTCTACTTTAATTATTAAAGACGGTGGAACCTTGAATGCAAGTGGAGGTTTTACTACGAGTAATACATCGGGTTCTGATATTGTAATTAGTGGTAGTATGAATGTTGCTGATAATCTTTCTCAAATAGCCGGTAAATGGGAAGTGACAGAAACGGGCTTCTTGAACGTTGGTGGTGATTTTAACAACAACACCGGAGCTATGAGTTTTAATAACGCAGGTGCAGTTGCTGTTTTAGGTGATGTTTCATTTCATGATGGGGATTTTAATATAGCAAAAACAGGAAGTTTCTATTCTGAAGGTACATCAGTCACTGTAGGACATGCTAATATAGTTAACGAAGGTTATATGGGTTTTTTAAAGGCAACTTCAATAAATACATGGTCTGGTACTTGGGACTGTGATGGCACTAGTGGTTTAGGTTCAGTAGCTTTTGGTGAAACGGTAAATTGCGCTACTATTTGTAACGGTGGTGGTAGTGAAAGCTGTGGTTCTAATGTTTCTGTTTCACCAGCTTTACCCGTAACATGGTTAGATGTAATAGCAATAGATATAGATGGTGAGGTTGTCATAGAATGGTCAACGGCTTCGGAAGAAAACAATGATTATTTTATAGTAGAAAAATCGTTAGATGGGGAAACATGGATACCTGTTAATGCAGTAGAAGGTGCTGGTAATTCTAGCGAACCACTTTATTATAGCAGTGTTGATTTTGAAACAGTAAATGAACTTACATACTATAGAATTATGCAAGTTGATTATGATGGCCAGTATGAATATTCGAAAATTGTAGTGTATATACCAACCAGTACAGATTATAATGTGGGTTTATACCCTAATCCTAATATAGGTGCTTTTTATATAGACCTTGGTGAGGATCAATTAAAAGCTATTTCTATCCTTAACATTCAGGGTAACAGTATAGATTTTGAAATGGAGCAAGTAAATAATTTAGTAAAGATAAAATTACAAAACACAGTACCTGAAGGCTTTTATTCAGTTGTAACTGTTACAAACAAAGGTGTAGCTCAAAATAATTTCGTAAAGAAATAAAGTTTTAGTAAAAATATATAAGTGGTATATTAAGCTCAGGATATCATGTTCTGGGCTTTTTTTAAAGGATTTTATGTGCTATTGCTTCAGAAAAGAAAATGTTTTCTAATTTATTTTAGACTAAACCATCTGTTTTTTTGAAGAACATAATTTTTTGGCCTGATTTTCTCATGTAGTACTATGTAAGTTTTTATTGAAAACTTTAAATATTACAGATATGAAAAATCACATAAAAATATATTTAGCCTTGATTATTTGTTCTATGCTAACAATTTCGGCTTATGCAACTAATTATTATACCTCCTCTAATGGCGTTTTTGAAACCGGATCTAATTGGATTGGAGGTACCGGCCCAGGAACGAACTATTTAGATAAAACCGGGGGAGTAAGCGATACAGTATTTGTTAGAGATGCTATGACAATTGCTACAAACTTTTCTGTTCAAGGTTCAGAAATGGTGCTGATTATAGAAACAGGGGGTTCAATAACTGTTTCTGGTACAGGTTATATTAATGGGGCTCAAATTATAATACAAGAAGGTGCTCTATTAGATTTTTCAGGAACATATTCAACAGCCAATAATGCCACGGATAGAACCACCATAAATGGAACTATGCATATTGGCGGAGATATTAACAATGCAGCAGGTACTTGGTTAATTGGACAAAACGGAAAACTTACTGTAAATGGGAATATTAGCAATAATGATCCTGACATGAATTTTATAAATAACGGTAGAGTATACGTAAAAAATAATGTACAGTTTTTTACAGGAGCTTGGACTAACGGTGAAAACTCAACATTCAGAACCGAGGGTTTAGATATATTTGTTGGTAGTGCTACTATTAATAATAATGGTTCTATGGAATTTGTAAACGTAGAAAACAATACTACATGGTCTGGTACTTGGGATTGCGACGGTGATCTTGGTACAGGTAGTGTAGATTTTGGTACAAACATGGATTGCGCGGTAATTTGTAATGGCGGCGGAAGCTCTTCCTGTAGTTCAAATGTGCCACTACCTGTAGAATGGTTAAATATAGCTGCGGTATTAACAGATACTTTTGTAGAGGTAAATTGGTCTACTTCTTCAGAGAAAAATAATGATTTTTTTGTGGTAGAGAAATCGTATGATACCAACGAATGGTTTGCTATAGGCTCTATAGACGGTTCTGGTAACTCAAGCCAAACTCAGGAGTATAACTTTAAGGACGAAAATAAAAAACGAGGTATAGTATATTATAGAATTTCGCAGATAGATTTTGATGGGCATACCGATTATTCTTCACTTGTTTTTGTAAAAGTAAATGAGGAATATACTGCTTCAGAAATGGATTTGTATCCCAATCCTAACAACGGAGAATTTTATGTTAATTTAACGGAAGAACAAATTAAATCCGTAGAGATTTACAATTTACAGCAAGTGAGAATACCATGTAAGATGGTGTATTTAGAGGGTAAACTACAAGTGAAAATTTTAGGCGCAACTTATGGTTATCTTACAGCTGTAATTATAACTAATGCAGGAGTTCAGCAAAAAAACTTCTTAGTAAGATAAGCTCTAAAGTTTTAATACTTACCTAAGCCCTGTTTCAAATTAAAGTTTGGAACAGGCCTTTTTATTTTAAAGAAGCCCACTTAATTTTTTATTGTTAGTTTTACAGCCGTTAATAGATTCCGTTTATGAAAGCCATAGAAGTTAAAGACAAAGCTGCTGTACAAGAGTTCCTAAAATTCCCTATTCAACTTTATAAAAATGATAAGCATTGGATAAGACCCTTAGACCAAGATGTGGAAGCTGTTTTTGATGAAAAGAAGAATAAGTTTTTTAGACATGGTGAATGTACACGTTGGATTTTTCAGGATGAAAATGGAAAAACAATTGGCAGAGTAGCCGCTTTTATTAATCGCAAAACCGAAAAGAGTAAAAATTCTTTAGGGCAAGAATTGCATACCGGTGGCATGGGTTTTTTCGAATGCATAGAAGACGAAAAAACAGCTTTTGCCATTTTTGATCATGCTAAAAAGTGGTTGCAAGATAAAGGCATGAACTCTATGGAAGGCCCAATTAATTTTGGCGAACGAGACCAATGGTGGGGCGCTTTGGCTGAAGGCCACCACATAGACCCTAATTATTGCATGCCGTGGACTAAACCCTACTATTTAAAGTATTTTGAAGATTACGGTTTCCAAGTATATTTTCGTCAGTTAACTTACGGCCGTGGTGTAAACGACGAAATGCAAGAACGCTATTGGGTGAAGGCAGACAAAATAATGAAGAATCCAAAGTACCGTTTTGAGCGTTTAAACTTAAAACAGCTGGATAAGTTTACGGAAGACTTCATGAACATTTACAATAAAGCCTGGGCCAGACATGCGGGAGTAAAAGGGATGACTATGTTGCAAGCCAAATCGGTGATGAAACAGATGAAGCCTATTCTGGATCCAGATATTGTTTACTTCGGTTATTACGATGACGAACCGATTGCGTTCTTTATTAATCTACCAGAAGTAAACCAGATTTTTAAGCATATTTCTAACGGAAAATTAGACCTGTTGGGCAAGCTTACCTTTTTGTACCATAAGGTAATGAAGACCAACAAAAAGATGGTAGGCCGTGCGTTTGGTGTTGTTCCGGAACACCAGGGTAAAGGAATAGAATCTGCCATTGTAATGTTTTGCCGTAAAATTGTACAAGAAGAAATACGTGGCCGTTACATAGATTACGAAATGAATTGGATTGGTGATTTTAACCCTAAAATGATGCGTGTTGCCGAAACTATTGGTGACATTGTAAAAGTACACAACACCTACCGCGTTATGTTCGATTCTGAATTACAGTTTGAACGTTGCAAGGAAATCCGTTAAGCACCTTCTATGACAAATAATACTGAAAATGCTTCAGTAGGAATAAAGAAATATTTTCCCATTGAGAAGATTTTTGCTACCAGTTTTATACTGAAAGTAGTAGAGCTTTTCAGTGGGTTTTTTGTTAATTTTTTGCTTTCTAGAACACTTACAACCACGGAATACGGAAAGTTTGTTTATGGGTTTAATATGGTTTATTTGTTGGCCATGTTAGCCTCTTTTGGGTTTGACATCTATTTAGTTAAAGAAACAGCAAGACTAAAACTAGTCTAATGAATTTGAAAAACTAAAAGGTTTATTCCGAGTTTGCAAACCTTTTTGTTTTTGGGCTTTCGGCATTGTTTTGTATAGGCTTAATGGGTATTAGTTATTGGCAAGACAATCAATATTCTACATCATGATGTTTCAGGCAGTCTTATACCTATAGCGGCATTGGCATTCGTGAATCAAGCATTTGTACGCGGTAATGAGAAAATATTTGAGTTTTTATTTCCGCTTTAACCACTTTACGACCAATTTTGTTTTTCATCATTTTGGCAAGTTTTTATTTTAGCCATTTACACTTAAATTTAATATCAGCCATTTTGTTTAATATAAGCACCTATGCTATAGGTTTTTTGTACTTGCTTTTTGTAACTAAGTAAAACAGTAAATAAAGCAGAACAAAAAAGCACTGAAAATAACTTCGAAATCAATTTATGGCTGAAGCAATCTTTGTATTTTGCCTTTAATGAACGTTTTGTTTATTCTAAATAATCGTGTAGATGTATTTATTTTAGGGATTTTTAGAGCGCCAGAAGAAGTAGGTGTTTTTGGAATTGCTAGTAGAATTGGTTGTTTAACGCCTTTTATATTAATGGCTTTTAATACAGCATATTCAGCCATTAATAGCCCGTAAGTTTGCTGCAGGTGAAATTTAGACGATTTACAAAAAGTGATTACTAAAAATGTTCGAATAATCAGCGGGCTCACCTCTGCTTTTGTATTGGTTTTATATCTTTTCGGAAGTAATGTTTTGTATTGGTTTGGTCCCGATTATGAGCAGGGTTTAAAAGCCTTATTAATTATTTCAACAGCCTATTTAGTAAGCGTGTTTTTTGGTCCAACTGGTAATGTGCTTACCATGACAGGTTTCGAAAATCATGTGACTTTAGCGTTGGTGTTTAGTGGATTGGTAAATATTCTTTTGAGTTTCTTGTTAGTGCCCTCTTTGGGTTATATAGGCACAGCTTGGGCTTCGGCAGCCTCTATCTTAACTTGGAATGTGATTGAATTTTATTTCTGCTTGAAGAAAATAAATATAAACACAAGTATAATTGGTAAATTATAATTATGTGTGGAATCGTTGGCATATTTAATCGTGAAATAAGCTCAATAAATATTGAGGAAACTACACGTAATATGCTTTCAAAAATTGCCCACAGAGGACCAGATGATGAAGGTCTGGTGTTGTTCTCGGAAAGCGAAACTAGTGTTTTAAAAACGGAACATTCTCCTATCAACCTATTAAACGAATCGGCACCGTATCTTAATTTTAATTCCGAAGAAGCGAAAGGCTATTACTTATCTCTGGGGCATAGGAGACTTGCTATTATTGACCAAAGTTATTGGGGTCATCAACCTATGAGTACTCCCGATGGTAAATTTTGGATTGTTTACAATGGGGAAGTTTACAATTACCAAAAGCTACGTTTAGAATTAGAAGCTAAAGGAGTTCGGTTTTATTCAGACACAGATTCGGAAGTAGTACTTAACGGCTATAAAGTTTGGGGAAAGGAAGTCTTGAAAAAGACTAAACGGAATGTTTGCCTTTGCCATTTACGATACCCAAGGAACAAATACTATTTGCAGCAAGAGACCCCTTTGGTGTTAAACCCTTTTATTTTTTTAAAACGGAAAAGGAATTCGTGTTTGCTTCGGAACAAAAAGCATTCTTGGCTTATCCCAATTACAAATTATCCATTAACCAGAAATCACTGTTTAATTATTTAACTATTGGCCAAATAGAAGAAGAAACCAATAATTTTTGGGCAGGCATAAATGAATTGCAACCCGGTAATTTCTTAGAATTCAACTTAAAAACGCGGGAGCTAAACGTTAAATCGTATTATAAACTTGCTTTTAATCAAGAAGCCAATGTTCGGTATTCTAAAATAGAGGAAGAGAATTATGTGGAAAGGGTGGAAGAATTATTAAGCAATTCGATCAAAAATCATTTAAAAGCAGATGTTGAAGTTGGCTCCTGTTTAAGTGGCGGAATAGATAGTTCGGTAATAGTAGGTATGGTAGCCGCTACTTTAGCGGATAATTGCCAGCAACACACCTTCTCTTCCATTTTTGAACAACACAAAAACATTGATGAATCCTATTTTGCAAGGCTTGTTTCGGATAAGCACAAAACTATTTGGAATAGTGTAACACCAACATCTAACCAGTTTTCTAAAGATATTCAAGAACTTTGTTATGCTCAAGATGTACCTTTCTTTTCTTCCAGCACCTATTCTCAGTTTAGAGTAATGCAATTAGTGGCAGAAACGGGCATTAAAGTTACATTAGATGGTCAAGGAGCAGATGAATTGTTCAGCGGTTATAACAGCCATTACAGTTCCCACATTTGGGAGCTCATAAAAGGACTGCAATTAAAAAGTGCCGCTAAAAACATTGGTTTTCACAAAAAGGGCTTTAAGCAATTAACCGAACCCCTAAAGTACGTTTTAGCAAGTGAAGGCCCAGAATTGTTTAAGCGTTCGTTCGAAAATAAAAAACCAGCCTTTTCCTTTCTGAAAGAGGAGTTTTATAACTCCAATAAAGTTCAGTTTAATTCCTATTCAGAAAATTGGAAAGCGTCTTTAAATGAACAATTGTACCACGAGTTTACCGGCACGCGCTTGAAAAACTTAATGCGAACCGGCGATCGGAATTCTATGCATTTTTCGGTAGAATCTAGAATGCCTTTTGTTGACGATATTCCACTGGTAGAATATGTTTTCTCTATTCCGGGAATGTATAAAATCAAAAATAAGATTAGTAAATACCTGTTAAGAGAAGCTGCTGAAATCTATTTGCCTTCAGAAATTTATAGCCGGCAAGATAAAGTTGGTTTTTCTACTCCGGAAAAAATATGGTTGAGTGAACAAAAAGAACAATTGTTTACTTATTTACCAGAAAGTGACGATGAATTTATAAAGTGGGCGGCATTAAAAAATAACTGGGATGAAATCTTACTCAAAAACCAAGATACATCTGGCGTTTGGCGCGTATTGAATTTTGGAATTTGGAAGAAGGTTTTTTTAGAAGGAACTCATGAATAAAAAAGTAGACTTCTTTTTAGTAGGTGCAGCTAAATGCGGTACCAGTGCCATGTTTGAATATCTTATTCAGCATCCCAAACTGTTTATTCCCCCCAAAAAGGAGCTTCATTATTTTGGAGCCGATTTAAACTATTCGGTACCCAGAATTACTTCGGAAGAATACCTAGAGTATTTTAAACAGGCTTCCGGTGAGCAACTATTTGGAGATTGTAGCGTAAGTTATTTATTATCTAAAAATGCAGCTCAAGAGATTTTGGATTATAATCCAGAGGCTAAAATCATTATTATGGCTCGTAATCCGGTTGAGATGTTGCAATCGCTGCATGCAGAATTGGTATACGACGGAATGGAAAAAGAAACCGATTTAGAGAAAGCCTTAAACTTAGAGCCAGAAAGGAAAAAGGGAAAAGCTTTACCAAAACTCTATAGCATACCTTTAGAGTTTCTGTATTATTCCGAAGCAGTTGCATTGTATACACAGGCGAAACGATATTTAGATGTTTTTGATAGTGATAAAGTCTTGATTATAGAGCAACAAAGTTTATTGAAGCAGCCAAAGGAAGTATTACAATCCGTTACAGCATTTTTAACCGTTGAACCCTTTGATTTTATCAAGAAAGAGGAAATAAACCCACATAAAAAAATACGTTTTTCTCAACTCAATTATTTTCAGAATCAATTGAGTGAGAAAGGAAAATCATTCTTCCGGAAAGTGGTTCCCTCAAAGCGTTTTAGAAAGTATGTTTTTAATAAAATTTGGGAGTTAAATGCTGTAAAATCTAAGAAAGAAAATTTGCCGATACACCTTCAGCTTAGAATAAAAAATATGCTTGCAACGGAAACGGAAGGCTTAAATAAGTTATTAAAAAGATTCCCTCTTTAGAATTTCCAAAGAGGGAATAATAGTCTTATTGCTTCACAATTTTCTTAGTAATGTTTTCTCCTTCTTTTTCTATACTGAAGAAATAAACACCAACTGTTAAATCTTGTAAGTTGGCTTGGTATTCATACATGCCTGCCGATTGATTTCCTTTAAAAACGTTTTTGACTTCAACGCCGTTAGCATTTTTAAGGGTAATGTTTACCAAGCTACTTTTAGAAAGTACATAAGCTACCGTTATGTAGTCTTTCGTAGGATTTGGGTAAGTACTTACAATTAAGGCTGCTTTATTGTTTTCAACTAAGGCATTAATTACGTCTGTTGGTTTAGGTGCAGGTTTGTCCTTGTCTACTTTTTCTAAACTCTCGGTAGATGTGATTAAGTGATTGCCACCGCTAATGGTTTTTTGCGCATTAGCAAATGTTTCTACTTCGGAAGGAGCATCTATAGTTTCTACAAAATACCAATTGGCTTGAGCACTGTCTTCTTTCAGGTCTAAAATAAAATAACCGTTATTTACCAAGTCCACATATTTCATGTGCGGATTGTAATTGAACACTTGTGCTGTTTGTCCCGGTGGAATAGGAATGTAATTGTTCATAGCATACTGAAACTGCTGAACCAGGCTAGGAACCGGTATGTTTTCATCAAAGTTTGCAGAAGTAATACTAGGTGTAGCAAATTCTACTGCAGCGGAACCTTCACCCGTAACTGGATTATACGAAGGGGACGGAAGAGGTAAATAAAAAGCTTCTTTTACGGGGTATAGAACCGGAGAATAGGTTACATCAAAAGCAAATGTAGAATGGAAATCACCTGTTAAGACAATTACATTATCAATGTTATTGGCGGTAATGCTGTCTATGATTTGTTGTCTTTCGTAAGGATAACCATCCCAAATATCTAAGAACGTACTTTCTATACCGTAAACTTTGGCGCTATCCGTTGGGTCGGCTGCGCCTTGTAATGCACCTGCTGCAAAACCAACATTTAAAGGGGAAAAGATAACTTGGTTAGCCACTACTTTCCATTTGGCATCAGAGTTTTTTAATTCAGTAAGAAACCATTCTTTTTGTGGCGAACCTAAAATTGTTCTGGGACTATAAAAATCATCAGCAGCCATGGAAGTAGGTTGTTTTTCTCTACCTTCAATACGGGTGTCTAATAAAATAATGTCAGCCAAATTACCGTAAGAAACCGTTTTATAAATCGATTGTTCTGCATTTTCTCTAATGGGTAACCATTCAAAATACGCTGTTTTAGCATTAGATTTTCGGGTTTCCCAATCGCCTTCTGTAGCCGGCTGGTGATTTTCTGCGCCATCTTTATAAGAATCATTAGCCGTTTCATGATCGTCCCAAATACTTAAAAATGTATGTTGCTGGTGTAAATGAACCAAATCTGGGTCTAAGCGGTAAAGCGCATAGCGTGCACGGTAATCTTCTATATCTACAATTTCTTTTTCGGGGTAATTGTAACGGCCCAAGCTCGTGTCTCCGTATTTCCCAACTTCGTATTCATAAATGTAATCGCCCAAATGGATAACAGCATCAATGTCATTTCTATCTGCAATTCTTCCGTAAGCATTAAAAAAACCTTGTTCGTAATTACTGCAAGATACTACCGCAAACCGAAGGTGTTCAACACCACCAGTGGGTAATGTTTTAGCTCTTCCCACCATGGATTTACTATCTGCATAAGTTCCGTTTAGAACTCTAAATTGGTAATAATATGTAGTACCGGCTTCTAAATCAAAAGCATCTACCTTAACGGTATAATCATTTTCTTTTTCAGCAACAGCATAAAAATTGGCTACTTCATTTTCCATAGCCGTGTCGGTAGCTACTGTAAGCAGTAAGTTGGTACTGGCTTCATCGGTTGTTAATCTAGTCCAAAGAATAACCGATGTTTCTGTTGGATCACCAGAGGCAACGCCATGGTAAAACGGAGCTAAAATAGGATTGAATAATTCTGAAGGTTCAACTGTTTTTGCCCGTTTAATGTGATGTAGTTGTTGTGCAAAAAGCAGAGGAGACAATAAGCTCAAGAAGCTAAGAAGTAGTAGATGTTTTTTCATGGTAAGGGTAATTTTCCCAAATCTCAATCTTTAATATGTGCTGTCTGTTACCGTAATTAGAAATGATTGTAAAAACGGATTAAAAAGAGCTAATAAAAACTAGAATTGGTAATGTCCTTTAAGGTTCTTTACTTAGCACCACATTAAACCAGATAGTTATAATATGGATTGGTTGAATTTATTAAGAGGCAATATAGTCCTCATTATCATAGGAATACTGGTAGCGGTAACGCTTTTCAGTAGTGTTTTTCAGATTAATCCCGAAGAGGTAGGTATAATCACCAAACTTGGTAAATACGACCGTACTATGGAACCGGGCTTGAATTTTAAAATCCCTTTTGTTGAAAGAGTACAGAAGGTAGCCGTAGAGCGTCAGCAAAAATTAGAATTTGGTTTTAGAACTACTAGTGCAGATGTTCGATCAGAATTCATAACCCGTTCGGATGAATCGTTGATGTTAACGGGTGATTTGAATTTAGCGAATGTAGAATGGGTGGTTCAGTACAGAATTGAAGATCCTTACAACTATCTTTTTAAAGTTAAAAATCCAGAAACTACTTTAAGAGATATTTCTGAAGCTGCTATGCGTCAGGTTGTTGGTGATAGAACGGTGAACGAGGTCTTAACAGTTGGACGTGCCGAAATTGCTAGTCGTCTTAAAGTGTTAATCCAAGAATTAGCTTCTGAGTATACCTTGGGGGTTAGAATTGAACAAGTGGTGTTACAAGATGTTAATCCACCGGAATTGGTAAAACAAGCGTTTAATGCAGTAAATGAAGCACAGCAACAAAAAGAAACATTGATTAACCAAGCTAAGTCTGAATACAATAAAGTTGTGCCAAAAGCAAAGGGACAAGCCGATGAAACCATACAAAAAGCTGAAGGTTATGCTACCGAAAGGGTAAATATGGCCGAAGGGGAAGTAGCTCGTTTTAACGATCTATATGCAGAATACATTAAGGCTCAAGAAGTGACTAAAACGCGTATTTATTTAGAAACAATGAGTAAGGTGCTGCCACAATTGGGAAATAAAATTATTACAGACGATAAAGGAAATAATGTATTGCCGCTGCTTCAGATGCAAATGCAACAAACGAAATAATTATGTCTAATAAAATACTTATACTCATATTGATTGCAGTAATAGGCGGGTTTATAATAGCCACCAATGCTGTTTTTATTGTAGATGAAACAGAACAAGCCGTAATAACGCAGTTTGGTAAGCCAGTGGGTGAAGCCATAACAGAACCAGGTGTTCAGTTTAAAAAACCATTTATTCAGGATGTGCATTATTTTGAAAAAAGGTATTTAGCTTGGGACGGTGATCCCAATCAAGTTCCTACAAAAGATAAAAAATTCATTTTTGTTGATACCTATGCGCGTTGGCAAATTGTAGATCCATTGCAGTTTTTTAAGCGTCTTACTAACGAAAGAGGTGCGCAATCTAGATTAGATGATATTCTGGATGGTGAAACCAGAGATGCTATTGCCAGCCATAATCTAGAGGAAGCGGTTAGAACATCAAATCGTCAACCTACATCAACGGGTAAAATAAGTGAATTGATTATAGATTCATTAATGACCATTGATGTAGGAAGAGAAAAAATACAGCATTTGATTCTAGAGAAAGCCAATGAACAAACCAAAGATTTGGGAATTGCTGTTTTAGACTTCCGTTTTAAACGTATCAATTACGTGGAAGAAGTAAGAAACAAGGTTTACGAAAGAATGAAAAGTGAGCGTTTTAGAATAGCAGATAAATTTCGTTCTGAAGGACAAGGTGAAGCTTCTAGAATTAACGGTGAGAAAGAACGTGACTTAAAGAAAATTCAGTCTGAAGCCTTTAGAACAGCAGAAGAAATTAAAGGTAAAGCCGATGCAAAAGCGGCAGCTATTTATGCTTCGGCGTATAATAAATCTTCCGCTTCTAGAGAATTGTATAAATTCTTAAAATCTATGGAAACGTTTGGTTACACCTTTGATAAGGAAACTTCCATTATTTTATCTACCGATAGTGAGCTTTACAAATACTTAAAAAGTAAATAGTTCTAGTTGAGTTTAAAAAATAGGAAAAGGGCTTCGTTTTATAATGAAGCCCTTTTTGTTTTAATGTGCTTTTATAAGATAAGGATTGCCGTTTAAGTTAATTCTAAAGAAAGCTTCTGTTACAGAAATATCGTTTGGTATACTGTATTCCGTATAAACATGATTATCGTTTTCTTTCCAATAAGCTTGTTCAATTTCAAAAGCAATTGATTTATTGTTGCTAAGCGTTTTCTCGTTGTTTTCTTCTTTTATGTAGAACTCAAGCGGTTCCTCCCTAAAGGTGAATACCTTTTCTGTGGTTAATTGATTAGTTGTAGTGTCTTCTGAAATGATAGTAATATTGTAAGCAGGCTGGTTATCATAACAGAGTTTTACGTTTTGGCTTTTTACTGTGTCTTTATCTATAACCCATACATATTCTTTAGACGCGTTAATGTTTTTTAGTTCATTTTCTATAGAAAGTGTTGAACAGTGTTTTATATCTACCGTATTAGCCAAAGAATCTGGGAAGCCAGTGATATGCCATTTGTAGAAATTATCATGCAATAATTGTGTTTCAAATCTATAAAGGTCTAAGCCTCCTAATGAGCTTTTTCTGTCGGAACTAAATACGTAAGAATCCTTCATCTTCGTCATAAAAATCTCATCATGAGAAGTATTAATAGGGAAACCTAGATTAGAAGAAAGTTGAAAAGAGCCATCTACTATTTCAGATTTAAAAAGATCATAGCCCCCTAAGGATAATTGACTGTTTGAACTGTAAAATAGTGTATTTAATTCACCATCAAAAAACGGAGCGTCTTCATTAAATGGAGTGTTAATGTTTTTTCCAAGATTTACAGGTTCAGACCAAGAGCCGTCTGCCAGTAATTTGCTTTTGTATATATCAAGTCCGCCAAATCCTTCAGGTCTATCACTAGAGAAATAAACAGTGCTGTCTAAACTACAGTAAGAAGCACTTAGCTCAGCAAATTTAGAGTTCACTGGATTGTCTGTTTTTACGGGTTTTCCGAATCCTAAAAAACCCTTTTCAGAAATGTAGAAATTACCTCCTTTTTTCTTATCCTGAATGTAAATCATTAAGGTAGAATCATTAAATACAGGCGATAAAGGGGTGTGTTCTTTTTTACTTAAGCCTTTAAAAACTAATTCGGGTTGATTTTTAAATTTGTAACTATAGATTTTATCATGATCGGTGTCCATGTTTTTGTAAATGGTTCGGTTAGAACCAAAAAACAATTCATTGTTCCAATAAATGGGACTGTGGTCATCGTATTTACTGTTAATCCGTTTGCCTAAATTTTTAACAAACAAGGTGTCTTCGCGGTCAAAATAAATGCCCTTATGCTTAGTTTGTGTTAAGTAAAAGTCAATTAACCCGTTTGAATATTCGTGAGAATTAATTCTACTTTTAAATTTTTTGAAGTGTTCGGTTGCTAAATCATAGTTGCCGTTATACTGTAAGATTAAACCAGCGCAATAATCGTAGTCTGCACTGTAGGGGTAATAATAATTCTTAACATAGTGTAATTCACTTTGTATAGGACGGAATTCACATTCTAAAAGCGGTAGTGCTTTTTCTGGCTGGTGAGAATATAAGCAAGCTAAATAATAGTAATACTCAGATTCTGCATTAGAAGTATCAGGGATGTGTTTTTTTTGATAATCTACAGCGTTGCCAGACGCAATTTCGTGTTCTGGAGAATGGTCTCTTGAATACGAAAAATTACTTATAATAAGTAAAGTTAAAAGAACAGTTAAAAAGCGCATTCTTGTAATTGATTATAAGGTAGTTAAACAATTAATTATGCTATAAGTAAATACTTAGGCAAGAAAGAGTATTTGCATGGTAAAGGCAAGTAAAATCGTGTTATTTAACCACTTATCAATATTATAAACAAGTCAGTTTTTAGGCCGAAATTATATTATTGACTATATTTAAGATTGACGTATCTTAATTTAAAGCATGAAAAACGTATTTCTACTCGTTTCACTACTTATAATTCAGCTTTTTTCTTTTGCTCAAACACCTGTCGAAATTAATGGTAAACTTCAATTAGAGGGTTATCAATTATCTAATGATGACGGCTTTCCAGTACAGTTACGGGGCATGAGTTCACATGGTTTGCAATGGTATGGTGGTTGTTTTAACGGTAGTACCTTTCAAACCTTGCGGGATGAATGGGGGGCAGACATTGTTCGTCTGGCAATGTATACTTCAGAGGGAGGATATTTTAACGACCCAGATTATTGGAAAGGTCAAGTGGAAAGTAGAATACAAGAAGCTACCAATCTAGGATTATATGTAATGATAGATTGGCATATCCTTTTGGATAACGACCCTACAGAACACCAAACAGAAGCTATAGAGTTTTTCAGTTATATGGCTGAAAAATACAAAGACTACAACAATGTTATTTATGAGATCTGTAACGAACCCAACAGTAACGGTGATAATGGATGGTCCGATAAAATTAAACCCTATGCCGAAGCAGTAATTCCGGCTATTCGTCAACATGATCCAGACGGAATTATTATTGTAGGAACACCAGCCTGGAGTGCTAAAGTAGCGGATGTTGTCGCGGATCCTCTTACGCCAAGTTTGCAACATAATGTAATGTATACCTTTCATTTTTATGCGGGTAGCCACTTTACACAATCATATATTAATAATTTAACGGACCAAGTGCCTATTTTTTCTACCGAATGGGGAACCAGTCGTTATTCTGGTGAAGGCGGTAATAACTATGAAAATGCAGACGCTTGGTTAGATCTTTTTCAAGGTGAAAACAAAGGGAAACAATTGATCTCTTGGTGTAATTGGAGCATGTCCGATAAAGGAGAAACATCTGCAGCACTTATTGTAGGAAGTTGTGGCGATGAGAATTGGAACAACACCACAGAATCGGGTACTTATGTTAAAAACAGAATGTTACGTCCCGATCGGTTTATTACAAAACCATTAGGTAAACCACAAATTACCATTCAACCAGCATCTGTAACGGCTGTTTTAGGCAGTGAAGTACATTTGTTTGTACAAGCTTTTGGATCAGGAAAATTGTCTTATCAATGGAGAAAAGATGGGAATCCAATTTCTGGTGCTGATCAAGAGGATTTAATAATTAAGGACATTTCAACTTCCAATATTTAGGAAGCTATGATGTGATCATTAGCAATACATCTGGGCAAATAATAAGCGATGAAGCCGAACTTACTTTAAGTTCTAGGTTACCCTATGAGGGAACAATACAAACCATACCCGGTAGAGTAGAAGCAGAATTTTTTGATTTGGGTGGTGAAGGCATAGCCTACCACGATCTAGAAGGGGATAATTTGGGATTTACCTTCCGAACCACAGAAGGAGTAGATATTTACGAAACGGAAGATCAAAATTCAGCGTATTCAATAGGTTCTATTGGTGATAATGAATGGATGCAGTACACCGTTAATGTTACTGAAACAGGGTTTTATACGGTTGATTTTAGAGTGTCTTCTGTAGATGATAATGCGGGAAGAATTTATGTTGAAATTGATGGTAAAACTACCACAACACTTTCTAGAATTCCATCTACTGGTGGTTACGAGACTTGGACAACCGTAAATTTTGAAGACCAGTTTGAGTTATTCAAAGGAATACATACCATCCGTTTTACAGCAGACAACGGAAGGTTTAATTTAAACTTCATGGATTTTCGTAAACTAAATATCGACTGTAACGGTCTAGAAAACGGAACAGCCGTATACGATGATTGCGGTGTTTGCGGTGGTGATAATTCTACTTGTACCGATTGTATGGGCATATTGAACGGAGACGCTGTAGTAGACCGTTGCGGAGAATGTAATGGAGATGGTTCTACTTGTTTAGATTGTGAAGGCGTAATGGCTGGATTAGCTTATTTAGACAATTGTGGGGTTTGTGTAGAGGGTACTACCGGAAGATTGCCGAACGAAGCTTGTAAAGATTGTGAAGGTATTGTAAACGGAACCGCTTACTTAGATGATTGTGGCGAATGTGTTGCGGGTTTCACAGGTAAACGCGCTAATGAAAGTTGCTTAGATTGTGAAGGGGTATTAAATGGGAATAAAGAATTTGATGAATGTGGTATTTGTGGTGGCGATAATTCATCTTGTAATTCATCCAATTCCGATGCGTACAACGAAACCCCAGCTGTTTTTCCGGGTAAACTAGAATTTGAAAATTACGATGTTTTAGGTAATCAAGTTTCTTTTATCGATGCCGATGCTGGAAATAACGGAAATGCTTACCGTACAGATGATGTAGATATAGAAATTAAAGGCACTCGTACTACCGTTGGTTGGACAAACGATGGGGAATGGCTGGTTTATACCATAGATGTTAAATATTCTGGCAATTATACCTTCACTTTTAGAGGTGGCGCAAATGGCGACAATAAAACCATAACACTTCTATTAGAAGACAATATACTTTTAGAAAATGTAGTGGTCACCAATACCAATTCGTATGAGATTATTACCGATTTCGAAATCAATAATGTAAACCTTACCAAAGGTGTGTATAAACTGAAAATAGAAATTAACGACAACAGCTTAAACCTAGATTATATTGATGTAGAACCAGAGTTTACTGTGGATTGCTATGGTGTAGTGAATGGAACGGCTACTATTGATGACTGTGGTATTTGCGGTGGTGATAACAGTACTTGTGAAGATTGTGCTGGCACACCAAACGGAGCTGCATACGAAGACAATTGCGGTAATTGTATACAAGAAGCTGAGGAGGCTTGCAAAACCGATTGTGCGGGTGAATGGGGTGGTTCAGCCGTTATTGATGCTTGTGGTGTTTGTGCAGGAGGCTCAACAGGCTTAACGGTAACCGAAAATGAAAGTGCTTGTATCACCAATTTGGAAGAAGGCTTTAAACTGGAACAAGGTTTTACGCTATTTCCTAACCCTGCAGCACAACAAATAAATGCATACTGTCCGTTTAATAACTGTACGTTAGAAGTCTATAACTTAAAAGGGCAAACCTTACTAAAAGAACAATTGCAACCGGGCAATAATGCTGTTTTATTGAATGAATTAGAAGGGGGTATTTATCCCGTAAAAATGTATTCTGGTAGCCAAGTATTTAACGGTAAAATTGTTAAGGTGAAGTAAGGAACTTCACATAAATTTTACAGATAGCCTGTGGTAATTATCGCAGGCTATTTTTTTAATAGCTCAGCGGAATTCAAAATGATAATTTTTCAGAACTTTAATTCCAAATAACCCGGTCTCAAATCCATATACAATCCAGTTGTTGTTAGCTAATTTATCTTGATCTGGGAATAACCGTAGCCCTAGTTCATCTTCATACTTATTGTGGGGTAAATATATGTAGGTTGTTTGCTGAACATGGGAAGAATAATTAGACGATACCGTTTGCCTACTTCTTTCGAATGGATAGGCTTCGATAAAGGCATTTCTAGAAAAAAGATTGTTTAAAAATAAAATAAGCATAAGGCTAGCTATAGGTATAGAAAAAGCAAACCCTAATCTACTTTTAGGTTTGTCCTGAACTATGTAAGCAAAATAGATTAGGAGAAATACAAAACACCAAATGCATATTGCTGCTATAAAATATAAGTGAGGGATTATAGCATTGGTGAAAGAAGTAAAAATAACGTAGATGGAAAAAACAATTAAAAGACCAATTTGAAATCCATTAGTGCGAGCAACTAACTTAAATGAGTCCCGAAAATTTTTAAAATTAATTTTGCTATCTGTTATAAAAATTTCAGTCCAATATGCCCAAGAAACAAATAAAATACCCCCAGACCATGCTAATCCTTGAAGATCCCAAATAAAATAGCTTAGTGGTGGCATAATGAACAACATGAAATAAGCTGAATAGAGGTGTAATTGATCTAAAATGTATAACTCGGCCTGATTCCTTTTATAAACATCTGAGTTTTTAAATTCTTTTTCCTTCATTCTAGCGTAGGCATAAGCTTTTTGCTGAGCTCTACGCTGTGCATTTTTTATAGCGTCTTCTTGCGCTTCTGTATAGTAGGAAGTTTTATATTCTGGAGACAATAGCATTTCATATGCTTCCGTAATCTCCATAAACTTATCTCTGGCATAAGCCTCTTTATTTCTATCGGGGTGATATTTTAAAGCAAGTTTCCTGTACGCTTTTTTTATTTCAGTTTTTGTAGCGTTATCGGGAATTAGTAAGATTTGATAATAGTTTTTCAAAACAAAGTATATAGAAAGAGTTCCTGTTATTTATCTAAAATAATAAAAGAACACATAAAAATCACTCCTCCTCAGGAGGTTCACCAATTAAAAAGCCAACGGAATTGAGCTGAGGGATATTGTCACAAATCACTTTAGCAATAGCCAAAATAGGAATAGCTAAAATCATTCCGCTAGGGCCTAGTGCCATGCCGCCTAAAAACAAGCCTAAAATTATAGCGTAAGGATTTACACGTACACTGTTTCCTACAATGTTGGGCGTAATAAAATTCCCTTCTAAAAACTGAATAACCCAAAACATAATAGCAACACCTAAAGGGTACCAAATAGAATCTTTTGTTACCAAAGCAAATAAAATAGGCAATAGAGAGCCAGCAATGACACCTACATAAGGTATAATGGTTAATACAGCCGCTAATACGCCAAAGAAAATGGCATGTTCAATGCCAATAATTAATAACCCGACAGAGTTTAAGACAGCAATAATACATATTACGGTACCCAAACCTAATAAATACTTCCGAACTACTTTTTCAGTTTTATGTACTACTTGGCTTAGTATTTCATGATTGTTTTGGTTTACAACTTTATACAGAAAGGCTTTATAGAAATTTCGGTAGTAAAGAAAAAAGAACAGCGTTAAAATGAAAAGCACGACTCCTGTAAAGAAGCCAGCAGTAGCAGAAAGTGTTTTTCCGAAGAAATCTGAACTACTTTCCATAAGTTTTTTAGCCGAGTTTTTTAAATATTCATTTTGTTCAGAAGCTTTAACCCCAAAATTAGTTTCTGCCCATTGGTGCGCCTTATCAGAGATTTTCTGAAGGCTTTGCTCAATGGATTTCATATCGTCTGTTATGGCTTTGGCTTGTAAAGAGAAAAAGGTGAATAGACCAATTACAGCAACTGCAAAAAGGAGAATGCAAAGAATACTACTAAGAATAGCAGGTATCTTTTTAGATTCTAACCAAGTAGCTAATGGTTTAAGCAGAAGCGATAAAATTAAAGCCAAGAGAATGGGTACTATTATGGTCTTTAAAGTAATTATTGCAAAAACAGATAAAACTAAAGCGCTTAAAAGCACCAAATATTTAACTCCAAAAGGGTATTTTTTTTCCATAATTAAGCAAAAACTTAAAGGGAAACTTCTTTGCTATTTCCCAGTTTAGAGAAATAACCATCTTCGGGTGTAAAAAATTCAAAATTACTTAAATGACCTTCTCCTAAGAGTTTGGTTAACCCTTCTTTTTTATCCCAGCTCCAGAAACTCCATTTTGTAGCAAATGGGATTCCACTTTCATACATGTAATTTTCATATTTAATAGCGTGTGGGTCTTCTTCGGCTTGTTTTAAGCTTTTGTTTAGGGTTACAATATAAGCAGCGGCTTCTAATAACTGGGTAGAGTCATTTTGATAAACAAAATACCAATCTTCTGGAGAATCGCCTGTTTCCGCAGTAAACGTAAGTTTAGAAGAATTTAAAACCGAACCGTTAAGTGTATCTTTTTTAACGGAACTCCATTGTGTTCCAGAATCCGTAAGTTTATAAGGCAACGAAAAGAAATAAGCCCAAGTAAATACATCAAAACGGGCTTTTGGATAGTCTAAAGTGTCGGGGCTTTGGTAAACCTTTTTGTTATCATAAATAAGCGTAAGGCCATTGTCGTAATCTAAGCGGATTTTAGAAGAATTGGTAAGTTGGCTTATGGTGCCGTTAAACCGGTCTTTACCACCAAACGTTAAATCTAATCGAAAACGGATAGCTTCATGTTTTATAAAGTCAGCTTTTTTATGTGCTTTTTCGGCAGTATTTACCAAGCGGTTTTGGGTAAGGTTTTCATGTTCAGATCTACAAGAAAAAAGAAAAATAACAAAGCACAATAATAGATGAATTTTCATAAGTTATTGAACACTATTTATTTAATGTCGTTCATTTTTCCTTTAACAATTTCCAAAGCTTCTTTCATCTTAACCACCTCTTCTTCCATTTTCTTTTGGTCTAATTGGTTTTGAACCACTAAGGAATCAAGCATTAATTTTTCATTTTTATTCTGTTCTAGAAGCATTTCTAGCTTTTGTTTTTCTTCCGAATTTTTAAGCTGTTTTTGCTCTAGTTTTTTACCGTCTTCTAGTGTTTTTTCTTGGAATTTCACGGTTGCCGCTACTGCTTTTTCAGCATCGTCAATCTGTATTTGTACTTCGGAACGGTAAACATCTACACCAAATTTATGCAGTAATTCTTTGCATTTCGCGTATTCAGAAGAGCCGTCCACTAAATCCCCTTTACCTAAGTCAATAGTCATGAATACAAGTGTAGATTCTCTTTCTTTTTTAACAGTAGAGTAAATAAAAGTACCTTCTCCGGCTGTAATGCCAAGTATTTGCGGGGTTTCTACCGTATATTCGTCACCAGAACTAGAAACGCGACCGTATTTCTTAAGAAAGTCTTTCCAGTGGCTTTCTACATATTCATTGTCTAACTTTATGGATGTAGATAATCCTTTTCTTTTACTTCCACCAACATGTTTAGAATCTTCTACTACAATAACACTTTGTCCGAAGGCGTTAAGGAAGATGATTAAAATAAATAGAGCGCCAAATAACCTTTTCATAGATACTTCTTTCTGTAATACTAGTGAAGTTTAAAATTAAAACCTTTATTCGCAAATCTTATTAATTATCAACTTATTGCAACTTCAGTCTTAGAAATTGTGTAATTTGCGCCCAATTTTCGTTTACCATGGCTCAAAAATCTCAGCTAGATTCATATAAAATACCTATACATATTGCCATTATAATGGATGGCAATGGCAGATGGGCAAAAAAAGCCGGAGAGCAGAGAACCTTCGGTCATCAAAACGGAGTAGAGTCCGTAAGAGATGTTGTAGAAGCCTCTACCGAGTTAGGGGTTAAGCATTTAACCTTATACGCTTTTTCTGCTGAAAATTGGAGTAGACCCAGTTTTGAAGTAGAAGCACTAATGGAAATCTTAGTAAATAGTCTTGTTCAAGAGAAAGAGACCTTTATGAAGAACGGAATTAGCCTAAGTGTGATAGGGGATGAAAAAATGCTTCCGGAAGATTGCCGAGAAACACTATACAGAGTTATTGAAGAAACTTCTGGTAATACACAACTGAATCTAAATTTGGCACTAAGCTACAGTGGTAGATGGGACCTTACCAATGCTGTAAAAGATTTAGTGAAAGATGTAAAAGCGGGTATAATTTCAGAAGAACAAATAGATCAGGATTTGGTAAGCAGTTATTTATCAACTAAAAATATGCCAGATCCAGACTTAATGATCCGTACCAGCGGCGAATTTAGAATAAGTAACTTTTTGCTTTGGCAATTGGCTTACACAGAAATATACATTACGGACGTCTTATGGCCAGATTTCAGAAAGCAACATTTATATGAAGCTATTCTTAATTATCAGCAAAGAGAAAGAAGATTTGGGAAAACCGGAGAGCAGATAAAGGCAGAAAAGGCTTCATGAGAGAATTAAGATTACTTCTAGTATTTTTCGTATACATAATTTCTATACAACTTCAGGCACAAGGCGATGAAGAGGTTTATCAAGAAAAAGAAATGGTACGAATGTCATATTCCACACCACAAATTTTTAAGATAAACAACATTAGGGTTGAAGGTGTTCAGTTCTTAGACAACGCTACCATAATTTCCATTACAGGTTTAAGACCTGGCGACGAAATTTCTATACCAGGCGATAAATTAACCAAAGCCATAAAAAATATTTGGAATCAGAAATTGGTGGGCGACGTGCAAATCTACGTTGAAAATGTATCTGGCTACAATATAGATTTGGTTATTAAACTGAAAGAAAGACCGCGTTTATCTTCTATTCTTATTAATGGTACCAAGAAAGGAGAGAGAAAAGATTTGGAAGAACGTTTTGGCTTTATTCGGGGCCAAGTAGTTTCAGATCCCTTGGTTAAAAATACCATGATAACCATTAAGAAATACTTTAAAGAAAAAGGATTCTATAATGTTAAGGTTGAAGACTTTAGACAAAAAGACTTAGGGGACGACAATAGTGTTGTTCTTCGGTTTGAAGTAGATAAGGGTAAGAAAGTAAAAATTAAAAAAATAAATATTTCTGGTAATACCGTTTTAGACGACAAAGGCGTAAAAAAGAAATTTAAAAACACCAAGCAGAAAAAATTTATTAGAATTTTTAAACGCTCTAAATACATAGAGGACGAATTTGAGGCAGATAAAAATGTTTTAATCAATTATTACCAATCCTTAGGTTACCGAGATTTCAAAATTGAAAAAGACAGTACATATAGAGTATCCGATAAATTAATTAACCTAGACGTTGTTTTAGACGAAGGCCAACAATACTTTTTTAGAAACATAAGTTGGGTAGGTAATCACATTCATACTTCCGAAGAATTAGATAGAATTTTAGACATCCGAAAAGGGGATATTTATAACCAAGAGTTATTAAATACACGCTTAAATTTTAACCCAAGCGGGCCAGATGTTTCCTCTCTTTATTTAGATGACGGATATTTGTTTTTTAGTGTGAACCCAGTAGAGGTTCGTGTTGAAGGAGATTCTATTGATTTAGAATTAAGAATGTTTGAAGGACAACAAGCAACCATTAATAAGATAACCGTTAGTGGTAATACCAAAACGAATGACCATGTAATTTTAAGAGAAATTAGAACGTTACCCGGTGAAAAATTCAGTAGAGCCGATTTAATAAGAACACAAAGAGAAATTGCTCAGTTAGGTTATTTTGATCCAGAGCAAATAGGTATTATTCCGGTTCCTAATCCGGCCGATGGTACGGTAGATATCCATTATGAAGTAGTTGAAAAACCAAGTGACCAGTTACAACTATCTGGTGGTTGGGGTGGTGCCGCTGGTTTTGTGGGTACTTTAGGACTGGCATTTAATAACTTCTCTTTAAGAAATATAGGCAACTTTAAGTCTTGGGATCCTTTACCAACAGGTGATGGTCAACGTTTGTCTTTACGCGTACAAGCCAATGGTTTACAATACCAATCGTACTCTGTTTCATTTACAGAACCTTGGTTAGGCGGTAAGAAACCAATATCATTTAGTGTTTCATTAGCGCGTACGGTTAGTCGTACCCTTGATGCAGACAGAACCGTAACCGGTTATATTAAAGTAAATTCCATTACACTAAGCTTGGGTAAACGTCTTAGATGGCCAGATGATTACTTTACTTTATCGCATAGTTTATCTTGGAATAATTATGACATCAATAATTATTCAAGAGGAACGTTCTTCTGTACAACGTGTGAAGCCAATAACTTCTATTATGGGTTAACCATTGCTCGTAATAATGTTGGTACAAACCCTAATTTTCCTACAAGAGGAGCAAACGTGGCGTTAACAACTAAGTTTACACCACCATATTCATTAATTGATAAGACTATAGAAAAGAAGCCAATTGAAGAACAATTTAAAATGGTGGAATATTATAAATTAATGTTCGATAATTCTTGGTTCTTCCGTTTAACGGGTAACACTAAAAAAGAATACGATCTGCATACACAGAAACAAGAAAGACCATTAGTATTAAATCTACGTTTCAATATGGGATTCATTGGTCCGTATAATCATAATCTAGGTGTTGGCCCGTTTGAAAGGTTCCAATTGGGTGGCGATGGTTTATCGGGTGCAGGTTCTAGTTATTTCTTAGGGACTGATATAATTGGGCTAAGAGGTTACGATAACTATTCTATTGTTGGCGCAGACGGAAATGACGGTGTGGCTTACGATAAATTTGTGATGGAACTTCGTTTCCCTGTTATTACACAAGGTATTGCTACAATTTATATATTGGGCTTTGCTGAAGCAGGTAATAACTGGAGTGATCCGGCCAACTTTAATGCATATCAAGTATATCGTTCTTCTGGTATGGGCGCTAGAATCTTCATGCCAGCGTTTGGTATGTTAGGAGTAGACTGGGGATATGGGTTTGACAACATACCTAACAAGCCAGGTGCTAATGGAAGTCGTATACATTTTATAATTGGTCAGCAAATAAGGTAATTATGAAAAAGACTTTTTTTGTAGTATTGTTTCTTTTATGCGCCAATGCATTGTTTGCGCAAAAGTTTGGTTATGTAGATACAGAGTATATTCTGAAAAAAGTACCCGAATATGCCGAAGCGCAAAAGGAAATAGATAGACTTTCGGTAGAATACCAAAAGGAAATTGAGAAAATGTACATTGAAAGAGACTCTATGTACAATGCTTATAAGCGTGAAGAAATTCTTCTTACCGAAGAAATGAAAGAGAAACGCTTAGAAGAAATAGAAGCAAAAGAGAAACAGATAAAAGAGTTTCAGCGTAAGATTTTTGGCTTTAACGGACTTATTTTCCTAAAAAGGCAAGAATTAATAGAGCCTATACAAGATAAAGTCTATGAGGCTGTGAAAAAAGTCGCAAAAGCGTATAAATTGCAAATTGTTTTTGACAAGGCCGGCGATTTAACCATGATCTATGCCAGCCCTGTTCACGACTATACCGACTATGTTCTAGAAGAGCTGGAATTAGGCGATAAATTAGATACCGTAGATAACCCAAGACATAAAAAATAGACAAACATGAAAAAGTTATTTGTAACGTTAGGAGCAGTTTTTTTAATTGCTAGTTCAGTTTTAGCTCAAGATTTCAAAGTAGCTTACTGTAATATAGAATTTGTGTTAGCAAAGCTTCCGCAAATGAAGCAAGTAGAGTCTGAATTACAAAGTGTACAAGGCCAATTCGAAAAAGAAATTCAAACGCTTTACACTGAATTACAGACAAAATACCAAAACTTTGAGCAATCGGCAGCTATGATGTCAGACATTGCAAAAGCCGACAAACAAAAGGAATTACAAAATCTTCAGAATAGAATCCAGTTAATGGAAAACAACGCTAAAATGAAGATTATGCAAAAACAAGAAGAATTGTTGGAGCCAATCTTAACCAACATTGAAGCTAAAATACAAGAAGTAGCCAAAGAAAAAGGTTATGTATATGTATTAAACCAACAAACACCATCGGGTTCTAGTATAATTCTTTATGCTAAAAACGATTCTGACAACATTACCTTAGAAGTTCTTAAAAAGTTAGGTGTACAATTAACACCTGCTGAAATAGAAGCCGCTAAACAATAACATTTTAAAGCCCCTATTCAGGGGCTTTTTTTATGGTTTTTCCAGACTATCTAAAAACCGGAGATCAGGTTGCAATCATAGCAACCGCTAGAAAAGTAAGCGAAGCGGAAATCCAACCAGCTTTGGATATTCTTATTTCCTGGGGTTTACAAGCTATTACAAGTCCCTATCTTTTTAAAGAAGACCATCAGTTTTCGGGAACGGAAACCCAGCGAATTGAAGACTTACAATGGGCCATTAATCATCCTGAAATTAAAGCGGTATTTTGCGCCCGTGGTGGTTACGGTACTACTCCTTTATTAGATTCAATAGATTATTCAGCCTTAAAGAAATACCCTAAATGGTTTATTGGTTTTAGTGATGTAACGGCCTTACATGCACAGTTGAATGTGATGGGTTTGCCTTCAATTCATGCTACTATGCCAATTCTATTTTCGAAAGAAGAACAGAAAACATCGCTAGATGGATTAAAAGAAGTTATTTTCGGAAAACTACCAGCCTATTCAATTTCGGTAGAAAAAAATAATAAGTTAGGGGATGCACAAGGAACGTTAATAGGCGGGAACTTGTCTTTATTAGTGCATTTAATAGGAACGCAGTCTTGTCCTAATTGGCAAGATGCTATCTTGTTTATTGAAGATCTGGATGAATACCTTTACCACATAGATAGAATGATTGTTCAGTTGGAAAGGAACCAAGTTTTTTCTAAAATTAAAGGTTTAATTGTGGGCGGCATGTCCGATATGAACGATAATGCCATTCCTTTTGGTAAAACAGCCGAAGAAATAATACTTAACAGAGTTGGAAAATATAATATTCCTGTAGTTTTTGGCTTTCCGGCAGGCCATGTAGATGTAAATTTACCTCTTGTTTTGGGAACAGAGGTTCACTTAAAAGTATCTGAAGATAGAGTTATATTGAATTATTAATTACAAACTAGCAAAATGAAAAAAGTTATAGCAGTAATAGCATTTGGCGTTATTGTATTTGGTGCCAATGCCCAATCAAAAAAGGACTTAAAAGCACAAAATGATACGCTAAAAGCTAAAATGGTGGTTTTAGAAAATAAAATACAAGAAAACGAAGAGAAGATGAGCGTTGATTTAACAAACGAAAAAGAAAAATTTAGCTATGCTTTGGGTTTAAGCTTTGCAAGTAACCTTAAGCAACAAGGTATAGATTCTGTAGAAGCAGCAGCAATAGCTAAGGCATTGGCCGATTTTGAAAACGGACAATCTCAATTAAGTTTAGAAGAAGCAAATATGGCTATTCAGACTTATATGCAAACAGCACAAGAAAAACAATTTGCAGTAGTAAAAGAAGCAGGTGAAAAATTCTTAGCTGAAAATGCTAAAAAAGAAGGTGTAACGGTTTTGCCTAGCGGGTTACAATATGAAATAATTACAGAAGGAACGGGGCCAAAACCTGCCGCTACAGATAAGGTAACAACACATTACCATGGCCAATTAATCACAGGTGAAGTATTTGATAGCTCTGTTGAAAGAGGTTCTCCGGCTTCATTCCCAGTAAATGGCGTTATTCAAGGATGGCAAGAAGCATTACAGTTAATGCCTGTAGGTTCTAAGTGGAAATTATACATACCTTACAACTTAGCTTACGGTGATAGAGGTGCAGGTGGTAAAATCCAACCGTATTCTGCTTTAGTTTTTGAAGTAGAGTTAATCTCTATAGACAAGTAAATTGATTTTCGTCATTTTGAGGGTAAGCTAAGAATCTGTTAATTGCAGATGGACTTCTAGTTTACACTCAGAATGACGATTTATATTCCTAATTCTTACCAATGAGAATTGTTGATTACATACCGCACGATAGTTTAATGATTACCCTCATGGAAATGAATGAGAAGTACATCCTTAAATTAGAAGGTGGCCCCATGGAGCAAACGTACAAATTAGATAAAGCACGTGTTTCTACTTCGGCCAAAATGAAAGTTTTAGTAGACGAAGTTTTTGTAAACGACTGTGTTGAACATTTTAATAGTATGTTTAAAACGCTTACATCCTCTTTAGAAAGAAATAAATTATGAGAATCACTTACAATTCACCCGTAGTTTTATCGTATTCTGCAATTTGCTTATTGATTTTATTTGCGGCGTCAATTGGGTTAGATTCTATCCTTAACTTCTTTACTTTACACGGGCATTTTGATGCCAAAGATCCGGTTAATTTTATTCAGTTAATTTCTCATTGTTTTGGTCATTCAGACTGGAAACACTTTGTAGGTAATTTTACTTTTATTTTGTTAATAGGCCCCATGCTGGAAGAAAAGTATGGTTCTTTTAAGTTGCTTCAAATGATGTTGGTAACGGCTTTTGTTACCGGGGTTATACATGCTTTCTTTTTTACTACAGGCATGCGTGGCGCTAGTGGTATTGTGTTTATGATGATTATCCTAAGTTCTTTCTCTAACTACAAATCTAAGAGCATTCCGTTAACCTTTATTTTGGTGGTTACGCTTTTCTTGGGAAGAGAGGTATTTTATATGTTTCAGACGGATAATATTTCACAATTTGCCCATATTTTAGGAGGCGCTTTTGGTGCTGTTTTTGGCTTTGTGTTTACCAAACCTAAAGCAGTAAAACCGCTTGTGATTCCCGAAGAAAAACCTAAAAAGAATATGGAATATTCTCACGATGATTTTGTGAATTCTGACTTTCTTCCTGAAGATGAAGAAGAAAAGAAAGAGCATTAATTTTATTATAAAGTTTTATAAAATAAGGCTTTATAAGTTCCCTGCTTAATAACAAAAATCTTTATTAGAACCATTTTTTTAAAAAGCTGGTTTTAAAAAAGATATAAGGTCAAACATCTTTTGCTTTACAAACATTCAAATATTATTTCCTAATTAATGAGAGAAGCTATAAGAATAATTCTGCTTGGGGTTTGTGTAGTTGGCTTTTATAGCTGTAAAGAGAAAACAGAAAATAAGACAACAAATCAAAGTAAATATGATTATTTAATCAATATGGATCCAGACTCACTTAGTTACCAAGAATTATACAACCGTACGTTAACACTGTGGGATGTTTCTTACCAAGAATTAGATATTAATACTACTTACGGAAAAGCGCATGTTATTACAGCTGGCCCAGAAGATGCTTATCCGTTAGTCTTGTTGCACGGCATGAATTCTAGTTCAACCATGTGGTATCCAAATATTTCGGCCTTATCTAAACATAACAGAGTTTATGCTATAGATTTTATACTAGAGCCAAATAAGTCTGAACTTAAAGGTGAAATGAGTGAAATACCCCAAGTAATGGATTGGTATTTTGAAGTGATTGATCACCTTAAGTTGAAGAAATTTAACATTGCTGGCGCCTCTAAAGGGGGTTGGATTGCTGTAAACTTGGCCTTAGATAAACCAGAAAGAATTAATAAAATGTTTCTTTTAAGTCCGGCGCAAACATTTATATGGATTAGACCCAGTAAGAAAATTATTGAAAGTCTTTCTTTTACTTTAGACCCAGATCGTGAAGATTTAAGAGGAGCTCTAGAAAGTATGTCTAATCATGTAGATAATATTGACCAGTTGTATATAGACCAGTATTATAGGGCTGTTGAAAAAGCAGAAACCGATAAATTTATGACAAAAGTAAGGCCTTATTCTGAAAATGAATTAAAGTCTTTGTCTATGCCCGTTATGGTTTTAATAGGAGAAGACGATATTGTTAATAATTCGAAAAGTTTAGAGCTGGCAAAAGAACTTATCCCTAATGTTAAAACGGAAACCATTAAAGACGCCGGTCATTTTGTTTCTATGGATCAATCTAAAAAAGTAAACAAGATGATGGTTGATTTTTTGAAGAAGGATTAAGAATTCTCTTCCAAAATCATTTCTACACCTTCTTCATAATCTAAAAGAGACTTGGCCTTTTTAATCTTTTTTAAACCCTTTTGTGGATTTTCAAAAACTTCCGAAAAGTATTCCCAATAATGGTACATTTTTAGAAATACCTGACTTATGCCCGAAAGCTGTTCGCTATAAGCGTCAAACAAGGTATCGTGGAAACGTTGAAATTGTTCAATTCTATCGCTGGGGTATTCGGTAGTATTGTTTTTAATCATACTGGGCAAAAAAGGATCGGCAATTAAACCACGGCCAATCATCCAATGATCTATGCTAGGGAAACGCTCTTGCATTTCTTTAAACACCTTTACCGAAGTAATATCTCCGTTGTAATAGACTTTCTGTTCGGTATTATCTAAACAACGCTGGAAGGATTCTAAATCTACGCCGCCTTTATAGAGCTGTTTACCAATTCGGGCATGTATAGAAATATTTTTAATAGGGTATTTAGCCAATACCGGAAAAATGTCAATAATCTCTTCGCTGTGGTCGTAACCCATTCTCATTTTCATAGAAACAATAATGTCCGACTCCGCATGTACCTTCTCTAGAATGGAATCTATCCGTTGGGCATCACTAATTAATCCCGAGCCCATACAGCGTTTGGTTACCATTGGGTAAGGACAGCCCAAGTTCCAATTCAGTTCTTTGTACCCTAATTCTTGTACATATTTAGAAACAAAAAGGAATTCATCCGCATCGTTGGTCATTATTTGCGGAATAACCTCTAGCGTGTTGTTATTTTTAGGAAGAAGATCTTTGTGGTATTGGGGCTTGATTTCTAATTTACCGTTAAGCCGAATGTAAGGAGCGTAATACGTGTCAATTCCGCCAAAATGTAGGTTTAGAGCGTTTCTAAATCGGAAATCGGTAAAGCCTTGCAGTGGTGAAGATAGCAGCGTAAAACTCATAACAAGGGCAAAGATACTACTATTTGGTGGTGGGATTAACGTTGGTGGTTTTTTGGTTCTTTTTAAGTTTCCGGAAAACATAAAAAATATACCACAATCGTATTTATAAGGGTAATCACCTATTCTGTAAAAATCTTAGCTTAACTTTTACAAAAATTGTTAAAAAAACGACTGTTTTGTATTGTTTGTTAAGGGCTTTGGTTTATTTAGTAGTGGCACATATCTCTAGGGATATGTGCCACTTAGTATAATTGGTATATGTGCCACTGTGGTTCATATACATTTGTTGATATTTCATATTGCCCTCTATGGAAGGTTAGTGATGGATTTTAGGCGTATAGCTGTGTAGTAAGTTGTGCTTACAATAAAAGTTGTAGATGAAGTTGTAAAGCTTGCTTTTAAAAAGTGAATCTTAACTTTTAGTTAGCAGCTGTTAAGCTGATAAACAGCTATACGCATAAAAATTGACATTTGTTGCACTAACTTCTTTTGTACATAGGTCTTTTTCTAGCATTACGCTACATACACGAGTGTATAATAATCATAATGCCGATCAAAAAAGACCGGTAGCAGTTGGTTTCCGCTTAATATGTTTCATTCATTTTATGAACAAAACATATCCGCTACAACAAACAACTACCTACTACATGGGATAGAGGGAAAAACGAAACACAACATTATGTAAGATTTCATGTAGCCTCTAAAAAGCTTATTTTACAGAAAATTTACAATAAGTTTTTAGAAACTACCCGACGTTTAAACTAAACTTACTCCTACATTGATATTTCATATTGCCCTCTATGGAAGGTTAGTGATGGATTTTAGGCGTATAGCTGTGTAGTAAGTTGTGCTTACAATAAAAGTTGTAGATGAAATTGTAAAGCTTGCTTTTAAAAAGTGAATCTTAACTTTTAGTTAGCAGCTGTTAAGCTGGTAAACAGCTATACGTATAAAAATTGACATTTGTTGCACTAACTTCTTTAGTATATAGGTCTTTTTTTAGCATTACGCTACATACACAAGTGTATAATAATCATAATGCCGATCAAAAAAGACCGGTAGCAGTTCGTTTTCGCTTAATATGTTTCATTCATTTTATGAACAAAACATATCCGCTACAACAAACAACTACCTACTGCATGGGATAGAGGGCAAAACGAAACACAACATTATGTAAGATTTCATGTAGCCTCTAAAAAGCTTATTTTACAGAAAATTTACAATAAGTTTTTAGAAACTACCCGACGTTTAAACTAAACTTACACATAACATTGTGTACCATCACTTAATAAATGAAATGAAGAAATTTTTCGCGATAGTATTT
Source organism: uncultured Cytophagales bacterium (assembly GCA_963736575.1). Lineage (GTDB taxonomy): Bacteria > Bacteroidota > Bacteroidia > Cytophagales > JAAEPT01 > CAVTPD01. The sequence continues at coordinate 1,153,912 of CAVTPD010000003.1, forward strand.
TTTGGAGCAATAGCTTACATTTTATATGAAAAACAAGACTTAATCCTAGAGCATTGGAACAATCTATCTAACAAAAAAACTACAACGGTTAATGATTCTGAAATACCAGAAAAAAAGACAATTAGTAAACCCCTACCGCCTCGACCTAAAAAGTCATTAAGATTTAAAAATGAATATCTTAAAGCTCAAAAAATCCCAAAATCGAAAACAAAATCGATAAATGAACTTGCTGATTATATTAATCAAAACACGAAAACCGATTTAGAGAAAGCAAGAGTCATCTATTCATGGATTGCCCAAAATATATCATATGATGATAAAGGATATAACACAGGGAAGTACGGTGATTTATCAGCTGAAGGAGTCCTAAAATCCCGAAAAGCGGTTTGTGAAGGATACAGTAATCTATTTGAAAAACTGAGTATTAGTGTTGGTTTGAAAGCTATTAAGGTAATTGGGTACGCTAAAGGTTATGGCTATAAAATTGGGGAACAGTTAAATGAAACAGACCACGCATGGAATGCCATTAAAATAGACAATGAATGGAAACTGGTAGATGTAACTTGGGGAGCTGTATTTGGAAAAACTGTAAATGGAAAACTAAAAAGCATCCAAAGATTTGATGACTACTGGTTTTCAACTCCTTCAAACGAGTTTATCTATAAACATCTACCTGAAAATCCAAAACACCAACTCTTAGAAAACCCAATATCAAAATTAGAATATGAAAATCTTCAATATGTCGACAATGACCTTTTTGACTTGGGATTCCCTAATTCGAAATTATATAGCCGTCTTAAATCAAATCCAAATCTAGACGTACCAAAGGCATATTCAGCCGATTTAAATCTAATAGTAAAATCAGCACCGCTTAATAACCCGATATCAATAGACGAAGAATTTAAAATTGAAATATATTGCCCTGAAAATGTAACAATTGCAATAATCAATGAGGGTGAATGGACTTATCTGACCAAAAAAGCTGATTACTTTACAGGTACAATAAAGCCTAAAAAAGGTATCATCCAGATTGGTTACAAGCTAAAAAAGTACGAAAAGAATTATAATATAATATTAGAGTATAAAGTCAATAAAGGCACACAACACCATATATGAAATTATAGCTGGTTCAGTGGGTTTCAAAGGTTTCTGGTTACTTGTGAGTGTGCCAAATCTGCGATTTGGCATTTATGTCGAGAAGAAAATTAAACTCCAAATCGCAGATTTGGCTTTGTGGTAAATTGAAAGCACATCGCTTTCTATTCAGCTACAATTCATATATTTAACGTTGTGCTTCATAATCATGAAATATACTTTACTAATATTTATATCATTTTTCCATTTCTATGCTAAAGCTCAAGACACACTTAATCTAAAGCATTTAATCACTTCAATTGAAACTCAATCCGATGTTGATAGTTTACAAAGGACCCTCCCTTATATTTCAATATTAAAAACAACAAAAAACTCTAACGATTCTGACTTCAATCCAAAATTTAAACATCTAGAAGAAGGAGAATCCAAACAGACTGATAAAAACACTTTTGTTAAGCTTATCTCAAAAAACACCACTTTAGAATTTAAAGTTAAGTACGTCTTTTTAGATGCTAATAAAATTGGGGTAGAAAAAGCTAAATCAATACAAAACGAAATAATAAACCTATTCAATAAGGGGGAATCATTTGGCGACTTAGCAAATCAACATTCAATGGATCCAAGAAAAAACAATGGAGATTTAGATTGGTTCCCAAAAGGAAGAATGGTTTCAAATTTTGAGGCAGCCATTATAAAACATAAAAAGGGGGATATTTTTAAAACTGAAGACTTAACAAGAAACTGGTATTTTGTTGTCCTAAAAACCCATAACCAAAGAGAATCTGGAGAGTATGATTATGTAGAAATTACAGAACATAAAATTGAATTGTTACAGAATAAGGAAAATCTTAAGAAAGAATTAAAAGCTTTTATTCAATTCACAATAAATGAAAATCAAAGTTTATCAAAAGTACACTTCAAAAAAGTCACCTGTAACAACTGTACTCAAGAAGATCTGAAAGATCCATTTTTAATGGATTCATTTACATCATTTCTGAGTTCAATCGAAAAAAGAATTTCAAAAGGCGACCTAAAACAAAATGAAAATTACACGTTACCCGTAAAACTGTTAATTGAATAATACGAAGCACAACACCATGTAAAAAACCATAGCTGGGATAGTGGTGAAACTGTAGCTGCTCCTCTCCTAGTTAAGTACGCCAATCCTTTGGATTGACTCGCATGGAGGAAAAAGTTGCAAGCCAATCCAAAGGATTGGCTAAGTGGTCGAAAGACAGTATATTGTTTCAAAACCGCTACAGTTTTTACATTTAACGTTGTGCTTAATTGGGCACGACGGCCATCCCTTACTTATTCAAGATCAATGATTATCTTGCGTCATGAGCGATAAAAACGAAATAGTACTTTTTAAATCATCAGCTTCTGAAAATGAATTCGAAATCATTCTTGATCATGAAAATGATACTATTTGGGCTTCTGAGCACCAGATCGCTGATATTTTCGATCGAGATAGAACTGTAATCGGTCGTCACATTAGAAATATTTTTAAGGAGGAGGAGCTCAGTAAAAACTCAGTTAGTGCAAAATTTGCACATACTGCATCTGATGGAAAAACATACCAGGTTATGAATTACAACTTGGACGTCATTATCTCAGTTGGGTACAGAGTAAAATCAAAAATTGCAACTGAATTTAGAAAGTGGGCAACTAGAAAGCTCAAGGAATATTTAATCCAAGGTTATTCAATAAATCAAAAACTGATATCAGATCAAACGGTGAAAATTAAATTCCTTCAAAAGGAAATCAATTCATTGTATCATGATCAACAAAAACTCACCAACGGAATTCTGGAGCTAATAATCACTTACTCCAAGTCCTTTGAACTTTTAAGCAAATATGACAACGAAGAACTGACGACAAATAATTTAAATGAAGAGATTATCTATGTCATCAATTATGAAGATGTTATAAATGCGATTAAAGAACTCCGAGACAAATTAATTGCAAAAGGAGAAGCAGGTGCATTATTCGGAAACGAAAAGGATGATTCTTTTAAAGGAATATTAGGAAGTATTTCTCAAACAGTTTTTGGACAACTAGCTTATCCCACCATCGAAGAACAAGCCGCCCAATTGCTTTATTCAACAATCAAAGGGCATTCTTTTAGCGATGGAAATAAACGAATTGGTTCATTTCTCTTTGTTTGGTATCTAGAACAAAATGAATTTCACCTTAAACCTGACGGATCCTCAAAAATTTCAGATAATACATTAGTTACGTTGGCTCTGGCGGTTGCTCAAAGTCTACCAGAACAAAGGGAATTAATAATAAAGCTCATAATCAACCTGATAAAAAACTAAGCACAACAATGGGTAAGAAACCATGGCGTGTCAAAAGATCACGAGAGGTTTGTGGTTACTTACCTACCCCGCGAATTCTTCGAATTCGCAAATTAGACGGACAAAATCATTTTGCGAATTCGAAGAATTCGCTACTTTGAAACTCGAAACTAACTGCTACTAAATCACGCCACGGTTCTTACCCGAAGCGTTACCAGCAATTGAATTGAACAAAAGTTTGAGACCAAAAATATCGGACATAACATATTTTGAGACCTATTATTTCGCAAACATTGTGAATAATATTTTGCGTGAACCATTCCCTTATCTCAGGTCTTTGGACGAGTTTTTCGGAGACATGAATTACAAGAATTTTTTAGAGCCGTTTCCCAAAACTTCTTCACTCCACTATTTTATTAGTTTCATAATCGACTCTATTAACTACGAGGACACGAAAGAAGCAGAAAACGAAGACTTTTTAAGTGGAAAACGAAAGTTGTGGGTTGAAATAGCAATGGAACATTATGGGTTCGAGTTTGATTCATTTGAAAAATGGTTAAAGGCAGATAATAAATCAACATCAGACGTAATTGACGATGATATATCGGAGTATTTTCTTGACTTAAGACTTTGTGGACCTTATGAAGAACTATTAGAAAAGGTATCGGATGAAATCTTCTTTATCCTTTTCCTTAATAGACAGGCTCTTCAAAGATTTAATGATATGATTTCATTTCAAATTCAGAATAAAACTTTGGATGAATTGGATTCAGAAGATATACCATATTTTAGAAAGGATGGTACATTGAAAAGAGTAAACATTCCGAAATGGGTACAAAGAGCCGTTTTGCATAGAGATAGAGGAATGTGCGTAAGCTGTCACAAAGACTTGAGTGGACAAATAAATATTGGTGAAACAGAAAACTTTGACCACATAATCCCATTGGCACAAGGAGGAATTAATGATGTTACGAATATCCAACTTCTTTGTGAAAGTTGTAATAAATCCAAAAGTGCTAACAAAATTCCTACATCAACAAAGTATGAAAGATGGTATTGAAAAGAAAAAAGCTGGTAACACTGTATATAGCAAATAGGGCGTTTTGTGGTTTAAGAAAGTCCAGTGCTATTTACCAACATTGCCAAATCGTTGATTTGGCTTTTAAAATGAATAAGTTAAAAACAAAATACAACGCTTTGGCTCAGTGCAAAATTGAAAGTTTATCGCTTTCTACTGCCCTACTTGCCATATACTAAACGTTACCAGCAATCCCCCTTCGGTCATATGAAAACTAACTTGGAAATTGGACAATGCTTTTCTATCAAATTTGGAAACAGTCACTTTGGACTGATCTGTAGCTCAATTGATAAGAAAAGGAGTCCTCACAGTTATTCTTTTCTTCCCATAAGTCATGTGTGGACCGAACAACTAACAATGAATGACTTCCTAAACGGAAAATTCTATGGAACATTTAGTGGAGTTTCCTCGGACTTTGATAATCCAGAACAAATCGTTAAAGACCTGCAACCAGATATTGAGAGAATTTGGGAGAAGTATCCACAAAACTATCCTTATACCCTCATGGCATATAACATCATGATTCTTAGGAAGGATTTTCTCAAAATGCAGCACCTTTTTACCAGCATTATCGGACGTCTTAGTATCTTCGAGAACTTAGTGAACTATCCAAATGGATCAATCAACGGTGGCTCTGAAGAAGTTCTATCTGAATTTCTCTCTGACTTAAAAGCAACAATGGAATATAGAAACCAGAAGGAATTTGCAGTTGAACACGTACTAAAAACTGGTAAAAAGTGATAACTCGAAAGGACTATATGACACCAACCAAGAAACTGAAATCCATCCTTGACAACCAGTATGAATCCGAAGACGGTGACGCATACAAGGTAGAACTGCTTGAAGGCATGAGTCAACCTGAGATAGAACAACTCAAAAAGACTTTGCCGAACCAACACTTACCAACTGAAATTGAGGAACTTATTAAGTACTGTCGTGGCTTTGAGTTTTATGGTTTGGAGGAAGTTAGATTTGACTCATTTGGTCATTTCGGATTTGAAGAAGTTTTCCCGAACTCGATTCAACTTGCAGGTGATGGATTTGGCAACTTTTGGATTCAAGATATTGATTCTAAAGGCAACTGGAACGAGGTGTATTATGTCTGCCACGACCCTGCTGTCATTGTCAAGCACTCTGACAACCTAACACAATTCATCGAACACGTGGATGAATTTGGACGTGTAGGCGGAGAATCAAACCTTGATACAATTCACGAACAAATCGTATTTGACATCTGGAACGAAAAGATCGGAATCATGGAACGAAATGAACGTGATTACGATTTTGAATCGACTATTGAACTTCCAGAGGCATTTTTAATTGCTGACCTAACGAACGAACCAATAAAGACAGGTTTTGCCTGGGGGAAGTTTGGTGCCAACTCTAAGATTATACGGCCAACTGATGAACCCATTTGGGTCGTTGAAAAGAAGATCAAACAAGGATTTCTTGCAAGACTCTTTAACCGAAGCGGAAAGTAAAAAGCTGGTAACAAATACTATGAATGAATGGGGTTTCGGTGGTCAGGAAATTGTCGTGGGGATTGGAAAGTCCGCCACAAGTTTTAAATTTAAATCAAGGCGTGGCTATGTGCGAGACGAGAGGTTAGTGCTTTCTAATCCCCACTCATCATAGCTGATCGTTGTGCTTAATTGGGCACGACGGCCATCCCTTACTTATTCAAGATCAATGATTATCTTGCGTCATGAGCGATAAAAACGAAATAGTACTTTTTAAATCATCAGCTTCTGAAAATGAATTCGAAATCATTCTTGATCATGAAAATGATACTATTTGGGCTTCTGAGCACCAGATCGCTGATATTTTCGATCGAGATAGAACTGTAATCGGTCGTCACATTAGAAATATTTTTAAGGAGGAGGAGCTCAGTAAAAACTCAGTTAGTGCAAAATTTGCACATACTGCATCTGATGGAAAAACATACCAGGTTATGAATTACAACTTGGACGTCATTATCTCAGTTGGGTACAGAGTAAAATCAAAAATTGCAACTGAATTTAGAAAGTGGGCAACTAGAAAGCTCAAGGAATATTTAATCCAAGGTTATTCAATAAATCAAAAACTGATATCAGATCAAACGGTGAAAATTAAATTCCTTCAAAAGGAAATCAATTCATTGTATCATGATCAACAAAAACTCACCAACGGAATTCTGGAGCTAATAATCACTTACTCCAAGTCCTTTGAACTTTTAAGCAAATATGACAACGAAGAACTGACGACAAATAATTTAAATGAAGAGATTATCTATGTCATCAATTATGAAGATGTTATAAATGCGATTAAAGAACTCCGAGACAAATTAATTGCAAAAGGAGAAGCAGGTGCATTATTCGGAAACGAAAAGGATGATTCTTTTAAAGGAATATTAGGAAGTATTTCTCAAACAGTTTTTGGACAACTAGCTTATCCCACCATCGAAGAACAAGCCGCCCAATTGCTTTATTCAACAATCAAAGGGCATTCTTTTAGCGATGGAAATAAGCGAATTGGTTCATTTCTCTTTGTTTGGTATCTAGAACAAAATGAATTTCACCTTAAACCTGACGGATCCTCAAAAATTTCAGATAATACATTAGTTACGTTGGCTCTGGCGGTTGCTCAAAGTCTACCAGAACAAAGGGAATTAATAATAAAGCTCATAATCAACCTGATAAAAAACTAAGCACAACAATGGGTAAGAAACCATGGCGTGTCAAAAGATCACGAGAGGTTTGTGGTTACTTACCTACCCCGCGAATTCTTCGAATTCGCAAATTAGACGGACAAAATCATTTTGCGAATTCGAAGAATTCGCTACTTTGAAACTCGAAACTAACTGCTACTAAATCACGCCACGGTTCTTACCCGAAGCGTTGTGTGTAATAACTCCTAACTTTTTAGAATGGAAGAAACTGTATTTTTAAACCCTATCACTGAACACATAAAACAAGCGATTCAAGAGAGTAAAGAAAAAATACACTTTGCATCTCCCTTTTTATCAACGTTTGCTCTTCAAATTCTTAAAATTGAGAATACGATTAACATCAAAGATAAAAGAATCATAACTCGATTCGATGAAACCAACATTCATTCATTTGAACTACCAACCCTAAAAAAGTTAATTGAATTAGGCTTTTCAATTAGGTTTAATAACTCGATCCACCTTAAACTATATGTTACGGATAATGAATCTTACATAACATCATCAAACTTAACAAAAGGAGGGTTTGAAGATAACATTGAATTATCTGTAAAGGTAGATTCTACAAACCACAAAAACTGTTCGAAAATCTTCGAGGATATTTGGTCAAAGAACATAAACAATGAACTAACGATAACAGATATCGAAAGGAATTGGCATAAATATTCCGTTCTGAAAAAGCGTCAAAACTACTCATCTAAACCTAAGAAAGAGATCACTATTACAGAGATAGTACTTAATGAAATAAATATAGAAAATCTCATTTCTGGCATATTGGGGCAAAACCAAGATAATTCTTGGAGACTCAAATTCGTTTTTGAATCAAACAAGCTTAGAAGTAAGACAATAGAACGCATACATTCAGGTTTTAGTGAAGAGATTTTTTATGTCCCAGCTGACCACCCTAAAAGAAAAGACTGTTTGTTTTATGAACTTTCATATGGACCTGAAGTAAAAATTGCGGGAACGGGTCTTCGAGAAAGCCATTTTGAGACAGTTTTTTTGCACAAAGAATTTAGAGATGTAATTAATTATTTGCTTCCTGAAACTATTGGTTTGAAAAAGTGGAATTTAAGTGACAAAGAAGAACTGAAAGAGTTTTGCAATGGTCTATTCGAATTCAATATTAAGTGTTATACACAAACACTACCAATAAGACTCGCCTCATATTTTTACCCTGATTTTTTCTTACCAATATTCAAACTCGAACATTTAGAAAAAGCTTCTAAAACTTTAGGAATAAATACAAATGCAAAGTCTAAAGGTGATAAATTGTACATTTACAACTCTTTTCTACTTGATAAAATGAAACACCTCCCTTTTAACATTAGTATTAAATCCGAAATACTATATCAGCTCATTTTTACTATTGAACTATATGAAAAGACTTCAAAATGGAGAAACATACAATCAGATATTAGCAGACCATAAAAGAAGGTGGAAAAGAAACCTTCTTGAACAAGGAAAGAACCTATTGATCGAATTGAAAATCATTGATGAAAAAAACACACAACAACACCTATGACACCATGTCGTGTCAGTGGGTTACGATAGGTTTGTAGTTACTTACTAGCCCCGCGAATTCTTTGAATTCGCCTAGTGTGAAAAAGAAATTACTATGCGAATTCAAAGAATTCGCTACTTAGATAAACGAAACGAAATACGAACTTAAACACGCCACGGTGCATAGCCAGAGCGTTGATATTTCATAATGCCGATCAAAAAAGACCGGTAGCAGTTCGTTTTCGCTTAATATGTTTCATTCATTTTATGAACAAAACATATCCGCTACAACAAACAACTACCTACTGCATGGGATAGAGGGCAAAACGAAACACAACATTATGTAAGATTTCATGTAGCCTCTAAAAAGCTTATTTTACAGAAAATTTACAATAAGTTTTTAGAAACTACCCGACGTTTAAACTAAACTTACTCCTACATTGCACTAACTTCTTTTGTACAAGGTCTTTTTTTAGCATTACGCTACATACAAGAGTGTATAATAATCATAATGCCGATCAAAAAAGACCGGTAGCAGTTGGTTTCCGCTTAATATGTTTCATTCATTTTATGAACAAAACATATCCGCTACAACAAACAACTACCTACTGTATGGGATAGAGGGCAAAACGAAACACAACATGGAGTAAATTTCATGAAGCCTCTAAAAAGCTTATTTTTAAAGAAAAAATTACAATAAGTTTTTAGAAACTACCCGACGTTTAAACTAAACTTACTCCTACATTGGCAAGCATAAACAATAAGAAACTAAAACATGAAACTAAAATTAATTATAGCTTTTGCATTTTTACTCAATGCACATTTTTCGATGTCCCAATCTATTTCTAATGAAAAATTATTACATTTTTCTTTTGATGGTGTAAACGACACTCACGATTTGATTAAAGGTGTTGAGGTTAATTTTATAAAAGATGAACCATGGAGTGATTTTTATTCCGATACAAGTATTTATGGAGTTGAGAATTCTTCCATTTATTTAGAAAGAACATGGATAGAGATTCCAGATCATGGGTTATCACTTGATAACGATTCTTCAATTTCAATTTCTTTTTGGATTAACTCTCCTTATGGGAGTGAGATGCATGACTTTTTTCAATGGAATTCCATATTACTAGAGCATATTAATTCATTTATGCTTGTACCGAAAGGTAATATTGATTTTTGGCCGCGTGGAGCTGTAACATTACACTTTGTACAAGTCTTTAATAAAGGGAGCTATAAACTTTATATTAACAATGATTTAGAACATAGTGTTTCAGAAGGTATAGATTTTAAGATAAGTGATGAATCTTTGAAAATAGGTTCTGACTATTCTAATTACTCAATCGATGAATTGATTGTATTTAAAGGAGCATTAAATAATGAACAAGTTAATTGGCTGTATAATGAAAATAACCCTATTCTTAATAATCCAAATACTGATGCTTTATCACCTAGTATTAATTTAAAAGTTGAGAATAATGTACTATTGTTTAGTGAAACTGTTGATGAGGTAATTGTATACCAAATGGATGGCACTATACTTTCTAAAGGCAATGACTTGAAAGAAGTAAAGTTAATTGAGAATTCAAATTTGATGATTGTAAGTTATGTCTTTAGAGGGAAAAAGTATTTCAAAAAAATATAACGCATGCCAACACAGCATATGAAATTATAGCGGGGTTTCGGTATGAATTGAGCTTCTTCCCTACTTGACTTCCCGCCAATCCCACGGTTTGACTAGCTATGTCGAAATTAATTTACAAGCCAATTCCGCGGGAATTGACTAATCGTTAGACGCAAACATTTTGTATATTTATTTCGCTACAATTCATATCCAAATGTTGTAGCTCATACAAAATATTTTTTAAGCTCATTACACAAGTTTATTGAGCTTTATTATCTTTATCTTTGAGCTCAAATGATATTATGGATAATCGAGAACAGCTAATCATTGAATACTTAAAGAACACTCCTCTTCAGTCTTCAAGATCAATCTTTGATAACACTTCTTTAGATGTAAGTTATGCTACTTTAAAAAGAATTCTTTCTAAACTGGTTATTGACAACACTTTAGAAATACACGGACAAGGAAAAGGAACTAAGTATCAAATTTCTCCTTCATACAATATCAATGTCTCAATTGACATGGAGTCATATTACGAAAAAGAAATTGATGAAAGACAGATAAAAGAAAACTTCAACCCTATTGTCATCAAAGCGACTCTTTATCAAGCTAAGCTTTTCACAGAATCAGAACTAAACCATCTATCTGATCTCCACTCCGAATACCTAAAAAACATAGAAGCTCTAAAAACAAATGAATACCAAAAGGAATTAGAGCGATTAGCTATTGATCTAAGTTGGAAATCATCCCAAATAGAAGGAAACACATATTCTTTACTAGAAACAGAACGGCTACTAAAGGAAAAAGAAACTGCTAAAGGGAAAACTAAAGAAGAAGCAGTTATGCTTCTCAACCATAAAGATGCTTTAGATTTCATCATTGAACACACTGATTATCTTGAGCCCCTGACAATAAACAAGATTGAAGACATACACAGTCTTCTTATCAAAGAATTAGAAATAGATAGAAACTTAAGAACAAGAAGAGTCGGTATATCTGGAACAAACTATCGTCCATTGGACAATGAATTTCTAATCAGAGATGCTCTTAGTGACATGTGTGACCTTGTAAACTCAAAGCCAAATATCTTCGAAAAAGCATTACTACTTCTAGTTCTCATATCATACATCCAACCATTTATGGATGGTAACAAAAGAACAGCACGAATTGTAAGCAACGCAATCCTGATGAATAACAAACACTGTCCGATTTCATTCAGGACAGTTGATTCTATTGACTATAAAAAAGCTATGCTACTTTTCTACGAACAAAATAACATCTATAACTTCAAGAAAATATTCATTGAACAATTTGAGTTCGCGGTAAAAACGTACTTTTAAAAAAGAGCTACAACAACAGCTATGACACCATGTCGGGTCAGTGGGTTACAATAGGTTTGTAGTTACTTGATAGCCCGCGAATTCTTTGAATTCGCCTTGTGTGAAATAGAAATTACTATGCGAATTCGAAGAATTCGCTACTTTGAAAACTTAAACGAACTACTACTAAATCACGCCACGGTTCTTACCCGAACCGTTGCAAGCCACATAAGAAAACCACGTGAAAGGGAAAAACCAATTTTCGGAATTTGAATTTGAGATGTTAAAAAAATTGACGTCTGAAAAGGTCAAAGCAAGTCCCGACAAACAAAAAGGAATTCGGAATAAAATCAGAAATTTAGGATTTTATTACTCGGATTTTAATACTCAAAAAAACGGTTACGATTTAAAAGACTTGCAACAATTAATCAACAGCGGACAAATAAAAATAATCGGACAAAATAAATTGCTGAAACCCAAAGTTTCGGAATTGATAAAACCAACCCAATCTCAAAAAATTGAAACCAAAGTAAACAACTACGAGAATTTATCGCAGATTTTGACCAAATTTTCAGCAAACAGATTTGACCCAATGCTTGACCACGAAACCAAAATTGATAACAGTTCAGGAAATTATATAATCTGTAAAAGAAAAAATGTGGATTTACCGAAAAACACAACTGAAATTCAATTTAAAAAATTTGAAAAGCTTGAAGTCATTTATACAGGAATTGCGGGAAAAAGTTTGAAAACCCGGGATTTTAGACAACATTTTAAAGGAAACAATGCTGGACGCTCGACTTTAAGAAAAAGTTTGGGAGTATTATTTGGTTACAAATTAATTCCAAGAGACAAAGACTCGAATACAGGAAAAACTAAATTTTGCATCGAAGATGAGATTAAATTAAGCGACTGGATGCAAAAGAATTTAATAATGTATTTTTTACCAAATTCTGACTTTAATATTCTCGAAGACAAACTGATTGAGTATTTTAATCCACCATTGAATTTAAGCAAAAACAGAAATTTAGTAAATTTAAATTTTAGAAAAAAATTATCCGAATTGAGAAACAAAACGGAATAAAAATACGTCTAGCAACAACATTTATATCTCATGTCTAAGTAGTTGTTTAATCGAAGTTAAGGCCTCGGTTGCCGCCATGCTGAGCATGGTGGTTATCAGTAAAAGTAGTCCGCCACGAAAACAGAGGAAACCAATAACAACGGAGTTCCCAAAGTGAAAACTTCGCTACAAACGAAGGCTTCACTACCAAAAAAAAGCAACCCGGTTAAAGGTTGCTTTTCTAACTAATTGCTATATAGTAGTAACGGCTCTCAGTACTCGCCTCCTAAAACCTAACCCTCTTCTTTGTACTCCGAAGTAAAGTGGAACTTTACCTTAGGGAACTTATCTTTTGCCATAGTGATGGAATAGGCAGAATCGGCCAAAAAAACATCTCTGCCTAATTTGTCCTTCGCCATATTCCGTTGTTTACGGCTTTTGAAGTCGGCTAGCTGAGCTTCGTCTTCGCAACTAATCCAGCACGCTTTGTAAAGCGAAATAGGATCCCATCTACATTTGGCGTTGTACTCGTGTTCTAAACGGTGTTCAATTACTTCAAACTGAAGGGCACCAACCGTACCAATAATCTTACGACCATTAAATTGGTTGGTAAACAACTGCGCAACCCCTTCGTCCATTAACTGATCAATGCCTTTGTTCAGTTGTTTGGTTTTCATTGGGTCTGCATTCTCAATGTATTTAAAGATTTCTGGTGAGAAGCTTGGCATGCCTTTGAAGTGCAACTCTTCGCCCTCGGTTAAAGTATCGCCAATAATAAAGTTACCCGTATCGTGTATACCTACAATATCACCAGGGAAAGCTTGGTCTACAATCGATTTTTTATCGGCCATAAATGCCGTTGGGTTAGAAAACTTTAATTGTCTTTTTAAACGTATATGTTTGTAATTGGTGTTTCGGTTAAATGTACCCGAACATATTTTTAAGAAAGCCAAACGGTCGCGGTGTTTGGGATCCATATTGGCATGTATTTTAAATACAAAACCTGTAAATTTTTCTTCTTTCGAATCAATAAAACGCTCTTCGGCTTGTTTACCTTGTGGTTTAGGAGCAATCTTAATAAAACTATCTAGCAACTCCTTTACCCCAAAATTATTTAAAGCTGAACCGAAAAAAACCGGTGAAATTTTACCTTTAAGGTATTCTTCCACATCCAATTCAGGATAAACGGTTTCTACAATTTCTTTGTCTTCACGAAGTAAATCTGCCGCAGCTTGTCCTACATATTTATCCAAGTCTTCAGAATCGGCATCTAACTCAATACTTTCTGTAATTCGTTGTTTGTCCGACTCAAAAAGATTTAACGATTTATCGTACAAGTTATAAACCCCTTGAAAATCCTGACCCATACCAATTGGCCAGCTTAAGGGAACAACATTCAACCCAAGTTTTTCTTCTACTTCGTCTAAAAGATCTACCGCATCTTTACCCGGTCTATCTAATTTGTTAATAAAAACAATAACCGGCGTATCACGCATTCTACAAACCTGAACCAGTTTTTCGGTCTGTGCCTCTACCCCTTTGGCAACGTCTATTACCACAATTACACTATCAACAGCGGTTAAAGTTCTAAACGTATCTTCTTGGAAATCTTGGTGACCCGGTGTATCTAAAATATTAATCTTAATGCCTTCGTATTCAAAACCCATAACCGAAGTAGCCACAGAAATACCTCTTTGCTTCTCAATTTCCATGAAATCGGAAGTAGCGGTTTTCTTAATCTTGTTCGATTTTACAGCACCAGCTATTTGAATAGCACCACCAAAAAGTAAAAGCTTTTCGGTAAGCGTTGTTTTACCCGCATCTGGGTGACTTATAATAGCGAAGGTTCTTCTTCTTTGTATTTCAGACTGAAGTTTTGAAGACATAGAGTATCAATTTGCCTGCAAAAATAAGAATTCATTATTCTTTACCCGAGTGTATTGATATATTTACTAGTAAACATTTTTAGCTTTCGGTAGAAAGCTGTATTCATTTTTAAGACTTTTATATGCTTAAAACTATTTTAGACCTGATTTACCCGCGTTCCTGTGTGAGTTGCGGCCGTATAATGAACACCAAAGAAAAGTGTATTTGTACACCTTGTTTAATCGATTTTAACAAAAAACTAGCCTTTTCGCCTTCCGAGCACCAAGTAAAAAGCAAATTTGGGATAGTATTTATGCCTAATAAGGCTTTTTCACTCTTTCCTTTTAATAAAGATGTTTCCGCATTAATTCATGCATTAAAATACCAACACCAAAAGCATATTGCGGTTTACATTGCCGAATGGTTTTTTCAGCATTACTTTAAATATTTAGAATCTAAACCGCAGTATTTAATTCCTGTTCCGGTAAATCCATACAAAAGATTAACCCGGGGATTTAATCAAACCGAACTAATTGCCCTAGAATTAGAGAAAAGAACAGGGATTCCGGTTTTATTTTCAGCCTTAAAAAGAAGTAATGGAACCTGGAAACTGGCCGGTAAATCTAGAAAAGCACGGTACGAATTAATTTCTGGTTTGTATTTAGAAGGGAAAGAAATTAAACAAGTGTCTAATAAACATGTGCTTATGATTGATGATGTAATTACTACCGGTGCTACTTTAGAAAGTTGTGGTAAACTGTTGCAAGATTATGGCGCAACAGCGGTAGATGTAATTGCCTTATCTAGCGTTTATTAAATAAAGACAATCATTTCTGAAAACTATCGCTAGATTTTATAGCTTTGCAGACTGGTTGCATATGTGGACCCAAATAGCTCATATAGTCTTAAAATTTCGCTTGCTGTTAATTATTGTCTTAGCAATTGTAACGGGGGTTCTTGGGTATTATGCTTCCCAGGTTAAAATGTCTTTCCATTTTGCTGAACTAGTACCAAAGACAGATACTAGTATGCAAAGGTTTATAAAGTTTAAAGAGACTTTTGGACAAGACGCAAACGTACTTTTATTAGGGGTTGAAGATCCTAAACTATACCGATTAAAAAACTTTAAGAAATACCAACAACTAATGACCTCTATTAGTGAGATTCGTTTCGATTCTACACAAAAGAAGGTGATTAGCCAAGGCGACTCTAGCCAAACGGAAGTTTTTGTTTCCATTTTAGACATTAATGAACTTCAGTATTTAACACCCAATAAGCGTAAAAGAAGGTTCGATGTGTCTTATCCGTTTAAAACTGATATAAAAACACAAGCCCAATTAGACAGTTTATTGAAGGTGCTGCGTAAGCAAGAGTTTTATAAAGACTATCTCTATACCGAAGAAGGAAACGCTTTGGTGGCCTTGATTAACTTCAAAAAGATATTCAATGATTCTCAGTACCGCCAGTTTATCACTAGCGATATTATTGAGAAAGCAGATGCTTTTACAGAAGATACAGGAATTCAAGTTCATTTTGCCGGGGTTCCTTTTGTAAGATCTGTAATGACCTTGCAAGTAGCTACTGAATTAAAGATGTTTTTATTAATGTCGCTTTTGGTAACAGCAGTAATTCTTTATTTCTTCTTCCGAAGTTTTTATGCCGTTATCTTCCCATTAGTTGTTATTGGTGTAGCTGTAGTTTGGACCATGGCTACCATTGTTTTATTAGGGTACGAAATTAGTATGCTAACCGGTTTAATACCACCCATTATTGTGGTTATTGGTATTCCTAATTGTATATATCTTTTAAATAAATACCACCAATCTTACCGCAATACAGGCAACAAGATTAAAGCCTTAAGTGATGTAATTCGTAAAATTGGTGTAGTTACTTTAATTACTAATTGTACTACAGCCATTGGTTTTGCGGTATTGGTTTCGGCAGATATCACTTTGTTAAGAGAGTTTGGTTTAGTAGCAGGAATTAATGTAATGGCTACCTTCTTTATTAGTGTGGTTATTATTCCAGCAGTATTCTCCTTTTTGCCAGAACCTAACCCCAAACAATTACGCCACTTAGATTTTAAATTCTTAACTCGTTTTTTACTTTGGTTAGACTTTATAGTAGCTAACCGTAGAAAACAAATTTATTGGGTTACAGGTTGTTTGGTTTTAATAACTACGTTCGGGTGTTGGCAAGTGTATGCTGTATCTTTTATGGTAGATGATATACCAGAAGAACACCGTGTTAAAAAAGATTTAACTTTTTTTGAAGAAAGTTTTAAGGGTGTAATGCCACTAGAAATTGTGGTAGACACAAAAGAAAAGAACCCATACACCAACTTAGATGTTCTTAGAAAATTAGACCAAGCGCAAGAGTATTTGGGTAGTTTACCTGAAGTATCTAAGCCTTTCAGTATTTTAAATGTAATTAAAGGTTTAAGACAAGCTTATTGGGGCAATAATCCCGATTTTTATGGGGTTCCAACGGCGCAAGATAAAAACAGGATTCTTTCTTTGGTTCGTAAAACAGAAGGAAATCAAGCCAGCGTTTTAAAGTCATTTGCTGACACTACCGGTAAATTAAGAATTTCATTAAAAGTTAAAGACTTGGGTTCTAAAAAAACCGAAATTCTTATTAATGAAAAGATAAGACCAGAGTTAGATAGAATCTTCCTAGAAGGTGATATGAAAATGAATTACGAAATCACCGGTACTACTTTATTGTTTATTAGAGGCATAAACTTTTTAATTCGTAACCTGCAAGAAAGTCTACTAATGGCCATTTTCCTTATTGCAGTTATTATGGGGCTTCTATTTAGAAACCTAAAAATGATTTTAATTTCTTTGTTACCTAACTTAATCCCACTACTAATTACAGGGGCATTAATGGGTTATTTTGGAATTCCGTTAAAGCCAAGTACCGCTTTAATTTTTAGTATTGCTTTTGGTATTTCAGTAGATGATTCTATCCACTTTTTAGCCAAATACCGCCAAGAATTATTTGCTACAAATTTCTCTGTTCCTAAAGCCGTTTCTTTAAGTATAAAAGAAACCGGTGCTAGTATGGTGTATACATCAATCGTATTGTTTGGGGGCTTTAGTATCTTCACCTTCTCCGATTTTCTAGGCACAAAAATGTTGGGGCTGTTAACATCTACCACCTTGTTGTGTGCTATGATTACCAACTTAATTGTACTGCCGGCCTTATTAATTACTTTTGACAACGGTAAAAGAAATCCAAACAGTAAGGCATTAATTAATTCTTACGAAGAAGAAGAGGAAGAAGAAAAAAATCAGGACTAGTTTTAGCGACAACTTGATTATTACCTCTATCAGTATGCTTTTTCTGTAATCAATAACTACTTTTAGTTGTGAACTTCCCCGCACTGCATCTTAATAAAAGTTTCTTTTACGCCACAGCTACTTTGTGGACTTGGTTGGTTTTTGTGTTTCTAGTTACCGGAAACACTTTTTACGAAGTAAATGATAATTTGCAAATAGAATGGCTAATCTCTGGGGCCTTAGGTAAATCTATTTATGAATTTCCCCGCTTTTTTCAGCTTTATGGATATCCATTACATTTTATGTATGAGCTTTTTCCAAACGTCTCTTGGATGGGAGTTCTATTTGTTCTTTTAATTTACATTTCGGGATTGTGTATACTATGGTGTTTGGTTGAAAGAACTAGACAATACCATTTCAGGATTAGATTAGCTTTAATTCTAGTTGTAGTAGCATTTCTCACAGATTTTATATTGTATCTAGATTTTACTAGATCTGCTTTGCTTACTGGGGTGGCGGGTGTTTTTTTGTTTTTTTGTTCCGAAAAATATTGGTCCAAAGCACTGGCTTTAATCTTGATAATTACTGCAATTGGCTTGCGTTTTATGGCTATTTATTTTGTTGGGTTTATGAGTGTAATATGGCTCTTTTACGAATTTAAATTGAACAGATTGCTGGTAGCTTATGGCGCGGTGTTGGTCCTAAGTTTTTTATGTTTTGGTATACCTAGTAAAAAATTTTCTGGTTTTTTAGAGTTGAACAAAGCCAAAACCATATTTAACGATTATGGGGTTTTTAGAACAGAATTTAAAGAAGAAAACTGTTTTGGTAGTTGGTTTTTCTTAGACGAAGAAATAAACAAACAAGTTATTATTGCTTCTAAAGAAGTACCTACATTTTCACGTTTCAGTTTTAAGAAATTAGAAAGTGCGCTTTTTGAAACTAAAGGTCAAATTCAATGGGTTATATTGATTGTTTTAGCCGCTTTACTTACCAAAAGATACAGTGTATTGGTGTTGTATTTGCTTTCGTTTTTAGGGATGGTTTGTTTCCTTAAGTTTTCTGTAAAAGTATTTGTGGTCTTAAGTCTTTTCTTGATTTTGTTAGCAGTATTTATTCCAAATAAAAAAGCTAAACAAAGTGATATGAAATTAAAATGGCTCATTTCATTGATGGTAGTTTTGCTTCTTGTAGTCGTAAAAACAACAAAAAGAATCAGTTTTTCAAGAGAAGTATGTGCAGAAAACCTTTCAATAATTAATTTATTGCATGAGTTGCAAAAGGATAAGAAAATATATTTAATCAATATGTATGAATTTAAACGTTTCATTAATCCATTTTCAATTGAAAAGATGGATTTTAAAAACGCAATATCTTTAACCGGTTGGCATACTATTCTTCCTGAATACAAAAAGTTAATACAAGAATCTTTAAACCTTCCAAACCAATCAACCTTACAGTCGGTATCAAAACAGCTTAAAAACAATTATATAATTTTAGACGGAACAGATGAGTATGAGTTTAACAACTGTGTTAACTCAAAATTAAATTTGCAAATAGAATTTGTTAATCAGAGACAATTAATGGATAATGGTTTCGTAAACGAGAAACTTAAGCTTTTTTATGTGCACTAAAAACCACAGTTTTAATTTTCTATTAAGTTCCGAGCGATCGGGTTCTAATCTTCTTTGCAAAATTTTAGATGCTCATCCAGAAATTTCTAGTCCGTCACCTTTGCACGCCTTACGTTTTTTTATCCCTTATTTAAAAGAAAGCTGTTCTTTTACTGAACAAGATTTTAAACTATTCTTTCAATATAAATTAGGCTTCTGGAATTTACAGGCAGAACAACTTCCTTCCTCTGAAAACAAACTTAATTTTTGGTGCACTTGGGAAGAAGTGTATAAAGCAGAGGCTGACTTGGAAGGTAAAACAAGTTCTTTTATTAAAGAAAATAGGTTTTATGAAATTGCCGATACAGTTTTAGAGAGATACCCTAATGCTAAGTTTATCTATTTAGTTAGAAATCCGTTTAGCTATGCTGCATCATTTATAAAATCCCATAATCATCATGGTGATTTACAGCATGCCATTACCGTTTGGACGGAAGATCAACTTCAGTTTTTAAAATTAGAAGAATTGTTGGGAGACCGTTGTTTGCGCATCACTTATGAGTCACTTTTAACAGAAACAGAAAAAACTTTAAAAAAAATAAGCAATCATTTAAAGGTTAAATACACCGATAACATGATGCAATTCCATTTAAAAGCTATTAATCAGCAGAACGCTTTACGCATTTCTAACTGGGAAAATATAGCTAAACCCCTCATTAGTTTGTCAAAAACTATACAAGTTCCTTTATCACAAGCTTCTTTTAATTACATTTATAATGTTGCCTCAGTGTTAATAAATACACTTTATGGGGAAAGTTTGGCTATAGACTATAAGGGAGAAGAAGTAACTAAACGCAACCTTTCACCAGAGGAAACTTTAATCCGTGAAGAACGTTCTAAAGTAATAGAGGCAATCAAAAATGGTTTAAATGTAAGAAAACATTGATAATCGTATAATCGTTTAAACGGTTTTGTTATGTTTTCCACATTTAACTAGTTTTAGACTTCCTAATGAAATAATGATGGATTCATACTCATACGTAGCCAATGCAGATGTAAATTATGTAGATGATTTATATCAAAGATATCAGCAAGACCCAGAAACGGTTGACGAAAGCTGGAAATTTTTCTTCGAAGGTTTTGATTTTTCTTTAGCCAAGTTTGGCGAAGGCACTTCAGAAGTACTGAAAGGCGGTTCAGGCCCAATGAACCTTAAAGAACTACAGGTTTACCAATTAATACACGCTTATAGAAGTAGAGCCCATTTAAGAGCAGATACCAACCCGGTTAGAACTAGAAAAGACAGAGCACCGCATTTGGAGCTAGAAGATTTTGGTCTTACCAAGGCAGATTTAGAAACAGAATTTGAAGTTGGAAGCGAGATTGGTTTAGGCAAAGCTAAACTAAAAGATATTCTTTCAGCTTTAAAAAAAATATACGAAGGCCACATAGGTTTCGAATACATGTACATTCGTCACCGAGACCGTTTAGAGTGGTTCAAAGAGAAATTTGAAACGGAATCTTTAGTTAGAAAACCTTCCAAAGACCAAATTACAAGAATTCTTACTAAACTGAATGAAGCGGTAGTTTTCGAAAACTTCCTTCATACTAAATATGTAGGTCAGAAAAGATTCTCACTTGAAGGGGGGGAATCTGTAATCCCAGCTTTAGATGAATTAATACAAAGAGGTTCAGAATTAGGCGTAGAAGAAGTTGCTATTGGTATGGCCCACAGAGGCCGACTTAACGTTTTAGCAAACGTTATGAATAAAACTTACGAGCAAATCTTTAATGAGTTTGAAGGCGCCTCTCCAGATGACTCTACCATGGGAGATGGAGATGTAAAGTACCACATGGGCTTCTCTTCTGAAGTAACTACAAGAAGTGGAAACAATGTTTACTTGAAGTTAATCCCTAACCCTTCTCACCTTGAGGCGGTAAACCCAGTTGTTATGGGCTTTACAAGAGGTAAAGGGGATAGATTATACAATAAAGACTATTCTAAAATACTACCAGTATTAATCCACGGTGATGCAGCAGCAGCTGGCCAAGGTATTATGTACGAGGTAGTACAAATGCAAAAATTGAACGGTTATAAAACAGGTGGTACAGTTCACTTAGTAATTAACAACCAAGTAGGTTTTACTACAGATTTTGAAGATGCGCGTTCTTCTATTTATTCTACAGATGTTGCTAAAGTAATTGATGCACCCGTACTACACGTAAACGGTGATGATCCTGAAGCAGTAGTTTTCTGTATGAAATTGGCGATTGAATACCGTCAGAAATTTGAGCGTGACATTTTTGTAGATATGGTGTGTTATCGTAGACATGGTCACAACGAAAGTGATGAACCTAAGTTTACGCAACCAGCCCTTTACAACATTATTTCTAAGCACGCTAACCCAAGAGAGATCTACAACGATATGTTGATCAAACGTGGTGATATTGGTGCAGAAGTAGCCAAGCAACTGGACAAACAATTTAGGAAATTGTTGCAAGACCGTTTGAACTTGGTGAAACAAACACCGCTTCCTTATAAATTTCAGCCTACAGAAATGGAATGGTCTGAAATTAGAAAATCTAAGCCTGAAGATTTTGAACAATCGCCAGAAACTGGAATTCCTACGGAAGTAATTGATAAAATAGGTGCTGCTTTAACTACAATTCCTAAAGGATTTAAAGCTTTAAAACAAATTGACCGTTTATTAAAATCACGTAAAGAACAGTTTACCAAGACCAAAGAATTGGATTGGGCAGGCGCCGAATTATTGGCATACGGTTCTTTATTGTTAGATAAGAAATTTGTTCGTTTCAGTGGTCAGGATGTTCAAAGAGGTACATTCTCTCACAGACATGCTGTTGTAAAAGATGCTGAAACTAATGAAGCCTACAACTTCTTAAACCACATTGGCGCAGATCATAGTTTTGATATCTATAACTCATTACTTTCTGAATACGCAGTTTTAGGTTTTGAATTTGGATATGCACGTTCTCACCCACATTCATT
Organism: uncultured Cytophagales bacterium; assembly: GCA_963736575.1. Taxonomy (GTDB): domain Bacteria; phylum Bacteroidota; class Bacteroidia; order Cytophagales; family JAAEPT01; genus CAVTPD01. Next base: position 1,176,374 of record CAVTPD010000003.1, read on the forward strand.
AACCATATGGGAAGCACAATTTGGTGACTTTGCTAATGGTGCACAGGTTATTATTGACCAATTTATTGCTACTACAGAAACCAAATGGAATAAAGAAAGTGATTTAGTTTTATTACTTCCTCACGGACAAGAAGGACAAGGGCCAGAGCATTCAAGTGCGCGTTTAGAGCGTTTCTTGCAAATGTGTGCATGTTACAATATGGTAGTAACCAATATTACTACTCCGGCAAACTTCTTCCATGCCTTAAGAAGACAAATGGCTTGGCCATTCAGAAAGCCATTAATTAATATGGCTCCTAAATCTTTATTAAGACATCCATTAGTTGTTTCTCCAATATCTGAATTCACAGATGGGAAATTCCAAGAAATAATTGGTGATAACTATGCCGATCCTAAAAAAGTGAAGCGTGTGTTAATCTGTAGCGGTAAAGTTTATTACGACTTATTAGAAGAGCAACAGAAATCAAACAGAAAAGACGTGGCAATTGTTCGTTTAGAGCAGCTTTATCCACTAAGTTTCTCACAGTTTGATGCTCAGTTAGCTAAATATAAAGGTGCTGAAGTAGTTTGGGTACAAGAAGAACCAGGAAACTCTGGTGCTTGGATGTACATCTTAAAAACTATGCACAAACGTGGTACGGCAATAGAATGTATTGCTAAAGAAGATTCTCCTTCACCGGCAGTAGGTTACTTAAATATTCATAAGAAAAAACAAGCAGAGTTAGTTAAACGAGCTTTCGATGTTAAATAACTTTTAAATAGTATAAACGGGAAAAATGGCCTTAGAAATAAAAATCCCTCAAGTGGGGGAGTCAATAACTGAAGTAACAATTGCCCAATGGCTTAAAGCTGACGGTGAGTATGTAGAACAAGACGAAATTATCGTTGAGGTTGAAACCGATAAAGCTACGCAAGAATTTCCGGCAGAAGCTAGCGGGATTTTAAGAATAAAAGCAGAAGAAGGTGAAACTGTAGAAATTGGCGCTATAATAGCCGAAATTGATACTTCAGCTTCTAAAGGAGGTTCTTCTGAAGCTCCTGCTGCAAAAGAAGCACCAGCTGCTCCTGCATCTTCTGGTTCTTCAGAGCCAAAAGCAACCGGTGAAGTTAAAGATATGGTTGTTCCTCCGGTAGGTGAATCCATTACAGAAGTAACGGTTTCTAGCTGGTTGAAACAAGACGGTGATTTTGTTGAATTAGACGACGAAATCTGTGAATTAGAATCAGACAAAGCAACCTTTGAATTCCCTGCCGAAGCCAGAGGTATCCTTAGAACCGTTGCACAAGAAGGCGATACCATTGAAATCGGTTCTGTAATTGCCAGAATTGAAGTAATGGAAGGTGGTTCAGTAGGTGGTGAAGCTCCAGCGGCTACTTCAGAAGCTCCAGCAGCAGCTTCTTCAAACGGAAATACTACCTATGCATCTGGTCACCCCTCTCCGGCAGCGGCTAAAATTTTAGCTGAAAAAGGAATTGATGCTAAAGACGTAAAAGGCACAGGTGTTGACGGTAGAATTACCAAAGAAGACGCAGAAGCGGCTCAGAAATCAGCGCCAAAACCAGCGGCTCCTAAAAAAGAAGCTGCCCCTGCGGCTCCTGCCCCACAAGGCGAACGCGTTCAGGAAAGAAAGAAAATGACGGGTATGCGTAAGACCATCGCTAGAAGATTGGTAGACGTAAAAAACCAAACAGCTATGCTTACTACTTTTAACGAAGTAGATATGCAACCTGTAATGGAAATCCGAAAAAAATACAAAGACATGTTTAAAGAGAAGAATGAAGTTGGTTTAGGCTTCATGTCTTTCTTCACTAAAGCATGTTCCATCGCTTTACAAGAATGGCCGGCAGTGAATGCCTTCATTGACGGAAACGATATTGTTTACAATAATTATGTAGACGTTTCCATTGCGGTTTCTACACCTAAAGGTTTAGTGGTTCCTGTTATTAGAAATGCTGAAAAACTAAGTTTTGCGGGTATAGAAAAAGAAGTAATTCGCCTAGCTAAATTAGGTAGAGACGGTAAATTAGGTATTGAAGATATGCAAGGCGGTACGTTTACCGTAACCAACGGTGGTATTTTCGGTTCTATGCTTTCTACGCCAATTATTAACTCTCCGCAATCGGCTATTTTAGGGATGCACAACATTGTACAGCGCCCAATAGCTATTGATGGTAAAGTAGAAATTAGACCAATAATGTACTTAGCATTATCGTACGATCACCGTGTGATTGACGGTAGAGAATCTGTTAGCTTCCTTTACCGTGTTAAAGAATTGCTAGAGGATCCTGCTAGAATGTTATTAGAAATATAATTAAGATAAACTCATACAGAGGGTAGTTTACTACCCTCTTTTTTTGAATAAAAATAAAAGATTCCAATGTCAGAGAATAAATACGATGTTGTTGTTATAGGTTCTGGGCCTGGTGGATATATTGCTGCCATCCGTTGTTCACAACTAGGTCTTAAAACGGCCGTTATTGAAAAATACAGTACACTTGGCGGTACTTGCTTAAATGTTGGTTGTATCCCATCAAAAGCATTATTAGACTCTTCGGAACATTATCATAATGCGCTACACAACTTTGCGGAACACGGTATTAAAATAGCAACACCTGAAGTAGATCTTACACAAATGATCAACCGTAAAGGCGAAGTTGTTAAGCAAACTACAGACGGTATTCAGTTCTTAATGAAGAAAAACAAAATTGATGTTCATCAAGGTTTGGGTTCTTTTGTAGACAAAAATACTATTAAGGTAACAGCTGAAGACGGTTCAACTAAAGAACTAAAAGCAGATAAAACAATTATTGCTACCGGTTCTAAACCTTTATCGCTTCCTTTTATACCAATTGATAAAGAAAGAGTGATAACTTCTACCGAAGCATTAAACTTGAAAGAAGTACCTAAACACATGATTGTTATTGGTGGTGGTGTTATTGGTATGGAATTAGGTTCTGTTTACGCCCGTTTAGGAGCTAAAATCACGGTAGTAGAATTTGCCGATTCTATTATCCCTACTATGGATAAAACCATGGGTAAAGAACTTCAAAAAGTATTAAAGAAAGAAGGTTTTGAATTCAACTTCAAAACAAAAGTGACCAAAGTAGAGAACAAAGGCAAAGAAGTAGAAGTTACGGCTGAAAACGGAAAAGGCGAAAGCGTAACGTTTACTGGAGATTACTGTTTAGTTTCTATTGGTAGAAAACCTTATACAAAAGGTCTTGGTCTTGAAAATGCCGGTGTTAAACTAGACGATAGAGGCAGAATTGAAGTTGACGGACATTTACAAACCAACGTTGCGGGTATTTATGCCATTGGTGATGTAGTTAAAGGTGCTATGTTAGCGCACAAAGCTGAAGAAGAAGGTGTGTTTGTAGCCGAAAGCATTTTGGGTCAGAAACCACATATTAACTACAACTTAATACCGGGTGTTGTTTATACTTGGCCAGAAGTTGCCGCTGTGGGGTATACAGAACAAGAATTGAAAGAAAAAGGAATTCCATTTAAAGTGGGTGCTTTCCCTTTCAAAGCTTCGGGTAGAGCTAGAGCAAGTATGGACCTAGACGGACAAGCTAAAGTATTGGCACATAAAGATACCGATGAGATTTTAGGGGTTCATATTATTGGACCAAGAGCCGCAGATATGATTGGAGAAGCAGTAGTAGCTATGGAATTCAGAGCTTCGGCAGAAGATATTTCTAGAATGTCACACGCACACCCAACATTTTCTGAAGCATTAAAAGAAGCTTGTTTAGCCGCAACTGATAATAGAGCGTTAAACATCTAATTTTCTTTTTTATATAATTTAGTAAAGGGAAGCCTAAAAGCTTCCCTTTTTATTTATCCCCTTTTTTATGTTGAAAAAAGTGAAAATAAAAGGGTGACTACAAATCAAATAAGCTCTACTTTCGCTGTTGAAAAGAGAAAGAATGATAGAGGTAGAGTATAAAAAAGGGAATATTTGTTCAGAATATAAAGAATATCAGTCAGTTGCTTTTTCATTAGTGAATTATGAAGAAGCAAGAACAGAAACTGAAAAATGCTTTTATGCCAATTTTTCCGAAGAATTAGAAGCTTCGGCACAAAAAGAAATGGACGTTAAAGGAAAACCTTTTTTAGGTAATGTTGCCTTGTCTAAAATAAAAGACGGGAAAACGCGCGCATTATTACAAATGTATACCCCAAAATACAGCGAAAACGAAACCAGTTCTGAAGGAGCGCTATTAAGAGCCTGTTTTTTAAAAGCAGCTTTTGAAACCGAAAAACTAGAATTAAGTAATTTGGTTATTTCTACACAGGATATAGATTTTCCGGAAGATAAACTAAATGTGGTTCTTGAAGAGGTAACAGAAACCATTAAAAGTTTAGTTTCTAAATGGAAATTCTTAAAAAAAGTGACTTTTTTGGGTAAGCTATAAGTTTTAAAAGATGAAGAAGATCATTGCCTTACTAGTTGTTATCATTAGTACAATAGTTTGTTTACATGCCCAAAATAATGATACAGGAGCATCTTCTTCTTATTATAATAATAACAATACTCAACAACAGCCTACCAATTCCGAAAATTTAAAACAAAAACCAAGTTTTAAAAGCCGACTAAGATTTGGAGGTAATATTGGTGCTGCTTTTGGCTCTACTATTAGTTATGTGCAATTAGCACCTGCCGTTGGTTATGCAGTAACCGATAACTTTATTTTAGGCGTAGGTTTAACCTATTATTACCAATGGTATAAAAAAAGTGTATATCCCGCAAGACACATGTATGGGGGTAGAGTTTTTGCCAGACAATATTTTTTAAGAGAATTATTTAATAATACAGGGGCTTTATTTGTACATGCTGAATACGAACCCTTAAGTGTTCCTTATTATAATCCTAACACAGAAATCACCAACCGAGAGATTTTAAACACAGTCTATTTGGGTGGGGGTATAATTATTAATCATTTTACTGTATCTGCTTTATATATAGTGAATTACGATAGTAGTAAATCAATTTATAATAATCCCTTGCAGATTAGATTAGGTGTTTTCTTCTAATCAAAAAACACTATTTCGTACCATTGTAACGCTTAAAGAAGAAAAGACATGTTTTTTCTTCCTTAAGTCCTTTAATTTTCTCAATTTTCAAATTGTTTAGGTCTTTTTTAAGACCATTTCTACCAGTTTGTAAAGCTTTTGCATAAAAATGAACGTTTCTCCGAATGAGCCTTTTCAGCTTATTTATTCCATTTTTGCTCACGAATACCTGGGGTATTTGTTTGAGTCATTTGTGGTTAAAAAAGATGCTAAAGGGGTTCTTACCTTAACATACCAGAATATCTCTTCTAAAAATGCAGAAGAGTTTAATAATGGCTTAGACGAAAAAGATTTTGAGATCATTAGGTTAATGGATTCCATTCAACAAGATTCTATTACCCATAAGTTTTCTACTAAACATCTAAAGCCAGAAGAGTTTCTGCCAAAGGTTTTTAATAAGGAAAAAGGAGATACCGCTTTACAAGAAGTAATTGCTGAATATGTAGACCGTGTTAAAACTAAAATCTTACCCTTATTACACGACAAGCATGTGTATATTATGGGTAATGATGGTGATCCTGTAGGTAAACGGGTAGAAGTACCGCAAGACAAAGCCACTATTCTTTTTCATTTTAGAAAAAACGAAGACAATACGCACTATTTCCCTACCATTAAATACCGGGGTGAAAAAATAGATTTTCAATACAACGGTTCTCAGATTATTAGCAAAAACCCAGCGTGGTTATTAGTAAAAGAAGAGCAGTTGATAAGCTTTGAAAAAGGAGTTGACGGAAGTAAGCTAAAACCCTTTTTAAATAAAAGATTTATTGTAATCCCTAAAAGTGTAGAGGAGAAGTATTACAAAACATTTATTACACAATTAGTAGCTAATTTTGATGTGTACGCCAAAGGGTTTATTATTAATTCCGAAGCATATCATCCGGTTCCTGTTCTGTCTTTTAGGGAATTATCAGAGGCAACTTCGTCTATGAGTTTGTTCGAAAACAAAAATAACGGACAAGCTAATATTCCTAAAATAGTGTTTGATTTATCGTTTCAGTATGGAGAATACCTTTTTAGTTCTGCTGGGGAAGCCACTAATTCTGTGACTTTAGAGAACAAAGACGGAGAGTACATTTTTCATAAGGTAAAACGTAAAAAAGACGATGAAAAAAGCTTTGTTCGTTTATTAAAAGAACGTAATGTATCCATTAAAAATGGTAAGGCAGTTTTAGATAAAGCCGAAGCTTTTGATTGGTTAAATAACAATAGAGAAGATTTAGTAGAAAATTTCAATTTTAAAATTGAACAAGCTAAAACAACTACAGGTAAAAAATATTTTATTGGTAGAAGCTCTATTAATATAGAAATTAAGGAAAATAACGACTGGTTTGATATTCATGCCGAAGTGCATTTTGGAGACTATAAAATCCCATTTCTTTCGTTAAGAAAATTAATACTTAAAGGCAAAACCGAATTTGAATTGCCAAATGGTGAAATTGCGGTTATTCCACCAGAATGGTTAACACAATATTCAGATTTATTTAACTTCTCTGAACACCACCACGAAGACGAACATGCTCATTTAAAGAAGCACCATTTAGCTCTAGTGCAAGCTCTGGAAGAGGGTAATCTTGCCCAGGTGAGTATGGATAGAAAACTGCAAAGACTTCGTGAATTTGATCATCTAGACGATTATGAGCTGCCTTCTAAATTTATAGGGGAATTACGCCCGTATCAAAAAGCGGGTTACAATTGGATGCGCTTTTTACAATCCTATAACTTTGGGGGTTGTTTAGCAGATGATATGGGTTTGGGTAAAACCATTCAGACATTATGCATGCTGCAACATCAAAAAGAAATGGGTTCTGGCACGTCTTTATTGGTAATGCCTACTTCTTTAGTATACAATTGGGAGCAAGAGGCGACTAAATTTACACCCGATTTAAACGTTTTGGTTTACACGGGCACGTACCGAGATAAAAATGTGGAGCGTTTTAGTGATTACGATATTGTAATTACCTCTTATGGAATTACCAGAATTGATGTTGATTTATTAAAGGATTTCTATTTCAATTATATAATTCTAGACGAATCACAAGCCATTAAAAACCCGTCTTCTAATATTGCCACGGCCGTTAAAAAGTTAAATTCTAAGCATAAGTTAATATTAACGGGTACACCAATAGAAAACAGCACGCTAGATTTGTGGTCTCAAATGTCTTTTGTGAATCCGGGGTTGTTAGGAAGCCAATCGTTTTTTAAGAATTTCTATCTAAATGCTATAGAAAAGAAAAATGACGTTGACGTTAAGCGTAAACTTTATGCCTTAATCAAACCCTTCATTTTAAGAAGAAATAAGGCACAGGTATTAACAGAATTACCACCTAAAATTGAACAGGTTTGGTATTCTTCTATGACGGAAGAACAAGAAAAAGAATACGAAGAAGTAAAATCGCATTACCGAAATGTGATTTTAAAAGAGATCGATGAAAAAGGCATGAATAAATCGCAGATTACTATTCTGCAAGGGTTAACCAAACTTCGTCAGATTGCTAATCACCCAAGAATGGTAGACCCAGAATTTATAGGTGATTCTGGTAAATTATTAGACGTGGTTGAAATGCTAGAAACCACCATAGAAAGTGATCACAAAATCTTAATATTTAGCCAGTTTGTTAAACACTTAGCCGTGTTTAAAGATTTGTTTAAAAAGAAAGGAATTGATTTTGCCTATTTAGATGGAACTACCAAAGCTAGGCAAGAGCAGGTTGAGCTTTTTCAGAACAACGAAGGGATTAAGATTTTCCTTATTTCATTAAAAGCAGGTGGTTTGGGTTTAAATTTAACCGCAGCCGATTATGTGTACATTTTAGATCCATGGTGGAACCCAGCAATAGAATCACAAGCCGTAGACAGAGCCTATAGAATGGGACAGAAAAATACTGTTCATACCTACAAGTTTATTACAAGAAATACGGTAGAAGAGAAAATTCTAAAACTTCAGTTGCGTAAAAAACAATTGGCAGGGGATTTAATTACTACCGAAGAAAGCTTTGTGAAAAATTTAACAAAAGAAGATATTCAGGAAATATTGAGTTAAGCAGCCGGAGCATTTTTGCTGGTATTGGCTGCCGCTGCTGTAGCTTCGTTTATTTTTTCTTGGTCCGAATTACTAAACATCTTTTGGTTAATAATCGAACGAACTTCGGTAGAAGTAAGATCGTACAATAATTCGCCTTCAATAGACAAGCTAATGCTACCCGTTTCTTCCGAAACAATTAAAACAATACTGTCTGTAACTTCGGAAAGACCAATGGCCGCACGGTGTCTTAAGCCGTAATTGGCGGGCAAATCTTCTCTTTCTGTAACAGGAATAATGCAACGGGCGGCTAAAATTCGGTTCCCTTTAATAATTACAGCACCGTCATGAAGTGGGCTGTTTTTATAAAAAATAGAAATTAACAACCGCTTAGAAACCAAAGCATCTAAATAATCTCCCGAATCAATATAAAACTTAAGCTCATCACTTTTCATTAACACAATAAGTGCCCCACATTCGTTGGTAGACAATTCCTGAACGGCTTTAACAATGGTATTAATTTGTAAACTTTCTTCCTGAATGTTTTTACTGGTAAAATGCAGTAAGTTTTTTATTTGCTCGTTACCAATTACCGTTGAACGGCCTATATAAAGCAAAAACTTTCTTATTTCTTGCTGAAAAAGAATCACCATGGCAATTACACCAACGCCAATAAACTGACCTAAAATGGTGCTCAACAATTCCATATGTAAAGCATCTACTACCAAGTAGAAAAGGTAAATAGCAAAAATACCTAATACAATATTAAACGCTACAGAACCTCTTAGTAGTTGGTAAAGTTGGTAGATCAATAAAGTCACCAACGAAATATCTACAAAGTCTATAAAGTTAAAATCTAAAAACCCTATGTTAAATAGAAAAGTCAATCCTGAAAATACGTTTTAATAATGGTTAAAGTATTCTTTGTTTCTGTTACATCATGTACGCGCAAAATATCTGTTCCGTTTAAAACGGCTAATGTATTTACTACTTGTGTTTCGCTTTTTATTTCATTAGCGGAACTATTTAACAGTTTGTATATCATTGATTTTCTAGATACACCTGCTAATATGGGTAAATTTAACGATTTGAGCTTTTTTAATTCTCTTAATAAAAGATAATTCTGTTCAATGGTTTTTGCAAACCCAAATCCCGGATCAAGAATAATATTTTGAACACCAAGCGAATTCAAAAGTTCCACTTTGGTTCTAAGTTCCGAAGTTACTTCTTCCGTTAAGTTAACGTAGTTTGTTAACTGTTGCATGGTTGCTGGTGTGCCGCGCATATGCATTAAAATATAAGCAACCTTTAGTTGCGCAACAGTTGCAAACATATTGCTGTCTAAATTTCCTCCCGAAACATCGTTAATAATATCTGCACCAGCTTCAACGCCTTTTTTAGCCACTTCAGAACGGAAAGTATCTATAGATATTATCACTTCAGGGAATTCTTTCCGAAGGGCTTCAATAAAAGGAGCCGTACGTTTAATTTCTTCTTCTTCCGAAACTTCAGGAGCACCAGGTCTAGTGGAATAACCGCCCACATCTAAAATATGTGCGCCGTTATTTAAATGTTCTTCCGCTTTTTTTAAACCTTGTTCTATGGTGTTGTATTTTCCGCCATCAAAAAAACTGTCTGGTGTGGCGTTTAGAATGGCCATTATCCGCGGTTCGGACAAATCCAAAACTCTATGTGAACGTTCTAGTTCTATATTAGACGGAAATGTTTTAACTTTCGCTGACAAGTTGATAAAATTTAGGGCCTTGAGTAAAACAACGGAACAACAGTATTACGAAGTTATAGAGAACTGTAAAGATATCTTCATTAAAAAAACAAAAGATTACGGTACGGCGTGGCGTATTTTAAGACTACCGTCTATTACCGATCAGATATATATAAAAGCCAAAAGAATCCGTTCCATTCAAGAAAAAGGAAGTCAGAAAATTGACGAACCAATTGCCGGGGAATTCATTGGGATCATTAATTACTGTGTTATTTCTTTAATACAATTGAATTTAACGGACGACGATCCTTTGGAACTAGAGGTTAAAAAACTGAACGAATTGTACGATAAAGAAGTTAAAACAACGTTTGATTTATTGATGAACAAAAATCATGATTATGGTGAAGCGTGGCGAGACATGAGAGTAAGTTCCATTACCGATATTATCTTAATGAAATTGCACAGAACCAAACAAATTGAAGATAATCAAGGGGCAACTTTAATCTCTGAAGGCGTTGATGCCAACTACCGAGACATGATTAATTACGCCGTTTTTTGTATGATAAAACTATCTGAGAAGTAATCTTTTATGAAAATCATTCGCAATCTTTCCCGCTATATTGTGGGTATAATCTTTATTATTTCTGGTTTTGTTAAAATTGTTGACCCTACCGGTACAGCCATTAAATTTGAAGAATACTTTGTAGTCTTTGCTACTAACTTCCACCCCATTTTTAGTGAGCTCATTCCTTATGCTATGTTCTTTTCGGTGTTTTTAACATCGCTAGAGATTGTATTAGGGATTGCTTTGCTTATTCTATACCAAATGAAAACCACATCGTGGGCTTATTTGGGAATGATTTTATTGTTCACTTTCCTAACACTATACTCGGCTGTTACAGGCGAAGTAACCGATTGCGGTTGTTTTGGAGATGCCGTAAAATTAGAGCCTTGGGAAACCTTCTGGAAAGATATTGCCCTTACCATTCTAATCCTTATCATCTTTTTTCAGCGGAAGAAATTTCATTCGGTTTCTAATAATGTTAGAGGAACCTTGGTAATTGCTATTTCTACCTTGGCTTGTGTATTTTTCGCTAAGTACAATTTAGATCATTTACCAATGATTGACTTTAGACAATACGCCATTGGTAATAATATTAGAACATTAAGAAGTGATGGTGAAGCTGGGGTTTACAGTTACATTATGGAAAAAGACGGTGAAAAGAAAGAGTTTGATGTTTGGCCTACAGAAAAAGGATGGAAGTATGTGGACATGGTTACGGTGGAATCACCTAAAATGCCTACTATAAATGATTTCATGCTGAATGATGAGGAAGGTGAAGACGTTACCGAATCGGTTCTTAATGGAAATAAGCTATTAGTGATCACACAAAATGTAGCGTATTTCGATTTACAATACGCCAAACAAATTAATGATTTAGCGGGGACTTCCACCAAAACTAAAACTGTAGTTATTACTGGTAGTGGTTTTGAAACCTATGCCGAATTTAATAAAGAAGCCCAATTAAACTTCCCCGTTTATACCATTGACGAAGTAGTAATTAAAGCCATGATTCGTTCTAACCCAGGTTTAATCTTATTGCAAGATGGCGTGGTAAAAGGAAAATGGCATTATAATGATATTCCTACTGCGGAAGAAATAGAAGAACTGCTTTAATGGTTGGATTTGTTCTAAGCCGAATACTAAAAGGGTTTTATGTGTTGCTGGGAGTAATTCTAGTTGTATTTCTGTTGTTTCACGTTTTGCCCGGTGATCCTACTTCTATGATGTTGGGACAAAGAGCAGATGTGTCTTCTAGAAAAACCATTGAAGAAGAATACCACCTAAATAAATCGCTGCCCATTCAATTGGCATATTATCTTAATGATATTAGTCCTCTTTCTTTGGCTTCCGAAAAAGAAGTAGAAAGCAAATATTCAGTTTTAATAAATCTGCCCCTAGGATCAGAACGTTACTTTGTGATCAAAGCGCCGTATTTACGTCGTTCTTTTCAGTCGAACAGAAGAGTTACTGAAATCATCAACGAAGGTTTATTCAACACCTTTGTCTTAGCCATTTTAGCTATGGCCTTTGCCACCGTTTTTGGGATTTTTTTTGGTGTTATTGCGGCATTAAAACAAAATACATGGATTGACCATGCATTAATTTCAGGAACAGTTTTAGGAATCTCTATGCCTTCTTTTGTGGCGGCTACCTTAATATCATATTGGATGGCCTTTAAATGGCACGATGTAACAGGGTTGTATCTCACCGGTCAACTTTGGGACATTGACCCATTTCAAGGAAAAACCTTAGAACTGAAAAACTTAATTCTTCCCGTTTTCACCTTAGGAATACGTCCTTTGTCTGTGATTACACAATTAACAAGGGGTTCTATGTTAGACACCCTAACCAGAGATTACGTAAGAACGGCACGTGCAAAAGGATTACCCGAATGGAAAGTGGTTTCTAAACACGCTTTACGAAATGCGTTAAACCCGGTAATTACCGCCGTTAGTGGTTGGTTAGCTTCTTTAATGGCAGGTGCTTTCTTTATAGAATACATTTTTGATTGGAAGGGTTTGGGTTCTACTACAATAAATGCTGTATTTTCATTAGACTTTCCGGTAGTAATGGGTTCTGTGATTTATGTAGGCGCATTGTTTACTATAATTACTATACTTGTAGACATTCTTTATGCCGTATTAGACCCAAGAGTAAGACTTTCATAATGCAAGACAGAATATATTTAGTTGGCCTTCCAGGTTCTGGAAAAACTACCCTTGGCAAACGTTTAGCTAAAAAAATTGGCTATCACTTTGTTGATATGGACGAAATGATTGAAATGCACGAAGAAAAGTCCATTACCGAAATTTTTGAGCATAAGGGTGAAGCTTATTTCAGGGAAGTAGAACATAAGATTCTATTAACAACACAAGCTTTGTCAAAAGTGGTGATTGCCACCGGTGGGGGCGCGCCTTGTTTTTTTAATAATGCCGAAATAATAAACAAAAGCGGTTTAAGTATTTTTATTAATGTTTCTCCTGAAGAAATTGTTAAGCGAATTTCAAGAAGAAGCCAACAAGATAGGCCTTTGTTAAAAGACAAAAACCTTAATGATCTTCTAGAAGAACTTAAGATTAAACACAAACAACGCTTACCGTATTACAACAAAGCAAATCATACTCTTGAGGGTGACCAGTTGAACGAGGTAGATCTTTACCACGCTTTAAAGGTATAGTCTTTACAATTCGGTAACGTAGGAGATCACTACTTAACAAAACCTTAATTTATTCTTTATCGATTGCTTATGGTGGTGTGCTAGATTGCAGCATGCCAAAGATCTTAATTGCCGACGACGATCCGGACATCCTTGCTTTATTAGAATACAACCTAGCAAAAGAGGGTTACGAGATAATTACAGCTTCTAACGGAAAAGAAGCAGTAGAAAAAGCAGAGTTTACCTTACCCGATTTAATCATTTTAGACATTATGATGCCTGAAATGGATGGGGTAGCCGTATGCGAAAACCTACGTTCTAAAAAGAAATTTCAGGCCACATTGATAGTTTTTTTAACGGCCAGAACAGAAGACTTCACCCAAATTGCATGTTACGAAAACGGAGGAGACGACTATATAATGAAACCTATAGCCCCTCGTGTATTTGTAAGCAGAATTAACGCATTACTAAGACGTAAACATATTTCTAATGAGCTAGAAAATAATGTTATTTCTATTGGTGATGTAACTATAGACTTAGAAAAGTTTGTAGTAGTTAAAAATGGCGTTGATTTCTCTTTGGCAAAAAAAGAATTTGAATTACTTACTTTATTAATATCTAAACCAGGCAAGCTTTTCAGTAGAGAAGAGATTTTTAATAAAGTATGGGGAATAGATACAGTAGTAAGTGACCGTACTATTGATGTACACATCAGAAAAATAAGAGAGAAAATAGGGAATGATTATATCCGTACCGTAAAAGGCATTGGCTATAAGTTTGAAGCGGCTTAATATTAACCGTATAAAGTTTTACAATTCGTAATCCATGGTTAACAAACGCTTAACATTCACATTCTAATCTTGCAACAGAAAAACTTGACACTTGAACTAAATTAAAAATTATGAAAAAGGTTCTATTAAATGCCATGCTAGTAGGAGCAATAGCTTTCACAGCGTGTAAAAAAGATGACAACAATAATAATGATGACAAAAGTACCGCAACTGAGTTCGATACTACAATGTCAACACTTGAAGGTGGTCTATCTATTAGAGAAGTATCTATTAAAGACAACGGAGAAGGAGTAGGTTCTGTAACGTTTGAAAAAAACACGGTTTATTTATTAGACGGTAGAGTTTTTGTAAACTCTGGTCAAACATTAACTATTGAAGCAGGTACTGTTATTAAAGGTGAAGCTGGTCAAAACGAATCTGCTTCTGCATTAGTAGTAGCAAGAGGTGCTAAAATAATGGCTGAAGGAACTGCTTCTGAGCCAATTATTATGACAGCAAAATCTGATGCAACTGTACGTTACACAGACGGAACTTATTCTGCTGGTGATAACTTAAGTGCTGAAACTAGAGGACAATGGGGTGGTTTAATCGTTTTAGGTAATGCAACTATTAACGAGCCAGTAGAAGGTGGTGAATCTTCAATTGAAGGTATCCCAACTTCTGAGCCAAGAGGTCTTTATGGTGGTTCTGATAACGCGGACAATTCTGGTGTTTTAAATTACATTTCTATTCGTCACGGTGGTACTGATATTGGTGCGGGTAACGAAATCAACGGTCTTACTTTAGGTGGTGTTGGTTCTGCTACTGAAATAGACTATATAGAAGTTATTGGTAACAATGATGACGGTATTGAATTCTTCGGTGGTACTCCACGTGTTAAGCACTTTGTAGTTTATAGCAACGGTGACGATGCTTTTGACTGGGATCAAGGTTTCAGAGGTTACGGTCAATTCTGGGTGGCAGTAAGCCCGGGTGACAGAGGTGCAGAATGTGACGGTGATGATACTCCAGGTAACCAACCATTCTCTCAACCAACAGTTACTAACTTAACATTTATTGGTACAGGTGGTAAGCCAATGACTTTAAGAGAAAACTCTGGTGGTTATATCTCTAACGCTATCATGTACAACTTCAAACAGTCTATTGATTTCCAAGCAATCAACACTCCAGACTCTAAAGATAAATTAGAAGCTGGTGACGCTAAGTTAACTAACGTATATTATAGCATGACTCCAGGTGGTCAAACTGCTCATTCTTACGATGCTTCTGAAACTGTAATCAAAGTTGATCTTTCAGCTAACGTTAATGTTATTGGATCTGTAAACAGTGATACTGATTTTGGATTATCTTTAAGCAACCTTTCTTATGCAGGTTTAACAGCTACGGCTTCTCCTTCAGACGCATGGTTTACTCAAGTTTCTTATGTAGGCGCATTTGACCCTGCTTCAGGAACTAACGGTGACTGGTTAAGAGGATGGACTTTCTTAGACGAAAGAGGTCTTTTAGACTAAAACACTATCTAATATTAATAAATAAAAAAGGGTTGGCACACGTCAGCCCTTTTTTGTTAACAATCAGTTAACATAAACATAAACTTCCCTTGTCATTTAAGTTTTCTAATTCAATCATCTTTGCAGCGATTTCTATTCAAAACCAATGAAATATTATTTACTGCTTTCGTTTTCACTTCTGTTTTTTACTGCATTTGCACAAACAGGAGGTATTAAAGGTACTGTTAATGACGAGAAACTAGAGAGACCAATCTTTGGTGCTAAAGTCTTTATAGAAGGTACGCTATATGGTTCTATGACCAACATGAACGGGGAATTCGAAATAAAAAACATTAAACCCGGTATTTATAATGTTACCTGTTTCTATTTATTATACGGAAATAAAGTAATTGAAAATGTAGAAGTAAAAGCGGGTGAAGTAACCCCTTTAGATGTTCCAATGGGACAAGTTGCAAAACAAATGGGTGGTACAACTGTAGTGATCAAAAAAGAGAAAACTACAGAAGCAGCCGCAATTGATGAAGTAAAAGAAGACAATAAAGTTGTTGAAGTGGTGTCCTCACAAGAAATGTCAAAGAAGGGGGACAATAAAGCTTCTGATGCTGTAAAACGTGTGTCTGGTGTATCTGTAGTAGGTGGTAAATACGTATACGTTCGTGGTTTATCAGACAGGTATTCTAAAACTATTATAAATGGTTCTGAAGTACCAGGATTAGATCCGCTAGTAAACTCTTTTCAAATGGATTTAATGCCTAGTAGATTTATTAGTAGCATTAAAGTAGTTAAAACGTTTTCCCCAGACTTACCAGGTGATTTTACAGGTGGTTTAGTAGATATAAGAACAAGAGAATACCCAGATTCTTTCTTTGTAAAAGTGTCTGCTAACGCAGCTTACAATTCATATGCTTCTTTTAATAAGAATTATATACTTGGTGACAGAAGTTCTACCGATTGGATGGGTTTTGATGATGGTTACCGTAGCACACCCGATGTTGTAAAAAATAGTATTAATCAAGATTTAGCTTACCAATCAACAAACGGAACGGAAGGTACACCCTACCCAACTACTGCCTCTAACCAGCAAAATGCCCAAACCTTAGACAATACGGTTAAAGCATATAATAAAGAAATGACTCCTTCAAAGCAAAATAACTTTTTGGATCATGCGGTTACTATTACTTTAGGTAATAAGTATAAAATCCCATTAAAGAAAGACAGTTTAAAAAGCAGAACCTTTGGCTTTTTTGGTGGTATAGATTACAGAAAGTCCTACAAATATTATGATAATATTAGCACAGGGTTTTACCAAATAACCGGTGATATAAACCAAGTAGATGAGTTAGGAACAAGAAATAAATTGCGTGTAGAAGAAGGTAAAGAGTCTGTATTAATAGGGGCTTATTTAGGAACAACCTATAAATTTAACGATAGACACAAATTAAGACTTAATGTTCTACGTAATCAGGCTGGTGAATCTATAGGTAGAATTGGTGATTACGGTAAATCACGTGGGGAAGATTTTACATACAGACAGCAAACCATTCGTTACACGCAAAGAGAACTAACTTCTGTACAGTTAATTGGTGACAATGAATTAAGAGATGTTGTAGGCAATAACCCATTAAAAATTGATTGGCTAGGTTCTTATACCACAACAAAAATGGATAATCCAGATTTAAGGTATTGGTCCGACCAATACACCTTAAATGCTAACGGAGATCGTGTTTATGATTTTAACTATGGTTCTGTTTACCAAAGACCAGCTAGATACACGCGTACAAATGCTGAAAAAACAATTGATGGTAAGTTAAACGTTGAACTGCCTATTAAGTACAGAGGAGATTCGCTAGAAATGAAAATAAAAGCGGGGGTTTCTGTATTAAGCCGTTCTAGAGATTACAACGAACTTAGAATTGATTACGACCCATCTCCAGCTATTTCTAATGGCGTGCCTTATACAGGTGATGTTGATGCGTTTCTTCAAGATCCAAATATAGGTTGGGTTAACCAGCCAGCGGGACCTCCCTACCAAACAGGTACTATTTTATTACAGAAAACAGAATTGAAAAACAGTTATACAGGTCAATTAAATGTAATGGCGGGATATGCCATGATTGAAATACCGGTAATACAGAGATTAGATTTTGTTGGTGGTGCTAGGTTAGAGTCTACCTATTTAGAAACAAATACTAAAGACCCAGAAAAACCTGGTGGTTTACTAGAATCTAACAACTTACTTCCTTCTGCCAATTTGATATATACTGTAATTGATGGTAAAAGGGTAACCAATAAGTACGATTCTACTAAGACAAACAAGAAAGATATGAAACTTAGGCTTTCATACAACAAGACACTAGCTCGCCCAACCTTTAGAGAAATTACTCCAATTGCTGTTATTGATTACGACCGTAACCAGTTCTTAGTTGGTAATCCAGATCTTAAGATTACAACTATAGATAACTTTGATTTCCGTTGGGAATATTATCCTAAAACAGGGGAATTAATATCTGCAGCAGTTTTCTATAAAAGGTTAACCAATCCTATTGAACTTACCTATAACGTAAGAGGTAATAATGAGCTTCAGTGGAAAAACCCAGGGATCAATGCAGATGGAACAGGTGAAAGTTCCGCTAGTCTTTACGGTATTGAAATTGAATTCAGAAAGAACTTAAGATTTTTAGGCAGAGTATTTGAAAATTTCAATTTCGGTACTAACGTAACGCTTTCTAAATCTAAAATTGAATATACAGAACAAGAGTACATTTCTATAAAAAATAGTGATCCTTATGCTTCTAAAACAAGACCATTATCGGGTCAGTCTCCGTACTTAATTAATGCTTTAATAGAGTATAAGAATGACAAAAGAGGCATTAGCGCCAACTTTACGTATAATGTTTTTGGTAAACGTCTTAAGATTGTTCGTATAGCATCTTTCCTTCCTGTTTATGAAATGCCGTTCAATACATTAGACTTCAATTTCAATAAACAAATTACAGATCGTTTATCTATGACCTTACGTGCTCAAAACTTGTTTGATCCATGGATTAAAGAGCAGTATTTGTTTGATGGTAACAACTCTGTCTATGACAAATTTAATAACCAAGACTATTACTACAACAGATACAAATTAGGGAGAAGATACTCTATAGGATTTAACTACTTATTCTAAAAAGGAAAACAAATTAAACGAAAATTAGGGGGTGAATTAGAATTTAAACGTCTTAAAACTAATTCGCCTTCAATAAAAATTTAACCAAAACAAATACAAACTAAGGATTAATTACAATCAACTATATACTATGAAAAAGTGTACTTTATCGTTCCTAATGGCTGCTTTCCTTTTCGTAGGAAGTGCATCTTTCGCGGCAGAAACTGCAAAAGTAGATTCTGCAAAAGCCGAAACTGAAATTGTTGATTCTGCAAGTACTGCTGCCTCTGATGAAGCAGTAGATAGCGCTGCTGTTGCAGCCGCACCCGTAGAAGAAAAACCTGAAGAAACTGCTTCTGTTGAAGAAGCTGAAATTGCTCCGGTTGCTCCGTCTTTTCACCAAGTAGTAAAAGAAAAGATTATTGAAGGTGGTGTTGTGTTTATGAGCATTGTGTTAATATGTTTAATTATTGGTTTAACGGTAGCCGTTGAACGTGTAATTACATTAAACATGGCTTCTACCAACGTTGCTAAATTTATGGCTAAAGTGAAAGAAGCTTTGCAAGTGGGTGGTTTAACGGCAGCTAAAGAAGTTTGCATGAAAACACCTGGTCCCGTTGCTTCTATTATCTCACAAGGTTTAATCCGTGTGCCACAAGGTATAGATAACGTTTCAGACTCTATCGCTTCACATGGTTCTTCCGAAATGATGCGTTTAGAAAAAGGCTTAAGCTGGATTCAGTTGTTCATCTCTGTAGCGCCAATGTTTGGTTTCATGGGTACGGTATTGGGTATGATTGACGCATTTGATACTATTCAAATGGCTGAAGATATTAAAATTGATCAAGTAGCCGGTGGTATTAAAGTAGCCTTATTAACTACTGTTGCGGGTCTTATTGTTGCGGTAATCTTACAATTCTTCTACAACTACTTAACGGCTAAGTTAGACAGTTTAGCAGAACAAATGGAAGATGCTAATAATGACTTCATTGATATTCTTGTAGTAACAGGTGCGGCTGACAAAGAAATTGAAGAAGCAAAAGTTAGAAAAGCACAATTAGTACAAAACGTATAAACACTAGTAACTATGAAAGGTAATAAATTAATTAAAATGGCTGTAGTAGCCATCCCTCTAATAATTGTTGCCATTTCTATTATAGCTTTTGGTACCGGTGGTAGTGATTCTGCTTTCGTTGGTACTAACCTTTACATAACGTATGCTTTAGTGGCAGTAATTACAGTATTGGTATTCGGTTTTTCTACAAAAGAAATAATCGGTAATAAAAAAGCATTAATAAGAATTGGCGGCGGTATAGCAGCTTTGGCTTTAGTGTTTATCATCTCTTACTCAATGGCAGATGGAGATACTACCAACATTAACCCCATGGTTAAGACTTCAGAATCTGAATTGAAGTTTGTTGGTGCAATTACACAAGCAACAGTAATATTAATGATAGTTGGTGCAGCAGCATTGGCTTTTTTCGAAGTAAAAAAAGCACTAAAAAATGGCTAAGAGACCAAAAAGAATACGAAGAGAAGCGGAAGAAATTAATGCCAGTTCCACTGCGGATATAGCATTCTTACTGCTAATATTCTTTCTGGTAACCACTACCATTCTTAACGAGAAGGGTCTGAATTTCATTCTTCCAAAAAAGAAAGAAAAAGAAGAAGAGGTTGTTAAGCAAAAAGAGAGAAATGTGTTTAAGGTGTTGCTTAACTCTAACGATATGCTTTTGGTACGTGATGAACCAATGGATATTTCAGAGCTAAGAACAGAAGCCAAGGAATTTATCAATAACAACGGTAAAAACCCTAATCTTTCTGAAAGCCCAGATAAAGCCATTATCTCTTTTAAAACAGACCGCGGTACCAGTTTTAAGACCTACATGGATGTTTTAGATGCCTTAAAAGGATCGTACAACGATTTACGTGCAGAGCATTTAAACATGTCTACAGAAGCGTATCTAAAATTAGATCCTTCAGAAATGGAAGACAACGTATTAATGCAACACGCATTAGAGGCGTATCCACCAACGCTTTCGGAAGCCGAGCCAAGTGATTTTGAATAATAGACATAGAAAAAATAATTAGACAATGGGTCAGTTCAGAAAAAGAAAAAAAGGAAGTCCGTCTATATCTACGGCCTCCCTTCCAGATATTATTTTCATCCTGTTGTTCTTCTTCATGGTAACTACTAAGGTGCGTAAAACAGACCTTAAAGTAGAAGCTAAGCTTCCTAAAATTTCTCAGCTACAAAAGCTAGACGAAACTTTGGAACAAGTAGATATCTACATTGGTGTGCCCGTTGACGAAGAAACTTTTGGTACCGAGCCGGTAATACAAGTGAACGATAAGTTTATTACTTCCGATCAGTTAAGACAGTTTATAAGTGAAGAAATTGCCAAACTTCCCATCACTAAAAGAAGTAAGAACAACCTTGTTATTTCATTAAAGGTAGATGAAGAAGTTCAGATGGGATTAGTTACTGATGTTAAGCAGGAACTAAGAGACATGGGCGTTCTGAAAGTCAACTATACATCTGCTAAGAAAACGGATATCTAGATGAAAAAGAATACAATAAAAACATTAATCTTTTTACCATTTGCTTTTGCATCGCTTTATTTGGGGTATACTGTTTATGCCAGTATTAAAGACGGGCAAGAACAATACGAAAAGATAAAGACGGTAGATGCTTTGGTTATCCAGAGGTTAAAAGATATAAGAGAAGTTGAAAAACTACACTTAGAAGCTACGTTAACCTATGCCGATAACTGGAAGGATTTGGTAGAGTTTGCTAAAAACGGAACGGTATACAGAACACAGATTACTGAAAATGTAATCACTTTACCTTCTGGAAGAGACAGTATAAATACAGTAATTGATACCATTAGTTCCGAAAAAGCATTCGACGTTTTAAAGGGCAAAATCTCTTTAAAAGAAACCGAACTAAACAAATTACCAGTTGTACCAATTAGTAAAGATACATTTGCTTTATACGCCAACGCACTGCAAGGTACTTGGGTTTTAGAAGTATCAGACCCTAATCCGGTAAACCCTAGAAGACAATCAAACGGTGACTTAAAACCCCTTAAAATAGGATCTAAAGCACAGTCAATCACTAAAGGTAACTGGGAATAAAAAAGAAATATTATGGGCTTAATGATAGCAACAATATTATTAGTAGGATTAACCATAATAGCAGCTTTGGTTTTCCGATTCTTTTTAGTCCCTAAAGGAGCATCAGTAGCTCCAATAGGTGGTTCTATGGGGGAATTAGATCACAAACTGCTTAAAAAGTACGATTCCGCTAATATTCACAAACAACGTTTGTATACCATAATTATAGCTTTGTTTATTGTAATGGTTTTCACGTATACCTTAATTGAAAAAAAGACATACGATGAAATTGTTACTGTACAAAAGCAAGAGGTAGTACAAGTAACGGAAGAAATCATAGATATTCCTATTACGGAACAACCACCGCCCGAGCCACCAAAACCAAAGGTTTCTCAGGTAATGAAAGTGGTAGAAGACGAGGAAATCATTGAAGAAGAACCCGAAAAAGAAGAAGAGCTTCCAGACGATGAACTTCTTTTTGAAGATGATATTGAAGAAGAGATAGTTGAAGAAGAAATTGAACCACAAGTACACATGATGGTAGAGCAGGAAGCTGTTCCCCCAGGTGGTTTAATGGGCTTTAACGACCAACTTAATTCCAGAATTGGTGATATATTATCCAATATGGATTTAGGCGGTGTTTCTCAAGGTGTAATTATGCTTCAATTTATAATACTTGAAAACGGGCAAATTTCTAACATACAGGTTTTACAAGGGGTAGATCCAACGGTAGACAAAGCTGTAGCAAAAGCTTTTGTGCAAACAGCACCAAGATGGTCACCAGGTAAGATTCAGGGTCAATCGGTTAGGCAACTAATGCAGTACCCAATTATGATTATGTTTGAATAATTGACTGAATAATAAATCATTGCAGTGTTGAAATTAGGTGCACTCTAAAAAAAGCAGGCTTTTGGCCTGCTTTTTTTTATGCCCTAAAATTTCTTAATCAAGATTAATCCTTATTTAATATTTTTAAGCTGAAACTTAATTTTTTGGCAATTTTCTTAAATACGGGCGCTTATTCAAATATACTGTGCTTGTTTAGGTGTCTTCATAAAAAATTGTTTCAAGGATTGTTGGGATTTTGATTAAGGCAAAAGTTGTGACTCACTAAACAAAGCAACAAGCCATTCGTCTTCTTCATTATTAAGGTCTTCTTCTCTTATTTTGAGAAATTCTTTTAATTGTATCCCATCATTTTTACTAGCGGATTCTAAAAATTGATCAACGGCATTTAAAAGTTCTAGATTGGTAATTGTAGACAGCCTATCAATTAAATTACTGCGTATTTGATCTACTGTTCCCATTCGGGTAAGGTACAAAAAGTTGGGTGATAATTAGAGTTGTTAATTTCTTAATCCGAACCTCGACAAGGTTTTAAACCTTGTCGACGTTTTAGTATACGCTAACCGCCTGTTTCTGTGTCCTCACAGAAACTTGTGAAGATCGTTTGTGGGGACACAAACGGATGGCGTCAGGGGAAAAGTAAAGAACTTTAAATAAGCCTATACGCTATTTAAACTTTTGACTGAATTTTTAAATAAGGGTGTTTCTTATTTAAGTTTTTGTCGATTATCTTAAATAAGGATTACTGCTATTTAAGTTTTTTCTATTTTTCTTAAATAAGGATGATTATTCTAATATCCTGCGCCATCTAGCGCAAGTGTTTTTCACTTGTGCTCGCTTAGAGGTCAAATTATACCTCCATCGTAAATAGATTTAATTTTTATGGCATTACTTAATCCGGCATAGTTTCTAGCACTGGAATAATAATATTCGTTATCCTCTGCTACCCATCCGGCCTCTACCGGATTTGCATGAATGTAGTTTAGCTTCTGGTCTATCGTACTTCCTTCAATTTCTATTGGATGATTGTCTTGTTGCCAAAATTGATATTTAGTATTGTTTCCATTCTTTTTTCCTGCTTTTTCTAGCATCCATAAAAGCCAGTCTTTTCTACTTTCCTGAGGGTTATTTTTAATAGCTTTTATCAATTGCATGGCCGTAAACTTTTTAAAATCTCTAAAAATATCAGAGAATTTATTTACTCCGTTATTGCCAACAATTATATGTATATGATTGCTCATTATTACATAAGCATAGATAACTAACCCTTTTTCTTTTTTACAATACTGAAGACTTTCTACAACAATATCTTTGTACTCTATTCGGGTGAAAACATCCAACCAATAAACCGTTGAAAAGGAAACAAAATACAGTGCCGATTCATCTCTGAACTTATACTTGGTACTCATAAAAATTAAAAATGGTTGGTGCAAAAATAATGGTTTTGTTTTAAATGCAAACGGCATAGCGCGCACAAGTGGAAAACACTTGCGCGAGGGAGGAATGTATTTCAACTAGTTGGTAATACTATAATTTCTAATGTTAGATAGCTCCTTTTTTACAGTTGTTATTAATAAGCTAAATTCATTTTCATTCATGTAAACATTTTTTCTGTTTTTCATGAAATCCAGTATTTTCAGTCTATTAAATTCATTTAACTTTTTTGAATCATTATGTATTATTGACCTTCTAAGAATTCTAATATCACCAAAAACATCAATGATTAATTCATTTTTTGATATTCCTATTTTATCAGCAATTAGAGATCGATATTTATCTTCCCAAAGCTGGTAAATTTCTACAATACAAAGATTTGAAATAACGGTAATATCATGACCATTTTTTTTAACCCTATTTTTAAATTCTCCAATATTCAACTTCAAATGCATATTGGTATTAGAGTCATTAGGATCACCATCACCAAAAAAAATATGTTTTGAATCATCTGGCATCAATTCATTAATTTTTGTTTCTAACAACATATAAGCCATGTTCATGTTGAGATAAACACTATGAATTTTTTCTATACGTTCAATGAATTCCTTGATTATCATTTCAATTTTTTTAATTTGGAAGAAGAACTTATTACAAAAATATTAAAGCCTAAATCAGTGGGAAAGAAGGTGAACTAAAAGTATTCAGCGTAAGAGCGTTAAAAATCAAATTCATCGTAAAACTCTCTTGAGTTTTTAAACTTAATGTCCGGTAATTTTTCACCCTTGTAAACCCAGTTTTGGTAATATTTAATATGCTCTTTTTCCAAAAGTAATTCCGTATCTAGATTTTCCAAAAAGTTGAAAGTATGTAGTAATCTCTTTGTTTTCGGAAAATAAAGAGCATTATAAAAGATCAGAATTAATTCACTCTGTGAACACTCTGCTTGAACTAAATCTGCATACCTTCTATACTTATACTTAATAACTTTTATAGTATTAGAATATTCATTAGAATCATAAAATCTTAACTCATCCTCTTTAGTATCGTCTATTAATTTTAAGAGGTGATACAAATGTCTGAAATAATAAGATAGCTTTTCAAACTGATTTCTTTCTTTTTTTACAAAAAATTGTAAAAAATAATTAGGTTCATCAAGTTTTTCAAAATCGAAATTTTTTGGTGGGAAACGAACAGACCTATCTGTTGGTTTAACTTTATCAATTAGAGACAAATACTCAACTTTTAAGTATTCACTTTTTGAATCAAAATAGGTTTTAGAGTTAGTGTTATTCTTATTGAATGAAATTCTTATTTCTTGCCGAGTCTTCATCATATTAAAAAATAAACTATCAAATTTTTGTTGCTCAAAAACTTCTCTTGTTTCTTTTAGTTCAGTTCTTTGTAGTTCAAGATCCTCTCTTTGGAGACGCAAGGCTTTAACAAAAAATAGCACACCAGCTAAAGACCATAGAGGTCCAACAATTCCTCCAATAAAATCACCAACCGTTCCTGTCGTATTAAGATCAATTTTATTTTCTTTATCTGATAGCTGATAATAATCAGACATTTTAAATGCAAAATATATTGTCACTATAAGACCTAGGGCTAATGAAGTGTAAGCTAAAAAGCTTAATATATTTACGCTTCCTTTTGTTTTAGCTTTCATAAAAATTATGATTTTGTAATCAATTTAACGTTAAAGCTAAAATATAGACTTTATTACAGTAAATATGAAAGTGCTCTAAATTAGCTTATCAAGTATTGCAATTGGAAAATTAATCTAAGACAAATGATTTCCATATGTGCACTCCAAACCCCTATACCACCTCTTCTCTTTGCTCTTCTTTAACTTCGTTTTTTGGTGCTTTCTCCTCTTCCCCAAAAAACTTCTTTTGGGAGATTAGAATCACACAAACGGCCACAAAAATAGAAGAATCGGCCACGTTAAAAATAGGCCAGAAGGAGTAATAATCGCCACCTACAACAGGTACCCAATCCGGATAGAAACCTTGGGCAATGTCCACGTAAATCATATCAATAACTTCTCCGTGGAACCACGCTGTGTTAGCTCCGGGAACTACCAAATCCAAAGCTACGCCATAAAAAACGCTGTCAATTAAGTTACCAATAGCACCGGCAAAAATCATTGCCACACAAATCTGAAAACCTGGGTGCATTTTCTTTTGGTACAGCTTACGCATGTAATGTGCTATAAAAAACATAGCCACCAAACGGAATAGGGTTAAGATAATTTTACCGTAATCGCCGGCAATTTCAATCCCAAAAGCCATACCCGGATTGGTGATGTAATGGATTTTCAGTACGTCGCCAATCAGCTTAAACTCGTCTCCCTGAGACATGGTATTGTACACCAAAATTTTCGATGCTTGGTCCAATGCTATAATGCCAATAGCAATCAGAAAATAGTGATACAGTTTCAGGTTTTTCATTTTTCTTTTTAGGGCTTGTTTTTTGATACCGCTAACTACTACCTTCATCCTCCCGATAGCTATCGGGACGGGATACGCTTCGAATTAACTGTTAGGTAAAAAACCTCCCTAATCTATTTTTCAATAATAACTTTTAATTCAATCTCATCTATTTCTAACACCGTAGCGATTGGCTAAAGCTTCCGTAACATCCAAACTTAAGGCTTGTGTTTCGGTACAGATGTAATTTTTAAAATCGGCTAATGCAGCGTTTACCAAATCATCATTCTTTTCAATCTGAATCTTGATTTTGTCTTGCACTTCCATGCCCATATCTTTTCTAAGGTTTTGTACACGGTTTACAATATCGCGGGCAATTCCTTCTTTTTTCAATTCTTCCGAAATCTGAATGTCTAAAGCTACCGTTAAATTACCTTCCGAAGCAACCAACCATCCCGGTATATCCTGGAAGCTGATTTCTATATCTTCTTTGGTTAATACATGTTGCTGACCATCAATTTCAATTTCAAAAGCATTTTTACTTTCTAAAGTAGCAATTTGCTCTTGCGTCATCTGGCTGATTAAGGCCGCAACGGCTTTCATGTTTTTACCGTATTCTTTCCCTAGTTTCTTAAAGTTGGCTTTCACCTTTTTCACCAAAACCGATTCGGAAGTGTCTTCCAAATATTCTACTGCTTTTACGTTGATTTCGGCTTTAATCAAATCTTCAACGTTTTCTATGTGCTTTTTAGTCTCTGGATTCAGAATTGGGATTAATACTTTAGACAAAGGCTGACGTACTTTAATTTGTTCGCCTTTACGTAAACCATGCGCCAACGAAGAAATGCGCTGCGCATACCCCATACGGATTTCAAGGCTGTCGTCTATGTAGTTTTCATTCGCTTCCGGGAACAAGGTTAAATGTACCGAAGAAGCCGTTTCTTTTTTCATTACTGAATTCAAGTTCTGATACACTTGTTCAAAATAGAACGGCGCAATTGGCGAAGCCATTTTGGCAATGGTAAATAAACATTCGGCCAAAGTTTGGTAAGCCGCTTGTTTGTCTTTGGTATAGTCGCCCACCCAGAAACGTTTACGGTTTAAACGAACGTACCAGTTGCTTACATCATCAATCACAAAACTTTGTATTTCACGGGCAGCCGTGGTTAAATCGTACTCACCAAATTTAGCATCTACCGATTTTACCAAACTGTGTAATTTAGACAATACCCAACGGTCCGACTCGGTTCTTTCACTTAAAGGAATATCTGCTTCCGAATAAGAAAAACCATCTAAATTGGTGTAAAGCGCAAAGAAATTATAGGTATTGTGGAAGGTCCCGAAGAATTTACGGGAAGTCTCTACCACACCGTCCATATTGAATTTTAGGTTTTCATACGGTTGCGCATTAGCTACCATATACCAACGAAGTGGATCTGGTCCGTAGGTAGAAATGGCTTCAAAAGGATCTACGGCATTGCCCAAACGCTTAGACATTTTGTTTCCGTTTTTATCCTGAACCAAACCATTGGCAATTACATTTTTATAGGCTACAGAATCGAACAACATAACACCAATTGCATGCAGGGTAAAGAACCAACCACGCGTTTGGTCCACCCCTTCGGCAATAAAATCGGCCGGGAAGTTACCGTCTAGTTTTTCTTGTTGGCCGGTATAATTCCATTGCGCGTAAGGCATAGCACCCGAATCAAACCAAACGTCAATCAAATCGGCTTCACGGAACATCGGTTTCCCCGATTCCGAAACCAAAATAATTCTATCGGCATATGGTCTGTGCACATCCGAAAGTTCGTTCAGGTTATGGATTTGAATACCTAATTCTTCTTCCTTAGCGGCTAAGGTTTCGGCAGTAATAGTTAGTTTTTCATTGGCTTTGTTTACTTCAGACTGAAGTTCTGCTAAGGTACCAATGCAAATTTCTTCGGTTTCATCTTTTGTTCTCCAGATGGGTAACGGCGTACCCCAGAAACGCGAACGGGATAAATTCCAGTCTACTAAATTTTCTAACCAGTTACCAAAACGGCCTTCACCCGTAGATTTAGGAATCCAGTTGATGGTTTTGTTCAGTTCCACCATACGGTCTTTAATGGCCGTAGTTTTCACAAACCAAGATTCTAAGGGATAATATAAAATGGGTTTATCGGTTCTCCAGCAATGTGGGTAGCTGTGTTCGTACTTTGCCACTAAGAAAGCTTTGTTTTCTTCCTTCAGTTTAATAGCAATTTGTACGTCTACACTTTTATGGTCTTCGGGAAGCTCCGTATAATATTCGTCTTTAACATAAGCCAACGGATAATCTGTAACTTCTTTTACAAATCTACCTTGCTTGTCTACCAAGGGAACATCGTTTCCGGCCGTGTCTTTTACGGTAATCGGAGGAATTCCAGCAGCATCGGCCACGCGTTTATCGTCTGCACCAAAAGTTGGCGCAATGTGTACAATACCGGTACCGTCTTCGGTTGTTACAAAATCACCCGTTATAACTTTAAAAGCAGGTTTTTCAGGCTGAACATAAGGCAATAATTGCTCGTATTCAATTCCGGCTAAATCCGAACCTTTGTATTCTTCTACGATTTCCCAAGGGATTAATTTATCGCCCGCTTTGTATTCATCAAAGTTTGCATCAAGTGCTTTTTCGTTAAAATAAGCCGGAACACGGTCTTTCGCCAAGGTTACAAAAACTGGCAGATGCGTGTATTGGTTGTATGTTTTTACTTTAACATAAGTAATGTTTGGCCCTACACACAAAGCCGAATTAGACGGAAGTGTCCAAGGTGTAGTGGTCCAAGCCACGAAATAATCGTTCTCCGTTCCTTTTTTAAGGAATTGGGCAACAATAGTAGTGTCTTTTACATCACGGTAGCAACCCGGTTGGTTCAGTTCGTGTGAACTTAAACCTGTACCTGCCGCAGGTGAATACGGCTGTATAGTGTGTCCTTTATATAAGTAGCCTTTTTTATAAAGCTCTTTTAATAGATACCAAAGCGTTTCTATGTATTCGTTTTCGAAGGTTACATACGGATGTTCTAAATCTACCCAATAACCCATTTTCTGGGTAAGATCATCCCAAGAATCTTTAAATTCTAATACCGATTCTCTACAGGCTTTGTTGTAATCTTCTACCGAAATTTTAGTCCCAATATCTTCTTTGGTGATTCCTAGTTTCTTTTCTACCTGAAGTTCTACTGGCAGACCGTGGGTATCCCAACCGCCTTTTCTTTTAACCTGAAATCCTTTAAGTGTCTTGTAACGGCAAACAATGTCTTTTACCGCACGCGCCATTACATGGTGAATACCGGGCATACCATTGGCAGAAGGCGGTCCTTCAAAAAAGGTAAACGTAGGATTTCCTTCTCGTTCCGAAATAGATTTCTCGAATGTTTTTTCTTCCTTCCATTTGTTTAAAACCTCGTCCGCAAGTTCGGCGTAATTAATGCCTTTATATTCTTTGAATTTCACGTTATCAGAATTTGGGTATGTATTCATCAATCTGCAAAATTAACAAAACCTTATAAATGCGCTCATTAAAATGAAAAGAATAAACCCGAAGTCTCTATAAAAGAAAAATAATACCCACTATTCATAAAAATAAGCACAGCTACTAGCGTATAATTTGAATACATCTTCTATCTTGACTACTTTAGCAGTGAATTATTTTTCCAAAAATAATCTAACCAAATATGAACGACCTACTGGAAGAAGTAAAAGAGAAATTGGGTAAACCCTACCACGACCTGGAACTTCTTTTAACCCTGCTTAAAGAAGTATTAATTGAGAATGGAGAAGAAGAATTGGCGCAATGCATTCCATGGATAAACGATGGATCCAAGAAACCAATTGACTTCAAAATAAAACATTTACAAGCTTATTCTATAGCTTTTCAGCTGTTGAATATGGTAGAAGTAAATGGTGCCATTCAGCACAGAAGAAAAGTAGAAGGCCAACACCGTTACGATTTAGTAAACGGTCTTTGGGTAAAAAGTCTTCAGATGTTAAAAGAGCAAGGTATTTCTCCGGAAAAAATTGCTTCTGCTTTACATGAAGTACGAATTGAACCTGTTTTTACTGCCCACCCTACGGAAGCTAAAAGAGAAACCGTTTTAAGACATCACCGTAATTTGTTTCAGCTTTTACAGCAGATACAAAATACCATATACAACGAAGTAGAACGTCAAGACATCCGCATTGAAATAAAAGCTATTATCGATAAGCTTTGGAGAACGGGTGAAATCTACAAGCAAAAACCGGATGTCCTTTCGGAATTAAAAAACCTATTGTTCTATATCACCAACATTTTACCGGAAGTGATTCCTATGTTGGACAAACGTTTACAAGTAGCTTGGAAAGAATTAGGCTTTGATTTAAACCTAATTAAAGACTACGAAACGTTCCCAACCATTTCTTTTGGTAACTGGGTAGGTGGTGACCGTGACGGTCATCCTTTAGTTACGGCAGAAGTCACTAAAGAAACGCTTTCTATTTTAAGACTGAATGCTTTTATCGTTATCCGAAGACAGTTGGTTCGTTTATTAAATGATTTAACGTTTGAAGAAACTTTAGAACAAACCGACGATAAATTTCAATTACACTTTACCAAACTTTTAGAAGGAATAGATACTGAAAGTGCTGTTGAAGTTGTAAGCGATTATCCGGGTGAAATCTTTAGACAATTTATTAGTGTGGTACTTAAAAAACTTCCGGTTGAAGTTAAAAGACAACACGCTACACAAATTCTAGAAAAAGAATTCAGTTACTCTACTAGTGATTCGTTAATAGCCGATTTAAAGGTACTTAGAGACGGACTTCTTAATTACGGAGCTACTTCTGTAGCTTATAAAGATGTTCAAGAAGTTATCCGTGTAGTTCAAACTTTCGGATTCTATTTAGCACACTTAGATATCCGCCAGAATTCTAGTTACCACGACAAAGCCATTTCGCAGTTAATGAACGCTGCCGGTTTAGACGGAAGCGCTTATTTAAACTGGAACGAAGAACAACGTCTTGAATTCTTAAATAAAGAACTTCAATCTAATCGTCCGTTTACACACGCCAATTCTGATTTACAAGAAAATGCCAAAAACATTGTAGATACCTATAATGTAGTAGCAGATTATGTAAACAAATACGGTGAAAGAGGCATTGGTTCTTTTATTGTAAGTATGACACGTAGCTGTTCAGACTTATTAGCGGTTTATTTATTGGCAAGAGAAGCAGGTCTTACTTTCCAAACGGAAGAAGGTTTGGTCTCTAGAGTGCATGTAGCTCCTTTATTAGAAACTATTGAAGACCTTGAAAACGGTCCTGAAATATTAGAAGCCTTCTTAAATCACCCTATTACTAAACGTAGTTTAGAATACAAAATGAAGGTGAAGCAAGAACCAAAAATCACACAACAAGTGATGGTTGGTTATTCTGACAGTAATAAAGATGGTGGTATTTTAGCCAGTCAGTGGGGTTTATTTAACGCACAGACTAAATTATCTGCCGTTGGTAGAAGCAAAAATGTAAACATTCGTTTTTTCCACGGAAAAGGTGGTTCCATCAGCCGTGGTTCTGGACCAACACACTGGTTCATTAGAGGTTTGCCTCAACACGCTGTTAATGGTGATTTACGTTTAACCGAACAAGGTGAAACCATTGCACAGAAATACAACAGCAGACAAAATGCCCGCTACAACTTAGAATTATTAGTAGCTGGTACTGCCGCCAGAACTATTGCCGATAACAATGCCCCAGACACGCCTTATCCATACGCTTCGGTAATGGAAAAATTAGCCGGCTGGAGTGAAGAGGTATATAGAGCCATGCTTTTCAAACCAGAATTTATTAAATTCTTTAGTGAAGCAACGCCAATTGACGCATTAGAACAAAGTAAAATTGGTTCTAGACCAGCGCGTAGAACGGGTAAAAGAAACTTAGAAGACTTAAGAGCTATTCCTTGGGTATTCAGTTGGTCACAATCGCGTTACCATATTACTTCTTGGTTTGGTATTGGTTCTACTTTAGAAAGACTTCAGAAAGAAGAACCTGCAGAATATGCTTTATTGAAAGACGGTATTAAAAAAGATCCTTTTATTAGATACGTATTCACTAACGTAGACACCAGTTTAGCGGCTACCGACGAAGATATTATGCGTCTTTATGCTTCTCTTGTGGAAGATGATAACGTTAGAGACACCATGCTAAATCTATACCTAGACGAATTAAAGAAAACCAGAGATCGTCTTCTAGATTTACAAAATAATCCGCTAGAAGTAAGAAGAACTAGACACCATTTGTCTAACAACTTACGTTCGGCAGCTATGGAAGACCTGCACAAACAACAGGTTGCCTTTCTTAAAAAGTGGAGAAAAGAAAAAGCAGAGGGTTCTGCTGAGGCGGAAAACACGCTATTGAATCTATTAATGTCAGTAAATGCTATTGCTTCAGCAATGCAGTCTACTGGTTGATCTAAATACTAAAAAGCTTGAGAAAACATTTCATAATCTTTTTTATTGGTGCTTTATTTCTGATTTCGGCTACGCAAAGAGAACGTAAGCCGAAATTAGAAAAAGGCTCTTCAGAATGGGTAGACTCTGTGTTTACTATGTTAACACCCGAAGAAAGAATTGGCCAACTATTTATGGTAGCCGCTTATTCTAACCAAGGGGAACAGCACAAAAAGGACATTGCATTACTCATTGAAAAATACAATCTGGGTGGGTTAATTTTCTTCCAAGGTGGGCCTAAGAGAGAAGCCGACCTTACCAATTATTACCAATCGATTGCTAAGGTTCCGTTAATGATTGCCATGGATGCCGAATGGGGTTTAGGCATGCGTCTAGACAGCACCATGAACTTTCCTAAGCAAATGACTTTAGGCGCCATTCAGGATAACCAATTGATTTACGAGATGGGTAAAGAAATTGGCTACCAATGCCGAAGATTAGGTATACACGTAAATTTTGCACCTGTTGTAGATATTAATGTTAATGCCAATAACCCTGTAATTGGTACGCGTTCCTTCGGTGAAAACAAAGTAAATGTTGCCGAAAAAGGAAGTGCTTATATGCGAGGTATGCAAAGTGTACACGTATTAGGTTGTGCTAAACATTTCCCAGGGCATGGTGATACCGATAGAGATTCACACAAAACGCTTCCGGTTATTAACCATACTAAAGAGCGTCTAGAACGAATTGAGCTTTATCCTTTCCGTCAGTTAATAGAAGATTCTGTAGCAAGCATTATGGTAGCGCATTTAAATGTGCCTAAACTGGATAATACACCCAACACACCAACAACGCTTTCGCCTAAAGTAATTACCGATTTACTAAAAATTGAAATGCGCTTTAAAGGCTTAATCTTTACCGATGCTTTAAACATGCGTGGCGTAGCGGATCATTTTGAACCAGGTGAAATGGATGTTAAAGCATTATTAGCTGGTAACGATGTTTTACTATACCCAATGAACGTACCCAAAGCGGTAGAGTTGATTCAAAAAGCAGTAGCAGACCAAAAGATCACGCAATCTGAATTGGATAACCGAGTTAAAAAAATTCTTTTAGCGAAATATTGGGCAGGCTTATACAACGAACAAGTTATTGATTTAGATTCTTTGTACGAAGATTTAAACAATCCGGAAGCGCAAGCAATGAATTATAAATTGTTTGAAAAAGCGTTAACGGTTGCTAAGAACGACAACAATTTATTGCCTATACGTATTTTAGATACTAATTCTTTTGCTTCGGTAATGATTGGTGATACCGAAAACAATGTCTTCCAAAATACTTTGGATAAGTACGCGGCTTTTAATCACCAAGATATTGCGAAAGACCAAATCACACAATATTCTTTAACCCGAGCTTTAAACAACGTTAAAAACAAGAAAATTGTAGTAGTTGGATTAGGAAACCTTACCGGTTCTAGATCTAGACAATATGGAATTTCGAAAGAAATAAAAGACTTCTTAACGGCATTAGAAAGGCATACAGAAGTAATTGTAGTGGCTTTTGGAAATCCGTATAGCCTTCAGCATTTAGAAGATTACGGACATATTATCTGTGCAAACGAAAGAAACGATTACACCGAAAAAGCAGTTCCTCAGTTAATATTTGGCGCTATAGGTGCTAACGGTAAATTACCCGTTTCGGCAAGTAAAGCATTACCAGTAGGTACCGGACTTGAAATTAAATCTTTAAACCGTTTAGGTTATGATTTCCCGGAAAACCATAGAATAGACGGGAAAATCTTAAATCTAATTGATTCCGTAGCAATGGAAGCCATTAGAGAAGAAGCAACACCAGGTTGCCAGGTTTTAGTAGCACGCCATGGTAAAATTGTTTTTTCTAAGAGCTACGGCTATTTAACCTACGAAAAAAAAAAGGCCGTTAGCGACAGCACCCTTTACGATATTGCATCTATAACTAAGGTGGCGGTTAGCACGCAGTTAATGATGTGGCTTAGAGGAAATGGATTAATACACCCAGATGATACCATTTCTAATATATTACCAGAATTAAAAGGTACTAATAAAGAATTAATCACCATTCGGGAGGTAATGGCCCACCAAGCAGGGCTATTCCCCTTTATACCATATTGGGAACGTACCAAAGACAGTACAAAACACTACAGCGAAATTTTTTACAATTCAGCACCGTCTGATAAGTTCTGCTACCGCTTAAACGATACTACTTTTATTTGTTCGGCTATACAGGATTCAGTTCTCAGTTGGACACTTTCATCTAATTTAATAGCGCCAGACAAAGACAAAAATATTTTCCCGGAACGTTACAGTGATGTGGGTTATTATTTATTAAAACAAGTTTTTGAACGTATTACAGGCGATTCTATCAACTATTTTTACGAAGAAAACTTCAGCCTTCCTTTAGGCCTAACAAGAACCTTATACAATCCGCTTAGGGTTTTCGAAAAAGAAGAAATTGCTCCTACAGAAAAAGATTCTTATTTCAGAAATCAATTGGTATGGGGAACAGTTCACGACCAAGGTGCTGCTTTAATGGGCGGTGTTGCTGGTCATGCTGGTTTATTCAGCACCGTATTAGATTTAGCTAAACTTGGGCAAATGAACCTTAGTCATGGCTATTACGGTGGAACACAATACCTAAATCCAGAAGTTCTGAACGAGTTTACCAGCCAGCAATTTATTGACAACCGAAAAGGAATGGGTTGGGATAGAATAAAATCTACCGGAAGAGGGAATACGTCGGAATATTCTTCGGAAGAAATCTTTGGCCACACTGGTTTTACAGGCACCAGTTTATGGATGGACCCAAAGTACGATTTGGTATACGTTTTTCTTTCGAACCGCGTTTACCCAGAAGCAGAGAATAAAAAATTACTGTATTTAGACATTAGGACCAGAATCCATGATTTAATTTATGAGTCTATGGTTTCATACAATCAAAAACACAACCCAAAATTATTATGAGAATAGGAGTGGTTTGCTACCCAACATATGGGGGTAGTGGTGTAGTGGCTACAGAACTTGGTGTAGCATTAGCCGAACAAGGGCATCAGGTTCATTTTATAACCTATACTCAGCCAGCAAGAATAGATTTATTAAGCGAAAATCTTTTTTACCATGAGGTAAATATTTCTAAATACCCGTTGTTTCAGTACCCGCCTTATGAACTGGCTTTAACCAGTAAAATGGTAGATGTGGTAGAACATGAAAAGCTAGATTTATTGCATGTGCATTATGCTATTCCGCATGCAAGTGCGGCAGTAATGGCCAAAGAAATTCTTAAAACGAAAGGGATCCATATACCAGTGGTAACCACCTTACACGGAACTGATATTACTTTGGTTGGTAAAGATGCTTCTTATGCTCCGGTTGTAACTTACAGCATTAATAAGTCTGATGTGGTAACGGCAGTTTCGGAAGATTTAAGAAAAGATACCTTAGAGTTGTTTGATATTAACCGTGAAATAAAGGTTGTTCCCAACTTTATAGATTTAGAAAAATTTAAGAGACAGAAGAAAGATCATTTTAAGACGGCCATTTGTCCTAATGGTGAGTTTATGCTCATTCATGTTTCCAATTTCAGAAAAGTAAAAAGGGTAGATCTTGTAATCCGCGCTTTTTATGAAATACGGAAACAAATACCCGCTAAGCTTTTAATGATTGGCGATGGTCCCGAAAGACAAAAAGCAGAAGAGCTTTGTAGGGAATTAGGCATTTGTCCAGATATCCGTTTCTTGGGTAAACAAAATGCTATTGAAGAGATTCTATCGGTCTCGGACTTGTTTTTAATGCCTTCCGAAAAAGAAAGTTTTGGTTTAGCTGCCTTAGAAGCTATGGCTTGTGAAGTGCCTGTTGTGAGCTCTAATGCGGGTGGTTTACCCGAACTTATCCAGAACGGTATAAACGGTTATGCTTGCCCCATTAACGACGTAAGTTGCATGGTAGAAAAAGCTGTTGAAATCTTAACCGGTGGTAATCTAGAAACCTATAAAAAGAATGCCATGAAACGCGCTATGGATTTTGAATTAAGTAAAATCCTTCCGCTTTATATAGAAATTTATGAAGAGGTGTTAAGTAGGTATAAGGTGGTTTAGAAAGTATTTATTAGACCTATAGCCCATGATTTAAATCATGAGCTATAGATTTTTAGAGAATACAAATTATCATTCCTCCATAAAACGGTCTCTTTCCCGTTCTATCTTATTAATACCAATGCTGTTTATGATACCACTCATTAAGCTCCAGCTCCAGAAATTAAAAATAGATTTCTCTTGTGTACGTTCATAAAAAATAACCCCTTTCCGCACATAAGGAAAACCTTTATTGTGTTTTTTTATAACGAAGGTATTGGCGAAGAAAGTCATAATCCCCTGCCCAAAACCTTTATCATCTAGAGTTTCGGAGTTAAGTACTTGTATTTTTAAGTCACGGTAGCTAAAATACATTTCTCCTTCAGAATATACATTGTTGCCCACAAAATCGAATTTGGTATCCATATTATACCCTTCTTTTACTTTTAGGTAAACAATAGGTATAAGCATACCATTAAGTTCACGAAGGTCTACTTCTTTAACATCACCTGTAAAACGGAAACGATCGGTTGTGTCTTGCATATTAAACACTACGTGAGCATTAAAATCGGCTACATTCATCAATTTACCTTTAGCGTCTAAAACCATTGGTGTTGGCGATGTTTTACCTGTTTGTATGTTTTTTAATGTTCCTTTAAGTTTATCAAAAGAGGTATGGCCAGGAACAGTAGCGTCTTCGGGTAATTCTTCATAAATTATATCTGCCGAAAATAGGATAGAATCAACAAAAACATCATCATTTATACTACGCAACAGGCGTTGCGGTAAGGCTTTAAATTTAGGATTTGTGATGGCTACGTTCTTATCTCGGTAGACTTCTAACGCTATGTTATAGGCTTCAACTTGGCCAATTTTTAACCGTTTTGTTTCAATGAAATTATCGAAATCCATACGGCTAAGTGTAATGTTTTTCACATACATTTTAATCCAATCACGCTGATTGGTAATGTGTTTACTAAATTCTGTTTTTCCGTATTTGGGGCTTAAAGTTACTTCGTTCAACACCATTTTTTGTTGAGCGTAATTGATGTAATAATCTTTTACTTCAAATGTATTTAACCCGTCTGAGGTTACGTATTTATAAGGCCCTGCACTTAAGGAAAGGTTGTCTACGTAATGTAAATAATTTTCTGACCGGGTATTTTTATCTAAATGAAGCTTGTCAATTTTAAAGTTCAGGTTTTCAATTTCATGTTTTAAATTTCCTTTCTCAAAAATAAACTTGGCATTTTTAGCGTCAATAACATCTACTCGCACAAATGGGAGTTCGGTTTTAGTGCCCATTTTGTCTTCATTAACTATAATATGGGCTTTAGCCTCTTTAAGCTTAATTTCTTTAGCAACAAATTGTTGATCAAAATATAGTTTCACATAATCTACATTTTTCATTTGCAGATTATCTACCGATGCAGAACTGTTGTTTTTTGTGTTGGTAAACTTCCCTTCTTTAAGGATTAATGATTTTTGGGTTCCGTTTATTTCTAATTTCTGAGCACTTATAATATTATCGCCCACAAAACTAGAAATGTCTTTGGCAGAAAATGTGAATTTAGGCTCTGTTCGTATGTAGGCTTCCACATCTCCATTCTGGATCTGAATATTGTCTATGTCAAAATTCCAAAGCGGTGATTGTATAGAATAGTTACCGTTACCAATATCTAAGTCGGCATTTTTAACCGTAAAATGGCCAATAAATACATTAGGGAAATGAATTTCATCTTGTTTCTTTTTCTTGGCTTTAGCTTTTCTTAAATAGGTTACGTTTGGCGTGGTTACCAAAATTTGGTCTATAATAACATCCCCACTTTGCCAGTATTCAGCTTGGTGCCAGTTGGTGACTTTAATTTCGGGTATGGTCACTAAAACATCACTAGAATCCATAGAAACTAAGCGGGTTTTCCTTAAAATTAAGTCGGTAGTTTTGTTTTCTAGGCTTAAACTTTGACTGTAAAATTTTAGTTGGCTTTCTGTATTTTTATACTGAATATTTTTAAGCGAAACGTAATTTAAATTGATTTGTCCGTGGTTAGAAATTTTGCCATTTATACTACTGGCCTTAATATTAACTTTGTTTTGTAGGGTTATGTTTATTCGGCCATCATTAAAATTAAGTACGTTTAAAAAGTCTGGGAATTTGGTTTCAGAAGCCCCTTTTTTGGTGTTTATGTTAAGCGTAATATCTGGGCTATTAAGATCTATAGAATCTAAATAAACTTTCTTTTTAATTAAAAGAGAATCGGGGTTTATGTTGTAAACAATGGCTTCGTTTAATTTACCGGTTCCGTTAACGGTTTTAAAAGTAAGTCCGTCTACTATAATCTTTTTAGGATCGTTTATTTCAACATGATTTGCCGAAAGTGTTATTTTTTTATCCTTAACCCAAACACCACCTAATTCAATATTTAATTTAGAAGCCAGTTCGGTCCAAGAAGAAGTGCCCTCTATTGTTTCTAAGTCATTAGTGCTTAAGTCTATTTTTTCAATACCAAATTCTTTTCCTACAGTAAGATTCCCTTTATTAATAATGATTTTATCGGCATTAACCGCATTAAAATACCGGTCTATGTGGCCCATCAATTCCTCGGGTTTCATGTTCCCTTTGTCTGAAGTAGTATCTTTTTTTAAGGGCTGAATAAAAACAGAAGGTCGGTTGATAGTTAAAATACCTGTTTTCAGTTCTTTGGTGTTAATAGCAGCTAAATAATCTACTTTGTTTAAATAGATTTTTGGCACCTCTATATTTAGATAACTCATGTTCTCATTTACTGGCACATGCGGCTTAATGGCTAAACCATTAATTTGTAATGTAGAATCGAAGGTGTTGATTTTAAGTTTATCAAATGCTACTTGGTGTATACTGTCTTTAAGGTTGTATTTTTCTTCTCTAATGGTAATAATAGCATTCTCGAAATACTTGTCTTTTTTATCAATTCGGTAATTGGAAGAATCTAAATGCACTTCAAAAAGTTCTACCTCTGTATGGGCAATCTGAAAACGGTGTTCTTCTTGTGAACCAAAAAGCATAACATCAAAACTTGCATTGCTTAGCTTAAAATGCTCTATGTGAACCTTTGTAGCAATTTTAGTAAACAGGAAATCTAATATCTTTTTATCCTTGGTAGCATCGTTGTTTTCCTTTTGATCTTCAATTAATACTGTAGGATTATGTATAGAAATTTCTTTAACTACAAGACTCTTTTCGTAATAGGCTTTTAAATAATCAATTCCCGAAAGACGTACATCAGGCACACAGATATGAAAAATATCTTTGTGGTTGTGCCCGTCATTTTTAACATGTATATCTTCTTTTGGCTGAATGGATATGTTCTTAAACTCTAAAACTGAATCTTTAGTAGAAAGGTGAAAAATCTCATATTCAGCCATATGCAAACTGTCTGGCAGTAAAAAACTTTGGTCTCTAATGGTTATTTCAATTTCCTCGTTCTGAAGCACCTTTCGGGTAGATGTGTTTTCGTCTATTCTTATGTTTTCTAAAGTGA
Source organism: uncultured Cytophagales bacterium (assembly GCA_963736575.1). Classification (GTDB taxonomy): domain Bacteria; phylum Bacteroidota; class Bacteroidia; order Cytophagales; family JAAEPT01; genus CAVTPD01. The sequence goes on from CAVTPD010000003.1 coordinate 1,216,771, forward strand.
AATCAATTTTGTCTAGTGAAAAATTATTGTTCTCAAGCTCAAAGCCCCCACTTAATACTTTAAAGCTAGAAATACTTAAGGACTGTAAGTGATTGGAAATTAATTGATACAAAGATTTTGTTTCTTGATCGGGATCGTCTTCGTTTTCAGAATTGTTACCTGTTTTATAAAGTCTTAAATAAGGTTGGTGAACTTCTACACCTTCAATTAAAAGTTCGTTTTTAAGTAAAAGCGGGAAAACGGAAGTTAAATTAATTACCAATGCCTTTACATTGGCTTGGTATATTGTTTTAACACTAGAGTCTGCAAAAATCACAGAACTATCTGGCTGAAAAGCAATGTCTTCAATGGTAATTCTGCTTCTGAAAAAGCTAATGTCTAATTCTTGGTATTTGAGTTTATATTTACCCCCAGATTCTTTAATAACTAGTTCTTCAAGAACTTCTTTCGAGATTCTGTTTAGGTTTCGGTCTATATAAATGGACGCAGCAATAAATAGAATTACAAGAATTCCTGCCACTATTAAAATTACTTTAGTTACCGTATGCTTAATTACCATGTAGAATTGAAGCACTAGATGATTTCTGGTGCGAAAATATCCTTAAATATAAAAGAATATCCCCTTAAACAATAACAGAATAGGGAATGGAAAAATTTATAATGTGTATTTTTTATGCTGAAACCGAATACAAAGGATTCTAATGATATTTCCTCTTTAATAAATAGGCTAAAGAATTCCTAAAAATAAAATTCTTACGGTTAATCCTCTTTAATTCCTAAAACTAAGATGTCATCTACCTGAAAATGATCTGTACCCATCCAGTTATTAATAGTAGTTAACAAGGTATTATATTGTTCTTTCATAGAAAGATTTTGGTTTTCATGAAGCAACTTCATAAAGTTTCTGGTATAGAATTTCTTGCCAAATCCACCCCCAAACTGATCTACATAACCGTCTGAGAATAAGTAAAACTGAATAGCTTTTTGTTTATAATCTAAGGTATGTAATTCAAAATCAATATTTTCTGGTTGTTCTGTGCCGCCAATTCCATTTCTGGAAGCCTTAATTTTGGTGATTTTATTATCCTGAATATAAATTAAAGGGTTTTTAGCACCCGAATAGTGAATCAGTTTTTCTTTTTTATCTACTAAACATATGGCCATATCCATGCCATCTGCATTCTTAGTTTCTTTTTGTTTTAGCACCTCTTGTATACTTTGGTGAAGTTTAGATAAGATTTCATTAGGCAGGTGAATTCCTTCAGAAACAATTCGGTTTAGAAGATTTATACCAATTAAAGACATAAAAGCACCTGGTATACCATGACCTGTGCAATCAACGGCCGTCACTATATATTTATCTTCATTAAGCATATGTACCCAATAAAAATCACCACTTACAATATCTCTAGGTAAATTAAGAACAAAGAAATTTTTACCAATACCAGACATTTGAATGGTGTCTGGAAGCACTGCATTTTGTATGTTTTTAGCATACCTTACGCTGGCCATAATTTGTTGGTTCTTTTCTTCTATAATATCTTTTTGTTTCCTGAGTTCTTTAGTACGTTCAATTACTTTACGTTCTAGATTTTTGTTGGCGTCTTCTTTTAGCTTAATAAGGCTTGCTTGTGCCTCGGTCATTTGTTTGTAGGTATCTTTAACCGATTCTGCAATACTTATAGATAAGAATACAAATTGTAAAATAATGCCAAAATTAAGCGAATAGACGGTGTGTATTCCAGAGTGGATCCAACCTAATATTTCTAAAGTAGTAACTAAGAAACAAACATCTAAAATTAAAAAAGCCATTAAAAACCACTTTGCAGAAACAAAACCTTGTTTATATAGGGTAAAACCCGAAAAAAGTGAAATCTGAACGGCTATTACATCTATAATTAACCATGAATAATTATCCGTACATGCCAATTGGATTGGGAATGTTGCTATTCTTAATATTAAAGCAACTATAACCAAGGTATAAATACTTCTGTTTTTAGTTTTAAGCTCTAAGAAACTAATGGTGAAAAGTAACATAGATACTATTCCCACAAACAAACTTATGTCTCCTATATACGGATTTATTTGAGGGTAATTAGCCCATAAAAATTGAAAACCTGTACCATTTTGACTCATTAAATAGAGCAAAATTCCCGTAGCATAGAATACATAAAAAATATAATGCGCTTTCTTAAGTATAATGAAATACAAAAGGTTATAGAAAATCATTAGCAGCAGTAGCCCATAAAAAACACCAAATAGAATGTATTCTGTTAAACCGTATTTTAATGTTTGGTTATAAGAACGAACAATGGGCTCTAAAACATTTTTTTCGGTAGAATAAAACCGCATATAAAAAGTAGCCGTTTCGCCTTCACTAATAGGTAAGTTAAAGCTTAAGTTTTTATGGTGTACATGTCTAGTATTGAATTTATAATCGAACCCTGCACGTTCTTCTCTATAACCGCCACCATGAACAGGAATGTACAAAGACACTTGATTAATGTCAAAATCAAACATTTCGACATTAAATGGTCTGTTGTACGTACAATTATTTTTAATCGTAAATTTTAACCAGTAAGATGAACTGATATTATCGTTCATCAAATCTTGGGCAGTACTGGTAACAAACTTGTTTGAGTTGAGTTGTAGGATTTCTGTAATACCCATTTTTGTACTGGTATCTTCAAAGAAATCTACATATTCTCTACAAAGGCATTTTTCTTCTAGATTATCATCTAATACCAATGGTATAGATGCATATCCAGAAGTAATGAATACTAAAAAGAATAATACAAACGCCTTTTTTAACATATTATAAATTCAGAAAAACCTAATAACTAAGCCTTCTCAATTATTTAAGATAAAGTATATGTTTAAATAAATAGCTAAACTTTAGCATCAAGATTTTCTTCTCCTTTTATGTATTCAAAGGTAGAAAGTACATCAGGCTTACCGTCTACAATAGCCACATCGTGTTCAAAATGAGCAGATGGTTTGCCGTCTGCCGTTATAATTGTCCAACCGTCTGAAAGTTGTTTAACCCGTTGAGTTCCCATATTAATCATGGGCTCAATGGCAACTACCAAACCTTCACTCAATTTAGGTCCTTTTCCGCGTCGGCCATAATTAGGAACCTCTGGTCCTTCGTGCATTTCTCTGCCTAAACCATGCCCTACCAACTCTCTAACAACGCCATAACCGTTCTTTTCACAATGGTTTTGAACAGCAAAACCTACATCACCCAAACGGTTGTTCGCTCTAATCTGCTCAATGCCCAAATAAAGACTTTCTTTGGTTACTTTTAACAGCTTTTTAATCGCTTCCGAAACTACTCCTACCGGAAAAGTATAGGCGTGATCACCGTAAAAGCCATTTTTTAAAGCGCCACAGTCTACCGAAATAATATCACCTTCTTTTAATTCTACTTCATTAGGAATGCCGTGTACCACTTGCTCATTTGGAGAAACGCACAAGGTATTTGGGAAATCGTATAGCCCTAAAAAACCAGGCACAGCTCCATGATCCCGTATAAACTCTTCGGCTAATTTATCTAAGTATAAGGTGTTTACACCCGGTTTAATTTCGTGCGAAAGCATGCCCAATGTTTTAGATACAATTTGTGCACTTTCTCTCATTAACTCAATCTCTTCGCGGGTTTTTAAAATAATGGCTCCCATTAGCTATATTTCTTTCTATAATACAAACGCTCTTTTTCTCTTTCAACAATAAGTTGGCTCACTGCTTCAGATAGATGTTCAGGATCTCCTTTGGCTAGTATTTCTTTAAACTTTTCTTCCGAAACGTCTAATCGGTACAACACATTTAACAATCCAGATAAATCTCTATCCAACAATTCTTTAACCCTTGGAAGTATAAAAAGAAACAACTTTTCATAATCCATTTCGTCTTCCGTTTTTTCAGGAAGGCTTAGGTGTGATAATATGCTATAGGTTAAGCCAGACATATGAAACAGGATACAAAGTTAACTAATTAGAAACAATTACAGTATGCTGTTTTGCGAGTGATTTTTTTATTGCGACAAAAGTACTAATTTAGACAGGTCTAAATATATTATTAGTAATAAAATAATTATGATTTATAGGTTTCTAACATTATTGCTAATATTCTTTTACTCTTCTATTTACGCGCAAAAAATTCCTTTTCATGGGGAAGTAATCGATCAAAACAACGCGCCAATTCCATTAGCATTAATTATAATTTCGGACTCTATTAAAACACAAACCAACCTAGACGGGCATTTCCATATTAATTTAGAACCCAGAAATTATACGGTAAAAATCACTATGCTTGGTTTTAAAGACAAAGAGACCAATATCAATCTTATCCCAAATGCAGGTGAATTTAATTTCGTATTAAAAGAAGACCTTTTTAATATGAATGAAGTGGTGGTGACAGCAACCAGAGATTATGTTAAAAAACAAAACACACCCATAATTGTTAACATAACAGATGACCAAACGTTTAATGCGGTACAAGCGGTAAGTTTATCGGAAGGTATTGCCTACCAACCAGGCTTACGATTAGAGACAAATTGCCAAAATTGTGGGTTCACTCAGTTACGAATTAACGGTTTACAAGGCCCTTATTCTCAAATTTTAATTAACGGAAAACCTGTTTTTAGTGCTTTAAATGGAGTTTATGGCTTAGAGCAAATTCCTACAGCCATGATAGACCGGGTAGAAGTTGTAAAAGGCGGTGGTTCTGCTTTATACGGTTCTAATGCTATTGCGGGAACCGTAAACATTATTACTAAAAAACCGGAAGAAGATTTTTTTCAGCTGAAGAGTAATTCTGCAATTATTGATGGGCAAAGTTGGGACAATTCGTTACAAATGAACGGCGCAGTAGTAAATCCTGAACAAACTTCGGGGGCTTCATTTTTCGGGATAATTAGAGAACGGTCACCGTACGATGCTAATGGAGATGGTTTTTCGGAAATGACTAAAATTCATAACCTTTCTTTGGGAACAAATTTGTTCTACAAGCCTACCGAAAAAAGCGAACTGAATTTAGACATTTATGGTATTTCGGAAGAAAGAAGAGGCGGTAATCTATTTGATAAACCACCACATGAGACTGACATTACCGAATGGCTGGATCATAAAATTATTGGTGCCCAATTGGGGTATGAGCTACTGTCTGAAAATCAGAAGAACCGATATTCCGTATACGTTTCAGGACAAAAAACAGTAAGAAACAGTTATTACGGAGGTGGTGGAAATGTAGCGATTCCCACCTTAGATAATAATTCTACAGCTGCCGATTCTATAGCGGTATTACAAGCTTTCACGGATAGAGAAATTAGTTTAAAAGGGTATGGTTTAACCAACGATTACACCTTTGTAGCAGGGTTTCAGTTTACGCATCATATTGATTCTTTATTCGGAAGAAAAGCATCTTTTGTAAGTGGTGTAGAAAATAAAAACAACAATACAGTTGACGAAATAACGGGTTATAACCGCTTAACAGACCAGCAAGTTAATAATTTGGGCGTGTATACACAATTGAGTTTTATGCCTTTTAAAAAGACCACTTTGCTTTTGGGACTTCGGTACGATTATAATTTTATTGAAGGAAATTACCGTTTGGGCACTACGTATTCCGAACAAAATTCCATTCACTTAAATGTATTAAGTCCGCGAGTAAATATTATGCAGGATATTGGTAAAAATCTAAAATTTAGAGTTGGTTATGCACGAGGTTTTAGAACACCACAAGCCTTTGATGAGGATTTACATTTAGCTATTGTTGGTGGAGATATTCAGTTTATTGTATTGGATGGTGATCTTAACCCTGAAATTTCACATGCTTTTACTTCTTCTTTAAGCTACACTACCGATTTTGGTAAAATGCAAGCGATGTTCACTGCCGATGCTTTTTATACCGTATTAAACCATGCGTTTGTGAATGAAGCACTGGCCCAGCAACCTTCTGACGAATACAAATTAATGGTGAAAAGAAACAGCAACGGTGCTTTTGTAAGAGGCGTAAATTTAGAAGCCGCTTTGGCTACGTCTAGAAATGTGAAACTCCAGATGGGCTCAACCTTACAACAAGCTTTGTATAACGAAGAGGAAATAATCTGGTCGGCCAAAAACAATGCACAAGCAGATGTAACTACCAAACAGATGTTGCGGTCTCCCAATATATACGGCTACTTTACCGCTATCTACACCTACCGAAAATTTTGGGATATTGCTTTAACCGGCATTTACACTGGCCCTATGAAAGCGGCTCATATAGTTGATCCGCAAACACAATACACGGTGATTGAAACAACTCCTAGTTTTTTTGAAGGCAACATTAAGCTTTCTAGAAAACTTCCGTTTAAAAATAATTTAGAAATGGAAATTAGTGCGGGTGTTCAAAATATTTTCAATTCTTACCAAAGCGATTTTGATACAGGAGCTAATAGAGATGCCAATTATATTTACGGACCAGGAAGACCGAGAACGTTTTTTGTAGGTCTTAAAATTGGAAACAGTTTATAAAAGTCCAATTTTGTTGGCAAATCGGTAATAATGGAACAGAAGATTAAAAGTGCTATCAGAGATGTTTTAGATTTCCCCAAAGCGGGAATCATTTTTAAAGACATAACACCCATCTTTCAGAATTCTGAATTATGTGTAGAAGTGATAGATTATTTATATCAATCGGTAAAACACTTAGAAATTGATGCCGTTGCCGGGATTGAAGCCAGAGGATTTTTATTTGGCCCACAGTTGGCTATTCGATTAGGGGTTCCGTTTATTCCGGTAAGAAAAGCAGGTAAACTTCCTTATAAAACCGTTCAATATAATTATGATTTAGAATACGGTTCTGCTACTATAGAAATGCATGAAGATGCTATAGAAAAAGGCGCTAAAGTATTAATTCACGATGATTTATTAGCTACTGGAGGAACAGCGGATGCAGCTGCGGAATTAATAAAAAAGCTGCACGGTGAGGTAGCAGCTTTCTCATTTATGGTGAATTTAGATTTTCTTAACGGAAAAGAGCTGTTGGCAAAGCATAGCAAAAACATCTTTGCTGCGGCAAGCTATTAAATCATTAAATGTTCTTTCTCTTTGTATTTGTAGCCCCATATTCCGTATAAAAATATAAAAGCATAACAACCAATTGGTATCCAAAGAGCTACTTTAAGATCTGGTATTTGATTAAAAATCCAAAGTATAGCCGCGCCACCAACAATGCCGGCTATTAATAAACCAGAAGCTCTTGCCGAAAGCCTTCCCATACCGTGTGTGCCCAAATAGAAAATAATTGGGAACATAATGGAGTTGAAGAAACCAATGCCTAAAATAAACATCATACTTGGTACCGATTTACTTACCATAGAGAACACTAAGAAAGCTATAGCAAAAACACTACAAGCAGCTAACATCTTGTTGGCAGAAACTCTTCTAGATACATAACTACCTACAAATCTACCTACCATTGCACCACCCCAGTAATAAGGAATAATGTATCCAATAAAACTTTTAAAATTGGTGAGTTGCAATTCCTCTAGAATATATTCATCTAGCTTGTTACCAATAGATACTTCTGCACCTACATAAAAACAAATAGCCAATGCCCCTAAAACAACATGTTTGTATTGGAAGACTGAAGTTCTAGTATCGTCCTTTATATTGGTAGGAACTTCATTAAATTTATTTAGCTGTGGTAAATCCGAAAAGTTAATGAATATGGCCATACCAATGAAAATCACAGTAAAAAGCACATACGGCAATACCACCAATTCAGATTTGAAAATGGCAATTTGTTCTAAATCATCTAAGTGGTGGGGTTGGGCATCTCTAATTAGTGTACCAATTAAAGGGGCCATCCAAGTACCAAAAGAGTTTAAAGCTTGTCCAAATAATAATCTACTAGGACCACCTTCATAATCACCTACTAAAACAATATACATGTTAGCAGAAACCTGAATAATTGCTATACCAGAAGCTAAAAGAAACGTGCCTAGAACAATTAATTCATAACTCAACTCACGGGCACCAAGAACCATAGGGAAAACAGCGGCTGCCGAAATATATAGACCAACCTTAATTGCTTCTTTAAAACCAATTTTTTCTATAATAAGACTAGCGGGATAACCGATAAGCATATAAACCCCAAAGAAAATATAGGTTAGTAAATCGGCTTCGACTGAGGTTAAATTTAAACCCAAAACAAGTTCATCTAACAAAAAACCGTTAATTACTGTAACAAAACCCCAAAGAAGGAATGTGACAATAATTAAACGTAAAGAACCACTATAATTTAAATATATATCTCTGCTTCTCTTTTCCGTCATTATTTAAATATATTAACTCTTTGTATTACCTCATTTTACAATGAATATCCTAAATTAACTTTTAGTATATAAAAAGTTACATTTATTTTCATTGAAATTTTCACCCAAAAAGCGTACCATTTAAGAAAATGGTTTTTGATACATGAAGATAGGAATAATTAAAGAAGAAAAGATACCCCAAGACTTTAGAGTAGCCTTTACTCCCAAACATTGTCAGCAACTAAAGCGTGATTTTAATCTAGATGTTAAAGTAGAACCTAGTACAATCAGATGTTTTGGAGATGCGCTCTATGAAGAAACGGGAACAACACTTTCTAATGAATTAGAGGACAGGGATGTACTATTTGGTGTAAAAGAGGTGCCTATAGACTCATTAGTGGCTAATAAAACCTACTTTTTCTTTTCACATACCATTAAAAAGCAGCCATACAATAAAAAATTATTGCAAGCTGTTTTAGAGAAAAAAATCACCCTAATCGATTACGAGTGTCTGAAAGATAAATACAATCAACGTGTGGTAGCCTTTGGTAGATTTGCAGGAATTGTAGGTGCTTACAATGGTTTATTAGCCTACGGGAAAAAGTACAATTCTTACATGCTAAAACCCGCAAATGAGTGTTTAGATCTAGAAGAACTATGGGTTGAACTTCAAAAAGTTGAATTACCAAAAGGACTAAAAATATTATTAACTGGCGCAGGACGTGTAGCCAAAGGCGCTATTGAAGTACTGAAAAAAGCTAAAGTTAAAGGCGTTCAGGAAAGCGACTATTTTGTGCACCAGAACGATCCAATATTTATCCAGCTGGATTCTGATGCGTATAATCAAAAAATAGAGAAGCCAGATACGGAATTCGATTTCATGAATTTCTATACCAATCCCAACCAATACCAATCTACCTTTTACCGCTTTTTGCCGGTAACAGATATATTAATTGCGGGTGCTTTCTGGGACCCAAATGCACCTGTTCTATTTTCTGAAGAAGATGTTCAGTCTGAAGATTTTAAGATTAAGGTAATTGCAGACATCACGTGTGATATACAAGGTTCTGTGCCAACCACATTACGGTCTACTACCATTGATGATGGCTATTACGATATCAACCGAACTTCATTTTCGGAAGAAAAAGCGTATTCTAACGAAGACAATATTACGGTAATGGCCATTGATAATTTACCCTGCGAGGTTCCAAGGGATGCTTCTAAAAGCTTTGGTGACCAGTTGATAAAATCGGTAATTCCAGAATTATTAAAAGGTGAAGATTCTGAAATGATCAAAAAAGCTACCATTGCTAAAAACGGTCAATTGACCAGTTATTTCAGCTATTTAACAGATTACGTTCAGGATTAACTTCCTGAACGTTTTTGGTTTAAAAATTAATTCTACACTTTGTCGGTATTCCTTCTTTTAAGAAGTTCTCACTCCTTAAATTTGTTGACTAACCCTTACTGAAAGGCCTGAATGAGTTTTCAATCATTATTTGATACATACAACTGGGACGAAGTAAAACAGAGCATTTATTCCAAAACATCGGCTGAAGTTCTGCATGCCATCCACAAAAATGGCAAACGTTCTTTAGAAGATTTTAAGGCTTTAATATCTCCGTCGGCGGCTCCTTATTTAGAGGAAATGGCCAAAAAAAGCCGAGAGATTACCCAAAAGCGTTTTGGTAAAACCATGCAAATGTATATTCCTCTTTATCTTTCGAACGAATGCCAAAACATTTGTACGTATTGCGGGTTCAGTATGGACAATAAATTACCACGGAAAACTTTAACCGATCAGGAAATTTTAGACGAAGTGGCCGTAATTAAATCACATGGATTTGAGCATGTGTTATTAGTTACTGGAGAAGCCAATAAAACGGTGGGCGTAGATTATCTGGAAAATGCCATTAAGTTAATAAAGCCGCATTTCGCAAATATTTCTATTGAAGTACAACCTTTGGAAGAAGACGAATATGCACGCCTTGGAAAACACGGTTTGCATACCGTTTTGGTATATCAAGAAACCTATCACCGAGAAGATTATAAAATTCACCACCCAAAAGGAAAAAAATCGAACTTCGATTGGCGTTTAGCTACGCCCGAACGTTTGGGAAATGCCGAAGTGTACAAAATGGGTTTGGGTGTTTTAATTGGTTTAGAAGATTGGCGCACCGATTCATTAATGTGTGCTATGCATTTAATCTATTTAGAAAAGCATTTCTGGAAATCGAAATATTCCATTTCTTTCCCACGTTTACGTCCGTTTTCTGGTGGTTTAGAACCGAAAGTAGACATGAGCGACCGTGAATTGGTACAACTAATTTGTGCCTATCGGATTTTTGACGAAGAAGTAGAACTTTCGCTATCCACCAGAGAATCCGAAAAGTTTAGAAACCACGTTCTTCAATTGGGTATTACATCTATTTCTGCCGGTTCTAAAACCGATCCCGGTGGTTACACCAACAAAGAAGCCTTAGAACAATTCGAAATTTCCGACGAAAGAACGCCTGCTGAAATGGCCGAAGTAATTCGTTCACAAGGTTATGAAGTAGTTTGGAAAGATTGGGACCACAGCTATCAAGAAAATGTCGCTCACTAAAGAAGAACTAGCCCGCTACAACCGCCATATTATTTTACCCGAACTGGGATTAGAAGGACAGGAAAAACTCAAAAATGCGGCTGTACTTGTCATTGGTTCCGGTGGATTAGGTTCTCCGGTTTTGCAATATTTGAACGCCGCGGGTGTTGGTAAAATTGGCATTGTAGAAGACGATGTGGTTGACCGTTCCAACTTACAACGTCAGATTCTTTTTCCTGAAAACTCAATAGGCAGAAGCAAAGCCGATGTTGCCGAAGAATTTTTACAAGCCCGAAATTCGTTTACAAAAACCAAAACATACTATACGAGATTAAGTAAAAGAAACGCCTTAGAAATCATAAAAGACTATGATTTAGTAGTAGACGGCACCGATAATTTTGCCACCCGTTATTTGATTAACGATGCTTGCGTAATTTTAAAGAAACCCTTCGTTTACGGTTCAATTTTTAAATTCGAAGGGCAGATTAGTGTGTTTAATTACCAAGGTGGGCCAACGTATCGTTGTCTTTTTCCGGAACCACCCGAAGCCGGAAGTGTGCCTTCTTGCTCACAAATTGGTGTAATAGGAGTTTTGCCAGGTGTAATTGGTACTATGCAAGCTAACGAAGCCATTAAAGTTATTACCGGAATTGGCGAACCTCTTAGCGGGAAATTGTACAGCATAAATTTGTTGGACATGAAAAGCCAAACGTTTGGTTTTTTTGCTGAACCTGAAAATTTAGAAATCACAGAATTGATGGACAGCTACGAAGATTTTTGTGGAACAAACCAAGCACTAGAAATGAAATCACTTTCTGTAGACGAAGCCCTAGAAAAAATCACTTCGGAAGAATGGAATATTATAGATGTACGCGAGCCCTTTGAATACGAAATTGCCGCTTTAAACAACAGTATTTTAATTCCATTGAATCAAATTCCCGGAGCAGTTAATAAAATTGATCGCAATAAACCAACTGTGGTATATTGCCATCACGGCATGCGAAGCGCCCAAGCCATTCAATTTTTACAAGACGAATACGGTTACAACAACTTGTATAATCTAGAAGGTGGTATAGACCAATGGTCATTAGAAATTGATAACAGCGTGGAGAGGTATTAATTTTTAAGATCGGTCAATTTCCCCTAATGAAGAGGTAGCCCTAAACAACTGATCAAAAATTGTAACAACTTCTTTAACGGCAATTTCTGGTTTTAAAGCCGTATCGGAAATCCCAGAAACTACTCGGGTAATGTTGTGGTCTACTACCCCTTTTTTATGCCACACGTTTGTATTAACTGCCGTTAAATATGCTGAAAAATTATGATGCCCGGATCCGGGACGTTCCCCAATGATATGAATGATTCCTTTCGGATTATTCTTTTTTTCTTCTTTTCCGAAAAGAAGTTCACCGGATAAATAACCCGCACGAACTCTTCCATATTTAACAACTAGGTTCTCTTTACTTACGGTATAATTTTTTGCTTGTAATGAATTTGTCAAGTGTGCTAAAAAAGTAAGTAAATGCCCTTCATCCATTAACGCGCGTGCATTTAATCCGTCTGAAATTACAATCTGAACATCGGGTACTTGTTGATTCCATTTCTGCCGAATAGATTTTAAAACCGACACAGAATCTTTTCTTAATTCTTCCCCAGAATGTGGGTGATAAACGTAATCTTTCCTATCCGCTGATTTAGTAAATACGGGAACAGACGCCGGAATAGCGCTTACAAACGAAGTTCCCATTTCCGTCCAGAGACTTACTTTAGCATCTTCGTAAAGCGTATGCACTTCTTTATCCATTGCAGGATCTAAATCCCAAATATTTTCTCCATACCCTTCCGCAATAGGAACGCCGCGTTCTCTTATTCGGGCAATACAGGCTTTTCCTTCAGTATAAATAGCTTCTTTGCTTCGCTTATCTTTTTTGGTTTTACAGTATTGGTAATACACCCAAAGTGGATCACCAAAATGTTCGCTTGGTTTTCCGTCTTGGTCAATAACCTCTAGCTTTTTGAAAAATGCCCACATTTGGTCGTTGACTTTATAACCGAACTTTTCGCGCACTTTTACATGATCGTGAAAGGCGGTGGTTAAATAACTTAACATGGGATCGTTCTTGGTGGGTAAAGCCATTAAATACGCCGGATTGGCAGGCATCACTTGTTCAATACACCAATCTAAATCTTCCAAAGTAACGTCCATGTGCAAGGTTGAACAGATGTCTAAACCAATGGTTAATCCATGCAGTTTGCCCATTACCGTATCTTCTAAACAGCAACGCACCAATTGCTCTTTGGTCTTAAACACTTCCGGACCAATAAAACCAGCTACATCGTTTACATGCACCCAAGGCATTTTTTCAGCGGGTTTAGATTCGGCCATTTTAAGTTTAAGGGCACGTATGAATCCATACTTTCGGGCCTCGTGAAGTACCATATCAAAACCAGCGGCATGTCCATTGGTGAAATCTGCGCCTTGTCCGGTTTCTGCATACAAACCGTATTGGCCGTCTCTTTGGGCGGCGTAACGGAACATCTTATCAATAGAAACATCAAAAGTAGTGTTGGCGTTTACTGTTCCGGCTAAACTCTGAAACCAGATGCCTGTAGTGCCCGGTTGTTGTGTTTCTACTTCAGCCTGAACATCTATATGCGACAACACGCAGTTGGGAATTACATTTTCTAGTCCGAAAGTAGTGATGATATCAAACAGTGCCTTTTCTATTTTGGCTACAGAAGCGGGTTCACTAGAAACGGGATTGTTTCCCAAAACCAAATCGCCAACCCCATATGACCAAGCGTCAAATACTTGCCAAGTAATGTCTTCAATATTGTCTGTTGGTGAATTGGGCTGAACGCGGGCGCTCATGTAACCCTTGCTACCAATTTTACTATTGGGTAAAGGATTGAATACTTTTTGACCCACTTCAATAAGTTCGTCATTGTTCATGAGTTTCACCACACAACCAATAACATCACTGCTTAAGTCGGGCATAATGGCTTTTATGTTTGCTTCTTCTTTTTCTAAAAGGAAAGTTTTTAATTCACCAAGTGTAAGCTGCTGTACAAAAGTAGCTTGCGAAGACGATGTGCTGTTCTGAATTAAGGTATAAAGTTCGTCTGTAAATAAGGAGTTTTGATTCAGGTCTTTAATTGTAGTATTCGAAAGTAATTCTCTGGCGTATTTTCTAGAGTTTTCATTGGCCGCAGACACGCCCAGAATTTTGTCCCCTTCTTTAAAATCGTTGGCGGCACCAACAACCTGACGGTAAAGGGTAATGTCCATTTTGCCCTTTATGCGTTTTATGTAATCAAAGATACTTTCAGAAACTAGAGGAACTTGAAGAGCAGGAATACTAGCTACTGAAACGGCGTTTGGAGCTGCCCAGAAATCACAACCGTTAAATAACAATAAAGAAGTACTCATAATCCCAATGCTGTTTAAAAACTCCCTTCGGTTGATAGTTCTGGCCATGCGTTTGTTAATAACATGTTAAAGAAAGAAACTGAATGCGGCTGGACGGGGCTTCTGCTTAGCACAAAAGCATAATTCAAAGTACAAATTATTCTCGGTAAACAATAAAAATGGTCTTGCTTTTAAAGGGGAAAAATATTCATAAACCAAAGTATAAACCATGGCTATATATTCCCCAAAAACTCCTTAAAGTAATTAATGGCTTTTTCTCTGGCTTCTTTATGGTCTACAATTGGCTCAGGATAATCCAGTTCTTGAAATTCGGGCACCCATTTTTTAATATATTTTAAGTCTTTGTCAAACTTCTTAATCTGTGTTGTGGGGTTAAAAACCCTAAAATAAGGCTGTGCATCTGCTCCCGTACTGGCTGCCCACTGCCAGTTACCAATATTGCTGGCCAGTTCATAATCTAATAATTTTTGGGCAAAATAACGTTCTCCCCATTTCCAGTCAATAAGTAAATGTTTGGTTAAAAACGAAGCTACAATCATTCTTACGCGGTTATGCATGTACCCCGTTGCGTTCAATTCCCGCATACCAGCATCTACAATAGGGTAACCGGTTTGTCCTTCGCACCAACGTTTAAAAGCCTCTTCGTTATGTTTCCATTTTAGCCCTTTGTATTTTTTCACAAACGGTTCTTCTACGGTTTCAGGATTAAAAAAAAGAAGCTGGGTAAAAAATTCACGCCAGATTAATTCGCTTAGATAGGTATCGTTTAATTCTTTAGCCCGAACAGCTATTCTTCTAATGCTTACTGTACCAAACCTAAGGTGTACGCCAATGTGCGTTGTCCCGTTTTCATTCGCCGGGAAATCACGGGTTTTCTCGTAATGGGCTACAACGTCTTCGTCTAAATTAAATTCAGGAATATCAAAACCAGTGTCTTTAAAACCAATGTCTTGTAAAGACGGGAATTTATGTTTCTGCTTTGATAAATTTTTTAGAAGTGGATTGGTATCGTATTCTTTTAAATCTTCCGGTTTTAATTCTGAAAGCCATTTACGTTTGTAATAGGTATAAACCGAATAAGGATCGCCATCATCCTTTAAAGCTTCACCCGGTTTTTTAATTACATGATCCTGAAATTTCAAAAACGACGTTTCATTTTCAGTTAATAGTTTTTCTACCAACTTATCGCGTGCAATTCCGTAGGGTTCGTAATCTTCGTTGGTGTAAACTTTTTCAGGCTGAAATTCTTTTATAATCTGTGGCCAAAGGTCTTGGGGTTTACCGTAATAGACTTTTAAATCGCCGTGGTGTTTGTGCAATTCCGTGGCAAGTCTTTCTAGATAGCGGTAAATAAACTGAACCCGTTTATCGCTTTTGTCTTCAAGTTTAGAAAGTATATTTTCGTCAAAAATAAAAATGGGTTGTATCTCTTCGGAAGCGGAAAGAGCCTCAAAAAGACCGCGGTTATCGTTCAAACGCAAATCTCTTCTAAACCAGAAAATATTCATAGGTTACAATAGTTTTAGCAATGCCTCTAAGCTGCTAAGTGGGATTATATTTTTATACTGAAGGTTTTCTGTATTGGCTTTAGAACCGGCTACATAAATCTTTTGTTCCGAATAGCCTTCAGAAATGGTTCCAAAAATAGTTTTTACTTCTTCTTTTGTTAAGGGATTGGTGAGGTAGGTGAAAAAATCGTGATTATCGAAGTTTTCTTTCAGGTCTAAAATATTTTGGGTGGGTACTTTTGCGCCCAAATAAATGGTTTTATGCCCTGCTTTTTTAATAATATAATTGGCAAAAAGAATGGCTAAATCGTGTTCTTCAAACTGATTTAAAAACAACACAAAGGACTTATGATTGGGAATCAAAGGTTCATCTACACCATCTATAGCAGCGTACAATTTCTGTTTTACCAAGTGAGAGGCAAAATGTTCTTGTAAAGGAATCACCCGTTCTACCGTCCATAAAAGCCCTACTTTATGTAAAAAAGGATAAATTACTTCCAGTATAGTTTTATAAAAGCCCAAGTTCTGAACCGCCAAATCAAACAATTGGTGGAACTTAGCTTCGTCTAAAGCCATCATAGCATTCATCAATTCATTAACAAAAGCAGCATGGGCTTCTTGTTGTTGCAGCGCTTGGTTAATTTGCTGGTTAATTACTTCGTCTGTAAGCTGACTAATTTTAGAAATCTTACTGCCGTAGTCAATTAAGGTTTTAACGTTTAGTAATTTTCTAACATCGTCGTTAGAATAGAATCGGATATTGGTGTCTGTTCTGGAAGGAGAAAAAATAGCATAGCGCTTTTCCCAAATACGTAAGGTATGGGCCTTAATTCCGGATAACCGTTCTAAGTCTTTTATGGAATACCGTTGCACTTTTGTTTAATTTAAACAGGTGTAAAGTTAAACAATTTTTATATGCAATTCGCAAATTTTAACGGTCCTTAAAATCTTCTCCGTTTAAAATACTTAAATAATTGTAATACCTAGAAGGGGAAATCTCTTCGCTTTCGGCTGCTGCTGCTACGGCGCAACCCGGTTCGTGATCATGAGTACAGTTGTTAAACTTGCATTTATTCAGGTAGTCACGCATTTCAACAAAGTAGTGTGAAATTTCAGGTTTTTGAATATCGTAAAGTCCCAATTCTTTAATTCCTGGTGAATCAATCACAAAGGCATCTTTTGCCAATTGATGCATTTCTACGTATGTGGTGGTATGTTTTCCTTTTTTAGAGAAATTAGAAATACCCGCCGTTTTAATGTCTAAATCTGGGTTTAAAAGGTTAATCATGGTTGATTTCCCTGCTCCCGAATGCCCTGCCAACAACGTAGTTTTATTAATAAAAAGTTCTTCTATTGTGGCTTTATATGCGGGGTCTACCGCCGAAACTCTATAACACGGGTAGTTTATGTTTTTGTAAACTTCCTCATATGCTTCTAACAATTCTAATTGTTTTGGGCTGTAGGTATCTACTTTATTAAAAACAAGAATGGCTGGTATTCTAAACGATTCGGTAAGTACCAAAAACCGATCAATAAATCCCAATGAAGTTCTGGGTTCTCTTAAGGTTACAATTAATGCTGCCTGATCTAAATTTGCGGCCAAAACATGGGCTTGCGCGTGAGAACGGGTTGATTTCCGAATAATATAATTTTTACGTTTTAGCACTTCATTAATGCTTACGGTTCCGTCTTCTTCTTCGGTAAAAGCCACATGATCACCCACGGCAATGGGGTTGGTGGTTTTCAAATCTAGCGTACGCATTTTACCGCGCAACCTTCCGTCTAACACTTTATCGCCCGACTGTATTTTATACCAAGAACCTGTTGAACGAAGCACTATCCCTTTCATACTGTAAGATATTTCTTTTCTATGAAGTTAAAAATCCGCTCGCTGGCACCAATATTCTTTTTCACGTAGTTAAACACTTTATTATTTAAGGTTTTTAATTTTTGTTCATTCTGAAGAAGATCTTCCACTATGGCGGTTAATTCTTCGGTAGAAGTTATCGAAAAAGCCGTTCCATCTTCTAACATGGCTAAGGCTTCGTTAAACTTTTTGTAGGTCTTATTTCCGAAGAAAACAGGTAAACCAAAACTGGCGGGCTCTAAAACATTGTGCAAACCTTTACCAAACGCGCCGCCTACGTAAGCCATGGTTCCGTATTTATACAGCGATGAAAGCATGCCTACATTGTCAATAAACAAGACTTCACTTTCGGGTTTTTCACCTTCCGAAAACAAGCTGCTTTGGGCATTTATTTTAGTTCTATACGTTTCAATTTCTTCTGGATGTATTTCATGCGGTGCTATAATAAATTTCATTTTTCCGGCTAAGGCATTCATCATAGGAATTAGAATTTCCATATCGGCCGGCCAAACACTACCACACACCAAACACGGTTTATTGGCGGTAAAGGCATCTACTAAAGGAATGTCTTTACTATGTTCTGCAATCTGATGAACGCGATCAAAACGTGTATCGCCGTTTACCATAACTTCGGTAATTCCCAGTTCTGCCAATAGGGTTTTAGATTTTTCATCCTGAACAAAAAAAGAGGTAATCTTCTTTAAGGTTTTGGCATTAAAACCATCTTTTTGATTAAAAAAGATCTGGTTTTCTCTAAAAATAGAAGAAATAGAAAGTACTGGAATTTGATTATTCTTGAGTGCTGTAAGGTAATTGTCCCAGAATTCATACTTGGTAAAAATGGCTAAATCGGGTTGAATAACACTTATAAAATCACGGGCATTAGCTTTTGTGTCTATCGGTAAATAGGTGATATAATCGGCAAAAGGATAGTTTTTCCTTAGCTCGTAACCACTGGGCGAAAAGAAGGTAAGCAAAACAAATATTTCGGGATGCGCATGTTTAATTTTTTCAATCAATACACGGCTTTGTTCAAATTCACCCACAGAAGCAGCGTGAATCCAAATTTTACGTTTGTGTATATGTTTCAGTTTTTGAGAAAGCGTTTGCCGCCAGTTTTTTCTTCCGTCTACAAACAGATTGGCTTTTTTGTTAAAAAGCGCTACAACCGTAAGAACCACTCCATACAAATGGAGGCCAATGTTATAAAATAGTTTCATGCTTAACTGGCCATCTTTAATAAAAAAAGCGGCAGTGTAAAACCGCCGCTTTTAGAACAAATGCATTATATCTTCTAACTAGTTCTTAGAAAGGTAATCAGCAACACCTTCGTGTGTAGCTTGCATAGCCGCGTCGCCTTTGTTCCAGTTAGCAGGGCAAACTTCACCTACTTCTTGGAAATGGTGCCAAGCGTCAACAATTCTTACAAACTCGTCTACATTTCTACCTAATGGGAAGAAGTTAATGTACTCGTGACGTACTACACCTTCTTTATCAATGAAGAATGTACCTCTGAAAGCAATTGGATCACCTTCAAATACATAGTTACCTTCGTCATCGTAAGTATATTCACCACCAAGAACGCCGTAGTTCATGGCAATCGTTTTATCTTCATCTGCTACTAGAGGGTAGGTAACGCCTTCAATACCGCCTTTGTTTTTAGGTGTATTTAACCACGCCCAGTGTGTTTCTGCAGTATCTGTTGAAATGCCAATAACTTTTACGCCTCTTTCTTCGAAGTCTGCTAATTTGCTTTGGAACGCAAATAATTCAGTAGGACAAACGAAAGTGAAATCTTTTGGGTAAAAGAAAACGATTACTTCTTGCTTACCAATGTAATCTGCAAGGTTTAGGGTTGTAGTAACTCCACCATTTTCTACACATGGCGCATTAAATAAAGGGGCTTTTTTACCAACTAATGACATTTTATTAAGTTTTAGTTTATGGTTATTTGATCGTTTTTCGAAATTTTTTCACCATTAATGTGAACACAAATCTGGTCAATTTTTAGATTATTAATGTTCTTCTTTTCTAAATAATCTTTAATTACAGCCATTAGATCTTCGTCTTCATAGTCCACAATTTCACTGGTATTAGTACAATAAATATGGTGGTGTGGGTGCGTAGAACCATCGTAGCGCATAATGCCGTCTTCGGTCATTACTTTTTTGGCTAAGCCGTAATCCACAAATGTTTCTAGTGTTTTATATATTGTAGCTAAAGATATGGTGGGATTTTGCGTTCTTACATGCTCAAAAAGCATTTCGGAAGTAGGGTGTGTTTTCATAGACAACAGGGTTTCGTAAATCACCAACCGTTGTTGCGTTACTTTTAATCCCGAAGCCTTAATTTTATTCTGTATGTGTTCCCTAGATTTCAAGAAGCAAAGCTAAATAATAATAATTCTTATCTATCAAGAAGTGCAATTATATAGGACTTCGGTTTAAAAATCAAAAAAAGTATAACAATTCCGCTTATCATTATATTATAGGTATTGCCTTCAGATTGGACAAAAGGTTTTAATACTTTAAATTCGTAAAGTCTGAATTATTAAGAACGTTACTTAAATAAAAAAATATGTCTGCAAAATATGATGTTATAGTTGTAGGTAGTGGTCCCGGTGGTTATGTGGCGGCTATTCGCGCGTCTCAATTAGGATTAAAAACTGCTGTTGTAGAAAAAGAATCTTTAGGTGGTATTTGCCTTAATTGGGGTTGTATTCCTACAAAAGCATTACTAAAGAGTGCACAGGTTTTCGAATATATGAATCACGCTAGTGATTACGGTATCACTATTAAAGGCGAAGTAGAAGCAGATGCTGCTGCTATGGTAAAAAGAAGTAGAGATATTGCTTCTGGCATGAGTAAGGGTATTCAATTCCTTTTCAAAAAGAACAAAATTGATGTTCTTAATGGATTTGGTAAAGTTGCTCCAGGTAAAAAAGTAATGGTAACGGATGAGTCTGGGACTGCTACTGAATACAGTGCCAACCATATTATTTTAGCTACTGGCGGTAGATCTAGAGTACTTCCTAACCTTCCGCAAGACGGAAAAAAAATCATTGGTTACCGCGAGGCTTTAGTGCTTAAAGAAAAGCCTGAATCTATGGTAATTGTTGGTTCTGGTGCTATTGGTGTTGAGTTTGCGTATTACTACAACGCTATTGGTACTAAAGTTACCGTAGTAGAATTCTTGCCTAACATTGTGCCTAACGAAGATATTGACGTTTCTAAAGCGTTAGAGAAAAACTTCAAAAAGCAAGGTATTGAAGTAATGACTAACTCTGCTGTTGAAAGTGTTGATACGAAAGGCAACAAATGCAAAGTAAAAATTAAAACCGCCAAAGGAGAAGAGACTATTGAATGTGATGTAGTGCTTTCTGCTGTAGGTGTTGAAAATAATATTGAAGGTATTGGTCTTGAAGATGTAGGTATTGCTACAGATAAAGGACGTGTTTTAGTAGACGATTACTACAAAACAAACATGCCAGGTTATTATGCCATTGGTGACATAGTAAAAGGACCTGCATTAGCACACGTTGCTTCTGCCGAAGGTATTATTTGCGTTGAGAAAATTTCTGGTATGGACGTACATCCATTAAATTACGGAAACATACCGGGTTGTACCTATTGCTCTCCTGAAATTGCCTCTGTGGGTTTAACGGAAGCTAAAGCTAAAGAAGCGGGATACGATATTAAAGTGGGTAAATTCCCATTTACGGCATCTGGTAAAGCTAGTGCAGGAGGTAACAAAGACGGGTTTGTTAAAGTAATTTTTGACGCTAAATACGGTGAGTGGTTAGGCGCACACTTTATTGGTGCTAGCGTTACGGAAATGATTGCTGAAGTTGTGGTAGCAAGAAATCTTGAAACTACAGGTCATGAAATCATTAAGTCGGTACATCCGCACCCTACAATGTCTGAAGCGGTTATGGAAGCGTGTGCAGCAGCTTACGACGAAGTAATACACATATAAAATTCCTAGCAAGGAAGAAATATAGAAAAGGGGCTTTCTCGAAAAACCTATAAAACAAAAAAGGCGAACCTTAAATGGTCTCGCCTTTTTTGTGCCTCACCATTTAATAAATTGTGAGACAATAAGAGTATAACTATCTTTTAGTTTTTTAGAACCTGTTAATTAATGCGACTTCTTAAGTTCATCATGTAAAGGTTTTCCTTTGTTAGAAAAAATACCTTCTTGAATGTCTAAACGAGTCATTTTAGGATCATGTAAATAATTAATGGCATCAGACTCAGTGCTTTTAAGAACTAATTCATGTTTGTGTCTTTCAATAATTTCTAAATCCAGTACGCCACCTTCACGTTTTTGAACCTGAACATGTTTATTGTCCTCAGTGATATCCCAAGTCCCAGAAGCTACAGGTACTTTTAAACCTTCAGGAATCATGATGAAAGTTTTGTCGGCTTTAAATTCTATCATTAAACCAATATTTTTATCTTCATTACTTTTATAGCAAGTCCATCTTTTAGCAATACTATGTTCTACATGAGTTAAGTCTTGGTGTTTTTTCTTTCCTAACGGAATGAAATACATACTCATGTTCTTGCCATCAAAATTTCCTAAAGCAAGGTGAGCGTCATCATAATCTAGGATATTTAAAGACTGCTTGTAGTCTCTAATGTCATCTACTAAAATGATTTTAGATTTATCTTGGTTAAATTCCCAAGTACCAGTATGTGTTTCTTCGTATTCAGATGTGATGGTAAAGGTATTTTTTTTCGTTAATTCCAGTATTAGTTTTTCATGTACCGGAGAAGCAGCTTTTCCATCAACTTCTGTTTTAATCATTTTCCATTCGTTAATAATGTCTTTTTCTATGTCTTGTGCAAAAGTAGCAAGGGATAATACTGAAAAAGAAAGTAATAAAAGGTGTTTAAGTATATTCATGATAATTGGGGTTTCTGTTTATAGACAAACGTTAAAATACTATTTTTTCGTTTTTTTTCTAACGAAAGAATAGAATATGATTAGTAAACTAAAAAAAGGACTAACTCTACCAATTAGGTCTCCGTATTGTGTGTATAATGTTTTTTCAGAATTAGTAAAAACAGCCCTTTTTAGAGTGCCTCTTTTCCACCAAGTTAATTCATCTATTTCATTACCATACCAATCTATAATAGAAGAAATTCCTGTGTTGGCAGAACGTAAAACATATCTACGGTTTTCTATAGCTCTTAGTTTTGCTAACAAATTATGTTGTTTATGGCCGTCGGTGTCTTTCCACCAGCCGTCATTAGTAATAATAGTAATTAAATCGGCGCCGTTATAACAAAATTGGCTTACAAAATCACCAAAAACAGATTCGTAGCAAATAAGAGGCGTAGTTTGTAAACTGTCAGCAAAAGTGATTGGAGTACGCTCTTCTTGTGAACCATAAGTGCCAGCACCGTCAAAGTCTATGATTTTAACAACCCATCCTAAAAGTTTAGGAAATGGTAATTTCTCTACTCCTGGGACAAATTTCGATTTATTATAAACTTGAATGCTGTCTCCGTGTATTGCAACGGCAGAGTTGTAATTATCATAATAGCCTAAGTCTTCTCTAAATTTGGCAGTGGAAGGCAAGGCCGTATTTCTGTTGTATCGGTTCCAAGTTTCAACTCCTGTTAAAACAGTTAGCTTGGGATATTTATTGGTTAAGGCAATTAATTTATGAATTTCTGGGTCTTTGTTTAAATTAGGAATGTATCTACCTCCTTGAATGGCCGTTTCTGGCCAAGCTAATAATACTGTTTTGTTGCTAATTTTTTCTTCTGAAATAGAAATCAGTTTATCTATTTGTTCTTCATAAGGAATAAAATCATCACTGTATTCAAATTTCTGATTGTAGGGATCGTAATTTGGTTGTGCTACAATACATTCAATTGATTGTGAGTTTTTAGCTGGGCTGAAATTCCATTGAACAAAAAAGGAAAACAAAATTGGAAGGAATAAAACCAATCCGGGCACCAAAACTTTAGTTAACTGAAAACGAAGTTTAAGAAATTTATAGAGTGCAATGTTGGCAATTAAAATCCATAAACTACCGCCCAAAACACCTGTGTATTCGTACCATTGTATGATTTCAGTTCTTCCAGAAAAAACATTGCCTAAAGTTAACCATGGCCAAGATAAGTCCCAGTTAAGGTGCGTGTATTCAAAAGTAATCCAGAAAAAGACAATTGAAATGTAGCCTCTACTATCCCCTAAATTCTTTTTCACTTTATGAAACAGAAGAACGGGTAAGGTCATTAATAAACTGTTAGCAACTACAGCTATAAGGCCGCCCCCTAAAGTAGAATTAATGATCCACCATGTAGATGAAGCATTCCAGATTAGAAAACTTATGAATGAATAGAGAAATAAACTTGATGCTTTGTTTACCGTGCTTTCAATTATAAAAAGCGGAACAAAAGCAATAAAGATAAAAGGTAAAAATGGATAAGTTGGCCAACTGAAAGCAAACAATAATCCACTTAAAATAGAAAGTAATAATAGTGCTTGCTTTCGTTTGAATGCCATTATTCAGATAAAATTTTTAATAAGTAAGTTCCGTAACCACTCTTTTTAAGCGGTAGCGCTAGTTTTTCTAGTTGTGCGCCATCAATATAACCCATCCTATAGGCAATTTCCTCAATGCTACCCACTTTGAACCCTTGTCGTTTTTCAATTACTTCTACAAACTGTGAAGCCTCTAAAAGAGAATCAATTGTACCTGTATCTAACCATGCCGTACCGCGATTCATAACAGAAACTTTAAGGTTTCCTCTTTTTAGGTATTCAGCATTGATATCGGTGATTTCTAGTTCGCCTCTTGGGCTTGGTTTAAGGTTTTTGGCAATTTCAATAACGCTGTTGTCATAGAAATAAATACCAGGCACAGCATAGTTTGATTTAGGGTTTTCTGGTTTTTCTTCAATAGAAGTAACGTTCCCTTCTTTATCGAAATCAACAACACCGTAACGCTCAGGGTCACTTACACGGTAAGCGTAAATAATACCACCATCTGGATCTATATTGCCTTGTAGAAGCTTTCCAATACCAGCACCATAGAAAATATTGTCGCCCAGAATTAGTGCCACTTTATCATTACCTATAAACTCTTCGCCAATAATAAAAGCTTGCGCTAAACCTTCTGGATTTTCTTGTACCGCATAAGAAAGTTTAATTCCCAATTGAGATCCATCACCAAAAAGATTTTCGAAAAGAGGCAAATCTTTTGGTGTTGAAATAATGAGTATATCTTTAATTCCCGAAATCATTAATGTAGATAACGGGTAGTAAATCATAGGTTTGTCGTAAATAGGCATTAATTGCTTACTTACGGAAAGTGTCAATGGATGTAGTCTGGTACCAGATCCTCCTGCTAAAATAATTCCCTTCATAACGTTATTTTTCTGAAGTATAAAAATTGTTGTAATACTCTTGATACTTACCCGAAGTAACTTTCTCTAGCCATTCTTCATTATCTAAATACCAATCTACCGTTTTTTCTAAGCCTTGTTCAAAAGTCACAGATGGGCTCCATCCCAATTCTTTATTGATTTTAGAAGCATCTATGGCATATCTATGATCATGACCAGCTCTATCGGTAACAAATTTGATAAGTTTCTTAGATGTCCCTTCTGGGTTACCAAGCTTTTTGTCCATTACATCACAAAGAAGCTCCACTAAATTAAGGTTGCTCCATTCATTAATACCTCCAATATTGTAGGTTTCTCCGTTTTTCCCTTCGTGGAAAATAAGGTCTATTGCTCTAGCATGGTCAACCACAAACAACCAATCCCTAATGTTTTCACCTTTACCATATATAGGCAATGGGTTCCCTTGTTTTATATTGTTAATACAAAGCGGAATTAATTTTTCTGGAAATTGATTGGGCCCGTAATTATTAGAGCAGTTAGAGATTACGGTTTTCATTCCATAAGTATTGTTGTATGCTCTTACAAAATGATCAGAACCTGCTTTTGATGCTGAATATGGAGATTGAGGATCATAAGAAGTAGTTTCTAAAAAGAAGCCTTCTTCACCTAAAGATCCATAAACCTCATCAGTAGAAATATGATAGAACAAATGTTCTTTTAAATTTCCTGCCCAAGTTGCTTTTGCTGAATTTAAGAGATTGGCTGTACCAATAATGTTAGTGTTCAAAAATGCTAAAGGGTCTTTTATTGAACGGTCTACGTGTGATTCAGCAGCCAAATGAATAACATCTGTAAATTGATGTTCAGCAAATAAACTATCTATCTGTTTAGCATCAGTTATATCTGCTTTTAGAAAAGTATAGTTACTTGAGTTTTCAATTTCTTTTAGGTTCTCTAAATTACCAGCATAGGTAAGGGCATCTAAATTAAAAATTTGATATTGAGGATATTTCTGAACAAAAAGTTGAACTACATGAGACCCAATAAAACCTGCACCACCGGTGATTAATATTTTCTTATCCATTTTTAAGTTTTTCAAAGTTAGAGGAGATGTATTTCTGCCAGTTCCATGCATCTCTCAAACAATCTTCTAAGGTTAATTCTGCCTTCCAACCCAATTCAGTTGCTGCTTTAGAAACATCACCATAAATGGATTCAACGTCACCAGATCTTTTAGGACCAATTTTATAATTAACAGGTGTTTGATTTACCTTTTCAAAAGTTTTAACTACTTCTAATACAGTATTTCCTTTACCTGTGCCAATATTAAAGGTTTCTACTTTAGATTGGTTCTCTTTTTTATTAAGATAATCTAAAGATAATACATGTGCTTTTGCTAAATCTACTACATGTATGTAATCTCTTACACAACTTCCGTCTGGGGTATTGTAGGTGTCTCCAAAAACTGTTAATTGTTCTCTTTCTCCAACAGCGGTTTGTGTTAAGAAGGGGATCAAATTATTCGGTTTGCCAATAGGTAATTCTCCAATTTTAGCGCTAGAATGTGCCCCAACAGGGTTAAAATATCTTAAAGATACAATTCCAGTATTTTTGTTAGAAATATTGAAGTCGTTTAAAATTTCTTCACACACTTTTTTAGTGTTACCATAAGGTGAAAAAGCCTTTGTTATAGGCGTTTTTTCTGTTGCAGGTAATTGTTCTACTGTTCCATAAACAGTACAAGAAGAGGAAAAAACTAATTTTTTTATACTGAATTCTTCACACAATTCAAGAACATGAACAAGCGACCCAACGTTGTTTTTATAATATTTTAGAGGTTTTTCAACAGATTCACCAACAGCTTTATAGGCTGCAAAATGAATTACACCATCAATTTCTCCTTCTTTAATAAAAACATCTCTAAATGAATTTCCTAAACAATCAACCTCGTAAAAAGATATTTTTGTCCCTGAAAGTTCTTCCAATTGAGAAATAACAAACTTATAAGAGTTGTTTAGATTATCAACAATTATAGGCGTGTAGCCAGAGTTTATTAGTTCTAAAACTGTATGAGAACCAATAAACCCAGCGCCACCTGTAACAATAACTTTTTTTGACATTCTTATTTTATGATTTCACGACCAATAGAATAGTAAGAATAACCCAATTCTTTCATTTTGTCTAGATCATATAAGTTTCTACCATCAAAAATCACTTTATTATTAAGTTTTTCGGTGATTTTATCAAAATCAGGAGAACGGAATACGGCCCATTCCGTAACAATTAAAAGTGCATCTGCATTTTCTAATGCATCATACATTCTTTCTGCAAAGTCAATTTTGTCTCCGTAAATAGCTTTTATATTTTCAGCTGCTTCAGGATCAAAAGCATTAACAGTAGCTCCAGCCTCTAACAAACTGTCAATCATATATAAGGCAGGCGCTTCTCTAATGTCATCTGTATTAGGTTTAAATGCCAAACCCCAAAGCGCTATTCTTTTTCCTTTAAGATCACCATTAAAATAATTAGAAATGGCAGGGAAAAGTTTAGTTTTTTGTTTGTTATTTACATCCATTACAGCATTTAGTATCTGGAAATCGTAATCGTGCTGCTTAGATGTTTTAGAAAGTGCTAGAACATCTTTTGGGAAACAGCTACCGCCGTAACCAATACCAGAAAAAAGAAAACGTTTACCAATTCTAGTATCTGAACCAATACCTTTACGAACACTTTCAACATCAGCCCCTAATTTTTCAGCTAGGTTAGCAATTTCGTTCATGAAAGTGATTTTGGTTGCTAAAAATGCATTGGCAGCATATTTAGTTAACTCAGCGGAACGAACATCCATAAATATTAATGGATTTCCTTGTCTTACGAAAGGTCCATAAAGTTCGCTCATTACTTTTTTTGCTTTTTCTGTTTCGGCACCAATAACAACGCGGTCCGGTTTTAAGAAATCATCCACAGCAACACCTTCTCTTAAGAATTCAGGGTTTGAAACAACCTCGAAATCAACTTTAGCATTTGCTTGTATTTTTGCAGAAACCTTTTCTGCTGTACCTACAGGAACAGTACTTTTGTCTACAATTACGGTAAAGTCTTTTAATAATGGACCAAGTTCTTCAGCAACTCCTAAGATGTATTTTAAGTCGGCTGAGCCATCTTCTCCTGGAGGGGTTGGTAAAGCCAAAAAGATAATCTTAGCGCCTTCAATACCTTCTTTAAGGTTGGTAGTGAATTCTAGTCTTCCTGCATCTATATTTCTTTCAAACAAAAGGTCCAATCCTGGTTCGTAGATTGGCATCTTTTTGTTTTGCATCATTTCTACTTTCTTTTTATCTATATCTATACAGATAACGTTATTTCCTGTTTCGGCAAAACAAGTACCTGTAACTAGGCCTACGTAACCGGTTCCTACTACTGCTATTTTCATAATTATGGGTTAAAAAGACAAAAACTCCCCGAATATATAATTTATATTTTCACATAAAAAGATAAAACCTTATCTTTGGCCTCCTGAAACCGAAATTAAGAGGTAAAGAATGATTGTTATAAACGTTAAAGAAAACGAATCTGTAGACAGAGCTCTTAAGAGATTCAAGAAGAAGTTTGAGAAAACTGGTGTTTTAAAGGAACTAAGATCTCGTATGCACTACGAAAAGCCTTCTGTTTCTAGAAGAACAGAGCTTATTAAGGCGAGATATCGTCAAAAAATGCGCGAAGAATCTCTATAATATTGGGCTAATTAGGCATAATTGGAGGCCCCGATTATGCCTAACCTTTTATAGGGTTTATTTTTTTGTCAATAATATATGTTCTTCCTTACTGCGTTTTATCAAAATATGGTAAATTGAGGTAGGTAGATATTTCATATATGAATCCCCACTTAGAAACGTTTCTCAGTTATTTAGAATTCGAAAAACGTTACAGTAACCATACTTTATTAGCGTATCAAAAAGATTTGTCAACTTTTCAAGAGTTTGTTGGTGAAGATAATTTGATCACTTGTACGCATTCCGATGTTCGCTCATGGGTGATTAATCTACGCGAAGAAGGAAATTCAGAAAGAACGGTTAACCGCAAGATTTCAGTTTTAAGATCATTTTATAAATTTTTAATGGTTAATAACCTTGTAGCAAAAAGTCCTGTAGCTAAGATTTCAAATCTTAAGAGCAAAAAAAGGTTGCCGTCTTTTGTTAAAAAAGGTGAGTTAGAATCTTTGTTGACGTTCACGGGAACGGAAGACTTTGAAGAGATTAGAGACAAGATGGTTTTGTCTATGATTTATGGAACCGGTATTCGTTTATCCGAATTGATAAACATAACTGAAAATGATTTTCAGGATAATTTTTCGGTTTTAAAAGTAAAAGGAAAAGGGAATAAAGAACGATTGATTCCAGTACCAAGTTTATTGCAAAAAGACATTCAAATTTTTAGAAATAAAAAGAGGGAATTTCTAGGAGTCACAATAAAAAATTTCTACTTTCTAATAACAAACAAAGGAGAGCAACTCTACCCTGCTTTTGTCTATAGAGTAGTTAAGAGTTACTTATCTAATGTGGAAGGGGTTGATAAACGAAGCCCACACGTTCTTAGGCATACATTTGCCACACATTTATTGGAAAATGGAGCAGAACTAAATGCTATTAAAGAACTACTGGGACATGCTAACCTGCAGGCAACTCAGATTTACACCCACAATTCTTTAGAAAAAATAAAAGAAGCGTTTAAGAATGCCCACCCAAAGGCCTAATTATTTTATAACCTTTTAAACAAGAAGAATTATGAAACTTCAAATGAGTTCTTTAAAATTCGATGCTGATGCAAAATTGTTGTCTTTCATTCAAATGAAAGCAGATAAGCTCGATTTATTTTTTGATAGAATTATAGACGGTGAAGTGTTACTTCGTTTGGATCGTGATGAAACAAAAGAGAACAAAATACTTGAATTGAAAATCAAAGTACCTGGTTCTACACTTT
This sequence comes from uncultured Cytophagales bacterium, assembly GCA_963736575.1. Classification (GTDB taxonomy): domain Bacteria; phylum Bacteroidota; class Bacteroidia; order Cytophagales; family JAAEPT01; genus CAVTPD01. Next base: position 1,246,803 of record CAVTPD010000003.1, read on the forward strand.
TCGCGAAAGAAAAAGCAAAGTCGTTTGAAGCGGCAACAGATCAAGCCGTAGAGTCCCTTAGACGCCAACTAAGGAAATACAAAGGAAAGCAGATAGATCTACAGCACAGTAGAGTGTAAATATACAAAGCCCCAATTAGGGGCTTTTTTTATATCCAGTCTTTAATAAAAGCCAAAGGCGATAAATAAGGAATCATCGATTCCTGAAAACTTTCAGAATAGGTATCTATTTTATTTTCTTTTTTCTTTTTCTCAATGGTAGAAATCTTAGAACGTAAATACTTCATAAAAAGATAAGAATGTTCTTTTCTTTCCGCATCCAACTGTCTTAATAATCTCTGTACCGTATTTAGATTAAATTCTACATCTTCAGTATGGCCTATTTTAAGCATTAGAAAGGCCTGGTAAAGTTTTATATCAATAAAGAGCTCAATGTAGTTTCTAGAGTTTATCTGTTCTAGTATAGGGCTTATTTGATCTAAAGCATCTTGGTAATCTTCACAAACTAAACTGGTATAAGAATAAAATATACATGTTGAATATCTTGTTGGGATATCTAATGTTTCTTTGTCTATGAGTTTTTTATGCTTGGTAACTTCAATTTTAACTTTCCTATCATTAAACTCATTGTTGCTTTTTAATAGTGAAATCCTAATAATAGGGATTAAAAAAGCACAAGTATAGGTAGAGTAGTTTTGTAATAATAAATGATTGTACGGCTTTAAGTCTTCAAAAAGTGTAGTGATTTCCTCCCTTCTTACAGAATTAAAGTAATGATGTAAGGTTTCTAGGTATTTAACTACAGCTCTTAAATTATGGTAAATAGAGTCTTGTCGGTAAGCTAAAAGTATGTCGTCTAATTCATATAATCTACTTCTGATTTTTGAATCTATTTCTTTTTTGTTAGAGCTTATAATAGCATTATAAATGTAACAAAGCTCATGCAATACTTTTAATCTATGCGAATGGTAAAGCTGAGAAGTATTGCTTAATTCCTTTAAAATAAGATCAATAGTAAATTTGTTGCGTTCATCATAATGCAACATTTGGTCTGCGTATTTATGAAAGAAATCTGCCACTAAGTCTTCTGCTTTGTCAAATGCTAAGGTAAAAGCTACATGGCGGTTGTATTGCTGAGAATATTCATAATATTTATCTGTACCAAAATGCATCTTTTTTAAGGCTTTGTAAACCGTTATTAACTCACTAGATAAATCATATTCTTTCAGCTCTCGCTCTAGCTTTTGCAGGGTGGTAATGGCAATGGTTTTGTTCTTATTAAAAATAAGCTCATTTACATTGGCTACTTTTTTTAATAGCGCAGTTCTTGGGCTTTCTATTTTTTCTAGGAAGAACGCTTCAATCTTGTCGTTTAATCTAGAGCGTAAAGTGTAATACGCATTATTATTAACTTCAAGCTTGTCTTTTATTTCTTTATCGCTGAAATTTTCGTTCCTAAAAAACTCTAATAATTGGGCAGATTTATTGGCTTCAGTTTTCTGAAGGTTTTTGAATATAATTTCGAATTCTTCCGGTGATAATTTACTAACCAGTTTTTTTAGCTTCGACATAATTAAAAATAGACTTAAAAACTTACATGGTAAATTTGATAAAAAATTACTTTTTTTCTAAGCCTAACTGTAGTATTTCTTTGAAATAAGAACCATTTCCGTACCCAAACCAGTTTAAAGCATATTGCTCGCGATGATGGTTTGTATTGTAATAGTGGTCTGGAGTTACATAACCAATGTATTGCCCATTAAAACTGGTAAAAACCATGTTTTTATTGGGCATTTCTTTTTCAAGCTCTAAAACAATTTCTCCGGAAAGATCACAAGGTGCCGAAACCAACGTGTAATTGTTGATTTTAAATAGGTCTATATAGGGTTTAGGTAATTCAAACAGCATTTCAAATCCTTTTTCACCTATACAAATGGAATTGTTTAAGCGCAAACATGCATTATTTAATTTAACCGGAAATTGTAAAAATGAAAGGTTGTGTATTGGCGTATAGTCCAGCTGAAGCGTATTCTTTTTTATAGCAGAACTTAGTGTTGCGCTGTAATCCTTCATACCGGATAAGCTGCTTTTCTTCATTTGTGGATTATGACTTCCCACGCCACCTGCAGAATATGAAGCAAAACTGATGTTTGCATCACTTTCAAGTAACTTTTCTGTTTCGCCAGGGTAATCAGCCGATAGAATATAGTCTTTAACATGGTGGGCTAACGATGCAGCATGTGCAGCATATGTGTAAAGAAGTGCAATTTTTCCCGATTCATTTTTAAAAGAAAGACCTCTTACAAAAGTATCAACGGTACCCGTAGATGAAATTCTGTTTTTTACCAATTCGGGTAAAGAAAATTTAAAGTAAGCCACAGTACTAACTTCCGCATTAAGAATACTTTTTTTAATGGAAGAAGCCGTTTGTTCGGCTATGTGGTGAATTACTTCATCGTCTTTTTTTCCTAATAGAAGACTGCCCGCAAAAGAGCCATCAAAAGCCCCAAAACTATTGTGAGAATGCGTTGCTGAAAAATAAAAATGCTGAATTTGCAAGCCTTTTTTTATGCATGCCTTTTTTACAGCTTCCACAAGGTTAGGATGTGTTAAGAGCAAATCGAATGATAAGTAGGCAACTCGTTTATTGCGTTGCTCAAATACAAAACTTCGTACAAAAACAGAATCGTTTACTTTTTTATAATTTGGCTGAACCCCAAAACCAATAATTTGCTGCGGTTCTTTAGGTGTTATGTTGGCTTTTGCCCAGCCCACTTTTACGGGCCCGTAAGAAAAATGATCTGTTTGTATAGAATCAATACCTTTTAGCGTCTCTTTATAATATTGTGTGGTTTTGTAATTGTGATTTACCGGAACGGGTTTTAAAATATAAACTACTAAAAAAATAACGGCCGAATAAAGGAACAGGAAGCTGAAATATTTAAGTTTTTGAAACATTAGCGGAACTTAGAATGCTTTTAAAGAAGCAAGTCTATGGGTTTATAATTCTTAAGTAAATATTATCTCGTATTTTTGCCTTCAAATTGTGAGACTATGCTAGCCAAACTGCAGGAACTGGCCTCTAAATTAGAGGGAGATTTCTATACCGATAAAACTCAACGAATTTTATACGCTACGGACGCTTCCGTTTATAGAGAAATTCCATTAGCCGTTTCAAGACCCAAATCAAATGAAGACCTAAAGATACTAATTCGTTTCGCTAACGAAAATAAGATTCCTTTGGTACCTCGTACTGCGGGTACTTCTTTGGCAGGTCAGGTTGTGGGTACAGGTATCATTGTAGATGTTTCTAAGTATTTCACCAATATTTTAGAAGTTAATAAAGAAGAGAAGTGGGTACGTGTTCAGCCGGGTGTAATCCGTGACGACTTGAACAAATTCTTAAAACCGTACGGGCTTTTCTTTGCGCCCGAAACCTCTACCTCTAGCCGTTGTATGATTGGCGGAATGGTTGGAAACAACAGTTGTGGTTCTCATTCACCTTTGTACGGAACTACCAGAGATCACACCTTGGAGTTACACACTATTTTAGCCGATGGTAACGACGCTTTCTTTGGTGCAATTTCTAAAGAAGAATTTTTAAAGAAGGCCGAACTACAAAGCTTAGAAGGGGAAGTGTACCGACACACACTTTCTGTACTTTCGGACCAAGGAAACCAAGAAGAAATAAGAAGAGAGTTCCCTAAACCGGAAATTAACCGTAGAAATACAGGTTACGCTATAGATGTTTTATTGAATTCTGAAGTTTTTACCGATGGCGGTGAAACGTTCAACTTCTGTAAGTTATTAGCCGGTTCCGAAGGTACTTTGGCTTTTACTACCGAAATAAAAATAAACTTGGTTGACCTTCCTCCAAAAGAAAAAGGGTTGGTGGCTATCCATTCTGAAACCATAAATGCCTCTCTTAAAGCCAATATTATTGCTTTAAGATACAAGCCGGGTGCTTCTGAATTAATGGATAAGGTGATTTTGGATTGTACCAAAAGCAACATTAATCAAGCTAAAAACAGATTCTTTGTAAAAGGAGATCCTGCCGCGGTGCTTTGTGTAGAGTTCGAAAGAGAAACCAGAGAAGAGATTGAAAAGATTTGTACCGACTTAATACATGAAGTAAAAGAAGCCGGCTTTGGCTATCATTTCCCTATAATTTGGGGAGACGACATTAAAAAAGTGTGGGAATTACGTGCTGCTGGTTTAGGACTTTTAGGGAATATTCCCGGGGACGATAAAGCAGTGGCTTGTATTGAAGACACGGCAGTAAGCACCGACGATTTGCCTGATTTCATTGATGAGTTTGATGAAATTATGCGCAAACACGGCAAGCAAAGTATTTATTATGCCCACGCTGGTGACGGTGAGATTCATCTTCGCCCGGTGTTGGATTTAAAAAAAGCAGAAGACCGAGACTTGTTCTATAAAATCACCGACGATGTAGCCACTTTAGTAAAAAAATACCGTGGTTCTATGAGTGGTGAACATGGCGATGGTAGAGTTCGGGCACCTTTCATTAAAAAGATGATTGGCGAAAAGAACTATGCCTTGGTAGAGTCGGTAAAGTTTGCATGGGACCCTAATGGAATCTTTAATCCGGGTAAGGTGGTGAATGCCCCGCCAATGAATGAATTTCTTCGCTACGAAAAAGACATGAAAACGCCAGAGATCGATACTGTTTTCGACTTCTCTGCCGATTTTGGGATTTTACGTATGGCGGAAAAATGCAACGGAACGGGGATTTGTAGAAAAACCCATCTTTCTGGCGGAACCATGTGCCCAAGTTATATGGCTACCCGCAATGAAAAAGATTCTACCCGCGGTAGAGCCAATATTTTGCGCGAGTTTTTAACTACTTCCGAAAAAGCCAACCGCTTCGATCATGAAGAAATAAAAGAAGTGATGGATTTATGCCTGGGCTGTAAAGGCTGTAAGTCCGACTGTCCTTCTAATGTAGATGTGGCCAAAATGAAAAGTGAATTCTTGCAGCATTATTACGATGCCAACGGTGTTCCTTTTAAGGCACAACAAATTGCCGACAGCCCTAAAATCAACGAGAAATTTGAAAGAATGCCTTGGTTGTACAATTTAGGTGGTTCTATGCCGGGTGTTAAAAACGTGGTGAAGTCGGTAATGGGGATTTCCCCAAAAAGAGAATTGCCTAAAATGGCACCACAGTCTTTACGAAGATGGTTTAAAGCCAATAAAGCTAAACTGAAGGTAAGTGGCGTAAACGGTAAAGTTTTATTCTTTGCAGACGAAGTGATCAATTTCAGTGATGTAGAAATTGGTAAAAAAGCCATTTTGCTGTTAACGGCTTTAGGCTATGAAGTAGAAATACCAGAGCATACCGAAAGTGCGCGCCCAAGTATTTCTAAAGGTTTGTTAAGACAAGCCAAAAAGACCATAGAATTTAATATTGAAAAACTGTACCCTGTAGTAAGTGACGCTACGCCAATTGTGGGGATAGAGCCATCGGCTATATTGGGTTTCCGGGACGAATACATTTCCCTAACCCGTGGAGATATTCAGGAGAAAGCAAAAATCTTGTCTAAGAATGCCTTCTTAATTGATGAATTTATTGCTGCCGAAATGGACAAAGGGAAAATCTCTCCGTCTGTTTTTACGCAAGAAAGCAAGAAGATAAAATTCCATGGGCATTGCCACCAGAAGACATTGTCTACACAGGAATTGTCTAAAAAGATCATGGAATTACCACAGAATTATGCTGTAGAAATCATTCCTTCGGGTTGTTGTGGTATGAGTGGTTCTTTTGGTTATGAAGAAGAACATTACGACGTTTCTATGAAAATAGGGGAGTTGGTGTTGTTCCCAGCCGTTAGAAATGCCGAAAAAGAAACGCTAATTGCTGCAACGGGTACTTCTTGCCGCCATCAAATTTACGACGGCACTAAAACCAAGGCCTTACATCCGGTAGAGATTTTATACGAAGCGTTGTTGCAGAAGTAGGTTTTATACAGACTTTAACGAGATTTTTCTTGAAAGTAAAGCCTTCGCTCTAAGCGAAGGTTTTACTTTTTTTCGTCCTGCTAATATTTAGAGAAGCATGCGTTAGCTAATTATTCCCCCGTTGTTGGTCTTTTGACCAACGACTATGCATGGCTGTCGCGGTATATAGCTAGCTTCTTCGTGCTTGTTGGAGAAAACTCCAACAAGGTGGGAAGCGAGACACTAAGACCAGAAGCTGTGTAACATCCGCGCTAGTGAATAGCAAAGCCTTTACTAAAAAAAAGAGGCTGCCTCATTTTACTTGTGAGACAACCTCTTAGGTAATTTATAAACCTATTGTCTTTTACAACACCTCAATCTGCTGTGCCAGCAAATCTTCAAAGGTCATTCTTTTACGGATTAATTTAGCTTCACCGTTGTAGATCAATACTTCTGCAGGTCTTGGTCTTGAATTGAAGCTCGAACTCATTTCGAAACCATAAGCGCCGGCATTTAAGAACACCAATTTATCACCTGCTTTAGCTTCTTCTAAATCACGTTCTTCTGCAAACGTGTCGGTTTCACAAAGGTTACCTACAATGTTGTAGACTTTAATCTTTCCGCCTGGATTAGATACGTTTTTAATGTTATGGAACGAATCGTACAACATTGGTCTGATTAAATGGTTAAAACCAGAATCTACGCCAACAAAAGTACATGCCGGGCTATTTTTAATGATGTTTACATTCACCAAAAAATACCCCGATTCTGAAACCAAGAATTTACCGGGCTCGAACCAGATTTCAAGTTCTCTACCATAAGATTTACAGAAGTTCTGAAACGCTTCCGTCATCTTTTCGCCTAATTCTTCAATATTGGTAATATGGTCACCTTCTTTATAGGCTACTTTAAATCCACTTCCGAAGTCTAAATATTTTAGGTTTTCAAAATGTTTTGCGCAGTTGAAAACCACTTGAGCTCCACGTAAGAAAACTTCGGTATCAATAATGTCTGAACCGGTGTGCGAATGAACACCTTCAATGTCTAAGTTATATTTCTTAATTACTTCTAAAGCTTGTTCGAACTGAAGAATAGAAATACCAAACTTAGAACCTACATGACCAACTTGAATATTCTTATTACCACCTGCCGTAATGTGTGGATTTATTCTGATGCAAACCGGATATGATGAACCGAATTTTTCTCCGAATTCTTCTAAAAACGGAATATTATCGATATTAACATGTACGCCTAATTGAACCGCTTCTTCAATTTCAGAAAAAGCCACACAGTTTGGCGTGTACATAATATCCTGCGGCGCAAATCCCACTTTTAAAGCCAGATTTACTTCATTGATAGAAACTGCATCGTAACCAACGCCATTGTTTTTAACAATTTTAAGGATGTTAATATTGGTAAGAGATTTACCGGCGTATTTTAACTTAAGATCAACCTTTGGAAAAGCATTTTTCAATTTGTTAATCTGCGTCTCTACACGGTTACCGTCATAGATATAAAGTGGCGTACCAAACTCTTCGGCTAATTGCTGAAAAATGATGCCTTGCACGTTATACTGATTGTTCTCTAATACCATTTTTTTAAATAGCGTCTATTTGTTTTTTGGAGCAACAGCTGTTTAATTCTTGTTAATAAGCAGCGTTGCTATAAATTGAGCTGCAAAGTTAAATAATTAGAACTTCATCTCTCACCCTGTTATTAAAGTTCTTCTTCAATTTCTAGCTCAGCTAAATTAGGCGCTTCACGGTAGTTGGTTTTAACAAAATTACACCATTGGCAATGTTCATCTCCGCAGCCGTCTTGAAATTCATGTTTCTGAATGCTATCCCATGCCATTTTAATTTGGTCCCGAACAATGGTTAAATGTTCCGGCTGTACTATAACTTTCTCTTTGCGGTAATTTCCTTTGGCTTCGGGTTCAATAAAATCCATTTCCCCAGAAACCATAGTCCAATCTTTCTTATTGTCCGATTCCATCAACAATTTGTAGAAAACAATTTGTCGCCAATAATCTTCACCTAATGGGTTTTTATCGTTTGGTGGAAGCAGTTTTTTGGTTCCTCGTTCGGGTTTACCTGTTTTGTAATCTACTACGTTTATGTTTTTACCGTCGAATTCTAGCTTATCCAACTTACCCGTAATTGGAATTCCTTCTACGGTAGCATGACGGATGTCGTATTCCAGAACGGTAACTTTATTCCAAGTAGCAATATATTGATCGTAATAAGCCGGTAAAATTTTATCACCGTATTCTACGCGGTTATCGTATTCTTTACGCGTAAAATGCGAACGGTATTTATCCAGCCCGTCTCTAAATAATTCAATTAAGCGTTCTTTAGTCGGGAATTTCTTTTGTTCCGAAGCCGTCATTTCCTTAAAGAAATATTCTAAAGCATGGTGAACAGCACTACCAAAACCCATGTACATGTTTCGGGCTTGCGGCACCCGAATAATGGTTTCGAAATAGAAAGAAATAGGGCATTTTAAATATTTATTGAGTGAGGTAACACTCATTCGGAAATTCTTTAAAGAGGCATTGATTAATTCGGCATCTACTAGAGGAAGGGAAGGCAACAAAATTTCTTGCAATAAAGCCCCTTGGTACTCAATTACTTTGTCTTCTGTTAAGGATTTGTGAATGGTCTCTGAGTTTTCAGAAACTTCAATTTCGGCTACAAAACGGGATTTTTCTTGTTCTTTTCCATCTTTTGTATCGTTGGAATAGGTGACAATTAACTTTTCTTCGGCACGGGTTAAGGCCACATAAAATAACCTTCTTTCCTCTTCACTTTCGTCGCCCGTATTGCTAGAAATAATGGTATCTGGTATTTTAAAACTATGGTTTCCGCTGCTTTTCTTTTCCCAATTATTAGAGCTACAACCAAATAAAATTACTTCTTTAAACTGAAGTCCTTTTGATGAATGCGTAGTGATAAAATGGATGCCTTTTTTATTCTGAATTACTTTATACGCCGGAAGGGCAATATTATGTCGGTTCATTTTATCAATAATGTCCAACAAACGTTTTATGTCAAACTCGTGGCTTTTGGCCGATTCATCTTTAATAAAGTCGAAAATTTTAGTAACCGCTTGCATTAAAAAGTTACGGTCTGGCGAATCCATGACAAACTTTAACAAGCCTGAACGGCTTACTACTTTTTCGAACAAAACTTGTAAGGTGCAATTCTGAACGGCTTCTAACCAAGTTTTTAAATTGGCTTCAAAAGCCGTGATCGCTTTTGGTGTTTCTGTATTCAGTTGAAAAAGCTTTTCCGGACTGGCAATAACTTGTCGCCAAGCTTTTCTTTTTTCGGGATCATAATGCGAACATTCTCTAGAAATTAACGCAATATCTCGGGCGCTAATGCCAAACAGTTCTATGTGCATAATCTCGAAAAGTAAATATTCTGCACTGTTGGGTTGTTTGTTTTCTAAATGCAGGTATTCTAGGATTTTCAGCAGATTAATGATAATCGGTTGGTGAAGTATGTTTTCTTTTCTGCGGATATTCACCGGAATATCTCTCTGCTGGCAAACTTTAACTAGGTTTTCTACATCGCGGTGGTTTCGGTACAAAACCGCGTATTCCGAAAGATCGGCACCGTTTTTAAGTTCATTTTCAATGTGTTCTACCACACCAACTTCTTCCTGATAAACATTGCTGAAATTCCAGATTTCGGGTGTAATAGAAGAATTAGCGTATTTTCCTTTAGCCGATAAATCTTTACTTAATCCCGAATGTTTTTTAATTAGACGTTCTTCGTTGTGTTCAATCAGTAATTTAGAAACGTCTAATATTTTCTGAGAAGAACGGTAGTTTTCGGTAAGTACAACAGGTTTTAAATGCGCTTCATTTTTCTTCCAGAAATCTTCAATATTAGCCACGTTTGCGCCCTGGAAACGGTAAATAGACTGATCGTCGTCACCCACCACAAACACATTAGGCACTTCCCAAAACGAATACAGCAACTCTAAAATGTTGTTCTGCGCACCGTTGGTGTCTTGGTATTCGTCTACCAAGAAGTATAAATACTGTTCTTGGTATTGCGCCAACAACATGTCGTTTTCTTTAAAGGCGTGCAACACCCAACGGATCATATCGTCGTAATCGTAGCGGCTGTATTTGTCTAGTAGTTTTTCGTAATTTTTAAACTCTTCAGCAGCGGCAGTCAGCTTTTCAACACGTTCTTTTTCCGTGTTAAATTTGGTAGGGTTTAAATCCCCTTTCTTGAACTCTTTGTATTTACGTTTGTATAAAAAATCCTCACGGGTTTTAATGTCTTCTAAGTATTCTTCTCCTTTTTCTTTTATGAATTCCGAAGTCCAGTTTTCCTGCTTCATGGTTTTGAAAAGGTTCTGCAAACGCCCTTTTACAAAATAAGGATCGCGGAAGTTTTTCAGTGGATGTTCGGTTTCAAAACCATCAATGAGTTCATGAAATAAATCCACCAATTCTAAATCTGAAACCGGCTGAAGATCTGCTTTCCCAAATTTATCGGTATTCTCTTGAATAACTTTATTACAAAAAGAATGGAAGGTATGAATGTGAACATTGTACGCTTCCGGCCCTATGAACGTCAGCAAACGTTCCCGCATAGCAATGGTGCCCGCATCGGTGTAGGTCAAACATAAAATATTGGCCGGTTGCGCATCTGTTTGCTGTAAGATGTTACCAATTCTGGCGGAAAGAATTTGAGTTTTACCCGTGCCCGGTCCTGCAATCACCAAAACCGGACCTTCAATTTGGTTTACGGCTTCTTTTTGTTGCGGATTTAAACCTGCAATTACCTTCTGAAATTCTGCTTGTAAGGAATTATTTTCGATCATAAGATTAAAAAGAGTCTTCAATATGCTAACTTAATTTAAAGCTATGGAAATACCTGCATATTTAACCAACTGGTTCTGGCTAATGGCCGCATTTGTGTTTTTTGTTAATCTTTTTTTGATTGATAGATTATACAAATCCCAATCTAAAAGAGGTATGCTTTTGCATTTTATAAACATTGTCTGGCCCGTTTTTACATTGGTTTTAGCCTATCAGAAACTATTTATAGACTTTAGTTTACCACCTAAATTTGCCCTTGTAATCTTTGGCGACTTGGCTATTTTGATTTTTCTGTTCCGGTATGTAAAAACAAAAGATTATTTGCTGAAAGCCTTTCCTATTGTCTTCCTAATTCTAATTCAGATCGTACGTTTTCCGTTAGAATTATGGTTGGGCGAACTCTGTGAAAGCGGATTAAACGCCTGTTCCATGACCTATCACGGGTATAATTTCGATGTCATAACAGCAGCAACGGCCCCGGTAATTGCTTTTCTGGCTTTTAAAGATTCTAAAAAATATAGTTCGCTTATTAAAGCTTGGAATTATATGGGGCTGTTTTTCATTGTAGTGGTAGTTACCGTGGCAGTATTGTCAACACCCGTTCCGTTTAGGGTATTTACAGAAGGTTTACCCAATACGGTTGTAGCGTATTATCCGTATGTTTTGTTGCCTTCATTTATTGTGCCTTCGGCAGTTTTGTATCATATTTTGTGTTTGCAAAAACTGAAGTTAATTTCACAGACTAATCATTAATAAAATGACCATTCAGGAAGATGTTTCCCTAAAGGAATTTAATACGTTTCATATTTCAGCTAAGGCTAAATTTTTTACTGAAATAGAAACCACCGAAGAATTAATAGAAGCTATTCAGTTTTCGAAAGAAAAAGGAATACCATTTATGATTTTAGGTGGCGGAAGCAATGTGTTGTTTACAAAAGATTACGAAGGATTAATGATTCGGAATTCTATTTTGGATTATGATGAAGTTGATTACGGAACAAAAGAAGCGTTAATAACATCTGGCGCAGGTGAAAACTGGCACCAGTTTGTTTTGAATAGCTTAGAAAATGGCTGGTACGGATTAGAGAATTTGTCTTTAATACCAGGAACGGTTGGTGCAGCACCCATACAAAACATTGGAGCGTATGGCGTAGAGGTTAAAGATGTTTTCCATAGCCTGAAAGCACTAAATATTGAAACTTTAGAAATAGAAACTTTTAAAAGAGAAGACTGTAATTTCGGTTATCGTTACAGCATTTTTAAAGGTCCTAAAAAAGATAAATATGTAATTCTGGCGGTTTCTTTTTTATTGAGTTCTGTGCCCAATATTAAAACCGAATACGGAACCATTCAGGCAGAATTAAACAAAAACGAAATATCAAACCCTACACCAAAAGATGTTAGTGATGCCGTAATTGCTATTAGAAAAAGCAAATTACCAGACCCCAATGAAATTGGAAATGCGGGGAGTTTTTTTAAAAATCCGGTGATTAAACGTACCAGTTTTGAAAAGATTAGAGCAGACCATCCTAAAATTGTTTTTTACGATGTGGACGAAGAACATGTAAAAGTACCCGCGGGTTGGTTAATAGACCAAGCCGGTTGGAAAGGCAAAACAATAGGTAACATTGGCGTGCACCGCAACCAAGCTTTGGTGTTAGTAAATTATGGGGAAGGTGATGGCGAAGCGATTAAAGCCTTAGCTTTAGAAATTCAAAAAGATATAAAGGAGAAATACCAAATAGATATTTCTCCCGAAGTGAATTTTATTTAAATACGTAACGTATTCCTAAGTTGGCTCCAATACCAGGACTAGTGTCTGGTAAAAGATTAACGCTAGGTACCGCTTCTAAACTAAAGTTTATGGGTGCATTAGGTATGGTATATTCTATACCAATTACTAAATCGGCACCAACCCAAGCAGTAGAACCTTCATCTGTGGCTGGGTCTCCATCTTCATCCCATGATGCAACACCAGCGTGGCCACCTAAACCGTAATACCAAAGTAGTTCTTCTACCCCAAAAGCTACATTATGGATTTGGTACAATAATGTAGCCCCAGTTGATGAACTGTATTTGTTAAAACTCCAACCGGCAATTAATTCTAAGGCAGACTTTTCGCCTAAAAATAGTTTACCATTAATACCACTTGGCGAACCTAGAGCAATACCAATACCTCCTTTGTAATTTCTTTGTGCGTGTGACGTAAATGCAACAGATGTTAGTAGCAAGAACAAAAAGAATAATTTTCTCATAGCAGTTGATTTAAGCGTTTAAGTTTTACTTAGTCGCTCTCAACATTTCTCTTTTTCCTGGTGGGCCGGGTAATCTTTCTACAGAAAAGCCTACGGATTCTAGGTTTCTTCTTAATTGACCTTGTGCACAATAGGTTACAAATATGCCGTGGTCCCTTAGGGCATTGTAACATTTATTGATGTTTTCTAACGACCAAACTTCTTGTTGTTTGTTGGGCGCAAAAGCATCAAAAAAGATGACATCAAAGTAATTAGATTCACCTGTAAAGTCCTCTAGCTTTCTTTTTAGTTTCGAGAGTATAAAACTTTCAGATAAAGAAATACGCTTTTCCCATTCGGAATCGTGTAAATGTTGAAAGAGAACTTTATTTGACTCTTCAACTTTCATGATTTCCGAAAAGTTCAAGGAAGCGTAAATCTCTTTGGGTATTGGGAAAGGCTCTAAAGTGGTGTATTCTATTTTTTTATTGGGGTTATGTTGCTGAAATAGAACAGCTAAAAAAGCATTCAGTCCAGTTCCGAAACCGATCTCAAGAATTTTTATTTCGGATAAATCTTCTAAAAAATCCAGTCCCATTTTAATAAAAACATGCTGAGATTCCTGTACGGCACCGTGTGTAGAATGATAGGTTTCATTCAATGCTTCGTGGTACAATGTATGTGATCCGTCGTCGGAAATGATGAATTTATGCATGGTTACAGGCAATAAGCGCTTAAAGATTCGTCAACCAATAGAGAGTCTCTTTCTTGTGCTTTCTGAAAAAGGAGGCAGCTCAATTCTTGGTTGTTTTGCTCTTTTTCAAAAGAAGCATGCATGTAAAACGCTTTGGCTTCCGAAGGTTTGTTGTTTTCTATAAAATTGAGCGTTCGTTCGGCCTCTTCAATTTTATTCAGTTTGATTTCTGCTAGTGCTTTGTTACAGAAGATGTCATAATGTATATCTGGTATTCTAAACATATCCAACATATAATAAATCTCACCGTATCGTTTTACATAGTTGTTAGAGATAATAGAAATTGATTTTGTAAGATAACTGTAGGCAGAGTCGTATTCTTCTCTATCAATATAGGTTTGGCCTATTAACCCGTAAGATTTGTACAAATCAATAGAATCACTAGCCACTTGTAACAAAGATTCTATGGCTTCTTTTTCTTGGTTATTTTTAAAAGCGGCGGTGTAAAAAAGCTCATTATATTCCGTAATATTTAATCCGGAATCTCTAATTAATCGGAATTCACGCAATAAAGCCAGTAGTGTAATTGCCTTGTCGTAATCTTCATTTTGCATGGCTCTTTGGGCGTTTTTCCAAAGATTAAAAGCCAGAAAATAACTTGCTTTATCTCTTTCAACACTTACAGGATATTCAAAATCAAGTGTCTTTAAGTTTTCGTAAGCTGCAATATAATTTTCGCTTCTTACCTTTTCCTGTACTTCTTTATACAATTCTTTACTGCTCTTAATTTTTGTCCAGTTAACGCCTTCCTTTTCAACCATAAACTCATTATGTGTATTGAAATAGGCATAAAGGGCAATGCCAAAAAACAGAGCTATAAATAGACTAATCTGAGTAATAAATATTCTATCCTCCTTTTGTGTAGAGCGCTGTTGAGCTGGGCCTTTTCGGGCTCTTTGTCTTGGGTTGTAAGAAGTATAGGTTTTAGTATAGGTGGTTTGGTGCCGGGGTGATTGGTATGGGTTTCTTGTATAGGCTGTGGTGCTTGGGTTAGCGGTAGTGCTTGCAGTAGATCTAGTGTTTTGCGCCGTACGATTACGAATCATAAACTCCAAATACTCTAAACGTTGATCGTATGCTCTACGTTTTAAAGGGTCTTTTAAAATCTGATAAGCCTGATTAACCTGTTTAAATTTTTCTTCTGAATGCGGGTTGCCTAAGTTCTTATCTGGGTGATACATCACCGCCAGCTTTTTAAAAGCCTTCTTAATTTCTTCTTTAGAAGCTGTTTTGTTTATGCCAAGTATTTCGTAGAATGTACTCATTCGGTAATGACTAACTTAGTGTTGTTAAATAATAAAACGCTTTCGCTTGATAACTGAACACTAAACCCGTTAATTTGCGGTTTTACTAACTAAAATTATGAAAAAAACAGCTTTAATTGCCCTTGTAATTCTGTCTTTAGCTTTCACACTTAAGCTTAAATATAACAAAGTTGATTTAAATGGAAGAGTAAAAATTTCTGTTCCTGAAACCTTAACCCGTTTAACAGACGAACAAGCGGTACAACGTTATGGTTTTTTACATATTCCAATGGCTATATTTTCAGACCAAAGTTCTTATGTGTCATTATCAGTAACTGAAAGAATAGATAGTTTGTCTACTTATAGCGGTGTTAAATACGCTAGTGTTGGTGATAATATGGGTTACCAAAGAGATATAACTATCGAAAAGAGTTTCTATAAGTCTACCTTAACTTCAGCCTATGAAAATATTACTTTTTTTCAGGATACAATAAAAGAAGTAAACGGACATCAAGCAATTATTTTTGAATACGAAGGTGACCTTGTTGGAGAAAACAGAAAAGGACAGTCGGTAAATTCTAAGAATTACGGGTACATAGAATATTTTATTCTGAATTACAGAAAATACACCGTAACGTTTAATTGCCCTTACAGAGAAAAAGATAAATGGCAAGAGCCTATTTCTTCTGTAATGGAAAATGTAAAAATTAAATAATGGATACACTCTCTGTTTTTTCTGACGAACGCTACATGAAAGAAGCTTTTAAAGAAGCTATGGAAGCCTACGAACAAGGTGAAATACCTGTTGGCGCAATTGTGGTGTGTAAAAACAGAATTGTAGCCAGAGCATACAACCAAACGGAAAGACTAAACGACGCCACAGCCCACGCCGAAATGCTGGCCATAACTGCGGCAGCTAATACTGTTGGTTCTAAATATTTAAATGAGTGCACACTCTACGTTACCTTAGAGCCTTGTGTTATGTGTGGGGGAGCTTCTTCTTGGTCTCAGTTGGGCAAAGTAGTTTATGGCGCCGAAGACCCAGCACGTGGTTTCAATAGATTTGAAGGGATTTTACACCCTAAAACAATTGTTCAGAAAGGGATAATGGCAGAAGAATGTGGTGAATTAGTAACTCGTTTTTTTGAAGAATTGCGTTCGAAAAAGAAAACCCAGGGATAAGAAACGGGCGCTTCTTACTACCCCAGGTATTTTCAACCAGCTATGATACTTTGAAGTTGCAAAAAGCAATAAAAACGAACAATTTTTTTAGACCAATCCTAACAATTCTTAGATCAGGTACTTGATGCACAGGATGAAAGCTCAAGCAGTAATCAAATATTCCGTAATTTGAAATCTTTCATTGTTTTAAATCCTGACCTATAATGGCTAACTTGCGTCAAAATTTCGGTCTGCGAGTGGAGTCAAGCCTTTTTAAATACGACAAAGAGTTTGAGCTGGAATCAGGTGAAACTCTTCCAAGAATTCAAATTCAATACAATACTTACGGTTCTTTAAACGAAGCAAAAGATAACGTTATATGGGTTTGCCATGCGTTAACTGCTAGTTCGGAAGTACATAGCTGGTGGGAAGGCATGCTGGGTGAAGGCAAGCTATTAGACCCAACTAAGTACTTTATTATATGCGCCAATATGCTGGGTTCATGTTATGGTAGTACCTGCCCTTTAGATACCAATCCTATTACACAGGATTATTATTTATTGGATTTTCCTCAGTATACGGTTAGAGATGTTGTGGGTACCTTAGAGCTCCTTCGTAAGGATTTAGGAATTACAAAAATTCATACCCTTTACGGTGGTTCTATGGGCGGTATGCAAGCCATGGAATGGGCAATTCTTAAACCCGAATTGTTCGAAAATATGGTTTTGATGGCAACCAATGCCAAACATTCGCCATGGGGTATTGCATTCAATGAAACTCAACGAATTGCCATTCAAGTAGACCCTACTTGGAAAGAACACCACCCAGATGCTGGTAAAGAAGGTTTAAAAGCCGCTAGAGCAGTTGCTCTTCTTTCGTATAGAAACTACGATGCTTATTGGAATACGCAGAACGAGACCGATATAGAAAAAACAGATCATTATAAAGCCAGCAGCTACCAACAATACCAAGGTGATAAATTGGTTTCTAGGTTCAACTGCCAGTCGTATTGGTTTTTAAGTAAAGCCATGGATTCTCACCATGTGGGCAGAAGCAGAGGAAGTTTGGCCAATGCTTTAGCCATGATTAAAGCGAATACATTGGTGATTGGTATTTCTTCTGATGTTTTATTTCCACCTTCGGAACAAAAGTTTTTAGCCGAAAATATTAAAGACGGTGTCTACGCAGAAATTGATTCTTTCTATGGCCACGATGGCTTCTTGATTGAAACTAAATTGCTAACAGAAATTATATCAGATTTTTACGAGTCTAAAAACGTAAAACTACTTTAAACATGCGTGAAAGTTTAAGAATCGGTCTTTTTGGATACGGAAACGTAGGTCAAGGTGTTTACAACATTCTAACCAGTACAAAAACCGTTCAGAATGAAATTGTAAAAATCTGTTGCAAGCATCCAGAAAAGAAGCGCAACATTCCTTTAGATAATTTTACGTTTAATAAACAGGATATTTTAGACGATGCGTCTATCAATCTTATTGTTGAAGTAATTGACGATTCTGTAGCTGCTTTTGCTATTGTAAAAGAAGCCATGCAGAAAGGAAAAAATGTTGTTACCGCCAATAAAAAAATGGTGGCAGACAACATGGCGGAATTGATTCAGCTGCAAAAAGAAACCGGTAAATCCATTCTTTGGGAAGCTTCGGCATGTAGCAGTATTCCAATTATTAGAACATTAGAAGAATATTACGATAACGATATTCTGCACTCTGTAAGCGGTATTTTTAATTCGGCTTCTAATTACATCTTAACAAAGATTTTTAACGAAAACCGTGATTACGACATTGCGCTTAAACAAGCGCAAGATTTAGGCTATACAGAAACCGATGCCACCTTAGACATCGTTGGGTTTGATGCCATGTACAAATTGCTGATTGTAACGGCGCATGCTTTTGGTTTAATTATTAAGCCCGAAGATGTGATCAATCACGGTATTCAGAATATATCCCGGTACGATATTCAATACGCCCAAGAAAAAGGCGTAAGAATAAAACAAATGGCAGTGGTTAGAAAAGTAAGAGAGAATGAAATTGCTCTTTTTGTGTTGCCACAATTTATTCAGAAAAAAGAACGCATGTATTATGTAGACTTAGAATACAATGCGGTAAATATAGATGCCGACTATTCTGGTTTACAACATATGGACGGTAAAGGAGCCGGTGGTTTTCCTACAGGTTCGGCAGTAGTTTCAGATATTTCTGCCAGCACGTACAACTACAAGTACGAATTCAAAAAGTACAATCGCGAAAAAGTACCTCAGTTTACCAATAAACTTACCTTAGAAGTTTATGTTCGGTATTACGATAAAAAGAACATAGAGTTATTTCAATTCGAAAAAATAACAGCTCGCTTCGAAAGCAAAGAATACAATTATGTGGTGGGACTTATAAGCTTAGAAAAGTTACACGCTATTAAAAGCAGAATTAACACAGCCGATATCCTAATTGTAAGCACAGGAAAGTATATAGAACGTTAGTTCATGAAAACCTTCTTCTACCTGTTATTATCATTGCTTCTTTTCTCTTGTTCTTCTTCCGAAAAAGAAAAGGCAACAGCGTTGGCAAGTACCAAACCGCAAAGTATTGGCGCGTCCGACCAAGTAGTAATTATTTTAGATTCTACCTTTAGGAATACCCGTTTTGCTACACGTCTAGATTCTTTGTTGCAAACACCCTTTCCGGTTACCATTAATTATGAGCCTCGTTTTTCAGTTTCCTATTCCGAAATTTATGGCTGGATAGGTGCTAAAAAGAAAAAGCATCAAATAATTTGCCCCATCATTCTGAACAATCTAGTAAACGATCCCTTGCTACAAGCAATAGATGATAAATCTTTACAAAAAGTTCAGACGGATGAAAACCCGTTTATTTTCATTAAAAAGGATGTTTATGCTAGAAATCAGCAAATAGTTTTTTTAGTGGCCAAAAGCGAACAAGAGTTTTTACAACTTCTTAAAACACGTGAAAAAGATTTTTTGGCTCTTTTAGAAAAACAAGCCGTTAAAACAGCTTACCGAAAAGAAATTGAAAATAAGGCTACAAAATTTCAGTTCGAAAATAAGAAAAGAACAATCTCTTACGTTGTCCCACAGGGGTTTGAATTAGAGCTTCAGAAAGAAAATTTTATATGGTATAGGAAAGCGGAAATGAGTTTAAGCCAAAACCTGATTATTTCTTGGGGCAGGCTAGATGAATTTTTAGAAGTAAGCGATATGGTACAATGGAGAGACTCACTTTCTCATAAGTACTTATACGGAAACGAAGACAGTAGTTCTTACATGGTGACAGAAACGGCCAAAACGCCACAAATAAGCAATTTTATAATTAATGGCAACGAAGCCAGGAGCCTACGTGGTTTATGGAAATTAAACGCAAGACCCATGGGTGGTTCATTTATTTCTTACGGAATTGTAGATCCAAAATATAAGCAGTTTTACTATATAGAAGGTTTTGTGTATGCACCGGGTGAAAAAAAGTCGAATTATCTTCGTAGTTTAGACGCTATTTTACAGACCTTTTCGGTGAAATAATTAGGGATTAGATAAGTATTAACATGGCCAAAATAAACGATTTAGAAGCTTTAAAATATCATGAATCCGGCAGACCCGGTAAAATTGAAGTTGTACCAACAAAAATTTTAAGCTCTCAAAGAGATTTAGCCTTGGCTTATTCGCCAGGTGTTGCAGTTCCTTGTTTAGAAATTGCCGAAGATGTAAACAACGTTTACCGCTATACGGCTAAAGGAAATTTAGTAGCAGTAATCACCAATGGTACGGCAGTTTTAGGTTTAGGAAATATTGGTCCGGAAGCATCTAAGCCCGTTATGGAAGGTAAAGGAGTGCTTTTCAAGAAATTTGCAGGTATCGATGTTTTTGACATTGAATTAGATATTACAGACCCAGATGAGTTTATAAGAACCGTTAAAGCCTTAGAGCCAACGTTCGGTGGCATAAACTTAGAAGACATTAAAGCACCAGAAAGTTTCAAAATAGAAACGGAACTTAAAAAATTAATGAAGATTCCGGTCATGCACGATGACCAACACGGTACTGCTATTATTTCTAGCGCGGCTTTGTTAAATGCATTAGAAATAACTGGTAAAAAAATAGAAGACGTAAAAATTGTGGTAAACGGTGCCGGTGCAGCAGCTGTTTCATGTACAAGACTTTATATTAGTTTAGGAGCTACCAAAGAAAACATCATTATGCTAGACAGCAAGGGTGTTTTACATAAGGGTAGAGAAAACCTTAAAGACGAAAAATTAGAATTCAGTAGAGACGATCAATCGATTGATACCTTGCACGATGCTCTTAAAGGAGCAGATGTGTTTTTAGGTCTTTCTGTTGGGGATGTTATGAACGCAGAAATGTTGTTAGGAATGGCGCCAAATCCAATAGTATTTGCTTTGGCCAACCCAACTCCAGAAATCAATTACGATTTAGCTATGTCTACTCGTGATGATATTATTATGGCAACAGGTCGTTCAGATCATCCTAACCAAGTAAATAATGTATTAGGTTTTCCGTTCATTTTCCGTGGGGCATTAGACGTAAGAGCTACAGCCATTAACGAAGAAATGAAATTGGCAACGGTGAAAGCTTTAGCCGAAATGGCCAAAGAAACTGTACCAGAAATGGTAAACAAAGCTTACGGTAATTTAGCACTTAAATTTGGTCCGGAATACTTAATTCCTAAACCATTAGATCCAAGATTAATTACCAGAATTGCGCCAGCAGTAGCAAAAGCGGCTATGGATTCTGGTGTGGCAAGATTGCCAATTATGGATTGGGATGCTTATAAGCACGATTTAGAAGAGCGTATTGGTATGGACACCCGTTTAATTTCCGGTATTGTTGCCCGTGCCAAAAAAGAACCTAAAAAGGTTGTTTTTGCTGAAGCAGATCATCCTAAAATATTACAAGCTGTACAAGTATTAGTAGAAGAAGGAATTTGCCAACCCATACTTTTAGGTAGAAAATCTAAAATCGATAGTTTAATGAGTGAATTAAACCTTGATTTTAAAGCCTATAAAATAATTGACCCTTCCGAAGAAACAGAAGCTAGAAAAACTTATGGGAACCATCTTTACGAACAACGTAAAAGAAAAGGTTTAACCAAAGGCGAAGCTACCAAGAAGATGACGGGTAGAAATTACTTTGGTTCTATGATGGTAGAACTAGGCGAAGCAGATGCTTTAATCACCGGTTTAACCAAAGATTACCCAACAACTATTAGACCAGCACTAGAAGTTATAGGTAAAGAAGCAGGGTATAACCGAGTAGCGGGTATGTACATTATGCTGGCTAAAAAAGGACCTTTATTCTTTGCAGATACCGTTTTAAACATCAATCCAGATGTTAATACCTTAGTAGACATTACAGCGTTAACAGCAAGAGCGGTTAGATTCTTCGATGTGGAACCAAGAATAGCCATGCTTTCTTACTCTAACTTTGGTTCTGCCAAAGGAGACGGATCTGCAAGAATAGCAGAAGCTACCAAGATTGTAAAAGCTAAATACCCAGAATTAAAAATAGACGGTGAAATGCAAGCCAATATTGCATTGAATCCAGAACTACAAAAAGAACTTTACCCGTTTAGTGATATAGCCGAAGAAGGTGCAAATACCTTAATCTTCCCAAACCTAGACTCGGGTAACATAGCTTATAAATTGGCTATGGAAATGGGAGCGGCAGAAGCCATTGGTCCTGTTTTAATGGGGATGAAAAAACCAGTTCACGTTTTACAGTTAGGTTGTAGTGTACGGGATATTATAAATATGGCGTCTATAGCAGTTGTAGATGCACAAGAATACCAGGCCAAATTATGATTTCTTATATAAAGGGGAAGCTTGTATACAAAGAAGCAACATTTATAGTTGTAGATGTAGGCGGCTTAGGTTACGAAGTAAAAATACCACTGAGTACTTACACTGTTCTGGGAGACCAAGAAAATTGCTTTGTACATACTCATTTATTAATAAAAGAAGATAGCCATACATTGTATGGCTTTGCTACTTCTGCCGAAAAGGAAATTTTTCTAGAATTAATTTCTATTAGCGGTGTTGGTCCCAGCACTGGTTTAACAGTACTTTCTCAGTTAAGTGTAGATGAAGTTTACCATGCTATTACACAAGAAGATGTTAAAACCATTCAATCTGTAAAAGGTATAGGTGTTAAATCTGCCCAAAGAATAATTTTAGAGCTTAAGGATAAATTAAGAAAAAGAGATATTTCTACAGATGGTTCTAAACCAACTGGCATGTCTTCTAAAAACCAAATAGCCGAAGAGGCCATTGGTGCATTAGTTACTTTAGGTTATCAAAAAGTGGTTGCTGAAAAAACAGTTGCCCGAATTTTAAAAATAGACAACTCAATTACATTAGAAGACTTAATACGTCAAGCTCTGAAATCAGCTTAAGTTTTTGTTAGCTAGAACACTTAAAATATTGCTTTTTACCTGTATTGTAGGTTTAGGGTCTTACATTTTAGCCAACGCAAAAGGCGGTAAAAATGTTCCCTTAATTTCAATGCTACAACCGCCTGCAGATTCTACGCAGGTTGATCGGTCCAACTATGCTCAGGATCGATATGGAGATGAATTTTCTAATCCGGGATCAAAATCTCCTTTACAATTAGAAGAGCCTTCTAATGTAGAGAAATCGGT
The DNA here is from genome assembly GCA_963736575.1 of uncultured Cytophagales bacterium. GTDB lineage: Bacteria > Bacteroidota > Bacteroidia > Cytophagales > JAAEPT01 > CAVTPD01. The sequence goes on from CAVTPD010000003.1 coordinate 1,269,679, forward strand.
AGAAATTAATGACGACTTAAGCGGCTACACGGTAGAAGAAAAAGTAGGTGATTTAGATTACCGCCCTCCTTCCGAAATGACTTTTCAGGAATTTGCCGAATGGCAAAGAAAGAGAATGATTAATGACTATTGGGAAGCGAAATCTAATTCGGACAACCCAAGAGCTCAAGACGAACTTGTTCCTCCTTTATTCGAAATTAAAAGAGGTGGTAAACCCATTGTAGAAATTAGACCTTCTGGTTTTGTGAGTATAGAATTGGGCGGTAGATGGCAGAGGGTAGATAATCCGGCGGTTCCAATTCGTCAGCAAAGAACAGGTGGTTTCGATTTTGATCAACAGATCAGTTTAAATATGGACGGTACCATTGGGGATCGTCTAAAGGTTAAAATGAACTGGGATACCAAAGCCACGTTCGATTTCGATAATAACATTAAAGTAAGCTACGAAGGAAAGGAAAGAGATATTATTCAAGAAATACAGGCGGGTAATGTTAGTATGCCGCTTAATAATTCTTTAATACGTGGGGCTCAAAACCTTTTCGGTATAAAAACAAAACTACGGTTTGGTAGGCTTTGGGTAACCGCTTTAGTATCTAACCAAAGGGGTAAAACTGATACAGAGGTTTTTAAAGCCGGTGCTAAAACCCAAACCTTTGAGATACAAGCCAGTGAATATGATTTAAATAGACACTTTTTTCTTTCACAATTTTTTAGAAGCAAGTTTAACCAAGCATATCAGAATAACCCAACCGCTCCCAATACAGGTTTTAAAATTAACAGGGTTGAAGTTTACGTAACCAACACCAGTTCTAGAACGGAAGGGCTAAGAGATTTTATTGGGTTTACAGATTTAGGGGAAAATGGTCCTACTGCTGGCCAATTAGGTGATTTTATTTATAACGATAATTTGGTTCAGCCAAGCCCAAGTCTTTTTCAGCCAGATAATGATGCCAATAATTTATTAACTACGGTTACACAAACCGACCAGTATAGAAATTCAAATACCGCAGTGGCCTATTTAAGAGGTTTGGGTTTTGAATTGGGAAGAGACTTTGAAAGGGTTACCAGCGCAAGAAAACTAAATGAAAATGAATTTACCTTCCACCCAGATTTGGGGTATGTTTCATTAAACTTTAAACTGAAAGATGATGAAGCTTTAGCGGTATCCTATGAGTATACCTTAAACGGAAGAAGGTACCAAGTGGGTGAATTAACAGAAGATTACCAGAATCTAGACGAGAAGAATTCAATCTTATTAAAGCTAATTAAACCACAATCTTTAGACATTAATTTGCCTACCTGGGATTTAATGATGAAAAACGTTTACCGAATTAGTGCCACCGGTATTGAACAGGCTAGTTTCCGTTTAAAAGTGATCTACCGAGACGATAGAACAGGTATTGATAACCCAAGTTTACAAGAAGGTAATAATATTAAAGACGTTCCTTTAGTTCAGCTTTTGGATATGGATAAGTTAAACCTTAATGGCGATTTAGTACCAGACGGTAACTTTGACTACATAGAAAATGCTACAGTAAATTCTAGAAATGGGGTAATTATTTTCCCTGTATTACAACCTTTTGGTGACGATATAGAGCGTGAATTTAGATCTAGAGACCCTTCAAATGCAAATGCGCTTTCGGCTAAATATGCTTACAGCGATTTATACAGTAACACCCAAAACCAAGCAAGGCAGAAAACTTCTAGAAATAAATTCTTTTTAAGCGGTCAGTTTGAATCTAGTGTTTATGGTGATATTCGTTTAAGAGCATTTGATGTAGATGAAAATTCTGTATCAATTTCTGTTGGTAGTATTGTTTTACAACCGGGTACAGACTTTACGGTAAACAATGGCCAAGTTAAAATCCTAAACGAAGGTGCTTTGGCTTCTGGTAATGATATTATTGTTAAATACGAAAGTCCGGAATACTTCAACTTCCGCCAGAAAAGTTTATTAGGTACGCGTTTAGATTACGAAGTTAATGAAGACTTCACTATTGGTGGTACTGTAATGCATTTAAGTGAAAGGCCACTTTTAACGCGTGTAAGCGCTGGTGATGAACCTATTAAAAATACTCAAATTGGCTTAGATGTAAACTTTAAAGATGATTCCAGAATCTTAACTAAGATGGTAGATAAACTACCCGTTATTCAAACTAAAGAAGAATCTAATGTAGCCATTAACTGGGAAGGAGCCATGTTAAAACCAGGGGCTTCTAAATTGATTAATAGAGATGGTGGTACAGCTTATTTAGATGATTTTGAGGGCTCTGCTAATTTTATTGATTTTACATCACAAAGAATTGGATGGAATGTAAGTTCGGCTCCAAGACGCTTGGGTGATGCTATTACCGATTACGATGATTGGGTGAGTGATTCTTTAGATCATTTATACCACCGTAGTAAACTTTCTTATTATGTAGTAGATAGAAGTTTTTATATAGATGGGGCCGGTAGTGGCTTGTCTCTTTCCGAACAAGAAAAAGTAAACAATTACACCAGAGCGGTAATACCACAAGAGATATTTAAAAATCAAAATTATCAGCAAGGCCAAACCAACCAATCTTTATTAGATTTAGCCTACTATCCGGCTGAAAGAGGACCGTATAACTACAATACTAATAATTTAGAACTAGGCTCAGACGGTAGATTTTTAAGACCAGAAAGAAACTGGGCAGGTATAACCAGAGCCATTACAACCGATACCGATTTTGATAATGCAAATATTGAATACATAGAATTCTGGTTAATGGATCCCTTTCACGATGGCGGTGATGAATTAGCAGAAGTGATGCCCGAATACGCCGATGAGTTAACCGGTAACCCAGACCTAGGGGGTGATGTTTTTTTCAACTTGGGGGATATTTCTGAAGATGTAATTAAAGATTCTAGACATGCTTTTGAAAATGGTTTACCAGATAATACCGATGAAACCGTTTGGGGACAGGTAACCACCGAACAATTTTTAACCAATTCTTTTGACAACCAAAGAGACCGTGGTACTCAAGATAAAGGCTTAGATGGTTTAACATCTGCAGAAGAACAACAAAAATTTGACAGTCAAATAAATGAAATATCTAGTGGCGGTTTTGATCAATCCTCTCCATATGTGCAACAATTTGTAGATGACCCTTCTTCAGATGATTTTATTTATTACACTACTGGTTCTGGTGATTCTAGACTTTTGTTAGATAGGTATAAGAATTTTTATGGTTTAGAAAATAACTCACCGGTAAATTCGGGGGCTTCTTTTACACCGGCATCTAAAACCACGCCAGATAATGAAGATTTGAACGGTGACAAAACTTTAAATATTAACGATAGATATTTTCAGTATAAAGTAAATCTACAACCCAATATGAATGCCCAAAATAACCCATACATTATTGGTGAAATTGATGGCGAGCAAGGCGTAAAATGGTATCAGTTTAGAATACCCGTAAAAGAAAATTACAGTAACATAGGTGATATTAGTGGTTTCCAGACCATTAAATTTTTCAGAATGTACTTAACCAACTTTAAAGTTCCAGTAGTACTTCGTATGGCTCAATTAAGATTAGTTTCTTCTCAATGGAGAAAAAAATCAGTTAGAGAAGGTGATTTAGATAAAATATCCCCAGACGATGGTGGTGCTATTGAAATTTCTACTGTAAATGTTGAAGAAAACAGTAGCGGTTCTGCAACCAGCTCTCCTTATGTATTACCACCAGGTGTAAATAGAGATTATGACCAATCTTCAAACATTAGCCGTTTACTTAATGAACAATCGCTTAGTATTTGTGTAGATGATTTAGAGGGCCAGTATACAAAAGGGGGATTTAAAAACATTGTAAATGACTTAATTGCTTACAAAAGATTAAAAATGTATGTGCATGCAGAGTCGGAAGATATTGGTTCTGCAGATGGCGATTTACATGCAATTATACGTTTGGGTACAGATATAGAAGAAAACTACTATCAAATAGAGTTTCCTTTATCTTATAGTAATGTGGCTTCTAGTGATCCTTACGAAGTCTGGCCAGATGATAACTTGGTAGATGTAGCTATTGAAGATTTAATAGGAGTTAAAGTAGAACGGAACAGACAGAAAGCCAACACCCAGGCTGTCTTTTCGCAACAAAACGGCAAGTATACTTTTTCAGTAAGAGGTAATCCAGATATGCGCGCAGTAAGAACGGTTTTTCTAGGGGTTAAAAACCCGGCTAACTCCATTGCTAAAAGAACTGCTTGTGTATGGTTTAATGAACTAAGGGTAACAGAATTTAATAAGTCTACAGGTTATGCAACTACTGGTAGTATTAACACACAGTTAGCAGATTTGGGTACATTTAGTGCTTCGGGAAGATATGTAACACCAGGTTATGGTGATATTGAAAGTAAGATTGGTGACGTAAGCAGAGAGACCACTATACAATACGGTGCATCCACTAATTTATCAATGGATAAATTTATTCCGGGTAAAACAGGGATTCAGTTACCCTTGTACATGAGTTATGATAAAGAGCAAATAAGGCCTCAATATGATCCCCTTCAGCCAGATGTTAAATTGGAAGAATCCTTAGATGCCATTCCGGTAGGGGAAGACCCAGAGGAGTATAAGAAAAAAGTAATTTATGATAAAACAGTTAAAAGCATTAACCTAACTAATGTTAGGAAAGTGAAAGTTGATCCAGAAGCCAAAAAACATATTTATGATATTGAAAACGTATCTCTTTCGGCTGGGTATACATTAGAAGAAAGGAGCGGTATTGGTAACGAATCTAATTCGGGTAATAATCTACATAGCTATAGATCCGAAAAGTATAATGGTGCAGCCAATTATCAATATTCAACACAAGAAAAACCAGTAGAGCCTTTAAAAAATGTAGGACTGCTGAAATCTAAACATTTACAGCTAATTAGGGATGTTAATTTTAACCCTGTTCCTAATAGCTTCTCAATGACCAATAACTTTGATAAGTTGTATAATAAAACGCAATTATATAATTCAGACTTAACAATTATTGGCGTAGATCCAACCTATGAAAAATCTTTTTATTGGCGTAGAGATTACAATTTTAGATGGAACTTAACTAAGAGCATAAACTTAAGTTATACGGCCAATGCCAATACTATAATTGATGAACCAACGGGTGATAAATATGGAGATCCTAATAGAAATACACCAGGGTATGTAAGCAGTAGGCAAGCTTATAAAGACTCTGTTTGGACTAACGTAGCCGATTTTGGTAGGATGAAAAATTTTAACCAAAATATAAATTTGGCCTATCAACTTCCATTTGATAAGATACCAACATTAAACTGGGTGAGTTCAGATGCTTCTTACCGTGCTGGTTATACATGGCAAGCAGGGGCTTATGGCTTAGCAGATACCTTGGGTAATACAGCCAATAATAACAGAGAAATAGCAATAGATGGTAAGTTAAATTTTGTACGTGTATATAATAAATCCAAATTCCTGAAATCGATAGACTCTCCGTCTAGAACTAGGCGAAGGCCTACAAATAAAGAAGACGAAGAAGAAAAATCAGGAGATGGATATAAGAAGTTTTTAAAACCACTTTTAATGGTGAGAAACATCACGGGTAGGTATAATTTGTCTCATTCTACAACAATACCAGGCTTTTTACCAACGGCCAGAATAATGGGTGTAGATACACACGAAGGAAATGCACCAGGCTGGGGTTTTGTGGCTGGGGATCAAGATTTAGATGCCTTAAAAGAAAACTTAGTTAAAAACGATTGGTATACCCGAAGTGCAGCGCAAAACCAACCCTTGGTACAAACCAGAGATGAACGGATAGATCTTAAAAGTTTAATAGAGCCATTTAATGATTTCAGAGTAAATCTTACAGCCAAGTACAGCTCAAACAGAACCTATTCAGAAATTTTTAAAATAGAAGAAGATGCTGCCGGTAATGCATTCGGGATTAGTAATGCACCAGTAGTATCGGGTAATGTATCTATGTCTTTTATTGCTATTAATACAGCCTTTTCAGACCCCGCAGAAGTGTTTAAACAATTTGAAAGAAACAGACTTGATGTAAGAAATAGAAGACAATTAGAAGGCAACAAATACGATGTTAACTCCCAAGAAGTACTAATTCCGGCCTTTATAGCAGCTTATTCTGGTAAAGACGTTAACTCTGTAGCGCTTAGTAATACACCTAAATTGCCTTTGCCTAACTGGAGGGTAGATTATTCGGGTTTAACACGATTAAAACCTATACGAAAAATATTTTCTTCAGTCAGTTTATCACACGGTTACGTCTCTACCTACGATATTGTTAATTATACGTCTTCATTAGAATATGGATCTGCAGCAGTTGATCGTAATACAGGTATTAATGATCAAGGAACATTAACCGATTCGGCCGGAAATACAGTCCCTAAATTTGTGATTAACCAAGTGGCCATAACAGAAAAATTTGCACCATTAATAGGGATTAATATTAGAACAAAATCTAGGATGAGTTATCGGTTCGATTACAACCGATCTAGGACAATGGACTTAAACATGTCTAATACCCAAGTTACAGATGTTTTTAGTCAGGACTTTGTATTTGGATTTGGTTGGAGTAAAAAAGACCTTAGGTTACCCATAAGAAGAGAAGGAGCCCGGATAACGCTAAAGAATGATGTCACTTTTAAATTAGACATTAGCATAAGAGAAACCCAAACGGTGCAAAGGCAGTTAGAAGGAACACAAACCGTTACCGCCGGTAACTGGAATTTTCAGCTGAAACCCAATATCAGCTACCAAGTAAACAACAGAGTTAACCTTCAGATATTTTTTGAAAGAACCATTAACGAACCCAAAATATCAAGCTCATTTACCCGTAAAACAACCGCAGCAGGTTTTAGGTTAAGATTTAATCTTTCATAAGCTCCGTTTTCCTTTTTATAGCTGGTAAAAGCCATTAAATTCGTATCTAGATTAAAACTAAATAAAATGAATTTTCCTTCAGAATTAAAATATACTAGTGACCACGAATGGATAAGAGTGGAAGGTGATATAGCTTATATTGGCATCACTGATTTCGCTCAAAAAGAATTAGGTGATATTGTTTATCTAGAAGTAGAAACCGTTGGTGAAGAATTAGAGCAATCGGTAGTTTTCGGCACTATTGAGGCTGTAAAAACCGTGTCTGATTTATTCTTACCTGTTTCAGGAGAAATTCTGGAGTTTAATGAAGATTTAGAAGTGTCTCCAGAAAAAGTAAATGAAGATCCATACGGTGACGGATGGATTATTAAAATGAAAATAGGTGATGCGTCTCAATTAGATGAATTATTAGATGCACAAGCTTATCAAGAAAGCGTTGCTTAAGTGATTCTTAAACACTATTTCTTTAGTATTAGCTGGGCAGTGTTAATTTTGTTTTTAACACTTACTTCAGGTAAGATAAGTTCAAACATGGGCATTATGCACTTAGATAAAGCAGTGCATGCCTTTTTGTTTTGTTGTTTGTGTTTTCTATTAATTGTAGCTAATAGAAAACAAGATAGTCCTGAGATAAAATATAAAGCTAAAATTTGGGCTTTGTTAGCGTGTATAGTGTTTGGGGTATTAGTAGAATGTCTTCAGTTATTAGTACCGGTAAGGGATTTTGAAGTGTTAGATATGGTTTCAAATTCGGTAGGCGCAGCTGTTGGTGTATTAATTTTCTTATTTATATATAGATCATAAATTATGGCATTTATTCTTCCTATTCTAATATTGTTGGTGTTAATCCTTATAAATGTAATTATTTATAAGTCGGTTATCAGAAAATATAAGATGCAGTCTTATGATGTTTCTATGGGTAAATACGACAGAAAGTATGCTGCAATTAAATTAGAAAATTATAAACCCTTATTCTTTTTTAACGCCTTATTTCTGTCCATCCTTTTTGCTTATGCAGTAATTGAATACCCTACCTTCGAAAAGCAAGTAAAAGAGTTTGCTATGGCAACTGATATAATGGAAGAACAGATAATAGATATTCCTATTACTGAAATGCCACCACCACCACCGCCCAAAAAAATTAAGGCTCCGGAAATTGTAGAAGTTCCCGATGAAGATATAATTGAAGATCAACCCGAAATAGAAATTGAACAAGAGGAAGAACCAATACCAATAGATGATTTTTCGGATGAAATTGTTGAAGAAATAGAAGAAGAAAAAATAACACCCATCTTAGATTTAACAGATGTGCAGCAACCGCCGTATTTCCCTGGTGGTGAAGCAGCGCTCTATAAATACATTTCACAAAACTTTACATGGCCAAGTAGAGATATTGAAGAAGGAAATGAAGGAAGAGTTTTTGTGCAATTTGTGGTAGATCAAAACGGTGAAATTGTAGATGTTAAAGTGGCAAGAGGTATTAATGAACGGCTTAATAATGAGGCTATTAGAGTTATAAAAGGTATGCCTAGATGGAGCCCCGGTAAAAATGGCGGTGTTCCTGTAAAAGTACGCTACATGATTCCTGTAGTGTTAAAGTTAAAATAATTAAAAAAATAGGATTACTTTATTGTCGTTTAAGTGTACTTATAATGATGAGTGAGTTGCAAGTAACTAGTACAAGGTTTACGCCTTTGGTTAAAATTGATCTTGATAAAAGACAGGTGGAAGTGCGCGGTCGTTCTATTGGTAACGAAAAAGAATGCATTTACAACCCATTGGTATCTTGGATTAATGAAAACCCTACTTTTGCTTCGGAGATAGAAGTGATAAACTTCTATTTAGATTACACATCGGCTAAGACAGTACGTTGTATTTTTTCAGTATTGTTGTTGCTTAAAAATTATTCAAAAAACAGTGTGGTTGTTAATTGGTATTACAATGTGCTTGATGATTCTACAAAAGAAACCGTAGAAGATTTAATCCCATTAGTGCCTTTTAAATTTAACATTATAGCCGAAGAGTTTTAGTTTATGCTTTAATTCTTCGTATAGAAAAGAGTTAAGCTTTTTTTCAGCAAGTATATTTTTAAGTAAAGACACATTATCCCAACTAATATAAAAACCATCTATTGACCAAATCGTACAAGGTCTGGTTTTAATATCGTCTCATTTTTGTAATAATTTGGAGTGTTTGTAGAAAATTCAGCATTAAGAACATCTATTCCATCTGGAGTATTAAAATAATAAGCCAAACGGATTTGAATAATACTAAAAGCTAAGTTGTCGTTTCGGATTCTGAAACCAAAACCGGCGGCAGAGTATGCTCTTCTATAAGTGTTAAGTTGCACCTTGCTTTTTATTACTCCTACATCATAAAAGCCATAAAAAGCAAACCGGAAGCCAACCCAGTTCCAAGGCGCAAAAAAGACAGGTTCAAAATTAATAATCGCCATTTCACTAGGCTCATCAAAAAAATCTTCAATACCACGTATATAATTGCTGAACTGAACCCTGTCTTGCGAGTAGTTTAAATTTTTAACATTAGAATAATAGAAATTAATAAATTGTCTAAAGTCATATTTTCCTAAATGAATAAGTCTTGTAAAATATTCTAAACGTAGTGTTGTAACCCAATCCTGATAAGATCCATTAGAAAAAAAAGATCCCATGCGTGCAATTATAGAATAATAACCAAGGTTATGGAAGTAGTGTGCCCCCCAAAGCTTTATTCCCAAATAGGGCCTTGTTTCATATTCATGAAAATCTATGCCACCCGTAATACTTGCTAAATACCCTCTAGGTATATCTTCAGAAACACCAAATTGGTGTAATTTTTTTGTTTTAAAATAAGTAGACCTAACTAAAGCCACGCTACCTAAAGCCATACTGTAGTTATGGAAATACCGGTTAGAATCTAAGGATATAAACGGCCTTTCTAAAAAAGTTTGGTTTTTAAACCGCGTAGAGAAAACAATGTTGTTACGTTCTTGAGAGTTGTCTAATAGATATGCCCTACCTACCCAAGCATCATTTGTTCTAGCATGATAACTTAATTCTGGCTCTAAAGAATCGGGAACGTTAAAATAATTGTGACTGTATACACTTCTGCTTTCTAAATAGGAATAACCACCAATGTATTTTATTTGTGGGGCAATAAAGTCTTTACTAAAATTAGCGCTATATTCTTCTAGCTGGTATTTGCTTTGATACTCTAGCCCGCCATTAATAAAAGTACCAAATACATTGTTTAGCCTTATTCTAGGGTTATAACCAAATTCTTTGGGCGAAGAACCATCATAATCCATTTTATAACTAAGTTCATTACCTGTTCCTAAAAAGTTTAATTCATAAATTTCTCCAGAATATTTATCTATAGCAGATGGTCCGCCGTCTGTACCTAAAGAATACCTGTCTTGTACAAAAATAGCTACGTTTACTTGATTGGTGTCTTCTTCTGTGGGTACTAAATAGATTTTAGCATCCGCTATGTAGGGTAGACTTCTTATTATACGTTCGTTATCAGATATTTTAAATGGCTTAACACGATCACCTACTTCAATCAGTAAACTTTTCCTCAAAACCCGTTCGTGGGTATAAGTATGTGTGTTTTCCAACAATCTACCTAGCCAAGTTTTAATGTGTTTAGAGCTGTCTTGTACAGAACCTTCCGCCACATCAATTTCAACAAATGAGATTGTTTTAATAATTTTTCCTTCAAAACGAACAAAATAATCTTCGGAAGCTACAAAGTCTGAGCCAAGGGTTTCTTCAATCTGGTGGTCTCTTATTAAATACTGATTGATTAATCTACCGGTTCTGGATTTTTCCATTCGTTGTTGAAGCGAATCATAAAAATGTTTTTCTTTTTCCGTATTGTATATAGATGAATCTATCAGTTGTATGCTTGTATCCTTTTGAGATTTAGAATTTAAATAATATCCCTTTTCACCATTTAAAACGGGTAATTTTTTTTTATTAGTTGAAGTGCTGTCATTTTGTGCCTGAATAATAAAGGTTAACAAAGTGAAAAGAATAAGACAGCACCAATTTTTCATTGTATTTAGCAAATTATAAAACGAAATTATATTATCAAGATCACTAATGTTTTATAATAGAGTCTTTATTAGTTAATTTCAGTTTGTTTAATCGATTTTATTATGAGTATAAGAATAGAAAAAGACACTTTAGGTAAGGTTGAAGTACCTGCCGACAAATATTGGGGAGCGCAAACTCAGCGCTCACTTCAAAACTTTAAGATAGGTGGTGAACATAACAAAATGCCTATTGAAATCATTCATGCTTTTGCATATTTAAAAAAATCGGCAGCCAGAACCAACCAAGAGTTAGGGGTAATGGAAGCTGAAAAAGCAGATTTAATTGCTAGCGTATGTGATGAGATTTTAACGGGTGCGTTAGACGATCAATTTCCATTAGTGGTTTGGCAAACAGGTTCGGGTACACAATCTAACATGAATGTGAACGAAGTAGTAGCCAACCGAGGCCATGTTGTTAAAGGAAATAAGTTGGGTGAAGGTGAAAAATTATTGGCGCCAAATGATGACGTGAATAAGTCGCAATCATCAAACGACACCTTCCCTACAGCTATGCATATTGCGGCCTACAAAATGGTAGCCGAAACTACTATTCCAGGCGTAAAAAAATTAAGAGATACGCTTCAGAAAAAATCTGAAGAAATGAAGGAAGTAGTAAAGATTGGTAGAACCCACTTTATGGATGCTACACCTTTAACTTTAGGACAAGAATTTAGTGGTTATGTGGCGCAATTAAACCACGGTTTAAAAGCCCTTGAAAATACACTTTCGCACCTTTCTGAATTAGCATTAGGCGGTACTGCTGTTGGTACAGGTATTAATACACCAAAAGGGTATTCTGAATTGGTAGCTAAAAAAATAGCAGAATTTACTGGGCTTCCATTTATTACAGCTAATAATAAATTTGAAGCTTTAGCAGCCCACGATGCTATTGTTGAAACACACGGCGCCTTAAAACAATTGGCCGTAAGCTTAATGAAAATAGGTAACGATATTAGAATGCTAAGTTCTGGTCCACGTTCTGGTATTGGTGAAATTATGATTCCTGCTAACGAACCAGGTTCTTCCATTATGCCAGGTAAGGTTAATCCTACACAATGTGAAGCAATTACTATGGTTTGTGCCCAAGTTATGGGTAATGATGTTGCTGTTTCTGTAGGTGGCTCTAATGGTCATTTTGAATTGAACGTTTTTAAGCCCATGATGATTTTCAACTTATTGAATTCAGCGAGATTAATTGGTGATGCTTGTGTTTCTTTTAATGATAATTGTGCCGAAGGAATTGAACCAAACGCAGCAAGAGTTAAAGAACATTTAAACAATTCTCTAATGTTGGTAACGGCTTTAAACCCTAAAATAGGCTATTATAAAGCGGCCGAAATTGCACAAACGGCTCACGAGAACGGAACAACTTTAAAACAAGAAGCCGTAAGATTGGGTTATTTAACCGAAGAAGAATTTGATCTTTGGGTAGATCCAAAGAAAATGATAGGTAGTTTATAGAAATTACGGTGGAAACAGCTCTTTTTTGAGATGTTTCCACTATTTTACATTCAGCTTTTGCAACATTAAGTAAGCACAGTTTTTGTAGCCTAGGTTACTGCAAAAGATATTTTACCACAAACGCTTTGTCATATGAAATCATTATTGATTGTATTTTGCTTTTTAGCTTTTTTAGGAACTACTGCATATTCTCAGGAATTAAGTAAAGAAGAAGCCAAAGAATTAAAAAAGAAATTAAAATCCATGACGCCTGAACAGCTTCAGGAATTGGAACAACAAAACACAGCGTATTACGAGCAATTACAAGAAAAGGAATCTACTATTAACGAACTACAGGCAGAAAATGCACAGTTAATGTCAGAAGTAGATAAACTAAAAGAAGCCAAAGAAGCCAAACAGACAGAGCAAGAAAATTCTGAAGACAACTACGCAGATAACTACGAAACACCAACCGCTAAAGGAGTGCTTTTTAAAGTTCAGATTGGTGCGTTTAAAGAATTAGATTTGAGAGAATTCTTCGGTAATAACGAAAACTTTAGTGGTGAAGTGGAAGAAGATGGAACCATGAAATATACCTTGGGTACGTTTACCGATTACTGGCAAGCTGATAAATTCAAAAAATATTTACGTAAAATGGGTGTTAAAGATGCTTGGATTGTTGCGTATAAAGATGGAAAGCGTGTAGATATTAAAGATGCTTTAGAAGGAGCTATTTAAAAACCTGTTCAGTATTCAAATTTAAAGCAGCATTCATAAATTTTGGGTGCTGCTTTTTTGCTTTAAATAGATGTGCTTATTCACAATAATGTTAGATTCTGGTTGCTCCCCCGTTACTCTTATGTTTTACGTGGCGGTTTTCTAGCAGTCTCGGGCGCGTACGTAATAAAACGCGTTCAGTTATTTAAGAAACGGTCTTTAAAACCCTTCCCATCTTTTTAATGCTTCGCCGCTACTAATTGCAGTATTCACTTTTTCAATAGAATCGGTGTTAGAATAACCAAAGAAAGAAGTTAAAACCATACACGCTTGGTATTTTATTAAGGTAGAAGCTTCATTTTGTTCTCCTTTAAGGGTTTTTAAACCTTCTTTAATTAAGTCGGCTACTTCTAAAAATTCTGGATTTTTCTTTAACGGGGATAAACCAAAATCCTCAGGTGAAATAAATTGTTCTTCAGGATTTCCATTCATGCAAACGGTAATTTCGCTTTTACGTACGGGGTTCGGTTGCGAAGTGGCTTCCAATCCTTTAAGGTGTATAAATCCATTTACCGGAGAAAATTCTTTTAGTAAGTTCACCACTTCGTCTTTGTAGTGTTTGTGTGTGTAAGGGCTTACCAAAAAGTTTTTTCCTGTTGCCTGAATTGGGCTTAGTAATTTTTCGAAAGTAGCTAAAAAGGGTCTTTTCACCATTTCAGTTCTCATTTCAGATATTCTATAAAGCTCTGGGAAAAAGGCTTTGAGGTGTACAAACGTCCAACCAATATTATTGTCTAATATTTTTGTAGTGCTTTCTTCCAACGTTTCAGGAATAGATTTACCGGCGGCTTTTAATAGTTGGTACGTAGTTAATCCGTGTTTAGGCGCAACAGATTCTAATCCGTGTAGACAAACATTTATGCCCAAAGCGGCTAAAACACAAGCTGTAAATACAGAGAAGTTTGGATTGCGTTTTACTCCATCATAACTATCGCAAAGATCAACTACCGAAGCAAGATCTATTTGCACACTATTTCTTGTAGCTAAAAAGAATTTGTAGAAAGAGCTGTTTTCCGTAAAAGACTCCCGTTTTAAACGCTGGGCTTCTAAAAAAGCAGCAATTAAATAAGTGGGTGTTTCTGAATCAAAGCAGAATTCCATGGCTTTTTGGCATTCTGCTTCATCTAAGTTTTTCTTGTTTATGGTCTGTATAATCAGTTCTTGAAACTCATTTCTATCCTTTTCAAAGAAGAAAAATAATTCCGAAGGGATGATTTGGGTATAATTCTTTTTTAAATCCTCTATAAAAAGAGCTTCAAGCGGATTAGGTTCTAGGGTTAGTAAAGCCGTTAGTAAAGTACTTATGGTGGTTTTGCTCACTTCTGTACTCTTAAGTAAGTCGTTAAGAATAAGTAAGTTTTCTTGGCCCAAGCTCTTGCTTCCTTCCGGCCCAATACCTTTATGTCTAAGTATTTCTACTAGTTTTTCCTGATTAGATAACATAATGAGATAAAGTTATTTTAACTTTGGTAGATTACAACAAGGTTTTTACGTAAAAGACAATGAATTTTTCCACGTTTCACGAACGTAGAAATACGGAGGGTAGAACTTTTAAGTACTTCAATACGATGTATGCCGTTGCTTTGGCTGCAATAGGTATTGTTGTGATTATAAGTCAGACCATTATCCAAAACCAAGTTAGGTATTTAGAAACACAGGTGCTGACTTCGCAAAGAATTAGTCCGGTTAGGCTGCAATTAAATTTTATTCAGAAAACAGCCCTAAATCATGAGCAACCTGCCCAATATATAAAATATACATTAGAGTCTGTTTTTCCCGAGTTGGATTCTTTGTTTGCAAGTTCAAAAAAGGAAGCCGTATCATTTTCAGATGATAAATTACTAAGCTCCTTTGCGGTTTTAAGGCTAGAATATGAAGTCTTTAAGAAAAAAATAAGGTTTGAAAAAGGCAACGAGTTGGTTTTACTTACCGAATTTAACGCCAAATACAATACCTTTTTAGATGAGCTACAGCATGTAATTAACCAGAATTTAGAAAGCTTACGAACTATAGAGTTAAGTTCTATTACCATAGTTTTGATAACTATTGTTTTAGAAATCCTTTTCATTTTTAACCCAGTAGCCCGTAAGATTAAAAAAGTTATTCATTCGGTAGTTGATTCAGAAGCAAGAGCACAGCGCTTAGCCCAGAAAATGAACGAGCTGAATGTTTCGCTTCAGAAATCAAATAAAGACATACACGATATTAATGCCGCTTTAGATAAGGGTACTATTTTAATTAAAACCGATAAAGAAGGAAAAATTATATATGCCAACGACAGATATTGTAATGTAACCCGCTATGCTTTTGAAGAACTGCTTAACCGACCGTTGTTTTTTAACAACCAAGGCGGCGACGAAAGTATTATATACGAACACATTAGAAATAACGAAAAATCTAATACCATTTGGCAAGGCGAAATTTATGACCATGCTAAAGACGGATCTAGTTTTTGGTTAGATGTCACCTTGTATCCTATTGTTTCAATGGACGGTAATTTGTACCAGTATCTGGTAATTTCTTCGGATATTACCAAAAGAAAACGCGCTGAAAAACAGTTGCAATTAATACAAGAGAGAAGGTTTACCCAAAAAATGAACGAACAGAAAGTTCGTTCGTATTCTGTTATTTTGGGACAAGAGCAAGAACGTAAACGTATGGCTCGTGAAATTCATGACGGTGTAGGGCAAATGTTAACGGCATTAAAATTTGGTAGCGAAGCCGTTTCGCCAGCAGATGAAAAACAAAAAGGCCAAATGTCTGCCATTAAAGATCTTTTAAGGAAGATTATTAGAGAAATAAGAAGGATATCTTCCGATTTGTTGCCTACCGTATTGTCGGATTTTGGTTTAGAAGCCGCTATAAAAGACATGATTAGTATTATTAATACTAGTTCGGAATCTATAAACATTGTCTTAGATTCTTCTTTAGAGGTAGCAGAGCCATTAGATAAAACAATTGAAATTAGTTTATACAGAATAGTGCAAGAAGCAGTTAACAATGCTTTAAAATACGCTTCGGCAACTGAAGTTGTAATTAAGTTAAATAACGATGCAGAATTTATTAATTTAACAATTACCGATGATGGCCGTGGTTTTGACCCAGAAGCAGAAATAAAAAAGAACATTAATAAAGAAACCGGTAACGGTTTAACCAGCATGCGCGAAAGAGCAGAATTGGTTAAAGGAAAATTTTCAATCACTTCTAAAATTGGAAGTGGTACTACAGTTTTTGTTGAAGCACCCCTAGATAGCGATAGTTATGAACAAGATTAGAGTAGTTTTAGCGGACGATCATGAGATTGTTCGAAACGGAATTAAACAACTTTTAGAAAGCGAGCCATTAATTGAAGTAGTTGGTGAAGCGGTTAACGGTTTAGAAGCCATTGAGCGTGTAAATCAGCTTCAGCCGGATATTCTAATCACAGATATTAGTATGCCTAAAATGGATGGTATTGAAGCCACCAGCAAACTTAATGAACAAGGTACAAGTACTAGAATTATCATTCTTTCTATGTTTGATAAAGAAGAGTATGTACTTAAAGCAGTAGAGTTAGGCGCATATGGTTATTTGCTTAAGGATACAGGTAAAGAGCGTTTTATTAAAGCGATTAATACAGTTTTTGAAGGCGAAAAATATTTTGGTAGTGAGATTTCGAACATCATTATTAACGAATATTTAAGCTCTAAGAAAGTAGGAGGAACATTGTCTGCTGGTTCTGACGATAGTAAAAAACCGAAGAATGATCTTACCAAAAGAGAAACGGAAATCCTTACCTTGATTGTACGTGGTTTCAACAATAAAAAAATTGCAGATGAGTTTAATATTTCGGTTAGAACCATTGAAACTCACCGACTTAATATTATGAAGAAGTTGCAAGTGAACAACGCGGCAGAGTTGGTACGCGTTGCTATTGAAAACAACTTAATAGACATGTAAATTGCTTGTATAGGAAGTTCGCCTGATTTTTATTAAATTATTAGGTAAAACTTTCTACAAAATGCTAGCAAAAATATCTAAGTACTCTGTTTTTATACTAACGGTTCTGGTGGCCAACTATCTTGGGGAATTGTTTTTTCAGTATACAAAAGTGTACCAAAAGCACGATTATACATCGGTTTTGGTAGGTATGCTGATTGTTGTGGCCATCTATGTTCCTGTGTTTACCTTTCTAGAAAAGTACATTAAAAAGCTTTCTGAAACTTATATTAGAACCAGTAGGTCTATGTCTAAAAGCAAAGCCAAAGGTTTTATAATTGGCTTTGGTGTAGCTTTTGTAATCCTATTTTATTTATACGGAAAACTGTGGTTTGGTTTAGATTTAGTTAAAGACTTGAGGCAATTGATATAAATTGGTTCTGTAAAATTAATATTATTTGTTCTTCGGTCTAAAAACTTGAATCACTTCTGGGTTTTCCTTTAAGAATGGCCCTTCAATTAAATCAATGCAATACGGGATAGCTGGGAAAACAGCATCTAAGCATTCTTTTATTGATTTAGGTTTACCGGGTAAATTTAGAATTAATGAATTACCTCTAACGCCAGCCGTTTGTCTAGAAAGAATAGCTGTAGGGACGTATTGCAAACTAATCGCTCGCATTTGTTCCCCAAAACCGGGCAACATTTTGGCGCAAACCGCTTCGGTAGCTTCTGGCGTTACGTCGCGCAACGCTGGTCCGGTTCCGCCAGTAGTTACAATTAAACAACACTTTTCTTGGTCGGCCAATTCTATTAAAGCCGCTTCAATTTGTTCTTGTTCATCGGGGATTAAACGGTAAACTTTTTCCCAGCCGGAAATTAAATAGCTGTTTAAAGTTTCTTCAATCGCTTTTCCGGATAAGTCTTCATAAATGCCTTTACTTGCCCTGTCCGATACCGTTAAAATGCCTATTTTTATATCCATAATTTCACAAGAATCCTCAAAAGTATGCGCGATATTTCAGCAAAGCAAATTACATTAAGAACAGCCAACGCTATAGGCTTTCTAAAATGCAGCGAGCCCACTTTTCAGCTTATAAAAGAAAATAAAATTCCGAAAGGAAATATATACGATTACGCAAAAGCTTCTGCATTCTTAGGCGCTAAGCAAACACAAAACATAATACCCCATTGTCATCCCGTTTCTATTGACGGGTTGCAAGTAGATTTTACTTTGGTAACACCGGGGGAAAACATTCACGAAATTGAATTTACAGAGTTTGGTGTTTTAATTGATATTGAAGCAAAATCCATCGGTAGAACAGGTATTGAAATGGAAGCCTTGGCTTCGGCTTCTACAGCAGCTTTAACGCTTTACGACATGCTAAAATATACTTCCGATACCGAATTGGAAATTAAGCATGTGAAGCTCCTTAAAAAAGTTGGGGGTAAATCGGATAGACATAAGTATGTTTCTGGTTCCGAAAAGATAAATTTGATTATTGCTTCTACCGCTATAATTGAAGGTAAAAAAGAAAATAAGCTCACATCTATTTTAGAAGAAAAATTAGCTGATTTTGGGCTTACAATTTCTTTTTCGGAAGTTTTTAAAAACAACAGCGAAGCATTAGAAAGTGCCATTATTAAATCTTCTGAAAATGCAGATTTAACGCTTGTTGCGGGTGGTTCTGGTTTAGCAGACGGTGACGATAGTTATGATCTTATAAAAACCATTATTGATAACGAAGTAGAAGGTATTAAACATGCAGCTTTTTCGCACGGTTTTCTTAGAAGTTCTAATCCTATGGTTTCTAGAATTGTGGCCGGTACTAAAAACCGCAAACTTATTGTGGGTTTACCGGGCAGTTCAGCCGGATTGAAAGAAAGTCTAGATGCCGTTTTTCCTGGAGTTTTTAAAGTGTTAAGACAACTAGAACATTAATACTACCATCATGCTTTCTTACCAAGAAGCTTTACAGCAAGTTTTGTCTCAGGTTATTCCTTCTGAAAAAGAAGTTATTTCTACCGAAAATTCTATGGGTAGAATTTTGGCCGAAGCGGTTTCTTCCGACAGAGATTACCCGCCGTTCAATAGAAGTGCCATGGATGGTGTAGCCATTCGGCAGCATGGTTTTGAACAAGGAATACGCTCGTTTAAAATAATTGATACCGTTTACGCAGGGCAGGGGAAAGAGTTTGAAGTAGAAGAAGGCGAAGCCATTAAAATAATGACTGGTGCAAGCGTACCTTCGGGATTTAATGCGGTAATTCCAAGAGAACTATGTGAATTCACCGAGCATAAAGTTGTATTAAAAACCAATGAAGTTCGGGTAAATCAGAACATTGCTCAAAAAGGTGAAGATTTAAAATCTGGTGTCGTTGCTTTAAAATCTGGTACTCAAATTGGTCATGGCGAATTAGCATTGTTAGCTACTTTCGGTAAAGCTTCTGTTTCGGTATATAAAAAACCAAGCGTAGCCATAATTGCAACAGGCGACGAATTAAAGACGATTGACGAAGAAGTTCAAGATTTTCAGATTAGAGAATCGAATACCTATGTGTTGTGTGGTTTATTAAGTTATTTAGATATTATCCCCTTTTCTGTAGTTACAGTTAAAGATGAAAAAGAGGCGTTGGAAAAAGCTATTTCGGAAGGATTAAAAGCCGATGTTTTGCTGCTAACGGGTGGTGTTTCAATGGGCGATGCCGATTTTGTTCCGGAAATATTAAATGCACTTCAGGTAGAAAAAGTATTTCATAAAAGTGCTATTAAACCTGGTAAGCCTATGTGGTTTGGTAAACATAGCGGCGGAGTAGTTTTTGCGCTCCCAGGTAATCCCCTTTCGGTACAAACTACCTTTAAACTGTATACTGAACCGTATTTGAAGATAGCACAGGGACTATCTGAAAAAACTATTCAGCCTGAAAAATTAGTTTTTAAAGGAGATCTGAAAAAGAAAAATAGCTTAGATGTATTTGTGCCTTGTGTTGCTCACAACGGAAAAGTAAGTCCACTAGTGTTTTAATGGCAGTGGTGATGTGAAAGCTTCTGTTGGTTCTAATGGATATGTTGCGATTTAATAATGAGTTAAACAACATTCGAAAACAGGTGATAAAGTAGAAGTGTTTTTATGGCAGCGTTAAAGCGATTATTCTTTAAAATCTTCTTGATTTTTGTGTTTTTGGGTGTGGTGTTTTATTTCACTGTTCCCGAAAAGCATTTTAAACAAGCTTCTAAAACTACGGTAAATGATCTTTCGGTAGAATTAGAAGTGAATCCTAAAGTGGCTAATTTTTTGGTGAATACTAAATTGGGTAGAAAAGTCACTTATGTTTTCTTAAAGAAGAAAATGAAAAATATGGATTATTCTGAAATGTATGATGCTTCGGAAAAGTCTTCGGTGGAGCGGTAATGGCTTAACCCCCACTGCTTGGCGGCATTAAAAGTACATCTTCTTTACAATCGATAATATGTTCGTTTCTTAGGAAAGTTTCGTTTTGGGCAATTCTGGATTTAGAAAGCACAAATTTAGCTTCTGGGTATTCATCTTTTAAAGTTTCTAATAACTGTCCAACCGTCATCCCTTCAATAGGGTGTATTTTGATTGTTTTGCCAAGTAAATCAGCTAAGACAGCGTAGCAGTTAATTTTCATTATCCTCCAATATATTTCATTGATAATTCGCTACCGGTAAAAGCTAGTGCTTGCTTTTGTTGTAGCGCTTTTTCTAGTATCATTTTTAATTCTTGTTTCTCTTTAGTTTCCGAAATAGAAAATCCATTAGAGTTACTTAAACACCCATAAATTTTCATGTCGTTGCCTAAGCGAAGCCGGTCACAATCTTTGCAGAATGGGGCGGTGGTATTGGCAATGATTCCAAAGCGGTACAAGTCCGAGGTAGTCCAGTAATTAGAAGTAGACGAAGGGTCTCTTTCTAAAGCATAGAAATCGGTTACCGAAGAAAGTCGGTCTAATATCTTCTGTTGCGGAAAGAAGTTTTGTTCAAATTCGCTGTGTAAATAGCCCATTTGCATAAACTCTAAATACCGCAAGGTAATTTCTTTGTTTTTGAAGTATTTAAAAAGCGGCAATACTTGGTTATCGTTCACCCCCTTCATAATAACAGCGTTAATTTTTAAACCGAAATGAAGCGCTTGCGCTTTGTCTATTCCGCGTAAAACCTTATCTAGATTACGTCTTTTGGTGACTTGGTAAAATACATCTTCTTCAATAGCATCTAAAGAAATGTTAATGCTAGTAAGACCGGCATCTTTTAAGGTTTCGGCTTTATCTTCTAAAAAAACGGCATTAGTGGTTAATGCAATTTTAGGAATCCCCATCTGACTTAATTCATAAATCAGGTATTCAATTCCGTTAAACAGCAACGGTTCACCACCCGTTAAACGTATGGCTTCAAAACCACATAGCTCATGAAGTTTAGCCACATTTTTTAAGTATTCCTTAATTTTGGCGTGGCTTTTAATCTTCTTAAAATCAACCTGACTTACTGAATCTGTACAATAAACACAGGCCAGATTGCATAAATCGGTCAGGCTAATGCGTAGCTTTTTAAAAGAGCGGTTATGTCTATCTTTTATTTCCAAAAGGAATTACAGTTTAAGTTCCGAATAATTCTTTTTTACTTCCTTAAAAGCAGTTTTAGGGGCATCACAAAGTGGACAGCAATAACTTTCAGGGAGTTCAGAAAAAGGCGTTCCCGCTTCAATTCTGTTTTCTGGTTCTCCAATTTCGGGATCATAAATAGTAAAACATTCCGAACATTGATGCATTAATTTCTCTTTTCCGGCTTTAACAGGTTCCGTTTTAGAAATAGGTTTTGGTGTAAACGAAGTAAGTTTTTCATACGCTACGTTAAAATACAACTTAACGGCTTCTTTTAATTCTCTGGTAAGGCTGTCAATAGGAACGTTGTTCTTAAAAACCTTAAATTCATTAATAGTAGGGTTAAAATCTTTACGGTACAATATGTCGTAACTAACTGGTTCGTAACTTTTCTTCAGTTCTGCTAAAGACTTTTGTTTAATAATTATATGGCTAAACGAATAGGCCGGAACATTATTAATACCAAAAATCACCCCTAATGTACTGGAATCAGTTGCGGCTAATTCTTTTCTTAAATAAGCTTTTAATTGAACGGCGTCATTATCAAAATCATTTAACTGCCAATTTAATTCGGCATAAGAATGCCCAATACTAATGTTATTCCCAGCTAAAAGGTGTTTCCAATCGGTTAAGTTTTCTTCTTGAATTTCTTTTATAATAATAGATTTCCAAGGGGTAATGTGCACGTTGGCAATTCTTTGCTGTGCGGCTACTTGTCTAAAAACATCTAGTTTGTCTAACGGAAATGCTGTTTGACGCATGTAGATGCCCAACCAGTAACGGTTGCCGTATTGGTGAAAACCTTCGTAATGGTAAAATTCTGAAACCCTAATCATTGGAGTAATGCCAGCGGAAACCCCACGAGAGGTATATTCGTCCAATAAAATATTTAAGAATTCGCTAAAATCTGGATCGTTGCTTTTTATGAACTCTTCATAACGCATGGTAAAACGTGCAATGTCTTCTGTGTGAATTTTAAGCGGGAATAATTTTAAGTTTCCTCGTTCTTCCTTTCTTAAATAAACATGCCAATAGTTAATCTCGTCTGAAGCCACAAAGTTTATATCACCCGTAAAACTGTAGACAAAGTCTTGTTTTAAATCGGTGATGTTAACCCGCACTTGTGGTGTTGTGTAAAACTGATCTAGAATATCTAAGATCATACCTTCTTTTAGCCAAAAGGTATTTGGGCCAATGCCGCAAGCCAAAAACGAAGAAATTATGTTGAATTTTTTCCCTTCTTCACCTTCCATGTAGGTTTCGAATTGAGATAGGGAATCTCTTAATGCTTTAACATTTCCTTCAGGAACGTCAAGAATAATTTCTTGTCTAAGGCCAAATTGAAAATGCTGCACCGAGTAATTCTTACACGAATTAATAATTTTAGAGAGCCCATTAACACCTAAAATACCACCCGGAATAAAAATTTGAAATTTCTTTGTCATGCTAATTTACGGGTTCAGTTTCTGGAACCGCTTTTAATGTTTTTTCTAAAATGGCTTTTACTTCAGGTTTGCAACTGCCGCATCCGGTACCTGCGCCTGTGGTTTGGCATATTTTGTTCAATTCTGTACAACCGTCTTTAATGGCAGCTTCTATGTTGCCTTGGCCAACAGAGTTACAAGAACAAACCAATTCACCAATCACTTTTATAGCTGGAGATCCGCCTCTAAGTATCTTGTCTCTTAAGTCACCTAGTTCGGTCTGGTTTTTAATTAAATCTCTAAACTGAAGGAAATCTTCTCTTCCGCCTACTAAAATACAACCCAACATTTTGTCGTTTCGTGTGATGCATTTTTTATATACACGTTTTCCTAAATCAGAAAATACAATTTCGTCGTATCCTTTGTCTAAATCTGGTATTTCTGTTATACCTACAGAACACATGTCTAGTTCTTCTACTTTTAAGATATTCATTAAAGTAGAACCTTTGTAAGGCATAGAGATATCTCCGTTCATGTATTTTACCAATAATTCGGCTTGTTCTTCTGCTGCCGCTGTTATACCGAAAAGCTGTTTTTTCCATTCAGCAATTTCGCCCATAGCATAAATAGAAGGGTCACTGGTTTGGAAATATTCATTCACTACCACGCCTCTACCACAACTTAAACCCGAATTAACGGCCAAGTCAATATTTGGTTTAGTACCAATAGCAAAAGATACAGCATCGCATTCTAAAACACGTCCACTTTTTAGTTTTAAACCATGAATGGCGCCGTTTTCAATAAAACCGGTTACTTGGTCATTGTAGATAATAGAAATGCCTCGGTCTTTAAGCTCCATGTCTAAAATCTGACTAGCAGTTTCGTCTAATTGGCGTTCCATTAAACGCGAAGAACGCTGAAGAACCGTTACATTCTTCTCTATTTTTCTAAGTGAATCGGCCAATTCTATACCCAGAATACCACCACCAACAATTACTACATTTTTCTTTCCTTCGGTATAAGCAGAAAGGTTATCCGCGTCTTTTTTACTTCTTAACGTAAAGATTCCTTCTACTCCATCAGGAATAATTGGTGGTCTAAACGAAGCACTACCGGTAGCCATAATTAGTGTATCGTACGGAAATTCTTTTCCAAAGGCATCGGTAACTACTTTTCTTTTACGATCAATGTTGGTGATAGAATTATTGTTGTGAATGTTGCATTCTAGAACATCCCCAGCTTCTTCGTTGTATTTTAGAAGGTTGCTCCATTCTTTGTCTGCACTAATATAGTCGGGCAGTAAAACACGGTTGTAGAAAGGCGTTGGCTCATTACTGAACACATCAATTTGGTCCGTTTTATTCATTTCTCTGTAAGAACAAACAAATTTATAAGCGGCCGCACCGGCACCAACTATTACAATCTTTTCTTGAGGTTTTACGTATTTTTTAACGCTTACCGCCGCGTATTTAAAATCGGGTTGTTTAGACTTAGCATCTACCAACGGACTGGTTAAGTTATTTGCCCTGTTTAAATCCGAGTTTAATTTTTTACCCCAATGCATGGGTAAGAATACTAAGCCTTTTTTAATGTTATCGGTAACGTTTGCTTTTACGCGTACA
The DNA here is from genome assembly GCA_963736575.1 of uncultured Cytophagales bacterium. Taxonomy (GTDB): domain Bacteria; phylum Bacteroidota; class Bacteroidia; order Cytophagales; family JAAEPT01; genus CAVTPD01. The sequence continues at coordinate 1,294,465 of CAVTPD010000003.1, forward strand.
GTTCCTCTTCCATTGTTTATTTCAACAATATCTCCTTCCGAAATTTTTAATAAATCGGCATCAACTGTATTGATTTCACAGAAGGGATGTTCAATGTGTTGGTTTAATTTTTCAACTATACCTGTACGGGTCATGGTGTGCCATTGGTCACGTATTCTACCTGTAGTTAGTACAAACGGATAGGTTTGACTAGTTGGCTCAGACTGATTATGGCTTGGCGTTGCTATGATGTGCGCTTTTTTGTTGGCCGTATAGAAAATTCCGTCCTCAAAAAGGCGGGCTGTGCCATCCCCTTTTTCACCCGTTTTATAAGGCCATTGTACAGAACGCTTTTCCTTCAGAATAGAATAATCTAATCCGCTAACATCTAAGTTAGTGCCTTTGGTTAAGGCGGCATGTTCTTTATAAATTGCTTCAGTATCCTTAAAATTAAAGGCTTTTTTATAGCCCATTTTCTGCGCAAAAAGCTGAATGATTTCAATATCTGGTAAAGCTTCTCCTGGTGCTTCTACAATCTTAGGCAGGTAACTAATTCTTCGTTCCGAATTAGTCATTGTACCTTCTTTTTCCATAAAACCAGCAGCAGGCAATACTAAATCGGCGTATTCTAAGGTGTCAGATTTGCTAGAAATTTCTTGAACCACAACAAAATTACATTTCTTTAAGGCCTCATCTGCTTTACGGGCATTAGGCCAGCTAACCACCGGATTGGTACAAATTACCCAAAGTGCTTTCAGTTTGCCATCAATCATGGCGTCCATCATTTCGGTAGCGGTTAAACCAGATTTGCTAGAAATGTTTTTAGTCCCCCAGAACGTCCCTACTTGTTCTCGGTGTTCGTCATTAGTATAGTCTTTATGAACGGCAAGCATATTGGCTAAACCACCAACTTCTCTACCACCCATGGCATTAGGTTGTCCTGTAAGAGATAAAGGCCCACAACCAGGCTTACCAATTTGGCCTGTTATTAATGACAGGTTTAATAAAGCTAAGTTTTTATTTACACCTATCGAGCTTTGGTTAAGACCCATGGTCCACCAGCTCATGAAGCGTTTGCTTTTGCCAATGATGTGCGCTGCTTCTTCAATTTGTTCTTTTGGAACACCACAGATTATAGCGACTTCATCTATAGAATTTTCGAAACAAGTGTTTTTGTAATCTTCGTAGCCACTTGTTTTACTGTCTATAAAATCATCGTCCGTCCAAGCGTTTTCAATAATAATTCTACCTATTGCTTTAAATAGGTAAATATCGGTACCAGGATTAATTTGAAGATGAAGTGTGGCAACAGAAGCGGTTTGTGTTTTTCTAGGATCTACTAGAATCACCTTAGTGTCGGGGTTCTTTTCTATGTGGTTTTCTAACCTTCTGAAAAGAATGGGGTGACACCATGCTGGGTTAGCGCCGGCAATTAAGAAGGTGTCGGCTAATTCAATGTCTTCATAAGAAGCAGGAACAGAATCTTCGCCTAAGGCCATTTTGTAACCCACAACTGCAGAACTCATACAAAGTCTAGAGTTAGTATCTATATTATTTGTTCCAAGAAATCCTTTTACAAGCTTGTTAACTATATAGTATTCTTCTGTTAATAGTTGCCCAGAAACATAAAAGCCTACAGAGTCTGGCCCATATTTTTTTATGATTGACTTGAAAGCTGCTGAAGCTCTGTTAAGAGCGGTTTCCCAATCAACTCTTTGTAAAGGGCTGTTTTTGTTCCACCTCATTTTGGGATAGAGCAAACGATCTGTTTTGTTTTCTACTGTATAATGTATCGTTCTTCCTTTAGAACATAGCATTCCCGTATTCACCGGATAATCCTTGTCTCCGGTTAAAGTAAGTCTGCCATAGGTGTCTTTATGGACATCTACTCCGCAGCCTACTCCGCAATAGGAACATGTAGATTTATAAGTAGTTGTTTTCAAAATAGTTTCTAGTATAAATACGTACTATTATATAAGTACAAATTGTTTTATTATCATGTAAACTAAGCGCTAAGATAATAAAAACGCAATATAAACATTAGTAAAAAACAATTAAGTAAAAAAATAAAACAAAACGTACGTAAAAATGCTTAGGTTTTATATATTTGTAACCAAAGAACGAATTTAAGTATGATACCAAAACGTAAATTAATAGTAGTAGGTAATGGTATGGTAGGGTATAAGTTCTGTGAAAAACTAGTTAAACGTGGTTTAGCGGAGGTTTTTGATGTGACTGTATTCGGGGAAGAACCATACGTAGCTTACGATCGAGTTCATTTATCAGAATATTTTTCCGGATCAACCGTAGAGGATCTTCAAATGGCTCCTCGTTCTTGGTATGAGGAAAATGGCATAACATTAATATCGGGTGATCCCATTGTAGACTTAGATACTAGTGAGAAAGAAATTATTTCTCATAATGGTATTGAAATGTGTTACGATAAGTTGGTTTTAGCAACCGGTTCTTCAGCCTTTGTGCCTGCCATTGAAGGGGTAGAGAAAGAAGGGATCTTTGTTTATAGAACTATACAAGATCTTGATGAAACCATAGAGTTTTCTAAAAGAGCCCGTACCGGTGCAGTAATTGGCGGGGGTCTTTTAGGTTTGGAAGCAGCTAAAGCTTTAATGGATTTAGGGCTAAAAACTCATGTTATTGAGTTTGCTTCTCGATTAATGCCAAGACAATTAGATGATAAAGGAGCTTCTTTACTTAAAGATAAAATAGAGTCTTTAGGTGTAGATGTTCATTTAAATAAAGATACTAAGTTGTTTGAAGGGAAAAGAGCAGTTTCTGCTATGAACTTCGAAGATGGTACTAAACTAGACGTTGATATGGTGGTTATTTCTGCTGGTATCAGACCTAGAGATGAGTTGGCAAAAGTAGCTGGTTTGGAAGTGGGTACACGTGGCGGTATAGTGGTAGATGATTCTATGCGTACTTCTGCCGACGATGTTTTTGCCATTGGTGAATGCGCTTTACACAGAGGTATGATTTACGGTTTGGTAGCACCAGGTTACGAAATGGCCGACTGTGTAGTAAATCAATTAGCAGGTGATGCACTTTCTATGTTTAAGGAAGTGGATATGAGTACTAAGCTGAAGTTGATTGGTACCGATGTAGGTAGTTTTGGGGATGCTTTTTGTGAAACTGAAGGAGCGAAAAGTATTGTTTATGAAAACACTTCAAAAGGTATTTATAAAAGGATAAACATATCTGCCGATAAAAAATATTTGTTGGGCGGTGTTTTGGTTGGTGATGCCGACGATTACAACATCTTACAGCAAATGGTGATTAACAAAATGAAGTTACCGGAAGAACCGGAATCTTTATTGGTTAAAACTTCGGGTACCGAACCTATAGGTGGTGGTGTTGGTGCTTTGCCAGATGCGGCTATGGTTTGCTCTTGTGAGAATGTCTCTAAAGGTGCTATTTGTTGTGCCGTTAAAGATGACGGTTTAACCGATTTAGCAGATCTTAAAAATGCAACTAGAGCAGGTACAGGATGTGGTGGTTGTATGCCAATGGTGAAAGACTTGTTAACCTTCTCTCTAGAAGAAATGGGGGTTACGGTCAAGAAAACTATTTGCGAACATTTCGACTACAGCCGTCAGCAACTTTACGATATTATTAAGGTTAAGAACTACACTAATTATTACCAAGTTCTAGAAAATGAAGGTTCGGGATGTGGTTGTGAGATTTGCAAGCCAGTTGTTGCTTCTATTCTAGCTTCCATGCATAATGGTATTGTTTTAAAACAAGATACTATTCAAGATACAAACGATAGATTTTTAGCAAATATACAAAGAGGGGGTACTTATTCTATAGTTCCTCGGGTACCGGGTGGTGAAATTACGCCAGACAAATTAATTGTCTTGGGAGAAGTGGCTAAGAAATATGGCCTTTACTGTAAAATTACGGGTGGTCAAAGAATTGATTTGTTCGGTGCAAGAATAGATCAATTACCAGTTATTTGGGAACAATTGATTGCGGCTGGTTTCGAAAGTGGTCAAGCGTATGGTAAATCGGTACGTACTGTAAAAAGTTGTGTGGGTAACACATGGTGTAGGTACGGCGTTCAGGATTCTGTTTCTTTTGCTATTGACATTGAAAACAGGTACAAAGGACTTCGCTCTCCTCATAAATTAAAATTTGCAGTTTCGGGATGTACCAGAGAATGTGCTGAAGCGCAAAACAAAGATTTTGGTATTATAGCTACCGATAAAGGTTGGGCTTTATATGTATGCGGAAATGGTGGTACCAATCCTCAGCATGGTCAATTATTAGCGACAGATATTGATTCTGAAACTTGTTTGAAATACATAGACCGGGTGATTTCCTATTATATTAAAACAGCAGAACCCTTACAGCGTACAGCACCATGGTTTAATAAATTAGAAGGTGGTTTAGCGTATTTAAAAGAAGTAGTAATTGAAGATTCCTTAGGGATTTGTTCAGAGTTAGACGCTCACATGCAGCACCATGTAGATACTTTTGTCTGTGAATGGAAAGACGCTGTTGAAGATCCTGAAAAACGTAAAAAATTCTCACACTTTATTAATTCCGAAGAAGCGGATCCTACAATAGAGTGGGTTGAAATGAGAGGACAAAGAATTCCAGCACCTTGGTAAATAAAAAGTATTATGACGGAAGAAAAAACTATAACTGAATGGGTTGAAGCGGCTCATGTTAGCGCTTTCTCTAAAGATGGTGGGGCAGCAATAAAAGTTGGTGATGATCAGATTGCTGTATTCAACTTTGCTTCAAGAAATGAATGGTATGCGGTTTCTAATTTATGCCCACATAAAAAACAGATGATTTTATCAAGAGGCATGTTGGGTGATAAAGGTAGTATCCCTAAAGTAGCATGCCCGTATCATAAAAAGCAGTTTTCGCTTTCTACGGGTGATTGTTTAGACGACTCAAGTTGTGGGTCTATAAAAACATATCCTGTTAAGGTTGAAAACGATATGGTTTACGTAGGCGTTTAATTTTTCAATTGGTTTGTTAATTAACGATTAGGTGTAGCTAAACTTTGTTTAGCTACGCCTTTTTTTATGACAAAATAGTATGGCAAAAGCAACTAAAATAAATCTATTGGACTTTAAGTCCATTCCAATGAGAACCTTCCATTTAACATGGTTGGCTTTCTTTTTATGTTTCTTCGGTTGGTTTGGTGTAGCCCCTATGTTGGTGGTTATACGGGAAGACTTAGGGATTACCACAGACCAAATTGTAACTACTAATATGATAGCAGTAGCTTCTACTGTTTTTATGCGACTAATTATTGGTTGGTTATGCGATAGAATTGGTCCACGTAAATGTTATAGTGGTCTACTAATATTAGGGTCTATACCCGTAATGTTGATTGGTACTGCCGAAACCTACGAACATTTCTTAATGGCAAGAATGTTTATAGGTTGTATTGGTGCTTCGTTTGTGATTACACAATTTCATACCTCAATCATGTTTGATTCTAAAATTGTAGGTACGGCAAACGCTACTACAGCAGGTTGGGGTAATATGGGTGGTGGTGTTACCCAACAAGTAATGCCTTTTGTTTTAGCATTATTTGTAGGTATAGTTGGTTCTGAACATTTGGCATGGCGTTATGCAATGGTAGTGCCCGGTATAATGTTGTTTATTATGGGTTTTGTGTATATGAAATTCACAAAAGACACACCAGAAGGTAATTATAAAGATGTTTATGAGTCGGATAGAAGCACTAAAAACAAAGATGTAAATGGCGCATTGAAAATTGCTTCTAAAGATTATAGAGTTTGGTTATTGTTCTTAATCTATGGTGGTTGTTTTGGAGTTGAATTGATAGTGAACTCAAAAGCAGCTTTATATTTTGTGGATTACTTAGAGATGGATGTTAAAACGGCAGGTATAATAGCAGGTTGTTTTGGTTTAATGAATTTATTCGCTAGATCTATGGGTGGTTTTTTTGGGGATAAATTTGGGGCAACTAAAGGTTTGAATGGACGCGTAAAATGGCTATTCTTTACTTTATTGGTTGAATCCTTTTGTTTGATGTTGTTCTCTAGAATGGAAGGAATGGTTCCGTTGATTTTAAGTCTTATTGTATTCAGTTTGTTTGTGCAAATGAGTGAAGGTGCCACATTTAGTGTAGTTCCTTTTATTAATAAGAAAGCCTTGGGTAGTGTTTCCGGTATAGTTGGTGCTGGTGGTAACGCCGGTGCGGTGGCAGGTATGCTGTTGTTTAAGAAGCAATTAACTGGTTTAGAATGGAACGATTCGTTTTTGTATTTAGGGTTTATAGTTTTTGGTATTGCATTTACGGCGTTGTTTATAAAATTCAGTAAAAATACTGAAGCAGAAACGGCAGAGCTTAAAGAAGGAGCGTTGACGGCGGCTTAAATTCAGTTGTTATAATATAAGGTCGTTTTTTGTTAGGGCCGTCTTGTTTTATCAAGGCGGCTTTTTTTGTGCTACCTATAATTAGCCTTGTTTATTTTAGAATACATTACGTATTGTCTACGTATTTTAGATTTAAGTCTTTATGCTTATAGTACGTATAAAAACGTAGTTGATCATTATTAATAGGACTATTCTAACAAATAGTAGGCTAAATTGTAGAAATAATTGTATTTTATTAATTTTGTTTGGTTATTTTACGTATTAGAATTTACGTATTGCCTACGTTTGTTACGTAATAACACGTAAAAATAACTACAATGTTACAGCGCATCATCAAAGGAGGTTTATTAAGTTTCGCCATGTTAACAGGGTTAGCATCAGCAAACGCACAGTTTACATTAGAAGGTCAATACAGACCACGTCTAGAAGTACGTAACGGTTTTAAAAAGCCAATTACACCAGGACAAGAGGCAGCTGCTTTCGTAGAGCATAGAGCTAGACTTACGGCCGGTTACAAAAAAGACAAACTGGGATTTAAAATGTCTATTCAAGATGTAAGGGTGTTCGGTGATGTGGGTCAGATTAATAAATCAGATCAATCACTTAGTGTACACGAAGCATATGGTGATTTCTACGCTTCTTCTAAATCAACTTTTAGAGTTGGTAGACAAGAATGGTCTTATGATGGTAATCGATTTATAGGGACATTAGATTGGTCAGCACAAGCTCGATCATTCGATGCGCTTACCTATATGTATAAAGATACAACTGGTAATGAATTAAATATCGGGGTGACTTTTAATCAAAATGGTAGGTGCTGGTATACGGAGCCGGCTAAGTTAACGGGTAATATTTATACACCAACTGGTGGAGGTAATCCTAATACAATATTTAATTTAAAGCTACCAAAATCAACAGTTACTTTATTACAAAAAAACTTTAAGTTCAGCAGATGTATCTTTTATGTTATTAAACGATATATATGAAGATCCGTGCTAATGCTGCTGTCCCTTATAGTCAAACACACTTGGGTCTAACGGGTAATTTTAAACCAGGAGCTTTAAAAGTTGGTGGTCAGGTTTATTATTCTTTAGGTACAGCAGGTAATAGTTTTGATGCTAACGGAGATCTTGAGAAAGACGTCTTTAGGCGGCTACATGTTCAATGCTTATGTGCAAGCACCAAAAGTTACTGGGGCACCGTTATTAGGGGTTGATTATATCTCAGGCGATGATCTTTCTACTACTGATAAAGTTGAAGGTTGGGCACCTCTTTACGGTACTAACCATGGTTGGTATGGATTTATGGATTACTTCTACGTAGGTAATGGCCACGGTGGTGGTAATCAAAGAAGCGCTGGTTTATTAGACATTTACTTGAAAACTAAATTCAAATTAGGTGAAAAATCAGCTTTATTGGGACACTTACACTACTTTGCTTCAACAGCTGCTAGAACGAGTGCAGTTGATGGTAAAGAATATTCTGGTGGTCTAGGTACTGAAATTGACTTAGTGTATGTAAACAAATTAACAGATGGTGTGACACTAAAAGTAGGTTACTCTCAAATGTTCGGTATTACAGAAACTATGAAAGTATTGAAAGGAATGGCTCCGGATGCTGAAATTAAAGGCATGCAAAACTGGGCATGGGTAATGATCGACTTCACACCAAAATTTTTAAACTAAAATCAATTAACACAGAAACCAACCAAAAACAGATATATTATGAAACGACTTAACTTTCTGAAATCAGCAGCGCTGATCGCTTCAGTAGCATTTGGATTATTCTCTTGCGGAGGAGCAGATACTACTACAACTGAAACAACTGAGGAAACAGTAGACTCAACGGCTACTACGGCTTTAGAAATTGAAAAGCCTCAGCTGACTTTCGGTTTTATTAAATTAACAGATATGGCTCCTTTGGCTATAGCTAAAGAGTTAGGTTATTTTGAAGACGAAGGTCTTTTTGTAACCATAGAAGCACAGTCTAACTGGAAAAACGTTCTTGACCGTGTAATTGACGGTGAAATAGACGGTTCACACATGTTAGCAGGTCAGCCAATTGCAGCCAATGCTGGTTTTGGTAGACAAGCGGAATTAGTGACACCTTTCTCTATGGACTTAAATGGTAACGGTATTACTGTTTCTAACGCTATTTGGGAAAAAATGAAACCGAATGTTCCTATGAAAGATGGAAAACCGGTTCATCCAATTAAAGCAGATGCGTTAAAGCCCGTTGTAGAAGAGTACAAAACCAACGGAAAAGCCTTTAAAATGGGTATGGTATTTCCGGTTTCTACACACAATTATGAAATTCGTTATTGGTTAGCTGCTGCGGGTATAAACCCTGGCTTCTATACTTTAGATAATATACAAGGACAAGTAGATGCAGACGTGTTACTTTCTGTAACACCTCCACCGCAAATGCCAGCTACCTTAGAAGCGGGAACTATTTACGGATACTGCGTGGGTGAACCATGGAATCAGCAAGCCGTGTTTAAGCAAATTGGGGTACCAGTGGTTACTAACTATGAAATCTGGAAAAACAATCCTGAAAAAGTATTTGTGATGACTAAGAAATTTGTTGACGAAAACCCAAATACAGCGGTTGCGGTTACTAAGGCTTTAATTAGAGCCGGAAAGTGGTTAGATGATCCTGCAAACCGTCCTAAAGCAGTTGGTATTCTTTCCATGTCAGATTATGTAGGGGCAGATTCAGCGGTAATTGCTAACTCTATGACGGGTACTTTTGAATTCGAAAAAGGAGATAAAAGAGACTTGCCAGATTTTAACGTATTCTTCAAATATAACGCTACATACCCATTCTATTCAGATGCTATATGGTTCTTAACTCAAATGAGAAGATGGGGTCAGATTTCTGAATCTAAAACAGACGAATGGTATTTTGAAACAGCTAAAAAAGTGTACAGACCAGATGTATGGTCTAAAGCAGCAGAGCTTCTAGTTAAAGAGGGTAAGTTGTCTGCTTCAGACGTGCCTTCAACAGATGGGTATAAGCCTGCAACTGCAGATTTCATAGACGGTACAGAATACGACGGTAAGAAACCAAATGAGTATCTATCTAAGTTCGAGATCGGTAACAAAGACATGTAGAAAACAAAGTTCAACAACAGCTTAAAACTTTCTCATGGCTTTTGGTTGGTGATTTGGGAATATTGTTCGGCAGGCGATTGGCTTGCCGGGCTTTCCCTTTCACCTATTAAAGAGCTTGAGAATTTTACCTCAATCACCACCAACCAAAAAAGTACTGTAATGAAAACCAAAATCATAAATATTCTAAGCTGGACTGGCTTAGGATTTTTAGAGCCACTCGTTCGGCTCATAAACGGAGAGGAACCCAGAAAGAATACCATAGACTTATTTAAAAAAGTATTTGTTCCTATTCTTTCCATATTCTTATTTCTAGGGATTTGGAGTTCTGGGGCTAGTTATCTTTTTAATGTTGAAGTAGAAAGAAAAGTTTCTAAAGCATTAAAAGACCAAGGTAAAGAGGCTGCTGAAGAAATGAAGCGTTGTATTGCTTCTGGTGAAGCTATTTGTAAACCAAATACACTTCCTTCACCTACAGATGTTTGGTCTGCGGCTATTCTATTATGGGAAGATCATAAAAGTATAAGTGCCGATAAAAAAGAGTTTAAGAAAAAAACGGCTAAAATTAATGCCCAAAGAGAAGCAAAAGGCTTAGACGATATTGCCTATACCGGTAGACCTTCTTTTGTAGACCAGATTATGACCAGTCTTAAAACTATATTGTTTGGGGTATTATTGGCCATTTTTATAGCGGTGCCAATTGGTATTGTTCTGGGTTTAAGTGAAACATTACGAACGGCTCTTAACTGGTTTATTCAAATCTTTAAACCCGTTTCACCGGTAGTTTGGTTGTTGTTGGTTTCTATGATTGTAAAAACGGTAGCAACAGATACCACTGTAGACAAATCATTTCTTATCTCTTTTATAAGTGTGGGTTTATGCGCTATGTGGGCTACCTTGGTAAATACATCAATGGGAGTTTCTTCTGTAGATAAAGATTATTTAAATGTGGCTAAAGTGCTTCGTTTAGGGGTGTTCAGTAATGTTTTTAAAATTGTGTTACCGGCGTCTATTCCGTTAATATTTACTGGGATAAGAATTACGGTTTCGGTAGCTTGGATGGTGTTAATTGCTATTGAATTATTAGCACAAAGCCCAGGTTTAGGTACGTTTGTTTGGGAGGAATTCCAAAACGGTTCGGGTGAATCTAATGCAAAAATAATTGTTGCCTTGTTTGTGATTGGTATCATTGGTTTTGCTTTAGAAAGAATCATGTTAACGGTACAGAAGTTAGTGAGCTTCGAAGATCGTTTAGCGTAATATGCTCATAAGTTCATTTCAAATTTTCATCCATTAAAAAGACTGAAATTATGGCATTCTTAGAATTACGCAACGTATCGAAAGGTTATGGAGAAGGATCTAACCGAGTAGAAGTACTAAAAGATATAAATCTTACTATTGAAGAAGGTGAATTTATTGCCATTGTAGGCTTTACAGGAAGCGGTAAAACAACTTTAATAAGCCTAATTGCTGGTCTTATAGAGCCAGATGAAGGCGAAATTCTTCTAAATGGTAATAAAATAACAGGCCCTGGTCCAGATAGAGGAGTGGTTTTTCAGAATTACTCCTTGTTACCATGGTTGTCTGTATATAGTAATGTTGGTTTGGCGGTAGATCAGGTTTTTCCAAATATGCCTAAAAAGGAAAAGGAGGAACATATAAAACGCCATATTGAAATGGTGAGTTTATCACCAGCAATTAATAAAAAGCCGTTAGAACTATCGGGTGGTATGCGCCAAAGGGTTTCGGTAGCCAGAGCACTAGCTATGGATCCTAAAATCTTACTATTAGACGAGCCCTTAAGTGCTTTAGACGCATTAACCAGAGGGTCACTTCAGATTGAAATAGAAAAAATCTGGAACGAAGATAAAAAAACGGTATTGTTGATTACCAACGATGTGGATGAAGGAATTCTTCTAGCCGATAGAATTATTCCCTTAAAACCAGGGCCAAATGCTACCTTAGGAACGGCTTTTAATGTTCAGTTTGCAAGGCCAAGAGATAAAGCGAAGATTAACGCCGATGAGAATTTTAAACTGTTACGCAACAAGGTGAATTTGTACTTAATGGAAATCGGTAAAAACAGAGCTAAATCGGAAACAGAGGAATATGAATTGCCGGACTTAGAACCGGTTGATTTATCTAAATCTGTATTGAACTTCTAAAACCTAACAACATTATGGAAACGGTAGCCACAGAAAAAAGAACCATGTTGGAATGCTACAATGTTAAAAAAGCATATCCATCACCCAAAGGAGATTTTGTAGTACTGGATGATTTCCAGCTAAAAATAAAAGAAGAAGAGTTTATTTCAATTATTGGACATTCTGGTTGTGGTAAATCCACCATTTTGTCTATGATTGCGGGTTTAAATTCTATTACCGATGGTGCCATTATTTTGGACAATCATCAAATAACGGGTCCTGCGCCCAACAGAGCAGTAGTATTTCAGTCGCCCAGTTTGTTTCCGTGGATGACAGCATTAGAAAATGTAATGCTTGGGGTAAAGCAAGTTTTTCCTCACGGAACTAAAAAACAACGTGATGATATCTGTAAATACTACCTTAGTAAAGTAGGTCTTGGTAATGCTTTTCACAAAAAAGCACAAGATCTTTCGCAGGGTATGAAACAGCGTGTAGGTATTGCTAGAGCGTTTGCGCTAAAGCCTAAAGTGCTGCTTTTAGATGAACCCTTTGGTATGTTAGATTCTATGACACGCATAGAATTGCAAGATGTACTAATTGATGTTTGGTCTAAAGAAAAGATTACAGCTGTTATGGTTACCCACGATGTAGATGAGGCCATTTTCCTTTCTGACCGTGTTATTATGATGACCGGCGGACCTTATGCCAAAGTGGGAGATGTTGCCCATATAGAATTAGAAAGACCCCGCGAAAGAAGAACCGTGTTGGAGCACCCTAATTTCTATAAATACAGACAACATCTGTTAGAGTTTTTGGATCATTAATTGTCTTTTGCTTTCTTGGTTTGTTTGTGGTTGAATAAACTTTGGGGTAACTAGATATCTATATAGTTGGTGGTTAGTTTTGGTTTATGTTTTGCTAGTTAACTTAAAGGCTCCTGTGGTGGGAGCCTTTTTTGTTTTCTAATTAGTTAGTTGTTCGCAATTTTTTAAAACAAAAAACACTTACAAATTATTTACTTATTTTTGTAACGTGAAAAACGATCCATTCGGCCAAGCCATACTAGATTACCTTTCTGGTGATTATAAACCCAACATTAGAGTTGATTCTTCTCTAACAGAAGACGAAGAAATACCTGTTAAATATCTTTTCAGAAAGGAGAATGAACTGCCTGAAAAGGAAATTATTGGCCTAAAGTCATGCGAGGGTAAAGTGTTAGATGCCGGATCTGGATCTGGAACACATTCTCTTATTTTACAAGAAAAAGGTTTTGACGTTACCGCCTTAGATTATTCTAAAAAATGTGTTGAAGCAGCCCAAAAGCAAGGGGTTAAAAAAGCAGTTTATGCTAATTTTTTCGATTATAATACCGAAGAAAAGTACGATACCTTATTGTTCTTAATGAATGGTTTGGGGATTATGGGTAGGGTAGAGCATGTAGATCTATTTTTTAAACAGTGTAAAAAATTACTAGTGCCCGGTGGTCAAATTATTGGTGAATCTACCGATATCCTATACATGTTTGAAGAAGAAGACGGCTCTCTATTGGTAGATTTAAATGGACAATACCATGGCGAAATTGAATATCAAATGAGCTACAAAGATATAGAGGGTGACTGGTTCAATTGGCTGTACATAGGCGAACAAGTTTTAGAAGATGCGGCCAAAAAGAATGGTTTCAGTTTTGAGGTTTTATATTATGGGGATAACTCAGACTATTTAGTAAGAATGATTTGGGAATAATTACCTTATTCATTTATGGTTATATTAGACTTCTGTAAACGATCTTTCTTTACTTGTATTTTCTGTAATAACCAATCTGGGTATTCGGCATCATTTTCAGCTTCGTAGATTCTTATGTGTTGGTTAGCGTCACTTTGGAGTAAATCTTCTTGGCTGCAATTAAGAATTTTAGCTGCTGTTTGTACACCGGAATAACCCGCACCTGCCACACCGTGCGACATGGTGCTAGCTCCACATAAGTATAGATTTTCTATTTCACTTTTAGACTGAAAAGCAAACGGACCAGTCTGTGAAAAACTTTTTTCGGTACCGTAAACAGAACCGTTAGTAGCATTAATATAATATTCGTTTGTAATAGGTGTTCCTAAGCTTTTATGAACAATATTTCCGCTAATTCCTGGAACAATGTTTTCTAAACTAGAGATGATTTTTTGGGTTAAATAATCTTTAAAATTTAAGTATTCTTCAGAGCGAATTTTTCCTTCGTTTTTGAATTTATTAAAAGCTTCATGATTGATGTAAGTTATGGCTTCAATAGAATGATAGCGGCCATCAAAACTAGAAGGGTCTTTAAGAGTAGTACAACTCACAAATAATCCCTTAAACTGGTCGCCCTTTTTTATGTCTGCTTCCATCATTTCAGCATAAAAATCGTCCATGTCTTTATTGGGCATCATCCAAATATTTCCAGAATCTAAACCACTTTTTCGTAAGTCCATGTCTACGGTTAAAAATAGCATTAGAGAGGTGCAAGAATATTTAGTTTTGCTAAGTTTTTTGTAAAGCTTAGCGCTAATGTTTTCCTTTCCTACCATGTTTAAATAGGTTTTACTTGGGTCTGCGTTAGAGATAATTGTTGTAGCATATATCTTATCCCCATTATCTAACTGCACACCAATGGCTTTCTTTTTGTCCCCTCCCTCTAATAATATTCGTTTAACACTTTGACCGGTTTCTATAGTGCTTCCGTTTTTCTTAATGGTGTTAGTCATGGCTTTTACTAAGGCTCCACCACCGCCCATAGGGTAATAACCACCGTTAAAATAATGTTCCATAACGGCACAATGTAAAGGGAAACTTGCTTGCGCAGGTGGTAAACCATGGTCACCACATTGTACATTTAAAATTCTTTTTAATAAAGGATCTTTAATATGCCAGTCTATTACTTTTTTTAAACTGAAAAGCCCGTATTTACCAAGTTGTAGCGTACGAAAAGGAATGGTTACATTGTCCCAAAATCCATTCATTTTTGGTATAAGCTGCAGTTGTCTACTTACTTCACGAACTGTATTTAGGTATTTTTTTAAATTCTTTTTTTCTGCCGGAAAACGTTCAGAAAGCGTATCTATTAATTTGTCAAAGTTTGCCGGTAAATCTATTCGTTCTTCCCCAATCCAGCAATGTTCATAAGCTTTAGGGTTCATTCTAAAAAATACTAAGTCATTGGCAATACCTAGTCCTTTGTATAGATCATTACTTGATTCGTTTTCTCCCAACAAACCAATATAATGTACACCCGGAGTATATCGGTGACCATTTAAATAAAAACTATGACACCAGCCACCAGGTACGTCATGCTGTTCTAAAACCAACACTTTTTGACCCGCTTTAGATAAACAAATTGCGGCACTAAGTCCACCTGCTCCAGATCCTATAATAATTGTGTCTATTGATTTAGTTTCTGGCATGAGGCTTATTTTAAATAGTTAATATTTTTGACAACAAGATAAGTCTTATTTTATCAGAATGTTAGCTTGTGCTTTAGATAAAACTAATACAATAATGGGCATAAAAAAAGACCTGCCAATTGGCAGGTCTTCATTAAATATATTAAGGTTGATTATTACGATTATTTAACAATCGATTTAACCAAACTACCAGAATCAGATTCAATTTGTACAAAGTACATACCTTTACTGAAACTACTCATGTTAATTGTAACATTGTCTACGTTTTCTGTTTCGTAAACTACTCTACCCATCACGTCAACTAATTTTAACGATTTAGCTCCTTCAACACCGCTCATGTTAATGAAAAGGTTATTAGAAACTGGGTTCGGGTAAATTTCAATGTTGCTTTCACGTAAGAAAATTTCATTACTAGATGTAACTGTTTCAATCTGAACAGATACTTCGTCCGTAATGTCAGGGCAAGAAGAGGTTCCTCCAACAGTATAGCTAAATACATAGTCCCCCGTTTCTGTTAAACCATTAGCTGTTACGCTTTCTGAGTTTGCAGAAGGATCAAATGTTACTGTAACGCCAGTTGGTCCAGAAACTAAAGCCCAAGTACCTACTGATGAACCTGTACCTACCAAATCAATGCTTGGTCCAGGCTTCATTATTTGTGGTTCACCTGCATCAGCTGCTCCACCGTCTAAGATGGTTACATCAACTTTTGTACGTGGTCCTTCACAAGTAGAAGTTTCAGATACAGCTTGGCTAACATAGAAAGAATAATCGCCCGCTACAGAAGTAGAAGGGATTGGTGCTGTTTCGCTAGATACACCACCTGTTGCTTCTGTATACCATTTTAAATGCAACCCGTCAATGCCGGTAGCTGTTAATTCAGAAATGTCTGTTTCTCCTTGGCAGTGCGTTACATCACTAGCCGTTGGTGCTGGTGGTGTTGTACAGAAATCTTCGCCTAAAGAAGGGTCACCCATTGTTAAGCCAGAGAAGATGATTTCTTGATCAGTAAAAGCTTTAGGAGCAAAGCTAGGGGATCCAATATCTGCACTATTTACAGGTATGATTACAACTTCAACTACTTTTGAGAAATCAAAGTCATTGTTGTTTAAATTAATATCATCTGGGTATGAAGGGTTATTCGGGTTGTTTACCGTAAGGGCATCTTTAAAATCAAAGTCAAAATTAACAGATGCCCCTGGTGTTAAAGCAACATAATCTGGTGAAACGTGGTTTTTACTAAAGCCAATTTCATGTTTGTACCAGTTAGTTGAATCTAAATCCCCATTTGTTTTTATAACAGTTTTATTAATAGCTAACACAGTACCGTCAGCATCTTTCATTTGGAATTTTAGATCTAAAGTAGCTGTGTTTGTAATGGGGGAAGAAACGCTTAATTTTAAAACAGCATTTTGAGTTAAATCTAATGTGTATTTCCCTTTAGCATTACCGTCACAGTATTCGCCAAAATTAAAACCAACTACATTGTAAGAACCAGCCGCTTGTGAGATAACATATTTTAAAGTACCGTCACCTTCTCTAGTAGCAATCGCTTTAAAATCTGTTGCTGGGTCGGTGTCTTCAAACCAGAAAATACCTGAAGCAGCTGCATCTGTAGCTGATGCGCATGTAGCGCCATTAACACCACCCGTAATTTCAGCAAATTGCTCATCCGACTCAAATTGGTCTGTGATACCAGTAGTAGATACATTAGATGCACCAACTACACTAATAACGTATAGTGGGGATACAGCAATTAAGTTTCCGCTTGCATCAAAAGATTTGGCGGTAATGTTATGACCACCTGCAGCTAATGTAGAAGTAGAGAAGCTATATGGACTAGAATCATCTGTTTCTAATAAGGTATTACCGCTGTAAAATTTAACATTAGCAATAGATCCGTTTGCAACTGTTGTTGTAGCCGTAATATTTACTGTTTCACCAATATTATATTGTGTTTGATTACCATCAAAAGATAAGGTAACAGAACCAGTAGTTACTGTTAAACCGCATTTAATAGATAAGTATGCTTTCACCAATTTACCAGATTCAGTTAATTGGTTAGAACTCCAGTTGTTCCAATTGTTCGTTCCTGGTGTTAAAACAGAAGCCGTTTCTGCTTTGTTACTAATTGCCCAGTTACAAGAACTTATTTTATTAGCTTCTAAATAATCCCACCAAATTTGAGATTCTGTAGCATTGTAACCACCATTACCAGATGCATTACAAGTACCATATTCTGTTACAAAAATAGCTGCACCTCTGTTTAATGCATTTGTACATTTTTGTCTTAAAGAACTTTTGTGTGAATTAGCATAATAATGAAGTGTGTAAGCAATATTTGTTCCTGTAACAGGGTCGTTGGCTGCTTCGTCTACATCTTGTGAGTAGTTTTTAGTACCGCATACAATAATGTTATTGCCGTCAATTGCTCTAATAGTAGAGATAATAGTATTGTGGTAGGGCTTAATTACACTAGACCAATCTTGCTTAATGGGCTCGTTATACGGCTCATAAATAATATTTGGAAGGTCTCCATATTTATTAGCGATATGTGTAAAAAAGGTTTTGGCTTGGTTTAAATAATTAGGCGCATTGTGCGTATGGAAATCAACAACAACATATAGACCATTATCTATACAAGCTTGAATAACCGCTTCTATTTTGGCTAATTCTGCAGATGCATTACCTACATAATTTGTGTTACCTGTCTCAACCGACATAGCGGCTCTTACAACATCTACACACCAGTCGTCTCTTAACCATTTAACTGTTTCTGTGTTATAAAATGGACTACCTTCAGGGTAACCACTCCAGAACATAGACATACCTCTTAGTACTACGGGGTTTCCGTCTTTGTCGGATACTTTACCATTTTTAATTTGTAGTTGACCGTATTTTTCAACGGGCGTTTGCGCTTGTGCAGTTAATGCACAGAATAAAAAGAAAGCAAAAGCAATCAACTTATTCTTTTTAAGTAACTGTTTGATCATGTTTTTGTGTTTAGTTTAATATTAAAAATACCAATTATTGAGGTATGTAAAAAATGTATAAGCTAAAAGTTAAACTTTTATTTGTAAAAGTATTTTTTCGACCGATTACCGGAACTTTTCTTTTAAAAAATTGATTTATAAGAGTTAAGCTTTTTTCAAAAGAATAAAACCATGCTGTTTTCCAAGGCTATTGTTGTATAGCAATACGGTTTTAGGTGTTTTGTCTGTTTTTTTCCAAAGGTATTCATTAGGTAATTTTTTTCCTGAAAGTAGTTGAGTTGCCAACCAAACTGAAAAACCAGATACCGTAGAGTATTCACCAACTAGATGTTTATAAACGTATGTGGCTGTTTTAGGGAAAAAGCGTTCTTCTAAATAGTTATAGAATTCATCTGATGTTGAATCACCATTTCTGCCTACAAAAATAGCATCTATATTTTCTGGCCGTAAGTTATTTTTCTTTAAAAAGTGTATTGCTTTTTCGCCTAGCTCTTCTTTAGTGACATGGCAAATGGTATCTACATCTTTAATTTCTGCAATACTATTGGTTTGTTTTTCAGCATCAATTACAAACATAGAAAATCCTTCACCCGATATGGTTCCTGTGGTCTTTGAATGAAGTAATTCGGAAGAGGCTGTAATGTCTTTTTTGAAAAGCCCTTGCTGAGAGTCTATGTTATAAGTAGCTTCGGATTGTTCTTCACCACCACCTAAAAGCACACGTTTATATTTACCTTCTTCTAATAATAAAAGAGCATCTAGAAGGGCACTTTCGAATGCTATACCAAGATTTACATGGGTAGTGTTGTAACCGGTAGTTTTAGTCATTAATGCTAAAACACCCGCCACACAATTGGGTGTAGACTGCACAAAATCTGTTGGTGTTAGGGTGCCTTCGTTGTAATTTATTATTTGGTTTAAAAAACGTAGCGAATGGTCTATGCTACCATTTGCCGAAGCTATAATAATGGCTTCTATGTTTTTATTCTTTTCATGAAGAGGAATTCCGGTAGCTACACTCATTTTAACTAAGCGGCTCATTCTTCGTAATAAACTTAAAGGAATAAATTCTTTATAATTAGGTTGAACAGCCCATATTCTATCCTCATTAAAAGTTTTTACTTCATGGAAGGATGCAGCATTAGAAAAAGTTTCTTGTGCAGAAATACAAGACATGTCTTTAATAAACATATACTAAACTTTAGATAATATTAATGAGGAGCAATTACCGCCAAAGCCAAATGAATTAGAAAGAACATGATTAATTTCATGGTTTTCTGCATATTTAGAAATAGGGGAAAGATTGTACGTACTAATTGGCTGGGTACAATTTAAACTTGGGTAAAGCTCGTTATTTTTTAAGGCTAACAAACTAAAAATAGCTTCAATAGAACCTGCTGCGGCAAGTGTATGGCCGGTATATGTTTTTGTAGACTGAAATGGGGGAACGGTATTAAAAATTGAATGCATTCCGGTTTGTTCACAGCTATCGTTGTTTAACGTTCCTGTGCCGTGGGCATTAATGTAATTGACTTCTTCAGGTTTTATTTTAGCGGTTTTAATGGCTTCAGAAATGGAAGCAATAATTCCTGTGGCTTCTTCTGAAATAGAAGAGGGATGATGTGCGTCATTAGCATTGCCATATCCTTTTATTTCACCATAGATCTGTTTTTTGCCAACAATCTCTTCAGATTCCAAGACCAAATAAGCAGCTCCTTCACCAAGGGTAAGACCAGATCTGTTTTCATCAAACGGCATGCAAGGTTTGGGTGAAAGTATTTGTAAAGCGTTAAATCCGTTTACCGTAAATTTGGCTAAAGCATCACTGCCGCCAACAATGGCTCTGGTACATCTACCAGACTTAATCAGTTTAGCTCCCAACATAATAGCATTTGCCGAAGAAGAACAAGCTGTATTAAAAGTGGTAGAATTTCCTTTTATATTATAACGTTTAATAATATTACTGGTATGGTTACCTGCATGGTAAGAACCTATGTATTCGGTAGATTCACCAATTTTATTAACATCTTGGTGTAATTCGTCGGTAGTAGACATACCGCCAACGGTACTGGCAGAAATAAAAGCGGTGTTGTAAGAAGAGAGTTCTTCTGTAGTAAGTTTAGCATCACTAATGGATTGCTGAACAGCTAAAAGTGCTAGAACTTCTGTGCGAGAGATACCCTTTTCATTGGAAATACCGGCACGTTCTTTTAAATCTTCTGTACTAAAAGGAACTTCGCCAAAAGGGAAAATTTCGGTATATCTAGATTGTAGGTGTTCAGCTTTTTTAATACCCGTGAGCCCACGTTTTAAACTGTCTCTGTTTTCTGACACATTGTTGCCAATGGCAGAAATAATACCCATACCAGTTATAAAAACGCGTTTGCTCATTTTCTTACCCTTTTCCGTTTTCTTTAATGTATTCTACCATGGTGTTTACGCTTTCCATGATTTTTCTACCTTTTTTAGGGTCTTTAATTTCAATACCGTATTCACGACCTAATAATACACTTAACTCTAAAGCATCTATAGAATCTAAATCTACATTACTTTCTGGGCCAAATAAAGCAGCATCGTTATCAATGTCTTCTGGTTTAATTTCCATTAGGTTAAGGTATTCTATAATTTGTTGCTTTAGCTTAAGCGTTAATTCTTCGTTGCTCATTATTTCTATGTTATCTGTTTGTAGTGTACGAAATTAAATAATTTTATTCTTTTTCAGCTTTAAGTAAGAAATGCCAAAACAGGCGGCACTAAAAACAGCTAAACCACCTAAATTCGGTAGTAAAACATTCCAATCTCCTCCGCGTAAAAACAAGGTATAAAAACCTTCTAAGCACCAATAAAGCGGAGAACAATAGGAGAATACTTTTATGTAGTCTGGCATTACAAAACTAGGTACCCAAATACCACCAATGGCGGCTAATATTACTATAAATACAGCGCCGAAACCATTTGCCTGTTCTTGTGTGCTGGCTATTGTTCCTACGGCCATAGCAAAACTAATGGCCGAAATGCCCGTCATAAATACAACAGCAAAGAAGGCGAATAAGTTAGATGGCAAGGTTAGTTCTGGTAAGCCAATAGCCGGGAATGTGTGAATTGCTAAGGTGAAAATTAATGCCACTTGTAAAAAAACAGCTAATAAATAAACCATAAACTTAGCGCTTAATATTAGCGAAAAGCTGGTAGGCATGGTTTTCAGCCTTATAAAACTACCATTTAAGCGTTCTTTTACAATGTTATTGCCAAGTGAAATCACCATAAAAAAAATGGCAAAAATAGTCCAGGCGGGTACGTTGTGTTGGCTAGAGTTGGGGTTTATTTCATTTCCTGAAAGTGTAGCGGCTTCTTGTTCTATAATTACCTTATTAGAAAGCATGGCTTCTTTCAGTTTTTCTGGTGCTTCTTTTAAGTCTAATTGCTGGCAGATTTTGGTGATTAGTAAATCCCCTTCAATACTTTGTACAAAAGCATTAATAACGTTTATAATAGAAGAGCTGTAGTTTTCTTGTAAAACAGGATCGTGATAAAATTTTACCACAGGCATTTTAAGCTCTAACGAAGGGTTGGTTTTCTTCTGAATGTCCAACTCTTGCATCATAATATTACTTACCAATAAAGATTTCTGATTTAATTTTTCAGAAAAATCGGACGGTATAAGCAAGCCTGTAAGATGATCTTCATTGTTCATCTCTTTACTTATTTCCGAAGCTTGTAATTTGTCGTTTTCAGTAATGGTAAAGAAACGAGAATCTTCCAGCATGTGTATTAAACGCTGCCCATCTTCACCTTGGTCTTGGTTAACAATAAGTATGGATATCTTATTCTCATTTACTACTTTAAAAGCACTGTCCTGAATTATGGTTATAATGTAAACCAAAATAACAGGCATAAAGAACATTAGAGCCAAACCGGTTTTGTCGTTCCAGAGGATCAATAATTCTTTTTTAAATGCTACCCAAAATCTATACATAATTAATCTCTGTAAGACTCTCCCGTAAAGTTTATTAATAAGCCTTTTAAATCTTTAGCATTATTTTCTTCTAACAAGGCTTTTGTTTTTCCTTTAATAATTATTCTGCCGTTGTCTATTAATGCTATTTCGTTACAGAACTCTTGCGCCTCGTCTAAGTGGTGAGAAGTATAAATAATGGTGGTTCCTTTATCATTCAACTCATTTAAAAAGCGCATAATGGCCATCTTACTTTGTATGTCTACGCCAACAGTAGGTTCGTCTAAAAATAAAACGGAAGGTTGATGAATAATGCCAATGGCTAAGTTCATTCTTCTTTTCATACCACCAGAAAAAGCACTTACTTTTTTGTGTTGTACATCACTTAGACCTAATATTTTTAATATTTCAGAAGTTCTTGTGGCAATTTCTGCAGCCGATAAACGGTACATAGCCCCAAAGTATTCTAAATTTTGTACTGGTGTAAGCTCTTGGTAAAAAGCATATTCTTGTGGTACAAAACCAATTTTTTGCTGAATGATGGAAAAGTCAATACCATCTTTATAATCCCAGTAATATACATTACCAGCAGACGCATCTATTAAGCCACAAAGTATTGAAATTAAAGTAGTTTTTCCGGCTCCGTTGGGGCCTAAGATCCCAAATTTATCACCAACTTTAATCTCTAAGTTTATGTTCCGAAGGATGTCTTTTGATTCACCCGGATAGCGTTTTGCTACATCTTCTATTTTTAAACAAGAATCACTCATAAACTACAGACGCAGTTTGTGCATTTTTTTAAAAGCTTGGTATTCTAATTCCGAAATTTCGGTCATAGCATCTGCTACTTCGTTATAATCTGCTTGGGAAGTTTTTCGGCCTTTAAAAATAGCCGCCATTCTAACCGCATTATCTCTTAATAAATCACCAGATTTTGTCATTTCTTCCGAAAAAGGAAGTAGACGATCGTCTTGTAAAATTTCAGCAGCTTGTTCTAAAAAAGCACCATATATAAATCGGAAACCACCACCACCAGTACCAATTTCTTCTTGCATTCGAACAATTTGTCCTAGATACAAACCAGCTTGTCGGTCACCTAATTGGCCTTTCCATTTTCTTATTTTATTGGCCGTGTGTTTTAAAGCGCTAGCACCAACTTGAGGGGCGGGTACTTTGGCCATCCACCAAGCCGTTTTTTTAATTCCCCTTTTAACGGCAGTTTTTAGTTGTTCGTCACTAACGGGCTGAACATTTTTAGGATAATAAATTTGTCCGTTAGGCGCTAATGGGCCGCGGGCAAAACGTACTTCCTCTAATTCCTCGGGAGAAAGACTAGTGATCTCTTCCATCACTGGATCACTTATGATATACCTTCCGTTTTCAAAACCATGTACAATAATGTTGTGTGCATTAAAATGGAAACGGTATTCTTTAGGGAAATAAGGTAAATTAAACACACCTACTTGGCAACCTACGGGTTGTCCTTCGGCTAGTTTATCATCTAAATATTTTCGGGCGGCATCTTTGTTGCTAAACTTCTTTCTAGAGATTTTAACCCCTAAAGATTTACAGGCTTCTTTAAAAACAAAGCCGGGCATAATCCTGAAAGCAATAGCTGGGGCATTGTTCACCTTTAAAAAGGGTAAATGCACATAAAATAAGCCAGCACCTATACCAAACGCTAATGGTTCGTTCATGAAATCTAAACCATGATAACGGAGCAAAGCAGTTACTACGCCATTTTCACAATGAGCCGTTTGAATGTGCTCAATCTTATTTTTGGGTGTACTTGTCAATATTTGTTCCATCAAAGTTGACCAATTCGTCGGTAGTTATTTTAAACGCTTTCGCGTAAATGTCTAATTTCTTTTTATTTAGTTTTTTAAAGACACTAGGCTTCATATGTCTTTTAATAGTGATTCCCCAAAAACCTGTATAACCGGCCAATGTGGGCATATCCATTAACATTACTTCCATGAAAAAAGCAACCGGACTTTTGCTGCCGTTTTTTACCGCTAAAGCTGTTTCTTCAATCCTACGGTCAATTTCAGACCAAGCTTCATCTAAAGCATCAGATTTAATATCCCAACCTGTGCTTAAAGCCTTCTCGTACTTCCCGTTTTCATCCTTTACGTAACAGACTTCTCTGGTGAAGTTTTTTAAGGCTTTCGAGGGATCCTGAGGAAGGTTGTCTTTTTTCATGATTTAGGGGTTTTAGCAGACCGTTAACCAAGTAAAAACATAAGAGAATCTAGAACTTTCTGGTACCATTAATAGAAGTTGATCTCCTTTTTTCAGCTTACCGCTGTTAAAGAGTTCTTCCATCATTAGATAGATAGATCCGGCACCAACATTTCCTTTTTTATCTAAGTTGGTAAACCATTTCTCTTCGGGAATATGTAAACCATGCTCGTCTAAAATATCTGCAATAGGCTGCTTAAAAACATAACTAGAAAGATGCGGTAAGAAGTATGTCACATCATTCATATTAATGTTGTGTTTTTCTACCAAGGTTAATAAGAAGTCGTTGCCGCGGGGTACAATGTTCTTGCTAAGTAATTTTACATCTTGTTTTATGCTCATTACAGATCTTTCGGCTATTTCATTAGCATCAAAATCTTTATAAGACTGAAGTGCTCCGTTTTCTAATTTATCGGAACCCATGTACATACAAGGTTCTAAGGTATGAGCGAAAGAACAGGCTTCAATCCAGTCTATTCTAAGCGAAATATCGTTAGGGTTTTTTTCTGTTTCTAATAATAAGGCACCAGCACCGTCTGAAAGCATCCAACGTAAAAAGTCTTTTTCAAAACCAATGTAAGGATTTTCTTCCAGTTCAATCATTTTTTGAACTTCGTCCTCGTACTTATCCGAAGTCATGGTTTTAGCCAATCTTTCAGATCCAGTTGCTACTGCTTTGCTTTTATCGCCCAATTTAAGGCACATAAAAGCATATTTTAGAGCATGCATACCAGAACAGCATACCCCCGAAGGAGAAACTACTTCTATATTAGAAGTTTCTGGTAATTCCCCATGTACCATTACAGCGTGTGAGGGCATTAGTTGGTCCGGACTGGATGTTCCGCAGCTTAACAAATCTATAGAAGATAATTCTTCCGGATTTTCTTTAAATAAACCACGGACTGCATTGGCAGTCATTTCCGCATTTGTATGAGTTGATATTCCTTCTTTTGTGATGGCGTAATAGCGTTCTTTTATGCCATTTTTCCGTAGGATTATCTGTTTAGATCTTGAAGGTTTGTTGTTAACATAGCCTAAATATTCTTCAAGCTCTTCATTAAAAACTGTTTCGTTTGGTAAAAATACCGAAGCTCTATTAATAAAAACATCTTTCATCTTTTGGATACTTTTTCAGGGGTAGCGCAAAATTATTGCGCAAAATATTCTTTTTTTTTCAAGTATTGAATTAAAGCATGGCCTTTTCCATAAGCCAGAGGGGTGCAATAACCTCTGCAATCTTAGAATTGTAAGGTAATGCTGCTGTGTTTTTGCTTTGTTCCGTTAATTCGGAAGCAGTTAAATTTAATGACATACTATAAGGATCTACTGCTAAATCTTCTGGTGTGCCTTTTAATTTTGCACTAACCGATCTAAATAGTTCTGCAGCAATCTTCTCTAAGACAGAAAGATTTTCTTCTAATTGCTGAATTAGTTGATCTTCTGAAGGGTGAATTATTTCTAACCCTTTTTGAAAATCTTTTAATGATTCAACAGACATAGGGTCTACATAGGTGCATTCTATTGGGCTATTTTCTAATCTACCCCAGTCTAAGTAGAAGTCTTGTACTTGTTTGTTTAGTTTACCAAAACGTTCACCAAAACTGTTAGCGCTTGTA
The DNA here is from genome assembly GCA_963736575.1 of uncultured Cytophagales bacterium. GTDB lineage: Bacteria > Bacteroidota > Bacteroidia > Cytophagales > JAAEPT01 > CAVTPD01. Next base: position 1,320,318 of record CAVTPD010000003.1, read on the forward strand.
AATAGAGCTTTTAAAATATTCATGTTTAAGAACCCTTTATTGGTAAAGATCAAACAAGGGATGGCCCAATAAACGGCAAAGTCCCAAGTGATTTTAACACTCATTACTTGCGCATTATCAAACAATTCGTATTTGTCTTGATAGATTGGAATCCAGTTTTCAAACAAACGGGCATGTACTTTATCGTATACTAAGGTGCGGGTGTATACATCTTCACCATTAAAATCACGAAGTATTAGGTCGCTCATCCAAGAATTCCCTAAAGAAATAAAGTCGGTACCTGGTGAATAGAATGGATCTAGAAAGGCACCTGCTTCGCCAACAATACCCCACTTATCTTCCGAATAGAATTTTGTTGTATCGTACGAGTAGTTTTTAAGTACTCTAAAATCTAAAACTTTGTCCTTTTTATCGGCAATGTTTTTAGCGCAAAGCGGTTCGTTATTCTCTAGCCATTCAAAAGCTTTATCTAATTTATTAAAGCTGTTAAAATCATGAAACCTAGGATCTGCAACAATACCAATACTTGTATTTCCGGAAGATAAAGGTATAAACCATACCCAATACCCTTTGCCCATAAAATGGACGGTGCCTAATCTTCTTAGTCCAGAATCAATATAGCCTTTCCAGTCTTTGTCTTTAGACCAGTTGTCAATATCAATTTCACCTTCTACTCTAAACCAAACCGAATTTATATTGTGGTTAGTATCCTTTTTAAGGCCTTCTTTTCTTTTTAGAAAGTTGGTTCTTCCGGTGGCATCAACTACCCAATTACAAGTTAACTGTTTTTCTTCTTCACCCTGAATATAAGTAAGTGTATGCCCTTCGTCAGATAATTGGGCATCTCTAATGGTACAATCTAGGTGAACATCTACCCCAAGATCAACCACCATTTTTTCTATGTCGTTTTCAAAAAGGCCACGGTCTATTTGGTGACTTGGTACAAAAAGTTCGTTTTTAGCACCGTATTCTACTCGTTTTTCAATGGTTTCTCTGGTTTCGGGAGAAAAGAAAAAACGTAGACCGTGTTTGTGTAAATGGCTTTCTTCTAGATAGTCTTTTAAACCTAAAACTTCTCTTAAATAATAAGTACCTAATTCAACGGTAGATTCGCCAACTTTATGGGCGGCATCTGGTGCAGCACCTTTACGTTTTTCTAAAACAGCAATAGAAATATTGGGCTGGCTTTTTTTTAATTGCATGGCTAATGTTAAGCCTGCTAAACCACCTCCTAAAATAATTACATTGTAATTGTATTGCATATGCTATTTGTTAATGCCTAAGTATAAATAGTGCTTTTTATCGCTCTGTATTTTAAACCAAAATAAAGGTCTTAAAACAGTGTATAGTATTAAAATTACTGGAGAAACCACAAACAGGGCTACAATTAAATACCATTCAAATAGATTAACCATTTTGGCTCTTTTTCTTGGAGAGGTTCCTTTTTTCTTAATGATATTTGCCCAGATAGAAAAAAGGCGTTTTCCTCTATCTTCTACCAACATAATAGAAGAATTTACTATAATGCCTCCTGTTTCAATAATTTCTTTCTGAACACCTTGGTAATCTCCTTTTTCTAAAGCTAGCGCTAATGGTTTTCCGAAGGAATGGGCTTGGTTAATATCTCTTTCACTTACACCAGGCAAGGGAAGAAATCCCCAACGTTTTGTTTTTTTACCCGTACTCATCCAGTGTAATATTGTTAGAGCACTAATGTGGTTTTGTACTTTATCTATAAATGGAATGTTGGCTACCATTTGTCCGCCTGCTTCTTGTACCCATTTAACTACACTTTCTTGTGATTTTAACCACATATTTCTAGAACCAATTACGGTTGCTACCGGGGTATCTTTTAAAACGGATAAGAATTTGGGATCTTTTAGTAAACCCGTGATGGGTAAAGACGGAGAAAGAAACCAGGGTTGGTAAGCAATTATAATTAAATCGTATTGGTCTTTTTGTACCGAATAAGGCGCTAATTCAATAGGTTCTTCTAAAACGGTTTCGGGCATAACGTCAAAAAACACGTCACTTGACCATGGGAATGGGAATTGTTTTTTAGGTTGAATTTTAACCCATTCAATGTTAAAGGATTTAAAAGGGATTAAGAAGTTTTCTAATATTAAATCCAGTTGTCCGGATTGGCTATAGTTAATAACTAAAACGCTTTTCATAATTAGGCCCAGGTACTTTATTTCTTTAAATCCTTTGAAGATATAACCTCTGAGGTTTTTGCAAAATCCTTAACGAAGGCTTGTAATTCTTTATTAAAGTTGTGGTATTGAGCAAGAATCATCACCTTGTCTTCCTCTATGTTGCCGTAGTAAGTAAGTATTTTAGGAGCATTTTCTTGGATTGAAAGCCTCAAGAACCTTAATTCAGCATTTTCGGGATCTTCGGCTATTGCTTCTTCCAATAATTCATGCCCTTCTTTAAAAGAGCTTAATTTTTTTCCTGGGGAGCTTAGCAATTCGGCCCTTTTCATTAACAAAGTGCCTTTGTATGCTTTTATAGTTGTGGTTTCTTGTTGTTCAGCCAAAGTAGCTAAAGCGTCGTCAACAGAATCTATGGTTTCACTTCTTAAAGCATTATAAATTGTTTGGGTTAAAGAAGTGCTATAAAGTGTAGCTAATACAAGAAGAATGGATAATGTTTTCATTATAGACGTGTTCTAAGAAGCTAAAAAGAATGGTTAAATCAAATTTCAGTATCAAAGATAAGTCAAATCTGTTATTAAACTACATATTGATTTATAATGTTTTATCTTCTTAATTTAGTGGTATGAACCTCATAAAATATTTTCTTCTTGGTCTTGTGTTGGTCTTTTCTGTTGTGTTGAAAGCACAAAAGATCAATTCAGAGAAATCGGTGGTTTCTTTTAGTATTTCTAATATGAAGGTAAATACCGTTGAGGGCACCATAAAAGGGATGCAGGGAATGGTTGTTTTCAATCCCAAGAATTTAAAAGATTCTAAATTTAACGTTTGTATAGATCCAGAGACAATAAATACTGAAAATGAAAAAAGAGATAAACACCTTAAAAATGAAGATTTTTTTAATGTAGAGAAATACCCCTCTATTTGTTTTGTTTCAGAAGAAATTAAAAAGACAGATGCGGGATATCAAGTTCTTGGAAAACTTACCTTACATGGTATTACCAGAACTATAGTATTTCCTTTTTCAGTATATAAAAACAAAGACAACTGGTTTTTTAAAGGTGTACTAGAAATTAATCGTTTTGATTTTAAATTAGCAGCAGAGTCTTACTCCAGTACGTTTATGGTTGGTGAAACCGTTGAAATTGAGATTTTATGTAAACTTGATGATTATTAACAACAGTAAAAACAACTTAATAACGAGAAGCTTTAAATAAATGATAAGGGAATAATAAAATTAGGATTACAAGTACGGCTAAGTGAAATTCAGTATGCATTACAATTGTATTGTGTAAGTGAAATGCAATAATTCCGGCGCACCAAAACATCCTCATTTTTAGTTTAAAGGCAGCTACAATACTAAATGTTTGAAATAAAATCATGCAAACTACTAATAGTTGCCATATCCAGTTATGGGTATAAAGTAGTTCAAAATTACCTAAAGAATCGTCCCAATATCTTCTTAAAGAAATGGCATTAAGGTAGGCCGCGTCTGGGTGAAGCCAGTTTAGGTCGTTGGGTTTTAAGATAATCTTATAGGCTAAGCCTACAAGTTTCCAAAGCCCCGAAAAAGTATAAGTAATCAAAATACCGGCATAGGTAAACTGAGCAATTCTGGCTGTATGAAACGCATCGTCTTTTGTTTTTATACTTTTCTTATCTGGGCCAAAAATGGTAAAGAAATGGCATAAAAGGAAGGTGTGTGATACATGCGGAAAGTAGCCGTAACTCCATTTTAATGTGTTTATTAAGGCTAGTAAAAAGAATAAAAGGACTTTAAGATAAATGTTTTCATTTCTTATAAGTAGATATAGATTAATTAAAAGAGCTGTAATTATTAAAGAAAAATAATAATAGCCTGAAGGGAATTCAGGCATTAGCAGCCTGTCAATATAATGAATGGGCTCGTATAGTATTCCGGGTCTAGGTTCAAGGTGAAACCATAACCAAGACTGGAAACCTAGCCACCCAATGGATAAAAACCTTAATAAAGATATAAATAGAAAATAATTGTAGTTGGTGTTTTCTATTTCTGAATCACTTAATCTGAAAAATTTTTTCATGGTAGAAAAATGATATCTTCTTTAATGCAACTGTCTTTTTTTAAAACAGTGTGGTATGGATTAAAAGTTTCTTTAACAATCTTATAAGAACTATATTCTGGGGCTATGTATTTACAAAATATTAGCGTTTTTTTTCGGGCTAAAATAGAATCTTCTTCGTATAAATTTGCTTGCTTAAGTATGAAATAGAAATAATCATCTTGGTCAAAATCTTTGTAACCATGGTTTTCTAATCTCACCCATTTATTGCTACTATCTTTTTTTGCATAAACTCTATAATCTTCTACTATACCATTCCAACCTGTTGGTTGCGAAAATAACTTCCAATAAAAGAAAGGGTAAATTTCACCATATCCCTTTTTAATAGTAACAAAGGAGCCTATTGAAAGAGCAATGCTTAGAAAGAAAAGTATTTTGGTAAGTGCTAATCTTTTTTTTGTATCCATAAGAAATATACAGCTGCCAACTTAAAAGTAAGTTATAAAATTGAATAAGAATTAGCATGTTAAGACTAAGTTTTAAATTTTTGTGTATTTTTTTCTACACACTATAGAATTTTATTCCGCTATATAATAAGTAATGTTTCTTTTTTTGCTTTAAAGGCCGTTTTATAATTAGGAACGGTCTTTTCACTAATGTTTTCAAATAATTTTATCATTATGAAGACATTTAACCCTAAGCAAATATTAGCATTTTTATTTATATCACTCTTTTTATTAGGTGGTTGTAAAGATACTAAAGGAAGTAAGCCAGGGCCGGCAACAAATAATCCGGTAGATAAAAACCCTACTACTTCAAAAGATAATCAGATGTTAGATACTGAAAAATAAAAAAATCAATTATGAAAAAGAGCATTAAAAAAATTGTAGTAATAGCCGTTTTAGGTGTTTCCGTAATGGCTATTTCTTGTGCTGAAAATGATAAGGCACATGAGAGTATGAATGATGAGCATTCTACCATGGATGAAATGCACGAAGAAGATGATCATAACTCTACTTTAGGAGAAGACCTTAGAGAAGGTACTGAAGAAATGGGTGACGATATAGAGGACGCTTCCGAAGATGTTAAAGAAGAATTTGAGGGAGATGGAACTGTAGAACAACCAGAGCCAGATGAAAAAGAAGTAGAAAACATTAAACCGAACGCACAATAATGGGGAGTTTATTATATTTAGTAGCTGTAGTTTTATTAATAGGCTGGCTACTTGGTTTTTTCGTGTTTAGCGTAGGTAGTTTTATACACCTATTGTTAGTATTTGCTGTAATCGCAGTCCTATTTAGACTAATTGGCGGTAGGTCAGTCTAAGGGCTAAAAATTTCATATATTAGAAGCATGTCTTTAATAGGCATGCTTTTTTTGTTTTATGCTGAATTATATAATTTGAATAACATCCAGATGAATACAGAATTGAAACTAGCTGTTTTAATTGATGCAGATAATATTCCTTCGGGCTATGTAAAAGAAATGATGGAAGAAATTGCCAAATACGGTAGCCCTACCATTAAACGTATTTACGGTGACTGGACAAAACCACAATTAGTGAAATGGAAGTCGGTATTATTAGAAAATGCTATTTCTCCTATTCAGCAATACGGTTATACAACCGGTAAAAACGCTACCGATTCGGCCATGATTATTGATGCCATGGATATTCTATATACCGGTAAAGTAAGTGGCTTTTGTTTGGTTTCTAGCGACAGTGATTTTACACGTTTAGCCACTCGTTTAAGAGAGGCCGATATGAAAGTGATTGGTATTGGTGAAAAGAAAACACCAGATCCGTTTATTGTTGCCTGTGATAAGTTTATTTACTTAGAAATTTTGAAGAAAAGTTCTAAGGAAGAAGTCTCTACCTCCTCAAAAACCGATTCTAAAAAAGAAAATACCAATGCAGATAAAATTACCCCTAAAGTAATACGACTTATTTCAACGTCAATTTCTGATCTAGAGGACGATGAAGGATGGGCTTTTTTGGGAGACGTGGGAAATCTAATTCAGAAAAAACAACCCAATTTTGATGCCCGTAATTATGGTTTCGAAAAATTAACACCCTTTATCCAATCCTTGCCCCAGTTTGAAGTAGAAATGCGTGAAAACTACAAAGGAAGATACAAATTGATTTATGTGAGGAATCAATAGTAAATGAATTATGAATTATGAATTATGAATTATGAATTATGAATTATGAATTATGAATTATGAATTATGAATTATGAATTATGAATTATGAATTATGAATTATGAATTATGAATTATGAATTATGAATTATGAATTATGAATTATGAATTATGAATTATGAATTATGAATTATGAATTATGAATTATGAATTATGAATTATGAATTATTATTAGTTTCTTCAATTTTTCAACCCTAAACTTTTAACCCTATTTTTGATATATGGTAACAGCAGAATTGTCCCCAGCAGAAATAGCCGAAAAATTTATAAACAACACCAATTGCCCCATTTTTTTGACGGGTAAAGCCGGTACAGGTAAAACTACTTTTTTAAAAAGCATTGTAACATCTACGCATAAAAAAACGGTAGTAGCAGCACCAACAGGTATTGCAGCCATTAATGCAGGCGGTGTAACTTTACATTCTTTATTTCAGTTGCCTTTTGGGTCTTTTGTACCAACCGATCAGTTTTTTAGCGGTGATTATGGGCAAAAATTTAATACCCCATCTTCTTTGTTTAAAGAGATGAAAATGGGAGAAACCAAACGGAAATTAATCAACGAGATAGAACTTTTGATTATTGATGAGGTAAGTATGTTGCGGGCCGATTTATTAGACGCTATTGACACCGTTTGTAAATCCATCCGTAAAGAACCACATTTACCCTTTGGTGGAATACAAGTGCTTTTTATTGGCGATTTGCTGCAATTACCACCGGTTGTAAAAGACCACGAATGGCGCGTTTTAGGTGATTATTACCAAAGTATGTATTTTTTTGATGCACAAGTTCTTCAGGATAAAAAACCTGTTTTTATAGAGCTTACTAAAATCTATCGTCAGTCCGACGAGAAATTTATTGCGCTATTAAATGAATTAAGAGACAATGCGGTGACACCCGCATTAGCGCAAAAACTGAACGAATATTACAAACCCGGATTTAAAACCGGTAAAGAAGAATACATCTATTTAACTACACACAACGCTAAAGCAAACTCCATTAATCAAAAGGAGTTGAATAAAATTGTAGCCTATTCTGAAACCTACAAAGCCGTTATTACAGGTGATTTTAACGAATATACCTACCCAGTAGATCCTAAAATGGAGCTAAAACAAGGGGCTCAGGTTATGTTTATTAAAAATGACCCAACAGGAGAACAAAAATTCTTTAACGGGAAAATAGGGAAGATTAAAGAACTGGATCAAGAATCTATGACTGTAGAGTTTAGCGATGGTTCACCCTCGGTTGCTGTAGAGCGCTACCAATGGGAAAACACTAAGTTTGAATTGAACCAAGGCAATAATGAAATAGAAGAGAAAGTAGTAGGTACTTTTGAACAATTTCCGTTGCGTTTAGCATGGGCAATAACCATACATAAAAGCCAAGGCTTAACTTTTGAAAGAGCCGTGATTGACTTAGAAAGTGTGTTTGCACCCGGCCAAATGTATGTGGCGCTTTCGCGTTTAACCTCGCTAGACGGTTTGGTACTTTCTTCCAGAATGCCAATGGTAGGCTTTGGTATAGACGAAGCCGTATCTGGTTATTTTGAATCAGAAAGAAATGTGACGGGCTTGCCTAATAAATGGCAAGAAGAATCGGCCGATTATGTGTTGAGCTTTGCCCGAAGAGCTTTCGATTTTAGAGAGATTGTACACAGTATTGGTGAGCATGTATCTTCTTACAAAGCAGATACAAAAAAGTCGGCCAAGGCAGAATACCTAGATTGGGCAAAAAAACTAAGTCAGGATTTTAAACCCGTAATGGAGGTTTCACTAAAGTTTATGCATGAAATAGAACGCATGCAATTGTTAAAGAAACTAGAAGTTAAAGACAAACTTTCTGTTCGGGTAAAAAAAGCAAAAAGTTATTTCGAACCTATTTTTGCTTCTTTTTCGGAACGAATAGAAGAACAGGTTGGCGAAGTGAAAGTAAAAAAAGGGGTTAAGCTCTATGTTAGAGAATTACAGGATTTAGAGAAAGTCTTCTTCCACCAAAAACAAAAAATCTATAAGCTAGAGGCCATGCTAAAGTCGTTTGCTACCAGTGGTGAGTTTTCTAAAGAAATAGCAGACCGTGTAAATAAAACCCTTTTAGTAGAACGTGCAGCCAAAACTAACCTGAACAAAGGCGCAGGAAATACGCGTGAACTTACGTTTAAGATGTACAAAGAGGGTAAGCCCTTAGAAAGCATAGCTACCGAAAGAAACTTAACCGTTGGTACAATTGAAGGTCATTTGGCTTTTTACGTACAAAGCGGAGAGTTAAACGTGACTGATTTTATTTCGGAAGAAAAACTGAAAGCCATATTAGAAGTTGCAAAAACTAAAGACACCAAAAGTATGAAGGTGATTAAAGATACTTTGGGTGAACCCTATACTTTTGGTGATGTTCGTTTTGCGCTAACACAGCTTTAACCTAAATCCGAAAATGCAATAGGAGCGGCCAAACAAGAATCGGGGATTCCAAAGGCATCTACTAATGCTAAAATATTGGGCCTTATTTCGGCACTTAATTTTTCTGATAAGCTTCGGATGGCTTTCGATTTTACACCCTGTATATAATCGTATTCTAAGTACCAACCTTTGTGTTCTTCAATGGTGCTTAAAGCATAGAGCTGGCAAAGTTTAGTTAAAGCAGCATGTGCTTCGGTGTTTTTGTCTAAGCCTTTAATTGCTTCTATAAAATTGCTAAGTACAATTCTTTCAATGTAAGACTTACCAACGTTTATTAAATGATTCTGGCAAAGGTTAAATGTCTCAAATGAATCGGTTCCTTTTTTAATGTATTCTCTAATACGCTGGGCGGCGGTCTTTAAAATCACACTTTCTCTGTAACGGAAAGCTTCGGTATAAAACTCAAAGTCAAGAAGGTGTTCCTCGTCTGTATTTCTTACGTTTAGTGGATTCAGTTTAGAGAGCGATATTTTGGCTTCGTTAACAATAAAGCTAACCACGTCTGAAAAATCTATTTCTTCGTAAGCTTCCTTGTAGTTTGATAACCTACTTTTAGCCACAAGCTGCATTAAAACCGTGTTATCACCTTCAAAAGTGGTGTAAACATCCGAATCATTTTTTAAAATGCTAATTCTATTTTCGCTTAAATAACCTTTACCGCCGCATGCCTCTCTGCACTCTTGTAAGGTTTTAGTGGTATTCCAGGTAGAATAAGCTTTTAACCCTGCGGCTAAAGTTTCAATTCGTTTCATTTTTTCTTCATCTGGATTATTAGCATACGTAAACGCTAATTTTTCTAATGCGAAATGAATACCATAAGCTTTTGCCAACAACGGAAATAAACGTTTTTGGTGGCTTTGGTAGTCCATAATTAAATGTTCGGGTTTGTTTTTTGGCCCAAATTGTCTACGCAGCGTAGCGTATTTTATGGCAATTGTTAAACCAGATTTTGCAGCACTTAGTGCAGATTTAGGAATACCTATTCTTCCCCCAACCAGCGTTCCCAACATGGTGAAGAAGCGTTTTCCGTCATTTTCAATAGAAGTATGAAATTCTCCTTCTTCATCTATTTGTACAAACCGGTCTAATAAATTTTCTTTAGGAATTACTACTTGGTCAAACCATATGCGTCCGTTATCTACGCCGTTTAAACCCATTTTCATTCCGCAGTCTTCTATTTTAACACCAGAAAGAATATTCCTATGTTTATCTCTTAGGGGAACAACGAAAGCACTTACGCCGTGGTCTTTCCCGTTTATAATTAGCTTAGCAAAAACGGTAGCGGCTTGTGCATGGCAAGCGGCATTTCCTATGTATGTTTTTCTAGCCTTTTCATTGGGAGTGTGCACCACAAAAGAATTTGTGTTGTGGTTATAAGTAGCCGTTGTTTCAATTCCCCTTACGTTAGAACCATGTCCGGTTTCCGTCATGGCAAAAGAACCTGGGAGTTCTAAGCTAGCAATGTCTTTCAGGTATTTTTTATGATGTTTTTCGGTGCCTAATAAGAAAACACTCATCCCCCACAAACCAAACTGAACCCCAAATTTTATCACTAAACTTAAATCGTGGTAACTTAAGGTTTCCATCGCCGCGAAATATTTATGCATATTATTTTCGCCACCAGTTTCTTTAGGGTAAGCAATATTCCCTATTCCTTCATCGGCTAATGTTTTACACCATCCTAAAACGGTTTCTCTAAAAGCGGAATAGTCGTAAGGATTTTGGTATTCAAATTCGGGACGGGTAATAATCGATTTTACCTTAGCAATGATTTCCGAATGATCACCTTCCAGAATTTTATTTATATCGGTAGTTAAAGACATCTTTTAATCTTGAATGAATACTTTGAATATAATTCTTAAAATCAATGAGAACAAAGGTGGGTTCTTGAATTAATGTTCAGAAAGTTTTTAAAAAGTAGCCTCAGTTCAATATTTATAAAAAATACAGCCCGTCTAAACTTTTTTTCTGAAAAAACGTTCCTTTTTGCCAGTAGGCATTATCTACACTAAAAAAGCTACCCTATAAAAAACAATTAGGACAGATGACCTTTTTTAAGTGCATCCGTAGCCTTTTGCATTTATTTCAGAAATATTATATCAGAGTCATTTAAGACTAAATAAATGGTGATGACTAAAAAGGAGAAGTCTATTAGGCTTCTCTTTTTTGTTTTTAGTCTTATTTTGTTTCTTCTTTTTTTAAAAATCCCATGGATTAAACTTGTTTAATGCTATTTTCAATAAAGATATGTTTGGTAATAGAGATTAGGGGATGAATAAAAGCTTTGAGAAAAATTTTCTTGTAGAAACTGCTTGGGAAGTTTGTAATCAAGTAGGGGGGATTTACACCGTACTTAGGTCTAAAATATTAGCTCAACAAAAAGAATGGGGTAAAAACTATTTGTTAGTAGGGCCTTTTTTGGGTAAAACCAATGAGTTCGACAGCATTGAAGAAGATGATGGCTCAGCGGCTTACCGCGTAGTTACCAGTATGCGAGAGCAAGGTATTGAAGTTTATTACGGTACTTGGTTAGTTTCTGGTAGACCTAAAGTAGTACTTATTAATCCGTACAGTATTTTTTATAAGCTGGCAGACATCAAGTATGAAATTTGGGAATCTTTTGATATACCTTCTGAAAGACATAATGACTTAAAGGACCAAGTAATTGGCTTTGGCTTTTTGTTGCAGTGGTTTTTACACGATTTAATTCACGAGAATAAAAAGGTAAAACACGTTATCCATTTTCACGAATGGATGGTAGGCTTGCCTATACCTTATTTAAGACGTTCTGAAGTAAATGCCAAATTGGTTTTTACTACACATGCTACTTTATTGGGCCGTTATTTGGCCATGCACGATCCTCGTTTTTATGAACGACTTCCCTATGTTTCTTGGGAACGAGAAGCCAGACATTTCGATTCATTAACACAAATTAAAATAGAACGTGCAGGTGCTCATGGAGCTCATATTTTAACTACGGTTAGTGATATTACCGCTCAGGAATGTGTTTATTTATTGGGTAGAGCACCAGAGGTAATTACACCAAATGGTTTAAATATTAACCGTTACGAAGCCGTACACGAATTTCAGTCTTGGCACATTGAAGCAAAAAAGAAGATTAACGAATTTGTTATTGGTCATTTTTTTCCCAGTTATAAGTTTGATCTAGAAAACACCATTTACTTCTTTACTTCGGGCAGGTTTGAATATAAAAATAAAGGATACGATTTAACATTAGAGGCTTTGGCCCGCTTAAATCATTTAATGCACCAAGAAGGCATAAACAAAACGGTAGTGATGTTTATTGTAACTAAACAACCTTCACACGGTATTAATGTAGAGTCCTTAAATTCAAGAGCTATGATGGAAGAACTACGTTCTACCTGTAAGCAAATTGAAAATGAAATCTCTAATAAATTATTTTATTCGGTGGCGGGTGATGAGAATGACAAGCTGCCCGATTTAAATGAGTTTGTAGAAGACTATATGAAGTTGAGTTTCCGTAGAGCCATGCAAAGTTCACAAACAATTAATTTGCCACCGGTTTCTACGCATAATTTAGTAAACGACGCTAAGGACGATATTTTAAATTTTGTTAGAGCATCTGGTATGTACAATAAACCAGAGGACAAGGTTAAGATTATTTATCACCCAGAATTTATATCGGCCACCAGTCCATTGTTTCATATGGAATACGATGAATTTGTACGGGGTTGTCATATGGGGGTTTTCCCAAGTTATTACGAGCCGTGGGGTTATACGCCAGTAGAATGTTTAGTACGTGGTATTCCTGCAATAACAAGTGATTTAGCAGGTTTTGGTGATTATGTTAAAAAGCATTTACCAAGAGAAATTGGCGATGGTTTGTATGTGATTGATCGTCTAGGTAAATCTTTTGATCAGTCTGCCAATCAATTGGCGTATACAATGTTAGAATTTATTAAGCTGAACAGAAGAGAAAGAATAAGTCAACGAAATGACATGGAAGAAGTAGCTCAACATTTCGATTGGGATGAATTGATTCAGTTTTACACCAAAACATATAAAAAAGCAATAAAAGCGCATTAGATTTTTTGTTATGGAAAACAATAAACCTACTCCCGAACAACTGGCCGCACAATTAAAAAAACCGCACGGTGAAAACGGTATAGGTGTGGGCAAGTTTATGAATGAGGGAAATAAGTTTATGAACGAACTTTCTTACAAGGCCTTGGCTTTGCAAGAATGGGATAATATTTTAGAAATAGGCCCCGGAAATGGGGCTTTTGTTTCGGAATTGATTGAGCCTTTTGAATACGTTGGTTATACAGGTCTAGATTATTCTGAGTTAATGATAGCCGAAGCTAAAAAGCAGAATCATACCTTAATTAATCGTGGTAGAGTACGCTTTTTAGAAGGAGATCTATCGGAATTAAGCTTTAAAAACAAAGCCTTTAATAAAATAATCACCGTAAATACGCTTTATTTCTGGCCCGAACCAAAAAAGAATTTAGCCGAATTACGCCGTGTTTTAGCAGACGACGGCAAACTGATTTTAAGTATTCGTCCCAAAAGAAACATGGAAACTTTGCCTATTACTGAATTCGGTTTTACCATGTATTCTAAAGAAGAAGCCGTACAATTCTTAGAAGAAGGCAACTTTAAAGTGCTAGAAGTACAAGAACACATTGACCCACCCATGGAGTTTGAAGGCCAAAGTATTCAAATGGAAAGTGTAGTTATTACGGCCGAAAAACTTTAATCGTTGTGGTAGGGCTCGTTGTTTAAAATGGTACATGCCCGGTAAACTTGTTCCAGAAAAAATACACGTATCATTTGGTGGCTAAAGGTCATTTTAGAAAGTGATATTTTTCCTTCAGCTTTTTTATAAACTTCCTCTGAAAAGCCAAAAGCACCACCAATTACAAATACAGCCCTTTTTATGCCACTGTTGGCTTGTTTCTGTAGATAATTGGAAAACTGACGAGAGGTAAAATCTTTCCCATTTTCATCTAAAAGGATTAATCGATCGCCAATTTCTAAAAAGTTAAGAATCTGTTCGCCTTCTTTTTTGTTTCTTTCTTCCGAAGGTAGTTTTGCAAACTTCTTATTGTCTGGAATTACCACCATTTCTGTAGGGAAATAATGTTTTAGACGCTTAAGGTAAATCTCCGAACCAGTGTCTAGATACTTTTCATCTGTTTTCCCTATACAGAGCAGAATTACTTTCATAGGGTAAAAATAAACAGATTTTTATTATTGTACAGAAACAGATCTTGTATCTGGCACATTGAAGTAAAAGCTGATTTTGAAACGGATTATTTAAACACCCGAACTGGACGCACGCTATACTCGTAAAACTTCATGTAATAACTCTGTCCGCCTTTGTCGTATTCCCTTGGTCCTTGGCTAAAAAACTGTATCCATGCAAACTCATGGTTTTTTTCAGAGCTTGACCATAGTAACTTTTCATCAAACTGAACAATATTTGTTTTGGCTAAGTGTAACCAAGCTTCGTGCAATTCATCTTTTGAAGGCAAAAACCAATCTACATAACCACTCCCTTTGTAAATCAAACAAATCTCAGCGGCCGAATGCATCCACTTCATCTCATCTGGATCGTATAAGGTACATTCTGCATTTTTAATTTTCAGAGAATTACGCATTCCGCTCCCAATTTTAGTTTCCTTGGCCTTGGTATCTACTCCACGGCAGCTCCAAATAATCATTTGCTTGGTTTTATCATAGGGATAGCTTAAATATTCTGGCCCCATTACCATTCCAGAATCTTTTTCGAACAAATAAAAGATATAACCTCCTTGGTATATTTTACCCCACAAAGAATCTTTAGGAACCCCAGAAGCAACTAAAGCATGTGGTTTAGCGCCATTGTTTAATTGTTCTTGAATAGTTTGTGCACTAACAAAACATGTTACAAAAAGCAAAAACAGAAAACTTAAAGATTTTGATATTTTCATATTATTCGGGTTTATCATCTTCAATTTAATGGAATGAAACAAAAAAAGGGGCTTACTGAGCCCCTTTCTTTATTCTAACTATTTGTGTTTGTTATATAAACAAGGATATGCAATCTAGTTTAAAGAATACCAACCAAGTTAAAAACAAGACTGGTAATAATATTACTAAGGAGAATTTAACTATGTATCCAAAAAATGAAGGCATTTCAACACCACATTGTTCAGCAATAGATTTAACCATAAAGTTAGGCGCATTACCAATGTAAGTCATGGCACCAAAGAATACAGACGCTACTGAAATAGCCGTTAACCATACAATAGAGGTTCCGTGTTCAGCAAATACACCAGTACCTGCCGCAAAGGATTTAACATCCGCTACATTAGCAATAGAACCACCCTGTGCAGAAATTGCTGCCGTTAAGAAGTTTAAGTAGGTTGGTGCATTATCTAACACCCCAGAAAGCGCACCGGTTAACCAGTATAAAGAACTGGTGTTAATCAACGCTCTGCCTTCTTCGGAAGCTGCAAAAGCACTTACTAATTGTAAAGCAGGCATCATTGTAAAGAAAATACCAATAAAGATGAACGCCACTTCTTTAATGGGTTCAAACTCAAACTCATTTCCTTTAAGGGCATCTTTATCTGCAAAGTAGAAAGAAAGACAACCAACAGAAACCATAATGATTTCACGGATGAAAGAGAATTTGCCACCATGGCCATCAGGAATACCTGGCACCCAATCAAATACATTAGGATCAATGAAAACGGCTCCAATTACTACTAAAATCCATAAGAAGTTTTGAGAACCTTTAATGGTTATTTTTCCTGAGTATTCAGGTGCTTCGGTATCTTCTTCTTTATTTTTAGAATCGAATACGAAGAAAACCATTGCTAATATTGAAATAGCAAATGCCCAAGGAACAATGTTATGAGCCGCTGTCCAAGCAAAAGGAACCCCTTTTAAAAACCCTAAGAATAGGGGAGGATCACCAATTGGTGTTAATGAACCACCAACATTAGACACCATAAAAATGAAGAACATAACGTGGTAGGCTTTTACTCTTCCTTTATTTAAGCGAATGAAAGGTCTAATTAACAACATAGAAGCACCTGTTGTACCAATAACATTAGAAAGAATAGCTCCTATTATTAACAAAATAACATTAGTAAGCGGTTTCCCTTTTTTGTCTACTTGTATTAAAATACCACCTGCGGCCATAAACAAACCAAACAATAAAGCTATAAACTGAATGTATTCCATTAATGCGTGTACCGGATGACCATTATCACCTAATACAAACAAATAATAACCAACTACTACCACACCTAGACCTACCGCTACTTTTGGGTAATGGTGGTGCCAGAAATGCGCAAAGAAAAGTGGCCCTGTTGCAATCATTAACAATAATGCTATAAATGGAATAACTGACCAAGGCGCAGGTTCTGAATGTGCTGAAGCATGTTCAGCGTGCTCTCCGTGAGCATCTGTGTGTCCGTCTACATGTGCATGATCTGTATGACCTTCGTGTGCATCATGGTCATGAACTTCTTCTGTAGAAGTTACTTGTTCTGTGTCATCGTTTCCGTATTCTGCTTCCGAAGCAAAAGCACCCCAGCCCAAATACAGTACTGAAAGGAATATTAGTATTAATCTTCTCATTGTTTAGTTTTCTATCAAACAGGTAAAATCAATTACACTGCCTCAAATTTTAAGTCCTAGCTTTTTTAAAATTAATGCTAATTCAAACAAAATTATATCGATTACTTAGAAAATTATCAATATTGCAGCCGCATCGCTTAAAAGAGTTCCATGAGTTCCGTTTCTGACTATTTCCAAAACCTATCTGAACTACTAGAAATCGAAATTTCTGAAGAAAGAAATCAACATCTAGAATTTGTAAAAAACACCACTGCACAAGAACGTAGAAAAAAGGGATACACATGGTTTCCTTTAAGAATCAGTGACAAAGGGTATGGGATTGGTGAATATCCTTTTCTGGAAATAGAAAGAACCCAGAAAACAGAATTCGGTCATTTATTTGGCAGTGGTAAAATGGTTTCTATTTTTTATCTAGAAAACGATAAAGAATCGGAAGAGCAATTAATTGGCACCGTTCATTTTGTAAGCGGCAACCGAATGAAAATTAATTTTTCGGTAGACGAATTACCCGATTGGGTTTTTAAAGAGCGAATTGGTGTAAATCTTCACTTTGACGAGAAGTCTTTTTCAGAAATGAAGAAAGCGCTAAATTTTTTTCAGACCGAAAAAAAAGAAACCGAAGTAGAACTAGCCAAAAAACTGATTGGGCTTTCTAGCTGTAAAATCAACACCGCCATTCCATATAATTCTACTTCTTTAAACGAAAGTCAAAACCAAGCAGTAGGCGCGGCCTTAGCTTCCGAAGATGTTTCCATCATACACGGACCTCCAGGAACTGGAAAAACCACCACCCTAACCGAAATTACCAAAGCTTTGGTTAAAAAGGGCGAACGTGTTTTGTTGTGCTGCCCAAGTAATGCTGCGGCAGATCACTTAACCGAAAAATTAGATTTAGCGGGGGTTAATGTTTTACGAATAGGGAATGTATCTAAAATTGACGGGAAGGTTTTCGAGCATACCTTTGATTACATTATCAAAAATTCGGAAGAACAAAAAGAAATACAACGGTTGAAAAAACAAGCAGCGGAATACCGAAGAATGGCCTTGAAATACAAACGTAATTTCGGTAGAGAAGAAAGAGAACAACGCAACTTGTTATTGAAAGAAGCCAAAGACATACGAAAAGAAATTATACAGACAGAAGATCTCTTGATTGAAAAAAAGATGAACGCTGCCGAAGCAGTTGTCACCACATTGGTTGGCTCTTCTAACCGTTATTTGGAAGACAACATTTTTAATACTTTAATTATTGATGAGGCTGCCCAAGCATTAGAGCCAGCCTGCTGGATTCCTATTTTAAAAGCTGAAAAAGTTATTTTAGCAGGCGATCCGTTTCAATTACCACCAACTATAAAGTCAGACAAAGCACAAGGTCTTTCTAAAACGTTAATGGAAAAGTGCATTGCTTTTATTCCGAATACAACTTTATTGAACATTCAGTACCGGATGAATAATAGCATTATGCAGTATTCTAATCTTTGGTTTTATGACAATAAATTGGTGGCAGATAATTCGGTAAAACACCAGGTTTTAGCGGACGGCATTGCGCCATTTCTTTTTGTAGATACTGCGGGTTGTGGGTACGAAGAAAAAACAAACGATAATTCTAGTTATTATAATGAAGGGGAAGCAGATCTTATTCTGAAATTAGCCCAAGAGTCGGCAGAACACACAGATGATATTGCCATTATAGCGCCTTACAAAGGACAGTCTGAATACCTGAAATCTAAAACCGATAATGAAACCAAGTACAGAATTGATACGGTAGATTCTTTTCAGGGTCAAGAATCAGACGTGGTATTTATTTCTTTAACGCGTTCGAATGAAAAGGGTACAATTGGTTTCTTAAAAGATTACCGAAGAATGAACGTAGCCATGACCCGAGCCAAAAAACAATTGGTAATTATTGGTGACTCCGCTACTCTTTCTCAGGATAATTTCTTCAACAAAATGATTGATTTCACACAAGAAAACAACTATTACAAGTCGGCTTGGGAGTATTTGTATTAATCTGCTTTTGGGAATAAACGAATGTGTTTATCCATCCACGGCTTCTCTCTAACACGAATGTGTTCCATATAATGCCAAACTACTATAGATGAAAACGCACCAATAACTGCACCTGCATAAACATCTACAAAAAAATGCTGTATTAAATACATTCTAGAAAATCCTACCGCTATTGCCATAGCAAATAAAATAAAAGAAAGTTCTATTCTGCGGGTAACCAACATTAAAATTACGGCCAAACTAAATGCCGAAGCAGTATGCCCAGAAGGGAAAGAATGATGCATGTGGTGATTAAAACCCTCAATTAGAACTAAGTCTGGGTTCCCTTTTAAAAGACTAGCTGGCCTATCCGAGTTACTGAAAAACATCAATTTACCAGACCACACTAAAATACCGTGTAAGATACCGCTTAGAAGAATAATTAGAGCGTCGTAATAACTAATAAACAGAAAGATTACAGCTGTTATAACTATCCATACGCCATTACCCATTTCTGTATAATACATAAAAAACGTATCCCAGAATGGTTTTCTGCATTGGTTAATCTGTAAAACAACTTCTCCTTTTTCCACAGCAAGTAAGGGTAACAAAGCTAAAAAAAGTGCCAGATGCGCTACTAAAACTCCTAAGTAAAACTGTTTTTTATTTTTTTTCATCAATTTTTTTATAAAGATAATAGCCGCCTCTTTTCTCTAAAAGCTCTACATCTGTTCTGTTGACTAAATCGTGGTTGCTCCCCGTTTTAGACACAAAATACACCGGTTTATCCGGGTTTTTAATTTCAATCAATTCCCTTTCGGTATACTTGCTTTGTTCTGGTCTTTTCTTCAAATAGAATATTCTTCCGTAAGATTTAAACCCTACCGTTGTAAGGTACACATCTTCACCAGCAAACCTACTGTAATATTCTATAGCAGGACCTTGTACAGCTTCTTCAATTGGATCTACCAAAGAATACAATCCCCAGTTAAGGGTGACGGCACAGGTTAAAGAATACACTAAAACTCCTGTTCTAATTTTATCGTGGTAGAAATAAACAAAAGTGGCAATAACACCCACCAGAAAGAAAATCCCAATTCCGGCTGTCCAAACGGGCAATTCCAAAATAGACAATGTGTCTTGTGCAAATGGGTCTTTAGCCAATAAAGGCATTAATAGCTCTTTATTCTGAATAACAAAAGGCACTAAAATTAAGGGTAACGATAAGATTGTACCCATAATTAAGAAGAACTTCTTTTGCTGCATTTTACCAATTTGTATGTAATCCGTTACGGTTAAAGCCGCTAAATAAGACAACGGAAAATACGTCATAGAGCTATAGTTAACGATTTTGGTTTTCACGATAGAAAACAAAATCAAAACCACCCAGAACAAACAAAGCATCCAACGGTTAAAGTCTAAAGGACCGCTTTCTGTTTTTATTAAATTTTTTAACCCGAAAATTGAAATTGGGAAACAGCCCAAGAAAACTACTACAAAATGGTAATAGAATGGTTGTGCGTGCCCAGCAACATCACTGCTTAATAAGCCAACCATGTATACAAAAAACTCTTCTATAAAAGCGGGGCCACTAATTAAGGTTTCGGGCAGAAACCAAAAACCAGCCATAAATGCTACCGCTAAACCAAACAACAAAATCTCTGTAATCTTTAACAGTTTTACATTTCTCTTGTAAACTAACCAAAACACAATAGTGGTTAAGCCAATCAACAATAAAGCAACTGGCCCTTTCGCTAATATCCCCAAGCCATTTACAATTCCGGCTAAGAAGAATGGTAGTATTTTTTTCTTTCCGTTCTGATTAATGGCTTTAATAAGCATCCAGATAGAAAGGAAAATAAAGAAGTTAAAAACAGGATCTATAATTCCGCTTTTGAAAAAGAAATGAGGTAAAAACGTACCGAAATACATTAAGACCCACAACATAGCGAACTTAGGGCCGCGTAAAGAATTACCAATTAAGTACAATAGACCCAATGAAAGAACACCAAAGAAGGCATTTGGGAAACGTGCTGCAAATTCGTTTACTCCAAAAATAGAATACGAAATATTTTGTAACCATGGAAACAACGGTGGCTTTTCAAAGAACGGCATAAAGTCGATCTGAACCTTGAAATATTCTCCGGTAACCCGCATTTCACGCGCTATTTCAGCAAAGTTTATTTCGTCCCAGTCAAATAAATGAACATTTCCGATGAATGGGATAAAGAATAAAGCCCCCAATAAAAGAACAAACAAAAGCTGTTTTCCTCTGGAAGCATTAAATAAACTTTCGGTAAGTCTTTCCACTATTATTTAAATTTCGGGGCGTTTTCTTTGTAGTTAATACCCTTGAAAATGACATTTTTAGCTACACCAACTTTCTGGAAAAAGTAAGACATGGAAGTACCTAAAACCCCAAATCCATATTTCACACTTCGTTTAAAGTTAATGGAAGATGCCTCGTCAAAATATTTTGTAGGGCAAGTAATTTCTGCAATGGGAAAACCAGAATAACAGATTTGAGCAATCATTTGATTGTCAAACACAAAATCATCTGAGTTCAAATTAAAATCAATAGCTCTTAATACCTTACCCGAAAAAGCTCTGTAACCGGTATGGTATTCCGAAAGCTTTTGACCCATCATTATGTTTTGGAACAAGGTAAGGCAACGGTTAGCAATGTATTTGTACATTGGCATTCCGCCTAATAAAGCGCCTTTTCCTAAAATTCTAGATGCCAATACTACATCGTAAACATCGTTGGCAATTAAATACGCAATCGACTGAATTAATTTTGGTGTGTATTGGTAATCTGGGTGAAGCATAATCACAATGTCTGCACCAATTTCTAGCGCTTTGTTGTAACAGGTCTTCTGATTACCACCGTAACCTTTGTTTGTCTCGTGACGGATTACGTGGTTCACCCCTAATTCTTTGGCTTTGTCGTAGGTTTTATCGCTACTGTGATCGTCAACCAGGATTACTTCGTCAACTATATCAAATGGAATTTCGTTGTAAGTAATCTCCAATGTTTGCTCCGCATTATAAGCGGGCATTATTACAACAACTTTTTTATCAAAAATCACGTTTTCTCTTTTTTATTGGGATGAACCTTTTAAGTTCATGGTTTTTTTCAACTTGTAAAGCTAAAAAGATTATTCACAAAAACGGGTTATGTAAGATGAAAATAGAAGACAACAACAGTAATAAGGAATACAAACCAATTTCATGTTCTATTTACGATGAACTTATTTTATGCATCAGTCGTAAGCAAAGCCTTCTTATTTCTACCGAAAAAAATGAAATCACAACAGTAGCCAAAGATGTTTTCACCCGTGAAAAAGTAGAGTATCTTTTACTGGAAGACGGAACAGAATTGAGGTTAGATGCGATTAAAGGGTTTAGAATAATTGGATAGTATGTAAAACAAAAACGTCGGCGAAGTTTAAAACCCCGCCGACGTTACTACAAAATTGTATATTGTTTAGTTAAATCTAGCTAAAACGGTTTTGCCGCCAACCGATTTCTGATTCATTTCTACTAGAATTTCTGTGCCCATAGGCAAGAAAACATCTACTCTAGATCCAAATTTAATAAAACCAAATTCTTCTCCTTGTTCGGCTTTATCGCCTTCTTTAACATACCAACAAATTCTTTTGGCCATAGCGCCTGCAATTTGTCTAAACAAAACTTCTACACCGTTCGGTTTCTGAACCACACAAGTAGTTCTTTCATTTTCGGTACTGCTTTTAGGGTGCCATGCTACCAAATATTTACCCGGGTGGTATTTAAAATACTTCACAATTCCAGATACGGGGTTTCGGTTATTATGCACGTTTATGGGCGACATAAATATAGAAACCTGTATTCTTTCGTCTTTAAAATACTCTCCTTCGGTAGTGTTTTCAATCACCACTACTTTTCCATCGGCAGGTGCTAAAACTACGTTATCATCTTTTTCAATAGTTCTATTTGGGCTACGGAAAAACTGAAGTATAGTTAAAAAGAAGATGGTTGCTACACCAATAATAGTAAGTTGAAGGATTTTATAACCTTCTAAAAACTGAAGACTGGCGGCAACAATTAACATTAATGCAGTTAATGCTACCAAAAGTATTTTCTTACCTTCCTTATGAATCGTCATCTGTTTACTAAAATCCTCCTCTATATTTAAATGTTTGAGCCACTTTGTCAATTGCTACTATGTATGCTGCAATTCTCATGGATACATCATAACGTTCCATTACCGTATAAACTCTAGAAAACGATTCAGAAAGCATGCGCTCGCATCTTCCATTTACCATATCTAAACTCCACTTATACCCCAAACGGTTTTGTACCCATTCAAAATAAGATACGGTAACACCACCCGCATTTGCTAAAATATCGGGTACTACTAAAATATCTTTTTCAGAAATAATTTTATCTGCTTTTGCGGAAGTTGGCCCGTTGGCACCTTCAACAATTAACTTTGCTTGTATTTTTTCGGCATTACTTAATGTAATTACATCTTCTACTGCACAAGGCACCAATACATCTACGGGTGAAGTTAACAATTCTTCGTTTGAGAATTTTTCAGCCCCAGAAAAACCTTCTAATGTTCCCTTATTAGCGTCTCTGTATTCTATGGCTTGGTTAATATCTATTCCGTTATCGTTCCAATATGCCCCAGAAACATCACTAATAGCTTTAATTTTTACCCCTCTTTCGTGTAAAAGAAGCGCTGCAAAAGAACCAACATTACCAAAACCTTGTACTGCTGCCGATGCATGATGCGGATTCATGCCTAATTTATCCATGGCATTCATAGTGGAAATCATAACCCCTCTACCGGTTGCTTCATTTCTACCTAAAGAACCACCCAATACTAATGGTTTACCCGTAACTACCGCTTGGGATGTTTTACCAACCATTTTAGAGTATTCATCCATAATCCAAGCCATTACTTCTGGATTAGTACCCATATCTGGCGCTGGTATATCTTTATCTGGACCAAAAACATTTACCATGTTTTGTGTATAAGCACGTGTTAAACGTTCAATTTCACCTTTAGACATGGTTCTTGGGTCACACTTAATGGCTCCTTTAGCACCGCCATAAGGAATGTCCATAATAGAACATTTCCAAGTCATCCAAGCAGCTAATGCTTTTACTTCGTCTAGGTTTACATCCATTCCGTAGCGAATACCACCTTTAGACGGACCTAATATGTTACTGTGTATTACTCTGTGTCCTTCAAAAACTCGTTGTGTTCCGTCATCCATAGTAATCGGGATAGAAACCGTTACTTGCATGGCCGGACTTTTCAGTACGTTATAAACTTGTTCGTCTAAACCCAATATTTCAGCCGCCTTATGGAAACGTTCCATCATAGACTCGTATGGGTTTAATTTATCTTTAATTGGAGCAGGTTCTTGGTAGTTATTCATGCGTGTCTTCGTTTATAGCCCTTTGAAAATAAGTTTTTTTATTAGAATAGCATAAGGTATGCCGCAATAAAGGGTAAAGAAACTACTAGACTATCAAAACGGTCTAAAAAACCACCATGACCCGGTATAACCGTACCAGAATCTTTCTGAGATATACTACGCTTAAACATAGATTCAATAAGGTCTCCGTAAGTACCAATAACTACAGTAATTATGGATAAAACCATCCATTGAACCATATGCAATACCGGAAAATAATTAGCTAAAACAAGTGAGGTTGAAAAGGAAAGTATAAAGCCGCCTAAAGATCCTTCCCAAGTTTTTTTAGGGGAAACGCGTTCAAATAATTTTCTTCTACCAAAAGTTCTGCCTGCAATGTAAGCCCCTGTATCACTTGTCCAGATGAGTAATAAAATACCTATTACAATTTCCCAAGAATAAGTTCCTTGCGAAAAGGCACTTACCACCAATAAAGAAAAAGGAATTGAAATGTATAATACACCTAAAATGGTAAATGATATATTGGTAAAAGGATTGGTTTTTCGTGTGTACAGTTCAGAAATAAAGACCAACGTAAGCAAAGGGAAATTAAGAATAAACCATTTCATTTCTCCGCCGTGCCTTACCGTCTGGAACAACAACACAAAGTTAAGTATCCCAATAACCATTCCCATAAAGATGTTGGGTGCGGCTACTTCTTTCTTTACTAGGTTGTAAAATTCGTACTGAGAGGCCACTGATATAAATAAAAAGATTCCAAAAAAACTCCACTCACTGTAATACGCAGAGAGCATAATAACTCCCGAACCAATTACACCAGAAACAATTCGTTGAAAAAGATTACTCTCTTTTAAAGACAATTTAGTCGAATTTAATTTGCTCATTTATAAGCCTTATTGCTAAAATAGTTGCTTCTAAGGGTACATATACTTCAAAAACCCCAAATTTATACGCTGAATCCTGTTTGTCTAGAAGAACAGCCTTTATCTGGTTGTCTTCCAAAAACTCTTTAACAATAGCGGCTTGGTGTGCAAAAGTAGTAGAAAAAACTTTATTCCATTTAGAAGACATAAATCAAAGTTAGTGTTTTTCAAACTTTTGCTTAAATACCACTAGGCCACTTACCATTGCAAAGGTAGCCAACAACACTAAATACCAAGGTAAATTACTATCCTGATTAATCATTTCTTCCACACTTCCTTCTTTGCTGGTATAAACCACTAATAATGTTACGGAATTGTTGACAAAATGCCCAATAACTGGCACCATAAAATTACCAGACCATAAATAAAGATAACCCAACATTATCCCTAAGAAGAAGCGTGGTAAAAAGCCATAAAACTGTAAATGAAAACTGCTGAATATAAAGGCCGCTATTAAAATTGCTATGTGTTTGTTCTTCAGCATTTTTAAGAAAATATTCTGAAGAATACCTCTAAAGACCAATTCCTCGCCCAAAGCAGCAATCATCCCTACTACTACAAAAGATAGAATAATGTTGGCTATGGTTTTAACCGAAATTAAAGCCACGGTAATGTCTTGTGCTTTTTGTTCATAATCTTTCATCCAATCCTCAAGACCTTTCATGGATTCTGGCAAAACTAATTTTGCATTCCATTCGCCTAAAAAAGAAACTAAAGGAATAGCGCTTAATACTATGATACAGGTTAAAATAACTTGGTTTACCTTCAGCCCGTCATTTTTTTCAGCATCTAAAAAAGAAAGGTCTTTCTTTTCTATGGCATACAAATAAAAAACAGGAACCAACACAAACCCAATTAAAGCCGTTACACCTTGCAAAAGCAACAAACCGAAACTGTAGCCTTTATAGGCTAAGGGATCACTAATTACTTTGGTGATGTTAGATAAATCGCCACCAAAAAAAGGAGTAGCGGCTAACATAGCCAATGAGTTGGCAACTATTATTCCAACAAAAAGTGCCGCAATAAACAAAATAAGGCTCATTAACGGTGATCTTTCACCGGCAAGTGCTTCAGAATTATCAAATTTGTACATAAGTACGTAAATTTATAGAAAATTTGAGTGGCGTGGTTAAAATCGGAGATATAGAATTAGGAGAATTCCCCCTTTTGTTAGCACCTATGGAAGACGTGAGTGATCCTCCCTTCCGTGCGGTTTGTAAAGAGAATGGAGCGGATTTAATGTATACAGAGTTTATTTCTTCCGAAGGTTTAATTCGGGATGCTGCAAAAAGTTTGCAAAAACTTGATATTTACGATGCCGAACGACCTATTGGTATTCAAATTTTTGGTGACAAAATTGATTCCATGCGCGAAGCCGCTTCTATTGCAGAAAAAGCAGGGCCAGAATTGGTTGACATTAACTACGGTTGCCCAGTTAAAAAAGTAGCTTGTAAAGGAGCTGGCGCAGGAATTCTGAAAGACATCCCCAAGATGGAACAGATGACTGCCGAAATTGTAAAACAAGTGAGCCTTCCGGTTACTGTTAAAACCCGTTTGGGTTGGGACGATAGCACTATACAAATTGTTGAAGTGGCGCTTCGTTTACAAGACGCCGGTATAAAAGCCTTAACCATTCACGGAAGAACCCGTGTGCAAATGTATAAAGGCGAGGCCGATTGGAATCCGATTGCGGAAGTAAAAAATCACCCAGATATAGAGATCCCTATCTTTGGAAATGGCGATATTGATTCCCCTCAAAAAGCATTAGAATATAAAAACACTTACGGCACAGACGGTATTATGATTGGCCGTGCTGCTATTGGTTACCCATGGATTTTTAATGAAATAAAACATTATCTAAAAACCGGCGAAATGCTTCCGCCCCCTACTTTACAAGACCGAATGAAGGTTTGCTTAAGCCACCTTAACTTTTCGGTAGAATGGAAAGGTGAACGCCAAGGAATTTTAGAAATGCGAAGACATTATACCAATTATTTTAAAGGCATTCCTAATTTTAAACCTTTCCGTACGCAACTGGTAGAAGAGCTGGATTACCAACGTATCTTAAGTATTCTAGATGAAGTAAGTACCGTTTTCGATTCGGTAGAGATTTAATTAAGAATTAAGGAAGTTTTAGGAATTCTATAGCAAGGGTGTAACATCCTTGCTGTTTGTGAAAAAATATGGAACTAAGTTCTATCACAACAGATATAAATAACAAAAAAACAGATTTTGTGTATTTCTAATACACCGTAAGCGCAAAGAACTTTTTAACAACGAAAAACCTACCCGTCTTTTGTACTATCTTTGAGGAATATTTACAAGTAGACTTTCTAGACCACAAGTATGAGCGAAACAAAAACTAGCATTGAATCTATAAACACAGCGCTTGGTGCTGAAAATCTTGTAGAAAAAATATTAGGATCATCTTCTGCCTATTTTGAAGAAAAGACTATAAAATGGTCTAAAGGTAACCTAGCCCAGCTTAGTGAAATATTCAAATATGCGGCCCATAAATTAGGCTCTGCCATAGAGGTAAAATTTAGTGTGCCTACTAAAGTTGTTGACCAAATTTTAGAGCACAGTCCTTTAAGTGAAAACAGCCTTCAGTTAGATTATTACGCAGGAATTTTAGTTTCTTCACGTAACGAAAATACGTCTAGTACCGGTGTGTTTTTGCCTCCCGTTGTACAAATGCTTTCTGCTTACCAGCTTAGAACACATTATTTACTGTATCATCTTTTAAAATCACATTTCAATGGAAAAACTATTGATATGGAAGACAGTAATAATTGGGAAAAACTAGAAATTTACTTGCCCTATGCAACATTTTATTACGCCATGGATTTCACGGAATTTGAAAGCGTAAACTGGGAAAATATTATGAGCCATGTAATGTATGGCCTTAATAAAGAAGACTTGGTGACTAACTTTTTTAATGGTGAAAAAGAAAAGCTAAAAAACCGATTTAAGGACGTAACAGAAGACGGAATTATATTCCAACCAACAAAATATGGTTTAGAATTATTTATGTGGGCTTACGGTTACGGAGACAGAAACATAAACGATTTCTTTCTTAAAGAACTAACCTTTTCAAACGAACATAATCTTGAAATTGGAGAATCTTTCACCACTAAAACAAAAGACTAACTTTAATTCTGATAAATCTTCTAACGTCTATTAATCATTTCTTTGATTAAACTTCTGAACCGCTTTGTTGGTAGCGTATTTAAGGTGTTTGGCTTTTATGATTTCATTGGGTTTAACATTATTGGTAATACCCATTATTGTAAAATTTACGCCTCCAAAACTAGTGACCGCTAAAATCTCATTGGTTTCGGTATCTAAAACAGCCCACATGTCAAGGGCATGCTGATTAGACCATATGATTTTTAAATAGCAACCTTCTTTGGCATGGTTAGCAACAATTTCTTCTTGTTGATACAGATCCACCAGCTCATAGTCGTATTCCCAATACTTCTCCATATTCTCAAAGTATTTTTCATCAAAAAAATCTTTTAAAATATAGAGTTTAGAAGTTTTTATTTTTTCAAGGTTGGCCTCAATATCTATGTAAGGATCTTTGGTTTCGGCAGTGCTATAATTAAGTTCCCGCTGTAATTCGGTACATAAAAAGGAATAATCTGAAGGCAATAGACTTGTAGTGTTAAATGAAATTTTGGCAGTGGCACCTTAGCCTTTTTTTAACATTTGAAAGAGCGTAAAATTGTAGTTAAAGAAAGAAAACATGGTATATCTGTCGTATCCGTTACCTTCCCCATCGTAATAATCAGCATTATTACCGCCAAAAATAAGGCTCTCTAGACTGAAGTCAAACAGCTTATAGTCAAAAGCATCGGGTAATTCTTGGTCTTTAACAAAATCTGTCTTAGCTCCATCTTGAAGTAAAAAGGAATAGCTTTCATCGTGTTTTTCCCATTGTGCTTCAATTTCTTCACGGATAGCAAATTCTATTTTACAATAGTCCCATTGCTCTGTAAAGGCCTTTTTTAAAAAAGTGTTTTTTAGACTGTCACTCAATGTTGCTTCGTGTAGCAACTCTATTACCAATGTGGTGTTTTTTAAAGCCAGCGCATAGTCTTGTTCGGGTAAAAAATATTGGGCTTGGGAATTGAAATTCAGGATAAGAAATAAGGATATAAGTAGTGTTATACGCGGCATACTAAAAGAATATAAAATTAAATTTACCTAATAAGTGTAATGGTCTTTTGGTCCTGTTCCGAAATTAGGTAATACTCACCGTTAGGTAAAATACTACCATTATCACTGCTGCCATCCCAGAATGTGGGGCCATAAAGTTTTTTCACAATACGTCCATTTATATTTACCACTTTTAAATCCCCCGTTTCTTTAAAATACAGCTGATGATATTCTGGGTTATTACTCTGGGGCGATAAAATGTATTCTTGTTCTTTTTCAATAAGCGTCACCTTTGATTCGTGATTAAGCAGACATGTTTCGCTTTGGTACTGTATTGTATAATTACCAGGTTGAGATAATTTTAAATCTATTTCACCTGTATAAGGGTTTAGAACTAAAGAATCCTTTTGCTCTGTTGAGAAAACTAAAGAATCATTTACTCCAAAAATTTCAGGCGTGTAAAAGCTATTGTTTTCTAAGTGTATGGTTTCTGTATAATACACTCGGTTTTTTGTTCTGCCTACCAAACTATCAATGTTTATTTTAGTTAGTTGTCCTGTAAAAGTTTGGTCCCAGTTGGGTGCGTATACCATAACTTGTCGTAGAACACAGTTCTTTTCGGCATCCCAAATCCTAAATTCTAACGCTGTACCCGAAGAAGGTTTTTTATTGGTGTTGGTATAACCATGAACCACTAAATTAGTTGTGTCGTTTTTCCATTGAATGTACCCGGCGCAATGGGAAGTATTTCCTTCAGCATAAAAAACACCAATGTATATATTTTCTGTCACCGTTTTATCCTCTAAACGAATGCCATCTTTCGGTATAAAAAGAAAAAGTTTATCGTCTCCTTCGGTGAATTCCCACGGAGGTGCAGCTCCCCAAACCGTTGTTAAGGAAATAATAAGTAGGATTAATATGTGTGTAAACTGCTTCACTCTATATTATCTAGTTGTTTTTAGTAGAAAAGAAACCCGGTTTGTAAACAAACTGCACCATGAATTTCTGAGACGCTTTAATTTTACCGGAGGCATTAAAGCTTAAACCCAAGTCAAATGCACTCTTTTGTAAGGGTATAGTATAAATTTTCAGCATAAAATCTAAACCCGAATAATTTAAATAGCTAAGTGCAAAACCAAATTGTTCTCGGTAAATAAGCATACTATTAAGTCCGTAATTGAAATAATTAGGTTTCGATTCTTCATAAAAAACACCCGGTCGTAACTGAAATTCCGGGCTTATATCCCACAAATACTGCGCTGAAAAATTCCAATACGGTTTTAATTCAGACTCTATTTCTATGGGTTTTAATTTACCGTTAAAAATCTGTTGCAAAGAGATGTTGGTAATGAATCCTTTCCATTCAAAGGTTAAGCCAATACTTCCATCGGGTGCTGTTTGAGAGCCGCCAATGCCAGAAGGATTATCTGCAATGTAAAAGTTGTACAAACCCAACTGAGTGCCTAACGATAATTTTATTTGGGAAGATAAAAACAAGCGGTAAGCATAATTCAGGTAAAACCGATTTCGGCTAATGTACTTACCACTTTGGTTTCGTTTAAAAACAATCCCTATTTTGTTTTTCGGTTCTTTGTTTTTTGGGATAAAATACTCAAAGCTTACATAGCTGTCATTTTGGTTTCTTCGTATTCCACTATAACCAGTATAACCAATATCTAGGCGATTGTTTGCTTGGTAACCAAAATTAGAAGGCGAGGTAAGCAAGGGGCTTTCAAAATAGTTGGTGTAGGATATCGGGTATTCAATCATTTTACCTTGTCCGTAGCTTTTTAGCCCGAAAAGGAAGAGAAAAAGAATGGGGTGAATAAAAAGATACCGTAAAAACACTACTATTTTTAAAATCGAAAGAACAAACTAAAAGAATTTTTTGCTCTAAGAGAAACGGAATTTCCATATCTGAAAAATAATAAGGGAGTTAACCGATGTATAATTTCACAAGGTTGAAGAATAAAAATTAAAATAGATTAAAATAAGTGGGTCACTTTTTTTTCTCTTTATGCATAAATCATTCTAAAGACTAATTTTTGACGACCGAAAAAGCAATCATACTAAATTCCATCCGTAATGGAGATCCTATGCGACAGTTAGAGGTTCTCTATAAGGAAGAGTTTCCGAAGGTGAAAAAATACGTCTTCAAGAACAGTGGGGATGAAGCGGATGCTATGGATGTGTTTCAAGATAC
Source organism: uncultured Cytophagales bacterium (assembly GCA_963736575.1). Taxonomy (GTDB): domain Bacteria; phylum Bacteroidota; class Bacteroidia; order Cytophagales; family JAAEPT01; genus CAVTPD01. Next base: position 1,351,490 of record CAVTPD010000003.1, read on the forward strand.
GGTAATGGTTTTTTTTAGCCATGTGAAGCTAGGGAAGTTTAAAGAGGAGTACGACATTGGCGCTTTTATGTTTGTGGTAGCCAGAAATATCTGGAGAAAGAAAAACAAGAATAAGATTCAGCAAGAACCAATTGAAGCAGATCATAAAGACTATAATTTATCCGAAGATCCGTACGAACAAATTTTTTCTGAAGAGAAGAAAGACCTTATTAAGCAATTGTTTTTTCAGTTAGGAGAAAACTGTAAAGCCATTCTTTCGGCTGTAATTTATGATAGATTGTCTATGCGAGAAATTGCTGCAAAATACGGTTACGCTTCTGAAGTAACGGCCAAAACGCGTCATTACAAGTGCAAGCAACGCTTGATTAAGTTGGTAAAAGCTAATAAACATGTAGAAAACGAAATTCGGTATTCCCTGTAAATGAGAAATAAATTAGAACATATCGCCCAAATAGATGCCTATTTAGACGGAGAAATGTCTTCCGAAGAACTTCGTTTATTTGAAGAGGAATTGGATAACAATGCCGTGTTAAAAGAAGAAGTGCTTTTTCAGAAAGAAGCCAACAATTTATTAATTATTGGGGAGCTGCACAGTCTAGAAAAACAAGTTAAAAACTACAACTATAAGCCGAATAACAAGAATACTATAAACTATAAAAATGGGGCTATAAGCCTAGCGGGACTGCTGCTCCTTGCGGGCCTTTCTATTTTTGTACTGAACAATACCAATACCCAAAGCTTAGGTGTTGCTAAAAAAGTAACGCTTACTAGAACTCCTGTTCAACAAAAACTCCCAACAAAAGAAATTGAAAAAGAGAAAGGTGTTGAGCCTTTAAAAGTAGAAACTAAACCCTCTGTTCAGTATAAAGAAAAAATTGTAGTAGATACGCTAAAAAAGAAACAAGAAGTACCGGTAACCACAGATACTTTGCAGGTTGAAAAAGAATTAACCTTACACCAAAAAGATTCTGTGCTAACGGAAGCAGCGCAGATAAAAGTGATAGAGCCTAAAGTAAGCAATGTCGAAAAACCGACGCTTACTAAAATCAATCCAACAATAGAAAAACCTGCCGTAATTGAACCCGAAAAAGAGGTGTTCACAGAACCTGAAGAACAACCAAATTACGATTTAGCTTTTTCTCCTTCCCGTGGGCAACGCATCATTTGGCCGGTAGAAGAGGGCTTTGAAGGAAAAATAGTGCTGTACAATACCAACGGTAAATTACTTTTGGAACAACAGTTTAACGGATATCAAAGTTTAGAATGGGACGGAATAAGCCAACAGGGTAATGTAATCACGTTTGGCGTGTATCCTTTTATAATATATCCTTCGAACAGGAAACCTATACAAGGTTCTGTAACTGTAGTAGAATAATTTTTACAATGGGTCACCTTTAACTTTTATTACTACTAGATATGTTAACTAAACGTTTTTAATTATGAGAAAATTAACCCTCTTTTTAAGTGTTTTTCTCTTGAGCTATTTTTATACAAATGCTCAGGAATGTGGGACAATTGATTTCCCCAGAGTCATAGCCGATTCGGTGTGTACATCAGATACAATACTTTTAGCCACAGATCAAGAAATTGGTCAAAACGACCTCTTTGGTAAAGGTGTTTTTTATGATGGGGCATATTATTTAAATCCGAACGCAGATAATGTGGGACAACGGATTTATGTAAAAATTTCTGGTTTAGACACTTGTAATCAATTGGTGCAGGACAGTGTTTCTGTATTTGTTAGAAACTGTATAGACTGTAATCCCATTAAAGATCCTGAAACAGTACCAGAAAGTGTTTGTAGAAATGCTGATCCTTTTGTAGTAGCGAGCTACTATGATGGATTTACGGGAGGATTTGTTGGAGGTCCAATTTCGGTAGAAGGAGATGGGATTACGGTCGAAATGGACTTTACTGACGCAATGAATTATTGGTGGTATTTTTATCCGGATTCTGTGGTTGGTGATGAAGCTCATTTAAAATTTACCGACTCCAGTACGTGTGAAATTTTCATCAATAAAACCATTATTATGAAAGACTGTTCCGCACCGTGTGAAACAGTTTCTTTTCTAAACTCTTTGCCAGATAGTATTTGTAACAATAATAGTTCATCTATTTATTTAACGTCAACCACATTATATGATGCTCCAATAAAAGTAAGCGGTGAAGGCATTTATTCAGAAGCCCAAAATGGTGGTCTAGATTCTGCTTATTATTTTGATCCATCGCTAGTAAATCCATCCTATTATAATCAATATTTCAATATTGTGATTGAAGCGTATGATTCGTGTCAATCACAAGCTCTAGAAAGTATTATGGTGTATGATTGTGTGGAAGATCCTTGTGATACAATTCACTTTGAAACAGCATTACCTGATACCGTATGTAATTCGGACGATAAAATATATTTAACAGAAACTAGTCTTTTTACCCAGCAAATTAATGTTGATGGTATTGGGGTTGTTAAAGAATACTCTGAGGACAGTACAAATGTGACTTATTATTTTGACCCTTCCGCAGTGTTATATTATGATTATAATTACCCGACATTAATAAGACTTAATGTTAATGGTTGTAATGCCCATCCCGAGAGAATTGTTGTGAAAAATTGTTATACAAGCTGCGACACTGTTCGTTTAGAAAATGATCTACCGGAATGGATGTGTATTGATGATGAACCGTTTTATCTTACATCAGACAGTTTGTATGATTTCCCTTTTGAGATTAGAGGAAATTCTGTTGTTAAACAACCTGTTACTGAAGGGAAAGGTTTTTCCTATTATTTAGACCCTTCTAAGGAATACCAAGACCATATGGCTAATATTAGGGTTCTTTCAAATAATGCATGCCCTTCTTATTATGACGACTCTTTGTATATAGCAAGATGTTTAGATAGTTGTAAAGCCTTCACCGCATTTGAATATCCGCTTCCGGATACCCTTTGTATTACTGACGATCAAATAATGCTAGGTAGAGATAATTTCTTTTTAAAATATTCATCTACAAGTCCAGGCGTATATATAGACGGAGCTGAATATGCATATTTTAATCCATGGAGCTTTAATAAAGATACGCTTATAAAAGTAGGCTTAACCGCTATTAACTACTGCGATACTTTCTATGTAGAACAACAAGTTTTTGTGGACGATTGCAAATCAGACTGCGGAACGCCTCAGTTTGCTAATGCTTTACCAGATGAAATTTGCAGTGACGATCCGGCTATTTATTTAACCTCTACCGAATTGTTTGATTTCCCAATTAAAGTAACTGGTGAAGGTGTAGTAAGGCAATCACTTAACAGTGGTTTAGACTCTGCTTATTATTTTGACCCATCTATGGTTGGCGGTTCTTTGCCACAGTATCCGCATGTATATATTACCGCCCTAGACGATTGTAGGTTTTATGTACAAGATTCTACAATAATTAGCTCTTGTATGGACACATGTTCTGCTCCTACCGAATTTGAGTATCCATTACCAGATACTATTTGTTCATCAGATGAGAAAATCTTGATAGCTAATGATGGAATTTATAACTATGAAGTCTTTTTTGAATATGTTGTAGAGGAAAATAACAGTTTTTATTTCGATCCTAGTTTAGTTTCCAATGTTCCAAGAGAAATAACAGTTTCTTTAGCAGGAGATAAAGATTGCATCGGTTTTTTTGAGATTCAACAGCAAGTTTATATTAATGATTGTAAGGTTGATAGTTGTGTAGAGTTTAGTGAATTTCTCAACCCTATACCAGACACAATTTGTAGCACAGCTGATCCAATTTTAATTGCTAATGGATATGATTTCGAATTAATAATTCCTAATAATAAAACGATAGAAAAAATAAACGGAGATTATTATTTTAATCCTTCTTTAACAGCGGTGGATAGTGCTATTTCCTTTGGATTAACAGTGTACAATTCTTGTCAAGACAGTTTTTATGTAGAGCAGCAATATGTTTACATAGAAAATTGTGAACCAGATTGTGGAACGCCACAGTTTACTAATGCTTTACCGGAAGAAGTTTGTAACAACGATCCAAGAATCTACTTAACTTCTACAGAAGCTTATGATTTCTCTATAACTGTGGCAGGTAACGGAGTTATTTCTGAAGCAATAAACGGTGGTTCAGACACGACATATTATTTTGATCCTGCTTCAGTTAGTGGTGGTCTTCCTCAATACCCCCTAATTATTATTAGGGCGGAAGATGATTGCAGAAACTATGCGTTAGATTCTGCGGAAGTAAAAACATGTATAGACAGTTGTACTATTGTGCCAGATTTTCCATATCCATTACCAGATTCTATTTGCTATAGCACAAGCCCAATAATTTTTGACTTCTTAATAAATGCATTAGATGTCTGGGGAGATGGAATTATGTACGATGGTGAAATTGGGTTTGATCCTTCTGTTCCAGCCATGAATCATTATGCAGTAGTTTACGCTTCTGTTGAAAATGCTTGTAACGAGGACGTAGTTGTGTCGGATACTGTTTTTATAAATGCATGTAATGTAAGCGCACTAAATGATTTTACAGGGGAAAACATAGAAATCTACCCAAATCCAGTAAGCGATCAATTAACTATTTCTGGTGAAGGGATTAAGTTGGTACAAATAAAAGACATTACTGGCAAGACCGTTCTAATTCAGGAAAACACAAAGCTAGATGTAAGTGGCTTAGCCAACGGTATCTACTTTGTGCAAATTGAACTTCAAAATGGTGTTGTTAAAACCGAGAAAGTAGTTAAAAAGTAAATAAGTCCATTTTTAGTTTGAGTTTTTTAAGGGGCTGAACTTCCCATCAGCCCCTTAGTTTATATTTCAGTTAGGTATTACTTTCCTTTTCGCAAACCCAAATATTTCTTGTGAAGTTAGATTTACCTCTTTTTTCAACAGAACAGAAATCCGTAATCTTTAACCCCGAATTTTTGATTATATTTTCAATATTGGCAATAGATACAATAACTAAGCGGTTACTTAATTTTGCTGTAGACTCTATAATGTTAGCGGTAATTAAATCGTTTGAATAGCTGTATAAATTATAAGGAAGATCAATAATAGCGGCATCGTACTTTTTGTTTAAGTCTTTAATGTCCGAACAATATACGGGGGCGTTGTAATCATAATGTGCCAAATTTTGTTGGGTGTGAATACAAGCGTTGGGGCTAATATCGCACCCTTCAATATTAATTCCCCAAAAACAAGCTTCTAATATTATAGTGCCTACGCCACAACAAGCGTCTAATAATGTGTGGGTTTTGTTTCCTTTAGAAGCAATGCTTACTAGAGCTTTAGCAATATCCATATTTATTGAATTGCTAAAGGAGCAAGGTTTTTTCTTATGAATGTGCCAACCGGGATTGTGTTTTGTTAGCCTACCGAAATACCAATTGTTTTGGTACTGGCAAATGGCATACGTTACAGAAGGCATTTTAAAATCGGGTTCGCCTTCTATGCTGTAACCAATATCTTTTAACTTTTCACGTCGCTGGGTGTAGTCTGTTGTGTCACCTTCCAGTAAGAGGTATTCAATTTTAAATCCTTCAACACGAATGTTTTTCCCTTTGATGTTCTTTAGCAAAGCGAAATAATCTTCTGAAGAGGAAATTATTTGAATCTTGTTTTTGATAAAAGGACTAACGGACGGATCTATGCTAATGTCCGAAAAAAGTAGTTTATCCTCTAATTCGGTATTAAAAAGTTGTCTTGATTCTAACTTACATAATTCGGTATTATGATAGTCGTATTTATAGGAATAGAGGTAGCTGTGCTGAGGTGTCTTTAGTGTCAAACAGTTCTGGAGTTTCTTAAGTAGTTAAAAGTAATTAAATGGGAACAAAAAATACACTTATTTAAAAAAGGCTAGTATTGCTATGTTTTGTAACCTAGAATGACATACGTGAAAAAGATATAAAAATAGGTAGCGTCTGCTACTTTTAACATTTTATAGCCAAATAGGTTCTTCTCCCGATATCGTTGGGTCTGAGTGACGTTGAAAGTCAACTATCCCAATCCTTCCAATCAGGATTCAAAGTAGTAATCAAAGCCAGTTAAAACTCCTCTTTTTACCTTTTAAAAACTTTTCATAAGCAATTTCGTCCAGTTAAATGTAGCAAGTTCACACTCAATGCATCCTGAGCTTTTAGGCGTTCTTGTAATTGAGTATAAAGACGGGTTACTTCACCCACCACAATAACAGCGGGGTTACTAATGTTGTTTTCTGTAATTACTTCTTTAAAGTTGTCCATGTTGCCGTAAACAATCTTTTCGTTGGCACAAGAACCATTTTGTATAATAGAAAAAGGAAGGCTGCCTTTGTTTTCACTTCGGTACAAAGCTTCTATTTCTGTAGCTTTATGAATCCCCATAAGGATCACCACCGTACCGCGGTATTTTACCGCTTGGTGAATGTCTTCCGAAAGTTTATGGTATTTATTGGTGGCGGTAACCACGGTAAAACTCTGTGTAACCCCACGGCTAGAAACCGGTATTTTATTAATGGCCGGCACACCAATGGAACTGCTAATGCCCGGTATAACTTGGGTAGTCATGCCGCAAAGTTCTGCCGTTTCAATTTCTTCCATACCGCGGCCAAACACAAAAGAGTCGCCCCCTTTTAAGCGCACTACCGTTTTACCCGCTAAACCAAACTTTTGGATTAAGGCATTAATTTGCTCTTGTGTATAGGCACAATTACCTAGGCGTTTACCTACAAATATTTTAAGGCAATGGGTAGGAGCGTATTCTAATAATTCAGTATTTACCAAGGCATCGTATAAAAGTACTTCTGCTTTTTCAATGGCTTTTACCCCTTTAACGGTAATTAAGTCTACATCCCCTGGGCCAGCGCCTACCAAAATTAGTTTCCCTTTTTTCATACGTACGTAAAAATACGAATTTCTACATAGTTAATTGTATTATATCGCTAGGTTTGTTAAAGTTTTTTACCTGTTCTTTATATAAATCGCTTAAAGTAAGTGTGTTAGCGTTTAATAATTGAATGGCAAAATGCATGGATTTATTGTTTAGTAAGCCTTTTTTGTAAGCCGTATTTAATTTGGCTAATCCGTTGTGGGTGTACAGGGCTAAAGTAGGGTGGAAGAACTGTTCGTCTTTAAAAAGCACCACGTCGTATTCGGGTTCAAATAAATGTGTTTTGTGTATCTTTTCTAATAAGGAATGCTGAAGCAGTTGTAAATCACAAGATGCTACTAAAAAGCTTTTTTCGGGGAATTTAAGATGTGCCGAAAGCAATCCTTTTAAGGTACCATTTAGTTGCAATAAGGTCTGATCAATAATAAATAGTTGTGGGTCTATGTGTTCCGCATACAATTCATCTTGTGTAGAATTGATGGAAAAGTAAACTTCTTGGGTATGTGTTTTTATTATTTTGGAAAGATGTAAACACCACCTTTCACCGTTGGGTCGTTTTAACAAACCTTTGTCTTTGCCCATTCGGCTGCTTTTTCCGCCACATAAAACAAGACCTAGAATGTTATTCATATAATTTATATAGTTCTGGGATTAGCTGAAAGAAAGGTCTCCGCTGTTGGTGCCCCATTTAGCAGAACCATTGTTTAAGAATTCCTTTTTCCAGATGGGTGCTTCGTACTTAATTCGTTCAATAATATATTGATTGGCCTCAAAGGCTTCTTTACGGTGAGAGGCTCCAGTGAGAACTACTACCGCCGTTTCGGAAATAGCCACAGCACCCACGCGGTGTACGGCAAAGGCAAGGTGCAAACTAAATTTCTTTTTGGCTTCTTCAATAATTTCGGCAATCATTTTATTGGCCATAGCATCGTGGGCATGGTATTCCATCCCTGCAACATCGTCACCATGGTTGTGGTTTCTAACATCACCGCAAAAGGTTACTATAGCACCGGCTTTGGGATGCTTCAACATATCTATGTAATCGCTAAGTCGGACAGTGGAAGAGCTGATGTGCTTCATAATACAAAGTTCTTGTTTGTGCTCTATAATATGAAACGCTACAACAAGTAAACGTTTTGTCTGGGCTAGTTTAGCTAAAAAATTTAAAGAAGTCTGTGTTTTGTTATATAAACTTAGCGATAGGCTAACTATAGTTATATAAAAAAGCCATTTGGGTGTATTGATCCCAAATGGCTTTCTGTGTTTTGTTATTCTAAATGTTTTTAGAAACTATTAGTAATACTACTATGGGTAACTCTAAAAGCTATTATTTAGTAAGCATATTTACAATAATGGTAATATCGTCGGAAATAGTTTTGTCGCCTAACTCATCGAAAAAACTACCAGAACCGTATTTTACATCAAACTTACTTCTGTCGAATACAATAGTAGATTCTGCCACGTATTTGCTGCCTTCTTTTTTAATTTTTGCAGGAAAGGTTATAGCTTCTGTTTTTCCTTTAATGCTTAAATCTCCTTTAACCGAGTAAGAACCTTTTTCTTGTTTGCTTACCGAAGTGATTTTAAAAGAAGCAGTAGGGTGTTTTTCAACACCAAAGAAATCATCTGACTTTAAGTGCCCGATTAGTTTTGCCGCATTTTCTGGGTCTGTTAAGTCGGTACATTTCATAGAGTTCATGTCTATCACAAATTCACCACCAGCAAGTTCGTCACCGTTCATAATTAACGAACCGCTTTTAAGGTCAATGGTGCCATTGTGACCACCGCCAATTGCTTTTTCACCTTTCCAGATTACTTTGGTGGTTTCTAAATCTAGTTTATAGCTTTTGTTGGCTAAGTTGGCAGCTGTTAATAGCAAGCCTGTTGTGGCTAAAAGTATAAGGGTTTTTATTCTGGTTTTCATAATCTTGTTATTTATATGTTTAAACATATATATTTAATTCCACTTTACAAAAACCCTTAGATTTTATTTTCGCTTACTTCTTTAACCCAGTTGCCATTGGCATCTTTCATCCAGTTTTCCGTATCATTATAATCACCATGGAATACGTTAAGTTTTGCTTTAATAATTTCTCTATTTTCAACAAAAAAAGAAATGGACTGAATTTTGGCAGGGAAAGCAATTTTGCAGTAGCTGATACTAAGCTGATCTTCATTGTCACAAACCTTAAAGTCTGAAACTTTATCTTTTAAAAAGCTGGATTTTTCAGAACTGAAATCTTTTAAGTTTTGCGGAATAGAGTCATATGAATAATTGTGGATACTCATTAATGAATAACAATTTCTGGCATCTTGAAACAGATTTTTGTCTAATAGATGTAGGTTCTTATACGCTTTTAAAGGGCTTAGATTATATTTTGAGCCACTCGGTTCTTCTTTATATAATGTGTTGTAAGTAATTGGAAATACATGATTTTCAAAATCAAATAGAACATATTTAATTTCTTCACTGTCTGCTAAGTTGTAGTTAATAAAAGCTGTAAATAATTCATTTATTTCATTGATGGTGTCATTGTCTGAGATAGAAGTAGGGCTTTCTGTTTCACCAAACCAAAAATCTAAACCTTGCATTAAACAATCTTCGCAATTGGATTTAAAAGATGCTTGCAGTTGGTTGTAAAAAGCTTGGTTGCTTCGGTCTAAATTTCCGCATTCAAAACAAATATCTATTACACAGGTATCGGTAAGGTTTAGTTCTTCCCATTTAATGTTGGCGTATTTTTCATCAATTTTAATTTGGGTGCTATCGAAGGTTTTAATGGTGTCTTCTACTTCGGTAGAGTCGTTATTTATTGAAGTAGTATTTTTGTCCTCTTCTTTTTTACAAGAATACAAAGAGAGAAAAGTAAGGGCCAAAAGGAGTGTTAAAAGTTGTTTCATGATGTTTGCGTGTTTTGTTCAGTCTTAAAAGTAATTAAAAATTGGCAAGGGGTAAATTATAAAACGTTAAATCTATGTTACTCTTTCTGATAAAGGTTTAATACTTCTTCAATGTTGTTGGCCGAAAATTTACGTAATATATTTAAGCGGTGTGCATCTACGGTTCGTACGCTAACGCCCAGCATATCTGCCGTTTCTTTACTGTTGTTGCCGCCGCCTATCAATTCTAATATTTCGGTTTCCCGTTTAGAAAGTTGTGCTTTTGGTGCTGCTGGTGATTGTGTTGAAAAACCACCATTTTCTCTAAAATGCCGTATCACAATGTCAGATACTTCTCCAATGTAATAGAACTCTCCGTTTCTAACGGCACGTATGGCATCTAAGAAAATTTTGTTGCTGGTGTCTTTTAGTAAATATCCGGTGGCACCTAATTTTAGGGCTTGGGTAACGTATTCTTCGTTGTCGTAAAGAGAGAATATGATAATCTTTAGCGTGGGGTTCTTTTTTAATAATTCTTCACTGGCTTCAATACCGTTTAAACTGGGCATACGGATGTCCATAATTAACAAATCCGGATTTAGTCTGCTGGTAAGTTGTATGGATTCTAGTCCATTACTGGCTTCTCCAATCACCTCCATGTCCGGTTCTTTGTCAATAAGTTCTTTTACTCCGTTTCTGAAGATTTCATGATCATCTACTAGAATTATTTTAATCTTCTCCATAATGCTTACAGTGGTATTTCTAACTGTATTGTTGTTCCTCTTTCCGGTTCAGACATTATGTTTAAAACACCGCCTAATAATTCGGCGCGTTCTTTCATGTTCCTGAGGCCGTTGTTCTTCTCTGCTAATTCTTTTACAAACAGCTTCTTTTCATCGAAAATAAAGCCTTTCCCGTTATCTTCTATAATTAAGTTAATATAGGATTCATTATTATCAATGTAAATGTGCACATTACTGGCTTCAGCATGCTTCATTACGTTGTTTAAGGCTTCTTGTATGATTCTAAAAACACTAATCTGAATTTCTTTTTTCAGGAACTTCGTCTGAATACGGTCTTCAATAGTGAATTTTAGTTTTTCACATTCAATATTTTTCACTAAGTCGTGTACTGCTGCTTTCAGTCCAAAATCATCTAAAACATTGGGCAATAAATCCGAACAAATTCTACGGGTTTCATCTACAATAGATTTTAACAAGTCATGCACTTTGTTTAGGTCACCAATAGAATCGGGGTGTTTACCAATAACCATTTCTAAACGCATGCGCAAACTGGTTAACATTTGACCAATGCCGTCGTGTATTTCGGCAGCTACGCGTTTGCGTTCTTTTTCCTGACCAATTACCATTGAATACGACTTTATTTTCTGTTCGTCTCGCTGATGGGTCAGTTGCTCTTGCATTAAAGTCCGCAACTTCTTTTCGGTGTTTTTACGCTTGGTAATGTCTGTTCCAATAACCATGTATTGGTATAACACTCCTTTAGAATTTATAACCGGCATTAAGGTAACGTCTAACCAAAAACCAGTTCCGTCGGAAGCATGGTCATAAATTTCGCCTTGCCATACTTCTTTTCGGCGTTGTTCGTCCCTAATGTGTTCGTAGATAATACTTTCTTTACCGCCGTGGTTGTTGTAGAAAAGCGGTTTGCTATTAAGCTCACTGGGTTCGTATTTGGCTACGTGGGCGTATTTATCGTTGGCATAAATAATCTTTCCGTCGGCATCTGTTTTTACCAAATAGTTGGCTTTTTCTAACGCAAAGTTGATTTCTCGTAATTCTCTATGCGAGTTTTCCATGGTTTCGTACGCATCAGAAAGTTCGTTGGCAATGTTTTTATATTCCGTTTGAGATTCTTCCATGCCATGGATAATGCGTTTAATTCTTCTGGAAAGTGGGTAGAAAATAAATAATACTTCCAAGAAAAGCATAAACATAATGAAGCCTAAAATGTAGTATTCTATGGTTTTTAAGCGCTTAACGCTGTTTCTTGAAAATCGGTCGTAATCAAAAACAATTAATTCCATGCCCAGCAAGTAGGATTTTTCATAATCTAAGATGGTGGTCACATACGGTGATATCACCAAGGAATCCATGGGTTTGTTGCTGTACAATTCATCAATTAACGAATTAGAGGCCGTAACAATTTTTGTAAAAGGGCCTTCAATAATCCCGTACATCTGTTCTAAATCTTCTCGGTCGTTTTTAGGTAGATCCAAAAAATCGTTGCCTGAAAGCAAGCCTCTATGCGATTTTTGCCATTGCTTTAAGGTAGTGATGAACTCTTTTCGGTTGTTGTCAAAATCACTTCCGCGTTCTAATAAAAGTGCCGTTTTACTTAAAGACTGGCTGTAGGTTCTTAAACGGGCAGAGAAGTTTAATAATCTAGAATCGGCTACTTGGTTGCTTAAGTAGTTCTGTATCAGTACTTGGCTAATTATGGAGAATACAGCAATCAGCAATAGAGCAGTACCATACATAACGGTGAAATACCGGTAGGTCTTGTTTTCCTGCGTATCGTGATTGATGTCTTTAGGCCCGAACATACGTAGTTTAGTAAAATTACGTAAGTAAGATAGTTTAATTTTTAAGGTTTTTTAAAGAATGGAAGGTAGATAAATAAAATGTCCGTAGAAATTAAGCATTCTTAACCAACGGCCACAAGTGGTTAGTAAAGTTCCTGACGAGTCACCGAATTGTCTTTAAAAGTTGATTTGAATTATTAATCGGAAGTAGGTGTATTCTCTATAGGTTCAGCTACTACAGCTAATTTATCACTTTCGTCTTTAGTAGTAGTATGATTTCTATAACGAATAAGACCGTATGTTAAGATGATGTTTGTGCCTAAAATCAAAATTAACATGGCGGTATCTCCCATTCCTGTAATGGAAAGCGATTCTGGAATAGAGAAGAAAAGTAAAATACTTATTAATCCACGGGGTGTAATGGTGGTGAGTAAATTGGTGTTTACGTTTTTCGTTTTTAAAGATCTGATAGTTATATACCTGGTAAGATAAGTTATAAACAAGATTAACATCCCGGTTAAAAACCCTTTTAAATTAAGCAGGTTATTAAGTTCTATAGAAAACCCAAAGAGGAAGAAAAAGAATGTTTTTATTATAAAAGCCGATTCTAAGGTAATACTGTGCAGCTCATGAGCGGTTAATTCACTTTGTCTTCTTAGAAAAATCTTACTAAAGTATCCCTTGAAAAACAGATGTTGATTCCCCAGAATTAACCCGAATACCATTATAATGATTAATGAAGATAAATGAAAAATCTTACCCAGTGCAAAAAGAGACATTAAGGCGGCAAGGATCAAAAACAGCTTTGTCTTTTCTTTAATTCTTCCGAATAACCAGATTAAACCGTATGATACTACTACAGCAAATACTATGGTAACAATAACACTTAGTATTGTTGTACCTAATATACCTGCCGCTGCGGAGCTATGACTTTGGTTAAGATCCAAAAAAAGGTAAAAGAAAATAATTCCTAGAATGTCCGATATAGAAGATTCGTATATGGCAAATTCTTTATCCGGTTTTCTAAGAGCATGCACACTTGGTATCACTATAGCACTACTCATTACAGAGAATGGAACCGCTACCAGCATGGCTTTTAACCAAGTAGTTTGAAAAATGAAATAACACACTACACTTATTCCGGCAATATTGATAATAAGTCCTATAAGAGCAGATAAAAATGCTTTAAATATGAATCCGATTTTATCTTCTTCAATATGCAGATCCAGAGAAGCTTCTAATACGATAAGGATTAACCCTACATTGCCTAAAACCGAAAGATAATGGTGTAAATTAGAAATGGTTACAGGCAATATTTGCTTACCGATTACACCAAGCAAAAGCAATAACAATACGGCTGGAATACTGGTTTTTTTCCCGAGAAGGTGAATTAGATAAGATACTATAACCAGTAGCGAAGCACCTAAAATAATAATGTATGGATTCATGAAAACCTATAATTCTTTACGATTTAAGCAAAACTTTTAATGCCTGAAATTCGAGAAATTTATATATAAAATGATCAGCACAATGAAAGCTTTATTTTAGTTACTCAGGATTGTTGGATAAGTTGTGTTTTCTACTTTTTTAATGCCATATTTTATAGTCTCTATCATGTAGTAAAGTTTCTAATTTTTTTTGAGAAATACCTTCCTTTAGTAAAACGGTATGAATTAAAAAATATATTCTTTGTAGAAATGTAGGGTAAAACCGACTGTATGCTTTGCAGGTTTTAATTTCCCTAGCACCATAATTAGAAATTTTCAGACTTATATATTTGCCTTTTAAACCGATTAAAGGTGCTTAAAAAAATACCCGGGGAAAATCAGCTTACGCTTTCTTAACCACCGGGCATTTAAACACAACCAAAACCAAATGTGTTGTTTTATGATTCTTTATAAAGTTCTGCCAAATTCTTCGTCATGCCGGAAAATGAAGTCCTATATTTTAAAAAGGACTTCATTTATCCGGTATCTCTGTATTGTCAGCTAGATCCCGGATATTTCCTTCCTTATCAGTTGTAAATTCCGGGATAACGAGATACAGTAATATTAATTTTCTTTTATAGATACCAGTATATCACCAGCATTTACTTGTTTGCCTACTTTACAGAAAATATCGCTTACCGTTCCGTTGAATTCAGACGTAATGGTGAATTCCGATTTCATGGCTTCAATAATCACCAAGGGTTCGTCTTCTTTTACCGCTTGTCCCGGTTCTACTAATATCTTCCAGATGTTACCGCTGATGTCTGCTACTACGGTTTCACAACCATCGTCAATAACAATTTCTTCAGTTTCTTCAACGGTTTCAAAGCTCCCGTCAATAACATCTTGTTGCCAAAGTTTTACTTCTTCTTCAAAGGCTATTTTCTGTTTTTTCTGAAAGACTGAAATAGCGGCTTCGTTTTCTTCCAAAAACTGTTCGTGTTCAGCCAGATCAAAGGTTACTTCTTCAATGTCTACTGTAAGACGGCCTTCTCGGAAGTCTTCCCGCAGTTTGGTTAATTCTTCTTCTGAAACTTCATAATACTGCACCTGATCGAAGAAACGCAATAACCATGGTTTTCCTTTCTCAAAATCCGGGTTCTTTAAGAATTTATTCCAAATAGGAAGTGTTCTACCTACCAATTGATAACCACCCGGTGAATCCATTCCATAAATACACATGTAGACACCACCAATACCAACCGTACCTTCGGCGGTAAATGTTCTGGCCGGATTGTATTTAGAAGTTAATAATCGGTGACGTGGATCTACCGGAACAGCACAAGGTGCTCCCAGATAAACGTCGCCTAACCCTAATACCATATAACTGGCGTTGAACAATACGTTTTTCACTTCCTGAATAGAATCTAGTCCGTTAATACGGCGCATAAATTCGGTATTACTTGGTAACCAAGGAGCGGTATCACGTACCGATTGTCGGTATTTAGTAACCGCGTCTAAAGTAGCCGAATCTTCGAAAGCCATAGGAAGCTTCACAATTCTGGAAGGCACTTTAATGGTATCCGGCAAGTTGTTTTCAATCTCTAATAAGGTATTAATTAAATCTTGCTGATGGATTACTAAACTGTTGTACCTGATTTGAAGCGAACGAACACCCGGCGATAATTCTTCCACGCCGTTAATGCCTTTTTCGTTAATGGCGTTGGTTAAAGCGTATACTCTTAATCGGAATTTTAAATCCAACACCACAGGGCCGTATTCCAACAAAATGTATTTATCACCCGCTTGTCGGTACGTTACAGCAGGTCGTTTTCCGTCTTCTTCCAAATAAGCCAGGATAGGAGATTTGATGGTTAAATCGTCGTTCAGTCTATGGACAATTGTCTTTTCTGCTGTTAGGGTTTCTATATTTTTATTGGTGTCTTTTTCGCGCTTTAAAGCTTCGTCAAAAGAAATTCGGTAGAAACGAATTTTATCCCCCGGTTTTAGCTGACCTACTTTCCAAAGTTCAGCCTTAACAATAGTTGCGGCACACACAAAACCACCCAAACTTGGTCCGTCTTGTGTTAAAATTACCGGCATATCTCCCGTAAAATTAATGGAACCAATAGCGTATTCTGTATCGTGAATATTAGAAGGATGTAAACCCGCTTCACCACCGTCGGTTCTTGTCCAAGTGGGTTTTGGTCCATTTAAACGAATACCTAAACGGTTGGAATTGTAATGCACTTCCCAATCGGTGCCGAAGAACATGTCTATGGCTTCTTCTGTAAAGAAATCGGGCGCGCCGTGTGGGCCGTATAAAACACCTATTTCCCAATGGTTACTGTATTCTGGAATTAAGGCTGAAGGCGCCGCTTCCGGATCATAAATAGGATCTGGCGTGTCGCAAGCATCCAATTCAGTCTGATTAATAAACAGCATATCGGTAGCACGTAAGGTTCTACCCGCATGGCCGCCAAATTGACCTAAAGCGAAAGTGGTACGGCTTCCTAAATACAAAGGAATGTCAAAACCATTGCGCACTGCTAAATACATACGGCAACCGCTTTCTACTTTCCCAACTTCTAAAACTTGTCCTTTTTTTACTGAAATAGGCGTCCAGCGTTCTATAGGATTTCCGTCTAAAGTGGCTTTGCAAACGGCACCTGTTAAGGCAAAAATTGTATCCGTATGGAATTTTAATTTTGGGCCCACTAATGTACATTCCATAGCGGCAGAATCCCCGTGATTTCCCACAATTCTATTGGCCATCCGGAAGGCATAATCGTCCATTGGTCCGGAAGGAGGAACACCAATATTCCAATACCCCATTCTACCCGGATAATCCATAATGGAGGAATAAGTTCCTGGTTTTACGACTTCAACTACAGGTGATTCGTATTCAAAACTAAGTAAAGCTTGTGTGCTTACTTTGGCCGAATTGAATAAGGTAGAATCTATGATTTTTCGTAAATAATCTACATTGGTTACAATGCCTGAAAGTCGGGTTTCCGAAAGCGCTTTTTTCATTTTAAGAATGGCATCTTCTCTATCGCTTCCGTAAACAATTAGTTTGGCAATCATGGGATCGTAATACGCCGAAATTTCCGTTCCGGTTTCTACCCACGTATCAATCCGTGCATCTTCCGGAAAGGTAACATCGGTTAAGGTACCCGGAGAAGGTTGGAAATCCCGCGCTGGATCTTCGGCATAAATTCGAACTTCAATTGAAGCGCCTTTGGGTTCAATGGGTTGTTTAGGCATTTCCCACAAACCGCATCCTGCTAAAACCATCCATTCTACCAAATCTACTCCGGTAGTCATTTCGGTAATAGGGTGTTCTACTTGTAAACGGGTGTTTACTTCTAGGAAATAAAATTCATCGCGCTGCGGATCGTAAATGTATTCTACTGTTCCGGCAGAACGGTAATTCACTTCTTTACCTAAGGATTCCGAAACTTCTAATAATTTTTTACGGGTAGCTGTCGGAAGGAGTGGGGCAGGTGTTTCTTCCACAACCTTCTGATTTCTACGCTGGAGTGAACAGTCACGCTCGCCTAAGGCGATCACGTTTCCTTTTCCATCCCCAAACATCTGAACTTCTACGTGGCGCGCATCGCTCACAAAACGTTCTAGAAATACACCGCTATCGCTGAAGAAACTTTCGCCTTGCCGTTTAACGGTTTCGAAAGAACTTTTTAAGGTTTCTTCATCGTCGCATTTAATTAAACCAATACCACCACCGCCGGCTGTACTTTTCAGCATAAGCGGATAACCAATTCGGTTGGCGTGTTCAACGGCTTCTTCTACGGAATCAAGTAATCCTGTTCCTGGTGTAAGTGGAACTCCGGCTGCTTCGGCGATTTCACGAGAAACGTGTTTTAGTCCAAATTTTCGGATTTGCTCTGGTGTTGGACCTAAAAAGGCAATACCGTTTTTTTCGCATTCTTCACAAAATCCGGCATTTTCAGAAAGAAAACCATAACCTGGAATAATGCCTTGTGCACCTGTTTCTTTGGCAGCGTTTAAAATCTTTTCCTTAATTAGATAGCTTTCTGCCGGCGTTTGTCCGCCTAAGCAAATGGCTTCGTCGGCTTCCGAAACATGCATGCTGTTGCGGTCAGCATCCGAATACACAGCCACACTTTTAATCCCCATTTTTTTAAGGGTGCGAGCAATTCTTACGGCAATTTCGCCTCTGTTGGCGATTAATATTTTGTCAAAAAGCTTAGTTGTTTCCATGGCTTTAAGGTTAATGTTGTTTTTAATTGGAAGCTAAAAAGGCTTCCCAGCTAATGAATTCACTAATGTCTTTGGAAGTGGAAGAAATGTATTCTTCACAAATGAATCCATAGACCCATTTTCCGTTTTCCAGTTCTACTTTTCCGATCCCTAAAGGATGCGGAATTTGCACCATAAACTTTCCTAGGTTTTGCACTGGTATTTTCCAAACTTCAACTTCTAAAGCATGTCCTTTTTCTCCTTCGGAAAGTTTTACTAAACCCGGTTTCGCTTTGGTTTCGGGCGTTAATAAAAACATTTTGTAGGTAGGAGAAGTTTTCACGGTGTAGGCATAAACCGCATTTAAATCCGTAAGTTGATGGTTTAAAGGCTGGCCTTTTTTGTGTAATCCGGCAACGGCCAATTCCATAAGGTTTCCGTTTTCGGTTTTGGGATTTTTTAAGGATTCTGAAATGCGTTTTACCCATTTCAATAGTTTCTTTTCGTTGTTTTCGGAAGCAATAACAGTGATCCCAAAAGGCAATCCGGTAGTAGTAAAATCCGCCGGAATAGCTACAGCGCATAAACCCAATAAATTGACATAATTGGTGTAGTAACCTAATTGGGTATTCAGCTCAATAGGGTTCTTTTCTACTTCTTCAATAGTGAAAATGCCCGGTGTAGTTGGCACAACTAAACAGTCTATTTCTTTAAAGATTTCTTTAGCCTGAAGTCTGTATTCTTCCAGTTTATAAAGTGCTTTAAACGTATCGGTAGCCGAATATTTTTTGGCTTGTTCAATGATGTTGCCCACTACAGGGTGCACATCATCTGGATTCTTTTCTATGAAATCACCTACGGCAGCCATACGTTCTGCTATCCACGGACCGTGGTACAGTAATTTGGCGGTGTTGTTAAAGACATCAAACGCAATGTCTTTAATGGAAAAACCGTTGCTTATTTTTTCTTTGGCGGAAGCAAAAAGCGTTTTGTATTCAGAGCCTTCACAAAAGAACAAGTCTTTTTCAGCCGGAAAAGCCAATACTAAATCTTGATCTATTTCTTCTTTCTGAGCCGGTAATTCAGGTTTTATGGTGCAGAAATCGTAGACAAAATCGGCGTCTTCAATGGTAGACGTAAATACCGAAACACAGTCTAGCGACTTACACGCTGGAACTACACCTTTAGTGCTCAGTTTTCCAATTCCGGGTTTTAAACCAACCAAATCATTAAATCCGGCGGGTACTCTCCCTGAACCTGCGGTGTCTGTTCCTAATGAAAAACAAGACATGCCCAAAGCAATAGCTAATGCAGAACCAGAACTGGAACCTCCGCTGATATAAGCTGGGTTATGGCTGTTTTTTACAGCACCGTATGGACTTCTTACGCCTACTAATCCGGTAGCGAATTGGTCTAAATTGGTTTTGCCGATGACTATTGCACCGGCATCCACCAATTGTTGAACTACATCGGAATTTTCTTCCGCTATGTACTCGTAGTTAGGGCAGGCTGCTGTTGTAGGCATTCCCGCCACATCTATATTGTCTTTAACGGCAAATGGAATACAGAATAGGGGTAAATCAATACCGGCTTCCAATTTCTTTTTGTTTTCTAAAACCTGATTTAAAACCGAAGATTTATCTGCCACATGAATCCAGATGTTGTAATCCTTGTGCGTTTCTATCTTGTGGTAAATAGTCTCTATAATTGCTTCCGGCGTTGTTTTTCCGGTGAGAAAAGCATGCAGCAATTCTTTCAATCCTAAGGTTAATTTCTTTATCGCAGGCATGGTTGTGTTGTTTTGAATAAACCTTCAAGGTTTTTAAAACCTTGGAGGTTTAGGTTTTCTAAATCGAATTGTACTTATTGATCTCTTCTATACTGATTTTCGAAGCTTCTGATTCGGCTACTACTTTTCCACGGTTCATGAAATAATAGTAATCGGTGATGCTTTTAGCGAAGTCAATTTTCTGTTCTACCAATAAAATAGACAGGTTCAGTTCTTTTTTTAAGCGAAGAAGAATCTGTGCAATCTCTTGACTGATGGAAGGTTGAATCCCTTCAGTGGGTTCGTCCAAAAGCAACAATTTTGGTCGGCCTGTAATGGCACGGGCAATAGCCAATTGCTGTTGCTGTCCGCCACTTAGGTTACCGCCCAAACGTTTTCTAAAATCTTTCAGGATAGGGAAAAGCTCATAAATTTCATCCTCTGGGATGGTTTTCTCTGTAGTGCTTTCCAAACCTAATTTCAGGTTTTCGTATACCGTTAGTTTGGGAATAATTTCCCTTCCCTGTGGTACATAGCCAATCCCCATTTTGGCTCTTTTGTGTGGGGGAAGTTTTGTAATATCTTCTTCGGAATAAAAAAAATTACCTGATTGTGCTTTTAGTAAACCAATAACACTTTTCAGGAACGTCGTTTTGCCTACGCCGTTTCTGCCCATTATGGTGGTTATGGAAGCCGTTTCTACTTTTAGGTTAACACCCCATAAAATCTGACTTTGTCCGTAAGAGGCTTCTATATTTTTAGCTTCTAGAATCATAGTTTTGGTGTTTTAAACCGCCTTGCCCAAATAACTGGCAATTACTTGTTCGTTGTTACGGATGTCGTTGAAAGTCCCTTCAGTTAACAATTTTCCCTGCACTAAAACACTCACTTGTTCAATAGCAATTTGCTCTACAAAATGCATGTCGTGCTCAATAACAATAATGGAATGGTTCTCTAATAGGCTTAAAATCAACTCTCCCGTTTTCTTGGTTTCCGCATCGGACATTCCTGCTGCTGGTTCATCAATCAGCATTAATTTTGGTTGCTGAAGCACAACTATAGCAATCTCTAACCATTGCTTTTGGCCGTGCGAAAGTGACCCCGCTTCATTTTGAAGGACGTTTTCTAAACCCACCAATTGCGCCACATCGTGAATACGGTCAGTGATTTCAGTATTCGGTTTAAAGAAAATAGTGCTCTTTACGTCTTTAGGCATTTTGTAAGCCAACAACATATTATCGTAAACCGACAAACTGCTGAATACAGAAGGCTTTTGGAATTTTCTTCCGATGCCTAATTCTGCAATTTCGAATTCAGACTTACCCAAAATAGAAACATCGTTGAAGTGTACTTTACCCGAATCGGCTGGCGTTTTTCCGCACAACAAATCCATGAAAGTAGATTTTCCAGCCCCGTTGGGCCCAATGATTACACGCAATTCGTTTTCACGAAGTTTAAACATGTCTAAGTCTAAGGCTTGTAAACCCCCGAATGCTACTTTAAGATTCTGCACAGTAAGTAGCGTCTTTAATGTAGAACTCATGCTTTTGAAGTTTTAGAGATAAGACCTTTGATTTGTTTCGGTAAACCGATAAGTCCTTTGTCTAAGTACAACACGGTTACAATGAAAAGGATACCCAAAATATACAACCAAGCGCCCGGTAAAAGCGTGGTGAATAAACTGTACATAAGGTTTACGATGAGAGTACCCAATATGGCACCCCGTAGATTTCCTCTTCCGCCTAAAGCCACCCAGACAATCATTTCTACGGAAGCTTTTACATCCATTCTACCGGGGGTAATGATACCCGTTTGTGGCACGTACAACATGCCGCCAATAGCAGCAATTACGGCTGCTAAAATGAAGACGGTAACTTTATAGTTCTCTACTTTATAAGAGGCGTATTTTAAGCGAAATTCACTGTCCCGGATGGCAATTAAAACCTTCCCGAATTTAGAATTTACCAGCTTTTTAGAACCTAGATAAACACCTACTAAAGTAAGGAAGGAAGCAAAGTACAAACCTATTTTTGTGCTGCTTTCACTCAGGTCTAAACCAGCTAAAGTTTTAAAATCCGTTAAGCCGTTGGTTCCACCCAACATGGTTTCGTTTCTAAGGAACAACAACCACATGGCCAGGGCCAAAGCTTGAGTGATGATGGCAAAATAAACGCCTTTTATACCACTTCGGAATATGAAATAACCGAATACAAAGGCAAACAAAGCCGGAATCAACAGACTAAAGATTAAGGTTAATGGAAGGTTTTGAAAAGGCACCCAAAATAGTGGGAGGCTATCAACTTGGTTCCATTGCATAAATTCTGGCATACCGTTGCTGCCCGAATTATTCAATAACATGTGCATGGCAATACCATAACCGCCTAGTCCAAAGAAAAGCGCTTGAGACATACACAAAATTCCGGTGTAACCCCAAAGCATATCAATGCCAATGGCGGCAATGGCAAAGCAAAAGTATCTTCCCCACAAAGACATGGTGTTTACAGATATAATCCCAAACGCATAGCCTAAAGGCATAAGCAATAGGAAAATGCCTAGAAACAGGAAGTACTCGTATGTTTTTGCATTTAAGTTTTTCATAATGAGTTGGTTTTATTCGTCAGCAATTCTTCCTTTAGCAGGGAATAAGCCTTTTGGCTTAAACTGAAGGAAAACAATGATCACGATTAGAATAATCACTTTACCATAAACGGCATGGAAAATAGGTTCTAAGACTTTGGTTAAAGAACCGATGCCTAAACCAGCTACAATGGTCCCAAATAGATTGCCTACACCACCCGTAACTACTACCAAAAAGGAGTCTACAATGTAGGTTTGGCCCATGTCTGGTACCACGTTGCCAATCAACGTCATACAGCAACCTGCAACTCCCGCAATTCCGGAACCCACAAAGAAAGTAAGTGCATCTATTCTGGATGTTGAAATCCCCAAACAAGAGCTCATGCTTCTGTTTTGTGTTACCGAACGAATACGAAGTCCGTTGCGTGTTTTGTACAAGAACCAGTAGGTTACACTAATGATCACGATGGTCATTCCAATAATGAAAAGACGGTTGTAAGGCAATACCAATTGCGGTATAATTTCCCACCCCCCCGATAATAATGAAGGTGTTTTTACGGAAGTTAAGTCGCCAAATACTGTACGTGCTAATTGAATTAATACAAGGCTTACTCCCCATGTTGCTAGTAAACTTTCTAGCGGTTTACTGTATAGTTTTCTAAGAATTAATTTTTCAATGATTAATCCGAAACAGCCGGCCACTACAAAAGACAAAGGCAGCGATAATAGAAAAAAAGCATCGCTAACCGCGTTGGCCCCCGTCCCTTTAAACGCTTCCTGAATACAGAAAGTAGTATAAGCACCAATCATCATAAATTCTCCATGAGCCATATTAATAACTCCTGCTAAACCATAAATAATGGAAAGACCCAAGGCTACTAGTATTAAGATGCTTCCTAAGCTTATTCCGCTAAAGAAATTTTGATAAACGGTGATACGGCTTGCTCTGTCGGTTACAATTTTCAGTTGACGTTCAACTTTTAGCTTGAAATTTTTGTCTAAGGTTGGTTGTTCTACAAAGTTTTTAATGATGTAGGTTGTGTTGTATCCTTGGTTTTCAACAAGGTTTTTTATGATTTCAAGTTGTTTGTCTTCGTCTGAAGTGTTTTGCAGTTCTATTGCCAAAATGGTTTCTCTGGCAATACGGCGCATATCATCTGTAGTTTCCGTAGCGTAAGCTTCAGTAATTAGCTCTATGGTTTTTTTGTCTCCTTTATTCTGAAATTGGGTATAGGCTAGTTTTCTTCTTTCATCGTCTATGCTTGTTAGGTTGATGAAGGGTAAAACCGGAATAATTTTTAGGCGTTCCGTTCTAGCGAATTTGATTTCCTCTAAATCTGAAAGGGGTTTTTCAACAACTTTTCCTTTTTCGTTTTTCCATTCAGAAACCTTTGGGTATAGACGGTATAAAGGATATACTTTTTCTTCTCCTACTAAACGACTGTCGCCAATAGTAACGGCTTCGTTTTGGTAGAGGTAAAGTTTTTTATCGTTAATGGCACCCAATATTGGAAGCGCAGAAAGCTTTTTGTTTTCTACTAATGAGTCTAAGGCTTCCGTTCTTTTTTCTTTGTCCCCAGTGGTGATGGCCGCTATGTGATCTGCTGTATTTGCATAGGAAAATGCAAAAACAAAAGGCAATAGTGTAGCTATCAATAAGCGGACGTGCTTACGAACATTCATAATCCGAATTGGGTTTAAGTTTTAGTGGGTAAATCCTCTGTTGGGTCTACCGAAACCTTTTTCTTCTTTTAAAAATAACCTGTCAGGTTATCTAGATAAATGGTAGAAAGAATAACTGTTTTCTACGCTAATGAAACCTGACAGGTTAAGGATAGGCTTTTATTTAACCGTGTAGGTACCGCCGTGGTTAACGTGGTCACAGCTTTTGTTTGGAGAAGTGTATTCTGACCATGGTTGTGGATCAACCAATCCTTCAGTTTCCCAAATTACATCAAACTGACCGTCTGGTCTAATTTCACCAATCATAACGGGTTTAGCTAAATGATGGTTTTTAGGGTCCATTTTAACCATGCCGTCTGGTGAATTAAATTCTAAACCGTAAAGTGCAGGACGAACTTTGTCTACTTCTACAGAACCTGCTTTTTCAGCTGCTTTAGCCCAAAGGTAAACGCCTGTGTAAGCCCAGCAAATAGGGTCATCTGTAACTCTTCCGCTTCCACCTGGTAAACCATTTTTCTCGCAGAATGCTTTGAAATCAGCAACAAATTTTTTGTTTTCAGGCGTTTCAACAGATTGGTAGTAATTCCAAGCCGCTAAATGACCTACTAAAAATTCTGTATCCATTGCTCTTAATTCATCTTCTGCAACAGAGAATGCCATAATTGGGCAAGTGGCTGCTGATAAACCTTGGTTCGCAAATTCTTTGTAGAATGGCACGTTAGAATCACCGTTAATTGTACTTAAGACACAAGCTTTACCGCCGGCAGCAAATTTCTTCACTTTAGAAACAATGGTTTGGTAATCTTGGTGGTGGAAAGGCGTGTATTCTTCAATTATATTTTTTTCGGGAACACCCTTAGCCAATAAGAAGGCTTTTAAGATTTTGTTGGCTGTTCTAGGGAAAACGTAGTCTGTACCTAAAAGGTAGAATTTTTCATAACCACCACCTTCTTCGCTCATTAAATATTCTGCAGCAGGGATTAATTGTTGGTTTGGTGTAGCACCTGTGTAGATTACGTTGGCAGAACATTCTTCTCCTTCGTATTGTACAGGGTAGAATAAAAGACCATTATGTTCTTCAAAAACGGGTAAAACCGACTTTCTAGAAACGGAAGTCCAACAACCAAATACAGCCGAAACTTTTTCTTCTAGTAAAAGCTCTTTTGCTTTTTCTGCAAATAAATCCCAGTCGGAAGCAGGGTCTACAATAACAGGTTCTATTTTTTTGCCTAAAACACCGCCTTTAGCGTTGATTTCTTCTACAGCCATTTCTACCACATCTTTTAGAGATACTTCAGAAATTGCCATAGTTCCGCTTAACGAATGTAAAACACCAATTTTAACGGTTTCTTCTGTAGCTGTGCTGTCAGTACCTTCTTCCGCCGAAGCAGAATCGGATGACGAAGAGCAAGAGAAAAGCAAGGCGCTGCTCACTACTAATGCAAGTAGTGTTTTTAGCCAAGTAGATAGTTGATTTGTTTTCATGATGTTGATCTTTGTTGATGTAACAATTTATTTTCAGTCACTCTTGTTAGAGTGCTTAGGTATTTTTACTTATTAATTAACAATACTTCATATAGAAATTGGTAAAGTCAATCCTTAAACAGTTTTTATTGTTTTTAGAAGATAAAAAACTGTGCTTGTAACCAAAGCTGTCCAAAGGTTTTAGATTCGGTTTCGGTAGAAGTAGTACCTGGGTTTTTTTCGATATTGGTTGTCCAAGTAGTGTAAGATAGTCTTAAGTTGGTATTGTATCCTGCAAACCAGTAGTTTACCCCGCCTCCTAAAACTGTTGTAGAGTTTAAGTCGTTGTAGAGGCTTTCATTCTTACCACCTGTTTGAATCATGCCGTCTGCATTAACTGCTTGTCGCTCGTATCTAATCCAAGGCTGAATTTTAATGTCCTTGAAATAATAACCAACTTCTAAGAATTGAGTGGTTTGCTTAGGTATTAATCTAGCGAAAGAAGTATTCGCATCTGTATCTGTACCACCCGTCATAGCAGAAAATGCCGCATTTACCGTAAGGGAACCAGGGTCACCTAAAGGCACGTCAACAAATAGATCTGCACCTACATTGTTATAAGTACCTTGTACGTCAAAACCAGCACCTAATGCAATGGTTTTACCAACACCCAATTTAGTACCTGCGTAATAGAAGTCTTTGTCTGGATCTAAGAAGTTATAAACCACTCTACCTACGTATCTAAGTTGGTTTCCTGGAAGCGTATTTCTACCGGTAAAAGCACCAATACGGTATTCTAGTTTATCCTCTAATAGAAAACCTCTGAAGTTAACCCCTAAATCACGACCGAAATTACCTTGCAGTGGGCTGTTTTCGAATAAGTTATAAGGATACTGGAAATAGGTAAAGTCGTTTGCCATTAAACTAGCCGTGCCTTGTAAACCATTTCTGTTGTGAGACATAAGCATCATACCGGCAATTACCATTAGGTTATCGCTTAGTTTATGCTCGTATAGCGCATCTAAGATTATTGGAGCTACTTTAACGTTTTTAGTAGTGTCTCCATTTTGGATACCAATTGGAGAAGGAATTTCCGTTTCCATAAAGAAGGATCCATTTTTAGATAACTGACCACCAAACAGAAAACGTGCTCTGTAAAGCGTCATTCCCTTATTCCAAGTATCTGCATCATCTGCAGCAGGTGTTCCGCCTGGTCCAAATCCGCTTTGTTCGTAAGAAGCAAACATGTGCACAATGGCCCCAACTTGAATGTTTGGCTTAAATTCTATTTCTCTAGCCGGTTCCGACATAGTTGCAGAACTGTCTTGTGTTGGTTCTCCGTAATAAACAGAGGCTGGGATTTCTCGTAGTAAGTTAACGTCTTTTTTTGCCTTGTCTTTTTTACCATCCTTGGTAGAAAGTTCGGCTTGCGCACTAAAACCTGAAAGTAGTAATGCGAGAGCTAATGTGGATACTAGTTTTGTGTTCATGGTTTTCACTTTGTCAATTTCTTAACTATACCGCGGCGCTAAGTAAATCGTAGTTACGTAAGCAAACATATGGTAATTCTTTTTAATACGTAAGTAGTTAGGCCTATTTTTTTCTGTTTTTTTTCTAAAAGCACGTTTTTAGGGTGTTTTTATATGTTTAATACCTAATCTTAGATTGAATTACGTAGACAAATACAGGGTTACGTACTTTTGGTTTTAGTTTTTCTATATAATAAGAAGCTGTATTAGTTAATGGTTTAGGTAGCTTGTTAAATGTGATTTAAGTCACAGATCTTAAAAGTCCGATTAACTATATTTAAGAAAAAAACAGCTATGAAAAAGGTTTTGGTTTTACTGGGTGTTTTGTTCTCCCTTGCTTTTTTTCTATTGAAGGCAGATAATACTAGCCTACAAGCAATTTCTAAGACTATAAGTGTAGATGAGTTTGAACGTAAAATGAACAGCTTAGCTTCTTATGAATTGGTAGACTTAAGAACGAATGATGAAATAGCCTTAGGTAAAATACCAGAAGCTAAACAAATAGATTTTTACGCAAGTGATTTTGAGACGCAGATAAAAGGATTGCCTAAATCAAGACCCGTTTTAATTTATTGTGCTTCTGGTGGTAGAAGCCGTAAAGCACTTTCTAAAATGAAGGATATTGGTTTTCAAGAAGTGTATGAGCTTTCTGGTGGGTTTGCAGCTTGGTCTTATGCAGGTAAAAAAATAGAGCGGTAAATGAAATATATCTATGTAATTAAAGATTCATTTACGGGCTA
Source organism: uncultured Cytophagales bacterium (assembly GCA_963736575.1). Taxonomy (GTDB): domain Bacteria; phylum Bacteroidota; class Bacteroidia; order Cytophagales; family JAAEPT01; genus CAVTPD01. The sequence continues at coordinate 1,379,196 of CAVTPD010000003.1, forward strand.
TTGGAATTATTTAATTCAGGAAATAACGCACCCTGGAATTCATAATTATTTCTATTTGCTAATTGCAGCATCTGTTTTAGTTTGGTTGCTGGAATTGTCTTTTCCGTGGAGAAAAAATCAGTCTGCCATACGCAAAGACTTTTGGCTAGATGGGTTTTATATGTTCTTTAACTTCTTTCTGTTTTCTTTAATTGTCTATAATGCCTTGTCTAATATAGGGGTAGAGTTGTTTAATGATGGTTTAGGCGTTTTCGGTGTAAAAAATCATGTAGCTTTTGAGGTGCAAAGTTGGCCGGCATGGTCTCAGTTGTTGCTTTTGTTCTTTTTAGTAGATTTTATTCATTATTGGGTACACCGTTTATTGCATACGGTTCCTGCTTTGTGGCAATTTCATAAAGTACATCATTCTGTTAGGGAAATGGGATTTGCAGCGCATTTGCGTTTTCATCCTATGGAAACCGTAGTTTATAAATCCATTACTTATTTGCCGTTAACTATGATTGGTTTCGGTTTAGATGATTTTTTTATTGTGCATGCTTTTTCGTTATTGATTGGGCATTTAAATCACGCTAACCTGAACCTTAAATACGGTATTTTAGGTTATTTCTTTAACAACCCTAGAATGCATATTTGGCACCACGCTAAAGACTTACCAAAAGGAAGAAGAACCGGAGTAAATTTTGGTATTTCCTTAAGTGTATGGGATTATGTGTTTGGTACCAATTATATTCCTGCTTCGGGAAGAGATATTGAATTGGGTTTTGATGATGTAGAACATTACCCCGAAGGGTTTCTAAAACAACAAATAGAACCGTTTAAAAAACATGAGAATTAAGCTTATCCTAATAATGTCATTACTAACGTGGTTTGCTAAAGGTCAATCGGGCAATTTTATGTACCATACTATGCTAGATGTTTTAATTAAACATTCGGTAGAAGAAATTTCTGTTGATTCTGCTTTTCAGCATAAAGAAGATTTTGTGTTTTTAGACTCTAGAGCGTTGGAAGAATATAAGGTAAGTCATATTAATAACGCTATTTGGGTAGGTTATGATGATTTTGACCTTAAACGTGTTTCTGTTGTAGATAAAGACGCTAAAATTATAGTCTATTGCTCGGTAGGTTACCGCAGCGAGAAGGTTACCGAGAAATTATTAGAAGCGGGGTATACACAGGTTTTTAATATGTATGGTGGTGTTTTTGAATGGGTAAACAGTAATCATTCGGTTTTTAATGCGGAAGGTAAAACAAAAAAAATACACGGTTATAGTAAAACTTGGGGTGTTTGGATAAAAGAAGGCGAAGTGGTTTATTAATTTTTTAATGGAATATTTTTAGTCTATAAACTTCGGTTTTAATTTTTTAAAGTTTGGTAGTATAAGTTAGTCCCTCATAAAATTCAGTTTATAGAAAAAAAGAAGTCTTTGGACGGTCACAAAACCTTATAAGGGTAAATAACAATTTATACTTTATAAGATACGGATTGTTAAATAAGTATTAACGCGTATTGTTTAAAAACTACCTCTTCAGATTTCACCCAGAATTGGACATTATCATTGTTTCAGAAATAAGCTGTAAAAGTGTATTCACCAAGGTTCGTCTTTCAGCTTCTTCGGAATAAAAATTAATAAAGTCACCTATAAATAATAAAAAATGGAGCGTAGAAATAGAAAGGTTGTCGTGGTTTTGAGCTTGATAGCGCTATTGTTTCAAGCAAGCTGTCACTCAAAAGTACACAAAGAAGAAGAGGATTCTTTTTTGGTAACAAGCCCCTTGCAGATGGACACCATTACCACTAGGGAATATGTTTGCCAGATACATGCCATACAACATATAGAAATTAGGGCGCTTGAAAGTGGGTATTTAGAAAAGGTTTATGTAGATGAGGGTAAGCTGGTTAAAAAAGGACAAATAATGTTTCAGCTATTGCCTATTAGATACAAAGCGGAATACGAAAAGGCCGAAGCAGAAGCTAATTATGTAGAAATTGAATACGAAAATGCTAAGATCTTAGCAGATAGTAGTGTTATTTCTCCAGTGCAGTTGGCTTTAGTAAAAGCAAAACTGCAAAAAGCAAAAGCCGAATTATCACTAGCTAGTGTTAATTTAAGTTTTGCTCAGATCAGAGCACCTTTTACTGGATTAATGGACCGTTTTCAAGTTCGGTTAGGTAGCTTATTAGATGATGGTGATGTTCTAACTACCATGTCTGATATTAGTTCTTTATGGGTCTATTTTAATGTGCCTGAAGCAGAATATTTAAACTTTATGCAAAACATGAAGGCAGATAGTGTATTGCATGTGCAGTTAAGAATGGCTAATCACGAAATGTTTAATCATGATGGCTTAGTAAAAACAATAGAAGCAGATTTTGATAATACTACAGGTAATATTGCTTTTAGAGCAACTTTTCCTAATCCAGATAGATTGTTAAGACATGGCGAAACGGGTAATGTGATTATGAATATTGCCCATAAAGATGCTTTAATAATTCCTCAAAAAGCCACATATGAAGTATTGGATCAAATTTATGTATTTGTAGTAGATAAAGACGGTGCCTTGCAGCCTAGAAGAGTTATAGTAGATACCGAGCTTCCAGACTTGTATATTATTAAAGATGGTTTGAAAGAAACCGATAAGATTTTATTAGAGGGCTTAAGAAAAGTTCGTGAAGGGGATAAAATTAAATATTCTTTTGAGGATCCTGCTAAAGTGATTTCAGAATTAAAATTACATGCGGAGTAAATAATAGTTGTTTAATTATTAAAGAAAATAAAGATGTTTCAAAAATTCATTCGTCGACCCGCACTGGCCATTGTAATTTCAGTTCTAATTGTTTTTGTAGGATTATTATCAATGGTTACGTTGCCTAAATCACAATTTCCATCCATTGCTCCGCCTATGGTAATCGTACGATTAGCTTTTCCGGGTGCAAGTGGAACAGTAGGGGTGAACTCATCCATTATACCTTTAGAACAAGCCATTAATGGTGTTCCAGGTATGAAATATATGTTTTCTACCTCAGCCAGTTCTGGTGATGCCAATATTCAGGTAATCTTTAAATTAGGAACAGATCCAAATGCTGCTTTGGTTAATGTAACCAATAGAGTTTTGGCTGTTAAAAACATGCTTCCAGAGCAGGTTCAGCTTGCTGGTGTGGTAGTTAGGCCTATTCAGCCTAGTATGTTAATGTATGTTAACCTGTTTAGTAAAGATACTGCTAATGCAGATATGAAGCATATCTTTAACTATGCGTACATTAAAATGTTGCCTGAAATACAACGTATTACAGGGGTTGCCCAAGCTCAAATTATAGGTAGTAGACAGTATGCCATGAAAGTTTGGTTAAATCCAGACAGAATGCGTGCCTATAAAGTTAATGCCGATGAAGTAATGTTGGCTTTGCATGAGCAAAGTATTATTGCTACACCAGGTAGGCTTGGCCGGGCAGATAGTAAACGTTCAGAAGCTATTGAGTATGTTATGACCTATACTGAAAGGTATAACACACCAAAACAATACGAAGATGTAATTATTAGAGCAGAAGATAACGGTAAGCTTTTGCGATTAAAAGACATTGCTAAAGTAGAATTAGGTAGTTGGAGTTATGATATCTATTCTAAAAAAGACGATTACCCTTCTGCCGCTATTTTGCTAAATCAAACCTATGGTAGTAACGCCACGGAAGTAATTGAAGAAGTAAAAGCGAAATTAGAAGAACTAGAAAAAGATTTCCCTCCAGGGATGGAGTATGATATTGATTATGATGTTTCCAATTTCTTGGATGCCTCTATAGAAGAAGTAATACATACGCTTAGAGATGCTTTCATCTTGGTGGCCTTGGTGGTTTTTCTCTTCTTAGGAGATTGGAGATCAACATTGATTCCAACATTAGCAGTGCCTGTATCTTTGATTGGTGCTTTCTTTATGATTCAGGCATTTGGCCTTACCATAAACATGATTACCTTATTTGCTTTGGTTTTAGCCATTGGTATTGTGGTAGATGATGCTATTGTAGTGGTAGAAGCCGTGCATGCTAAGTTAGAAGACTATCCTCATTTAACTGTTTTTCAGGCAGTAAAACAAGTTATTGGTGAAATTAGTGGAGCAATTATAGCCATTACCTTATTGATGACAGCGGTATTTGTCCCTGTTGCTTTTATGTCGGGTCCGGTTGGGATTTTCTACCGTCAGTTTTCTATTACCATGGCGTCTGCAATTGTGATTTCTGGTGTAGTAGCACTTACTTTAACACCGGTATTGTGTGCTATGATTTTGAAAAAACATGATCACAATGAAAAGAAGAAAAGAAATCTTATCACTCGGTTTTTTGATTCCTTTAACCGTGGTTTTGATAAACTAACCGGTGGTTATACAAGAATATTAAGAGCTATAGTAAACCGTAGAGTGGTTACTTGGGGTATGTTGTTAATCTTTGCTTTTGGTATTTTCGAAATAAGTAAAAATGTTCCTTCTGGCTTTGTGCCTAACGAAGACCAAGGGATGATTTATGCTATTCTTCAAACACCTCCGGGATCAACTTTAGAGCGTACTTATGATGTGAGTTGCCAATTGCAGAAAGCTGCCGAAACTATTGAAGGCGTTAAATCTGTATCGGCATTAGCGGGTTACGAGGTATTAACACAAGGGCGTGGTTCAAATTCTGGAACTTGTTTAATTAACTTAAAACCTTGGAGTGAACGAGAAAATTCTGCTACCGATGTTATACATGAATTGGAAGCAAAATGTGCAGATATACCAGGCGCTAAAATTGAATTTTTTGATCCGCCTGCAGTACCCGGTTATGGTGCAGCTGGGGGTATAAACTTACAATTGTTAGATAAAAATACAGACATAGATTATGTACGTCTAAATGGTGTAACTGAAAAGTTCATGGACGAACTTGAGAAAAGAGAAGAACTAACTTCCTTGTTTACGTTCTACCGAACGGATTATCCTCAATACGAATTAGAGATTGATAATAAGATTGCCATGCAAAAAGGGGTTACTATAAGTAATGCCATGAATAACTTGAGTATTATGGTAGGTAGTGCTTTTGATCAAGGATTTATTCGATTCAATCGTTTCTTCTGGACGTTTGTGCAAGCAGATCCTGCATATAGAAAGTTGCCTTCAGATGTATTAAATACCATGTACGTAAAGAACGATAAAGGGGAAATGGTTCCTTATTCAGCGTTCTTAAAGATGACTAAAGTACAGTCTATTTATGAAGTGAATAGATTTAATATGTACACCACGGCCTCCATTAGATGTTCTCCGGCAGTTGGTTACAGCAGTGGTGAAGCTATTGAAGCCATTACAGAAGTAGCTAAAAATACATTGCCTAGGGGTTATGATATTGACTGGGCCGCTTTAACTAAAGATGAGGTGATTAGATCTGAAGGGAATGAAACCATTTACATATTTATAATTGTATTGGTCTTTGTTTACTTAGTATTAGCAGCTCAATATGAGAGTTTTCTATTACCACTGGTTGTAGTTCTTTCATTGCCGGCGGGTATTTTCGGGGCGTTCTTCTTCTTAAAAATAATGGGGCTTGCTAATGATATTTATGCCCAAGTTGCCTTAATTATGTTGGTAGGGTTGTTAGGTAAAAACGCTGTGTTAATTGTTGAATTTGCGGTGCAAAAACAACATGAAGGACTTACTGTGTTTGAATCTGCCATTGAAGGTGCAAAAGCTCGTTTCCGTCCAATATTAATGACTTCGTTCGCTTTTATTGCTGGTCTAATACCTTTAGTAATTGCTCATGGTCCGGGCGCTGTTGCCAACCATACCATTGGTGGTAGTGCATTAGGCGGGATGCTTTTCGGAACCTTTTTCGGAGTGCTCTTAATTCCTGGATTATATTATGTTTTTGCTAAGATTTCTGAAGGGAAAACATTAATAAGAGATGAAGATGAAACACCATTAACTGAAGAAAATGAACACCATGTTTAGAGATAGAATATTTGCCTATATAATAGGTATAAGCTGTTTTTCTTTAATGTTTACGGCTTGTATACCTTCCTTAGTTGATAAAAAAGTCAACGATACGGTTTCCGAGAGCTATAATGACTCTACTTCTGTGGATTCGGTTAATTCGGCAGCATTAAATTGGAAGGAGTTCTTTAGCGACCCATACCTAGATGCGCTAATTGATACAGCATTGTTAAACAATCAGGAATTAAATATTATCCTGCAAAAAATTAACATTGCTCAGAATCAAATAAAAGCTAGAAAAGGAAATTACTTACCCTTTCTTAATATTGGCGCTCATGCGGGTTTAGAAAAGGTAGGTGCCTATACTAGAGATGGTGCGGTAGATCAAAATCTAGATATAAAACCCGGGCAAGAAATTCCTGAGCCTTTGCCAAATTATATGTTATCGGCAAATGTATCATGGGAAGTAGATATCTGGAAGAGGTTGCGAAATTCTAAAAAAGCAGCCGTACATAAATACTTAGCTTCTATAGAAGGTAAAAATTTTATGGTTACTAATTTGGTATCCGACATAGCCAGTGCTTATTATGAATTAATGGCCTTAGATAATCAACTAGAGATTATTAAGCAGAATATTAAGATTCAGGAAAATGCGCTGAAAATAGTGAATTTACAAAAAACAGCCGGTATGGTAACTGAACTTGCCGTACGAAGATTTCATGCTGAAGTAAATAAAAACAAAAGTCGCCAGTATTATATAGAGCAAGATATTGTTGAAACCCAGAATAGGATTAATTTCTTAATTGGTAGATATCCACAAGCTGTTGAACGGAGTTCAGAGAACTTTAGCCAAATGGAGCCTAATATTGTTTATACTGGAATTCCATCTCAGCTATTAGAAAACCGTACAGATATTAAACAAGCGGAACAAGATTTACAAGCAGCTAAGTTAGATGTGAAAGTCGCTAAAGCTAATTTCTACCCCACATTAAAGATTACCGGTGGTGTAGGCTACGAGGCATTTAATCCAAAGTTTTTGGTAAACACGCCCACTTCAATGCTGTATAATTTAGCGGGTGGCTTAGTAGCTCCGCTTGTGAATAGAAACTCTATTAAAGCAGAGTATTTAAGTGCGAACTCAAGGCAAATACAAGCAATTTACGAATACGAGCGTACAATTCTTGAAGCGTACACAGAGGTAGTAAATAATCAAGCTAAGATTAATAACCTATCTACTAGTTTTGGCTACAAAGAAAATCAAGTAGAAGCCTTAAATAGGTCTATTAATATTTCATTAACGCTGTTTAACCAGGCTAGAGCAGATTATGTGGAAGTGTTGTTAACACAACGCGATGCATTAGAAGCAAAGATGGAATTGATTGAAACTAAAAAAGAACAAATGGATGCCATGGTCCAAATGTACCAAGTACTTGGTGGCGGTTGGCAATAAGATTTGTTAATCCGTTATTTAAAAAGCAAAAAGCACTGTATGCAAATACAGTGCTTTTTTATTATTGTGTTATTTTTTAATAATGAAATGTTTACCCCAACAAACTAATCTGGTTTCTGCCTAATTTAATTTCGCCAAGTTGTTCTAACTTTTTTAATAATCTAGAAATTACTTCACGGCTAGAATTAAGCTCTTTAGCAATGTCTTGATGGGTTATGGTTAAGGTATTCGTTTCTAAAACACGGGCTTTGTCTTTCAGGTATTTAAGAAGGCGCTCATCCATTTTTTTAAAAGCAATGGAATCAATGGTCTTTAAAAGTTCGTCAAACCGATCTGCATAAGTTTCCGTAATAAAATTTTTCCAGCTTTTGTATTTAAACACCCACTCGTCAGAATATTGAACAGGAATCATAATCATTTCAGCATCTTCTTCTACAACCGCTCTAATATTGCTTTTTTCTTGTTTCATGCAACAGGTTAAGGCCATTGCGCAGGTTTTTCCAGCTTCTAAATAATACAAAAGAATTTCATTGCCGTTCTCGTCTTCCCGCATAATCTTTAAAGAACCAGAGATTAACAAAGGGAAAGACTTTATGTATTTACCAATATCCATTAACGTACTTCCTGCCGGAGCTTTTTGGGATTGCCCAAAGGTCTCAATCTCTTCTAGAAGAGCCGGCTCATAGAGATTTGGGAAGTGTTTGTGAATGTCTTCTTTATTCATGCCGTAATAAATTCCTTTTGTTTAATTTTACCTACAAATTAGTTTTTAATAAGTATTTTAAGTTTACTTAACACACTACTATTTAAATAATATGAAAAAAATATACTTGCTATTGCTTTTAGCCTTTGCCATTTCTTGTACAGAAAACACTATTCATGAAAGTACAGAAGAACAAACGGATACTACTGTTATTGAAACGGAAGATATAGATTTACCCGAAATTAAAACCAGTACCGTTGACTCTTCTTTTTTAGGCTTGCTTAAGCCAAACGAGAGCACGGCTATTTTAACAGCATACTACCAGATGAAAGATGATTTAATTGCTTCGGATGCTGAAAAAGTAAAAACTTCGGCTGCTAATTTGGTAGAAGCGTACCCCGATTCTATACCGCAATTAGACAGCGTAATTATTTTGACAACGCTAATAAGAGAATCGGCAGATTTGGATGTACAGAGAAGAGTTTTTAAATCCCTTTCTGAGAATTTGTATCCCATTTTGGTAGCAAATAAAGATACAACAGCTAAAACCATGTTTTTACAATATTGCCCAATGGCACTAGAATACGAAGGCGGCGAATGGATTAGTAATTCTGAAGAAGTAATAAACCCCTATTTTGGTGACGAAATGTTACACTGTGGAAGTGTGCATGAGAAATTTTAGTTGAGTTAAATTTTTGGCAAGCTTTTTATCCTAATTACAGGGCTTGCCAATTTTCCGCTTTTTTTAGCAAAGGATTTTTGAGTAGGTTTTTAATTGTTTTATAAGTTATATGCAGAAACTTAGCGCACTGTTTTTGTTTATGTTTTTAGGGTTTTTTGGCTATGGTCAAAAGGAAGATCAATCCCAAAACATGTTTGACCTTACTTTAGAGCAATTGCTCAACATAAAAGTAGAGGAGAGCTCTTTTCAACTATACGGGTATATAAATTCTAATGTAGAAAAGGTTAATGGTTTTCCTATGCGAGATTCACTTGGTGTAATGCATCAAGAAAGCGTTCCGCTTACATGGTCTCCGGTTAAGAATTTTCATATATATGGTAGCCAGCAATTAAGCCCTAAAATAAGAGTGTTTTTTAATTTGGCATATAATGGAGACGAAGATGAATCTATTGAGATAAGAAATGCTTACGGTGATTTTAAGCTGAACAAACTTTTTCAGATAAGGGTTGGTAAAATTTATAGACGTTTTTGTTTATATAATGAAAAACTAGACCAAATACCTACGTTTATTGGTATTGAACCCCCTGAGATTTTTGATAGAGATCACTTATTTGTTACTAGAACAACCGCCTTTATGTTGCATGGCGAATTAGAAAAGTTAAAGGGTGCTTTCATGTATTCTCTTACCTTAGATAATGGAGAAGGTGGCCCAAATATAAATGCTGTTCCTTTAGGTTGGGATTTAAGATACCGTTCAACAGAATATAAATTAATTATTGGTAGTTCTGGTTACACTTCTGGTGGTAATGCTTCTTCTACTATTGAGTTTGGTGCAGGCTCCCCTAAAGGAGCTGTGTTGCCATGGGTAGATAAAGATGATTTTCAGGTTTACAGTTTGTTTTTAGAAAAAACGTTTGGTGATTTCCTTGTACAATCTTCTTATACCATTAGCCCACATAACATTGAAAGAAATCAAGAAAATGTACTTACGTTGGTTAAAGATGCTAGAATTAATAAAATACAACGGGAACGTTTTTTAGGAGCAAATGCTTCAAAAACAAATGCTAATTTAACAGCACAAGATGTAGTTGTTAATACAAGCTATCTGTCAAAATCTTTTTATGTACGAATGGGTTATGTATTACGTACTAAAATAGGCCAAGTAGTGCCGTATTTATTAATAGACTATATGCATAATCCAGAAACCATACAAAACAAACAATATGGTGGTGATAACGAAGCCGGATTAGCCGATAACGGAGAATTTATAAAACCATCTTTAGGCTTGGCGTATAGGCCACAGCCCGAAGTAGCTATTAAATTTGATGCTAGTTTTCATTCTCAAACTATAGACGGGCTTAGAGTTAACTATCCCGAATTTCGTTTGGATTTCTCTTTCGCTTTTGATGCTATTAAGGCTATTAAAAAGGTAGATAATTAACTATTAAACTTCTTTAGCTTTTTCTTCTAACTTAATTTTTTTCTTTTCTAGCCGATCGGTTTTGGAATTAATTTTGTCTATTTTTTTCTTTATAGATTCTGCGTTATCGATTTCTTTATCTAGTTTCCTTTGTTCTTTTGCTAGTTTTTTAGCGCTTTTAGCGGCATCGTGGGCCGATTTCTCGGCTTTTTTTAAGCTTTTTTCATCGTTATAATCTGCTTTGTTAGCTAGGTTTTTTTGCTTATAGGTATCGTCAATAGCTTCCTTTTGTAGTTCTTTCTTTTCTCCTTGAAGTTCTACTATTTCTTTGTTTTGTTCTTTCAACTCTTCAATAAGAGCCTCTTTATCGTCTTTTAAATCGCTTATTTTTTCCTGTATGCGCTCAGTTTTTTTCTTAAGGGCATCAGTTTTGGTGTTTTCTTGGGCATTTACCAAAAGAGCAGAAGCGAAGAATAGTGAAATTGTGAAGATTGCGTTTTTCATTTTTCTATGGTTAGTTTTTTTATTTATATCTCAATATGATAGCGTGATAGGATAACGTTTTCTACCGCTTAGGGTTCAGTCTTTTAATCTTCATAATTAAATACAAGGTGAATAGTTCTTGTCTAATAGATTGATAATTAATATAATGCATAATGAAAATTAAAAAGGCATTATTTCTTATAGGACTATTACTTGCTTTTTTATGTGTTGAGTCCTGCAGTTCAAAATCTCAATGCAATAATTCTAGCAAACGCAAATACAATAAGAAAATGAAGAAGTTAAGATCCAATCCAGGTTTTAATATGTAAGAGCTTGAAGTTTTTCAAGCTCTTAAGTATTTTAATCGGGTTTGCTTTTAACTCTGAAAGGCAAAAATTTAAAATTCTGAGAACACCACTTTAATAATTCTTCTTTCTCAGTTTCGTTTTCTAGGAAGTTTAGTGATTTTTTTAACTCTTTTTCAAATAGAAACGGATCAAAACTCACCCTGTCAAGAATTGTTTTAGAATACTTCAACATAAGTTTTATAGGTTAATAAATGAAACTGTAAAATGTCTATCCAACAAAATGCCAAACTATTCAGACTGAAAAAATGACAGTTCTTAAAGCTGTGTAACCTAAAATGCCACCCTTTTCATAAGGTTATCAAAATTATAATAATCTAGTATTAGGTATTCAATAATAGTTCTGCCAATAGATATAGCAATGGTTATGGCAGATAGAAAACTTATGTTAAAATTATGAATTAGCTTTTGGAATAAATTTCTAGATGAATCACCGTAATAATCGTAATGATATTTGTTAATCATGCTATATCTGTGAAGGCCTCTAAAAAAACTTAACATTAAAATATTAACTAGAAATAATTCTATTGCAAATAATAGCATACGTTACGGGTGTATAGTGTTAATGGGCTTAAGCAGTTTGGTGTTTTTGCTCCCTTTCACTAAATAATTCGCCTTCAAAATAGACTTGTTCTTTCAGGTCTGTATTAGAAGCAACTCTACAGTAATATATCCTTTGCAGGTATCTTCTAATAATTAGCTTTACCGTAGGGTGTTTTTTTGCAAATACGGTATCGCCTTCTTCGTAAATGTTAGCTGCTCTAAACTTCTTAAACGTCATCTCGTTTGTTTTTCTTTTTTTCGGCTTTAGCAGCTCTTTTTTCCTTTAAGGTCTTTTCCGGAGCTTTTTTGTCCGTTTTTTTGGCGCCTTCTTTTTCTTTTGACATTCTTTTATGAGTTAGAATTTAAATAAACAATAGCTTGTTTAGCTACAGAAAAAACAGCATTCTAGTAAAAGAATAGTACGGTTTAATAGGTCAAATATCGGTTAAGGAGTATCAAAAAGTGTTACATTAAAAAGTGATTTTTTTATATAAATCACACGTTTTCTAAATTGAGATTACGCTTTTGTTTAAGCTTTTTATAAAACGAAGGAGTTAAACCCGTGATTTTCTTAAACTGATTGGATAAATGAGCCACACTACTGTAATGTAGTTTATATGAAATCTCTGTTAGGTTTAATTCATTGTATAATAAAAGCTCTTTTACACGCTCTATCTTATTTATAATAATAAAATGTTGAATGGTTATGCCTTTTACTTCCGAAAAAATATTCGCTAAGTAGGTGTAGTCATACCCTAGTTTATCGCTAAGGTATTCCGAGTAATTGGTAGAGGGCAATTCATCTGAATGATGAATCATTTCTACAATGGTTGTTTTAATTTTTTCTATTAAAATGCTTCGCTTATCATCTAATAATTCTAGGCCAGATTTCAGAAGACTAATTTTAAGTGCTTCCCGCTGCGCTGTGCTTATGTCTTCAAGGACATCTACCATTCCTAAGTCTAAAACAACGTAATGTAAACCAAGTTTTTCAAGCTCGGTCTTCACCATCATTTTACAACGCAAGCTCACCATGTATTTAATATAAAGTTTCATAGTTGCCTTCTGGCTATTACAATAGTGATCTAAGTAAATATAAGGTATAATCCGTTGCCTAAATAATATAATTTTTCAATCTGTTTTTTTAGTAAAGAGATATCCCCATAATTGACTTGCATCGGCAAGTTTAAGACGTACCTTCCTGAAACACCTCTAAAAACATTTCTTATGCGAATTTCAGTAAATCGGAAAAACATTCAATTTCTTCCGGATTCAAGCCGGGTAGTTGCTCGCTTTTTTTTTAATGGAGATGAACGCACCAAAAACTTATTGAAACGGATTTTCACCTTAGATGAACAACAAATAAGCCGATGCTTAGAACAAACATTGCGCGAATTTGCAAATAGGCATAGAAATATATCCCGCTTATTTTTAAAACACTGTTCTAATATTCAGCATATTATTGAATCAATTGGGGTGGATTATGACGCCATTTCAAACGATACAAAAATGTTGATTGGGTCTTATTGCACCATGGAATACGCCATTGAGTCGGCCGCGTTTTTTAACCCATCTATTATTGAAGATTTTGATCAGACGTATTTAGAAGAAGGAGAAAAACGGATCATCATTTCTTTTAGAGCTACCGGTGAAGGGCATATTTCTTCCTTAGTATTTAGAAGAGCGATTTTGGATAAAAACAACGACATGCATATGATGCAGGTTGGCAAGCATATTGACTTAGCCGAGATTGATCACAAAGTGCTGTACGATAAAGTTCGTTTTACCGAGAAAATTGTAGAAATGAATATTCCGGCTGAATTCTCAACCAGCATCATGGACAGCCTACCCGACAAGTTTGAATATTATGACCTTAAAAATGCAGTTGGAAAAGTACTAATTGATTCTAGTATTAGCAGCGAACACCGCTTGGCTTTAAAAGAAATGACTTGGCTGGTAGACTCTTATTTTGACGTTAGCTTTGACCATGATTCAGATATATCTGGACGGGTACTGTTTCCTATTTCTGAAGCAGAAAGCAAAGGTATTGAAGACGCCCGCTTTGTTCGTTTTACAGAAGATGACGGAACGCAAAAAATCTATGCCACTTACACGGCTTATAACGGGCACACTATAATGCCTAAATTATTGTCTACCGATGATTTTTATACCTTCCGGGTAATGCCTTTGCATGGGAATGGGGCGTTGAACAAAAACTTAGCGTTGTTCCCTAAAAAAATTAAAGGTAAATACGCCATGCTTGCTAGAGTAGATGGGGTAAATAACTACATCATGTATTCGGATAGAGCTACATTGTGGAATGAGCCCATTTTAATCCAAGAGCCGCGTTTCCCTTGGGAATTTACACAAATAGGAAATTGTGGATCTCCCTTATGGACAGCAGAAGGTTGGTTGCTTATTTCACATGGCGTGGGGCCTATGAGAAGGTATTGTATTGGTGCTTCCTTGTTTGATTTAGATGATCCTACTATAGAATTAGGGAGGTTGGAAGAACCCCTTTTGTTACCACTAGAAACAGAACGAGAAGGTTATGTGCCCAATGTAGTCTATTCTTGTGGTGCTATTATTCACAACAACAGCTTGGTGTTGCCTTATGCCGTTTCCGATTATTCTTCCAGTTATGCTACCGTAGATTTAGCTGAATTATTTGCGGCCTTAAAATCGAGTAATTCTTACAAATCAATTACTCTTTCATAAGCAGTAATATACGCATCTACCATAGTCTCTAAACTGAATTTGTTTACGGCGTAATTTCTGCATTCTAGCGAAGGAATAGCAGCTATGTTCTGAACGGCTTCCACCGCTTCTGGAACGGAATTGACCAAATACCCAGAAATGCCATTAGCGATTAATTCGGGCATGCTGCCTTTGTTAAACGCAATTACGGGCGTGCCGCACATCATAGATTCTAATACGCTCAAACCAAAAGGTTCTTTAAAACGAATGGGGTGGAGCAGGGCTAAAGCATTGCCTAATAATTTATCTCGTTTTTTAGGGCCAACATTACCCATATATTCTATATAATGTTGGTCAATAAAAGGTTTTATCTTTTCATCAAAATACGATTGATCTTGTATTAGGCCGGCCATTTTTAAAGGATAACCAGATTTTTGAGCGATTTCAATGGCTAAATGTGCTCCTTTGTCGGGGTGAATTCTTCCAAAATAAAGCAGGTGATTTTCTTTTTTTTCTACGAATGTAAAATCATTGGGATCAATGCCGTGGTAGATGGTGCTTAGATAATCCAGTTCATTATTTCGGTCTGAATTTGAAATAGAAACATACGCCGAAGTGCTGTTGTATTTTTTGTATACAGGAATAATCTTGGGTGATGAAAAACCATGAATGGTAGTGATCATTGGGGCCGCAATTAATCGGGAATAGGTTAAGGGCAAAAAATCAAAATGGTTGTGAATGATATCAAACGTAGAAGCTTTCTCCATTACATTACTAATGTGTAAACACTCCATCACTTTTGGGTCATTCTGTTTGTCTACCTCGTAAGGCAAGTCACATACCGAATCAAGTTTACCGGAAGTAAGCGAATCTCCCGTTGCAAAAAGCGTTACGTCCAATCCTTTTTTAACCAAACCTTCGGCAATATTAGAGGCAACTTGTTCCCAAGGGCCGTATTTTTCAGGTGGGGTTCTCCAGGCAATTGGGGCTAATAAGGCTACTTTCATTTATAAGGGTTTTCTTGGTTTGTTGATGCAATGGTCTACCAATTCTTCAATTACGGCGGTGCCCACACACATCACTTTATCGGCGCCACCCCAGTATATTTTTACCGTACCGTCTGCTTCCGGAACAGCTCCACAAGTAAACACTACATTATGCACATAACCGGTTACTTCGTACACTTCTTCGGGTTGTAAAATCCATTCGTCACCCACGGCAATAATTACAGAAGGATCTTCTAAATCGTGCAAAGCAACACCAAGTCTATACACCGAACCATCCATTGTAGGAAACACACCGTGATAGATATTCAACCAGCCGCGCGGGGTTTTAATGGGTGGAGCGCCCGGGCCAATTTTCATTTCGTCCCAATGGTATTGCAACGGTTTCATAATCACTTTTGCTTCTCCCCAGAAGATTAAATCGGGTGAATAAGAAATCCAGATAGACCAAGGTGAAATTTCGGAATGTGGCCGATCTAGTCGGGCGTAGAGACCATTAAATTTTTCCGGGAAAATAACCACGTTGCGGTAGTCGGCTTCGGTAATTAATGAAATCCGTTCTATGGTTTCAAAATCTTTGGTTTTAGCCAAACCTATCCGTACACCATGCCTAGAATAGGCACTATAGGTAATCAAGTATTCGCCGTCCATCAAAACAATGCGCGGGTCTTCAATACCGTATTCTTCGTATTCCTGAAAAGTGCCTTCGGTTGCGGGTAACATAAACGGCTCTGGTTTTACGCTAAAATCATAACCGTTGGTACTTTCAGCAATGCCCAAAATACTTCTGCCATTCAGTAAATGTGATCGGAAAACCATAATGTACTTTTCGCCAAATTTTACTACACCAGCGTTGTGTACAGTAGCTACCGGATAGGGTACATCGTCTTTTGTAAGTATCGGGTTTTTAGAATATCGTTCTACTAATTTGTTCATTCTTCAGATTGATAAAATTGTTCGTACGCTTGTAATACGGTTAAGTGCGAAATTAAATACGCTAACGTACTTTCGGCCCCTTGATTTCGGTTGACACCATAATTTTCAAAGCCGTCGCAACAGCCTTTCGTTTCGAAATCATATAAGCTCATGCGCAAATCATTTTCGCCTAAAAACCACATAAACGAAGTGAAAAGCTTGTTGAGGTATTCTTTGTCTTTGGTTAAGGAAAAGGCTTGGTGATACATCAAAACCATGGCAAGGGCATCAATGGGTTGCTGGGCAAACATAGACCGTTCACCATCTTTTATGTACCATTCGCTGTTGCCAATTACGGACAAATAACCATCTACCATGGTGTGTTCTGTGATGAAATCCATAGTGATCATGGCTACATCTGTAATTTTACTGTCGTTTAAGATTTGGGCAGCGTGCAGCAAAGCAAGCGGTAACATGGCGTTATCATAAGCCAATAAAGACTCAAACCAATGCCAGTCTTCGCTTTGATTTTGATGGTAGTGTTTTACTAAAATTTCCGCCAACGTTCGTAGCCGCTCGGTCATATCATCGTCCGAAGGATTGGTTTTTAGATAATAACTAATACCAATCATGGTGTTGGCAATACTTCTAATCGATTTCAGTTTTTCGAAATGCGGAACGGCGTTAAAAAATACCATTTTACCGGTTTGGTAATAGGCATCGTTGGGCGCGTTGCCCAATAAATATCCTAAAGCCCAAATGGTTCTTCCAAAGGAATCTTCGGAACCCACTTCGTCTAGAAAATTTCTGTTAAAGCTTAAGAAATTACGGAAAGAGCCATCCTCATTTTGCATGTAATGAATGTAACTGAGGTAAATAGGCATGAATTCCAAGGCCGAAGCGTCTTTTTTCTGTTTGTACGCCATGGCTGCCATCAACAAAGCACGGGCATTATCATCCAAACAATAGCCTTCTTTCAGGTTAGGGATACCAAATTTTGCATGCTGAATAATCCCCGTATCGTCTGTTAATCGTTTGACATGTGCTAATGAAAAAGGAGGGAGAAGCAATGGATCTAACATTGTTTCTTTTTTCACTACGGGTTGTGGTGGTTCGTTTAGAATATTCTTTGCCAGCGAAGCGTATTTTTCTCCTATTTTAGGCCAAGTAATAGTGGCGCCATATTCTGCTGCCTTTTTCTGTAATTCGCCTAGTACGGAAGGATTATCTAATAAATCGATTAAGATATCGCTTAATTCTTCCGAATTTTTAAAATCGAATAATCGGCCTTTTCCGTCTTCTAGTAATTCTTGTGCATGCCAATACGGGGTAGAAATAACCGCGCAACCCGTGCCCATAGCATACGAAAGTGTACCGCTGGTTATTTGGGCTTCGTTAACGTAAGGCGTTATATAAATGTCGCAGGCAGCAAGGTATTTAAACAAACCATCCTCGTCTATGAATTCATTCAAAAACAACACGTGGTTGTTTAATTTTAAATTCTTAACCAATAACTGAAGATAGGTTCTGTATTCTTCGCCGGAATGACGCAATACATTGGGATGTGTTTTTCCCAAAACCATATATAAAATTTCGGGGTGTTTTTCTATGGCTTTTGGCAGCGCATTAATAACGGTTTCTATGCCTTTGTTTCTTCCTATAAACCCAAAAGTGAGTATTACCTTTTTGGCTTCAAACTTAAATTCTTTTTTGGTTTTTATGGGGTCAAATTTAATATCGGGTACGCCATGCTCTATAATCTCTATTTTTTCATTTGGCACATCATAAATAGAGGTAAGAAAAAGAACGGCTTTTCTGCTCATGACTACCACTTTGCTGGCCATTTTGCATATTTCTTTCAATATGGCTTTTTCGTTGTAAGACGGCGTTTCAAGAATGGTGTGCAGGGTAACAATAAGCGGTATTTGTAAACGATGCAAAAGAGGAAGGATGTACACACCACTTTGGCCACCATAAATGCCAAATTCGTGTTCCAGTACGCAAATATCCGCACCACTAAGATTAATAAAATTAGCCGCTTCTAGGTAATCGGTTTGTTGTTCTTGATGAATGACTAGCTTAACTTCTTTAGGGTAGGCGTAAACTTCATCGTGGTCGCTAAGTGCAATAACAATTCCCTCGCTTGTATCGGTACTTTCGTTAATGGATTGCACAAGGTTTTCTGTGAAGGTACCAATACCGCATTCTCGGGGTGGGTAGCTTCCTATATAAGCAAGTTTCATGTACTTTGTGGTTTAAAAGTTCTGTTTTCTCTAAGCCTTCCTGCCTAAAAATAGTCAGACGGGCCTGTCCGCGTTTTTACGAACATGAAGTTATAACGGGCTGGAATGTGGTGATTTTAGGACGAAAAAAATTATATGTAAAACAATGATTGTTACATATATCACATGTTCAATAGTTGAAAGGCTAACAGAGCCGCCTTTTTTTTCTGTTAGAAAATTGTAACAGAGGGGTTAGTTAGAAAAATAGTTAAGCTACTGGTTTATCCAGTTTAAAAGAAGCTTTGTGATTAATCATCGTGATTATCGCCACCCAAACTATAAAAATTATTTTCCTCATCTTCATTGCCAACATCTTCTTGTTGATCGTCTAATTCCGAACCTGGAACGTCTAAATCGTTGCCAGAGGGATTGCTTTCAAAATTCTTTTCATTAGCCGTGCCAGGCTCTTCATTAGGTGTTTTCTTTTTGCTAATGTCTTCTGGGTTGATGTTCTTTTCTTCCTTAGCTTTTTTGTAAATGTCTTCGCTTGGCGGATAGTCTAAAGTTATGGACTTTGTTTTTGGCGGAAGGGTCATTTTTTCTGAATTGGTGGGTTTGTGTGTCTTTGTGTAGTCGTTTAACATTTCCGCCAAAGAATTATAGTATTCTTCCAAATCAGCCGGGCTTATTTCCTTGTCGGTTTTAGAAAAAGTCATGGGCATCTCTTCAATGTATTTAGACAATTCTGGAAATTCTAGATCTATTTTTAGGGTGATATCTAAGATATCTTGGTCTAATTGTGTTACTGTTTTCATTCTAAATAGGTTTAGATTAAAACAATATAACCACATTGACACACTAAACTATTACAGCTAAATGGTTGAATGTTACATATATCACATATGCGGAAATGAGTTCTCAATCTTGTTTCCACCCTTTAAAACGGAATTTTCAGTTTGTAATGTTTTTATTTTTCTTAGTAAATGAACAATAGCTTCAATGCCTTCCAGGTTAATTTCTAGATCGTAATAAAAGGTTATACACCTTTTTATTTCGGGTAATTGAGTTATTTCTATAAATAAGTTTTCCTCAATGTTTTTAAGTTGAATTAATTCAAATTGATGTAATGAAGTCACAAAATCGATTTCAATATTATGGCTGTTACAGAAGTGCTCTATTGCAATTAAATTTTGATCACTCATCGCTTATTTCCACTTTACATTTTAGACAATTGCATAAATAATTCCTTTTGTTCGGCACTCAAATTGGTTGGGATTTTTATGTTGTAGGTCACGTACAAATCCCCGAAACTGCCTTCTTTTTTATAAACCGGAAATCCTTTGCCTTTTAACTTCACCTGTATGCCGTTTTGGGTTTCGGGGGAAACCTTAAGCTTTACTTTTCCGTCTAAGGTTTCGGTAGTTAGTTCACCACCCAATACGGCGGTGTATACGTCTAAATCTACCGTTGTATATAAATTATTGCCCAAGCGTTTAAAACTAGGGTGGTCGGCTATATAAAAGGTTATGTATAAATCGCCATTAGGCCCACCATTTATTCCCGGGGTTCCATGCCCTGTGATTTTTATAATTTGTTCGTTTTCTATCCCAGCCGGAATGTTGATTCGGATACTCTTGTTGTTAACATTAATGGTCTTTTTTTGTGTTTTGTACACATCCATTAGCGGAAGATGCAGGTCGGCATGAACATCATCACCCCTAAAATTTACAGGCCTTGATCTTCTGCCACCTGTTTGGCCACCGAACATCGATTCAAAGAAATCAGAATAATCGTTTCCGGCTTGCCCACCGAAACCAGAAGCGCCGCGTGAGTTGGTAGATTGGTTCTGTCTTGCCTTTTCAAATTCTTCAGCATGTTGCCAATCCTTTCCGTATTTGTCGTATTTCTTACGGTTTTCGGGATCACTCAATACGCTGTTTGCTTCATTTATTTTCTGAAAATTAGCTTTAGCAGTAGTGTCGTTGGGGTTTAAATCCGGATGGTACTTTCGGGCTAATTTCTTGTATGCTTTTTTAATTTCTTCGGCAGTAGCGGTTTTGCTTACCTCTAATGTTTTATAGTAGTCTATGTAATCCATCTCTCTGTTTGCTGCTTGTGTAGGTAGAACGCATAAATATAGACCCTAGTTTTTCACTTTAAACCATTCCGTAGGGTGGAATCAGTTTTATTCTGAGAATTTTTTACAGCAATCTTTTAATGGCGTGTTTTCAAATCTAGCAGTTGTTTTTTAATGATTCTGAAGGCGACCTATAATGGTTTCCAGCGAAGCTTTTAGTTTATCAAGCGCACCTGATACAGCTATTTCAACCGTGTCGCCCTGGCATGAAACGGCAATCGGCTGTCTGCCTTCCATTCTAGCTTCTAGTAAACAGCGCATGTCATTCATTCCTTCTTTTTTGCCATTTTCGTCGGATAAATGCACTTCAATTCTTGTAATATGAGATTGAAATCTTTTTAATGCTTCTGCTATTGTGGAAGAAAAATAATCCTGATGTCTTTCATCTCCATTTATTGTTTTATCTGTATTGATTTGAATTTTCATAGTTCTTTAATTTCATGTATAAAATGCGATTTATTTTTCTAGTTTTTCCTTTGTACTTATCCCGAAAGGTAAATAGAGGGGGCAAAAACTAATGAAACTGGTGATGATAAAAACACCCATAATTATAGTTAATGCCAAAGCCAATGTGCCGGAAATAACATTTGTAAAATATAGCACAGCAATAACCACTGCTAAGCTTAATCGTATGTTTCGGTCAATTGAACCCATGTTCTTTTTCATGATTTCAGTAGTAAAGTTTGTAGATTATGTAAGCGCTGTAATATGATTTATGGCCAGATGCAAAGTTGTAATACAAAAATGAAAACGAGTCTACTAGCGCTTACCTTTGATGGCATGCTTAAGGTGCTACTTTAAGTTTAAAAAGGATTACATAATTGTGTGGAATATTTACATACATCACACATTTATAGGGTTGAGTGGGCGTAATATGTGATGGGTGTAAACTAGGATAGGGTTTAAGTAAACTTCAAAACCATTTTTACAACTAGCCCTTTTCAAACACAATTAAATAAATAGTATATTATTGCTTTGTTGGCTGGAAGTTGCTGCTATGGGTAGCATTCGGTGAGTAATAACTTTTACAAAGTTTTTAAAAAGAGATTTGTGCAATTGCATATATCCGATTGTTAGGTATTCCAATTGCGAGAATAAAAAAACCTCGATATAAATTTTATTACAAAATGATCCGACTTGGAGAGATGTTTTGAGCCAGCAGTCATTTTATCCTAAAAAATTAAAAAGAGCAAAAATTTCCTTCCCGTCACGTAACACAATTATAATAGCTTTTCATATCTTGCCACATAATTGTCAAGCTAATATTTAACAAGTCTTTATAATGGCTACTTTTGGAGATTTTATACGAAAAGAAAGAGAGAAACTTGAGATGACTCAAGATAAATTCTGTAAACTTTTAGATATCCCATATACTGATGTCAGTAAAATAGAAAACGGACATAAAAAATTTAAATTTGACAAACTAAATGATCTGGCACAAATTCTTGAAATTGATTTTCAACAACTCAAAGATTTGTATGGTGCAGACATTATGCTTGAACAAAAGAGAAAATACGGTTGCTCAGATAACGTTTTTTTAGTTGCGGAAGAGCAAAATCGTTATGTCAGAAGTAAAACCTATAAACAATCTCAATTAAAATTCTAAGAACTATGAAACATAAAAAACTCATACAGGCATTAGGATTTACAGCAAAAGAAAATAGCTCTGGTGTTTTCCAAAAGAAATACTCGAACGCTGATAATTATACTATTGAAATAGACTTTGAAAAAGAAAACTTTCTTTTTGGAGATAAAATAAAAACTGAAAGCAAAACAACACAGAATTTTTCACAAGCAGAAAACTGGGTTGTATTGGAATGTGTAGATCGTTTGCTTAGCAAAGGTTATCAACCACAAAACATTACACTTGAAAAAACATGGGCAACAGGCCACGGTACAAGTGGGCGTTTGGATGTGCTGGTAACTCGTAATAATGGTTCTGCTTATCTAATGATTGAATGCAAAACATGGGGGGCTGAGTTTGATAAAGCATTTAAAAAGTTAGTAAGTCCTCCAAATGGTGGACAACTATTCACCTATTTTCAACAAGATAAAGATGCTGATGTACTGATGCTGTATGCTTCCGAATTTGATGGTAACAAAGTACAGTACAAAAGTGAAATCATTAAGATAGAAGATGACTATAGACAAACGGGAAATGTAAAAGACTTTTTTGAACGATGGAATAAATTACCAAAGTCAAACGGTATTTTTGATAGCTGGGTGACTCCTTATGAATTCCAATCTAAAGCTCTTACCAAAAAGGATTTAAAAGTTTTAAAACAAGAAGATAGTAGTTTTATCTTCAATCGATTTTTAGAGATATTAAGACACAACGTAGTCTCCGACAAACCCAATGCCTTCAATAAAATATTCACGCTTTTTCTGTGTAAAATTATTGATGAATATTCTAAAGCTGATTCCGATGAACTAGAATTCCAATGGTTAGAAGGTATTGATAATCATATCTCATTTCAAAAACGTTTGACAGATTTGTACGGACGAGGAATGAGAGAACTTTTAGAAAAGAATGTTACAGATGTTAGTGATGAACAATTAGATAAAAGATTTGCGTTAATTGACGAGAAATACCAAGACGAATTCAAGCAAATTCTTACAGAGATAAGACTAAAGAAAAACAATGAGTTTGCAATAAAAGAAGTGTTTGACAACGAGTCTTTTGAGGAAAATGCAAAGGTTGTTAAAGAGGTTGTAGAATTATTACAGTTTTACAAAATCAGATATAACTATCGTCAGCAATTCTTGAGTGATTTCTTTGAAATGCTTCTTACAACAGGCTTAAAACAAGAATCAGGACAATTTTTCACTCCTGTTCCTGTTGCTAGATTTGTTATAAAAAGTTTACCTATTAAGGAAATTACCGAAGCGAAAATCAAAATAGGCGAACGAGGATAACTTGCTTCCAAGAGTTATAGATTACGCAGCGGGAAGTGGGCATTTTCTTACGGAGTCAATGGAGATTAGTCCAAAATCACATTGATACATTAGAGCCCAATAATTATCCGCCTGAAACAAAAAAACAAATTACTGGATTTAAAAGTGTTCAATTCGATTGGGCAGAAAACTATGTATACGGAATAGAGAAAGATTACCGCTTAGTAAAAACCGCTAAGGTAAGTTGTTATCTGCATGGCGATGGCTTAGCTAAAGTGATTCACGGAGATGGATTAGGTGATTTTGAAACTTCTAAAGAGTTCAAAGATTTACTGAAAGAAACTGACAAGACTTACCCGCAGGATAATAAGCAGTTTGACGTAATTATTTCAAACCCGCCTTATTCTGTTTCAGCTTTTAAGGGATTGATGGATGGTGATAAATCAGCAAAAGGCATTTGATTTATACACTAGATTAACCGACCAAAGTTCTGAAATAGAGTGCTTGTTTATCGAACGTACCAAACAACTGCTAAAAGACGGTGGTGTAGCAGGTATTATTCTTCCAAGCAGTATTTTGAGTAATACAGGCATTTATACCCAAACTCGTGAAATCATATTGAAGTACTTCGATATATTGGCGATTACCGAAATGGGTTCTAATACTTTTATGGCGACTGGTACAAATACCGTCACCCTATTCTTAAGAAGAAGAAACAATGCCGATGCTTTCAATATTGAAGAAGCCGTAAAACGTTGCTTTACCACCTTACAAGACCTTACGATCAACGGAATTGAAAAACCTATCCAAAAATATGTAGCACATGTATGGGAAGGTTTAACCATTGACGATTACAAAACTTTACTTCAAAAAATACCAAACGAGAAGGTAGATGCTTCGGAAATATACCAAGAGTATACCAAGAAACTTAAAGCCAAAAACGAAGCCGAGCTTTGGAATGCTATTTTCGCTTTAGAACAAGATAAACTACTCTACTTCATAATTACCTACTCCCAAAAACTGGTATTGGTAAAAACAGGAGAAAAAAATGATGAAAAACGTTTCTTAGGCTATGAGTTTAGTAGTCGTAGAGGAAGTGAAGGCATTCACCCCATACAACGAAGCAAAAGCATTGACGAATGCACACAACTATACGATGCCGATACTTTCGATAACCCCGAAAAAGCAAGTACCTACATTTACAAAGCTTTTAACAACGAGTTTGATCTAGACTTGCCAGAGAGTTTACAAAAAAATGTGAGCTACAACAACTTGGTAGATATGCTCACTTTTGACCGTGTAGATTTTGAGAAAAACATTTCGCTTTCGGCTAAAAAAAAAGTAAAAATTGAGAGTAAATGGGATATTGTTAGAATTAAAGATTTATGTGAAATAGGAAGAGGACGGGTAATCAATAAAAAGGAGATTGAGTCAAATTTTGGAGAATTCCCTGTTTATTCATCTCAGACTTCAAATGAAGGGATTTTTGGTTTCTTAAACACCTTTGATTTTGAAGGAGAATATGCTACTTGGACTACTGATGGCATTTATGCTGGCAGTGTTTTTTACAGAAATGGAAAATTCAACTGTACTAATGTTTGCGGAACGTTAAAAGCTAAAGCAGATAATGTCAACATGCGTTATTTAGCATATTCGCTCCCAAATTATACAAATGATTACGTAGTAAAAGTAGCGAATCCAAAATTGATGAATAATGTAATGGCGGAAATAAAAATCCCACTCCCACCAATAATCATTCAAGAAAAAATAGTTACTGAAATAGAAGTTCTGGAACAGCAAGAGCAAAAAGCTGTTGAGGAGATTGAAAAGCTTAGGGAAGCAATTGGAGCAACCATTAACAACTCAAAAGGAAGCTTAACTAAATTAGAAGATATCACTTCGAAAATTGGAAGTGGAGCAACGCCAAAAGGCGGTAAAGGCTCTTATCAAGAAAGTGGCATCAGTTTAATTAGAAGTCAGAACATTTATGACAATGGTTTTGTAGAAAAAGGTCTCGCTTTTATAAATGACGAGCAAGCCAAAAAACTAGATAATGTAGCAGTAGCAAAAAATGACATTCTTTTTAACATAACAGGAGCTTCTATAGCAAGATGTTGTATAGTAGAAGATAAGTATTTACCAGCTCGTGTCAATCAACACGTTTCCATCATCAGGACAAACGAAAAAGCACTTCCGAAATACGTTCAAATGATTTTAGTAAGTCCTGAATTCAAAGATAAACTATTACAGATTGGTGACGGAGGAACATCAAGAGAAGCTATTACAAAGCTTCAATTGGAAGAATTCAAAATCCCTCTACCTTCAATTGAGGAACAACAAAAAATAGTTGCTGAAATTGAAAAAATAGAATCCAATATATCGGAATTAGAAAAGCAGATTGCAGCAATACCCAAGAAAAAAGAGCAGATACTAAAGAAGTATTTGGAATAAACACTGGCTTACTACAATCGTAGGTTAAAGGAAACACCTACCCCTTCTTCAAAGCCTCAAACCCCGAGACCACATCAAAGAGTTCTTCGTCAATTAAGCTTTGGCGGAGGTGATGGAAGGTATGTTCTAGCTCTTCTAACAATTCACCGATGTTTTTTTCTGCCCGTTGCATAGCCGCTAGGCGACTGGAGTTTTCGCTGGCTAAAGATTCTGCACTGGCTTTGAAGAGTGCCGTAAACAAATACTCATGTATTAAAGCCAGCAGCGTAGCTTGTTCTCCACCTACAATTTGTGGAGATAATCTAGTGGGCCATTGCAACGCCACAAGGTCTTTTCGCCAGTTGGCGTCTAAGGGTAACAGTTGCTGTACAATCGGAAGATATCCCGCACCTGTTTCGTTCTTGTAAATTAGAAGTGTAACCGATATAAATCTTATCGTGTTTTTCTGAGTGTAAGACGTAAACTGTATACATAAAAAGTATTGAGAGCTGTAAAAAAGAAAAGGTCAACCTTTCGATTGACCTTTTCGTTGTAGCGGGAACAGCCCACGAAAGCTTTCGGGGCGAACCTGTGACCATCATTTAGAATATTTATTAACCAGTCTTTGAGAGATTTCAGGGTACTTGATTAGGTTTTCAATATACTTCCTACTCTTCATCTCTTTAATATGAGTTTCTATTTTTCTAGCAACTGTTCGGTTTTTACATTCTATTATGTGATAAATTCTCCAGGGGATTCCTGTTCTAGTAGAGTTATTATTTAGTTCTATAGAATTATGGTAATTGAGGCGTTGTTCAATATCATAGGTTTCACCGATATAGAATTTACTGTTATTAATTGATTTGATGATATAAACAAAGTGCATATTCAAAAAGTATTAAGCATAAAAAAACCTCTTAGATTTCTCTAAGAGGCTATCGTTGTAGCGGGAACTGGACTCGAACCAGTGACCTTCGGGTTATGAGCCCGACGAGCTACCAACTGCTCCATCCCGCGATTTGGGATTGCGAAGATAGGAAAATGTTAATAGAAATCTACGTTATGGTGAATTATAAAATTAACTATTCAATATCATAGGTTTCACCGATATAGAATTTACTGTTTTTAATTGATTTGATGATATAAACAAAGTGCATATTCAAAAAGTATTAAACATAAAAAAACCTCTTAGATTTCTCTAAGAGGCTATCGTTGTAGCGGGAACTGGACTCGAACCAGTGACCTTCGGGTTATGAGCCCGACGAGCTACCAGCTGCTCCATCCCGCGATTTGGGATTACAAAGTTAGGGAAATGTAAATAGAAATCAATACTTTTGTAAAAAAAGAAATGAGTGACTCCAATTTTAAAGCCGGTTTTGTAAGTCTAATAGGTAAACCCAATGCTGGGAAATCTACCTTGATGAATGCCTTAGTAGGTGAAAATCTGTCGATTATAACTTCAAAGGCTCAAACTACGCGCCATAGAATTAGAGGTATAATTACGGGTGAAGATTTCCAAATTGTTTATTCTGATACCCCGGGAATCATAGAGCCGAAGTACAAATTGCAGGAATCTATGATGGGTTTCGTGAATGAATCGTTAGAAGATGCCGATGTTATCTTTTATGTGATTGATTTATTTGAAGATTTTAATCAGGATTTTATAGTTGAACGACTAAAGCTAATCACTACACCCATTGTTTTGGTGTTGAATAAAATTGATTTAGCTAAAAGCCAAGAACAAGTAGAAGATATTCTAAAAGCTTGGGGCGAAAAACTGAAGTTTCATAAAATGCTTCCAGTTTCGGCTTTAGAGAAATTTAACATAAACGAGTTGGTAGAAATCATCAAAGAAATGATTCCTGTTCACCCAGCTTATTTTGGGGCAGACGAATTAACAGATAAGTCCGAACGGTTCATTACTTCAGAAATCATAAGAGAAAAAATCTTTCTGAACTACAAAAAGGAAATTCCTTACAGTACAGAAGTGTTGATCAATTCTTTTTCGGAAGAAGAAAAAATAATACGCATACAAGCCGATATCTTGGTAGAAAGAGCCACGCAACGGGCTATCATAATAGGTCACCAAGGAAAAGCCATTAAAAAAGTTGGTATAGAAGCCCGTAAGGATTTAGAAGAATTCTTTGGCAAACAGGTATTTCTAGAGACTTACGTAAAGGTGGAAGAGGATTGGAGAAGAAAGGAAAATAAATTACGTAGCTTAGGCTACTTACAAAACTAAGAGAGAATTTAGCATGGCAAATATATTGGCAATTGTGGGAAGGCCAAACGTTGGGAAATCTACATTTTTCAACCGTTTGGTAGGAGAGAGAAAAGCCATTATGGATAACGAAAGCGGTATTACCCGTGACCGTCACTACGGTAGAGCCGAGTGGCAAGGGAAATATTTTACCGTTATTGATACAGGGGGTTACGTTACCAATTCGGACGATGTGTTTGAAAAAGCCATTAGAGACCAAGTGCAGTTGGCCTTAGACGAAGCTACTGTTATTGTTTTTATGGTAAACTTACGCGACGGATTAACCGACATGGATAACGAGTTCGCTAATGTGTTAAGAAGGTCTAATAAACCGGTAATCATTGCGGCTAATAAAGCCGATACGCCCGATAAACATTTGTTTATTGCGGAATTCTACGCCATGGGTTTCGATACTATTTTGCCCTTGTCTTCGGCAAATGGTTCGGGTTCTGGTGATTTATTAGACGAGGTGGCTAAACATTTTCCAGAGGAAGGTTTAGAAAATCCAGACGAGGGTATTCCAAGAATATCAATTGCAGGTAGACCAAACGTAGGTAAGTCGTCTTTTCTTAACGCTATTTTAGGTACCGAAAGAAGTATTGTGACCGACATTGCAGGAACAACCAGAGATTCCCTAAATGTGCGCTACAATATGTTTGGTAAAGACTTTATTATAGTTGATACTGCCGGTATTCGTAGAAAAGGGAAGATTAAAGAAGATGTAGAGTTTTATTCTACACTTCGTTCCGTTGCGGCTATTGAAAATTCGGACATCTGTATTCTTATTTTAGATGCTACAAAAGGTCTAGAATCACAGGATATTAATATTCTTAGAATTGCACAACAAAGTAATAAGGGTACTATTATCTTAGTGAATAAGTGGGACTTAATTGAAAAAGATACCAAAACCGCTTTAGAGTTTGAACACGAAATCAAACATAAATTAGCGCCACATAATTACATTCCTATTGTTTTTGTGAGTGCGTTGACTAAACAAAGAATTCATAAAGCCTTAGAAGTTGCTATAGAGGTTTATGAAAACAGAAGCAAACGAATTTCTACTTCCGAATTGAATGATGTTATGCTGAAGGAGATAGAAAACTATCCGCCGCCAGCTATAAAAGGAAAATATATTCGCATAAAGTATGTGACGCAATTACCTATTGCGTATCCTGTGTTTGCGTTCTTTTGTAACCTGCCTCAGTACATTAAAGAGAGCTATACCAGGTACTTAGAAAATAAGCTTAGAAGTCACTTTGATTACACTGGCGTACCTATAAAGATCGTTTTTCGAAAAAAATAGTGCATTGCTTCTTTTGAATAAATTATTAGTTATATTTGATTGTTGTTGAACTATAAAAATTATTTAATCATGAGAAAAGTATTTTCTATCTTACTAGTAGGTGGTTTATTCACAATGTTCTCTTGCGGAAGCGCTTCTACTGAAAGCACTGCAGAGACTGAATCTATTGAAGAAACTTCTGAAGAAGCTGTAGAATCTGTTGAAGAAACTTCTGAAGAAGCTATTGAAGGTGTTGAAGAAACGTCTGAAGAAGCTACTGAAGAAATGGAAGAATCAACTGAAGAAGTTGAAGAAGAGTCTGCTGAAGAAGTAGAATCTATTGAAGAAGAAATTGCTGAGTAATTTTCTGTCTTTAAGACTTTACAAAGAGCATTAAGTAATTAATGCTCTTTTTTTATGCCTTTTTTAGGGTAGTAAATGCTGATCAAGAATGGGTAAAGAGATATTTCAGAAATACGTTCCGGCGGCAGCGGTAGATTATTGTTACCATTTGTGGCAAGACCTTAAATTCGATTTTATTGTTAGTAAATCCCGTTCTACCAAATTGGGTGATTTCAGAAGTAATACCCAAACCCGAAAAACATCTGTTTCGGTAAACCATAATTTAAACGAATATCAGTTTTTGTTCACCTACATTCATGAAGTAGCGCATGCTGCCGTTTTTCAAAAATGGGAAAGAAAAGCAGAACCGCACGGCATAGAGTGGAAAACCACTTTTTCGAATTTAATGCAGCCCTTGTTTCAGTTAAAAGTGTTTCCTGAACCGCTGAATTTTTTGCTTCAGAAACACATGAGAAACGCCAAAGCTACTTATGGTACCGATTTAAAGCTTACTTTGGAATTCAGAAAATACGACGAAAAACAAGCGGGTTTTGTGTTGTCGGATATTCCGGACGGATTTAATTTCAGTTATAAAGGAAATACCTACCAAAAGCTAAACACCAAACGTACCCGTGCTTTATGTATAAGAATGGCAGATTCTGCCAAGTTACTTTTCCCCTTAATGACGGAAGTTTTACCGTCTACTTAGTAGCTATATAAAACAAATCAAAACAGCCTTCCTTTGCCTGTGCAATTTGGTAGTCGTCCATTTTAATGCTTTTAACTAAAGAAGTATCCTCGTTCAATAATTTCTTGCGGTTTCTTCGGTTTAGATAATCGTAAGGGATTTGTAAAAGTTGTCTGGGTAAACGGTATTGAAGGTTAAAAACATCAAAACGGGTGATTTTACGTACCGAATTTTTGTTGTTTTCATAGTAAGTCCTAATTTTTTCGTTCCCGAAAACACCTTTAGCATCTACTTCAGAAAAAGTATTCTTTAATAAATCAATTAGTTCCTGAATGGTGTATTCTCTAACATGCCATGGGTTACGCGTAATGGACATGGGTTTGTTGGGAGTGGTAACTATAAGTTTGCCACCGGGCTTTAACACACGGTGGATTTCTTCTACAAATAACTTGTCGTTTTCTATGTGTTCAATTACCTGAAACGTAACTACGAAGTCGTATTTATTGTCTTCAATCCCTGTAAAAGGAGGGACCGTCATTTCTAAGAAGTTGAAATTTGGGATTTCCTTTTGTAATTCTGGTTTAGCATACTTGTCTATAGAAGTATAAGAAATACATTGCGGAGCCAATAATTTAGCGCCGTAACCTTCTCCGCAGCCAATCTCAAGCACGTTTCCGCGTACAATTTTTGCCGCTTCTACATAGGCCAATAAACTCCTTTGGAATACATAATTGTCGGATGCATCGGTATCTGAAACTCTTTCTGCTGTCTGGAAAACACTCATCTTCTATAGTTTTAAAAATATATACTAGAAATTAACCTTCGCCTTCTTTTAGACGTTCTGCATTTTCGGCAATTCGTAAGGCCTCTACAAAAGCACCTAGTTCACCACTTAAAACCGCATTAAGGTTGTGTGTAGTTAGATTAATTCTGTGATCGGTTACTCTACTTTGCGGGAAATTGTAGGTTCTAATTTTATCGGAACGGTCACCGCTACCCACCAAAGATTTACGGGCGGCACTAATTTCAGAATTTTGTTTGCTTAATTCTGCTTCGTATAAACGAGATCTAAGAACGGTTAAAGCCGTGTCGTAATTGGCGTGTTGTGAACGTCCGTCTTGGCAAGCTACTACCGTATTGGTAGGCAAATGCGTTAAACGAACTGCCGATTCCGTTTTGTTTACGTGCTGTCCACCTGCACCAGAAGCTCGGTAGGTGTCTTTTTTAATGTCGGACATGTTAAGTTGGAAGTCAATTTCTTCTACTTCTGGTAAAACTGCCACACTGGTTGCCGACGTATGTACTCTGCCTTGGGATTCTGTAGCCGGAACACGTTGTACACGATGTACACCCGACTCAAACTTCATTTTTCCATATGCTTTGTCGCCTTCAATGTTTACCACAATCTTACTGTAACCACCGGCAGAACCTTCTACATAATCCGAAATAGAAAATTTCCAATTTTGCTCTTCGGCATAGCGTTGGTACATTCTTAATAAATCACCGGCAAACAAAGCCGATTCATCACCACCGGCGCCAGCTCTAATTTCAAGAATACAGTTTTTATCGTCGTTAGGATCTTTAGGGATCAACAGTTGTTTCACTTCGTTTTCCAACTGATCTTTTTGTGGGTCTAGTTCTTCTAGCTCCGTTTTGGCCATTTCCCTAAATTCTTCATCCTTTTCAGTTTTCAGAACTTCTTTGGCATTTTTAATATTGTCAAGCACCAATTGGTACTCGTGAAATTTATCTACAATTTCTTTAAGGTCACTGTATTCTTTGTTCAACGCAGAAAAGCGTTTCATGTCCGAAACAGTTTCTGGAAGAACCAATAATTCTCCAACCTCTTCAAATCGTCTCTCTAATTCTTCTAGTTTCTCAAGCATAGACTTTTCTATCAGCATGCAAAGATAATAATTTTATCTGAGGGGGAAATTAGCTTCTAATCCTATATTTGCACTCTGTCTAAAATTATTGGAAATGAGAAGTTTAATTATACTGTTTTTGGGGTTCTTTTTATGGTCTTGTGAAGATGTTAAACATCCGGATATGGATGATACTATGCAAGAATTACAAAACCGAAAAATTGTTCGTTTATTAGATAGTGATATTGAAAGTCATGCGGGTGAGTTAGGTAGAATGTGTTTAAATAAACTTCAGGTGAAATCATTAGATTCGGTTCAGTTATATTTAGAAGAAGGAAATAAAGGCGTTTTAAAGCATGTGAGTTCTAAAGAAGAGGCTGTTCTTTCGGTTGAGAAATTAGTTTGGGAAGCGTATAAGTACAGTTTAGACAACAATTTACCTTTAGATATGAATTTGCAAAAAACGGCAGAAGGTAATTTTATTATTAATGAACCAATATTAGAAAACTCTGTGTTGGTTGGCATGTGGAGCTTACAATTGAATAGAGAATACGTTGTACAGGATATTTCAAGAAACTAGTCATATTTTAAGTTTTTTACTTTTACTGTTTTTAGTACTGTTCTGTTTTCAGGTTCAGGCTCAGAATACAGTTACTTTTTCGGGTACCATTAAGGATAAGAATTCTTCCGAAACATTGATTGGTACGGCTATTTATTTGTTAAAAGATTCAGTCCGTTACGGTACTGTGACCGATTTTGATGGTGATTTCTCAATGGAAGTCCCCAAAGGAAATTACTTATTGAAGATAGAATACATTGGGTTTTCTGCGATTAGGGATTCTATTCAGTTAAAATCAAATACCAAAAAAACATTTGCTATGTTGCCCGATGTAATTACTACCAAAGAAGTGGTGGTAGTTGGTGAACGAAAACCGAGTACTACTGAAACCACTACCATGGGTGAAGTAGAACTAGAGTTGGAAGAAATTAAAAAACTACCAGCTTTTATGGGCGAGGTAGATGTTATTAAAACCTTGCAGTTATTGCCAGGCGTACAAGGTGGTGGCGAAGGCGGAACAGGTATTTATGTACGGGGTGGTAATGCCGATCAGAATTTAGTTTTGTTAGATGAAGCACCGTTGTATAGTGTGGGTCATATGTTTGGGTTTTTCTCTGTTTTTAATAGTGATGCCATATCATCTGTAAAGTTGTACAAAGGAAATATTCCCGCTTATCACAGCGGTAGACTTTCTTCTGTAATTGAATTTGAAGGTTCTGAAGGAAACGAAGACAGTCTTAGAGTTCGGGGTGGCGTTGGTTTAATTGCTTCCCGTTTAAGTGTAGACGGTCCTATTGTTAAAGACAAACTTCGGTTTTCTTTAGCTGGGCGTAGAAGTTATATTGATGTGCTAACAAGTCCGGTTGAAGTTCAAAAAGGACAATATGGAGTTCCGTATTCTTTTTATGATATCAATGCAAAACTGAATTATAAGGTTGACGATAAAAACGAGCTCTTCTGGTCAATTTATAATGGTAAAGATGGTTTTAATATAAAAGTATTTGACGGTAAACTAAAAGCCAAAGTTTGGTGGGGAAACACTGCTTCCACTATAGGTTGGAAACACAGTTTCTCAGACGATTTTAAATTAGATGCATTTTTAATTTACAACAACTTCCGTTTTGTATCTAATTCTGTTTTTGAAGGCTATGAAACCAATATAGATTCTCAATTAGAAGAATTTCATTTC
This sequence comes from uncultured Cytophagales bacterium, assembly GCA_963736575.1. GTDB lineage: Bacteria > Bacteroidota > Bacteroidia > Cytophagales > JAAEPT01 > CAVTPD01. The sequence continues at coordinate 1,413,270 of CAVTPD010000003.1, forward strand.
AAACCACGTTTTCGCTACTATTTTTCAGATGAACACCGCTTAGACTTTGGTATAGTTCTTAGCCGTAGTAGTTATGTTCCAAGAGGTATTGGTGCTAAAAGCAATGAAGATGGAACGGTGTTTAATACTGGCCAAACCAATGCTAATTATCATGCCTTAACTACAGGGGTTTATATTTCGGACAAAAAAGATTGGTCTAAAAAATTCTCTTCTGAAGTAGGTCTAGCTGTAAATTATTACCACCAATTAGGGCCTTATACCTACTTAGAAAATGAAAATGGAGAACAAGTAGAGCAGCAATACGGTAAAAATGAAATAGTAGCTTCTTACCCTTCTTTTGAACCTAGAATTGGCTTAAAGTATTCCTTAGATTCGGTTTCGTCTGTGAAAGCATCGTTTGCTGTAACCACCCAATTTGTACATCAGGTTTCTCTTTCAGGAAATAGCTTGCCTTTTGATATTTGGGTCCCAAGCAGCAAAAAAATACCCGTGCAGCGTGGTGATCAATATTCGTTAGGATATTACCGCGATTTTAAAGAACAAATGTTTACTTCTTCCGTTGAGGTCTACTACCGAAGAATGAGGAATCAATTATCTTACAGAGATAATTATGTACCAACTTTAAGTGGAGATTTTGAGGATGATTTTGCAGTGGGGAAAGGTACTTCTTATGGTCTTGAATTCTTCTTCCAGAAAAACATAGGTAAATTAAAAGGGTGGGTATCTTATACGCTTGCTAAAACCGATAGAACATTTAAAGAGATTAATGAAGGCAAAACTTTTCCTTTCCGTTACGATAGAAGACATAACCTTTCCGTTGTTGCTAGTTATGATGTAAATGATCACTGGACTTTAGGGGCTAATTTTGTGTATTCAAGCGGTATTGCCACCACCATAGAAGTAAACCGGTATTTTATTGAAGGGAATGTAATTTCTGAATACGGCCCAAAAAATAGTTACCGTTATCCAGCATATCACCGAATGGATGTATCGGCAACTTACAGTGCTAATAAAGGAAAACGGGTAAAATCCAGTTGGGTATTTGCTATATACAACGTATACTACCGTAAAAATCCATACCTAATTTATGTTAATCCAGAAGAAAATATAAAAGATGCCCAATTAGAAGTTCAGCCTAGTATGATTTATCTCTTTGGTATTTTGCCTTCTGTAACATGGAACTTTGCTTTTTAATGAAACGAATTATTGAAATAGCCTTATGGAGTGTTTTACTCTCTTTTTCTGCTTGTCAGGAAAAATTAGACGGTTTAAACTTGCCCCATGTAGATCAAAAATACGTGGTAGAAGGTTATATAGAACAAGGACTCCCGCCCGTAGTTATAATAACGGAATCACAACCTTATTTAGATCCTATAAATGCCGAAACAGTTACTGCTTCTTTTGTTTCGGGAGCAGATGTGTATGTTTCCGACGGTTCTAATACCTATAAATTACAAGAATATTCACTTCGGTTTATTTTAGATACGCTCTCTATAATTACTGGTAATGCTATTTCGGTAGAATCCTTGGCGTCTCAATTCGGAATTGTGGGTAACGTAGATCAATTTAATCCAGGTTTTTATACCACGTTCGATTTTTTTGGTCAGCTAGAAACCCAATACGATCTTTTAGTAAATGTTGAAGGGTATGAAATGACGGCTACCACTTACATGCCGGCTTTAGATCCTGTAGATTCTTTGTGGGTAGAGCCACATCCTAATCCAGAAAAAGCAGATGAGCTGGTGCAGCTTTATGTGAAATATACCGACACTAAAGGGGTGAGCAATCAAATTAGGTATTTTACCCAACGGAATTTTGAACCCTTTTATCCGCCCTTGTTTAATTCTATTTTTAACGACGAAGATATTTTTCTCTTAGACGGAGAATCCATAACCATACCTATGGAGAGGGGGTGGTTTAGGTACAACACCGAAATAGATTTTGATGAATTTCTGTATTTCGAAAAAGGAGATACCATCCGTTTACGCTGGTGCGCTATTGATAGAGCGCATTACGATTTCTGGAGCACCTTAGAATTTGCACGTGGCCAACAAGGGAATCCATTTGGTAGACCCACTAATATAAAGTCAAATATTAATGGTGGTTTAGGTATTTGGGGGGCTTACGCCGCTAGTTATGAAACGCTGTTGACGGATTAAAAAGATCAGGGATCCTCCAAGGATCCCCGATCTAAATCTAAGGCCTATTCACCACAACCTTACCCACAACTTTGTTTTCTCCGGTAAGGCTTTCCAGTTGTAAAATGTAAAGTCCGCCGTTTAGACGACTTACATCTAATTGAATAGCACCGGACTGACTAAAAGTTTGTACATATTGCACTTGCCCTTGGGTATTGAGTAGTTTTATTTTACCTGAAGTAACTCCTGCACCACAGGTTTCTACGGTTAAGGTTTGGGTAACCGGGTTAGGGTAACTTTGAAAGTTGCAATTTGAAGTAAATGTTTCGTTTATACTGGTTACTTCTTCTATAGTAAAACTATAGTTTTCTACCAGAGGACAATTAAAACCGGGTGAAGTTATAATATAGGTTAATTTATAAGATCCCGATTGCAGGGTATCAGTATCAATTGTAAAATCCAGTACTTCATTCTTTTTTAAAATAGAGTCTTGGAGTCTCAGGTTGAAACTAGTACTATTGGCTTCATTTAATATAAAAGCTATAATTTGAGAAGAATCTAATTCAAATTCAGAATGAACTACAATATCGTCTCCTTCTAATATAGGATCCGGATTTAGTGTAGTGGTAGCACACGTTTCTTTTGTAGTTTGATCACCTCTTACTATAAATGTGTAAAGACTGTCATTAGAAAATTTAATAGATACATCACCTTCTGCCTTAAACCGTGCCGAATAAGTTATACTAAAGGATGTATCTGTATTTGAACTAACAAATTCCTCATTGTCGATAGTGACATCGACAATTGTAATTTCAGGTTTACACTGACCGGTAGCCTGTATATAAAAGTAGTGTTTTACAGGTGCTGAGACTCTTCCGAAAGAAGTGCCTCTTTTGGGAGAATTAGACTGATAACCATTTGGGATTAAATAATCATTATGATACACTGCCGGTGTACTGCACGGTTTAATATCTCCCCTAACCTTAAAAATTATACGAGAACTATCTGAGGCATTTACAACTACCCATGCAGAATCCTTTTGTTCAGCCAGATACGTTACAAAAAGTGAATCGTTTCTTATAGTTACTTCAAAATTGTTATTAGGACTGTTCTCTATTTTCGGTGAGCTATAATCCAGGTTTATACAACTAGAATTGTAAAAACTAAATCCATGTGTTTCTTCTTGAATCACCTTACCGAAATCTGTGCCATCTTCTAAGTTAGGTGACATATCTTCGTTTTCGATAACGTTCCAATCTAATCCACTTAAAAATTTATCGTATTTGGTAAGAACATTGAAATCGTATATATCTGCCCAAGTATCTGAAAATTTAAGCGAATCTACTGGTAATGGATAGGAAATGCCATCACGTTCTATTTCCAAGTACACCCGCTCACCTTCAACAAAACCATCTTTTACAGCGGTAGAGCTATCATTGCTGTAAATTGTGAAACTGGTAGTGTTAACGGGTCCTGTAGTAGGATCAAAAATTACTTGCCCGCCTAAAGTATATTTACCACAATCATTCATGAAATAAGCTTTAATCTTATCGTCTTTTTTCATACGTTCACAATTCACAATATATCGTGCAAAAGTTAATCTCATGCTTGGTTTATACATAACAAAACCAGCAAGGCGAGGATCTGTTTTATTGATTATTTCGGGATTGAACCTGCTACCATATTCCGTTATTACCCCGTTGTTGTCCTCGGTTTGAATAAAATACTCTATATCGGATGAGACTGGTATGACGAAGCTAAGAGTATCTGTTAGAGTTTGCTGTTCTGCGTTGATCGTTTGATAAGATGGAGCCCCCTTTTCCCTGTAATAAACATTTAGGCTGTTTAGAGAGGAAGATTCTATCTTAACCTTTAAGCTGTAATCATTACATGTAGGGGCTATGTTTTCCGAAAGTATACTAATATCCGTAGGCATTTGCAGATCTACCGGTATTGATATATAGGAGTGCTCTATTGTATTATTTGGAAAAGTAATCAGGTAATCCGGTAAAAAAGCAGCTTCTACTCGGTAATCTAACATATCCCCGGAAATCCTTGTTCCCGGAATAGTTACACACCAGTTACTTTCATTTGAATTTATACTATTGCTTTTGGAAAGATCAAAATTGGCTGTGTCATTGCCGTTTACATCCAATAAATAAAGTTTAGCTGCTTCAGGTTCCTTTCCAAAACTATCATAAATAGTAAAACAAAATTCTGTATCGGTTCCGGCAGTTACACCTTCATTGCTTAATGTAAATGTTTCAGCTGTTCTGTAAATAAAGGCCTCTCGCTGAAGATGATAATAATAGTAATTGGTAGTAATTGTAGAATCTTCAAAAAGTAACAGTTTAATGGCCCTTTCTTCCTGAGTTTTATTATCAGGACAAATTTTAAGGGTATAGCCAGTATTTTCCTCTATTAAATCCGGAGGACATACAGAGTGGTCATTTACATACTTGACTACAAGGTCGTTCACTTTAAGGCCGGATGCCGGGCTTCCGTCTTCCAAATAATTAAATCGGATGTAGACTGTTTTCTGAGCTGCATCATAGCTGGTACTTAAAATTTGAAGGTTTTTATTGGACTGTGCCAGGCTTTGAAATGCTAAGGCTAGTGATAAAGCCAGTAAAAAGATATTTTTTTTAGTTATATAAAACATAAATTAAGAATGTTAAAGAATAAAAAAACATATAAATTGATAAAAGATTAAATAACACGATTTATAAATTTAATCTTGGTTTAAGGCCTCCCCACCACAACCTTACCCACTACTTTATTTTCTCCCGAAGGACTTTCCAGTTGTAAAATGTAAAGACCTCCGTTTAGACGGCTTACATCTACTTGAATAGCACCAGCCTGACTAAAGGTTTGTACAAATTGTACTTGCCCTTGGGTATTGAGCAGTTTTATTTTACCCGAAGTAATGCCAGCTGCACACGTTTCTACGGTTAAGGTTTGGGTAACCGGATTAGGATAACTTTGCCAGTTACAACCGGTTTCTTCAAAGCTTTCTATGGCCGTTTCTAAATCTACGGTTAGGGTAAAGATAACGGTGTCTGTTAGACCATCTTCATCTTCTGCAATAAGTTCTATGGTGCTGGTACCTGTCCAGGAGGCATCATTAACAGTTAAAGTTAACTGTTGGTTTTGTATGCTGCCACTTACTTCTGCCGCACTACTATTAACCGACCAGATTATATCTTCTGCTAAGGTGTTGTTATCACTCACGTGGTTGCTTAAATCGACAACTGGTATGGTTTGTCCTTGTTTTATGGTAATGTCTTGCGGAGTAAGATAGATAATTGGAGCTTCTTGTTCTTCTGTAGTAAAAGCAATAGCCAGTTCTGCTTCTCTGTCTTTAGTATCTTTTACGCGTACCACCAACGTATCTTTACCTGTCCATTGCGGGTTTATGGTTTTAACGTTTAACTCACCGGTTTGGTAATTGTAACTGTAGTTGAGATTTTCTCCATCTTCTAAAAACCAAAGCACTTCACGGGGGCCGTTGCTGTACACCAGTTGATCCCATAAATTAAGGTTGGCCTCTTGCGTATAAGTAACTTGTTGGGGAGCGACAGGGTTTAATGCTGGAGCTACCTCACAAGTTGGGTATATATGGAAATAAAAATAATCTAATTTTTGAAAATTATAATGTGTACCAAACGAAGAGAAAACTTTAGGTTCATAATTCAAACTCTCTACAGATGAATAATACATGTTTTTATCGTTTACGCTTACCTTTAAGTGATTGCTGTCTAATTGCACGGTATTTAGGTAATTAAACCGTAAGGCATTTTCAGAGATTTTACTTACATGTCCGGTCATTGCGGGTATTGTGTTTCTATAGTTAGCGAGTAGATCAACTTCTATGGTATCTCCTTTACATAAGTAATAATGTAATTGAGGTTTAGGCCAAATAATTTGCTCAAAAGGACGTTCAGCAACTCCCAGCCTTATTCTAAATCCATAAAGTAGTCCTTCTTTATCTTCAACTCTTAAGTTGATATTGTACCTTTCAGTAATAATTGATCCAAAATTGTTTTTTTCCGGGTATCCGTAAAAGATGCCTTCTTTAGGTCTGATTTTAAGAATACTGTCTTCTAAAGTAAGGGTAAGACCTCTGGCTACTTTAGCGGAATCTTCAGGTATTAGGCTAATTTTTAATTCTTCAAACGGACGATCGTCTTTAATGTATTTTTTTAGATTCACGGTAGGGAAAGCTACATCCGGATAAAAATAACCGCCTACAGCTACACTTTCCGAATATTGTTCTAAAGTTGGCGGATAGTAAAAGTTATATCGAAAATCGGTTTCATTAGGTACATCCGGAGCTTGATTGGGTTCTGTAGGTTCATTATCGTAAGGTATAATAAAAACCACAGTGTCTTTGTGGCAAGCGGCGTCCTCGGCACTTACTACTACCTTTCCTTCTCCTTTCTTTTCGGGAAAAAATAGGTAGTCTTTTGTACTGTTAATAGTAAATTCATCGGTGTCAATAATTTCAATCTTTAATTCGTTATCAGGGGTTTCAGCATCGCTTACATAGCTTAGGATGTCTAAGTCCATACCCGTGGTATTTGAAGGAGCATAGCCAATAGTGTCAGAAATAAATTCTACAGCTTGGTCTGCGGTATTTTTAATGACTATGAAAGTGTCTAATACTGCACCATGATTGTCTATACTAAAATGTAAAGTGTCTGTTCCTGTCCAATTGTTGTTTTTTATATCTAGGTTAATCCATTTTTCCGACTGAGAAACCTCATAATGTGTCATAGGATTAAGTGTCCATTGGTATTGAATTTGTTTTTGAGGATCTATTTCTAAAATATTTTCTTTAAGGATTTGTGCTTTGCAAGACACCGATCGTTCCATATTCCCTATAATGTTTGGCATAGAAGCGGGTATGGTGACTTTTATGGTGTCACTGAAGTATTGGTCTCTTTCATCTTTAACAAAAAAGCTGTGTTCTATACCTTCTTGTAATGGACCAAAAACGTTTACATAAGCACTACGGATGTACTGCTCTTCTTCGGCTTGTTCCCCATTAATGTAATGATAGATACGATTACTTTCTTCAGAGCAAGGAGAACTTAAATTGTTTCTAAAAGCTATTCGGTTGCTAATATTGTTTACTATATAAGTTATACTCCCTTGGTAGGGAAATCTTTCTTCTTTAGAATTAACAATGATGGAATCGCTAAAACTTACTTCCTGAGCCCAAAGTGCCGAACGATTAGCAGGAGAAATACGAGTGACCAATATCCTGTTTTTGCCTTCAGTTCCCAAACTGTTTATAAAAACACTGTCTTCTAGTCTATGATTTGAATTTTTGATATAGATAGTTTGCTTTCCTATCTCTTGTTGTATCCTGTCGCAGGTTTGCGGTAAAAAGTATACTTCATCAACTAAGACATCTAACCTCTCAACACTTTCAGATAAATTCTTCCAGTTGATCCAAATCCCTTCGTCTGTTAATCGGGTTTGTATGTTGTCTTTTTTTATAAAAGGGTTGTGAAATACAGAATCATGTTCCATAGATTCGAAATAAAAGACCTTTTCAGTAGTTAATCCATCATTGTCAACTACTTCGATTACCAAGGTATCTACTCCTTCTACAAAAGGTTGTTTTCGGTATGCCTGAAGCTCGTAAGCGTTTTGTTTTCCGGTGAAAGGGCCATTGTGAAAAAACGGATAGCCTTTTACGCGGTATTGCAATTGTTTTGGTGTTTTTTTAATGTTGAACTGTAATTCTTCTGTAAATGTTTCTGCATCATTTCCTTTAATCTCTAAAGAAGGAAAGGTTTCATTTTTTGTGCGGATATAGCGGTTGGGTATTGCTTTATCTTTTTCATCTTTTACGGATGCTTTTTCTAAAGAAAGCGATGGCGGAGTGTTTTTCTTATTTGTAGAAACTATTATGAAAATATTGCTTCTATGGTAAGGGTTGCTGTTGTATCGGTTGTCTACATATTTTTTTCTTTTTACAGAACACGACCATTTGCTTACCTCTACCGAATCATTGTACGTTGAGATTTCAAATTCAGGTGTATCTGTAGTGTCTGCTATATTATTTTCATTGTACCATACAAAATAAACATCTTCATAAGTTTTGTAGGGAAAAGAAAGTGTAATGGCATCGCCCAGGCTGGCATAAATTAAGGTGTCTTTACCAAAATTGTTGTTTTTTTCAATATAAGAATAGACGCCTTTGGGGTAAAATTCTACAGACCAGCTGTCGTTGTAGGCCGCAGTATTTTCGGCAATGTCTTTAAATTGGTATTGGTTATAGGCTAGCACAAAATCCTGCGGACCAAAACCGGAAATAGGCAGTTGGTGCAAAGGCGGAATATAGCCTTCTAAAAAATTGTTTCTTAAAACAATACTGGTTAAAGCAGTAAGGTTCATAATATCGGTAGGTAATTCACCGCTTAAATTATTGGAGGGTAGATGTAGGCTTTTTATGCGTCCGGTGTCGTTTAAGTTTAAACCGTACCATTGGTCTAGGTTGGTTTGTAACCAATTTTCATTATTGGTCCAGTTGTCTCCGTTAGTGGCTTGGTAAAGTTGTACTAAAGCCAGAGAATCGGATTGGCGAGAGTGTTGGGCTTGGGAAAGGCCGGTGAGTAAAACTAGTAAAAATGTAAGGGTCCAAAGTTTTTTCATAATGTGTATATCAAAAGTTTTGTTAATAGTCTGTTATTTTATACTGCCGGTTCATAAAAAGTAACCAAATAAATAAAATATCCGCGGGAAATATTCCAGCGGATATTTTACAATATGAAACCATCTGTTTTTTTGATGATTATGGTGCAGCTATAAATACAGTTTCGTAGTTACCTGAAGTAGCAGGACTAGAATTCTGTACTTCTAGTATTATTTTGTACATATGACCTGAATTTAAAACCGGAATACTGGTCCCGTAGATCATTTGTGTAGCAGACCCTGTGAAATTATTTAAAACACTCGATTGTAATGGAGTACCTGTTCCGCCTGTTGTTAGGTTATAAAGTGTTCCCGTAATATAAGCGCTAGAAGGAGTTCCTCCAGGTGTTGGATCAGCATCTACCAATACTTCAAATTGAATATAGCCTGTATGCATAGGTAAAGGGTTAGCCCACTGGTAAGGTTCAACGCAAGTTGAACAGATAGATGAACCTGATCCGCTTGCCTTAACCTTAAAAACAAAACTACCATCTGTGGTAGTGATAGTCAGCGTCTCTGTAGCTGTTCCCGAGTTATTAAACGTTACATCTACTGAAGTACCGGATACAGACGTAGTAAATGCGGTACCGCTAATACTAACATTGGTTATTGTAAGTAACGGTGTACAATTATTCTGCACTAAATCAAAGGTATGTGTTGTAACAGAAGAAACTGTACCATAATCAGTACCATCTGTAACATTTGGCGTTAAATCGTTATTAGTTATATCTACACCATTGTCACTAAACTCATAATACCAGCTGCAAGGACCTGCATCCCCTGTAACAGCAAATTCATAGACAGTTCCTTCACTTGTGTTTACCGTAATAGTGGCATTAGCATCTGCAGTTGCTTCATAGGTCACTTCAACAGTAGAGGAAGTATAAGTGACTGTGAAATCCGATGTGTTGCTGCTTGCAACACCTGTTATGGTTGAACTACAAGTAGACACTAAGTCAAAAGTTCTTGGCGTAGGAGAAGATTGAACTCCGAAATCTGTTCCTTTCGCAACGGTTGGTGACGTATCACCGTTTGCAATTACCGAAGAGCTGTATTGGATTTCTTCATCGCATGTACTTACAGTACCTTTTACATCAAACGTAAAGTTATAAGCATCAGTTAGAATCTCGATGGTTGCATAGGCATCTTTTTGTGCTAGATAGTACACCGTTAATTCCCCACTAACCTTATTTAGCCTTGGTCTAAATTGTGTAGGATTAGTTCCGACACCTCTTATTATTTGTGCGTTTTGGAAATTTACAGTACCACAACTGGTATTGCTTAGCCAAAATGTTTGGGAAGTCATAGTGCTTTGAAAGCCAAAATCGGTCCCGTCTGCTAGATCCGGAGTATTGTCCTTATAGGGTATGGCATTGAAGTTCAATGTGCTCAATACTTCAATTTCAGGTTCAGGGAAAGCTGATATGCCCGATAAATTCAGTAACCCATTAGTTGAATACTTAGAAGTTCCATCGTCTATTTGGTATTCCTTTCCATCACGAATTACATAGATAGACATGCGGTCATTTTCAGAAAACCCATTTTTGGAATTATCACCAGAACTTGTATCACCATAAACTTCAATATTTAAATTGTTCGGGTTAACAAAAACTTTTTTATTTGCTTTAACTAAACCACCACAAGCGTTTTCGTATTTTACCAAAACAGTATCGTTTACACCTATAGTTTCACAACCCAATTGTACACCAGAAAAATTTATTTGCATAATTTTATCGGTTTCAGTAAAGGATTGAGCAGATCCTAAAACTACGTTAGGCTTCTTAGATTCGCCGTAAGTGCCAATTGTACCATGGTTGTCTTCCGCAATAATATAATACTCGGTACCTTCTCCTTGTAAAGGAACTGTAAAGGTATAGTTGCCGTGTTGTGGCATTGGGTCGTTACCCGTATAAGTATAAACATTTAGCGGAGAAAAGCTGCTATTAGAGTTTTTTTCTCTGTAGTATACATCAACTGACTTGTAGCCATCAGTACTATCTGATACATCAAACGTAATATCAAATTCACTACATTGAGGACCGCTTGGACCAGAGTTTAATGTGATTTTTGGAGCTACATTAGGTAATACCGCTTGTGTCCAGGCAAAAAAGCGTTCTTCCACAGAAGGAGATTTTAACTCATGCCCATCAGCATATTTTACAATAGCATAATATTCAACCGCAGGATCTTTTACTATAGCGGTGTCTACCGTTGCACACCATTTACTTATTTCAGTTGAAACCGTTGTTTTGGTTAATGGATACGACCGAAATGGCGTAGTGTCCGTTGTATCTAGAGTTCTTGCAAACAATGTTCCTGAAACTGGATGAGATCCATTGTTGTCAAATACATCAAAGCATAATTCTAGAATTGAACTTTCGTATACCGATTCTTTCTCTTTTTCTGCTGTTAAAGAATCTCTAGTAATATATTCTTTATTGGGAGTAGCAATATAACATTGTCCATCTACAACACTATCCGGTTGGGTAAGCCCAATATTAACGCAATGCTCAATTGAATCTTTTTCTGAAAAAGAAGGACAATAGCGGAGTGTATACGTTCCGCCCAAAGCACTTTCAATTTCTGTTTGCAAGGCGTCAAAAGGGGAAAGGATATCTATACGGGAACCATTGGTTGCTGCTGAAACAGCTGCATACGTGTTATCATAAGCTGTGTTAGAAGGAATCCATGAGTATACGGTAACTGCATTTTGCTTTAAATCCGCAGTTATTTGTTCTATGGTTATACTCCCCAAATTACTTCCTGTAGCATTTTCATCTGTGATCAATACAAATATTTTTTGTGCATTAGTTCTGAAATCAGCAGTTAACCCAAGGCTCATTGCATCATAACCACGCTCAATTGAACCGTTTGTTAAATTTCGGGATAATACGTTGTTTTTAAAGTCATTAACATCTGGAGTGAAGTTCACTGTTTGACCAGAATAGTTTGTTGTCTCTAAAGTATTGTACCCAGATGCGAAAGAATGTCCAAAACGTAGTAAACCGAAGCGAGGATTATTTGATTTGTCGATACCTTCCACAAAAGATTCAATATTAGCAAGAACACTATCTTGTTCGTTACCCATACTACCACTGTTGTCCAAGATAAATAATATATCTACCGGTGCATTACGGGTAGAATCACTTTTGTACAACTTATAACCGCAGTCTGAAATTTCGGAATTTATACCATAACTCATGTTAATTTTTAAATCCGAAATGGTTAGATCATTTATTCTTGATCCGTCTTCTAAATACTCAAAATTAACAAAAACCGCTTCAGGGAAATTGTCGTCCTGTATACTGGTAATGTTAATTTCCCTATTGGTAACACTTCTTGCTAAAGAATTGTACTCCGCCCCGGAAGTTAAAGAACCAATTTCAAAATCGAACCCGTAAACTTCCCAGCCTTCGCTTTCAAACGAACCATCCGATTGTACAACCAAAGATACTTCTAGAGTTTTTCCAGCAAAACTGGAAATATTGACTTGTGTTGTACGCTTTTCCGATTGTCCTGTTACCCGGTGCACGTTTCTCCAGGTTTCACCACCATCTGTAGATATTAAAACACTACCAAAATCATAATCAGACTCCAAAGAGAAGGCTTCGGTAATGTTTAAATACAGCTGCTCTCCTTTGGCTAATGCCGGTACAGTAAAGGATGGGCTAATCGCTTTTACGTCCGTATCGCTGCCGTACCTTCCGGTAGAGAGGCAATTCTTCCGGCGGTCGTAGCGCCAGCCTTGCAACAGAAAGTTTTTCAGCTCCGCCTCTTTGGCTTCGTAGATAATCTGCGAATTGTATAATTGCTTCGCAGGTAAAGTAATCATTGACTCTATTCTTCCTTTACTGGGAAGATCGTCAACCTGGGCCTGGGCGGTCATTAATCCCAGTCCCATACAGGACGCAATTGCGATCCTCTTAAGTGTTTGTAGAAACATCATTTTCAGTTTAAAAATTAAACAATCAACAAAAACATGCTAAAAAGTCTGGCCAAACTGAAGCATAGTCGCATCAAAAGTAAGAGGCAAGGGATTACCATACAAGGTATTTTTTATTTATTTTTATATCCAGTATAAGAGTGGTCAAACGTCCTTTATTTGTTTTAAAATGGCTTAAAACTTACATGTGCTTTGTTTGGTAAAAGAGCGTTAAACGTATTGTTATTAGTTTTTAAACCCTTATTTCGATTAAACCTTACAACAAAAATGAAGGAAATTACCTTTTTAACATTGTTTTTAATGAACGCCTATTGTGCTTTATCCCAATCTAGAGTTATTGGAGGTGAAAATATTTTAATTTCAGATAAACCTTACCAGGTTTCCATTCAAAATGCAGATGGTCATTTCTGTGGTGGGGCTCTAATAGATAGCAATTGGGTGCTTACGGGCGCACATTGCGTATACGAAAAGTTACATGGAGATTTGTTGATTTATACCGGAATTTCATCCCTTTCTAATAAAGTTTTGGGCCAACAAAAAAAGGTTAGCCAAATACTATTACATAGTAACTTCAATCTTAATTCCTTAGAAAACGATTTGGCTTTATTAAAATTAGAGTCCCCGGTTAATTTTTCTTCAACCACAAAACCTATTAATTTGGCTACCCCCGAAGACGAACAAAACCAAGTTTTAATAGCGGGTGTAGCAGCAGAAGTATCGGGTTGGGGAGATACAGAATTAGGAACAGGTACTAGTTATCCGGATCAACTGCAAGCGGTTTCTGTTTCTATCATTTCTAATGAAAAAGCCAATGAAAAGGCTATTTACGATGGAAGAGTAAAAAACACAAACATAGTTGCCGGCGATTTAAATGGTGGTAAAGATGCTTGCCAAGGGGATAGCGGTGGTCCGTTAACCGTAGAAAAAGAGGGTACGGATATTCTGGCCGGTATTGTGAGTTGGGGAGAAGGTTGTGCCAATGCAAATAAACCGGGTGTTTATACTAAAGTATCGGTGTATTTTAATTGGATACAGCAGCATATACATCCCGCTATAGCCGATTTTGAAGTTCTTCCTTTTTATCTGGTAGGAACTCCCGTGCAGGTAATAAATAATTCTGTTAATGCCAGTGAGTATCATTGGCAAGTAAAAACAGGAGATGGTGATTACACTTCTACTGAAAAAGATGGCGTATTTACTTTTGCTGATCCTGGCGAGTATGATCTTAAGCTAATTGCTAAAAATGATTTTACTTCAGATACTATAATGAAAACAATTTCTATTTTTCGCTACAAGCATTGTGGTAGGTTAGAAAAAGAGTCTTATCCTTTAAGTGGAACCTATGCAGATGCTTCTTCGGACTATGTACTGGGCGTTTTTCAGGATTTTAAATTAGAAGATTCGGTTAACTTTTATTTAGAAGAAATGTCGTTTGGTTTAGATGTTTCCGGTATGAAAGAAAATTCTGAAAGCAGAGTTTATATAGATATTTATGATGGTAATCAGAATCTTTTAAATAATCTACAAGATGAATTTAAACCAGCTCCGGTTAACGGAATCCAAGACTATATTTTAGACAGCGCTTTGTTTTTGAAAAAAAACTTTACAATTGAATTCTGGATGGATGAGTTTTATGACAATTATGAAGGGATAGAGTTTGAAGTAGTACAATCTCCCATTTCTTCAGCTGGTTTTATAGATCCTTTTTCGGGGCAATCTTACTTTTATGAAAACGGGGATTATTACAATTTAAACATTACGCTTAAAGGTTGCTATTTGTCTGATTTAGATGTCATGCTTTCAGAAGAAAAAGGTTTGCCCAAAAAAGAAGTTAGTCGTGTTGACGTTTTTCCTAATCCAACAAATGGAGTACTTTCTGTAAATCAAGACGCATCAAATCAAGCCGAACTATTTTCTTCCGAAGGTAAAACCATTAAAAATTTTCAACTTGAAAAAGGTCTTTCAACTATTGATCTAAGTGCTTTTAGGAACGGCGTTTATTATCTAAAAATAGAAGGTAAAACCGAAAAAATTGTTTTGTTAAAGTAATTGATTTTAAGCATAAAAAACCTTCCAGAATGATTTTCTGGAAGGCTCCTTAATCAATGTTATAATTTATCTATTTCCCAGCTCCAGAAGCTGCTTTAGCTTCTTTCATGCCTTCTTCCACCATTTCGTAAAACTCATCTAGTTTAGGTAATAAGACAATTCTAGTTCTTCGGTTTATAGCTTTGTTTTCAGCCGTGTCGTTTTCCGCAAGAGGTACATAAAAACTTCTACCGGCTGCAATCAAACGTTCAGGTGCAATTTTAAGATCGTCTTGTAAAACCCTAACAATAGCCGTAGCGCGTTTTACACTTAAATCCCAGTTGTCAATAAGTAGAGCGTCTTTTTTAACCGGTACATTATCGGTATGGCCTTCCACCATTACTTCAAAATTTGGTTTCGTTTCTAATACCGTAGCCACTTTACCCAGTACCTTTTTCGCGTTTTCGTTTACGGTATAACTACCACTTTGGAACAATAACTTATCTGAAATTGAAATGAAAACCACGCCTTTTTCAACGTTCACTTCAATGTCTTCGTCGTTAACGCTGGCCAAATTCTTTTTAAGACTAGTTACTACAGCCACCATAACCGAATCTTTTCGGGTTAAGGCATCTTGTAGTTTGTAAATCTTACTGTCTTTCTCTTTTAGGCTCTCTAAAGACTTTTCTAAATTATCAGCCCCTTTACTGGTTAACGTAGTTAAGTTTCCAACGTTGCTAATCAATTCTTGGTTGTTGGTTTTTAGATATTCATTTTGGTCGTTTAGTGACTTGGCTTCAGCTTTACAAGCAGCTAGCTCTTCACCACATTTAGCACGGGCGGCTCTGGCTTTTTCTAATTCGGTATCTTTTAACATAACCATCGAATCGTATTTTTTCTTAGAAATACAAGAAGAAATACTTAAAACAAGCGCAAAAATCAACAGTAGTTTGTTCATAGTAATTATAGGATTATAGTGTATAGTTAATCAATAAGTAAATCACTTAGTGCGAAATTGTAATAATTATTTTCGCCTAAAAAAGACCTTTGTTCTAATTGGTAACTGCTTTTACTTCAATTTAGTTTCTTACCAAAAACGAGAAGCTGAGACCGATCTATTTCTACTTGGATCTAACTTTTTGCTTTTTGGGTATTTAATAATGAACGAGAATTTCATACGTTTTTGTTCCCCTGAAGTTACTTTGTAGTTCCAAGTTAATTTACCTGTTCCTTCTTCCAAAACAGCGCCATCGTATAGGGCATCTTCCACAGTTATTTCACTGTTTTGAGATATTGGGAGTTGATCTCTTATTTCAATATTGATGGCTTCTTTTCGGGTGTTTTTTACACTGATTTCATAGGCCATACTTTCTCTTTTATTGGTGCCTATGAACTTCTTGCCTTCAAAATCTTTCAGTTTAGCACGTTCTACAATAATTTTAGAATCTCTTCCCAATGAAATTTTTAGGGTGTCGTCTGTAGTAGGGTTTAAATACGTTTGTCCCACATATTTGTTTTGGTAGAAAATATTAGCATCCGATGGCAAAAGATTGGCATCTTCCCAACCGTGAACATAGGCCAATAAAAAAGCATCGGGGTCTAGTTTAGGGATGGCGTAATATTTATAATTGGCCGGTAAGGAATAATTTTTAATTTCTAAGAAATGTGTTTTGCCATCGGCCGGAATGTTTTGTTTTCCACTTAATTCAAAGTTTACGGCTACTTCACTTATGTCTACAGTGGTGGGTTCGTAGTTTTCTTCATAATAATCGTCCAGTGGTGCTTCGTCTTCTGTTTCAGACAAAACCATTTCAGACTTAGCATAAGAGCGCTCGTACTTTTTGGCGTAGCTGTCTTTGTACTGTCTGGTGTCTTCAAAATTCAATCGCCATACATCTAGAACAGGGATGTCTAAGGTTTTAAACGGATTATTGGTCGATAAAGTCAGGGCTACTTTCTCCCAATCTTTACCCGTATTGTTTTTTATTTTAGAATTGTATTCAATGGTAATGGGTTTGTCAATCGATTCTGCTCGGATGTTGTACGTTGGGTACCAAGCCGCATCTTGTACCAAATACGTTAATTCAATAGTGCTGCTTTGGGTGGTTTTAGAAGCTACCTGAATAGTGATCTCGGTGTCTCGTTTGTTGTATTTTCTATACAATTGCTGAAGATTTTCAGCCAGTTGTTTTAATTCTTTTTCTTGTGCTCTTACTAAAAACTCTTTTTCTAGTTTCTGTTCGGTGATTTGGTTGTAACGCTTTCGGTAAAAATCGGCTGATGTTTCCAAAGCCGTTGCGTTTACGGTTTCACCTACACCAATACGGGCTTCGTTGGCTTTCAACAATTGCTCTTCTTTACCAAAATTGGCAATAGCAGCTTTGGTAATGGCTACTTTCTTTTCTTGCTGAAGAACAGAGTCTTGGGTTAAATCAATCTTCTTCTTCATTTCGGTATTAAAAATAAGTGCACTGCTTATAGAAATGATTTTAACATCGGTTCCGCTGAAATTAGCGTTGATGGTCTCTTTGTTTAATGTGCCAGAAAGGTGGTTCAGTTTTATTTCCTGAATACCGGGTTTAAGGTTAACGGTGGCTGTTCTAGAAACTTCGGCGCCGTTTAAGAAAATAGTTACCGTTTTAATGGAGCTTTTGATGTCTTCAGCAAATGCAGCACTGTATAGACCAACAAAACAGAGTAAGGTAAAAAGAGATTTTTTCATAGGGTGTTCAAAATAAGTAAAAGATTTTTGTTGTAACGAAAGTCAATAAAAGCTATTGCTACAGTTTTTTACATAGCAGTAAAATAGGCTTTTCTTGTGAATTTCTTACCGCAAAAAGGGTATGAGTGGAACTTTCTTTTAATTGCAGTTTCTTTTTCACCAATTCGGGTTTGTCGGGGAAGTTACGGCAGCTGATAGATGCAGCGCTTTCTGGAAAGGCTTTTTTGACTTCTTTTTTAGCGTAAGGCAATTCTTTTTCAAACTGAAAAATTCTACCGGGAAAATGGGGTTTTAATACTTCGGAAGTAAAAATATGGGTGTTTGGGGCAATCTTTTTTAAGCCGAATTCTTGGGCTAATTCTTTAAATGCCCCCGATTTCATTACACTGCTGTTGGGTTCGTACAAATAGGTTTCGGCTTCCGAAAATGTGAAATTGAATGCCGAGTTTTTGTTCCGTATAAAAGAAAAAACAGCTTGGTGGGTTTCTAAATTGGCGCAGTAAATTTTAGTCTCATGAGTTTCTTTTTCAATTTTAAGTAGAATCTCTTTGCAATCGTTTTTTACCGAAATAATATGGATTTCACTAATGCTTTTTATTTTATTCAGAACATCATTAATGTCTAGCATGGGCGCTAGTTTCACTAGTAGGGTTTTGCTTTTTTGCTGAAGTAGCGGAAGGATTTCCAACAGATTAGGTTCACAATCTTCAATCTTAAAAACTTTCTGTGCTTTAGAATCTCTACGGGCCGGATCTAAAAAAATAACTTCGGGTTGTTGGCTAGTGTTTTCTATAAATTCTATAGAATCACATTCTTCCGACTGAATATTGGTAAAGCCAAGTACGTTAAAATTATGCGCCGCCGATTGCTGTATTTCAGCATAACGTTCTAAATGAATGACGTTGGTAAATCGTTTGCTAAAAGCCATGCAATCTACGCCCAAACCACCGGTTAAGTCCATTAATAATGCACCCGAAACCAAGTCTGCTTTATAGACCGCCGTTACTTCTGAACTGGCTTGTTCGGTAGAAACACCGGAAGGAAAAACCGTTAAATCGGACTGTGTTAGCGTAGGAAAACGCTGGATGTTTTTCTGCCGAAATTTAATCTGATTCAATAAAAAAGCCATAGGAGCAGGCAGCTCACTATGGCTTTGTAAGGCTAATTGTTGTATGTTATCTTGTAAATGATCCTGTATGAATTTTCTAACCTGTGGGTCGGAAATTGGATCACTGTACATGATTACCCAACTAATTTATTTTCTAATAATTTTTTAGCAATCTGAACAGCGTTTGTAGCAGCACCTTTTCTTAAGTTATCTGCAACCACCCACATGTTAAGCGCTTTTTCTCTAGACTCGTCTCTTCTTAAACGGCCTACAAAAACTTCGTTCTTTTTGTGTGCGTTTAATGGCATTGGGTAAACATTGTTGGCAGGATCATCCTGAACAATAATACCTTCGGTAGCTTCTAGTAATTTTCTTACTTCGGCTAAATCGAAATCGTTTTCAAATTCTACGTTAATAGATTCTGAGTGACCACCCATAACCGGTAAACGAATGGCTGTAGCTGTTACTTTGATAGAATCGTCCGAGAAGATTTTTTTCGTCTCTTTGATCATTTTCATTTCCTCTTTAGTGTATCCGTTTTCTTGGAAAACATCAATGTGAGGAATCACGTTTAAATCAATAGTATGCGGGTAAGCCATAGCAGGTTCTGCTTCACCGGCTCTTTCTTGCATTAATTGATCTACCGCCGCTTTACCACTACCCGTCACCGACTGGTAAGTAGAAACCACAACACGCTTAACTTTATATTTTTTGTGTAACGGTGCTAACGCCAATACCATTTGTATGGTAGAGCAATTAGGGTTTGCTATAATTTTATCATCTGCAGTAATCTCGTCTCCGTTGATTTCTGGAACTACTAATTTTTTAGTAGGGTCCATTCTCCAAGCAGAAGAGTTATCGATTACAAAAGTACCAGCTTCAGCAAATTTTGGTGCCCACTCTAAAGAAGTAGACCCACCCGCTGAAAAGATAGCGATGTCTGGTTTTATGTCAACAGCAGTTTGTAAGCCTATAACAGAATATTCTTTACCCTTAAAAGTCATTTTTTTACCTACTGATCGCTCAGAGGCAACAAGGTATAAATCTGTGATAGGAAGATTGAATTCTTCGAGAACGGCTAACATTTCGCCACCTACTAGCCCGGTGGCTCCAACTACGGCGATTTTCATATTATTTTTAGTTTTATGAGGTTGCAAAGATAAGATTTTTAAGGCTAAATAAGAATTGAGAGGATTTAATTGGTAGACAGATAAGTTAAGTTTTACAATTCTTACTAAGCTCAATAGGGTTCTTTGCTATAAAGTTCAGTATATGTTTATTTATTGTTAATTAATTGTGGTAGAACGGAATATTGGGTTAAGTTTTTATAATCTACCATTAACCTTTAGTTTTTACCTGATGTCTAATTTCACAGCTTCAAACACGCTGCACGTATAAAGTTGAAATTATGACACACACATTTCTAAGGCTTTTTAACCGAAAAGCTATCTCTTATTTTCAAAAAGTAATGCCATTGGCATTCACCTTCCTTTTAGGGATTACAAGTGCGCTTGCACAAATAGATCTACAAATTACAGAAATATTCTCTGGGCAATCGGGTACAAAATTAACAGCCGATTGGATTGAAATTAAAAACGAAGGCTCTACCGCTTGGACTTCTGGTGTAGATGCCGATTTATATTACGACGATGAATCTTCTGATTTTGCGGAAGCCAGTATTATTTCAGGAATAACAGATATACAACCGGGCGAATATGTGATTGTAATGATTTCTGATGATCCATTAGACATTGTAAATTTTAAAAGTATATGGGCACCGGTAGCCAATATTAAAGAATTAAAAGTAGGTGTTACAGATGGGAAAGGCTTAGGTGGGGGCGGTGATGCTGCTACACTTTGGATGGGTGATCCTGAAACCACAACTTTTGTTGATTATGAATCCTACCCAGATACAGAACTAAACGACGGACAATCATTTGACCTAGAATTAGCTGCTTTTAGTTCTGATGGAAATGCAAGCCTAGCTATTACAACTCTAGCAATGGGTGGTGATGCTAGTAATGTTCCTAATGTGGCTTCACCAGGAAATAAAGGTGCGGTGGTAATAGATATAAATGAACCACAAATTAAAGTAGATATCACTTCTTCTGTACGTTTAAAGCTGAACGAAGAAAATGCTTCTTTTGTAGCGGCTTCTATGGGTGATCCAACAGACCCCGCTTCTACAGACGGAATAACTTTTGTTTTATCGGATAACGATACACCTTTAGAAGATTTAACGGTTACGGCAACAAGCGATAACCAAGCGGTGGTTAAAGATGAGGATATTAAGTGGACTAAAAATGCGGGTATTCTTACCGTGAAAATCAATCCTACAGCGGTGGGTTATACTACCATTATACTAACAGTAAGCGATACAGATGCTAAATCCAACATATATGGAATTGCTTATGCTGTTTCTGCTGCTTCTAATAGTCCGTTGACTAGCCGTTACCATGCCGGTTCATCCGATGGTTCTACTGCAATTGTTACGGGTGAAGATTATATGTGGGTTGCCGATGACGAAAATCAAGTACTTCGTTTATTCAACAGAAACAATTCTGGTTCGGCCCTAAAAGAAATAAACATGAATGCCGATTTAGGTATTGATGGGGAAATTGATTTAGAAGGCTCTTACCGAAATGGAAATACGATTTATTGGATGGGTTCTCATACAGAAACTGATCGTGCTTTTCTTTTTAGTGTAACGGAAAGCGGAAGCGGATTAACTTCAGAATTAACCTATGAAGGAAAATATGCCGGACTTAGAAACGATTTAATTGATTGGGACAACAACAACGTTCACGGAAAAGGTGCCGCCTATTACAACTTAGCCAATAGTTTAGAGATTGAAGCTTTATCTATAGATCCAAACAATTCGGGTGGTGCATTAATAGGTTTACGTGGTCCGGTAATAGAAGGGAAAGCGGTTTTAATCCCAGTCATAAATTTTGAAGCATTAACCACTACTTCTACTACGGCAACTTTTGGTACGCCTATAGAAATGGATTTAGGAAAACGTAGTTTCCGAAGTTTAGAATGTAACGAAAACGGATGTTTAATCATTGGTGGCCCGGTAGGGAACATCAACGATTTTAAATTATACACTTGGAGTGGTGATCCCTTGGATGCTCCGGAATTAAGAGCCAACAATTTAATGGACTTAAATCCACAGGGTAGTTACGAAGGAATTGTTGGTTTGCCGTCTACTT
The DNA here is from genome assembly GCA_963736575.1 of uncultured Cytophagales bacterium. GTDB lineage: Bacteria > Bacteroidota > Bacteroidia > Cytophagales > JAAEPT01 > CAVTPD01. The sequence goes on from CAVTPD010000003.1 coordinate 1,435,126, forward strand.
CTTTTACTGGCGCCAATGGTGTTGGTGCAGAAATTCAGTTGTTGATTGATATGGGAACCTACAATTTTTACAACGACGGTTCTGAGGCCAAAGATCTTCCTTCTTCCGAATGGAAAAAAACAAAGTCTGAAAGAATGACTTTAGGAGCCGTTGAAATTCCTCCGGTGGCGCTAGAAGGAGATATTGTTATTACTGAAATCATGAACAACCCTTCTGCAGTAGGTGATGATGTTGGTGAATGGTTTGAATTGTACAACGCTACTTCAGTAGATATAGATCTTAACGGTTGGTCTATTTCTGACAACGGAACCAATGCACATACTATTGATAACGGTGGCTCTTTGGTGATTGCTTCTAAGTCATACTTAGTGTTGGGTGTAAATGCAGATGTTTCTACTAATGGTGGGGTAACGGTAGCTTACGAATACGCAAGTGGTTTTGCCTTGGGTAATTCAGACGATGAATTAATATTAAAAGCTTCTGACGGAAATACAATTGACAGCGTAGCTTGGGATAATGGTTCAACTTTCCCTGATCCAAACGGAGCTTCAATGTCCCTTCAGAACCCGAAATTTGATAACAATTTAGGTGCGAACTGGTGTGAAGCTGCTACGGCTACTTATGGTGATGGTGATTTCGGAACTCCGGGATTAGCTAACGATTGTCCGGTGGCTCCATCGGCCGATTTACAAATCACAGAAATTTGGATGGGAAACGCTGTTGGCGATAACCTAACAGCCGATTGGATTGAAATAACCAATTTCGGTGATGTAGCTTGGATTTCAGGTTCTAGCAAAAATTTGTATTACGATGATGAATCACAAGCACCAGCTGAAGCAGATTTAATCAACGGAATTTCAGATATTCAACCAGGTGAAAGTGTAATTGTAATTATTAGCGAAGAAGCCGATGTTGCAATTTTTAAAAATATATGGTCACCAGGTTACGATTTAGAAGGTGTTGAAGTTGGTTTCGCTAATGGAGCTGGTTTAGGCCAAGGTGGTGATGGAGCAACTTTATTTTTAGGAGACCCTGCTGTAGAAACAATAGTAGATTTTGAAACTTTCCCTGCTGGCGCAACAGGTGGCGCGTCTTACGATGTAGTTTTAGCAGCGTTCAGTCAGATTGGTGTAGGAACGGAACAATTAGGTTCTAATGTTTCTATTGCTACAACGGCTAATAACGGTTCTGAACCAGCTGTTGGTTCTCCAGGAAATAAAGGGGCTTTAATAAGGCCTGCTTTTGATCTTCAGATTACTGAAATTTATTCAGGTCAATCGGGTACAAAATTAACAGCCGACTGGTTCGAAATTGTAAACAAAGGAACTGCGCCATGGGTAAGTGGTGTAAGTGTTGATTTGTATTACGATGATGAATCGGCAGATGCTACAAAAGCCTTATTAATTGAAGGCTTAACTGAAATTGCTCCAGGTCAATCGGCCATTGTTTTAATCACGGACAATGCAGAAGCAGATGTTGCCACTTTCAAAACAGTTTGGGCTGAAGTTATTGATATGGACGGTTTACAAATTGGCTACATGGACGGTGCGGGTTTAGGTTCCGGAGGTGACGCGGTAGTACTTTGGGCAGGTAATCCAAACACTACTACTCCAGTTGATGTAGCAGAATACCCTAATACAGAAGCAAACGATGGACAAACGTACGATGTTGAATTAGCCGCTTTTAGTGAAGTAGGCAATGCCAACAATGCCGTACAAACAATAGCGTTGGGTGGTGATGCAACGGATGTTCCAAACATCGGTTCTCCTGGTAATGGTTTAGCCATGCCTTCTTTTGCCGGAATGATGATATCTGAAGTTTTCTCGGGTCAAAGTGGTACAAAATTAACCGCCGATTGGATTGAAATTAAAAATGCCAGTTCAATGGATTGGATTTCGGGAGTTAGCCCAGATTTATATTACGATGATGAGTCGGCCAGTGCAGACGATGCTACCTTAATTGAAGGTATTTCTTCTCTTTTAACAGGTGGATACGCCATTGTAGTAATTGGTAACGAAGCCGATGCGGCTGAATTTGTCACGGTTTGGAGTCCGGTGGTAGACTTAAATGGTGTTGAAGTAGGTTATACAGACGGTGGTGCCGGTTTAGGCGGTGGCGGTGACGCTATTGCACTTTGGGTTGGAAACCCACAAGTGTACAAGCAACGTTATTTTGCCGAATATCCGGATACTGAAAATAACGATGGCCAAACCTATGACTTTGAATTAAATGTTTTCAGTGAAGTGGGTAATTCTAACTTTGCTGTAGCAACTCTTGCTATGGGCGGTGCTGGTGCCAATGTTCCTAATATTGGTTCACCGGGTAATATTGAAGAAGTGCCAACCGCAGTTATTAATTTTAATACGGTTTCAGCTATTTCAGTATTCCCTAACCCAAGTAATGGGGTTTATAACATTCAAATGAATAATGGAAGTGTGTTAAGTTCAGCCAAAGTGTTTGATGTAACGGGGCAATTATTGTTAACCAAGAATTTCAAAAACAACAATTACCGTTTAGACCTTACAGAATTACAAGGCGCTGTATTTATGATTCAGTTAGAAACAGAAACCGGAATAGAGATTATTCGAGTTTCTAAACAATAGAATTTTTTAGCTGGTTTGAAGAGAAGGTCCGGAGCATAAGCTTCGGGCCTTTTTATTTGTCACGTTCTTGTTGTTGTTTTTTCGGTAAACGCATTAAATGTAATTCTCTGGCCAATTTTAAACCTGGCCGAATTATAAAAAAGATACTTCCCCATAAAAATAACCAGGTCCCTAGATTTTTTAAATCTTCGTGAAAGAATAGAATTGAACCAATCAAGAATAGAAGTGCGGCAATAAATTCAACTATAGTGGTTGAAATTTCATAATACCTATTGGTGATAACATGCAGGTTACTGGCTACTCTGTTTTCTAAAGTGAACAGTTTGTTTTTTGATTCTTTGTGAATGTTTTGAGCTCTTTCTGTTTCCATATTAGGGCAACAAAATTTAGCTGAGATTGTTCGTGCAGGTAGTGTTTTTAAAGTTGTTGATTTATATTGCTGAAATATGAAAAAGCTAAAAATGGTTTTTCTACTTCCTATTCTTTGGTTCGTGGTGCATGAATGCCTAATTGTTGTAGATGGATTAAATGATGAAAAACCAGAAGGAACAATTGCAGTTGTTTTTGGCAACAAAGTGAATGAAGATGGAACATTGTCTCCCCGTCTGAAAGCCCGGTTAAATAAGGCTTTAGAAATCTATAATGATTCTTTAGTACAGCTTCTTTTTGTTAGCGGCGGATTAGGAAAAGAAGGTTTTTACGAAGGTAATAAAATGAGAGAATACCTAATTTCGAAAGGAGTAAATTCAGAAGCTATACGAGTTGACAATAAAGGAAATACAACAATGTTAACAGCGGAGAATTTTTTTGAAATATATCCTGAAGTTGAATCGGTAACTCTTGTAACTCAGTTTTATCATATAAGTAGAGCCAAATTAGCATACCGAAAAATAGGTATAAAAAACATTGCGGGTGTTTCTGCTGATTATTTTGAATGGAGGGATTCTTATTCTTTATTACGAGAGTTTTTTGGGTATTATAAATATTGTTTGCTTTATTAAGAGTACTTATGCCTGAAAAAGAAATTGGAATCATCACCCCATCAAGTGTAGAAGATTGGAAAAAATGGTTGCAAGAAAACCATACTACAGAATCTTGTGTATGGTTGATTTACTATAAAAAGAGTTCTAACAAACCCAGTATTTCTTGGAGCGAAGCAGTAGATGTAGCCCTTTGTTTTGGTTGGATTGATAGTGTTAAGAAACCTATAGATGCTGAAAAATACAAGCAGTTTTTTACGCCAAGAAAACCCAAAAGTAATTGGTCTAAAATCAATAAAGAAAAGATAGAAAAATTGATTGAAGCCGGTTTAATGACCGAAGCTGGATTAAAAAGTATAGAAATAGCCAAAGAAAACGGTTCCTGGATATATTTAGATGAAGTAGAAGCACTTGTTATTCCAGCAGACTTAGAATTAGAGTTAAGTTTGAATTCAGTAGCGAACACGTATTTTTTAAGTTTAAGTAAATCGGCACGGAAAATTTTATTGCATTGGGTGCTTTCAGCCAAAACAACTAAAACTCGCCAAAAACGCATTTCGGAAATTGTTGAAAACGCACAGGAAAAACAGAAACCAAAGGCATTTAGGTATTGAATTTCAACAAATGCCTTTGCTTGTGTTTTTGTTGGATAATTAATTTTAATAGGAACATTAAAATGAGCGAGTAAATGAAATACTATTTTCTGTCCCCTAGTAATTTAGCCAAGAATTCTTAACTATAATAGAGACATTAATGAGTATTTAGTTGCCTCCAAAACATACGTTTCTGAAAAACAGAATTCATCATATAGGTCCTTAAAATCATTTTTTGACACATTATTGCAGAGGGTGCTTATTTTTTATCTTAAATAAAAGTATCTTTGATAACCTTTTTGTAACAATTTAAATAATGAAAAAAATAACCTTAAAAATCAAGTTAAGCATCTTGCTATTTCTTTCTTTTACAATAGTTAATGCTCAAAATCATTACATAATAGCTGATTCAGATGTTAATAATCAAAACTATTTAACTACAGTTTTACAACCAGAAAACGATGTTAAAACCATACACCTACACTTAGAGGATAATATGGTAACCAAAAAACATCCTCTTGAAACAACGGGTAAAATTTTAACCTTTGTAGGTATTCCTTTAGCAATAATTGGCGGATTATTAATTTCACAAGCAGATGAACTTTATTACACCTGTTCTTCTGGTTCTTCAAGCTCTTCTAATTCGTATTCTAATCAGAACCAGAACCAAACTAACGGCTGCCAAGGAGACCCTAAAGGAGGTTTTGGTATTCTAGCTTTAGCCGCTGGAGTTGGTTTATCAGCAACAGGTATTGTTTTATGGACTATTGGTAGAAAGAAGTAATATTCTAAAGGTTGATAAATAATTTAAACGAAGGGAAGGGATGCAATCATAATTGTATCCCTTTTTTGTTTATTAGTATTAATGAAATAGCTTATGCTCTATTAGATTGATATATAAACGATAATGGATTTTTTATGGCGAAGGTCGGCTATGTATATATAATAAGTAATTATGAACGCACCGTTTTATTTACAGGTGTAACTTCTAATTTATCGGCCAGATCACATGAGCATAAAACAGGTGATGGTTCTACTTTTACTGCAAAATACCGATGCAAATATTTAGTTTATTACGAGTTTCATCCAAGCATAGAAGAAGCCATTGAAAGAGAAAAGAAGGTGAAACGCTGGAGAAGGGAATGGAAAAATAAATTGATTACAGATTTTAATCCCTCTTGGAAAGACTTGTATTCAGAAGTTGGCCATTTGCGCTAGATTCAGGATGATTTCAAATCATTCTTGATTTAAAACTTGATGTTAAATATTAAACTTTTTGTTAGCTATGGAACGTCACCCCGTCCCGAAAGCTTTCGGGAATGCGGGGTCTGTTCTGTTAGAATAGAAGAAGTGACTGGTTTATACCCTTATGTAAATAAGCTAGCTACTGTCACTAGATCCCGGATATTTTCTTCTTTCAGTTGTCCCGATTATTATCGGGGCCGGGACGTTCTATAGTAAACATCTTTAAAAAAGAACTGTTGTTGTTTCAATCTAACTGGTTGCTTCTAAAACGTCGACGAGGTTTTGAACCTCGTTGACGTTGGGTAATATCAAGCTCCGTTTTAGCGTGAAACTCTCGGTCCAGAATGGGTTAAATGTTGTTGTTTTTATTTAAAAATACGAGCTGAAAGCTAGCACTAACGGTGTTAAAGTAGAAATAGCTTTAATACGATTATACTTAGGTGCTGAGCGAGATGTTTCATAGTAGGTTTTTTTTTAATTAGTTAAAATCAACAATGTTTCAAACTAACTATTCGCCAACTACTACCGTCATTATCCGGCTTGACCGGATAATCTCTCTAGTATTGATGTGCTCTAAATTTTGAGATTAAGCTTAATTGACTAATAGCATTTTCGTTGGTTTTGGAGGGATTCCCATTTTCATGGAATGACGTTCCATGGTAAACATCTTTAAAAAAAGAACTGTTGTTGTTTCAATCTAACTGGTTGCTTCTAAAACGTCGACGGGGTTTTGAACCTCGTTGACGTTGGGTAATATCAAGCTCCGTTTTAGCGTGAAACTCTCGGTCCAGAATGGGTAAATGTTGTTGTTTCAATTTAAAAATACGAGCTGAAAGCTCGCACTAGCGGTGTTAAAGTAGAAATAGCTTTAATACGATTATACTTAGGTGCTGAGCGAGATGTTTCATAGTAGGTTTTTTTTAATTAGTTAAAATCAACAATGTTTCAAACTAACTATTCGCCAACTACTACCGTCATTATCCGGCTTGACCGGATAATCTCTCTAGTATTGATGTGCTCTAAATTTTGAGATGAAGCTTAATTGACTAATAGCATTTTCGTTGGTTTTGGAGGGATTCCCATTTTCATGGGAATGACGTTCCATGGTAAACGTCTTTAAAAATAGAAACGTGGTTTTTTAAATCTAACTGTTTGCTACTAAAACGTCGATGAGGTTTTGAACCTCGGTTATATTTTATAGTTTTAGTGATATTTTTATTTCAATGGTAAATCCAAAAAGAAAACATAACAATAAAGGAAATAGTTACTATCGCCCAAATTTTTGGGGTATGATGAGGGATGTTTTAATTCAATCTTTGAATAAGGGACAATTTTTAATAGGACTTGTTGGTTTTATTATTATGATTCTTGTTCTTAAAATGAGTCAAGATCAAGTTGATAAAATGATGATGGAATTAGTCCAAATGTTTAAAAGTTTGTATTATTTTGGTTGGTTTTTAGCTATTGTTTGTATATTTGGATGGTATTTGACTAGTAAAAAGCTTAGGAAAATTCAAAGTCAAGAAGTTACTAGAATGGCTAAAGAAAAAAATGCTCTTCAAGAGCTTGCCATAAATAAGAGTTTGTCAACGTCAAATAAAATATAGTCATGGCTTTAACTTTTTTTATATTCATTATAATATCAGTGTTTCATTTTATATACGAGTCTATTTTTCTACCCAATAAAAGACTTGAATTGAGGTATGATTTATTTAAAATAAGAGATCAGCTTAGACAAATAAAAGCACAAAAAAAGCTTGAGGTATCTGATAAGGTTTTTGAGAATCTTGACAATTCAATATGTAGTACAATTCAACATTTACCATACTTTAAACTTTCTCTATTATTTGAAGCTGAAAAAAGGTTTGAAAGAGATGATAAAATGAGAAGTAAAGTGCAAAAAAAGATAAAAATCATTGAGGATTGTAATGTTGAAGAAGTTAGATTAATTCATGAAAGGCTTAGTACAATTTCTATGCGTGCAATTGTTCTAAATGCTGGCGGTTGGGTATATATAGTACTGCCAATAATTGCTGTTACTTACATAATTGAGGGGTTGGGTAGATTTAGGAAAAAATTAAAGCATATTTCTGAAAATTTAGTATTCATCTCTAATAATGATTTTAGCTCTTTAGTCGATGAAGCATATGCATAAAAAAAGCGACCCTCTCAAGCCGCTTTTCCTATCCTTCAATATCTATAAAAAACCTTACTTCAATAAGAAGCTTTTTAAACTCCGTAAAGTCCGCTTTCATTTTAATAGAAACCTTTTCTTTTTCAACCAATTCGGCTAAACGTTCCGGTAAGGCTATTTCTTGTCCAATAACTTCGTCTACCACATCTTTGAATTTAGCCGGGTGTGCCGTAGATAAGAAAATACCCGTTGCATCTAACTCACGTTCTTTAAACACATCTACCAAGCCCAAGAAAGCCACTGCTGTATGCGGACACATTACATAACCGGTTTCATCAAACACCTTCTTCATGGCGTGTTTGGTAACATCGTCGTTGTAGTATTTACCCACAATGTTGGCGCTTACTTCGGTAAAGTTTTCTTTAAAGAAGTTAATCATTCTAGGGAAGTTGCTTGGGTTACCCACGTCCATAGCGTTAGAAATAGTAGCTTCAGAAGCTCTAGGTGTAAACGCACCACCGCTTAAATATTCCGGTACTATGTTGTTCATGTTGGTAGAAGCCACAAACAACTCTACGGGCAAGCCCATTTTTTTGGCAATTAAACCACCGCAAAGATTCCCGAAATTTCCGCTTGGCACAGCAAAAACTGGTTTTTTACCCAACTTCTTTACTTGCGCATACGCGTAGAAGTAGTAAAAAGATTGTGGTATTAAACGCGCAATATTAATGGAGTTGGCCGAACTTAAATTCAGTTTCTCATTCAATTCTTTGTCTAAGAAAGCTTCTTTCACCAGCTTTTGGCAATCGTCAAAAACACCGTCAATTTCTAAAGCGGTAATATTTTGGCCAAAAGTTGTTAATTGCTTTTCTTGGTGTATGCTTACTTTTCCGCTAGGGTAAAGAATGGTAACGTTAATGCCTTTAATGCCTAAGAAACCGTGTGCTACGGCACTTCCTGTATCGCCGGAAGTGGCCACCAAAATGTTAATTTCTTTCTGTTCCTTTTTCAGGAAATAAGACATACAGCGCGACATAAAACGAGCACCGAAATCTTTAAACGCCAAAGAAGGTCCGTGGAATAATTCCAGCACATTCATTGGGCCAACAATATGTCTAACGGGCGCGTCAAAATTAACGGCATCGTATACAATCTCTTTTAAATCGGCTTCCGGAATTTCATCACCAATTAATGCTTTGGCAACTTCAAAAGAAATTTCCTGAAAGCTTAAGTTTTCAATATTATCGAAAAAAGCCTGAGGCAACTCAGGGAATTCGGTAGGCATGTATAAACCGTTATCGGCTGGTAAACCTTTGAAAATAGCCGTTTCAAAATTTACATTTTCTACCTGACCTTTCGTGCTGTATAATTCCATTTTCTGTAAATACAGTTGTGTTTATTCTATAATTCTTGGTCCGTTAGGGCTTATTTTAGAAACCAAAACCTGACTCTCAATATGTATGCTGTCGTAAACGGCTTTCATAGCCGCACCAATTTTTTTCGCTTCTTCCATAGAGGTGCTTAATGCAAAAATAGAAGGTCCCGAACCGGAAATACTAGCGCCCAAAGCACCGTGTTTTAATGCTTCGGCTTTAGCCAAATCAAAACCCGGTATTAAAATAGAACGCACAGGTTCTACAATAACATCTTGCAAAGAACGGCCGATTAACTCGTAATCGTTTCGGTACAAGCCCGCCACAAGTCCGCCCAAATTACCCCATTGTATAACGGCATCTTTCATTTCCACTTGTTTACGAAGAATGCTTCTGGCATCTTTCGTTTTAACATCTATTTGCGGATGAATAATGGTAGCGTGCAGTTTGTCGGGTGTAGGTAACTGAATAAAATCCAACGGATCATAACTTCGGATTAAAACAAAACCACCCAATAAAGACGGAGCAACATTGTCGGCATGGGCAGAACCACTGGCCAAACGTTCGCCTTCCATAGCAAAAGAAAGCAATTCTTCTGTTTTTAACGGGCGGCCTAAAAGTTCGTTAAGGGCATAAATCCCCACTACCGAACTGGCAGCGCTAGAACCTAAACCAGAATTTAAAGGCATTCCTTTTTCCAGTTCAATATCTACACCTTGGTCCGAACCAATGTGTTTTAAGTATTTGCTAATAACTAAGCTAACGGTATTCTTCGCGGGGTCTAAAGGCAAAAAGCCATTGTCACCCGTAATGGAAGTAATCCGAACTTTGTTTTCAGCATTTAAAGTGATTTTTGCACTATCGCCCGGTTGATCCAATGCAAAGCCCAATACATCGAAGCCACAGGCTACGTTGGCTACAGTGGCAGGAGCGAAAGCTTTTATAGATTTTGACATTTGTTTTTAAGATAGATAATTACAAACACGGATGATATCGGCAAAAACACCGGCTGCGGTTACTTCTGCACCGGCACCGGGTCCTTTAATTACTAAAGGATTGTTGGTATATCTTCGTGTGGTGTAAGAAATCATGTTGTCACTGCCCGAAAGCGCAAAGAAAGGATGAGAACTGTCAATCGATTGAAGTCCCACTTTTACTTTACCTCTGTCCATACTGGCAATGAAACACAGTTTTTTGTTAGCAGCGTTGGCCGCGGTAATCATTTTGTTAAAACTAGGTTCCGCTTTTTCTAATTCTGAAAAGAAAGAATCCACATCCGGAGCGTTAATACAGCTTTCCGGTAGAATATTTTCAACTACAATATCTTCAGGTTCTAAGGCGTACGCCGATTCTCTGGAAAGAATAAGAATCTTTCTGGCTACGTCCATTCCGTTTAAATCGTCTCTTGGATCGGGTTCTGTAAATCCGGCTTCTTTCGCTTTTAAAACCACATCTTTAAAAGAAGTAGTGCCATCATACGTATTGAAGATGTAAGAAAGCGATCCCGAAAGCACACCTTCGATTTTCAAGATTTCGTCACCACTGTGCATTAAATCTTGTAAGGTGTTAATTACAGGTAAGCCCGCACCAACATTGGTCTCGTACAAGAACAACACATTGCGTTTGAAAGCGGTAGTTTTTAAACGTTCGTATTCGTCAAAACCTAAGGAATTGGCAATCTTGTTGGGCGTTACAATAGAAATACTGGCGTCTAAAATCTTGTTGTAGAATTTAGGAATTTCTTTATTAGAAGTGTTGTCAACAAAAATACTGTTGGACAAATTCATGCCAATCATTTTGTCTACAAAACTTTCTAATGACGAAGGTTCAGCCCCGTCTAATAAATTAGGCCAAGTGGTTAAATCTAAACCGTCTTCGCTAAAGGCCATCTTTTTACTGTTGGCAATAGCAATTACGCGAAGGTCTATGCCTTTCTTTTCGCCTAGATATATTTTTTGATCTTTAATCTGCTCTAATAAAGTCTTGCCAATTAAACCAGGGCCCACCATAAATACATTAACCGTGTGGTTAACATTTTGGAAGAAGGCACTGTGTAAAACGTTAAGTGCTTTACTAATGTCAGATTTTTTGATTACTGCCGAAATGTTCAGTTCAGAAGAACCTTGTGCAATGGCTGCTATATTGATACCGTTTCTTCCTAAAGCAGAGAACATTCTGCCCGAAATACCCGGCGTTTCTTGCATGTTTTCACCAACAATGGCCACTACCGAAAGACCCGTTACTACTTTAACGCGTTCAATTTTTCCGGCGCTCACTTCCATCTCAAATTCTTTTTCGATCAGGTTTTTAGCCAATTCACCTTGCCCCGGAGCTACAGCAAATGTGATGGAATGCTCCGAAGAAGCTTGCGTGATTAAGATTAGGTTTACTTCTTTAGAAGCTAAGGTACTGAACAAACGGGCAGAAAAACCCGAAACGCCAATCATACCCGAACCCTGAACGGTTACCAAAGAAACATCATCAATCGATGAAATTCCTTTAACCCGTAATTTATGCGGGGTTCCGCTTTTATCACTAATTAAAGTGCCCGGGAAATCCGGATTAAACGTATTCTTAATTCGGATTGGGATATTTTTTACAAATACAGGCTGAAGGGTAGGCGGGTAAATCACCTTGGCACCAAAGTGCGACATCTCCATAGCTTCGCTGTACGAAATGGCTTCCAGAGAATACGCTTTTTTTACTTTGCGTGGATCGGCAGTCATAACGCCGTCTACGTCCGTCCAGATTTCAGTTTCTTCTGCATTTAAAGCCGAAGCAATGATAGACGCTGTATAATCAGATCCGCCACGGCCTAAAGTGGTCGTGATTCCTTGTTCGTTAGAACCAATAAAACCCGTTACCAACTTAATAGTATCGGTATCTTTACTGTATAAATCTTTTATAAGCTGATCAGTGATTTTGAAATCAACTTTTGCTTTACCGAAATCGCTGTTGGTTTTTACAATGGTTCTAGAGTCGACTGCAACACAGTTTAAACCTCTTTGTTGTGCCGCTTTGGCTAAAATAACCACGTTAATTCTTTCGCCATGGCTAAGAATAAAATCCAATGATTTTTGTGATAGTTCCTGCACCAAAAATACCCCTTGCAGCACATCTTCCAGTTCGTTTAAAAGACGCTTGATTTCAGCAAATACTGAACTCTGGTCTTTCATTTCTACCAAAGAACGTACTAATTCAAAATGGATTTTTTCGAACTCAGTAAGGGTTTGGGTGTAACTTTCGTTTTGGGCAGCCGCCTCTTCACTCATTTTAAGCAGCTTGTTGGTCATACCACCAACTGCCGAAAAAACCGAGGTAAAAGCAATGCCTTTTTCTTTATACGACTTTAATATTTTAATAACCTGCTCAATTCTGTCTGCAGATCCTACGGAAGTTCCCCCAAATTTTAATACCCTCATCTCACGCCGAAAATTTATATTCGTTTTTATGCAATTTTGCAAATATCGTTATGATTATCGCATTTTCACAATGAATTTAATCTTATGTGTGAAAGAAGGGGGTGTGAGTCTATTTCACAGCAAGCTACTACGTCATCTTCGTTCCGATAATTATCGGAATGACCCGGAGATATACGCTCCCAAAAAGGGAGCTGTCTTCTGTTATAGAGCTAAAGTCGGATTTAAAAGTGTTGCTGTTGAATCACTGAACTAAGTTCCGCGCTAGGCAGATAATCCAAAACGGTTGTGATCTTTGATCTAATTATTAAAAATATCAGTATCTTAGAATATGGCAAAGGTGAAGAATCGTAAACAGTTAATTGAGAAGATTAAAAAAATTGATGATCAAAATGTCATTGATGAAATAAGTAGGCTTCTTGAAATAAATATCGATGAATCAGTCTATATAATAAAAGAAGAGCAAAAAAAAGCGATCCATGAGGGTCGTGAACAAATTGCAAGAGGTGAAGGAGTACCGTCTGAAAGAGTTTTTAAAGATATTTCAGAATGGCTAAACAAGTAATTTGGTCCCAACGTGCGGCTAAAGAACTTAATGAAATTCTAATTTTTTGGATAGAGCATAATAAATTCAATACATATAGTAAAAAGCTTAGCAAACTATTTGAAGAGGCTACTCAATTAGTAGCTATTCATCCTAATACGGGAAGATTAACTGATTATAAAAACGTTAGGTATAAGATTGTTCGGGATTATCTAATGATGTATGAAGTGCTTGGAAACCAAATTCATATTCTTACTATTTGGGACAATAGACAAAATCCTGAAAAATTAGAAGTTCGGTGATCACTTATGGATGTGTATGCCTTGAACTAAGTTCCACGCTAGGCAGGGCTAATTAAAAAAAATGATGTCCTTTTTACTTGGAAACAAACCTCTTCTGAACTTTCCTTCGAAAAGCCCACTACCGCATCAAGTGCGGCACAGGCTTTCCCTCAGGAAGGAGTTGTAGCATCAAGCTATGTTTATTTTATAAATAAAGTCAAATATTTATATGTATGTTTGATTCTAGTTATTCCCCTCTTTGGAGGGGTTAGGGGTGGGTAATATTCTTTACATAAGTAATTAACTACAACTTACCCTTTAAAAACTTAGCGGTATGGTTGTCTTTAACCTTGGCTAATTCTTCCGGAGTTCCGGCGAAACAAATCTCACCGCCTCTGTCACCACCTTCGGGACCTAAATCAATTACCCAGTCGGCACATTTAATTACGTCCATGTTGTGTTCAATCACCAAAACCGAATGGCCATTGTCAATTAAAGCATTCATCGATTTTAATAATTTGGCAATATCGTTAAAATGAAGCCCGGTAGTTGGTTCGTCAAAAATGAACAACTTAGGCGCTTCACTTCTTCCTTTAGAAAGGAAAGAAGCCAGTTTTACCCGTTGTGCTTCACCACCACTTAATGAATTAGAAGATTGCCCTAAACTAACATAACCCAAACCTACTTGTCTAAGTGGTTCTAGTTTTTCTAAAATTTTAGGGTGTTTGCTAAAGAAATCAATAGCGTCTTCAATGGTTAAATCTAAAACTTCCGAAATGTTTTTTCCGCTGTATTCTACATCTAAAACCTCTTGTTTAAAACGTTTTCCTTTGCAGACTTCACAGGTTAAATGAAGGTCGGCCATAAATTGCATTTCAATTTTTACCGTTCCTTCGCCTTGGCAATTGTCGCATCTTCCGCCTTCCACATTAAAAGAAAACATAGACGGTTTAAAACCGCGTTGTTGTGACAACGGTTGGTCGGCATACAACTGACGGATGAAATCATAGCCTTTTATATACGTAATAGGATTAGAACGAGACGATTTACCAATTGGGTTCTGGTCTACCAATTCAATCTCCTCAATGGCTTCAATGTTACCCGACATCTCGGTGAATTTACCCGTGAAATCACTGTGCTCTCCAAAATGCTTTTTAACAGCTGGGTAAATGATCTTCTTTACCAAAGTAGATTTTCCCGAACCGGAAACCCCAGTAATTACCGTTAAAGTATGTAGTGGAATGGTTACGTCTACGTTTTTAAGGTTATTTTCGCTGGCGCCTTTAAATTCTAAAAAGTGTTGCCACTTTCTTCTATTTTTAGGAACAGAGACTTCCAAATCGCCATTTAAGTAACGATTGGTTAAAGAGCGTTCATTACCGCCTATGTCAGCCAGTTTACCTTGGTAAATTAATTCTCCACCTAGTCTACCGGCTTCAGGACCTATGTCAATTAATTCATCCGCTGCGCGCATCACTTCTTCTTCATGTTCTACTACAATTACAGTATTGCCTAAATCACGTAAGTGTTTTAAGACGCCAATTAATTGTTCGGTATCACGTGGATGCAAACCAATACTTGGTTCATCTAAAATATACATGGAGCCAACTAAAGCACTACCTAAATGCGTTGCTAGTTTTATACGCTGGTGCTCCCCGCCAGAAAGCGTAGAGGATAATCGGTTCAGGGTTAAATAACCCAAACCCACTTGGGTTAAAAATCCTAAACGGTTGGTGATCTCTTTTAGAAGTCGGCTAGCTACTTTTTCTTGGTATTCGTTTAATTCTATATTCTGAAACCAAATCAATAATTGATCTACGGGTACCAGTAATAACTCAATGATTGATTTACCATTTACTTTTACATAGTTGGCATCTTGTCTAACACGTGTGCCTTTACAATCTGGGCAAATTGTTCGGCCACGGTATCTAGAAAGTAAAACACGGTATTGTATTTTATGCAGTTGGCTTTCTAAATGTTTAAAAAACTCGTTCAGGCCATCAAAATACTTGTTCCCTGTCCAAAGTAAATCTTTGTCTTTTTGGTCTAAATCTTTGTACGGACGGTGAATGGGGAAATCAAATTTAATTCCGTTTTTAATAATAGGTTCTGCCCACGCTTTTAATTTTTCACCACGCCATGGCGCAACGGCTCCTTCAAAAAGAGATAAATTCTTATCTGGAATTACCAAGTCTGGATCTATACCTAAAATATGACCAAAGCCTTCGCATTTTTTGCAAGCACCAAAAGGATTATTAAAACTGAAAAAGTTAACCGTTGGGATTTCAAAAGTCATCCCGTCCATTTCGAACTTATCAGAGAAGGTTTTTAAAACATTGGTAGTGTAATCAAATACTTGGCATTCGTCTTCGCCTTCAAATAAAGCCGTTTGTACCGAATCCGATAACCTGAAAACCAATTCTTCATCGTCTTTTTTGGAAACCACGCGGTCTATTATAATGTAAATGGCTTTGCCTTTTAACTTAGTTGCTTCGGCATCTTCCACTTGCATCATTTCATTGTCTACCATTATTCTGGTAAACCCTTTTTTAAGCAAAAGCTCTAATTCTTTCTTTAGTGTTCTTTCAGGATGAACTTTTAAAAGACTTAATAATAAAACTTTGCTGCCTTCTGGTAGGCTAATGATGTAATCTACAACATCACTTACACTATGTTTTTTTACCTCTTTACCACTAACAGGAGAATAGGTAATGCCTACTCTAGCATAAAGAAGTTTTAAGTAATCGTAAATTTCGGTACTAGTTCCCACAGTAGATCGTGGGTTTTTTGTTGTTACTTTTTGTTCAATGGCAATGGCGGGCGAAACCCCTTTTATGTATTCTACTGCTGGTTTTTCCATTCGTCCTAAAAACTGACGCGCATAAGAACTTAAGCTTTCTACATACATCCGTTGCCCTTCTGCATATAAAGTATCAAAGGCAAGGGAAGATTTTCCAGATCCAGAAACCCCCGTAATAACTGTAAGTGTGTTTCTCTTTACAGCAACATCTATGTTTTTAAGGTTATTTTCTTTGGCACCTTTTATAATGATGTATTCTTTTGGGTCTAACGTTTCGATTTCCATGAATGGAGGATTTGTTCAGCTGCAAATTTAACAAGATTATACTGCTAGCCTAGGAAGATAAATATTTGCTTTTTAGAATTATTCTTAGTAATTTAAGGGTTACAAATTAATCAGGAGTTGTATATACTCTTGTAGTTAATTCAAATTCAAACCTAAAGGATACTATATGATTTAGACTTCTACGTTATCAATTTGCAACGTAGCTATGAAAAATAAGAAGTATGAAAACGACACTGTATTAGTGTCTAAATACCTTAAAGGTGACGAGTCCGCATTTGAATTATTAGTTAAAAAATACAATACCAAAGTATATTCCACAATCTTAATGATTGTTAAAGATAAAAGTCTTGCAGAAGATTTGGCGCAGGATACTTTTATTAAAGCAATTAATAAGTTGCATTCGGGTACGTATAACGAAGAGGGTAAATTTGGCCCTTGGTTAACACGTATGGCGTATAATTTAGCTATTGATCACTTCCGGAAACAAAAAAGAAACCCAGAATCTATAGTAGAGGACAATTCTCCGATCTATCACACGTTAGAGTATTCAGAAGATTCCGCAGAAATAATGCAGGAAAGAGATGAGACAGTTAAAAACCTGAAAGTTTTGATTGAAACATTGCCTGAATCGCAAAAGGAGGTATTAAAAATGAGACATTACGCCGAAATGAGTTTTCAAGAAATTGCTGAGGCTACTGGTGTAAGTATTAATACCGCGTTAGGTAGAATGCGTTATGCGTTAATCAATCTTCGAAAGAAAATGGAACAAACGCAAATTGCTTATGATAAACACCTCTACATTTGATGATCTTTTGGTTTTATATGTGTACGATGAATTAAAAGAAAAAGAAAAACGAACTGTTGAACAAAGAATTTTAAACGACAATAAAGTGCTAAATTCTTTTGTGAAATTAGACTCTATGGCTTTAGAGTTAAATAAAACGAAGCCAAAAATGAGTGAAACTTCTATAGAAGCGGTATTAATGTACTCTAGAAGTAGGAATGCTATAAGAAAGAGGTCTTAAAAGACCTCTTTTATTTTTAGGAGAAGCAGATATCTCTTTCTATTTTTCAAGCTTATATGCGCTTAAAAATCTGTGTTTAATTATTTCCCAATTAGTAAGTTACTGTTATCCTTCACTTTATTAAGTTTATCAACCCTGTTGATAGCTCAAAAAGATTCTACTGAAATTATAGATAATTTGGATAAGGCAGTAAGTAAAGATTCCCTATTAGAGGAAAGTTTATTTGACCTTAGCTTAGAAGAGCTAATGGGCTTAGATATAATTGCCGAAACGGGCACTTTTTTGGAGTTAGAAATGAAATCTCTTCCGTATTCAGTAACTGTAATTTCTAAAAATGATATTTCTTCAAGTGGCGCTAGACACCTTTCTGAATTATTAGAAATTTATGTACCAGGCTTTCAATACATGTATAATAAATGGAATGGAATTATTTGGGGCATGCGTGGTGTGGCCCCTGATAGAAATACCAAGTTTATTTTTTTAGTGAATGGGCATAAAATGAATCATGAATCTAGAGATGGGGCTTTTTCTGAATTAAGTTTGGGTCTTTTGCAAGATATAGAACGTGTTGAAGTTATTAGAGGTCCTTCTGGTTTGATTTATGGGTCTGGCGCTATTGCCGGTGTAGTAAATGTTGTGACAAAAGATTTTAAAGGCGAAAAGCATACTGAAATTGATCTTAGTGCGCATTCTTGGCGCATGCAAAGCGGGGGTGCTTCTTCTGAAATTTTTGTAGATACTCCCGTAGATAAAGGGAAAGGTAATGTGAATTTCTCTCTAGGCTACTTAAGCTCTAAGGGCGTAGGGGATGAAAATTCTAGAATATATGGTAAAGCCAGTTGGCCATACCCGTCTTGGAGAAATGATATTCCGTCAAATGGAGTTCCTTCATCTGGGAGTGCATGGGAAACAAACCAAAATATTAGATTGAGCACAAAATTTAATTATAAACGATTTTCTTTTTATTCTAGAATTACGCACCAAGAGTTTAATGCAGGCGGTCTTTTTCCTGTAGATGGTTGGCCAGATTATAGTGGGGTTTTAGATTCTACGGCACAACCAAGGCTTATAGATGGTCAATATAGATCTCCGGATGGGTTTTATGGCGATATACGTCCTTTTAATAATAACAGACGAAAATATGTGGTAGATAATATATTTACACAATTAGCTTATACCCAACCTATAGGTCAAAACGAACTTAAAATATTACTTGCAACAGATCAGGTTGGTAATCAAGTACTATTAGATAATATGGATCAATATTCTAATTCTAGAGCTACTGAAAGAGAAAAACAAACGGTGGAGTCTTTTGGAGAAAATAGGTTTACTACAGACTTAAGGTATTCGGTTAAAACAATAAGTAGAATGAAGTTTTCTGTTGGGTATCAATTTAAAATTTTTGATATAGGTGCTGGTTTAGCAGGCGAAAATAGATTTGAAGAAAATGCAAATATACCGGTGGTGAAGTCGGTGACCTATTTTGACCATGCTTTGTATGGAGAAGGGAGATACAGTATTCAGCATAATTTATTTCTTCATTTTGGTGCGCGTTATGAAATACATACTAGAACAAAAAAGTTTGGTGGTTTTTTAAGTCCATTATTAGGGTTGAATTATATTGTTAAAGATAACCACGCTATAAAATTAACCTATCAAGCATCTGCTAATAACGGTAGCGCAGATAATTACGAATACAATAAGAATAATTATGACAAAGCGGGTAATCTAATCCATGACAAATATGTATATGAAAAACCGTATGTTCAGCCTACCCCATCAATGAATATAATACCTCCAGTTTCTTTAGACCAATTACATTCTTTAAAACCAGAGAAATCTAATTCCATTGAATTATCTACGGTTCATGAACTAAATAAAAAGTTAATGTTTACTACTTCTTTTTCTTATAATACCATAAAAGATTTATTTGTTTGGAACCAGACTCTATTTAGGCATGTAAACGGAGGCAAGTATAATTTTTTTAATATGGATTTAGAGACACAATATTCTACTAAAAAAATTAAAATAGGTCTAAATCATAATTTTCAGAAAGTTATAGATACAGATATAAATCAAATGATAGCTACAAAAAGACCTGTTTTTTCTGGTTATGATTCTACAATCTATTCTAATGGAACAATTGAATACATCCCAAAAGCAATTCAAACTGCAGACGGGAAAGACTCTGTTCGAACGGAATTATTATATCCCATTAAAGATGGTATAACTGTAGACGGTAGCAATTTTGTTAATTTGGCTACCAATACCACTAAGTTGTTTCTAGATTATAAACCAGTGCCTTTTCTAACTTTTCATACAGATGTTAGGGTTTTTTGGGGCTTAAAAGGAAGACAAGTTATTCATGAGCAAAACCCACAGTTCCCAGATTTAGGTATACAGACTAATGCTGTTGTAAAATGGAATGTTTCTTTTCATTGTAACCCTAGTGAAAATTGGCATGTTGGGTTTTACGTTTACGATGTTTTAGGAACCAAAAATAATCCCATTCATTCATTGCGATGGCAGCAACGTGCTACTCCAGAACAAACCGACTTGTATTCTGTAGATTTAAGATCCTTTGCTGTTAAATTGGATTATACCTTTTAAATTTTCTTAATAATGATTCAGCCACCAGAAGATACTTCAAGAAAAGAGAAATTAGAGGCTTTTGATCGCATGCTTACCATTATGGATGAGCTTAGGTTAAATTGCCCGTGGGATAAAAAACAAACCTACGAATCGTTAAGCTACCTTACCATTGAAGAAGTATACGAACTTAATGATGCCATTATTGAAAAAGACATCAATGAATTGAAAAAGGAAATTGGTGACGTATTTCTTCATTTACTTTTTTACAGTAAAATAGCTTCGGAAGAAAAGAAATTTGATATAAAAGACGTGTTGGATTCTTTAGCTGAAAAAATGATTAGAAGACATCCGCACATATACGGTGATGAAACGGTGGAGTCTGAAGAAGAAGTGAAAGCCAACTGGGAGAAAATTAAGTTAAAAGAAGGCAGTTTAGAAAAACCTAAAAAACTTTTTGATGGCGTTCCTAAATCACTTCCTGCTATGGTAAAAGCTGTTCGTATTCAACAAAAAGCGCGTGGTGTTGGGTTCGATTGGGATGAAAAAGAACAGGTATGGGACAAAGTTCAAGAAGAGTTACAAGAATTTAAAGAAGCACCTACTAAAGAAGAGCGAGAGAAAGAATTTGGAGATGTCCTTTTTTCAATGATAAACTATGCGCGTTTTGTGGATATAGACCCAGAGCAGGCGTTAGAAAAGACCAATAAAAAATTCGTTCGCAGATTCACCAATATGGAAGAGGCGATTCAGGATGATGGTAAGAACCTATCTGAAATGAATTTAGAAGAAATGGATAAGTACTGGAATACCGCTAAAAAGAAAGATATTTAATTTTATGCATATCCGTTAGCTTACTAGTACAGATTTTTCAGATCGGTTTGCTACAAGTCCTTCTTAGGGGAAGAGGTTGATTTAATTAGGGAAGCCATGTTTTTACTGAATAGGGTAACATTGCGGACAATCATATATTATTTAGTGTTTATCATCTCCTCAAATTTTAAAGAGGTGATTTTTTCTAAAGACTTAATAAAATAGAAAAACACGGCTAGCATAACTAGCATAGAGGGTAACGCAATCACAGGAAAACTTAATCCGTTCATTTTACCTAGTTCTTCTGTATAAGCTTCTGATCCAGGGGGGCTTACTAAAATGTATTTGGCCAAGGCATAATTTAAAATAGAAGAAACTAAAAAAGAAAGCGAGAATAAATAGGTGGATTTTTTAATCGTTTTTTTCAGTTCTGCTTGATTATTGTTTTCGCTTAATTTTTCTTCAATTAAATCCAATTTAAGAATGGTGTCGTTATACAACATTTTCTCAAACAAAGGGAATTTTGTTTTCATAGATAAAGGGATAGCAACACCAATTAATAAAGGAACCCCTGCTTCTTTAAAAGCAATCCAATTGGGAGGTAATTTTAAAATCCCAAAAACCCCAGTTAAAAGCACACTAACCAAACCTATAACAGAAACAAAGTTTACTTGTTTTGTTTTTATCAAGTCAAAAATACCATAACCAAGTGGGAAAGCTAAAGCCACTATAAGTCCGTAAAAAGGGCCTAAGTACTCTTCTTTGCTAAGTTTCATTAGAATTAACGTGGGAATAGCAATGTTAAAAATGATATTCAACCACGGGTTTTCCTGCTTCTTTTTGTCCATTGTTAGTTTTTCTACCTTCAAAAGTCACGAATTATTATGAACTTCTGAAATAAATTATTCTTTTAGAATTAATAAAGTAAGCGATGTTAAGTTGGAATCTTTTCAAAATAATCTAGTAACTTTTCCTCATGGAAGAATACGTTGTATTAGTTGATACAAATGATGTTGAAATTGGTACTATGGAAAAACTAGAGGCGCACCAAAAAGGGGTGCTTCATAGGGCTTTTTCAGTATTAATATTTAATAATGCGGGCGACATGTTGTTGCAGCGTAGAGCTTTAAGTAAGT
Organism: uncultured Cytophagales bacterium; assembly: GCA_963736575.1. Taxonomy (GTDB): domain Bacteria; phylum Bacteroidota; class Bacteroidia; order Cytophagales; family JAAEPT01; genus CAVTPD01. The sequence goes on from CAVTPD010000003.1 coordinate 1,456,946, forward strand.
ATCATTCTGCTGGCTTGTGGACTAATGCCTGTTGTTCTCATCCACGAAAAAACGAAACTATAGTAGAAGCGGCTAAACGTAGAGTAGTAGAGGAGATCGGGTTAAAATTAGAGCTTATAGAATCTGTTTTTAGTTTTATATACAAAGCCAAATTTGAGGATGGTATGGTTGAACATGAATTAGATCATGTTTTAATAGCTGTTGAAGATTCTAAGCCAAAAATTAATAAAGACGAAGTTTGTGATTATACCTATAAATCGTTGGATTGGATAATGGCAGATATGGATATTAATCCAGAAAAATATACAGCGTGGTTTAAAATTCTATTAAAGGAACACGCTAAAAAAATAGAAAGAGCCTACTGGTTAGTTAAAGGCGCTTAGTTATTTCAGTTCTTTAAAGTCTTCATTACTAGCGTCTGTACTAGTGAAAAATTCAATTTTTTCCTCTTGGTGATCTTTGTTATAATCGTTCAGTAACTTTTTGAAAAAAAGTAATGAAATTATACAAGCCACTGTCAGGTAAATCTGTACGTTTCTTTTCGTAAACACCCTGTCCATGAGGCGAATGTAGAAAAAGTATTTCTTTAATAGTAGTCTTTTATGTAAAGAAATTGATAATTTTTTCCACCATTAAAAATGTTTGTTTTAATAATGGGTTTTTTTGCCTTTTTTCTCAGTAATCGAAGTTTTTATTTTTTTCATCGAAGAAGATGTGTTTTTGATGGAAATTCCTGTTTTTTAAATCTTTTGTGTTTACTATAATGCTTACCAAACAACCAAAACAGAATTTATGCTTATTCTACTTCTAGTTATTCAAAAAGATAAATGGTTATTGCAGAACAATTTTGTTTCAGGACTAAGAAATGAAAACGGGGTAAAGTTGATAGAGGTCGATAATCATTCTGAGATAGAATTGGTAGATTATGTGTTAAAGGTTTTAAAAGAAACAGAAGAAAATATTGCTCTTAATTTTTATTCGGAAGGTAATTTTTCACCCGGACAAATAACTAAAATTGTTAACCTTTTAATGAAACAAAAAAGCCGATTGAAACGAGTGAATTTTGAAGGGGAAAATCAATACTTTCCTCAGTTTAAAGCTGTTCTTGAGCCTTGAACGGGAATTTGCTTCGGAAAGTTTCTAGCTTCTGTTTTTTTAACGTAGTTACAAATATTTCTTCCCTTGGCGTGAACGGAAATACCGCTTCGCCATTAAAATCATAAATATTAGATTGGCCGTTGTAGATGGCTTTGGGTGATTCTCCTATTCGGTTAACCCCAATAGCAAATACTTGGTTTTCAATAGCGCGGGCTTTTAATAGCGCTTTCCAATGATCTACGCGGGTAAAAGGCCAGTTAGCCACGTTTATAAGCAAATCGTATAAGTAGCCGGTATTGCTGTAGTCTTCAGCAAACCGCAAATCAAAACAAATGGAAGGATGTATTTTCCAGCCTTTGTAATCGATTATAATGTTTTCTTTTCCCGCAGAATATTCGTTGGCTTCACCATCTGGGAAGAAAAGATGTTTTTTGTTGTAGGTGAATTCTAAATTGTTGGCCGCATCAATAAAAAATAAGCGGTTGTAAAAACTTTTTCCTTCTTTAACGGCGTATGAACCGCTTACAGCACAAGAAAATTGCAGAGAGATGTTTTTTAACCAGCGGTGTGTGTTAAAGTTCGGTACTTCGGCAACGGTTTGGGGATTCATAGAGAATCCCGTATTAAACATTTCGGGTAAAACAATTAGATCTACCGAAGAATTTATTTTCCAAATAAGCTCTTCTAAATGAGCTAAGTTGGCGGAAGTATCTTCCCAACTAATGTCGGTTTGTATTAAAGCTACTTTCAGTTCTTCTAGTATCATAATTAGTTTTACAGGGTTACTGCTTTTAGCTTATTCTACTAAAACAGAAGGGCGTTATTTAGAAAAAGGGAAACGCATACGGTAATGAATTTCAATCTTTCCTTTTGAAATCTTTTCTAACTTACTTTTAAGTAGTCTTTTTTTGAATCCTGTTAAGTGGTCTGTAAACAACACGCCATCAATATGGTCGTATTCGTGCTGAATAATTCGGGCTTTCATGCCGTCATATTCTTCTTCGTATTCGTTCCAGTCTTCGTCAAAATAATGAATTTTCAACTTTTCTGGTCGGCTAACGTCTTCTCTAATATTGGGAATGCTTAAACAACCTTCTTCATAAGCCCAGTCTTCACCAAATTCTTCAATAATGGTTGGGTTTATGAATACTTTTTTAAAACCTTCTAATTCGTCTTCGTCTATGGGTTGTCCGTCAACAACAAAAATGCGAAGTGCTTTGCCTATTTGTGGGGCAGCTAAACCTACGCCGTGGGCATTGTACATGGTTTCATACATGTCTTCTGCCAATTGTTTTACATCAAACTCACCTTTTTTTATGTCTTGGGCCTCTTTTCTTAAAACGGGGTCGCCATAAGCAACAATGGGGTAAATCATATTCTGTTCAGTAAATAGCCTTGCAAGATTATAGTTGCGCTTAGCTTATCTAAGTTTTCTTTTTTCTGTCTTTCTTTTTTCTTAACACCAGATTCTATCATACTTGCCGCAGCCATCTTTGAGGTAAAGCGTTCGTCAATGGTAGAAATAGGGATGTCGAAATTTTTTCGGTACAAAGGTAGAAATTTTTCTACTAGAGCAGTACCATGTGTGTCGGTATTGTTTAAGCGTTTGGGCAAGCCAATAATCACTTCTTCTACCTCTTCTTTAGCAAAATAGTCTTTTAAAAACTGAAGCAACTTTTTGGTTTCAACTGTTTCTAAAGGAGTAGCAATTATCTTTAACGGATCGGTGACCGCAATACCGGTTCTTTTGCCACCATAATCAATGGCTAATATGCGTCCCATTTAATTCTTTTTAGAGATTTCGTGAAGTCTGGCAGATAGTAAATTTCCTAAGGCAATTACTTTAGGCGCAAAAACTTGATTTTCGATTTCGGCATGAATCCGTACTTCCTGATCAAATTTTTCCAACTCTTTTAAAAGAACCAACTCTTCTATGTTTCCAGCTTTAGAGCTGTCGTAATTATTGGTTAGTTCTCTAATGCCAGAAAATTCATCTTCGTCTTTGTGATCTTCTACCCATTGTTTTAGATTACAGCCTTTAATAAGATGCATGGCAGTGGTACTGTTGTATTTCTTTTTAAACTGAAGAAGTTGTTCTACCCAGTCAAAAACTGTGTATTCTTCTTCTTTAATGTGTTTAATGAAATCTTCAGCAAAAAAAGGAAAAACCAAACTTAATTCTTCTGAAATACCAGAATGTTCTTGGTCTTTTATAATGTCTAAATAAAAGGGGATTCTATACGTAATGAAGTTTTTGTGTGCTAACTTCAAGTAAGAAAGAATAATATCTAGCGAATAATTTTCTAATGAAGAAACAGATTCTTCGGCCGATTCAACTGCTTCAAACTTACCCAAAAGTAGCTTGTAATCTACTTTTTTAGAATCACACACTTCCTTTAAACTGTTTTTCTTGAATAACCGAAAATCGATACCGTAGTAGAACAGGATGGAAGCATAATGAGGGTAATGCGTTAAAATTTCTTCTATTGATTTATGTATCAATCCGCTCATTACAAACAAAAGTACGGTTTATATTTGTTACCACACAAAAGAATTATTAACCTGTGGAAAATAATCTTTATCCTATAACTTACGTTAAAATATCATAATTCAGAATTGAAGAACATGAAAAATCTAATTGGACTAAATGCAGAGAAATCAAAAGATTTAGCGGGTAAATTAAATGTGTTGTTGGCTAATTACCAGATCTATTACCAAAATTTAAGAGGTTTCCATTGGAATATAAAAGGACCCGGTTTTTTTGAGTTGCATATTAAGTTTGAAGAATTATACAACCAAGCCTTACTTTCGGTTGATGAAATTGCCGAACGAATTCTTACCTTAGGCCATACACCACTACATTCTTTTACCGCGTATGTAAAAAGTGCTACTATAAAAGAAGAAATTAATGTTTCTGGCTCTGAAGCAACGGTAAGTGCTACCGTACAAAACTTACAACAATTGGTAAGTATAGAAAGAGATGTGATGGATGCAGCCGCAGCCGCACACGACGAAGGTACCTTAACACTAATTAGTGATTACATTGCAGCCCAAGAAAAAACCTTGTGGATGCTATCTTCCTACTTAAAATAAGCTTATGAAAGGTTTTCAATTTTCAGAATTTATCCCTGAAGAAGGCGGAAATGCTTCATTTGATAAAATGATGAAGTTATTTACCCAACTAATTACCTATACTTCTGGTGATGCATCAGACGCACTTTCTTGGATGACCGAATTAGACGGGCAATTTGGGATTAGTGATGCCAGTTATGGTATGGGAGATTTTGTAGAAGACCTTAAAAATAAAGGTTTTATTACGGAAGATAAACCAGACGGTTCTTTTGATATCACCGCTAAAACAGAACAGACTATCCGTAAAAGTTCGTTAGAAGAAATTTTTGGTAAGCTGAAAAAAGGAGGTACAGGTAACCACCAAACACCTCACGTTGGCCGTGGTTCCGAATTCTCTTCCGATATAAAACCCTATCAGTTTGGTGATTCTTTTGAAGATATAGACATAGGGCGATCCATACACAATGCACAAGTTAATAATGGGGTAGATTCTTTTCGCTTAACCCAAGACGATTTAGAGGTTAGGGAAAGAGAACACGCGTCTAGCTGTGCTACCGTGTTAATGATAGATATTAGCCATTCTATGATTTTATATGGAGAAGATAGAATTACGCCCGCCAAAAAAGTAGCCATGGCGTTAAGCGAATTGGTAAGTATAAAATACCCCAAAGATTCGCTAGATATTATTGTTTTCGGGAACGATGCTTGGCCCATAGAAAAGAAAGAGTTGCCGTATTTAAAGGTGGGCCCTTTCCATACCAATACGTATGCGGGTTTAGAGTTGGCGGTTGATATTCTTCGGAAGAAAAAAACGTCTAACAAGCAAATTTTTATGATTACCGACGGGAAACCGACGTGTTTAAAACAAGGCAATGGCTATTATAAAAACAGTTTTGGCTTAGACCCCAAAGTAATAAATAAGGTGCTGAATATGGCGGCGCAATGCAAACGCTTGCAGATACCCATAACTACCTTTATGATTGCTAAAGATCCTTATTTACAACAATTTGTACGTCAGTTTACCGAAACCAACGGGGGCAGAGCGTATTACAGCTCGCTAGATGGTTTAGGGGAATTTATATTCGAAGATTTTATTAAAAACAGAAAAAAGAGATTTAAATAATGTCAAAGCCTTCCATTACAACATTTGGTCAGTTAAAAGAGTCTGGTTACGTGTACAGAACCATAAAAGACGAAGTTCGGAACAACCTTATTAAAAGTCTTAAAAATAAGGAAGAGATTTTTTCAGGCATTAAAGGGTATGAAGATACCGTAATTCCGCAACTTCAAACGGCATTGCTTTCGGGGCATAATGTGCTTTTATTGGGCTTACGTGGACAGGCAAAAACTAAAATCGCCCGTTTAATTACCCGCTTATTGGATGAATGGATTCCGGTAGTAAAAGGTTCTATTTTAAATGAGAATCCGTTTGCGCCATTAACCAACAAAACAAAAAAGCATATAGATTTAAATGGCGATAAAACAGAGATCGAATGGATTCCTGGTTCTGAACGTTATTACGAAAAACTAGCTACGCCAGATGTATCGGTACCCGATTTAATTGGCGATATTGATCCGATAAAAGCAGCCAATTTAAAAATTAGTCTTTCGGACGAAGAGGCCATTCACTACGGAATGATTCCACGTTCAAACCGTTCTATTTTTGTAATCAATGAGCTGCCCGATTTACAGGCTAGAATTCAGGTTTCTTTATTTAATATTTTACAAGAAGGGGATATTCAAATCCGTGGGTTTAGTTTAAGAATGCCCTTAGATATTCTATTCATTTTTACGGCTAATCCTGAAGATTACACCAACAGGGGTTCTATAGTAACGCCACTAAAAGACAGAATTGAAAGTCAGATTTTAACGCATTATCCAAATTCTATAGAGCTTTCGAAAGAAATTACCGCACAAGAAGCTCGTTTAACGGATTTTCAAAAGAAACATGTTATTTGTCCAGAAGTGATGGCAGATTTAATTGAGCAAGTAGCTTTTGAGGCCCGTGAAAGTGAATATGTAGATCAGAAAAGTGGGGTTTCGGCGCGTTTAACCATTTCGGCATATGAAATGTTGCACAGTGCCGCAGAAAGAAGGCTTTTAATAAACAACGAAAAAAACACATTAACTAGAGTTAGCGATTTGTTTGCGGTAATCCCAGCCATTACGGGTAAAATAGAATTAGTTTACGAAGGCGAACTAGAGGGAATGGCTAATGTGGCGCAATACTTAATTGGTAGATCTATTCGTGTTCAGTTTGAAAAATATTTTCCTTCACCAGAAACTAAAAAAGACAAAGACCAAGTAAAAGACGATCCTTACAAAGAAATTGTAGAGTGGTTTAGAAGTGGTAATAAAATTGAATTACTACGGGATGATCCATTTTCGGAATGGAAAAAGAAATTAGATACCGTACCGGGTTTGTCTGTTTTAATAGGAAAGATTTTTCCTAATGCCGAAGGCGAAATAAAATATGTTTTAATGGAATTTGCGCTGCACGGTATGGCAGAGTTTAGTAAAATTTCTAGACACCTTTTACAAGAAGGTATCCGCTTTAGGGATCTTATGAGTGACATAAATTTCGATTTTAACTTTGAAGACGAAGAAGAATTAGAGTAATTAAATGTGATTTTTTGATTAACTAATTCATTGGTTGTGGTTTAAGGTTTACATAAAAAAGGTTCCCGAATTGACGTGTTTTTTTCAGTTCGGGTAATTAAATTTGTATCTTTAATAATTAGGTCACTTCCTTATTCGTTAAAGAAGTGAGATTTCGAAAAGATTTTACAAGGGATTCTCCTTATTTAAATAATATACATGACAAAAAATCCTCCTAAGTTTTCAACCCATCAAAAAGATTTTGTTGAAGAGTTAAACAAATCTGTGAACGAGTATTTTGCTAAGAATAAAATATCTAAGCACGCCAATGGTAAAATGATTTTCAAAACGATTTTTCATTTAAGTATTTGGTTTGCGGCTTACTTTTATTTAATGATTGGCCAACCTTCTTTAGGAGTAGCATATGCGCTCTGGGGAGTTTTAGGTGTTATGATGGCCATGGTAGCGGTTAATATTGGTCACGATGCCATTCATGGTGCTTATTCTTCTAAGCCTTGGGTAAACCATATTATGTCACATACCTTTAACATTAACGGGGCTAGTGCTTATATGTGGAAACGTATGCACAACATTGCACATCATACTTACACCAATGTAGATGGTTTAGACGAAGACATAGAGTCTGTGCCTATTATTAGAATGTCACCACAAATGGAATTAAAGCCTATTCATAAATACCAACAATATTATTCTATGATGGTGTATGGTTTAGCAACCATTACTTGGGTGTTTATGAAGGATTATATCAAATTCTTTAAAAATGAAGTAGGTAATTTTAGAGGCGAAAAACATTCTACAAGCGCTATGTTATGGTTGTTTTTCTACAAAATAATAAACTATACGCTTTTTATAGTTGTGCCGTTTGTTGTGTTGCCTTACGCTTGGTACCATATATTATTTGGTTTCTTAATCATGCATTATACGTCTGGACTTCTTTTAGCCATTATCTTTATGTTGGCGCATATTGTAGAAGAAGCACATTTCCCAATGCCAGATAAAGAAAACAACTTACAGCATTCTTGGTTTGTACACCAGTTGTATACAACGGTTAATTTCTCTAAAGATAACCCGTTTGCCTTGTTTGTAACTGGCGGACTGAATATGCAAGTAGAACACCATTTGTTCCCAAATATTTGCCACATTCATTACCCGGAGATTTCTCAGATTGTAGAACGTACAGCTTTGAAATACGATTATCCGTATTTCAGTTTAACCTTCCCACAAGCGGTGAGCTCTCACTTTAGATTCTTAAAGAACATGGGTAGAATACAGGATTATGTTCCTAAATACGAAAGAAGTAAATACAAAATGAAGCCGAAGCCAGAAATGGCAGCGGCATAATTCTCAAAATATAAGGAGAGTTGAAAGGCTTGGTTTCGGAAGAAATCAAGCCTTTTTTTAACCCCTCAGTCCTCAGTCCTGCGGACAGTATGCAGCTCCCCTTAAAAGTGGAGCAAATCGGATACGGTTTCATTTTAAAAGATTTTTAGTAATTATGATAAGTCAGGAAATAGAATCGAGATATTCTTTTAGAAATCTGCTACTGTATTTTCCCATCCTGTTTAGGAGGGGTGACCTTTAGGTCGGGGTGGTGGTTTGTTAATACGTTACCTTTCTGATAAATCAAAAACACCGTACTTACATTTGTTAGTCTTGGTTGAATCGATCATCCAACGTATAGAGTAATAAAATTGCTTATTAAGTAATGTGTATGGAGGGCCTGTTTTTGTGTAGTCTCCATAAGTAATAAAAGTAATAATGAATTTAGTGAAGTTTATTCTAAAGTTGAATTGGTCTATAAAAGGACTAGAATTATCTGTGTAATAGTTCTAATACCAAACTTCATCTAAACAAATAAACTGTTGATTTCCACCATAAATTTTAACTATGTCACCATCTGCTTTTAAATCTCTCTAGAGCGGAACTTAGTTCCGTTCTTTATAAGTATCTAAATCAGAAATGTTTGTTATCTTAATCCTCCGGCAACGCATCAAACTCTTTTCTTTTTTCGTCCATCCATTTTTGCATGGCTTCAGGGTCCTGCATCAGTTGAAACATCTCGCTTATCACTTTTAGATGCGCCGGATCACCTTTCTGAAACATCTCTGCACCGTGTTGTTTGCTTAGGTTGGCCATTTCTTCAAAAGTTTCGGCTTTAAATTCAAGGTCACAGGCACCGCCTATTTGTTTGCAGGTCATGGTTTTCATATGCATTGTTTTTGGTTTAATCCTTTAAGCTATTCAATTCTGGTCTTATATCAAGATAAGCGAACCAAGAATTTAATTATAGGAGATCTTTTTGCTTCGGAAGTAAAAAGATTTACTTCAAAACAGAATAAGTTAACTTCTGTTACAAACTAGTAAGGTGATAAAGTATAGTAGTTTGCCTTTATAGCAAATCAATTAAGTTAATAAGCCAGTTTGTTTGTGGAATAAGTAGCCTTGTTTAGTAAATAAGCTAATAAGTTGACTATATAAGTCTATTAATTTACTTCATTAATAAGATTATTAGTTTTATAAGCTACTGTTTTTACTTATGCAGCAAACTAATTCACTATAAAAGCTAATGAGTTTGCTTATGAAGCTAAATAATATACGATATAGGCTAATCAATTCAGTATAGAAAGAAAAAATTGGGTAAAAAAGAAGTCTTACTATAGGGCAAGACTTCTTTAGAGGAGGTAAAAAGTGATTTACTTTATCATGTTGGTGATTCCGTTTTTCGTTTTCCTTGGTTTTCAAAGCGAAATTTTAGGTCTTCATAGATGGGTTTGGCTTCAAGTACATTCATTTTAGCGGCTTGCTTAACCGATTTATAAAAGGTTAACGATGAAAGGTACAGTTCGGAGCCTGCTAGTAAAACGGTGTCGTTAAGGTTACTTTGCAATTGGTTAACACCTCTTAAAATGGGTTGTATTTGTTTTAAGGCCACCCAATCTTTTTCCATTTCGGTTAACTCTAAATAAGGAGGGCACAGATGTGTACTGCTTTTGGTGTAACTCATGATTTTAGTTACAAATGCTTCCGAATTTTTGCCAAGTGTAGGGATAGTTTGCCGTTGTTTAGGACTTAATGCCAGTAAAAATGGCGAAAGTGCTTCTTGAAGCATTTGTAATCCTTGTTCCGCTTTTTTTAAGTTTTCTTCCGGAATTTCTATAGAGACAATGTTTTCAGTATTCATGTAGTAAAAATTAAAAGTCTATTAAAGTCTGAAAAGTAAAATACTATCCGTTCGCCTTTTCTGCAAGAAAATAAGGTCTAAGTTCTTCCGTAAAAGAAAACCGTTAAAACACTTATTGACTTCGGTTTTTACTTAGGGTGGTCTATAAGTAGCGGATTACCTATCTTTGCAGCACCAACCAAAAAACACATAAATGAATTTCAAGAAGATTGCAATGCTTTGTGCAGTGCTTGGCCTAAGTGTTAGTGCCTTTGCAGAAGCAGATTCTGCGGTGCTAGACACAGGGAATACAGCGTGGATGTTAATTTCCACCGCTTTAGTAATGTTAATGACCCCAGCCGGATTGGCTTTGTTTTATGGCGGTCTTACCCAAAATAAAAGCGTATTAAATACCATTGGTATGAGTTACGTAGCTTTCTGTACAGGTACTATTGTATGGGTGGTTATTGGTTATTCATTGGCTTTTTCTGAAGGAAATGCTTTTATAGGTGGCTTAGATTATGTGATGTTAAACGGTATTACGCCACGCGATTTATCGGGAGATATTCCTAAGCTTTTAGACATTGCTTTCCAAGGAACATTTGCGGCCATAGCTATAGCCATTGTAAGTGGTTCTATAATTGAACGGGTTAAATTTTCTACCTGGGTTATTTTCTCTTCCCTTTGGGTGGCTTTGGTGTATGCGCCTGTTTGCCATTGGGTATGGGGTAGCGAAGGTTTTTTACACGGTGATTTAGATTTTGCTGGTGGAACAGTAATACACGTAAATGCGGGTGTTGCAGGCCTTGTTGTGGCTTGGATGCTGGGCAGAAGATTAAACTTGCAAGAAGAAAGAAAACCATCTTCCATAAAATTAATGGTATTGGGTTCTTCGTTACTGTGGTTCGGGTGGACAGGCTTTAACGGCGGTAGTGCTTATGCAGCCAACGGAATTGCTGCCAACGCAGTATTGGTAACCTATTTAGCGGCTTCTTGTGGTGGTATAGCTTGGTTAATTATAGAATGGTTTATCATAGAGAAACCAACTTTAATTGGTGTAGCTTCTGGAGCGGTTTCGGGTCTTGTGGCTATAACACCTGCGGCAGGTTATGTAGACCCAGCCGGGGCAATGGCTTTGGGTTTAATTGGCGGTGTTGTGGGTTATTTAGGGGTTGTGAAACTGAAGGAATACTTTGGCCATGACGACACTTTAGATGCTTTCGGGATGCACGGACTGGTAGGTATTGCAGGCGCAATTTTAACAGGAGTATTTGCAAATCCGGCTATAGACGGAGAATCGGCGGGCTGGTTATACGGAAATCCTTACCAAGTATGGTTACAAACTAAGTCGGTATTGGTGACCATTGCTTATTCCGGGGTGGCTACTTTTATAGTCTTTAAGATTAGTGCTTTTTTCACTAAAGGCGGAAGAATTAACCGTTCCATAGAATTAGAAGGTATGGATATTGGCTACCACGCCGAAACGCATATTATTATTGAAAAACACAATATTGAGTAACTCATTTTAAGCTTTACAAATTGTATAACGTCGGCAAGGTTCAGAACCTCGCCGACGTTTTTGTTTAAACTGAATTTTGGATTTATTAGGAGATATTTTACATCTCCGCAGTGATAATCTAGGACTAAGTTCAGTACAAGAAATGTTGTTTGTGCAGACGGAATTTAAGCACTAATAGGAAGTGGAGAATTACCTTTCTTAAACCGATTTACAAAACTGCAATGTTGGCAAAGTTCTTCTACTAGAACGCCATTAAGAAAACCATTTTTCATGGCTTTAAACCGGTCGCTGTTAATAATATCATTTAGGCTTTGTTTATGGGCATTTCCTAAATTAATTGCGGCGTCTTTATCTAAACAGCAAGGTACTACCGAGCCATCTGCATGAATACCAATATGATTTAAAACCCCATTACAACGTCCTTGCGTTCCTTGTTCTGGCAAAAGCATGGAAGGCCATTCAAAGCGAGAATCAAAATGAAGGTACAATCGGTTCCAAATGTTTTTTGATTTTATGTGGCCTACTTCTACATTTCTGTTTATTTCTATACCGAAATACTTTTCCGTTTCCACAAAAAATTCTTCGTTATCTGCCGCGCTGCTTTCTTGATTCCAGAACCGGAAGTTCACATACAAAGACGGCTTAACCTCATTTGCGTAGTCTACAAATTTGAAAATTGGCATTAAATACGGCATTAAATCCTTCTCTGGGAAATTGTCTCTAAACGCTTGCAAAGAAAAGTTAACTTGACGCACACAAGTAGAATTAGCAATCTGTTCTTTGTATTTGTTAATTAATATTCCATTGGTGGTTAGATCTATTTGAGTCTTGTACTTTTCGCAAAGTGCTAGTATTTCTAAAAATTTAGGATGTGCCAACGGTTCGCCCATTAAATGCAAACAAACTATTTCGGTAAGTGGAGCAACTTGCTGTAATAGGTTCTCAAATTCTGTTAAGTCCATTATCTTTTTGTCCTTTTCTACCACAGGGCAAAAAGAACACTGAACGTTGCAGATGTTAGAAATCTCTAAATAGATTCTTTTAAACATGGTATGCCTTTAAAATCGAATTACCGTAAAGTTACCTGTTCTATAATTAAAATAGAGGGTTATTTTAAAACCCTCCGTCCTGTGGATAGCTCCCCTTTATAAGTGGAGCAAATGATACTTCTTGGTTTCAAAGATTATTTTGAGGATAAAACATATTGTGCAACTATATGTAATAAGTGTTTTTTAGGAGTTTGCTGTTATGATTTTTTTCTGAAAAGGTAGTATCACTTATGAAAACTGTTTTTAATAGTTTCCAATACATTTTCTAGGGCTTTAAATACTTCAATGTTTTCGAATCGGATGACTTTTATACCGTGTGTATTTAGAACTTTGGTTCTTTCTTGATCGTATTCATATCCTGCGCTGGTATAATGGTCTGCTCCATCAAGTTCAATAGCTAGCTTCTCAGAGGGACAATAAAAGTCTATAATGTAATTTTCTACGCTAAATTGTCGTCTGAATTTTCGGTTTTCTAATTGTTTGTTTTTTAAGGAAAGCCAAAGTGTTGCTTCTGCAGATGTACTATTGTTACGAAGAATTTTACGATGCTCCTTTAAGGCAGGGTGGTTGTTGATTTGCTTGTGTTTTTCCATCTTAAAAAAATTAAAAGTGTTTCTGAAAAATAAGACTATTGATGTAAAGTTCAAAAACACGTGCTTATAAGTTTAGAACCCCTCAGTCCTACGGACAGCTCCCCTTTATAAGTGGAGCAAATGATACTTCCTAGTTTCAAAGATTTTTTCAAGGATAAAACATATTGTGCAACTATATGTAATAAGTGTTTTTTAGAAGTTTACTACTATAATTTTCTCCTGAAGACTGTAGACAGCTTCCCTTTATAAGTGGAGCAAATGATGCTTCTTGGTTTCAAAAATTTTTTTCAAGGGCAAAATATATTGTGCAACTGTATGTAAAAAGTGTTTTTAGGAGTACGCTACTATAATTTTCTCCTGAAGACTGTAATGTTATTTTTAAAACCCTCCGTCCTGTGGATAGTTACTCATTTATAAGTGGAGCAAGTGATGCTTCCTAGTTTCAAAGATTTTTTCAAGGGCAAAACATATTGTGAAACTGTATGTAAAAAGTGTTCTTAGGAGTATTCTACTACAATTTTCTCCTGAAGACTGTAATGTTATTTTTAAAACCCTCCGTCCTGTGGATAGTTACTCATTTATAAGTGGAGCAAATGATACTTCCTAGTTTCAAAGATTTTTTCAAGGGCAAAACATATTGTGAAACTGTATGTAGAAAGTGTTTTTAGAAGTGTGCTCCTATAATTTTTCTCCTGAAGACTGTTGTGGTATTTTTAAAATCCTCCGTCCTGTGGATAGTTATTCTTTATAAGTGGAGCAAAGGATGCTTCTTAGTTTTAAAGATTTTTTCAAGGGCAAAATATATTGTGCAACTGTATGTAAAAAGTGTTTTTAGGAGTATGCTACTATAATTTCCTCCCTTTTTTAAGGGGAGGTGTCCGAAGGACGGAGGGGTTTTAAAGAAAATAATAGCTTTTTTTATATCAACCCCCTCGCTTTCAACTCTAAATACTTGTTTACGGTATTTACAGAAAGCTCTTCCGGAGTAGTTTTAATGGCTTGAATACCGTGATTATTCAATTCCTGAACAATCATTTCCTTTTCTGTAATTAACTTTTTGGCCATGGTAGTTTGGTAAATGTCCAGCACGGTGCCGGCATCTTCGTTACCAAATTCTAATAATTCTGAATTCTCAAAAAATACCACCAACAATAAATGCGAATGATTCAGCATGCGTAAAATAGGCAAGATGCGCTGCATGGCGTACTGACTTTCGAAATTGGTGAACAGCACCAATAAACTTCTGCCTTCCGATTGTCTTTTAATGGTTTGGTACAGCAGTTCGTAATTGGCTTCTAAATGGTGTTCCTTTTCCTTGTACAAAGCCTGCATAATGCGGTGCATTTGTCGGGAATTACTGTCGGCTTTAATTACCGAATCTATCTTGTCTGAAAACGTAATTAACCCCGCTTTGTCGTGTTTTTGAATGGCTACGTTAGCCAACACCAAACTAGAATTGATGGCGTAATCCAATAAACTTAAACCTTTGAAGGGCATCTTCATGGCCCGGCTTTTATCAATAATGGTGTAAATCCGCTGCGACTTTTCTTCCGTGTACTGATTCACCATTAAATCACCACGGCGGCTACTGGCTTTCCAGTTAATGCTGCGGTAATCGTCCCCGTTTACATAATTTCTAATTTGCTCAAACTCGTAGCTGTGTCCAATCCTACGGATCTTTTTAATACCGTTGTACGCATTCATGTTCACCATGGCATGCAAACTGTATTTCTTCATTTGTAATCACCGAAGGATATACCGGAACGGTCTCTTCCAAGGGAATTACAATACGGCGTTGAAGCAAACCAATAGGCGAATGAATGAACACATTTAAAGCGCCAAATTGATATTCGCCACGTTCTTTTGGGTTTACGGAATAATAAACCGATACTTCTTTTTCGGGTTCTAAACTAGTGGTCTAGTTGAAAATCCCTAATCTGAAATTGCGGCGGCAATTCATCAATTAATTCCAACTCTAGTTTCCGGGAAGTACGGTTCAGTAAAAGCAATTCAATTTTATTGTTGTCGCCTAAAGAAAGCGCTTTGGGTAAAACCCGTTTGGCTTGTATCAATTCTTTACTTCGGAAGGAAAAATAAACTTCGTAAGCCACAACCAAAACGGCTATAAACAGAAAACTTTGGGCAACTATAAACAAAAAACTGAAGGCATAGCTGAGCACAAAAAGCCCTGCAATGCCACCAAATACATAGAAAAATCGGTTGTTAAGAAATAGGTTCCGTATTTCTGTCATTATCTAGGTACTTCAATCTGATTAATGATGGCTTGAATTACGTCTTCGGTTTCTACGCCTTCAATTTCTTTTTCGGGACTTAAAATAATTCTGTGGTTCAGCACCGGGAAAGAAACATCACGGATGTCGTCTGGCGTAACAAAATCTCTACCGCGCATGGCAGCAAAGGTTTTAGAAGCCTTCATTATTGCCAATGAAGCACGGGTAGAAGCGCCCAAGAATAAATCGCTAATGTTTCTGGTTTTGTCTACCAATTGAGCGATGTAATGAATCAGCTCATCTTTAATGTGAATCTCTTCAATAATGTTGGTGCATTTTTCAATGTCTTCGGGTGAAATTACAGCAATAATTTCTTTAATGGCTTTGGTAGTAAAGTCCGACTTAAAGCGTTGTAAAATTTCGGTTTCTTCCTGAAGGGTAGGGTGATTTATTTTCAGTTTAAAAATAAAACGGTCTAGCTGTGCTTCGGGTAATTTATAAGTTCCTTCTTGTTCAATAGGGTTTTGGGTAGCCACAATAAAGAACGGCTTGTCCATTTTATGGGTAACGCCGTCAATAGTAACTTGGCGTTCTTCCATTACTTCAAACAAGGCCGACTGTGTTTTGGCCGGGGCACGGTTAATCTCATCTACCAAAATAATGTTAGAGAAAACGGGGCCTTTATGAAAACTGAATTCCGAAGTTTTTAAATTAAAGATGTTGGTACCAATCACATCCGAAGGCATTAAATCGGGCGTAAACTGTAGCCGTTTAAAATCGGTTTTTATGGCTTTCGAAAGCAGATTTACTGTTAAGGTTTTGGCCACACCGGGTACACCTTCCAGCAAAACATGTCCGCCACTAAATAAGGCCGCAATCAAGAAGTCAATCAAATCTTCTTGACCCACTAACACCTTTTTTAATTCGGTTTTGATTTTAAGCGCAGAGTCGGCAATAAACTGGGCTTCCGAAGAATTTTCCGGATTCCAAGTGGTGTTTTCAATAGGTGTATGCTCTGCGTTAAATTCGTTTTCTTCTTCCGTCATGATTTTTCAGTTTTGGAATAATAATGCTGTAATAAATTATAAAGATGATTAAGGTCGTTGTTATCAAAAGCGTTGGCTCTGCTAATGCGCTGTTCAAATTCTAATAATCCCTTGAGTATAGAAGGTCTAGTTTCTGATTTTTCCGCCAAGACTGTCTACGATTTTGGATCGGTTTCCAACTTGTTTTTTTGGATTTGATGTTCTAAACGGACGTCTATCCAGAATTGACGCATCATTTCGGTAGCAATTCCTAAATGATTTTCTTTGTTGAAGAACAAAGAACCCAAGGCTTTGGCATATTCTACCGATGTATTTTTCTTGCCCGGCAAAACAGGGATAATCCGCTGTTTTCTTTTAGACTGAAGGAAAAGATAAATAAGTACTAAAACCAAACTTAAATACCACGCCCAAGCAAACTCTTTATGCCCTAAAATAAAGTTTAACGGGGATTCCTGAATGCTAAAACCACTGCCATCACTACCAGAACTGTTGTAGTTTGATTTTTTATTGTAAACGTCCCAATAAATTTTCTTTTGGTTAAATTTTCTGAAAACAGCGTTTAAATAATTCAGTCCGTTTTCTTCTAACAACATGTAATTAGTAAACAAAATAGGGTTACTGTGCAGGAAGAATGAACCGTCACCGTACGGGATTTCAATAAAGTTGATGGAATCTGGTTTTAGGTAACCCAAGGTTTTAACACGGTTTGTAGAATCTACCTTACGTAAAGAATCCAGCAGAAAGCACCGACCAAGAAGTAGGAACGGTATCGCTAATGCTTTTGTAATGAAATTTGAAGTTGTGGTTAGAGTTTACAACTTCGGGATGAATAATGGAATCGATCACCGCTTCAGAACCCGTAGAATAATAATAGTCTGCGGTGGTATCTTTAGGGTAATTCAATAATTTCTTAAACGTAAAAGAGTCGAAGCCATCCGTCATTAAAACAACATCGTTACCATTTTTGGCAAAGCGTTTTAAAACCTCTAATTCTGCCGAATCTAAATTGTTGCGGTAATAACCAATATAAAGATAGGTAGAACCAAAATCGGTAGAATCTAAGAGGGTGCTGGTTGCTTCGTCTATCAGTTTAAAATCAATATCCGGATTGTTTTCCGTCATGCTGTACAACACCGAAAGATCGTACGGTTCTTCTTGCAATTCTCTGTATTGCGGATACCATTCGTACTTAGGCATAAATTGACGCAGGTATAAATAAATACCACCAACAGCAATAAGCAGCACCAATAATACGGTTGATATGATAATGGTAGACCTACTCATTCTTGCCTATTTTATGTTGGAATGATGTAAAATCGGGCATTAACAGGACGAAGATGCTTTCGTTCAATATAGATTTACCAAACCAAACCCGCTCGTAAATCATGCGGATGTGCGCAAACGAATCACCAAGAGACGGATTTAATTCTCGTTGGTATTGATAGTTGGTCTTTTGTTTTTCCCACTTAATTAAGTTTTGTTCAGAAAGGTTTTTAATCTGAATTAAGAACAACAACCTAATGGCTTCTTGAAATTGTTTTTTCTGCATGGCTTCTTGCAACAGCGCATTCAGGTCTAGTTCGTGTATTCGGTCTTCCAAATCGGTGTCGTAAATACTAGCTTCCGATCGTAAATTAGGGTTTGAAGGAAGGTTGCCTAAAATCTTAATCAGTAAGAAAATTAAGCCAACTATAATAAGCCCAAACAGCGGGTATTTTAATACAGAAAAATCGAAACTAGGAGCTTCTAAATCGTTTTTAGGCGGCTCAATATCCATCTTTTTCATGTTTTCGGTGTAGTCTAATTCCTTCTTTTCTTGGTGCCAAGAAGAATGACTGTAGGGTGCAGCTTTCAGTATAAAAACAAAAGCCGTTAGAAAGAGCAATAGCAGCGGAAATTTTTTGAAACTAGTCTTAATCATTTAAAGATTTTGAAGCATAAAAGTTATCAATCTTCTCGTTTAAGAAAGAAGCATTACTTTTTTCGTTAGCACTGAAATTAAAAAAGGCCATAATGATAACCACGGTATTCACTAAAATTAAAAGCAAGCTGGCAATTATAAAGCGGAATATAAAATAGCTGACTGCAATTTTGGTATTGGTTTCAAATTCGTACACCATAGTTAAGGAACTAAGAATACTTGTGAATACGGTGCTGTTTAAAAATTTATAAAATAGGAAGATAATACCTGTTACGGATAATGAAATAATCACAAACTGACCAAAGAAGGCTTTTATGTTCTGTATTCCGTTAGAAAACGTAAAGTTTACCTCTTGCTTAATCAATAAATTAACAGCAATTGAAATACCTACCATAGTTAATACAAGCGCAAGAATTCCCCAGTCATCGGGTAAGAAGAATAAACTATTAATAATTCCGCTAGCCAATAAAGCGATTAAAAGGTGTTTAGAGGTAAACTGAAGGAAAGTGGTGCTTTTCGTTTCCAAAGAAAGAAATTGCAAAAGCGCATGAATGAAAATTAGAAGACAAAATCCAAAAACGAAAGTGTTACAAACCGCCAACCAAGGGAAGTTTATGTAATCTAAAACACCGTTGGAACCAGCTGCTACTTCGGTAGTAGAATGTAAGTTGGGCAAATCATAAATTACCAGGCCACAAAAAGAAAAGAACAAAGCCAGTAATAAAGAAGACTTAAGGAATAGACTGCTTTTTTCACTTATAAACTGAATGGCATTACCAATAACTTCGGGCGCAGTATTTATCTTTTTAATATCAATTTCTCTTATAACGGCGGTACTTAAGGTCTTTTCTTCTAAATCCTCTTTAGACGCATTCTTGAAAACATAGCGCGGGTAAACACCAAAATAACCAATGATAAAACCTAGCGAAAGCAGAATGACTAAAATTCTAATGATGTCTGGGGTTTCCGTAAAACGGGTTATAAAGGTCTCTATGAACCCGGCAATGACAAACAAAGGGATTAAACCCAACATGATTTTAACACCTCTTTGTGCCGAAAGCCGAAAGGAATGACTCCGTTTTAAAGTCCCCGGGAAAATGAGTCCTTTGCCCAAATATAAACCAGCACCGCCGGCAATTACTATGGAAGAAATTTCTATGGTTCCGTGTTGCCAGATGGTTAAAAACGATTCTTTAAAGTTGCCGCTTGCCACAAAGAAATATTGAAAAACGCCTACCATTACGCCGTTGTAAAGCAAAATGGCTATTGTTCCAATGGAAGCAAAAATGCCAAATACAAAGGTTCTAAGCGCTACAAAAATATTGTTTATGGTAATCCTGAAGAACATCCCAAAAACATTGTCTTGTTTGTAAACCGCCATGGGGTCTCCTTTTTCAATGTTTTCTAAGGTCATGTCTACATAGCCGTTTCCTAAAATAGAACGGGCAAAAGCTTCGTCTTGGGAACAAGAATACGCGCCAACCAAAGCAAATAACAAAAACGTAACGGTAGAAATTAAAAAGGCTCTACGTGCATGGTAGAATTGTAGGGGTAAATCGGTTTTCCAGAAATGAAGGAAATCACCTTTTCTTATTTTTCGTTTTTTATAAATATCATTAAACAGAACCTGTGCAACGCCGTTTAAATAAACACGTACCGAACGGTTTTTGTAGAAGGTGCGGGCAAAAGAAAGGTCATCGGCAATTTGTACAAACAACTTGCTAATTTTGCTCGGGTCATCGGTCTTGTTCGACAGATCTTCCTCGAACTGTTTCCACTTCTTTTGATTTTGCTTTATAAATGCGGATTCTTTCATTTAACTTTCAGCAACAATATGCTTAGTAGACGAATATAATAAAGATCGTTAAAACATAACCCTAATGAATAAAATTGAAGTAGTAACAGCGCAAAATGTTATTATAGAATACAATTTAGCGTCTGTTTTAGACCGAATTGTTGCTTTTGTACTAGATGTAGTTTTTGCGGTGTTGTTTTTTTTGGTGTTGTTGTTCATCACCAGTGTGGGTAAATTACCCGAATGGATTTACAGTTTTGTAATGCTTTTTGTTTTTGTTGGTTACGATATAATCTTTGAAACCTTCAATAATGGCATGACGCCTGGTAAAAGTTTATTAAGTATTAAAGTTATAAAACTGAATGGTGAAGGACTTTCTGCTTACGATGCTTTTGTGCGCTGGTCTTTTAAGTTAGTAGATGTATATTTTTGCTTCGGTTCATTAGCTTCCCTTTTTATTATTTCTTCCGAAAAAAACCAACGCTTGGGTGATTATTTGGCCAGCACGGCGGTTATTAAAGTCAACCGTAAAAACAGAATGTCCTTAGACCGAATTATGTCTATTAACGAAGAGGTAGATTATTTGCCTACGTACCCTAATGTAATTCAGTTAAATAATGAAGATGTTTTGTTGATTCATGAAACGGCTTCGCGCTTAAAAAAATATAAAAATGAAGTGCATGAAACGGCGGCCAATAAACTAAAAGTGAAACTAGAAGAAAAGTTAGAGGTTCAGTCTAAGGAAGAACCCCATACTTTCTTTACTACCTTAATAAAAGACTACGTATACCTTACGCGTTAACCACTCTAGATTTAGCAAAAGAATCGTGCCATCCCACACGGTCTTTGCCCAAGAACGAAAAAGCATCAAACGGGATTAGTCTAGAAATACTGCGTATAAAAGCAGTTTGCAGGTCTGGTTCGGAACCATCTTCTTTAACCACTTTGGTTTTTGTAATCATTTTACCCACTGTTTTTCCTGTAGTGCTTTCCATAACAAAATAATAAGCAAAATGGAGTAGGTAATAAACCACATTGGTTAATAGCGCATTGTTTTGAATAACAGCAGGAAGCCCAACCGTAAAAGTGATACCAATAAATACCCCTTGGCTAAGAAGACTGTCAACAATTAAATTGGCAAACCTTTTACCAGAACTAGCGGGTACAATTTCCAGCTCCTCTTCTTGTAGGTCTAAAACTATTTCTTCGCTCATTCTGTAGGGATTTCAGTTTTATAAATAACTTTTTCAAACGAAATATAGAAGGCAATAAAGGTTACAGGTATAGTTACCAATAAACCAATGCCTAAAAGTAAGGCGCCACCAATATTTAACAATCCTAGTAGTAGAGCAAAACCAAAAAATCCCCACCAGTTTTTAGAAATCAGCTTACGTGAGAATTCTAAAGCCGGCCAAGTTTCTTTGTTTTCGAAAACAGCAATGTAAGCAGCCCATTTATAGGCTACAGCTAAATAAATACCCGGGATGATTAAAAAGAAAAGTCCTACAACGGTAAATAAGCTGCTTAATAAGCCTACTAACATAAGTGGGATTAATACCCGAAATCCATGAAAAAACTCTTGAAAGTTTTCAATACGTTCTTTACGGATTATCTTTTTTGTAACCCATGCAAAACCAAAATAAAGTGCTGGCCCTAAGAATATGTTGGCAACAGTTCCTATAAAGGGTATAACAGAAGCAATACCTACAATTAAATAAGCCACTACAGTGAAGCCAATAAAACTGCCTGCATTCATTTTGAAAATGTTAAAAGCCTCACCAATAATTCCGGTGGCATCTAATTCAAATCCGTTTTCTAATATTTCTTCTGCTCTAGCATCAAAATCAAGGCTTTGTTCCTGGTTTAGATTGAAGTCTAGTACTTGTTCTTCCAAAATAAAATTTAGTTAAAAGTTGATGGTTGGGAAAATAGTAAGAAAAACACAAAGTAGGAATTGAATGGGGGAAAACTGTGGTTTTGAGTGTAGGAAAGAAATTACAATACTTATAAATTAATTGGTAAACCGTAGATTATATTCATGATAATCTGGTGAGAAATGGTTTGGTGGAAGAACAATATGGCGCGCGTTACGTAGTAAAACGCGTGCAGTATAATGCTACCAACGTCGCATCCTTTTTCTAATTCCTCTTAAAAAGCTATTTTCAAAAGGTAATTATAGAGACAGCTTGGTAGTAGGCACGCGTTTAGCTGAAGCAACGCGCGCCAGAGGGGAAGGATTTGTGAACATTCAGGTTGGATAAATCAATAAATATAATGAAGACTAAAACAATAATTTTAACAGTATTAATTATTTCAGCTCTATATGTAAAAGGTCAGGAATTTTTGATATTTAACGCTTGTCCCAAATGTAGCTTAGAGAATAAATCTCAAAATGTTGAGGTTTATTCGTCTCTAAATGACTCCCTAACTCTCAAAGACGTTTTTGAAGAAAAACAGTTCTATTTAACCGATATAAGGAGAATGGGTTTAAAAGAAAAAGTGCATTTAAGATATACTCACTTCAAGAGAAATATAGTTAAAGACATTATTTATGATGTTAAAAGTGGAAAGACAATGACTATTACACCTGAAGAGATAAATTCATTTTCTCGTGTTAAAACGAATGATTTTGAATACTTTGATGGTAAAAAATCAGGGCTTGTATATTGCTATTATTCTCGAGAGTATAATAATGTGAAATATAGAATAGCCTACTTTGAAAACGAGACAGTTACTTATTCTGATTTTGATAAATCTAATGTGATTTATGCATATAAAACTTCTAGTGATTGGGCAACTGATTATTCATTTGGTGACATGAGTGTTTATATATATCCAAATGAAGGTTTTATTAAATATCCTATTACTACCGATACGACGAATCGACCAATTTCAGAATTTATATTCAATAATAAAGTAAAACATAAACAACTCGCTTCTTTTTCATTTTCAAATTTAGAATTGAAACTCATAGAAGTTGTAAGTGATGATACGAATAGTGTTTTTTTAAATTATAATGGGAAAATGAGATTTTGGATTTATACAAAAGAAATCTCAAATTTTATGGGGAATGAATCCTATATAATAAGAACAATAATTTACAAAGAGCATGATGTTTTAGACTATAGTCATGATTTCTATGAAAATATTAAACGTAAAGATTTAGATATTCTTATAGGTGTAAAGGTTATTCCTGAGATAGAGGTGTTTGATGTAAAGAAACTTAAGTTAAAGAGGATTAAATTGATCTCAAGTATTGATAATAATACTTCTTATGATTTTAAAATAATTGGAATTGAAAACAATTTATTGTTCTATGTAATTAATGAAAAATTGTTTTCATTAAACTTAAAAAATGAGGATATAAAAATGGTGTCTCAAAACATACCTTTAAATTCGTATTTGTTGATTAAGCTATAATG
Organism: uncultured Cytophagales bacterium; assembly: GCA_963736575.1. Classification (GTDB taxonomy): domain Bacteria; phylum Bacteroidota; class Bacteroidia; order Cytophagales; family JAAEPT01; genus CAVTPD01. Next base: position 1,480,471 of record CAVTPD010000003.1, read on the forward strand.
TCCCCCACTCGAGCGCGTTACGCAGTAAAACGCGTTCGTTGTATGCTGTATAAAGCTAACAAAACAGTATCAATTTCCTAATTTCAATTAGAAAAGCTATTTTCATAAGACACTATTTTATCATTTTTTATGTCGGAGAAATATAAGTTTAGGAATCCAGACGAGTTGTATTTTGTAACAAGTACAATAGTTTATTGGATAGACCTTTTTACAAGGAAAGAATATAAGCACGTTTTAATAAATTGTTTAAAATATTACCAAGAAAAAAGAGGTTTGAGAATTCACGCTTATTGCATTATGTCAAGCCATCTTCATAAGGTTATTAGCACTAAAAACGGTGAAAGTCTAAGTGCTATAATGAGGGATTTCAAAAAGCTAAGTAATAAAAAGCTAATAGAAGAAATCCGTTTAACGAATGAAAGCCGAAAAGAATGGTTGTTAAGAGCGTTCGAAAAAGCGGCCAAGCCTTTAAAAAGAATTACGGCTAATAAATAATGGAAAGATGGTAACCACCCAATAGAATTAGATAGTTTTGAGATGGTGCAACAAAAAGTAGATTATATTCATAATAATCCGGAGAGTCTGAAATTGTGGAAGAACCGGAATATTACTGGTATAGTTCAGCAAGAGATTATGCGGGTAAGAAAGGTTTTTTGGAGATAGATACGGTTTGGTAAGCACGCGTTTAGCTAACGCAACGCGCGCCAGAAGGTGAGAATTTTAGCTAAGGTAGCACCAAATGGATCAGTGACTTATAAATACATAAGTGAAACTGGTTATTTGACAAAAGGAGGTGGTCCTCTAGGTGATTTTACTCCATGATTCAGATGAGAGATAAAAATAAGAATAAAGAATATTTTGAGGGGTATCTCTCAAAATCAATAGAGCGTCATCATAAAAGAGCTGAGAAAATTCAGGCTCAAAATTTAGAAGAAGAAAAGGTAGTTACTCTTAATCATATGATGATTGGTAGTTTGATTGGTAGAATAAAAGCTATTTATTCATCTGGATTAGAAATAGAGCAGATGACACCTTTGCTTATTGAGGCCATTGATATTTCATCATTGAGTTGGCCTGGAAATAGAAAATTCATCGGAAGCGAGGGTGTAGAGTTGGATCAATACTCTTTAGGTACATATGATGAAATGTTGTGGATGCTTTCATTAGGCTATTTGTTGGATATTCCTACAGAGCATTTTGAAAAGCTAGTATATATCATTGATCAGGATCAGGTAAAGGATAAGTTGTTTGAGTTCATCATATCAGCAAAAATTCAAACTCGTTCTAATTTAGAGCAAGAGAGTTACAAAAATGGATGGAAGATTTTTGGTAAGATGCGAGAAGCCACAGAGGTAGTTGATAAAGCCAAGGCGGAATCACTCATTAAGGTTTTTTTAGAAAAAGAATGGTACAAGGAACATAAAAATGTTGGTTGGTATGGCAATCATAAAGGAAAACATGATACCTACAGTGGTTATTGGTGTTTTGAAGCAGCAGCGGTTGTTGCAATAAAAGGTTTGAACGATACAAGTTTCAGGGATAATGAATACTATCCAAAAGATTTAGTAGACTACTTTAGAAAATCTTAATAAATATGAAAAGGATAACTTTAATTATTATAATAGCAATAATTATACTTGTTGCATACAATTTACCTTATCCTGTCTATAAGATATCACCATTTTTAATAAGCCTTGTTTTAAGCTTGGCAATAAGCACAAGTATAGTTTTATTATTACTTAACATATGGCCATGGGAGATAAAGCTGGCAATTAAAAAAACTGCCCATTTACATAATTTATGGACAGTTAATATTTTAGTTTTTATTTTCAGTGTGGTGATTTCTGTAATTGTTTTCTATAATAATTATGTGTCCTTAGAGTCATCTAAATTGTCGGGTCATCTTGTGGAAACATCTGCCGAAATAATAGACAAAAGAATTGAAACTAATTATAGAAGGTTTTCAGCGCATGAATATCAGGTAATAACTGTAAAGTATAAAGTAGATGGTAAGCTGTATAAATCTGAGTTGTCTCAACCGTATACAGGCAGCGATTTAGAACATAGTTCACAAGGAACCTTAGCAGAAAAGCCTTTTCCTAATGTAGGAGAAATGATTGAAATTTATTATTCGCAACAAACTCCAACTTTAATTAAACGAAAATAGCATGATTGGTTTATCTATACTCGAAATACAAGTGATAGCATTCTTAATTGGAGCTATATTTGGTTGGTTTTATGCAAAAAAGATATTGAAAAACAAACTTTTGGGTTTGGTTATATGTGGTTTAGGCGCAGCTCTAATTAATTATTTAGGTAATTTCTATGTGTTTTATTCCGTATTTTTAATTCCAGTATATTCTTTACTAGGCGCATGGGCTTTTAGCATGATTCTTAAAAAAATATAGATAGTACATCTGTCTCCCCGCTAGCGCGAGCTTGTAGTGAGTGTTGCACAACACCAAATTTTAAAACAGTTTATCGTTCTGCTGTCAGAAATCATTAAAGGAAATTAGTTTTCGAATAGTATATAGTTGTATCTTTTATTGAAAAACAGTTCTGTATCTATTAAAAGAGCCTTCAATCTCACTAAATAATTTGTTTTGGCTGTTTTATTATTAAATCGTATCAATTTTTTAAGATTATAAGCTATCGCTGATAGGATTAAGTGTTTGGAAGCACTTTTTAAACCTTTAGTTAACGTTTTTTTGGCACTATGATACTCCGTTATCGTTCCTATAACCGGTTCCACAGTACTTTGCCTCAATCTTCCCCACTCGAGCGCGTTACGCAGTAAAACGCGTTCGTTGTATGCAGTATAAAGCTAACAAAACAGTATCAATTTCCTAATTTCAATTAGAAAAGTTATTTTCAAAAGACACTATTTTACCATTTTTTATGTCAGAGAAATATAAGTTTAGGAATCCAGACGAGTTGTATTTTGTAACTAGTACAATAGTTTATTGGATAGATCTTTTTACAAGGAAAGAATATAAGCACGTTTTAATAAATTGTTTAAAATATTACCAAGAAAAAAGGGGTTTGAGAATTCACGCTTATTGCATTATGTCAAACCATCTTCATATGGTTATTAGCACTAAAAACGGTGAAAGTCTAAGTGCTATAATGAAGGATTTCAAAAAGCTAAGTAATAAAAAGCTAATAGAAGAAATCCGTTTAACGAATGAAAGCCGAAAAGAATGGTTGTTAAGAGCGTTCGAAAAAGCGGCCAAGCCTTTAAAAAGAATTACGGCTAATAAATTATGGAAAGATGGTAACCACCCAATAGAATTAGATAGTTTTGAGATGGTGCAACAAAAAGTAGATTATATTCATAATAATCCGGTAGAGTCTGAAATTGTGGAAGAACCGGAATATTACTGGTATAGTTCAGCAAGAGATTATGCGGGTAAGAAAGGTTTTTTGGAGATAGATACGGTTTGGTAAGCACGCGTTTAGCTAACGCAACGCGCGCCAGAAGGTTTACTTCAGGAATAAAATTTACTGTCACTGAAAAAGGGGAAAAACCGGAAATCAAATTAAATACAGAATATACATTTGAAATTACAAAAACAGATTATACAATTTATCCATAAATGAAAAAGTTAAAACCAATTCTATTGTTGTTACTTTTTATAGTAGCATCTTCAAGTTTTTCTCAAATTGTTGTGAAAGATAGTTCTGCACTACAGCTTTATGATGGTAAACATCAGGCAAAAGCTTATTCGTATGAAGAGTATAAAATCCAATCAGTTAAAACTGTAAACTACCCAGTAAATTTAAAAGATTTAACTCAATACCTAATAGCAGAAATATCTACAGACTCTTTATTTTTTTATAAAAGCTTACATTTAAATCCTGAAAAAACTGTGGGTTATACTCAAGAAGACTTAAATATTGGCGCCTCATATCCTAGAAATTCGTTTTACTATCTTGTATTATTTAAGCTAGATGTAAAAGTAGATAGTATGCGATATACATTTCTCAAAATACATCAATACAGAAAAGAGAAAATAAGTACGTTTGCTAGATCCTATATTTCAAGTGACGGTAGGTATTACGAATATATCGATAAAGTGACTAATAAATACAGTTCTGTTTTGTTTGTTCTTAAACAAGAATATTTAGAAGATGTTTTTATAAAGCATGCCTCCACAGAACCTATCTTACATAAGTTAATAACAGATAATTATGCAAATGGTGTAGTAGACTTAGAAAAGTTGGTAACAGAATTAAATGAACTTGCCATAAGCAATAGAGAGGAGATGAAAAAGTTTATTGACCCGTATATATATTAATTTTATCGCCCTCGTTTAGAGAAGCGTAACGAGGGCGGAAGAGAATAGCGATTGTATCGCGGTATTGAAACAAAGGGGTTAAAAGTATAAATTGCAGTAAGCTATTTTTAAAGATTTTTAAATGTCGGTAGATAAATATAAAATCCGTTACAGGCATTAAAATTTTTTGTTAAAAAAGCATTTCTTCCCCTCTATATTCGGAACTATTATTTCTTATTATTTGTAAAAAGCGCACACTAGATTAGTGTCTGAATTCACTAAAAAGAAACGGGCTTTCTAAATAGATGAAATTTATAAATCTTAAAGAAACCTACAAGTAGCATGAAATAGAAACGGGTATAATTCAGTACCAGAATCAATGACAGTTAAGAGAGCAAAGTTTACCACTCAATTGCGCATGATTCCCTAATAGAGGAAATAAAATTTAAATTTAATTGGCGCAAAAATGGATAGGAACTTAACATTGATTCAATTTTTTCATTGGTATTACCCAAATGATGGATCACTATGGAAACACTTTAAAGACCAACAAAACTACTTAGAGGATTTAGGCATTAATATGGTTTGGTTACCACCCCCTTGTAAAACCGAAGACGGTATTAATGGCGTTGGTTACGGAAGTTACGATTTGTTTGATTTAGGCGAGTTTGATCAAAAAGGTACGGTAAGAACCAAGTACGGAACAAGACAAGAATTATTAGAGGCAATAGACTCGGCACACCAGAAGAAAATGCAGGTCTTGCTAGACGCCGTTTTAAACCACAAGGGCGGTGGGGATGAAACCGAACGGGTGAATGCCTATAAGGTTAATCCGGATAATAGAACCGAAACCATATCTGAGGTTTTTGAAATAGAAGCCTTTACTAAATTTACTTTTCCCGGTAGAAGGGGGAAGTATTCCAAATTTATATGGGATTTCACCTGTTTTTCTGGCGTAGACTACGATAATTTAAGTGGGGAAACGGGAGTTTACTGCTTGCTGAATCCGCATGGTGATGACTGGGAGGAAGTAACCAGTAAGGAAAAAGGCAATTTTGACTATTTAATGTACAGCGACATTGATTTTAGAAATAACGCTGTGCGCGATGAGATTAAATATTGGGCAGAATGGATGATTACCGAAAACAAATTTGATGGTTTTAGATTTGATGCCGTTAAACATATGCCTTCTTTTTTCTTTAACGAATTTTTGGATCACATAAGAGGTAAGCTGGGCAGAGACTTCTTTGGGGTGGCAGAATTCTGGGAAAACGATGTTAGAAACCTCAGTAAATTTATGGATGAGACCGAAGGTAGAATGCATATGTTTGATGCTCCTCTGCATTATAACTTTCATCTGGCTTCTCTAGTAGGTAATCATTTTGACATGAGGAAGATTTTTGATAATACGCTAACTCAGTTAAATCCATTGCGTAGTGTAACGCTAGTTGAAAATCACGATTCTCAGCCTTTGCAAGCCCTTGAGTCTACCATAGATTATTGGTTTAAACCCTTGGCGTATGCCATGATGCTCTTAAGGACAGATGGTTTACCCTGCGTTTTTTATGCCGATTTATATGGGGCAAAATATACCGACAAAGGTTCAGATGGACAGGATTATGACATTGAGATGGTTAAAGTACAACACATTGATGAATTAATAAAAGTAAGAAAAGACTTGGCTTATGGTTATGAAATCAATTATTTAGATCACGATACGTGTGTGGGTTGGGTAAGACATGGTCTAGATGAATTCCCCAATTCTGGTATAGCGGTAGTTTTAAGTAACGGACATCCGCTTTCTCAACCGGCTCGAGCGCGAGATCCCGGCGGGGAAGGTCGTCCACGTGATCCTCGACAACTACGCCGCGCATAAGAAGGACAAGGTCCGCGACTGGCTCGCCCGGCACCCTCGCTGGACGTTTCACTTCACGCCGACATCGTCGTCCTGGCTGCAACGCCGTCGAGGGCTTCTTTGCCAAGCTCACACGCCGACGTCTCAAGCACGGCGTCTTCCGCTCGGTCTGCGACCTCCAGGCGGCGATCAACCGCTTCGTCGCCGAGCACAACGAAGGCGAGGCCAAGCCATTCGTCTGGCGTGCCGATCCCGACGCCATCATCGCCGCGCGAAATCGAGGGTTCCAAACGTTGGAATCAATCCACTAGAGGTCTAAGCACTAGATCATGCAGAACCCGGGCCTAGACGTCCGCCAGCTCCCTTTCGGAAATCTCTCCCTTTCGCGAGGAATGACGATGTGCAGCTCGTCCGCCTGGCACTCGAACACCACCACTGTTTTTCCAGGCTCGACCGAGATGCCCAGGTTGGCCAGAACTCCATTCGGATTATTATGCAGGGCTTTGCGAAACGCAGGATCGCTCCATGCGGTCGCGATGATCTTAGGCGCTGAAAAAAAGCGTTTTTAAGCCGCTCTGTCAGCCGAAGATTTTCCGTTGGTCAGTGTTTTAGCACCCTAAGAGTTGCGAACCTCAACGGCGAAACGATTTGCCGCCACCACTTGTCGGGAACGGCGCCGCATCGGTAGTGTGCCTGGCATGATGCCCCACCCAAAGACGGCACGAGCCTGACATGACGCCGAGCGCGCAAGACATCCTCGTGGCCGTCGATGACGGCTTTGCCGACCAGATCTCGCTCCTGCAAAAGCTGGTCGCGATACCGTCACAGCGCGGCGATGAGCACACGGCGCAGGAGGCCTTCGCGCGGGAGACGCGCAAGCGCGGCTATTCCACGGAGGTCTTCCCTATCGACCTCGATCTTATACGCGACCATCCCGGTTTCTCGCCCGCCACGATCTCCTACGACAATGTCGTCAACGTCGTCGCCACCCACCGGCCGCGGCACGAAACCGGCCGTTCGCTGATCCTCAACGGTCACATGGATGTCGTGCCCACCGGCCCCGTCGACATGTGGTCTCGCTCGCCCTACGCCCCGGACATCGATGGCGACTGGCTTTATGGCCGCGGTGCTGCGGACATGAAGGCCGGCCTCACCGCCAATATCGCCGCGCTCGACGCGCTGCGCCGCCTTGGGCTCCAGCCCGCGGCGACCGTCTACCTCCAGTCCGTCAGCGAGGAGGAGTGCACCGGCAACGGCGCGCTCGCCTGCCATGGCGCGCGGCTACACGGCGGACGCAGCCATCATTCCCGAGCCCGAGGACGACAAGCTGGTGCGCGCCAACACCGGCGTGCTGTGGTTCCGGATCACGGTCGCCGGCAAGCCCGTCCACGTGCGCGATGCGGGTTTGGGCGCCAACGCCATCGAGGCGACATATACCGTCATCCGCGCGCTGCGCGACCTCGAACAGCGCTGGAACGATCTCAAGCGCGAGCACCGCCACTTCGAAACGCTCGACCACCCCATCAACTTCAATGTCGGCAAGATCGCGGGCGGCGACTGGGCCTCGTCCGTGCCTGCCTGGTGCGCCATCGACTGCCGGATCGCCATCTACCCCGGCGTTCCCGCAGCCGAGGCGGCAAGGGAGATCGAGGACGCCGTGATGGCCGCCGCACGCGGCGACGCCTACCTGTCCAATACGCCGCCAACGATCGAATGGAACGGCTTCTTCGCGCAAGGATACGTACTGCAGGAGGGGTCCGACGCCGAAATCACCCTGGCGAAGGCGCACGTCGCCGCCCACCGCGCCCCGCTGGAGTTGTTCGTGACTCCCGGATACCTCGATGGTCGCGTGTTCGTGATCTACCAAGGCATACCATGCCTTGTGTACGGACCCGTTTCGGACAACATCCATGGCTTCGACGAGCGAGTGAGCCTGTCCTCGCTCCAGAGGGTCACGGGGACGATCGCCCTGTTCATTGCCGAGTGGTGTGGCGTCGAGCCCGTCACCGGCTGACAAGCGAGCGGTCGCGGGACCGCATGGGTTGAGGGGATTGTCATGGGAATGGCGTTTCGTCTGGCCATGGTGGTCGCGGTCGCGATCGCTGTCGCGGGCTTCCTGGCCTGGCCCGGCCTCGACCAGCCCGATGCAAACCCGGCCAGCGCGACAGGGCTTACCGATGCGACCGGCGCACCGATTGACGATTCGGCCGACTTCCAGGCCGTGCCCGGCATGGCAGGCGGCGCGTCACACGAGCTGGTGCGCTATGATATGCCGGCGCCCTCCACAACGCCGGTGCTGCCCGATGGCGTCACCGCATTGACGTTCGTGGACCTGTGGAAAGACGGCACGCTGACGATGCCCAACAAGCCCCGCATCGGCCGCCCGCCCGACACAGAATTCCCCGCCGGCAGCACCGCCGAAGATATCACGAACTTCTTTCTCGACATCGACGACATGCGCTCGATGCAGCCAATGATCGGCAACGTCCGCGACGATCTGGACGGTACTCGCGTGCGCATGGCGGGTTACACGACGCCTGTCGGCTTCTCGCAGGATGAGACGGCGTTTCTGCTGGTGCCCGAACTCGGTGCCTGCATCCACGTGCCCCCGCCCCCGCCCAACCAGATCGTCTACGTCCCCGAACCTAACGGCACTGCGCAGATGTTCGCGCCGGTCTGGGTCACGGGAACACTCAGGGTGGACCCGACTCCACCATACTGGCCGATGTCGGATACCGCCTCGACGACGTAAACGTCGAGCCGTACAAGTAGGGTTGGCGCCTTCCCGGGAACGACCGACGCGCTCGAACTCAGGCGTCCTCGCCGTCAGGGGCTGCAACCTCCTCCAGATCCGCCAGCAGCGTGTGCAAGGCGGCGAGCCGCGTCTCGCCGTAGCGGGACTTGAGCGCCTCCGCCGTTTTCCGCCAGGAGCATTGCGCCGCCGCCACCGTTGCGTGCCCATGCTCTGTCAAGCTCAACCGACGCTCCCGACGGTCGTCACCCGGGCAGGTCTGAACGAGGGCGGCCGCCCGCATCCGCTCCACGGTGCGCGACAGCGTCGTCCTGTCCGTGCCGACCCGGTCGGCCAGCGCGGAGAGCGTCACCGGCGCCTCGCGCTTCAGCGCCGAAAGCACGGCATAAGTGACGATCGACACGCCGTGCTCTGCGAGCGCGGTGTCGTACATGGTGGTGATCTGCCGGGCGATGCGACGCAGCCGCAAGCAGGTGCACGGCAGCGATCGCGCTTCGTCGGCGCACACCGCCTCTGCAGTCAAGTCCATCGACTTCTGGTCCATGGTCCGAATATAGGGTGGCCAAAGCCGGTCCGCACCGGTGCTGCGCCCGGAGATGCACGATGACCGACCATGCCGCCATTACCGCAGAAGACTTCGCCACGAAGACCGGGCTGGAGCAGCTGCGCGGGCTGATCCGCGGCGGCGAAGGCAGCATCTCGATGGGGAGGACGCTGAATTTCCACCTCGTCTCCGTCGGGGAAGGAAGCGCCGTGTTCCAGGGCACGCCGACCGGGGCATTCGTCAATCCGGCGGGCGTGGTGCACGGCGGATGGGCATCCACGGTGCTCGACTCGGCGCTCGGCTGCGCGATCCACACCACTCTCGTCGCTGGCGAGCGCTACACTACTCTGGAGCTGAAGGTGAACCTCACGCGCGGGATCATGCCGGGCATGGGCCCTTTCACTGCCACAGGCACAGTCCTGACGCGCGGCCGCCGCGTCGCCACCAGCGAGGCGCGCCTCACCGACGCCGTCGGCAAGCTCTACGCCCACGCCACCACCACATGCCTGATCATGGCACCTGAGCGCTGATCCCTCAGGCGGCGGCCGCCGCGACGAGGCGGGGCGACGGCGCATCCTTGATCGGCAGGTGCACGAGCGCGGCGAATAGGCCAAGCCCCACGCCGATCCACCACAGCATGTCGTACGAGCCGGTGCGAGCGTAGATCTGGCCGCCAAGCCAAACGCCCATGAACGAGCCGACCTGGTGGGAGAAGAACACCACTCCGAACAGCGTGCCCATGTAGCGCGGTCCGAACATCACCGCGACGAGCCCTGAAGTGAACGGCACGGTCGACAGCCACAATAATCCCATGACCGATGAGAACACGATGACGCTCATTGTCGAGAGGGGCGTCAGCACGAACGCCGTAATGGCGACCGCCCGCAGGAAGTAGAGTACCGACAGCGAATAGGACTTCGAATAGCGCTGCCCGATGGCTCCCGCCGCCAGCGATCCCGCCACGTTGAACAGCCCTATCAGCGCGAGCGCCGTACCGCTCAGTTCCACCGGCAGCCCGAGATCCTCAAGGTAGGCCGGCATGTGGGCGATGATGAAGGCGACGTGGAAGCCACACACGAAGAAGCCGAACACGAGAAGCACGTAGCTGCGATAGGAGAACGCCTCCTTCAACGCGGCCCCGAGAGACTGCGGCGCCACGGCCGGGTCGAGCTTCGAGCGCCCCTGCAACGGGATCGCGAACACCATGATGAGGAGCGCCAGCCCGGTGAAAATGAGTAGCGTCTCCGCCCAGCCCACTTGCGCCTTCAGGATGGCGCCGAGAGGGCCAAACAGGAACATGCCAAGCGAACCGGCCGCTGTCCCCAGGCCGAAGGCCAATGACCGCCGTGCCGGCGTGATCCTGCGCCCGAACGCGGCGATGACAATCGTGAACGAGCTCGCCGCCATGCCGAAGCCGAGCACGACACCGAACAGCAGATGGAACCCGAGCGTCGACTCGACGTAGACCGTGCCGAGCAGCCCGATGGTGTAGAGCGCGCCGCCGATCCACAGCACGAGCATCGTTCCGTAACGGTCCGCCATCGCGCCGAACAGCGGTTGGCCGATGCCCCAGACGAGATTCTGCAACGCAAACGCCAAGGCGAAATCCGCTCGGCCAAAATCGCGTGCTGCGACGATGTCGGTTTGGAACAGGCCGAACGCCGACCGCTCTCCGAGCGAAAGCAGCGCGATGCCACACCCACATGCCAGGATGAGGGGGACGGGAAACGTGCGGGCCATCGGCACCTCCTCGCAGCATCATCGCCGCATCGGCGACGCCGGCAGGTGGCTTACGCCGGGTTAGGTGCCGTGGCAACTGTAGGCGTGGCGGGTCTGGGGCGCGTCAGGTCCAGTCGCCGTTGCGCGTCATGTAGAAGATGTGCCGGTCGATGGTCTTCAGCCGCGTCATGACGTGCGCCCAGCGTGGGCTCACGCGGGTGGCGTGGTAGTGCGTGGAGGCGCCGACATCCGGCAGCCAAGCCTCGCCTGAGGTGTAGGACTTTGCGATCGTCATGGCCTTGTCCCAAGCCTCGGGATCGCGCACCGTGTCCTTGACCCTGTCGCAGGCGAAGGTGAACTGGCATCGATTGTACCACTTGCGGTTCTGGAAGACGACGCCGCAGACATCGTCCGGATAGGCGGGGTTCTTGACCCGGTTGATCACGACCTGCGCCACCGCGGCTTGCCCCATGTCGCTCTCGCCGCGGGCCTCGAAGTAGACGGCCTGGGCGAGACACTTCACGGACGCCTCGCTGGTGATGCCCTTCGGGAGCGGGCGGTCGGACCACCAGTGGTCGCGGCCGTTGCCGGCGACGCCGTGGGGGGGGTCGGCAGCCTCACCCTCCCCCTCCCCGGTCAGCAGCATCTGGAACGGCGTCTCGATTGTAACGCGGTCGGGGGCGTAGGCGGACATCATCGAGGTGAGGGCTGCGGCGGCGACGGCGCGGGAGGCGGTGCCCTGCGCGGCGGGCTCGGCCGCATTGTCCGGGTCGGCGGCGGGGGCCATGGCGCGGACGAAGGCGACGCGGGGGAGCTGGCTGGTGTCGGTCTCGGCGAGCAGGCCGGGCAGGTGGACGACGCTGCCGCGCTGGCCGGGGTCGGACATGGCGACGGCGGTGAGGCGGCTGTCGCCCTTGTGGCGCGGCGTTTCGCGGGTGGCGTCGGCGAGGGCGGCGACCGGCGCGTTGCCCGCGGCGATGTGGGGGGAAAGGGCGATGCCGGGGTCCGGGGCCTTGAGCGCGGCGACCCAGGAGGGCGCCTCGTGGAAGGCGGCGAGGACGCTCTGGTCGCCGGTCCCGCCGTGGCTGCCGAGGACGAGGGCGCCCGCGAGGACCGTGAGCGCCGCGAGGCGCCGGCCCCGGCCCCGGCGCGATCGCACCCGCGCCGGGGGGAGGTAGAGGCCGCCCGCGATGGTGGTGCGCGGGCGGTGGAGGGTGGCGACGTCGGCCACGCGGGGCCGGCGGTCGGGGTCCTGCGGGACGTGGATGCCGCGCGGAACGTAGATGGACTTGCTCACCGGTGAACGGCGGGCGAACCCGGCAGGAAGGTCAGCCAGACGCACCAAGCATACTCCTCGACTCGCGAGGGAGGACAGGGTCCCCCGAACTCGAGGGCCGCGGCGCGCCGCGGAACGCGACAATTGCATTGGTTCAAGTTGTGCGAGTCGGGCCTTAAGCCGAGGTAAATCCGGCTTGCCAAATGCGACGAATCACTTGACCGGCTTGTGGGCCTCCACCATCCAGCGGGCCCGGTCGAGGGCGCGGATCGTCTCGGTGAAGAGGTCCGCGGTGCCCTCGTCGCCGGCCTCGGACGCATCGTCGATGGCCTCGCGGCAGGTCTTCGCGTAGGCGGCGAGCGACCCGGTGAGCGCGTCGACGTGCTCGGACGGGGTGACGGCGTCGAGCGGGTATTTCGGCAGGCGCGAGCTTTGCGCCGCGACGGAAATGGTGCCTTCGGTGTGCCCGCCGAGGAGCTGGAGGCGCTCGGCCATCAGGTCCACCTTCTCGTCGACCATGGTGTAGATGGTCTCGAACAGCTCGTGCAGGCCGATGAAGTTGGGGCCGCGCAGCGTCCAGTGCGCCTGGCGCACATGGTAGAACAGGTCGATCCCGTCGGCGACGTTCTGCTGCAACAGCGCGGTCATGGCCTGACGCGTCTGTTCGGGCATGTCGATGCTGGTCGGGTATCATGGGGGCTCCTTTGTTCGTTCCACAGCAACGCACGAACGCGGGCGGACGTTCGGTGGCGGCCGCAGGGCGGTTCGCGCGGATCGCCGCAGCGCGTGGCCCCGGGCGCGCGCGTGCGTTCCCGCGCCTTTCGGCCGGGGTGCGGGGGATCGGCGGGACGCGTGAGCGCAACCCGGTTGGTAGTAGTGAGGTTGCCCTCACGCGTCCCGCCCCGGCTTTTCGCGGGCAAGGTCGGGTTGGTCCCGCGCCCGGTTGCCCGGGCGTCCGCCGCGAGGACCTCGGGCGGTGCCCTTGGTGTCGTCGCGTCCCGGCCGAAACCGGGATCGGACGCGTCCTCGACGTGTGCCTTCGGGCGAAACCCTCTGGCGTGCGGACCCTGACCCGGTCCACCGGCGGCGCGGGGGTCCGTTATCCCCCTCGGCGCACGGCCACCAGGCCCCCGAGGCTCGCGGCGGACGGTCCGGCACGCCTCCCCCTTGCCTCGGGCGACGGGGGGATGATGGCATGGGGTTTGGGGGCGGGGATTAGGTGTAGGGTCGGCTTGTGGGGGGCTTTGTGTGGGCCTAGGTTAGTCCGGTGACTTAGTCCATGAATTTGGGGCACGGGCATGGCGACGACGGTCAACGTTCACGAGGCGAAGACGCGGTTCTCCAAGCTGTTGGCCGAGGCCGAGGCCGGGAACGAGGTGGTGATCTCCCGGTGCGGGCAAGCCTGTGGCGCGGCTGGTGCCGCTGGAGGCGCCGGCCAAGCCGAAGCGGCAGCCGGGGCGCTTCAAGGGGCAGGTCGCGTTGACCGACGCGTTCTTCGAGCCGCTGCCGGAAGACGAGCTTCGGCTTTGGGAGGGACGCGGCGACGAGGAGGACTGATGCGCCTCCTCCTCGACACTCATGCGGTAATCTGGTGGTTCGGCGACACGTCGAAGCTGGGGCGGACGGCGTACGCGGCGATGCTGGACGAGGCGAACGAGATCATCGTTTCGGCCGCGTCGCTGTGGGAGATGGCGACCAAGCACCGGCTCGGCAAGCTGCCCGAGGCCGAGCGCCTGATGGCCGACCCCATCCGCTATATCGGCGAGGAAGGGTTCGTTTCGCTGCCGGTGGACCCGGACCACGCGCTGCGGGCCGGGCGGCTGCCGGGGCCGCATCGCGATCCGTTCGACCGGCTGCTGATCGCGCAGGCCCACGCGGAGGGGCTGGTGGTGGTGACGCGGGATGCGGTGTTTGAGGGGTATGGGGTTAGTGTGGTTTGGTGATATTAACCTGTTTATGAAAATGTGAGCGAACATGACAGCTGCAACTGGCTATCAGCAAGCGACTGATACTGAAATTAGAGACTTGCTTCTCGAATACCAATGTCAGCCGATACTTTTCATAGGCAGCGGCTTTTCGCGGCGGTACTTTAGGGCACCGAGTTGGTTAGGACTGATTGAGAATCTCTCTTTCACTTCTACCGGACGGCTTGCACGAATATAATTATCTAAAGCAGAAGTGCGACGGCAACGCGCTTGAAATTGCTCAAATAGTCACCGAGCGGGTTTTCGAGTGGGCATGGAAGGAGGGGCGAAGTGATTTTCCGGAGCAACTTTTTTCCGGAGACCAATCAAAAGATATTTTTGCAAAGTATTTAGTGTGCGAACACCTTAAAACGTTAACCCCCAGAATAACTCCAAACTGGAAGATCCACTAAAGGACGAAATTAGTCACTTCGCCGCCATTAAGCCACACGCTATTATAACGACGAATTACGATATGTTTCTCGAAGTTATCCTTGAAGGCTATGAAAGTATACGAGGACAAACAATACTTAAGTACAACACAAACAGCTTTGGGGAGATATATCATATCCATGGAGATATTGCAGATCCGTCTTCGATAGTATTTTCTCAGAAAGACTACGATGAGTGGCAACAAAAGAAGAAGTATGTTTCAGCAAAACTGTTGACATACTTTGCCGAACACCCCATATTTATTTTCGGATATGGCCTTCACGACCCAAATGTTCTGTCAATTCTCAACGACATTGGAGAAATTCTTGCCAATGACGAAGGTCTAATCCAGAATGTCTATCAAGTCATTTGGCATTCGAAAGATGCTCCGATTAACCCCAGTAAGGAGATTGCATTTTTACACAACGACAAACAGTATCGCTTAAACGCTATACATACAAAAGAATTCTTTGATTTTCAGAGCACTCAAAAGCCGTTCGGCGCTCACATCAGTAAATCCGAAACTTGTTCGCGCACTCGCTGCACGGACAATGAAGCTTGTCAGAAGTGATATTCCGTCCGGAACGGTCGAGGTAGATTACGACATACTCGAAAGAGTTGCTAACGATAGTGACGAGCTTCCAAAGCTTCTGGGCATCACGAATAGCTTGAATCCAAATTTCACACATCCGTATACGTTGAGCCAAGTTGCTGAGCGCCTGGAGTACAAAAATTGGAATGATGCCAATAAATTAATCAAAAAAGTTAGATCTGAAAAAAGGTATAGACCTCAGATCAACAGACAATCGGTATCACTGCAAAATTAAGACTGGGAAAAAGAGTGAAGTACTACGCGAAAGTGGTCAGGCGAGGCGATCGATCTGCTAAAAAAAGTGCGTGATAGCGAAGAATACGAGGTGAACCTCAACTAGCTTTTGGTCTGCCGGGGCTGATGCCCCTGCAGACGTCCCACTTAACCCCCTACCCCAAAGCAGCCTGCGCCGCCGCGAGCCGCGCGATGGGCACGCGGAACGGTGAGCACGACACATAATCGAGCCCGACACGCTCTCGCAGAAGCGCGATGGAGGCGGGGTCGCCGCCGTGCTCGCCGCAGATGCCGAGCTTGATGTCGGGCCGCGTGCGCGCGGCCCTTCTCCGCGGCGATGCGCACCAGCTCGCCCACGCCGTCCACGTCGATGGACACGAACGGGTCGACGTCGATGATCGACTCGCGCAGGTAGGCGCCGAGGAAGACGCCGGCGTCGTCGCGCGAGATGCCGAAGGTGGTCTGCGTCAGGTCGTTGGTGCCGAAGGAGAAGAACTCCGCCACCTCGGCGATGTGCTCGGCGTTGAGCGCGGCGCGCGGCAGCTCGACCATGGTGCCCACCTGGTAGTGTGAAGGACTGCCCGGTCTCCTCCTCGCACGGCCTTGGCGGTGGCATCGATGCGCTTCTTCACGAACTCGAGCTCGGTCTTGAGGCCGACCAGGGGGACCATCACCTCCGGCTCCACCGGCGCGCCGGTCTTCTGCGCGGCGGCGATGGCGGCCTCGAAGATGGCGCGGGCCTGCATCTCGGCGATCTCCGGGTAGGAGACGGCGAGGCGGCACGCCGCGGTGGCCGAGCATCGGGTTGAACTCGTGCCAGCGCGCGGCGCGCGCGTTGCGCAGCTTGTCCGCGGTCGACGCCCGAGCGCCTCGGCCACCTCCTCGATCTCCTCCTCGCGGTGGGGATGAACTCGTGCAGCGGCGGGTCGAGCAGGCGGATCGTGACCGGCAGGCCGGCCATGATCTCGAAGAGCTCGGTGAAGTCCTCGCGCTGCATGGGCAGCAGCTTGTCGAGCGCGGCGCGGCGGCCCTCGCGTGTCGTCGGCGAGGATCATCTCGCGCATGGCGTTGATGCGCGTCGGCGTCGAAGAACATGTGCTCGGTGCGGCACAGGCCGATGCCCTCGGCGCCGAACTCGCGCGCGGTGCGGCGTCGTGCGGCGGTGTCGGCGTTGGTGCGCACCTTCATGCGGCGCGCGAGCGTCGGCCCAGCCCATGAGGCGCTGGAAGTCGCCGGACAGCTCGGGCTTCAGCATCGGCACCTCGCCGAGCGAGCACCTCGCCGGTGGCCGCCGTCGATGGTGATCTATGTCGCCGACCTTCAGCGTCACGCCGTTGCAGGTCATGGTGCCTCGGCGTAGTCGATGCGCACGCCGCCGGCGCCCGACACGCAGCGGCTTGCCCATGCCGCGCGCGACCACGGCGGCGTGGCGAGGTCATGCCGCCACGCGTGGTGAAGATGCCATCGGCGGCGTGCATGCCGGAAATGTCCTCCGGCGAGGTCTCGATGCGGCACAGGATGCACGGCGTGCCCGCGGCCGGCGATGCGCTCGGCCTCGTCCGAGGAGAAGCACGATCTCGCCCGCGGCGGCGCCCGGCGAGGCGGGCAGCGCCTTGGCGAACAGCTCGCGTCTTGCCGCCGGGGTCGATGGTGGGGTGGAGCAGCTGGTCGAGCGAGCTGGGCTCGATGCGCCTGCACCGCCTCGTCTTCGGCTGATGATGCCCTCGTCCACCATGTCGACGGCGATCTTCAGCGCGGCCTTGGCGGTGCGCTTGCCGACGCGGGTCTGCAGCATCCACAGCTTGCCGCGCTCGATGGTGAACTCGAGGTCCTGCATGTCCGCGATAGTGCGCCTCGAGCTTGTCGCAGACGTCGCGGAGTTCCGCGAACACCTGCGGCAGCGCCTTCTCCATGGACGGCTTGTCGGAGCCGGCCTCCTTGCGCGCCTTCTCGGTGATGTCTTGCGGGGTGCGCGATGCCGGCGACGACGTCCTCGCCCTGCGCGTTGATCAGGAACTCGCCGTAGAGCGCGTTCTCGCCGGTGGAGGGGTTGCGGGTGAAGGCGACGCCGGTGGCCGAGGTCGTCGCCCATGTTGCCGAACACCATCGCCTGGACGGTGACGGCGGTGCCCCACTTCGCGGGGATCTGCTGGAGGCGGCGGTAGGTGATGGCGCGCTCGTTGCGCCAGGAGCCGAACACCGCGCCGATGGCGCCCCAGAGCTGGTCGTGGGGGTCTTGCGGGAAGGGCTTGCCGGTGTGCTCTGCACGAGCGCCTTGTAGCGCTCGACGAGGGTGCGCCAGTCGTCCGCCGAAAGGTCGGAGTCGAGCTCGACGCCGTGGTCGGCTTTGAGGGCCTTGAGCTTCTCGTCGAAGTGCTCATGGCCACGCCGAGCACCACGTCGCCGTACATCTGGATGAGGCGCCGGTAGCTGTCGACGGCGAAGCGCTCGTCGTCGGCGTTCTCCGCCAGCCCTTGGACGGTCTCGTCGTTCAGGCCGAGGTTGAGGACGGTGTCCATCATGCCGGGCATCGAGACGCGGGCGCCGGAGCGAACAGACACGAGGAGGGGCATGGCCGCATCGCCGAAGGTGCGACCGGTCGACGCTGTGATCTTCTCGAGCGCGGCGTTCACCTCGCCTTCGAGTTCGGGCGGATAGGTCTCGTCGTGGTCGTAATAATAGGTGCACACCTCGGTCGTGATGGTCATGCCGGGGGGACGGGCAGGCCGAGGCTCGACATCTCGGCAAGGTTCGCGCCCTTTCCACCCAAGAGGTCACGCTGTCCGGCATTGCCCTCGGCGCGCCCATCGCCGAACGAGTAGACCCATTGACCCATCGATTCTTCTCCCAGTTCCCTGCTTCACCTATAGGGCCTGATTGCGCCGCTGGAAATGTCGTCGCATGCGTTCCCCTCCAAGTTGCGCTTGCGGTGGTGAACCGCCCGGCCTACGTCCACGGCGTATTCTTGCCGCACTCTCGTGGCTCTCAGACGGAAGGGACCTCACGTGAATCAGCGTCTTTCGGCATCTCTCGGCCTCATCGCCGCGCTCGCCCTTCCGATGTCCGCCGCCCATGCTGCGGCCGACGGCAACGAGCCTTCGGCGCTCACCGAGCAGATCGACCCCGTCGAGACGCTCGGCCTCGGCACGCTGTCGGGCTACTATCTCGCCGCGCGCCACGCCAACCTCAACAAGGACCTCGCCGCAGCCGCTGGCTTTTATGCCTCCGCGCTCGCCAAGGACCCGGAGAATGACGAGCTGCTCGATGCCGCCGTCCTCCTCAATGTCGCCTCGGGCAACATCGCGCAGGCCGCCAAGCTCGGCGAGGAGCTGCTGAAGACCAATCCGCGCGACCAGGTGGCCCTCATCACCAAGGCGGTGGTGGCCCTGCGCGCCAAGCGGTTCGCCGAGGCGCGCGAAACCATCGAGACGCTCGCCCCGCTGGGCGGCCAGCTCCACAAGGTGGTGGCCGGCCTCATCTCGGCGTGGGCGCTCGCCGGCGAGGGAAAGCCGGAGCAGGCCATCCGCTCGCTCGACACGATCGGCGACGCGGAGTGGATGCAGAACCTTGCTGCGCTCCACGCCGGTCTGATCGCGGACAGCGCCGGCCTGTCGGACATGGCCGGCGATCGGCTGCGCCCGGTCTACGAGCGCGAGCCCGGATCCGTTCGTGTGGCAGATGCCTACGCCCGCTACCTCGCCCGCAACAGCGACATGATGCGCGCCATGGCCGTGGTCGAGGCGTTCGAGGCTCGCATCGGCGGAAACGACCATTTCACCCGCGGCCTGCGCGAAGAGATCACCAGCGGCACCGTGAAGCCGCAGATTTCTGAGCCGCGCGAGGGTGTCGCCGAGGCGCTCTACGGCGTGGCGGCGCTCGTCGGCCGCGAAGGCGGCGAGACATTCGCGGCCAGCCTTCTGCAGCTTGCCCTCTACCTTGCGCCGGACAGCTATTATTCTGCCATGGCGCTGGGCGCCGTGCACGAAATGCATGCGCCAGAACGCGGCGGCAATCGAGGTCTATCGCGCGATCCCGCAGGACGTGCCGATGCGCCGCACCGCGCAGATCCAGGAAGCGCTGAACCTTGCCGAACTGAAGCGCTACGAGGAGGCGAAGTTGCTGCTCGGCGATCTCGTTCGCTCCGACCCGAAGGACGCGGGCACCGCGCTCGCTCTCGGCAGCGTCTATCGCGGCCGAGGAGCGGTTCGCCGACGCGGCGGAGATCTACACCATTTCGATCGATGCGTTCGACGAGGTGCCCGCGCCCTTCTGGACGCTTTACTATCACCGCGGCATCGCCCGCGAGCGGACCGGCCAGTGGACCGCGGCGGAGAAGGACTTCCGCAAGGCACTGGAGATGGAACCCCGAGCAGCCGGTGGTGCTCGAACTATCTCGGCTATTCGATGATCGACCGCGGCGAGAAGTCTCGACGAGGCGCTCGGCATGGTGCGCGCCGCCGTGGCCGCCCGTCCCGAGGACGGCTACATCGTCGACAGCCTCGGCTGGGCCTACTACCGACTTGGCCGTTACGAGGATGCCGTGCGCGAACTGGAGCGTGCCGTGGCGCTGAAGCCGGCCGATGCAACCATCAACGACCATCTGGGCGATGCCTACTGGCGGGTCGGGCGCAGGCTCGAGGCCACCTTCCAGTGGGCGCATGCTCGCGACAGCAGTCCCGACGCGGAGACGCTGGCCAAGATCGCGGATAAGCTCGAGAATGGCCTGGAGCCGCTTCCACGCCGCCCTCCACGGCCGCGGCTGACCCCGCCCCCGTGCCGACGGTGGACCCGCAGGGCGGCGAGCGCCACCCCAAGTAGCGGGTCCTCGGCGACCATGCGCGGCGAATTGCCCCGCCCGTCCGGCCACCAGCGGGCGGAGCCGGCCAGCAGGCGAGCCGGCCCTGCGCCCGTGACGACGCTCGATGAATTCGCGCCTGCGAAGGTCGATCTGGCGCTGCATGTCACCGCGCGCCGGGCCGATGGCTACCATGAGGTCGACAGTCTCGTCGCGTTCGCAGATGTCGGCGACAGGCTCACGATCACCTTCGGCGCCGAGCACGATGGCCCTGTCGCTCTGACATTGTCTGGCGCATTTCGGCGACCAGGTGCCGTCTGGCGGCGACGACATCGTCATGCGAGCGGCGGCGCTGTGCGCCAATGTCACCGCCATTCACCTTGAGAAGAAGCCTGCCTGTCGCGTCCGGCATCGGCGGCGGCTCGGCCGATGCCGCGGCGGCTTTTGCGTGCCATCGCGCGGCATCGCGGCCGGCCCGCTTCCGACCACGCCGCGGCGGCGCTCACGCTGGGCGCCGACGTGCCGGTGTGCCTTGCGGGGAAGGCGTGCCGGATGAGCGGCATCGGCGAGGCGCTGACCCCTGTTGCGATGCCGCAATTTCCTGCGCTGCTGGTCGAATCCGCTCGTCCCCGTGGCGACGGGCGGGGTCTTCGCGGGCCCTGGCGCGGACCGACAGTTCGCCCCTGCCTGCGTGGCGCGAGGGGATGGACGCAAACGCTGCCATCGCCCATCTCGGCGCAGCGCGCAACGACCTTCAGGCACGGCGCGCGCCATTGCCCCTGTCATCGGCGAGATTTTGGCTGCCCTCGACGGCGGGCGCTGCCGCATCGCCCGCACGTCGTGGGTCCGGCGCGACAGTCTTCGCGCTGTTCGACACGCTGGCGGAGCGCGACGCGGAGGCCGGCGCGCTGCTGGCCGCCCGGCCGCACTGGTGGGTCGCGCGCACCGTCATCGCAGGGCCGCGATGACCCCCTCGCCCATCGGCCCCGTGCGTTCTATAGAGCGATCCCGGCATCGGCGAGGAGGCGCAGCGCCTCGTCCCGCCGGTCGTTGCCCACCAAGATCTCCTGCGTGGCAGCACGCCGAGGGAGCCTTCCATGATGCTCATGTTCTGGTCGAGCACCAGATATTCGACGCCCGCGTCGCTGAGGAGCGCTTCCACGAACGAGATGATGACAGGATCGTTGGTCCGCATGAGTTCTTCCACCGGCGCACGCACTCCGTTCGCTTTGAAGCCCCCTCTTGCCCCACACGGCTGGGAGGCGCCAGTCATGCGAGGTCGGGCGCTTGCCGCGGACGGCAGCGCAGCCTATTTTGAACCCTATGCCCCAACGCCCGAGCCCTACGTCGTGACGGCCCCCGCGGCGCGGTCCACGCGCCTGCCGCCGACATCGATCGCCTTGTGCGCATCGTCGCCCCGAAGAGCATGGACGAGGTGAATGCGCTGATCCGTGTTCACGCCGGATCCGACGTCGCGATGATCCCCGAGGTCGCGGACCATTCGTCTCGTCCGGCGGCAAGCGCATTCGCCCGATGCTGACGCTCGCCACCGCGCAGATGTTCGGATATCGCGGCGACGGCGACGTGAGCTCGCCACCGCCGTCGAGTACATGCACACCGCCACCCTCTTGCACGACGATGTGGTCGACGAGAGCGCGATGCGTCGCGGCCGTCCTGCTGCGCGCATGGTGTGGGCAACCAGGCCAGCGTGCTGGTGGGGGACTTCCTGCTCGGCCAGGCGTTCAAGCTGATGGTGGAGGCGTGGGCTCGCTCGAGGCGCTCGGCATGTTCGCGAGCGCCGCCGCCACCATCTCCGAGGGTGAGGTGCGCGAGCTCGCCGGCGCCAAGAACCTCTCCGTCGGCGAGGCGCACTACATGGCCGTGATCGAGGCGAAGACGGCGGCGCTGTTCGCGGCGGCCACGGCTGCGGGTCCGATCGTCGGCGGGGCCGCCGCCATGCGTGCGCCGCTCGAGAGCTTCGGCCGCAATCTCGGCCTCGCCTTCCAGCTCATCGACGATGTGCTCGACTTCACTGGCGATGCCGAAGCGCTCGGCAAGAATGTCGGCGACGATCTGCGGGAGGGCAAGGCGACCCTGCCGGTGCTCCTCGCCTACGCCCGCGGCTCGCAGGAGGATCGCACTTTCTGGCAGCGCTGCATCGAGAAGGGCGACGTCCAGCCCGACGATGTGGCCGCCGCGGCAGAGCGTGTCCACATGACCGGCGCGCTCGACGATGCGCGCACCCATGCCCAGAGCTTTGCCGACGCCGCGCTCGCCGACCTTGCGAAGACCCCGCCCGGCACCATCCGCGACACGCTGGAAGAGGCCGTCGCCTTCACGGTCGCGCGGCTGCACTGACGGTCGCTCCTGCCCGCTTCTGAGGCAGGTGCACACCGAGCAAACATGTGTTTGCAGCTAGGTTGACCATCGTTTACCGTTCTTTTCAAACAAAAGAATGGAGGAAACGATGCGCCTTACCCCTTTCATCCTCGCACTTTGTGCGAGCGCCGCCATCACCCCCGCGCTCGCTCAGGAGTGTAACTGGAAGCCCGAGCGCGCGGTCACCTACATCGTGCCGTGGGGTGCGGGCGGTGGCACCGACGCCAACTCGCGCATGCTGGCCTCCAAGCTGGAAGAGCATTTCGGCGTACCCTTCAACGTGGTGAACCGCACCGGCGGCAATGGCGTCACCGGCCACTCCGCGATCGCGAACGCTGCGCCCGACGGTTATACGGTCGGCGCCGTCACGGTCGAGATCAACACCATGCACCACGTCGGGCTGACCGACCTCACGCGTGAGAGCATCACCCCCATCGCGCTGATCGACATCGTGCCCGCGTCGGTGCTTGTGAAGGCGGACTCGCCGTACACCTCGCTCGAGGAGCTGCTGGCGGCGGCCAAGGAAAATCCGGCAAGATGACGGCGTCCGGCACCTCGCAGGGCGGCATCTGGCACCTTGCTTTGGCCGGTATGCTGAACGCCGAGGGGATCGACCCCGAGGCCATCCGCTGGATCCCGTCCAAGGGCGCGGCGCCTGCGATGCAGGAGCTGATGGCCGGCGGCGTCGATATCGCGAGCCCGGCCCTGTCGGAAGGCAAGGCACTCATCGAATTCGGTGAGCTGAAGGCGCTTGCGTACATGCACACCGACCGCATGAAGGCGCTCCCGGACGTGCCGACCACCGCCGAGCTCCTGGAGTCCGGCTGGACGCTGGCGGCCTGGATCTCCATCGCCGGCCCGGCCGGGCTGCCGGACAATATCGTCTGCTCCTATGCCGACGCCGTCGCAGGGATCGTGGACACGCCCGAATGGGCCGAGTTCAAGGACAGCCGCGGTTCCGACGTGGTGAAGATGAGCCGCGAGGACTTCGTGTCGTTCATGGCCGAGTTGGACGCCGCGCTCGGCGAGACGATCCAGGCCATCGGCCTCGCCAAGTAAGGCGAGCCACATCATGGTTGGCGGTGCGCGGCCCGCACCGTCCGTGGCGGCGGCGTCCCTTGCGGATGCCGCCGGACGGACCTCATCGCCTCCGCCCCGCGCGGTGCGCCCATGAAGATGGACGACCGCATCGTCGGGCTGGTCTTCGTCGCGTTCGGCCTCGCCGTGTGGCTGACGGCGCGCACGTTCCCGCTGATGGCGGGCATGCCTTACGGGCCGGGCTTCTTTCCCACCATCGCAGCGGCCGGGCTTCGTTGTCTGCGGTCTGCTGATTGCCGCCACCGGGCACATGAAGTCCCGTGCGGCGGGGGCCGGTCCGACTGCGCTGCGGCCGACGCCGGCCGGCGCGGCAGTGTCCGGCCTCCTGCGCCCGGCGCTGGTGTGTTTCATCGTGGTCGCCTTCGGGCTGATGCTCGATCCGCTCGGCTTCCACATTGCGGCAACGCTTTCGGTGGGAGCGGCAGCTTTCGTGTTCGGCGCAGGGCCGGTGATGGGCGTCGTGTTGGCGCTGGTCTCCGCGATGGCGACTTACGCCGTCTTCTATTCGATGCTGCGCGTCCCGCTCCCCTGGGGCGTGCTGACGCCCTACGCATGGTGAGCGCCGTGCCGCTGGAAGGGCGCCGTTGATGTTTCACGAGATGCTTGCCGCCGTCTTCACGCTGGACAACCTCACGGTCATCCTGCTCGCAACGTTGTACGGCACCTTCGTCGGCGCGATGCCCGGGCTGACCGCGACCATGGCGGTGGCGCTGCTGGTCCCGTTCACGTTCTTCATGGACCCGATCCCGGCCATCTCCGCCATCACGGCGACGACGACCACGGCGATCTTTGCCGGCGACATCGCGGGCGCGCTGTTGCGCATGCCCGGGACGCCCTCCTCTGCCGCCTATGTGGACGATAGCTACCGCCTCGCGCAGCAGGGCAAGGCGCGGCAGGTTCTGTTCGTGTCGCTGCTCACCGCGTCGCTGGGCGGCGTGGTCGGGGTCGCGATCCTCGCGCTGACTGCACCACAGCTGGCCCGCTTCGCGATCGGCTTTTCGAGCTACGAGAATTTCTGGCTGGCGACGCTGGGGCTCACCTGCGCGATCTTTGCCGGATCCGGCACGGTGGCGAAGAACTTCGCATCGCTGTTCATCGGGCTCTTCATTGCCTCGGTGGGGATCGACGTGGCGGTCGGCCATCCCCGCTTCACCTTCGGCAATGTGGAGCTGCTCGACGGGATCAGCTTCATCCCCGCGATGATCGGCCTCTTCGCCATGTCGGAGGTTCTGCGGAACGCGCGGGCGGGGGCCGGCAGCCTCAAGGTTGACATCCAGCTGGAGCGCTTCGGCGCTGCGCTGCGAGGGGCGGTCGCCTCGTTGCGCTCGCTCAAGCGCGTGGTGACGCAGTCGAGCCTACTCGGCACCATCATCGGGGCACTGCCGGGGGCCGGGGCGGACGTGGCGGCCTGGATCGCCTACGCGCTCGCCAAGCGCGGCTCGCGGACGCCGGAGATGTACGGCAAGGGCGCCATCGAAGGGATCGCGGCGGGCGGCTCGGCCAACAACGCCGGGGTTGCGGGTGCGTGGACCCCGGCGCTGGTGTTCGGCATCCCGGGCGACAGCGTCACCGCGATCGCGATCGGCGTCCTGATGATGAAGGGTCTGACGCCGGGGCCCCAGATCTTCGCCAACGACCCGACGCTTGTCGGCGCGCTTTTCGGCTCGTTCTTCGTCGCCAACATCGTCATGCTGTTCACCGGCACGCTCGCCATCATGGTGGCCACCTTCATCCTGAAGGTACCGCGCACGGTGCTGATGCCTTTGATCCTGTTGTCCTCGCTGGTGGGAGCCTACGCGATCACCGACTCCACGATGGCGGTATGGATCGTGCTCGCGCTGGGGATCGTCGGCTTCTTCATGGAGGAGAACGGCATCCCGATGGCGCCGGCGATCCTCGGCCTCGTCCTCGGCCGCGTACTGGAGGACAATTTCATGCTCTCGATGCTGAAGGCGCAAGGCGACCTCCTCGCCTTCTTCGAACGGCCGGTCGCAACGGTGCTGGGCGTCCTGACGCTCGCCTTGTGGGGCCTGTTGCTGCTCGTGCGGGCCATTCGGCAGATGGTCCGACAAGGCGCGTCGCGACCCGCCCCGATCCAACCTGAAGGACCTTTCGATGACGTCCAATCCCATCAAGGCCGCGCTGCAGCGCGGCGAAACCATCGTGGGCATGTGGTCGCAGAGCGGCTCCCCGGACCTTGCCGAAGCGGCGGTGCGGATCGGCTGGGACTGCATGTACGTGGACAACGAGCACGGCGTGGCGGACCTCAACCAGGCGGTGGCGATCCATCGGGCCGTGCTGGCGGCTGGCGGCGAGGTGATTCTGCGGGTGCCGTCGGCCGATCCCGCTCACCTCAAGCTTGCGCTCGATCGCGGCTTCCGCTGCATCATGGTGCCGATGATCGACACACCGGCACAGGCGCAGGCGCTGGCCGATGCGTGCCGCTACCCGCCGCGCGGGAAGCGCGGGCTATGCCGCGCCCATCGTTCGCGCGTCGGGCTGGGGGACCATCGCGGACTACATTCATACCGCGCACGACGACCTGCTGCTGATTGCGCAGATCGAGCACCGCGATGCCATCGCGCACATTCCGCAGATCGCTGCAATCGACGGGATCGATGCGCTTTTCATCGGCCCGAACGATCTTGCGGGGTCGATGGGGATGCTCGAGCGGCTGGACGAGTTCGAGCCGATGGAGGCGTTCGAGCAGGTTGAGAAGGCCGTCCTGGAGGCTGGCGTATGGCTGGGGTCCATCGCCCGGCCAGGTCGGACCATTGCCGAGCTGACGACGCTCGGCTGTCGGCCGCTCATCGCCGGCCCTTCGGACATCGGGATCTTCCTTGAGGGAGCCCGACAGGCCAAGCGCGAAATTGGCTCATAGGCCGGGTACGGGCACGACCTCTGCGGGGGCGAGGTCCAGCTGCCTGCGCCGCAGTCCGCGCCCGTAAAGGTGCACGCCGATCAGGGCGCCGGTGCGGGCGATCAGCCTGCTGGGCAGCGAATCCCTGGCCTCCACGGCGTCCGCGACGGTCTTCCCGGCCTCACCCGCGGCGCCAAGGGCCTCGGCCCGGGCCAGTTTGCGCGCGCCGCGGTGGGATGCCGTCGCCGGCGTGTCCCACGCATCTCGACGGCGAGGGGCGCCGGCGAGGCACGATTGGGCGGGCCGTTCCCGCGCGCGAGCGTCGCCAGACGGGGGTCGGCCACAAGGGCCACGCGAAATGTGGAGAGCCAGTCCGTGCTGAGTGGGATAACCGGATGGGGCATGTGATCACTCCTTCGTTCGTTGATCGATTTCTGTCTCCCGGGGGGCGCAGTTTGCGCGGTCCCTTCCCCGCTGTGCTGCGCCAAACGACTTTGGCTGAGGCGTCCGCGGCGCCGCCGGTCGGACACGGAAAGAACCCCCGACTGCGGGAAATCGGTTCATAGCGATCGGGCAAAGCAGGTTTTGGCCGGACGCGGTCGGCGTGCGGCGGCATGCCGTCGAACGTACGTGATCGCGGCGCTCAACCGTCGACAAGTCCGCTCCGGTCCATTACCTCGGCGAAGAACCGGCTTGGCCTCGTTGCCGAGGCCCTCATCTTCGTCCGGCATCGCGCAGTGCGCGCAAGGACTTCCAACGCGAGGAGCGACCCTGTGAGCGGCGTCAACGACATTCGCGGCAAGTTTCTGGACTACTTCCGCGCCGAGGGTCACGAGGTCGTCGCGTCGAGCCCGCTGGTGCCCCGCAACGATCCCACGCTGCTGTTTACCAACGCGGGCATGGTCCAGTTCAAAGACGTGTTCATCGGCGAGGAACACCGCGCTTACAGACCGGGCGGTCACCAGCGAGTGCGTGCGCGCCGGCGGCAAGCACAACGATCTTGAGAATGTTGGCTACACCGCTCGTCATCACACCTTCTTCGAGATGCTGGGCAATTTCAGTTTCGGCGACTACTTTAAGGAAGACGCCATCGGTTGGCGTGGCGGCTGTTCTGACCGAGGAGTTCGGACTGCCGGCGGATCGACTGCTGGGCACGGTCTTCGCGGACGATGATGAGGCGTCGACATCTGGCGCAAGATTGAGGGTGGCCCGGGACGATTTTCCCGTCGGGCGAGGACGACAACTTCTGGGCATGGGCGATACCGGGCCGTGCGGGCCGTGCCGGAAATCTTCTTCGATCATGGGTCACGTCGCCGGCGGCCCCCCCGGTTCGCGGACGAGGATGGCGATCGCTATGTGAGATCTGGAATCTCGTCTTCATGCAGTACGAGCGCTCGGCGGCCGGTGAGCGGCTCGACCTGCCCGCCCTCGGTCGACACCGGCATGGGGCTTGAGCGCATCGCGACCATCTGCAGGGCGTGCACACAACTACGAGATCGATCTGTTCCGCGCCCTCATCGGCGCGACCGAGGAGGCGCTGGGCGTCTCTTCGCGCAAGGACGGGACGCTGGACCCCAGCTTCAAGGTGATCGCGGACCACCTGCGCGCCACCTGCTTCCTGATGGCGGACGGGGTGCTGCCGTCGAACGAGGGGCGCGGCTATGTGCTGCGCCGCATCATGCGGCGCGCGATGCGGCACGCGAACCTTCTGGGCGCCACGAAGCCGGCCTTCACACGCTGGTGCCTGCGCTGACGCGCGAGATGGGGCAGGCCTATCCGGAGCTGGTGCGCGCACAATCGCTCATCATGGAGACGACGAGGGCCGAGGAGGAGCGATTTGGTCGCACCCTCGCCCACGGGATCGGCCTGCTGGAAGAGGCGGTGTCCTCGCTGCCCGACGGCGCCGCACTGCCGGGGGCGACCGCGTTCAAGCTCTACGACACGTTCGGCTTTCCCTACGACCTGACGGAGGACGCGCTGCGGCCGCGCGGGCTGACGGTGGACCGCGCCGGGTTCGAGGCGGCGATGGCCGCGCAGAAGGCGAAGTCGCGCGCGGCGTGGTCCGGCACCGGCGATGCGGCGGACGAGCGGGTGTGGTTCGCCGTTCGCGAACGGGTGGGTGCGACGGAGTTTCTCGGCTATACGACGACCGAGGCGGACGGTGCGGTCGCCGCCATCGTGGTGGCCGGCAAGGAGGTGTCCTCGCTCGAGGCCGGGCAGGAAGCATCGATCGTCTTCAACCAGACCCCGTTCTATGCCGAGTCGGGTGGCCAGGTCGGCGACCGCGGCGTTGCCCACCACGGCGAGGTGCGGTTCATGGTGCAGGACGTGGCGAAGGCGGCCGACGGACTGCACGCGCATCGCGGGGTGTTGGAGGCCGGCGCTCTGCATGTCGGCGATGCGCTGACGTTGACGGTCGATGCCGAGCAGCGCGACATGATCCGCGCAAACCATTCCGCGACGCATATCCTGCACGAATGCCTGCGGCGCACGCTGGGCGACCATGTGGCGCAGAAAGGCTCGCTGGTGGCCCCGGAGCGGCTGCGGTTCGACTTTTCTCACCACGCGCCGATCGCTGCCACCGACCTTGCAGCCATCGAGGCGAGCGCGAACGCCCGCATCCGCGAGAACGACACGGTGGATACGCGCGTGATGGGGATCGAGGACGCCATGAAGTCCGGGGCCCGCGCGCTGTTCGGCGAGAAGTATGGCGACGAAGTGCGCGTGGTGTCGCTGGGGCGTGACGCGGACTCCCGCTTCTCTATCGAGTTGTGCGGTGGCACCCATGTGACGCGGGACGGGCGATATCGGGCTGGTGACGCTGGTGGACGAGGCATCGGTCTCGTCCGGCGTGCGGCGCGTCGAGGCGCTTACGGGTGAGGCGGCGCGGCGGCACCTGTCGCAACAACGCGACCGGCTGCGGGCAGTGGCTGCCGCCATGCGCGTGTCGCCGGACGAAGCAGCCGCCCGTGTGGAAACGCTGGTGGAGGATCGCCGACGGCTGGAGCGCGAGCTTGAGGACGTGCGCAAGCGGCTGGCGATGGCCGGACCTGCCCAGGCCGAGGCGGCGCGCGAGGTCGCAGGCGTCACGTTCGTCGGGCGTGTGGTGGATGATCTGCCGGGCAAGGCGCTGAAGGGGCTGGCCGACGAGGCACGCGAGGCGGCAGGTTCCGCGGTGGTAACCGTCGTGGGGCGCTCCGACGGGCGAGCGAGCGTGGTGGTGAGTGTTAGCCCCGACCTTGTCGGACGGTTCGATGCTGTGGCGCTGGTGCGCGAGGCGGCCAGCGCGCTCGGCGGCAAGGGCGGCGGCGGGCGGCCGGACATGGCGCAGGCCGGTGGTCCGGATGCCGACAAGGCAGATGCGGCGATCGCCGCCGTCATTCAGGCGATGGAGGCGGCCGCTTAGGCCAGCGCGGCTCGCCTGGTCCGTGCGAAATGATAAACGCCCGCCTGTCTGACCAGGCGGGCGTTTTCATTTCGCGCATCAGACGTGTGGGACGCCTTAGCCCCCCGGTGTCAGCGGCGGCGCTTCGCGTTCGGTCGCTCGAGGTCGCGCTTCAGGAGAGCCATGTTGGCGCGGTTGGCTTTCCAGAACACGTCGATGACGGTGCCGACGAGCGGGATGGAGCCAAACACAGTGTCGCCGGCGGCATTGATCGCCATCCTCGCCATTGTCCGCTTGCGGGCGCCGAGGCGGTAACCCTGCGCCAGCAGGTATCCGGACATGCCGAGGCCGGCGAGGTCACCGACGCCAGGGACAAGGCCGAGGATGGAATCGAGGCCGAACCGGATCCCGAACACGCTGAACTTGGAGTCGAGCAGGTTCGCGAGGTCGTCCAGATGCTTGACGTCCGGCTCTGCGGAATACTCCCGACGGCCGGGCGCGCGGCTCATAGAGATGGTGCGTGCCATGATGCTTTGCCCTTTGAGCATTCAATGTGCGATGAGCCCCGGCGGTTCCTTTTATACTGGAACCCACGTGCGCAACGTGACGGGGTTGAGCAACGAAGGGGCGCCAGTCTGACCGGCGGCCCTCCCTGTGGCGAGGTTGCCCGACGTCAGCGGCCTCCGCACCGGCGCCGCTGACGGACCGATTTACTCCGCGGCGGGCAGTTCGCTGTCGTCCGGGCGGCGAGTCGAGCTCGGCATCCTCCTCCACGGCGCCGGTGATGCGCTCGGCGATGAGGCCGGCGACTGGCGCACCGCCGCCTCGATGGCGTCGGCGACCTCCGGATTGTCGCGCAGGAAGGTCTTGGCGTTCTCGCGGCCCTGGCCGAGGCGGTCGCTGTCGTAGGAGTACCAGGCGCCGGACTTGTCGACGATCCCGGCCTTCACGCCGAGGTCGAGCAGCTCGCCGGCTTGAGATGCCCTCGCCGTACATGATGTCGAACTCGACCTCACGGAACGGCGGCGCCAGCTTGTTCTTCACGACCTTGACGCGGGTCTGGTTGCCGACGACCTCGTCGCCGTCCTTGATCGCGCCGATGCGGCGGATGTCGAGGCGCACGGAGGCGTAGAACTTGAGCGCGTTGCCGCCGGTCGTCGTCTCCGGGCTGCCGAACATGACGCCGATCTTCATGCGGATCTGGTTGATGAAGATGACGATCGTGTGCGACTTGGAGATGGAGCCGGTGAGCTTGCGCAGCGCCTGGCTCATCAGGCGGGCCTGCAGGCCCGTGCGAGTCGCCCATCTCGCCTTCGATCTCGGCCCGCGGCACGAGCGCGGCGACGGAGTCGATGACGAGGATGTCGATGGCGCCCGAGCGCACCAGCGTGTCGGCGATCTCGAGCGCCTGCTCACCGGCGTCCGGCTGCGAGATCAGCAGCTCGTCGAGGTTGACGCCGAGCTTGCTTGGCATAGGACGGGTCGAGCGCATGCTCGGCGTCGACGAAGGCGCAGACGCCGCCCGTCTTCTGGGCCTCGGCGATGGCGTGCAGCGTGAGCGTGGTCTTGCCCGCACGATCTCGGGCCCGTAGATCTCGACGATGCGGCCGCGCGGCAGCCCGCCGATGCCGAGGGCGATGTCCAGCCCGAGCGAGCCGGTCGGGACCGTCTCCACCTCGAGGCCTTGCCGGCCCGAGCTTCATGATGGAGCCCTTGCCGAAGGACCGCTCGATTTCTGAATAGCGGCGGTGAGCGCCTTCTCCTTGTCGGAGCTCGAGCCCTCAACCAGACGTAGGTCTGACTGCGCCATGCACGTTTCCCTTACGCTTCATCGCGTTCTACCCGTATGTGAAGGGTTCTTATTACACATCGCCGTTGCGTTCGCAATCTGTTCAACATCTTAAAATTGCGTTAACGGCGTGCAGGTTCTAGGCGCGGCCGAGTTCGAGCTTCACCGCTTCCGCCAACGCCTTCAACGTGAAGGGCTTGGGCAGGAACTGCGCGTCACCCAGCTCGTCCACCGATGCACCGTCCGCGTAACCGGACATGAAGATCACCTTCAGGTCCGCCCGTTCGGCCTTGAGCCGTTTTACCAGAGTTGGGCCATCGAGCTCGGGCATGATCACATCGGTCAACAACAAATCCACGCGGTCGCCCTGTTCGGCGAAAATTTCGGCTGCCTCCACGCCTGAAGCGGCCGAGAGGACCTGATAGCCCTTCGCCGAAAGGGCGCGCGCTGCGAAGGTGCGGATCGCTTCCTCGTCCTCCACCAGAAGGAGCGTGGCGTTTCCGGTGAGGTCACCGGCCGGCTTCGCCGCCGCCGGCTCCACCTCGGGCGCCGGTTTGAGGGCCTGCGTGCGCGGCAGATAGACCAGGAAGGTGGTGCCCTCCCCTTCCGCGCTGCGCACGTCGAGCGCACCGCCGGTCTGCTTGACGATCCCGTAGACGGTGGACAGGCCAAGCCCTGTCCCCTCGCCGGTGGCCTTGGTGGTGAAGAAGGGTTCGAAGATCTTGTCCAGGATCGCTTGCGGGATGCCTGTCCCCACATCGCGGATCTCAATCAGCACGCTGTCGCCCTCGGGCGCGCCGGCGGGGGCATCGGCGGCGGCCACGTTGCGCGTCTTCACCGTGAGGGTGCCGCCGCCCGGCATCGCATCGCGCGCGTTGACCGCCAGATTGATGATGACCTGCTCGATCTGCGACAGGTCCGCCAGCACGGGCCACAGATCGCGCCCATAGGCGATGTCGAGACGCACCGGCTCGCCAAGCAGGCGGTCGAGCATGACCGAAAGGTCAGCGAGCACGTCGTTGAGGTTGAGGACGGTGGGCCGCAGCGTCTGCCGGCGCGAGAAGGCGAGGAGCTGCTTGACGAGCCCCGCCGCGCGCTGGGCGTTCTGCTTGATGTTCATGATGTCGCGGAACGCGGGGTCCGACGGGCGGTGGTTCTGCAACAAAAGGTCCGAGAAGCCGATGATGGCCGTCAGCACGTTGTTGAAGTCGTGCGCGATCCCGCCGGCGAGCTGGCCGATGGCCTGCATCTTCTGGCTCTGCGCGATCTGGGCTTCCAGCTCGGACTGCTCGGTCACGTCGGTGATGGTGAGGATGAGCAGCGCCCTCCGCGCTCGGCCACAGCCTTGGCAGAGAGGCGCACGCGGCGGCCGGGCGAGGGCGGCATGGTCCGCGTCGACGCGCGCAAGCCCATCGGCTGCGGGCCTGCGCGGCGAGCCGGGTCAACGCGCCGGGTCCGTCCAGGGCGAGCCCGTCAGCCAGATGGGCGCCCGCGCCGGCCAGGGCGCGGAAGGGGCCGTTCGCAGGCGGTCGCCCCCGTGGGGCTCGGCAACAGTCGACGAGGGTTTCGCAAATCGACGCGCGGCAATGCACTGAATGCGGCGCCTCCGCGGCGCCCTGCGCCCGCGGTGGGGCGGCGGGGGATGCGGGCGCGCTCAGCGTTTCGTCGAGGCTCAGCGTGGCGGCCCGCGTGTGCAGGAGAGGCTCGCCCTGACGCACGATGCGCGAGGGGGCGAGGGGGGATGAGCCGTCGGCACGTCCTTCGTATGGCCTTGCGCCGCAGGGCAGCGTGGAGCGCGATGGCGCTCGCCTCGTCGCGCGCCAGCGCGTCCGGATCGGACGGTGCGCCGCGTGCCGGCATCATGGTGTCGAAGCGCTGCGTTGACGCAATGAGCGACGCCGTCGGTTGTCGTGAGCGCGAGCGCTGCGTTCGCGGCGGCGCCACGTGTGCGCGGCCGTGTGCTACACGCTGCCCCGACTGCCGCAGCGCGCCGGCTGCCGCGGGCAGCGCGACGACGGCGCCGCCGGCCGCCACCACCGCAGCCGCGACGGACAGCGCCGACAGGCCGGCCACGAGAGCAAGGTCCGGCGAGCGGGCCAACGGACGAAAGGGGGCGGCGATGCGCTGGGTCATGCTCTCAGCGGTGCGGGGCTTCGGGTGGCGGAGGCGGCCTCGGCGCATGGATTTGCGGCTGTCCCGCCTTTTGCCAACGGAGCGCCTGGGCGCGGTGGCGCACCGCGACGAGGGGAAATGGCCAGGCGCGGCGCCGGGCTCAATCGTCCCGGTGGACGCGTTCCCTGCGCTCATGGCGCTCCTGCGCCTCGATGGACAGTGTTGCGATGGGCCGCGCATCGAGACGCTTCAGGCTGATGGGCTCGCCGGTCTCCTCGCAATAGCCGTAGGTGCCGTCCTCGATCCGCGCGAGGGCAGGTCGATCTTGGCGATCAGCTTGCGCTGCCGGTCGCGCGATCTCAGTTCGATCGCGTGATCCGCTTCCGACGTGGCACGGTCCGCCAGGTCGGGATGGTTCCGCTCGCGCTCCGCCAACTGTTCTAGCGTATACTTCGATTCACGCAGAATGTCCGACCGCCAGTCCAACAACTTCTCGCGAAAATACTGCCGCTGTCGGTCATTCATGAACGGCTCGTCCTCACGCGGGCGGTAAAATTCATCGATCTCATCGTCCAACATTGTGTTCATCCGACGAGTGACTCCATTCAGGCGCGAAGCCGCTAATACACCGGCCACACCTGAATGCAACAGCCAAAGCCATGAAATTCCTGGCGCCTCGATCAAGCTGTGGCTTTGCTGCACCTTGTTGCGGCGCAGCAAAACCGACGTTGCACCGCACGTTGACCTCGCGACCGATGCCGATAGCACTAACCCTTCTTGACTTCGCTGTGGAGCTTCAGAACAGCATCGCCGTCGTCCTGCTCGATATAATAGGCGGGACAGTCTTTCGACCCTTTGCGGGTCACTTCTGCACCCTTGATCTTGCGCGAGACTTTGCGGGTGTACACCTTCGCGATCTTGCCGGTCCCGGTGCCGTTGCCCCACTCCCACTTGACTTTGTCGCCCTGCGAATAACTCATGGATGTGACCTCCTCGTGATGGTGCGCACAACCGGCTGGTGGTCCTGGTGAGGTTCCCCCACTGTGACAAAGGCGACCCCATGCGCTTCGAAGGCTCGCAAACCTATGTGGCCACGCAGGATCTGCAGATTGCCGTGAATGCGGCCGTCGCCCTGGAGCGGCCCTTGCTGGTGAAGGGGGAGCCGGGGACCGGGAAGTCGGCGCTGGCGCGGGAAGTGGCGGAGGCGCTCGGCGCCCGGCTGATCGAGTGGCACATCAAGTCGACCACCAAGGCGCGCGAGGGTCTCTACGAGTACTACGCCGTCGCCCGCCTGCGCGACAGCCAGCTCGGCGACCCGCGCGTTTCCGACGTGTCGAACTACATTCGCCGCGGCATGTTGTGGGAAGCGTTCGTCGCGCCGGAGCGGCCCGTGTTGCTGATCGACGAGATCGACAAGGCCGACATCGAATTCCCGAACGACCTGCTCCTCGAACTCGATCGTATGGAATTTACCGTGCAGGAAACCGGCGAGCACATCGCCGCCGCGCGGCGGCCGGTGGTGATCATCACCTCCAACAACGAGAAGGAGCTGCCAGATGCGTTTCTGCGCCGCTGCTTCTTCCATTACATAAAGTTTCCCGACGAGGAGACGCTGGCGCGAATTGTCGAGGTTGACTTCCGGGCGTCTGAAGCCGCTCCTTCTCCAAAAGCGGCGCTCGAGCATCTTCGAGCTGCGCGGCGCTCCGGCCTCAAGAAGCGCTCATTGACGTCCGAGTTGCTCGACTGGGATCAGCTTCTGGTCGTGGAGGACCTGTCGCCGGAGGAGATCGCCAAGCGCGGGTCACAGGTGCTTCCGCCGCTGCAGGGGCGCTGATCAAGAACGAGCAGGACGTCCACCTCTTCGAGGCGCCTTGCCTTCCTGGGACCGGGCGCGCCGCTCGTGAGGCACCTCATCGTCGATGCGCCAGAGCGCCAAAGCGGAAGCGGGGCTGGATAAGCGCGACTTCGACCGCACGCTCGACGCGCGCGGCTGGGCCGAAGCGGAGACGGTGGGCGAGACGCTCGCGGCGCTCGATCTCCTGCCGGACACCGTGGTGTGCTCCGCGGCACGGCGCACCCGCGACACGTTGTGCGCGCTGATGCCGTTCTGGCCGGTGACTGCCTGATTTACCTCAAGGCCAGCCTCTACAACGCCGAGGTCCCGGAGCTGCGCGAAGCAGCGCGCACGGCGCGCGGACAGCGCGCTCATTCATCATCGGCCGCAATCCGCGGTCGACAGCTCGCGCCGCATTTCGGCACCAATCCCTGATGCTGCGGACCTGAGCATGGCTTTCCGACGGCTGGGGCCGCGGTGTTCACGATGGGTTCGCCATCGACACGATCGGCTTCGAGAGGATGATCGCGCCATGACCGCCGCACACCGCGCGGAAGGCGGGCCTTCGCGACAGGATCGTGCGCCTCGCCGAACTCCTGTACCTGCGCGGCTATGCGCACGGGACGACTGGTAACATTTCAGTGCGCACGGACGATGAACATCTAGTGACGCCAACCGACTCTTGCATGGGACCGCTGGAGGCCGAGCGGATCGCTCACGTGACGGCGGACGGCACGCACCTGTCCGGCGACAAGCCCTCCAAGGAGACGTTCCTGCACCTTGCCATGTACGAGGAGGCGCGAGCGCCGGCGCCGTGGTGCACCTGCATCCACGCACGTGGTCGCCGTCTCGATCTCAGCGAGACCATGTGGACAACGCGCCGCCCCCGCTCACCGCCTACCACCACATGAAGGTCGGCCGGCTGCCCATGGCGCCCTACGTGCGGCCGGGCGACATGCGCCTCGCCGACGAGGTCGCCGCCGTGCCGCCAGTCATCACGCCATGCTGCTGGCCAACGACGGCCCCGTGGTGGCCGGTCGCACGCTGGAGGATGCGCTCGCCATCGCCGAGGAGCTGGAGGAGACCGCGAAGTGGACCTCTACCCATGGCAGACTGGTGCGCGGGCTCGACCTGCCCCAGCTCGCCGAGCTCGACAGCGCTTTCCCGAGCTGAGCGGCCGCCGCTTAAGGTTCCGGCAGCACAACCTCCGGCTGCTCGGCGGCCTGCTTGCGCATCTGACGGGCGTCCTCGGCGTCGTCCTTGCCTTGAAGCGTGCTGTAGTGCCGGCTTGCCGCCTCGATGGTGGGAAAGTCGAGCGTGGTGCCGGACTTCTTGACCGCACCGTCGCGCACCAGCCTTTCGAGCGCATCGTCCAGCTCGAAGTCGACGGCGACGCCGTAGCGGTTCTTGATACGCTCGTCGATCATCGCCTTCTGCGCGCCGAGCTCGGCGCTCCTCCACCGACATTCCCGCCAGGAAGTAGAGGGTGATGAGATCCTCCTTTACATCCTCTTCCTTGGCGCGGTCGAGGAGGAGGCGCCGAGCGGCGCGGTCGTTGGCAAGGTCGTGAAGAACAGCTTCTGCGCCAGCTCCATCATGTAGCGCGTGGCGCTGGTTGAAGAAGGTCGTCACGCGCCGGCGCCATCAGCCCGCCGAAGCCGACGAGCGCGCCCAGCGCCGCGATGGGGTTGGTGGCCGCAAGGATTTTGCCCGAAGTGGCGAAAATGCCGAACATCGTGCCGCCGCCGGCGGTCGCATAGAACTTGATCTTGTCAAACGGGCGGAACTGGACGCGGCGCAGCGGGAACAGGATCTGAAGGTCATGCTCCGGCACGTCCTTGAAGACCTTGATGTAGATAACGCGGCCGTCGTGTCTCGGCAACTGTTGCGCCGCTTCTTGACGAGCTTCTGCGCCTTCTTCTCGCTGATGTCGCTTTCGCGCAGGAGATCCTGCACGTGATCCTCGTCGGTCTTCAGCTTGAGCAGGACAAAGAGGCGGCGATAGATGCGAACATCATACTCGTTACTTCATGATGTACGCCGTTTCCGGCGCCGGACGACGCGCTTGGAGAGGAACAGGTCGCGCGCATAGCCTGAAGCAAGTCGTATTCGGACAGGTCGACCTCGATGCGCAGCGAATAGGGTGACTGCGCACTGAGGATCTCGGTGATTTCCGCGTTGGTCAGCTGGGTGTAGTTGGCGCGAGTGAGAAGATGGGTCGTCAGCGCGGAGAGTTCCCCCTCCATCGCGGTGGTCTGCTCGGGGGTGAAGTTGCACACCTTCAAGGTGTCGGCATCCGGGCTGAACGGCAGGTAGAGGCGGCGGATCTCCCGCCCGAGCACGCGATAGTCGTGGCCACGATGGCGCTCAAGCCGAAGCGCCAGTTCCACGAACGACTCCGTGTCGGCGTCCCGGTCGATGTCCCGGCACAGGTCCGCGACCACGGCCTGCCGGGTGAGCGGGATGAACCGCGACACCTTGATGGCCCGCGGCTCAGTGTTCGCGCCGGGGGGCGTGGGAAGGCCGGCCACCTCGCGCACCCAGTCGAGCACCGGCCGGCGCCGCTTGGCGGTCTCGGGCGAGTCGCCCTCGCCGGAGAGTTCCTCGGTCTTCGGGCCCCGAGCGTCCACGGCAGCCTCCCCTTTGCTCACGCGCGCATCATCTGTCATGTCCGATCCAAAATGAACGGAACTTTGACGGGCACGGCCAGACGCCCCTCAGCGTCGCAGCGAGTTGATCGCGCCATCGAGCCCGTCGAGAGTCAGCGGGTACATCCGCCCGCCCATCAGCCGTTCGATCATGTCGGTGGACTGTGTGTAGCCCCAAAGGTCCTGCCGCACCGGGTTGATCCACGCTGCCTTGTGAAAATGGCCGAGCATGCGCTGGAGCCAGACGCCGCCAGCTTCGCGATTCCAGTGCTCTACCGAGCCGCCGGGGGTGGCGATCTCGTACGGGCTCATGGCCGCGTCGCCGACAAAGACGAGCCGGGTGTCGGCGGGGAAGGTGCGGATGACGTCGAGTGTGGCAGTCTGGTCAGAGCGGCGGCGACGGTTGTCCTGCCACAGCCCCTCATAAACGCAGTTGTGGAAATAGTAGTGGGTGAGCGAGCGAAACTCGGAGCGCGCGGCGGAGAACAGCTCCTCGCAGACCCGCACATGGTCGTCCATCGAGCCGCCGATATCGAGGAGGAGCAGCACCTTGACGGCGTTCTGGCGTTCCCGGCGGGTCTTCACGTCGAGGAAACCTTCGCGGGCGGTGGCCGAGATGGTCTCCGGCAGGTCGAGCTCCTCCGCGGCGCCGGTGCGGGCGAAACGGCGCAGCTTGCGCAGCGCGATGCGGATGGAGCGCGTGCCGATCTCCTGGCTGTCGTCAAGATCGCGGAACTCGCGGCGGTCCCACACCTTCACGGCGCGGCGGTGCTTGCCGGGGCCGCCGATGCGCACGCCTTCCGGGTTGTAGCCGCCGTGTCCGTAGGGCGAGGTGCCGCCGGTGCCGATCCACTTGCTGCCGCCCTGATGGCGCCCTTCCTGCTCCTCCAGACGCTTCTTCAGCTCCTCCATCAACTTCTGGAAGCCACCGATCGACTCGATGCTCGCCTTCTCTTCCGCGCTGAAGACGCGGTCGGCGAGCGCACGCAGCCATTCCTCCGGGAGGTCCTGCGCGCCGACGCCGCCCTCCCCGTCCGCGGAGAGCGCCTGGAGGCCCTTGAAGACGTGGGCGAACACACGATC
This sequence comes from uncultured Cytophagales bacterium, assembly GCA_963736575.1. Lineage (GTDB taxonomy): Bacteria > Bacteroidota > Bacteroidia > Cytophagales > JAAEPT01 > CAVTPD01. The sequence continues at coordinate 1,520,099 of CAVTPD010000003.1, forward strand.
GAACGCATCGATCTTGGTTTCGTCCTTGACGAGAATGGCGCGGGCGAGGTGGTAGAAGGTCTCTATGTCGGTGTCCGCGAGGCCCCGCTCCATCGCCTCCAGCAGCGCCAGATATTCGCGCAGGGAGACCGGAACGCCTTCCTGCCTCAGGCCCTCGAACAACGGTGTGAACATGGACGAACATCCCTCTCCGGTCTGCGCTTGTAGCAGCTAGGGGCGACCCCGTCCCGGCATCCGCGCGCCGGAAGGAGGGCGCGGCCGGCAACCGGTGGCCCCTGCGCCGCAGTTCGAGACGCCGGCGAGGCCGTCGATGTAGATCTCCGAGCGCTCCTGATCGAACTTCGGCAGCTCGTACGCTGCGATGGCGCCCACCCGATTCGGGTCCGTCACCACCTATGCCATGAAGGCTTCGCTGGCCAGCAAGCGTCGACGATAGGCGCCGCCGGGCCTTGCGCCGCTATCGGCCGCCGGCTCCTCGAATGCCATTGCGAAGACGTCGAGCGTGCCGGCAAACAGCGCCTCGTCGGCGGGCCGGATGCGCTTGATATTCACGTCACTTCTCCTCGCGCGGCGCGATCTTGGCGATCTCGCCAAGAAGGTCGTTCACCCGGGGGCGGCGGGTGCCGTGAAAGGGCAGCGGGCGCAGGACGTCCAGGCGGCAAGGCCAAGGCGCGCCGTCATCAGGCCGTTGACGATGCCCTCGCCGAGCCGGGCGGAGAGCTTGGCGGCGATGCCCTTGCCGATCACCTCGCCGACGCAGGCTGTCGCCGACGGCCATGCCGCCCGTCACCGCGAGGTGCGCGACCGCGTGGCGCAACACGCGGAAGAAGCCGAGCGTGCCGGGCCGGCCGCCGTAGATCATGGCGATGCGGCGCACCATCGCGAGCGCGGCGAAGATCACGTAAGCCGACGTCCACCAGCGCTCGCGGGGAGAGCGCCGTCACGGCGGCGACGCGGCGCGAGGAGCCCACGATGAGCGTCATCGCCTTGCGGTCCAGTGGCGCGAGCACCTCGCTGTTCGCCGAGCGCGATCAGGTCGCGCCCGTCGATGATCTCGCGCATGTGCGCCTTGAGCGCCGTGCGGCCGCGCGCGGTGGCTCGGCCGGTCGGCGTAGAGGTCGGTGAGGTCCGTCAGAACGGAAATGGCGTGGATCGATCGTCCTTCGGCGACCGCCGCGTCCGCCCGGCGGCGCAGGCTCTCGACCTGGCCTAGGCGGCGCAGCGCAATCCACTCCGTCAGCGTCATGCCGAGGAGACCGACGATGGCCACGCGACGGCCAGCGCGCGCGCGAGGCCGCCAAGGCCGACGCCGCGGTCGAACAAGTCCTCCACGAAGGCCGTGAGCGCGATGGAGAAGGCTAGAACGGCAGGCCCGACAGCCCCGCGCGAAGAGGCCGGCCAGGAGAAGCGCGGCGTGGCGAGGGCTCGGGTCGACGCGTCGGCGGCGACAGGCTCCGGCGCCCGGCGCGCCGAACGGGTGCGGCGCGCGGATCGTCGGCGGCGGGCGGGTCGAACCGGGGATCGGCGGCAGGGTCCGGGCGAGCGGGTCGTCATCGGGCGTCCTCCTCGAACGGCACCTTGTCCAGGTCGAACACTTTGGGGGAGCGTCGTCATTGCAGGCGGTCTCCGATCAGGTATTGCAGCACGCGGTCGAGCCGAATGTGCGGCAGGGACAAGGTGGCGCCGGCGCTGTTGCGCTCCAGCTTCGGCCGGGCGGAAGCGCAGCGTGGTGATGCCGAAGGGCTCGTCTCGCAGGCCGAGAAGGCGGCGGCCGGATCGTCGGGAAGATCGCCGGGGAACAGTCCGACCTCCGCAGTGCCGTCGAAGGTGCGCCCGCCGAGCGCGCTCGCCGGCGATGGGGGTGCCGACGATCGTGGCGAACCGCTCGCCCGCTTCGGTAACGGTGGCCTCGCGCGTGGCACGCACGGCGGCCATGGCGGCCACGTCCACCGCGGCGCCCGAAAAGGCCGCCCGCTCACGCGCTTCGGCCACCAGATGGGAAAGGATCGCCTCCAGTCGGTCGTGGTCGGTGTGATGGATGTGGTCCGCCTTGGTCGCGACGAAGAGGATCTTGTCGATCCGCCGGTCCAGCAGCGAGCCGAGGAAGGACAGCACGCCCCGTGCGGAAGCAGGAGAGCACGTCAGCCAGCACGCGGCGGAGCTCGGCCATCGCCTCGGGGCCGCCGTTCAGCGCCGCCAGAACGTCCACCAGAACGATCTGCCGGTCGAGCCGGGCAAAGTGCTCGCGAAAGAAGGGGCGCACGACGTGCGCCAGATACGCGTTATAGCGCCGCTCCATCATGGCCCACAGGGTATCGGCCGCCGCGTCCCCGACGGGGCAGTGAGCGGCGCGAAGGTGAGCGCGGGCGATCCTTAAAGGTCGCCCGGCATGAGAAAGCGACCCGGCGGCAACGCGGCGAGCGCGTTGGGATCGCCGCGCACCGCCGAAAGGTAGGCGGTGAACGCTGTGGCAAGCTCGCGGGCCACGGTTTCGCTCGCCCGCGCATTGGGATCGGCGGCCTCCACACGGGCCAGGAACGCGCGTCCCTCGGCGGCGCGCCGGCGCGCTTCGCCCAGGGCCTCGGCGGACCATTGGGCAAACGTCTGGTTCATGAGCGGCAGGTCGAGCAGCCATTCGCCGGGATAGTCCACCAGATCCAGATGCAGCCGTCCGGGACCGAGCCGGCGGCCCAAAAGGCGTGCGCTCTCGTACTCCAGCGTGACGCGCAGCTGAGCGATGCGATGCGTGGAGGCGGGCCAGTCCCGCTCCTCCACCAGCGCGCGCACATGGTCCTCGTAGGGAAAGCGCGGCACCTCATCGTCCGGCTGCGGCGCCAGCTCGGCCTTGGCGAGCCGGCCTTCAGCATAGGGCGAAAAGAGCGGCAGGCGGCCCCCGTGCACCAGGTTGTGCACCAGAGCGGCCAGAAACACCGTCTTGCCGGAGCGCGACAGCCCGGTCACGCCAAGGCGCACGGTAGGCGCGACGACGCCCGCCAGGCGCTCGGAAAGCGTGGCCGCGCGGGCCCTCGCTTCATCCTGCCACTGCCGCAATGCTCGATCGCGCACTCGAAGCCGGTGGCGTTGTAGACGGGGCACGTCGGCTTCGGGGGCGCGCGGAACGGGTCGTGCAAGCGCAGATGGCGCGCGAACCGGATGCGGCAGCGATCGAACGGTTGGCGGTCCGCAGCGTTTCCCATTGCCTTCAGGATCACCCCATGCCCACAGCCGCCCTTATCTACAATTCCGCGTCAGGCGGGCACCTCGACGGGGGTGCAGTGCGCGCGACGTCGCAGCCGCCTCTGGCGAGGCGGGGGTGGAGACGCCGCCCATGGAGGGGCCGCTCGGCGAGCAGCTAGCGCAAAGCGGGTTGGCGCGAACCGATCTCGTGGTGGTCGATGGCGGCGATGGCACCATTCGCGCCACCATAGAGGCCCACCGCGGCAAGGGCCGCCCGATCGGCATCATTCCCGGCGGCACCATGAACCTGTTGGCCAGCGACTACGGGGTGCCGGTCACGCGCGATGACGCCATCAAGGTCATCGCCGAAGGATCACACGAGGCCGGTCGATATCGGCCTTGCGGCGGGCACCTCTTCTTGCACACCGCCTCACCGGGCTGCCGGTGCGCGTGGGCACCCACCGGGAGAAGAAGCGGGGCAGAGCGGCTTCTGGATCGCATCCGATTGGCGTTCATCGCCTTGACGCTCGCGGCGCGATCCTGACGCTGACCGCAACGGACGCAACGGCGAGGGCGAGAGCTTCGTCGAGGCCTTCGCGGTCGTCGTCGGGTCGCTCGAGCCGCAGATGCCTCCCCCGGCGCACGGCGAACGGTGACCGGCGGCCTCCTCACCGTGTTTGCGGCTGCACCCGAATCAGCGGCGACGTCATCCGCCTTATCCTGCGCGGCGCGTTCGACCATCGCCAACGATCCGGACGTGAACAGTCGAAGGTCACCGCCTGTCACCTTGACCGGCCCGCGCCGCAGCATGCACGCCATGCTGGACGGCGAGGCGATGCTGATCGCGACGCCGGTCGAGATCAGCGTCCTGTCGGTGAGATGGAGATTCTCGCGCCACCAGAAGCCTGATCGACACCGTGACACTCATTGCACAGCTGTCGGACCTTCACTTCGGCTCGGAGGATCAGGCCACCACCGACGCGCTGGGGGACGAGCTCAACCGGGAGACAGTTCGACCTCGTCATCCTGACCGGCGACCTGACGATGGCGGCGCGCCACGGCGAGTTCAAACAGGCGCGCGCGTTCATCGACGGGCTCGACCGCGCCGGTCATCACGGTGCCGGGCAACCACGACATCACGCCGTGGACGCTGCACGAACGCTTCTTCGCCCCCTATCGCCGCTGGCACCGCCACGTTGCGGACACTCTGGAGCCGAGCTGGTTCGGCCGTGACGTGGCGGTGGTGGGGCTGAACACCGCGCGGCGCATGCGTCTTCGATTCGACTGGTCGCACGGCAGCCTCTCCTCGCGCCAGATCGACGGGCTCGAGGCGCGACTTCGCGCAGGCCGACAGGGAGGCTTCCGAATTGTCGTCGCGCATCACCCGTTCATCGAGGAGGATACCGCGGACCTGTCCAATCGCCCCCAGCGTGATGGTCAAGCGCGCGCACCTGGCGTTGCAGGCGTTCGCCGGCCAGCGGGTGGATCTTGTCACGGCGGGCCATCTCCACCGGACCTATTCGGCCGCCTTCGCGACGGATGCGAGGGCCATGCCGGCCCGGCGGGGGCGGCGGTTGCCGAAATCACGCCAGGCCACCACGTCACGGTCATCCAGGCCGGCACGGCGCTGTCGTCGCGCACTCGCGACGAAGAGAACAGCTTCAACCGCATCGAGATCAGCGGCCGACGGCTGGCGGTTCACCCCGTCGTGTGGAACGAGCCGCGTTGGGAGCGCGATCCGACCCCCTGGTCGTGATTGACCGCGACGCACCGGCCGGCGGATCGCGCTGCATTCGGTCCACGTGCGCAGGCGACCGACGCGGCCCGCCGCGATCGACTGACGCGAACTCCTTCGCCTTCTCGAGTGGCAAGGCGCGGGCGATCACGAACCCCTGGCCGATGGTGCAGCCCAGCGTGCGAAGCGGTTTCAGCGTGGGCTCGTCTTCGATCCCTTCGGCGACGAGAGTGAGACCGATCTTGCGCGACATCTGCACGATCGCGCCGACGATCTGCCGATCATGCATTGCGTCCAGGCGTGGACGACGAACGCGCGGTCGATCTTCACCTCGTGGATGAACGATTCGCGCATATGGGTGAGCGAGGCAAAGCCGGTGCCGAAATCGTCGAGCGAGATGGGAAACCGGCGCGGTGGAGTCCGTAAGGTTCTGGTAGACGACGCCTTCGCTTCGATCAGCACGTTCTCCAGCATCTCGAAGACAATGCCGCCCGGAGGTATTGCGAATTCGGCCTGAAGGGCGGCGACTTCGCCGACAAGTCCCGGCCGCTCCAACTGGAGGCGGTTGAGGTTCACGCTGACATGGTCGACCGGGAGGCCTTGCCGGCGGAACCCGTGCATCGCCCGGAAGCCGCCGTGCAGCGCGACGTCCGAGAGTGCACCGCCCACGAGCGGATCGTCGAACGCGCGGAAGAAGGCGCAAGGCTCCAGCATCCCGCGCTCGGGATGGTGCCAGCGGCACAGCGCCTCGAAACCGACGACCTCGCCAGTCTTCAGGTCGAGCTTGGGCTGGAAATAAGGGACGAACTGGTTTGCGGCGAGACCGTCCCGCACCGCCGCGACGAGCGCGAGGTGGGCCCGTCGTTCATCGCGCATCTGCGCGATGAAGGGACGCGCCAGCCCGTGGCCCGCCTTCTTCGCCTCCTGCAAGGCAAGGTCCGCCGCACCGCACAGGTCCGCCCCCGTCTGCGCGTCGCGCGGGAAAAGGGCCGTGCCGACCGATGCGCAGATGGACAGCATGTCGCCGCCAAACCGGACCGGCCTGGCGAGCGCATCGCAGATGCGGCCGGGCAGTTGATCGTCCGCCTCGTCGCACGGGACGATGGCGACGAACTCGTCGGCCGCCAGGCGCAGGATAGTGCCGTGAGGGGGGACGAGGTCTTGCAACACGCGCGACACGCTGGCAAGCACCGCGTCACCGGCCTCGCGGCCGTGATAGTCATTGACGGCGCGGAAATCGTCGATATCGGCGAGGAGCAGCTGGGCGCGGCGACCCGCGTGCCCGGCCGCGGCCAGCACCGCATCGATCCGTGCCTCTGCACCGGCGCGCGTCGCCACGGCGGGAAGCCCCTCGACGGTGCAATCCGCCAGCCTGCTGCGGGCGCAGGGTGACGGCACGGCGTCCGCATCGCTCGTTCGGGCGAGGGCTGCGACAAGGTCCTCGACGCCGCGGACGGTTTCCATGTCGGCGGCGCGCTTCATGTCGAAGCCGACGGCCCAGGCCTCGCGGTCTCCAAGGGTGAGCGGGATCGCGACCACGCGAACCGGCGGGCCTTCCCCCTCGGTCCGGAAGCTTGCCGGAGCGCTGCGGTCCTGCGGTGCGCGCCAGACGGCCGCAAGATGGGACGCCGACAGATCGGCCGATGGGGCGATCGCAAGCACCGCCCCCGCGTCGACCAGGCCGGCGGACATGCCGAGAACACGCGCGACGGCCCGCGCGAGATCGCGCGCATCGCCATCGCCTGGCGTCATGCGGTCACGCGGGGCGTCCACTCCCAGGATCGCCGGGGGGGGCACGGGTGCGGGTCGGGTGGACAGGTTGGTACTGTGTTGCATCTCATTGCCCCCGGGGCCGAGCCCCGCGTGGAACGACACGACGAATTCGAGGCCGGAAGCGATGTCTTCCCACATCGACCCTGCCTCGGGCTTGCCCCGAGATGGCCGGGCTCAGGCCACCCGGACGCCGTCGCGCCACACGCAGCGAACGACGGGGGTTTCACCAGCGCCGGTCCGGTGCACGCGGACGAGATCGGCCTTGTGCCCTACGGTGAGGACGCCGCGGTCGGTCAGGCCAATCGCGGCGGCGGGCTCCGCACTCACCAGGGCAATCGCGGCGGGAAGGGACCAGCCGGCACGCTCGGCGAGAAGGAAAGCCGCCTGGAGCATGGAGAAGGGCACATAGTCGGACGACACGATGTCGAGCGCGCCCCTTTCGGCAAGGTCCCCGGCCGAGACGTTTCCGGCGTGCGAGCCGCCGCGCACAAGGTTCGGCCCGCCCATCATCACGCGCATTCCAGCCGCCCGCGACGCTTCGGCCGCCGCCACGGTGGTCGGGAACTCGGCCAGGGTCACGCCGTCGCGCACCGCCTCGGCGACGTGCGCTACGGTGGCATCGTCGTGGCTTGCGATGACGACGCCGCGCGTTCTCGCCCGGCTGGCCAGCTCCTGCCGGTTGCGGTCGGACCAGCGTTCGGCATTGCGCAGGCGTTCGTCGCGGAAGCGCGCGAAGGCCTCGTCGGACAAGCCGTCCCTGCCCTGGAAATACATGCGGTAGGCGTCGATCGAGGCGAACTGGCGCTGGCCCGGCGTGTGGTCCATCAGCGAGACGACGTCGACCCCGGCGAGATCCTCGAACAGCTCGTAGCCGGGCACGACCTCGCCGTCGGACACCTCGCAGCGAAGATGGAAGCGGTGCTCGGCGCGCAGCCGCCCCGCCGACTGCGCCGAGACGATCCCGTCGGCGAGCTCGCGTGCCTCCTGCGCGGAGATCATCGCGTCAACGTCGCGCCCGATCCGCATGGCGTCGAGCACGGTGGTGATGCCGGAGGTAGCGATCTGCGCGTCATGGGCCTGGATGGCGGCGCTCGCCTCCAGCGCACGCCGGGGCGCGGAGCGCGGTGGGTCTCCAGATGGTCCGTATGAAGTTCGACGAGGCCGGGAACGAGGACGTCGCCCTCGCAGTCCTCGCCGAGCGCTGCGCCGTGGCCGATTGCGGCGATTCGGCCGCCCTCCATGACGATGTGGCCGGTGATCACTTCGTCAGCGAGGACGATTCGGGCGTTGGTGAGTGTCGTCACGCGGTGCCGTTCAATGCGGGATGGGTGTCGATGATGACGAAGGGTCCGTTGGCCTCGTCCTCGCGCAGCAGCGCCGGCGCGAGGCGCACGGGATCGCGCAGGAGACCGTCGAAATGCGCTTGCGCGGCGGCCTCCAATGCGGTGAGACGGCACGGGTCCACCATGCCCGAAAGCGTCATGTGGAACTCGAAGCGGTCCATCACGTAGGGGTAGCCCCACGCCTCGAGGAGCTCGCGGCCTCGGTCGTCCAGCCGTCCGCCATCGCGGCGCGCGGCCTCGGCCGGGTCGAGCGGGGCGCGCATCGACTCGAAATGATGGAGCGTGCGTTCCGCGAAGGCGGAGACGTTGGCATGGTCGCTCGCCAGCAGCGCGATAAAGTGCCCGAGCTGGCCGATGCCGAGCGGCACCGCCACGGCATCCTCAGCTCCGCAATAGGTGTGAAAACGCTCGCGCAATTGCGCTTCGTCCGCCGCGGACGCGAGGCGGAACGGTGCGCGCACCGTGGCGTGAAATCCGTAGCGCGCCGGTGTCGCCACATGTGCGGCGGCCGGGGCCACGGGCGGCGTGCTCTGGCCGGTGAAGGCTGAGCGGCCGAGCCAGCATTCCGCGGCGCGGGTGATCGGCGCATCGCGCGCGGACGTGAGGTAGATTGCGTATCGCGTCATCGCTTCACGGCCTCGATGAGGGCGGGAGAGCCATAGCAAGGCGGTCCGAATGCCGTTGCCTTCGCTCGGGCGAACGCCATACTGAGTTCAATCGCGACGCACATGGGACGACCCGCGCTCCCTCACAGTCCACGCTCGTTGATGGGGTTGTGTGACACCTCGCAGAAAATTTGGCCAGCGACCCGCGCCGCTGCCTCGCCTTTCAGGAGCACCCGGACACCACCATGACGCAAGACCTCATCCTCTCGATCGGCGCCGTCTGCCTGCTCGTCGGCATGGCGGCGATCGTCCTGCTCGGCGGCGCCGGCACACTGCGCCAGGGCACGCGCACCGGGCTGCATGCGATTGTCTGCCTCATCGGGGTGGCCGCTTACGTGGCGATGGCCGGCACCGCGGATCACATTCCGGTAGGGGACGCCTTCAGCATTCCCGTGCGCTATCTCGACAGGGCGATCGCGACCGCCCTCATCCTCGCGGCGCTGACGGTAACCGCGGCGCGTCTGGGCCGGTCCATCCTGCCCACCACGCTGACGCTCATGTTCGCGGCCATCTGCATGGTCGTGGCGGAGGCGATCGCGTCCGAATCCACCGGGGCGACGGTGGGGGTGTGGTTCGTCGTCTCGCTGGTGGGGCTTGCGGTGGTGATCGGCATGGTCTGGCAGCCGCTGCGCGAGGAGGCCGCGAGCGGCCATCCCATCCGGCGGAGCTGTTCCAGCGGCATGCCTCGATCCTCACCGTCCTCCTGTGCGCCTACCCGGTGGTGTTCTTCCTGTCGCCGGATGCGACCGGCGCCGTGGACCCCAGCACGGCGGTGTTCCTGTTCGCGGTGGTCGATGTGGCGACGAAGGCTGCTTACGGGCTCCTCGTCGTACTGGAGGACGATGTGCTGGAACGGCTCGAGAACGAAGCTGCCGGGGAACGGTCTCAGACAACCCAAATGAGCGCACTGAGGCCCAAGGTGAGCGACGGCCCGCCGAGGTGTTCCTGGACGATCCGCAGCTGGCCCGCGCCGCAAAGCGCATGGTCGACCCGCTGGCCGCCGGGCGAGCGCTGCCGGGCAACGTCGCGCGTGGCACGGCAGCGGCTGCGGCGCGCGGGTCGGCGGTCGCCACCGCCGCGGCGGCGGGCGTGCGTCAGCGCGTGGCCGACGTCGACTGGCGCACCGCGCGAGACCGCTTCCTCGTCATGTCCGCACGCGGCACCGATGCGGCCCGCATCGTCCGGGGCCGCGTCGCGACTACCGCAGTGCGTGTGGCGGACCACCCGGAGGTGCGCCGCCTCGTGCTGATGACGGGGCGTCCGGTCATTGTCCGGCGCGTGCGCCGCTCGGAGGCGAAGGACGTCCCGGTTCCGACCGCCGCGCCACGCGCAAGACGTCGCCCCCCCCTGCCCGTGGAGGAGCGGCCCATCGGCGTCGACACTCCCTTCGGCCCGCTGCGGCGCAAGGACGTGAAGCCCGCCATCGCCATCGCTGCGGCCATGCTGGTGATCGCGGGCCGGCCGACCCGCTAGGCGCGGCGCGGCACCGTGAACCGCGCGCGGCTCTGTGCGTCGCGCCGGTTGCATCGGCGGGTCCCTTGCGGAACACTCGCGCGGCATAGCTTTTGCAGCGCACCACACGACGTTTTCGCCATGGAGACCGCCCAAGTGTTTCGCAGCCTTCTCGCCGTCGCGGCGCTCATCGCAGCCTCGCCGCTTGCCGCGCAGGATCTCACCCCCGTCCGCTTCACGCTGGACTGGAAGTTCGAGGGTCCGTCGCGCGCCCTTCTTCGTCGCGCTCGACAAGGGCTACTTCGAGGATGAGGGGCTGGAGGTCACGATCGACTCCGGCTCCGGATCGCGCGAGAGCATTCCGCGCGTGGCCACCGGCGCCTACGACATGGGCTTCGGGGACATCAACGCGCTGGTGAAGTTCCTCGCCGACCAGCCGGACTCCGCCATCGCCGCCGTCATGATGGTCTACGACAAGCCGCCCTTCGCCGTCATCGGCCGCCGCAGCCAGGGCATCACCGAAGATCCGAAGTCGCTCGAGGGCAAGACGCTCGGCGCCCCGCCGCCCGATGCCGCTTTCGGCCAGTGGAACGCCTTCGTCGACGCGGCCGGGATCGACACGTCCGCAATCACGATCGAAAGCGTCGGATTCCCCGTGCGCGAGCCGATGCTGGCGCAGGGCGAGGTGGACGCCATCTTCGGCTTCTCCTTCTCGTCCGTCCTCAACCTCAAGAACCAGGGTGTCGCGGCGGACGACATCGTCGCGATCATGATGTCGGACAACGGCCTCGAGCTTTACGGCAACGCCGTGATGGCGAACACCGACTGGGCCGCGGAGCACCCGGAGGCCGTGAGCGGCTTCATCAAGGCGCTGGTCAAAAGCATCCAGGCGACAGCCGCCGATCCGGCGGACGCCGTCAAATCGGTGATGAGTCGCAACGAGATCGC
>CAVTPD010000004.1:0-10025 GCA_963736575.1 uncultured Cytophagales bacterium
TTTATGCTCATCCGTAATTATACCAGTCCGCAGATTGGTTGCGTAGCTTAGACCTAACTTGGTCATAAAAATCAATGCTATGAACATATTAGAATTTGTTGATATATTTCCAGATGAGATCAGTTGTAAACTACATTTTAAACAAGTTAGAGAAACCCAAGTAGTGGTTTGCAAAAAATGTAAAAGCCACAAGCATTATTGGTTAAAAGCTAAATATCAGTGGCAATGTGCCCATTGTGGATTTAGAACAACTCTTAAAAGCGGTACAATACTGGAAAGCAGTAACCTTCCTTTTAGAAAATGGTTTCTGGCTATGATGTTTATGAGTTTTTCTAAGAAAGGAATATCTGCCTGTGAACTTCAACGACAACTCAACCACTCCCGCTATGAAAGTATCTGGAATATGATGCATAAAATTCGAGAAGCCATGGGTAAAAGAGATGACCTATATCAATTGCATGGAATGATTGAGTTTGATGAAGGTTATTTTGAAGTAGCTCATAAAAAGGGAAAGAAACTTAAACGAGGAAAAGGAAGCCAGAAGCAAAAAAATATAGCTACCATGGTTGAATCTACCCCGTTGGAAAACCCTGAAACAGGTGTTAAAACCAAACATTGCAGGTACTATAAAATGAAAGTTTTGGATACTCAAAAATCAGAAAGTATAAATAAAGTCATTAAGGAAAATTTGAGTGAATTGACTATCGTATTTTCAGATAAAAGTAAAAGTTATGTAGATATAGCTGATTTTGTAGAAGGACACTACAGCGTGAAATCAGACAAAGAAACTACTAATGATACTTTAAAGTGGGTACACATCGCTATTTCTAATGCAAAGAGGAACTTCTTAGGTGTTTACCACAAGATCAGCGGTAAAAACCTTCAGAATTACATAAATGAATTTTGCTATAAGCTAAACAGAAGATATTTTGGAGAAAACCTTTTCAAAAGGCTCTTAATTGCTGTTTCCTATCCATACTGGCAACATTGCGGATAAGCATATTCTTTTTATACTGAAAATGAATTCGGAAAGAAATCTTGAACAATGTCGGCTAGAGAGCTGCTTTATTTTTAACTTCAAGCTTGAAAAATTAGCCTTCTTAATGAACCGTATATTTCCGTTTTCTATTCTGTTTTTAAGTCTTGTGTTTACTTCTTGCTACCGCTCTATTGAAATTGAAGGTTTTGACAGCGAACGCTGGAAAAAAGATACTGCCAAATGCCAAACCTACCGACCAGAGGCGGCAAAAATTCTGTTTGAACAACGCGACAAACTTATTGGTGAAAATGAAAGCATAGTTTTACAAACTTTAGGCCGACCAGAAGTTTATGAATTGGACAAACGAATGCATAAAAATCACCGCTTTGACATCAACGATTGTGCATCGGATTCTGCTTCTAAAAAACTTACGCTAGAATTTAACTCTATTGGTCAGTTGAGATTTGTGGAGATGGAGTGACTTGAAAAACTTTATGATTGTCCGCAATGTTACCAGTAATTAGTAGAATCATGATTTTACTAATTAAAAAAAACCCTTCCGAGCTTTTCTTCGAAAACCCCACCTTCCTTAGGAAGGAATTTCAGCATTAAACTGATCTGAAAATCTTTACTGGTAAGATAACGATTAGCATAAAAACGTCAACTGGGTATTATTAAAATCAACTTTTTATAATATATTTCAGTATGAAAACTTTTTATAATGGTGTTATTCTTGGCGGTCAAACTATAGGTTTTTTATCCATAATCTTGGTTTTAGGTGGGCTGCTTACTTTCTTAGGTTTTAACGAAAATTCAGATTCCGAATTTATTGGAATCGCTCTTATACTCTTTTGGGCAATTTTGATATTTAGATACAGAGGGGTTGAATTAGATCTGGAGAATAAAACTGTCCGGCCATTTATATCTTACATAGGAATTAAAGTCGGTAAAAAAAGGAATGCAAATGAGTTTCGTTTTTATTCAGTTAAAAACCTAAGAACAAATCACAATTATACTATTTCTAGTATTTCTAGCTCCTATGAAACAAATTCAACAGCCTTAATATTGTATGATTCTGTTAACGAAGATGAATTGATTGTTACAAAAAACGATATTGAGGAACTAGAAGCTTTAGGAAAAGAAATAAGCGAAAAATTATCTATCCCAAGAAAATGATACCTAGAACAAATCCAAGTAAAAAAATAACAATTGATGAACTTAATCACAGAATTGATATTGCTGAAGAAGGTTTCAAAAACGGTAGATACAAGACGACAAAAGAACTATTGAAAAAAATTTTAATTGCTAAAATGTCAACGAGGTCTTAGCTATTTATTCATAAACTTATCATGAAAAAAACAATCCTTTTTTTTGTTAGTACGCTGCTACTTTTCCATTTTTTTAGCTTTCAAAATAACATCCCTAAGCTTAAAATGAAGCTAAGTGAAACAGATACTATTGGTACTATTGAAGAAGAAACTTGTTTTGGCTGTGGTGATTGCAGCGTATACTGTCTTCTAGATGGGAATTTTACATTAACATCATCTAGCCAATTGTCTTCCCAAGGAAAAAACACCTATTCTATAGACAATATTAATGACTACAATCTAAAAACGGCATGGGTAGAAGGTGTGAAAACTAATGGTGTTGGCGAATGGATTCAATTCAATTTCAAGACAGGCATAACTGTAGTTCAACTAAATGGTATTTATCTCTTTAATGGCTACAGAAAAGACCTAAAAACTTGGGAAAACAATAGCCGAATAAAAGAGCTTAAAATGATAGTTAATGGAAATGATTATGCCTTTTTAGAACTTCATGATTCTTACAAATATCAATCTACTGACTTTCCTGAATTAGACTTGAAAGATTTAAAAACAATTCGATTTGAAATTACGGAGGTACATAAAGGAGATAAATATTCTGATGTAGCTTTGTCTGAACTTAAGTTTAATGGAATTCATCATCACTAGCAAAACCTCGTTGACGTTAAAATCCGATCCACCTTACCGCTTTCTGTCCATTTAAAAGCATCTAGTTTATATACTTTTTTGGGTTTTACATAGGTGGGTAATTCAGCTAACCATTCTTCCTGAAAACAGCTGGGGTTTTCTAAATACAAGACTACCTTTTCGCCAAAATCATTATCCTTTTCGGAAGTAATAAAGAAATGACAATGCTCGCCGTTTTTGCTAAAAAGGGTTTCTAGTTTACGTTCTAATTCTTCCGGGTGAATTTTTATACCACCAGAATTTATGACAAAATCGGCCCTGCCTTTCCATATAAAAGAATTGTAATCGGTAAATTCTACTACATCATTGGTGATAATATCTTCATCTGAAAGTAGCGTTCTAATCACCAAACAACCACGCTTATCTAAATGACTGGTTGTTCCGTGTAAAAATTTAAAATCACGTTCAGATATATGCTTTAAGGCAATGTGCGAAACCGTCTCCGTCATTCCATAGGTTTCGAAAGCATCTACTCCTAAATCAATCAGCTGTTGTCTTTCTGTTCTTAATAAAGGCGCTCCGCCAATAATTAAATCACGGATGAAGGAGAATTTTTCGGGGGTTTCCTCTAAAATAGTTTTCACTTGGTAAGGAACCATGGCGGCAAAAGCAACTTCCGTATGAATGTCTTTTAAAGGATTGGATTTTGGTTCTACGAGTAGTAAATCCATTTGTGCCATTAGTGCCCGTACAATCATCATTACCCCGGCTACCCGATCTACACCCAAACACAACAAGGCTGTTTTTCCGGCGTGCAAATTAAAAAACCGAATGGTAGCTTCGGCACTCATTCGCATTTGCTCTTTAGTAATGGTAATGGCTTTTGGTTTGCCCGTTGACCCTGAAGTATGAAGGATATATTCTTCTTCTTTCGATTTCCAAAATTTTAGAAACGCTTGCACGTGTTGTGCGGTTTCACTTTCAAAATTTTCTTTCAGAAACTGATCTGAAGAAAACACATCTTTATTTATAGTAATATTCATGGTTTAAATTATCCGCAGCAGCATTACGGTTTCCCTTAAAACAAAAGACCTTTCAAGCGCAAACTTGAAAGGTCTAAATATAACTACAATTACTTTTTTTATGGGAATTTAGGATATTGTTTGAAATCCGGATCTCTTTTTTCTAAAAAGGCATGTTTTCCTTCTTGTGCTTCTTCCATTAAATAATACATTAAGGTAGCATCTCCTGCAAACTCCATTAAACCACGTTGTCCGTCTAGTTCCGCATTAAGACCTCTTTTTATCATTCTAAGTGCCATTGGGCTGCGCTTCATTATTGTTCGGCTCCATTCAACAGTAGTTTCTTCTAATTTTTCCAAAGGAACTACTTTGTTCACCATGCCCATATCTTCGGCTTCTTTGGCGGTGTATTGCTCACACAAGAACCATATTTCTCTGGCTTTCTTCTGCCCTACGTGTCTGGCCAAATACGAAGAACCAAAACCGGCATCAAAACTACCCACTTTAGGACCTGTTTGTCCAAAACGTGCGTTATCCGAAGCAATAGTTAAATCGCAAACTACGTGTAAAACATGTCCGCCACCAATAGCATAACCATTTACCATGGCAATCACGGGCTTAGGAATTTCACGGATTTTCTTGTGCAGGTCTAATACGTTTAATCTAGGAACTCCGTCTTCACCAATGTAACCACCGGTTCCTTTTACGTTTTGATCCCCACCAGAACAGAATGCTTTGTCTCCAATTCCAGTAAAAACTACTACATAAACATCGGAACGTTCACGAGCAATGTCCATCGCCTCTAACATTTCAATGTTTGTCTCCGGACGGAACGCGTTGTACACCTCTGGACGATTGATGGTGATTTTTGCAATCCCTTCAAAAAATTCAAATTTGATGTCTTTATATTCTTTTATGGTTTCCCATGCAAATTTAGATTCCATGTGCAAGCTGTTTAAATTGTTCAAATATTGTTTTATTATTTTCTCTAGTCGTAAATACTTCCATTAAAACCGGTTCTTCTTGCGGTTTATAAAAATCGGCTAAGACTTCCGTTAATGCTTCTTCGGTAGTAACTTTTTCGTATTTCATTCCAAATTCCATGGCGGCAAACTTGGCTGTATTTCTTTGTTTGGTAACAAAAAATTCGTCTAATTCTTTCTGAGAAGACGGACCTTTTATCATATCAAAAATTCCACCGCCACCATTGTTCAGCAAAATAATACGGAAATTGTTTTTTACATAATTGTTCCAGAAAGCATTTCGGTCGTAAAAGAAAGAAAGATCTCCGGTAAGCAAAACATTTAGGTTATCGCATTTTAAAGAAACACCAACTGCTGTACTGCTGCTGCCGTCAATGCCACTTGTTCCGCGGTTGGCAAATATTTTTTTTGCTTTTAAATCGAAGAAGTTGGCATAACGCACCGACATAGAATTGGCTAAATGCAAATTAGCTGTAGGCGGCATTTTTTTCATGCTCTCAAATACTGCTTTAAACTCCCCAAAAGGGGCTTCATTTAAAAACTGAATTAATTTTTTAGACGTGCGGCTTTCAGCGCTTTGCCAGTGGTTTAGATACGTTTCTTCGGACTGAACATTTACTTTAGAAAAGAAATATTCAGCTGTACATGGTATTTCTGTGGTTAATTTCTGAAAAACATCATTAGCCGGAAGTTTTTTGCCAATATGCCAATGCTCTGCTTTCGATTTTCTTAAAAAGAGTTTTAAGTTTTTAGAAAGAATAGCACCACCAAATGAAATGATTAATTCCGGTTCTAAAAGCGCTAATGCATTTTCTGAACGAGAAGGCGAAAGCACAATATCATGTTGCCGAACCGTATAAATTCCATGCGGAATATTAGAAAGGTTTTCAGCCACCATTGGGCTGGGTAAATTCTTTAATTTTTGCTGAAAAACAGGATTAAAATCGCCCTGACCAGCTACAATTAATATTTTACTAAACCGAGAAATATGTCTTCGTAAAGCATCTAAAACGTCATCAGAAATGTGATTTTCTATAGGTATGCGTTTGATTACTTTTACGTCAGCATTAAATTCAACTTCTTCTTCGGAAGGATAAAAAGGTTCTCTAAACGGAATATTAATATGCACCGGACCTTTGTCAAAAAAGGCGGTATTATAAGCTTCTGAAACTTTTCGGTAAAACTCCCATTCTACATCTTTCGGTTCGTAATGGGAAGGTAATTTATACGACTTTAGAATATGGTTTCTAAATACGTCTTCCTGCCGAATGGTTTGACCGTCTCCCTGATCAATCCATTCCGGTGGGCGATCTGCGGTTAAAACCAATAAGGGAATATTTTGATAATACGCTTCTGAAATGGCTGGGTAGAAATTTAACGCTGCCGAACCACTGGTACAGACCAAAACCGTTGGCTGACCTTTTTTCTGAGCCATCCCTAAGGCTATAAATGCAGCGCTGCGTTCGTCACTAATGCTGTAACAGTTAATTTTAGGGTGTCGGTTAAAGGCCACTAATAAAGGGGCGCATCTAGATCCCGGACATAGAACCGCATCTTTTACCCCTAATTGAACCAATACTTCTGCTATATTCCAAATGGGTTTCACAAGAATTTCAATAAAGTGTCACATTTCATTTCCGTCTCTTTCCATTCCCTTTCTGGGTCAGAATTTTCGGTTATCCCTGCGCCGGAATAAAAAGATATCCATTGTTCTCCAATTTCGGCACAACGTAAATTAACATAAAGATTGGTGCTGTTATTTATATTTACCGGACCTAAATAACCACTATAGAACTTACGGTTATGCTTTTCGGTCTTTAAAATAAAATTTAAAGAAGGTTCCATAGGTACGCCGCAAACAGCAGAAGTAGGATGCAATAAATTAAGCATCTGGTTGGCTAAATCAGGGAAACTTTCTTCATGATCCTTAAGATTTACTTTAAAAACAGTCTTTAGATGCAAAAGATTTCCTGCTCTAACCGTTCTGGGGCCAATCTCTTTGTAATTCCGTAAGCGAATAGATTTAAAACAATCTACAATATAACGGTTCACCAACGCTTGTTCTTCAATTTCTTTTTGTCGCCAAACGGCTTCTTTTATATCTACCGTTGCTGGCTGAGTACCGGCTAAGGAAACAGTTGTAAAACTATCTTCTGTTTTATTGATCAAAACTTCGGGAGTTGCTCCAATCCATGTCCCTATTTTGGGCAAACTAATTAAACTTACAAAAGCTGCGGAATACGTTTTAGCCAGTTCTAAAAAAGCGTCTAATAAATCTACCTTAGAACGTGGTTCTACTTTCACTTTAGAAAGCACCACTTTTTTAAATGCTTCTTTTTGGATTGCCTCTATGGCTTTTTCTACTTGCTTAATGTACGCTTGTTCTTCGGTATTTTGCTGTTCTATACTTCCGAAATAAAATGGCGTAGTTCCAATTTCAGCATTTTGATTTTCAGCTTCCTCTTCTAACGAATGGATTTCGTGTTTTTCGGCAGGGATAAAATATCTTGTGGCGTTCTCTCCTTTTAAGAAACTGCTAAATACAAATCCTTTTTTTTCAAGCTGAAGAAAAGAAGCGTCTACGTTGCCTAAATGAGCACCGCTAATACATTGAATTGTATCTTCTTCCATTCCTTTAAAAAGAACAAAAGGGTGTTCTTTGGTATAGCTCGAATGTATAAATTCCGAGAGGTGTTTTTTAAGACTTGTATGTTGTAAATGATCTACTTCCAAACTAATAAAGGGTCTTTATACTGAAGAAACTACGTCTATTTGTGGGCTTTAACAGCAATGGTTAAGCGACTGAAACAGACTAATTCTTCGTCTTCGTTCGTGATTTTTATGTTCCAGATGTGGGTAGATTTACCTTTGTGCAGTAATTCTGCCCTTCCGTAAACAAAGCCTGAATTTACACTTTTTACATGATTCGCGTTAATTTCCATTCCGAAGCAAGCAAATTTAGTTTGGTCTACCAACATGTTAGAGGCTATACTTCCCAGAGATTCTGCAAAAACTACCGATGCGCCACCGTGTAAAAAGTTCATAGGTTGCTTGGTGCGTTCATCTACGGGCATTTTTCCGGTGATGTAATCGTCTCCTACTTCTAAATATTCTATCCCCAAAAATTGGGTCATATTGGTATTGAATTTCTGATTTAAAACCGCTGCCTTTTCTTTAGGACTCATATTTTTATAATTTAGAGGCTTCTACCACCTGAATTTAAGAAATTGTGAAAACAATTTATGTAATAAGACACGGTCAAACCGATTACAATAAGAGCGGCATTGTACAAGGTAAAGGCGTAAATGCCTCATTAAATGAACGTGGACAAGCACAAGCCGCTGCTTTTTGGAATAAGTATAAAGAAAAAGATTTTGATGTTGTCTATACTTCTAGTCTTACCAGAAGCATAGAATCGGTTCAGAATTTTATTGATGCGGGCATTCCTTGGAAAAAAAGAACCGGTTTAGATGAAATCTCTTGGGGCGACTACGATGGAAAACCGTTGGCTTCTAGCGATTATTACCAAAAAACCATTGACCGTTGGCATGCCGGGGAAACGTCTTTACGACCAATTAACGGTGAAAGTCCAGACGATGTGGTAAGCCGCATTAAACCTGTTGTTGAAGAGATTATTGCTTCGGAAGATAAGAACGTTTTAATTTGCATGCACGGACGCGCCATGCGCATGTTGCTTTGCTACCTTACGGAAAATGAGTTGTGTGAGATGGATCAGTTTCCGCACCATAATTTAGGAATGTACAAGCTTACTTTTCACGAAGAAAAATTCACGTTACACGACCGCAATGACTTAAGCCATTTGGAGGTAGATGTGGAGTTGATTGATTAGGATATAGTCCCAAGGGTACTTTAAAGTACCCTTGGGATTGCTGCTACCTGTAATCGCATTTGTTTTTTGAATATAGGCTTGGGCGGTAAATTACAGCATTACAATTCAACGAAAACGTTCGTGAGGACACGAACGTTGGCGGTAAGAGTTGATTGATTAGAAAATACCAAGGCTTCGGTTATGTCCTAAAAAACGTCTAGACGTTTTTTATTTTCCTCTAGACGTTTTTATCAATTAGTCTAGACGTTTTTTTATTTTGTCAAGACGAAATTTAGAAAGGGTGGAATATCTGTATTTCTACTCTTTAAACTTAAATTTCAATTCAATTTTAGAACTTTCTGCAAAAGTACAATCCGGATAAAGTTCTGCATGTTTTTCGTCCATCCCCTTTGGTGTTCTCACGAAGAAGCTAGAGATATATCAAAACAGCTATCTTTTCACTTTCCTCTTAATCTGAAACAAAGTAGTTTACAAAAAAATAAGAGAAACTTAGGACTGTCTTTTGCTTAATTTCGAAGGATCTTGTCTAACATCAAAGAAATCAGTGACCAAAACAAAATCATCTTGTAGACGGTAAATGATTTTACAGTTATCTTGAAGCACGAAGCGGTATTCAAATTCTGTATCAATAAGGTTTTCTTCAATACCTCCTCTATGTGCGAAATTTTTAAGAGAATGTGCTTTTTGAATGATTTTATAAAGGAGTTCTTTGTTCTTTTTAGCGGGGATGTATAACGAATAAAAATCGAAAAGTTTGTGTAAATGATCCTTGGCAGGTTCAGTAATTATTAGCTTCATTACCAGTCACCAGTTTCCTTTTCTAATTGCTCCAATGTCAATGTTTTACCGTTTTGAAAAGCAATTTCGGATAAATTAGCTCTGTTAATAATATCTTCTTTGGAAAGGGCCGCAGGATTTTGTTCCGTTAACAAGTCTTTAACTCGTTTTATAACAGAAGGATTCTCAATTTTTAGGAGAAGTTGAATTAGTTGAAGTTTTTCTTTACTAATATTGAATTCCATATAATAAAGTTAACAAAAATACTGTGACTAAGTTTATTATACGTTGAAAAAACCTGTGTTTAAGAGTTATTTTTAAATAGTAAAAGAAGCCTTAAGAAGCACTTTTTAGGACGTTCTTTTGACATAGTCTAAAACATTTAAAACATCACTGCATCACCATTCTCACCTATTTTAAAAGTAATGCGATTATTTGGAGTAATCGCATTACTGAGAAAAC
>CAVTPD010000005.1:0-13295 GCA_963736575.1 uncultured Cytophagales bacterium
ATAAAGGATTGGTAATTGCCGAAATTGAATTGAAAAGTGAAGACCAACAATTTGCAATCCCGGAATGGATTGGCGAAGAAGTGTCTGGCGATACTAAATACTTCAATTCTTCCCTAATTAAATATCCTTTTGTTGATTGGGAATAGGTGCAACCACACATAGCCCATGGTTTAAACCATGGGCTATGTGTGGTTCCTAAAGCCGAAATTTTTAATTGGAAAACCCTTAAAGTGATTGTAATTCTTTTATAAATTACTCCAAAATAGACAATACCCCATGCACGAACTAGAGCAATACATTAAACCGTATTTCGGTAAGGTTAACGACACCGATTTAGAAAACATTGTTTCTATGTTTGAGCCTGAAACTTTAGAAAAAGGGGACTTTTTAACCAAAACTGGGTGCCGATGTAGAAAATTATCTTTTGTGAAATCGGGCATGTTGCGGGTTTTTGCTTATTCCGAAGAGAAAGAAGTAACACAATGGATTAGCACCGCTAGTTATTTTACCACCGATTTAGCCAGTTTCATTTTTGAAAGTCCTGCCCGCTGGACTATACAAGCCTTAACAGACGTAGAATTATTTACCATTTCTAGAAGTGATTATAAAAAATTGGGCGACTTAGTTCCTAAATGGCACGAGTTGGAAAAGATGTTTTTAGTGCGTTGTTTCACCTTGATGGAAGACCGAATTTTTAGTCACTTGTCTATGTCGGCAGAGGAGCGGTATCAATTTTTTTTTCAGCATAACCAAGAACTATTTAACCAAGTACCGCAACAATATTTAGCTTCTATGTTGGGTATGACTCCAGAAACATTCAGCCGAATAAGAAAAAAACAGTTGTTGTGATTTCTTGATATAGATCAAGAATGGTCTAAGCCATCTTAAAGAACTTTGTGAAACACTTTAAGAAACAGAAACATGGCTTATTTACTGCACACTGAAATTGAAATAGAAGCAACTTCCTCTAGAATCTGGGAAATCCTGACCGATTTTGAGAATTATCCTACTTGGAATCCTTTCATTCAATCTTTAAACGGAAATGTAAAAGTGGGCCATACTATAGAAATTCATCTTACACCTCCAGATGCCAAAGTAATGACTTTCAAACCCAAAATTCTGGTTTTCGAAAAAGAGAAAGAACTACGTTGGTTGGGTAAGTTATTAATGCCTGGTTTGTT
Organism: uncultured Cytophagales bacterium; assembly: GCA_963736575.1. GTDB lineage: Bacteria > Bacteroidota > Bacteroidia > Cytophagales > JAAEPT01 > CAVTPD01. The sequence goes on from CAVTPD010000005.1 coordinate 1,182, forward strand.
TGACGGAGAACATATTTTTAAACTTCGTGATAACGGAAACGGTACTACTACCTTTATTCAGCAAGAAAAATTTAAAGGTTTGCTGGTACCGCTATTAAAAAAACAGTTAGAGAACAACACCAAAAATGGATTTATGCGAATGAATGAAGCCCTAAAGGAATTGGCAGAACAATAGTCCATGATTTAAATAATGGGTTATCGTGTTTCACAAATTCGGACTAACTTTGGGTAAAAAGCAACCCATATTTTTACATGAAAAAACTCAATAACAAGCGCCTTTGGATTTCCTTGCCTTTGGCCGTGTTGTTGATTCACTTTTTGTTTTTCAGTTTGCCGAAACCTTTATTTAAGGATCCTTACACCACCGTTCTTAACGATAGAAACGGTGAGCTTTTAAGTACCTGCATTGCTGCCGATGAACAATGGCGTTTTCCGCAAATGGATTCCGTTCCTGGAAAGTTTGAAACCTGCATTAGCCATTTTGAAGACGAATATTTTAGATACCACCCAGGTGTAAATCCAGTGTCTATGTTTAGGGCCTTGTGGCAAAATCTAAAAGCGGGAAAAGTAATTTCTGGCGGAAGTACCTTAAGCATGCAAGTGATTCGCTTAAGCCGAAAAGGACAAGACCGCACCGTTTTAGAAAAGTTTTATGAAATTTATTTGGCCTTGCGTTTAGAGCTTCGGTATTCTAAAAATGAAATTCTAAGCCTTTACGCTTCCCATGCTCCTTTCGGAAGTAATATTGTGGGATTACCGGCGGCGGCTTGGCGCTATTATGGTAGAAAACCCGAACAATTAAGTTGGTCCGAGTCGGCTACCTTAGCTGTTTTACCCAACAGCCCTGCGCTTATTTTCCCGGGTAAAAACGAACATCTATTACGAGACAAGCGCAACCGAGTACTATCAAAATTGCTTAAAAAAGCAGTTATAGATTCTCTAAGCTATCAATTAGCGTTAGACGAATCAGTTCCCAAGGCAATGTACACCCTTCCGCAGAATGCCAGTCATTTGTTGTTTAGAGCGGCGGAAGAACACGGCGCCGGAAAAAATTATACCAGTACGGTAGATGCCACGCTTCAGAAAACGGCCAATGAAGTGGTGCGCTATTATGCAAATCGCTACGCCGGAAACGGAGTTTACAATATGGCCGCGTTAGTGATGGATGTGCACACCAAAGAAGTATTGGCTTACGTAGGCAACAGCAACGCCGCGGAAAGTGGGCATGGTCATTCGGTAGATATTATTACTTCTCCGCGGAGTACGGGAAGCACGTTAAAACCCTTTTTGTACGCGGCTATGATAGACGATGGTTTAATAACGCCGTATTCTATTTTGGCAGACGTCCCTACTTTTATTGACGGCTTTGCACCTAAAAACTTTACCAAAAAATACGAAGGCGCTGTTCATGCCAACGATGCTTTGTCGCGCTCTTTAAATGTTCCGGCAGTTTTAATGCTGAAAGAATACAAATACGAACGCTTTCATTATTTGTTGACTCAACTGGGTATGCAGTCTTTAGATAATGGAGCAGACCATTACGGTTTGTCTTTAATTTTGGGCGGTGCCGAAATAACGATGTGGGAACTGGCATCTATGTACGGTGGTTTGGCAACTACTTTGTTAGAGTTTGAAAAGAACCCGTACGATAAACCGTATTGCTCTGGTTTTTACCGCAAACCTTCTTATTTATTTCAGGCTGAAAAAGAAAAGCCAAACTGTAGTACCAAAAGTATGCTTAGTGCGGGGGCTATTTGGGCAACTGCCAATGCACTTACTGAAGTTCACCGGCCTGGAGCCGACGGTAGTTGGAAGTTGTTTTCTTCTTCGCAAAATATAGCTTGGAAAACGGGAACCAGTCACGGATTTAGAGACGCTTGGTCCATTGGTTTTACACGCGATTATCTGGTTGCCGTTTGGGTGGGCAACGCCAACGGTGAGGGAAGACCGGGTTTAATTGGGGTTGAAATGGCGGCTCCTGTCATGTTCCGGCTGTTTGACAAACTGCCATCGTCTAGTTGGTTTACTGAACCCAAAGGCCAACTGGTAGATGCTACTTTATGCCGACATAGTGGGGAACGCGCTGGGCCAAATTGTGAACCTAGCTATTCCGTTCGAATTCCTGAAAATGGTAAACCAACCCAGCAATGTCCGTATTGCCGACAACTTTTTTTGGATAAAAAAGGGCTTCGGGTAGATAGCCGATGCGCTGGCATGAACGAACGAACGGCCCATAATTGGTTTGTGTTGCCTCCTGTTCAGGAATGGTATTATGAACGCAAAAACCCAACCTACAGAAATTTACCAACGTGGAATCCCAACTGCCGAAATCAGGAAGCAGAGCAATCTCCCATGCAGTGGATTTACCCGCAACCAAATGCTGAAGTTTATGTGCCCAAAGGATTAAATGGCGAAAAAGAATCCTTAATTTTTGAATTAGCACACCGCAAAAGTGAACGACAAGTTTTCTGGCATTTAGACGGAAATTACTTCGGTACTACACAAAGAATGCATCAAATGGCATTTTCCCCAGAAGAAGGCCAACACCAACTGGTAGTTATAGACGAAGAAGGCAACCGAATGGAATTGAGGTTTAGAGTGATGGGGATGGTGGAATGATGTTATAAGTATAAGTGAAAAACACTTGCGCTAGGTTAAAATCTTAAAAAACAATATTTTATAGATATGAAAAACACTGTTTTTGACAAGGATTTTGCAATAGAAAAAGATCCGATTTTAGAACGTGCAATATATTGGTGGGAAAGAAAACGCCTTCTCTTTAATAGTATAGTAGGAATATCTGGGTTTCTTCCTATACTTCTTTCTTTACAATCTATTTCTAAGATCGACACGGTTTCAATTATTATTTATGGCTTGTTGGCTAATCTTCTTTTTACTTCAGGGTTTATTCTAGAAGCATTAATCTTTTATTATACTGAAGATAAATTTCGAATAGAAAATTACAGAGTCTCACTTTTTGTAATAGGAACAAGCGTTTATTCCTTAATGAGTTTTTTTGGTTCTTTGTACTATTTTAATACCTGAATTAGAATACTTCTCTCACTCAAGTGTTTTTACTTGTGTGTCACACTAAAAAAAACATCAACGAGGTTTTAAACCTCGTCGACGTAAAAAACTTTTACTTCTTCTTCAAGTCCAAAGCCTCTGCCATTCCGGGTAAAAGCTTATGTTCGCTATCCATAATCCCAAACCAAACTTGCCAAGAGATATCCATTTCACGGAAGATTTCTCCCATAGTTTTGAAATAAGCGTTTAGGTCTTCAATCTTAGCTGTGTTGGGTAAAGCGCCCCATTCGTTGCAAATTAAAGGCACTTTATAATCGTAAGCCCAGTTTTTCACTTTGGCCAAACGGTTTTTAATGTGCTGTTTGTTTCCTTCTTTGTAATAGGTGCGCATTTGGTCTTTTACCCAATCTGGTGTTCCATCGGTTACACCAAAATCACGGAATTCAGTAGACCAACGTTCGGGTGAATACGGGAAAGGAACGTTTTTCATAGTACCCATATTGGTCCATGCTGCACCTTGGTGTGTAAACACAAAGGGATCGTACATATGGAAACAATAGATTACGTATTTGTCGTTTAGCGGTTTATTTTTAATCAATTCATCTAAACTGTACCATTTGGTATCCCCAAAAATAATCGGACGGGTTTTGTCTACTTTTCGGATGGAATCAATCATCATTTGGGCTAATAAAGTCCAATCGGCTTGATCTATAAATTCACCTTCTGGTAAGCTTAAACCCGGTTCGTTGGTTAATTCGAAAAACAAATCTTCACGTTTTTCATTTACAAAATGTTCGGCAACAACCCTCCATAAAGAAGATACGGCTTCTCTAAATTTGGGGTTTTTGGAAGCAGCTCGGCTGTAACTTCCGTCGTAAGCGTGATAATCAATGGTATACGATAACCCGTAACGCTTGGTCCAAACGTTCATGGAATCTAATAAAGTCCATAACAGCGGTTCAATTATAATTTCTTTCTTTTCACCGCTTAATACTTTTTCTCTATCTACTAAATATAAATCCAAGTCAATCGGGAAACGAATTCCCTCTAAACCTTGGTCGGCCTGAAGTTTTATAACCCCTTCATTGTATTTCCAGGTAGAAGGATTAGCCGAAGTAACTTTATTGGCTTCTCCCCAGCTGGCTAGATTCATTCCTTTAGTTAAATACTTTTTAGAAAGGTCATTCAAAGGAGAAGAGATATTCCCTTTTACAGGAACAGCAGCAGGAATTTCTGCTGGACGAATGACTAAATCGTTTTGTTTTTCGTATTCAATTTTCTCAACAAAATTGATGTTGTCTATTTGAAAATGACCCGAACTTACTTCTAAATTCCATACGATTTTAACGCTGTTGTCTAAATTTAGGTCAACCTTTTTTCCCCAACCACCTTGGTTTAAGGTTTCAAAATCTACGGTGACCAAAGTCCATTCTTCATGCGCTGGAATACGTACACTGTAATGATCGTAATCGGTAATTTCCGGGATTTCTACCCGAACTACATGACCTACACCTTTATGCCAATACGTGAATCCGGCAAAGTTTTTCGGGTTTAAAGAAGTTTTATTTACCTGAGTAGCAAAAGCATAATAAGGGCTCCATTGGTAACTTCCTTTTTCTAAACGAACATCTACACTAAACATTCCGGTAGATTGATAACCACCCGTACTTACAAAACCATCTTGCCAGTTTTGTTGTGATAAGCGGCTTCTACCACCTGCTTGATTGTCATCGAAACTGTACCAATAACCATTCAGTTTGTTTTGGGTGTTACCGTCTTCAAAATCTTCTAACAAAACCGATTTGCCTGAATGAGACTGCGCATTTGTAAAAAGACAAGCAAAAAGCAAAGGGATAAAATATAGCTTTTTCATAATTCTAAATTCTTTAGCGATTATCCAATTTAATCAGAACTATGCGAATTACCCATTTTTAGAGAATCACTTCAATCTTAAAAAAAGTTCTTGGTTTTCTTGCACATGTTCTTTTGTTCTTATTACTTTGTAATTCAAAGTACTTTTACAATGAATACACAAGAACAATTAGACGCTATTAAAGACATCCGCAGTATGATGGACCGATCTGTTCGGTTCATCTCTCTTAGCGGTCTTTCAGGAGTATTTGCAGGTATCTACGCTACTATAGCTGGTGTTTTAGCCTACCAACACATTGGCGGCACGTTTAAATACGCCCGTTATTCTACCTATGAAAGTGAATTCTTTATTCTATTAGGAGCGGCTACTTTGCTAGTCACCCTATTAACAGCCTTTTATTTTACGTATAGAAAAGCTTCCAAAAACGGCGTTAAATTATGGGATAACACGGCTAAACTGGCTTTTATCAATTTGGCTATTCCTTTGTTTACAGGGGGTATCTTTTGTTTGGGTTTAATGTACCATCAATTGTATGGTCTTTTGGCACCTGCCACTTTATTGTTTTACGGTTTGGCATTGGTTAATGTAAGCAAACATACCTTTCCTCAAGTTCGTCAGTTAGGGATTTTAGAGTTGATTTTGGGTTTGCTTAACGTATTCTTTATTGGCTATGGCCTAATCTTTTGGGTAATTGGTTTTGGTCTGTTGCACATTGTTTACGGTATTTTAATGCATTTCAAATACGACAGAAAGTAATGGGCATTGTTGACCAATTAAATAAAGCTTTTGAAAACCGAATTCGCCTAGGAATTATGTCTATTCTGGTGGTGAACGAACAGGTGAGCTATAACCGCCTTAAAGAATTGCTAGACGTTACAGACGGCAACTTAGCCAGTCATTTAAAAGCATTGGAAAAAATAGAATACATCATGATTGAAAAATCTTTTGTTGACCGAAAACCGCATACCACCTACGATGTTACCCCATTGGGTAGAAAAGCATTTCAGGATCATTTAAATGCACTGGAGAGCTTAATTAAAGGGCATTAAAAAAATTTGTTTTATCACTTTGTAATTCAAAGTACTTTATGAAAAGAGAGCAAATCATTACGAACCTATTTAACTACACCAACGAAGTATACCGTCGTTGGAAAAAGCGAGAGGCTTGGGGCTTAAGTGTTAAAAATCTACTGTCTTATCCAGAAAATTCAATAGGTAAGAAACTTGGGCAATTTCTGCACAGCAATGGTTTTGAATTATTAGACAAATCTGAAACACACGATGTTTTTCATGTACTTACGGGGTACAAAACTACGGTTCCAGAGGAAATTAAAATGCAGTTTTATCTTTTCGGAAATGGTAAAAAGTCGTTGTACATGGCGGCAGTACTTTTAAGTGGTGTTGTATTCTACCCCGATCTGTATCCCGAATTCAAACAGGCGTATCTGCGGGGACAAAAAGCACTTCCTTTTCATCATTTGAGTTACCTCTTGCGCTTGAACAAAAGCTTAAGTCTACATCAAAAGCAATTCAATATTCAATAAAATAAAACTATGAAAAATCAACAACGCATAATACCGGCTGTTATGGCTTTAATAGCCGCGGTACTTTTTTACAAACAAAGTATAGGGCTTAATGTAGCCTTGTTTACATTCATTTCAGTAATACTGCTTCTACTTCAGCATAAAGAAAAATTGCTACGGACAATAGCTTTGTGTATACCACCAGTATTGTCATCTGTGTTTATTGCGGTATACCCACAGGCATTTACTTATGTGGTTTGGTTGGTGAGTTATCTGGTAATGTGGAGTGCTTTTTATGTCCCTTTAAAACCCTTGTTACTTCCTTTGCAAGGAGTTTCTTCAATCATTTTAAAACTGAAAGGCATTTTCAGTAAGGTAAATAATAGCGCAAATAATCAACCAAAATCAAAGGGAAGCATTTTAGTAACATTGGCTACGGCTATTATTGTTGTTGTATTTTTCAGCTTGTATGCAGCATCAAATCCGTTGTTTGCGGATGTAGTTAATAAAATAGATTTAAGCTTTATTAGCGTTGGGTTTTTGTTCAGTTTGTTGCTTTACTACGTTTTAATGAACGGTCTTATTTTTCAGCAGATAAATAAAAAATTGTTGTTGAAAAATGAAAAGCCAAATTGCTTAGAAACCGTTGCTGAAGAAACAGAACGTGATCAATTAGAGTTTAGAATAGCGACGTATAGTTTTTTAGCCGTTTCTTGCTTGTTGATATTTATAAATGTTTTAGATCTGGTTTCCTTGGTTTCGGGTAATCTTCCTGAAGGAATAACATATTCACAGTACGTACATCAGGGCTTTAATACACTCATCTTTTCTATGGTTTTGGCTATTGCTGTTGTGTTGTATTTCTTTCGTTCGGGCATCAATTTCCATCAAAAAATTAGTCGTTTGCGCCGGGTTGCTTTTCTTTGGATTAGCCAGAATATAGTCTTGGCTTTAATTACCGGAATGAAAAATACCTTATATGTAGAATCTTTAGGGTTAACGTATAAAAGAATAGCCGTTTATCTGTTTTTGATGTGTGTATTGGTGGCCTTAATGCTTTGTGTTAAAAAAATTAGAGCGCCGTATACCAACTGGTACTTTTTTAACAAAGCGGCATTTTTGGCTTACGTTTCAGCTACATTGTTTGTTTTGGTTCCGTACGACTGGGTAATTACGCGCTACAACTTACAATATTCACAAACTACGGACATCCCTTATTTATTGACATTGAGCAAACCCGATTTATTGGAGTTGAAAAACTATGCGGATTCTAAAAAGCACCTACCCTTTAATTTAAAAACCAGAATTGACCAGAAAATTATACGCAAAGAACAAACCGCCGATCAACAAGATTGGCAAAGTTGGACATTGTATTACAATCAATTTAACACCGTAAAAGATGAAAACTACGCTCATTAAATCCATGAAAAGCTTCCTTTTTGCCATAAATGGATTTAGGTATCTTTTGCTGGAAGAACACAATGGAAAAGTACATGTAGCGCTAGCCATTATGACCATCTTATCATCGATTGTTTTGTCATTAAATCCGGTAGAATGGAGAGCCGTTATCTTTTGCATAGGTTTTGTTTTGACCATGGAACTATTCAATTCTTCCATTGAAGCACTGGCCGATTTTGTATCGCCAGAATGGCATCTTCAGATTAAAAAGGTAAAGGATTTATCGGCTGCTGCCGTATTGGTTGCCGCCCTTACGGCTGTCGTTGTAGGTGGGTTAATTTTCATTCCTAAAATTGTTAAACTGGTTTTATAATGATAGAAAAAAAGAACATTCCGTATTATTTAATGACATTAGGAGTTTTCCTGTTTTTAAAGTTTAGCTATACAATTTCTAATACAGATAATATGGCCTTTTTATTAAAGCCGACTAATAAAATGGTGAGTCTTATGACCGGATTTTCTTCCGTATTCATAAAACAGAAAGGTTATTATTTTGAAGCGCTTAATATCATTATTGACAAATCATGTTCAGGTTTTAACTTCCTGTTAATATGTTTTTTAATGCTAAGCTTTTTAAGTGTAAAGTATTTTGAAAGATCACTGTATAAAACTTTTGCTTTCATTTCATCCATTTTTGCAGCGTTTCTAATCACTCTTTTAGTTAACAGTTCACGAATAATGGCATCAATTATTATTGAGGGGCAAAATGCCGTAAGCTTAAAGATAGATCATAGAATTATGCACGAATCTATTGGCATAATAACTAACCTAAGTTTTCTAATATTCACCTATTTTATTGTTGAAAAATTATTAAAAACAAGAAAAAACTATGCGTAATTTATTGAACCCAAAATGGCTGTTGGTTATAAATACCTTGCCATTAGCCTTACTTTTCTTTCTTAGTTTTAGTAACTATAGCATCATAAGTTCACTTTTAGAGGAACAGAGTATATCTCTTTGGATAACTTATGGGTTAGCATTATTTATCATATGCCTACTTAATATTATATATGTTTTTTATGCCACAGTTAGTAAAAATAAAGTTTCAATCTATTATGGATTTACATCATTAATTGTACATATAACTTTTATTTATAGCTATTACTATCATATAAATGAAATCATACCTTTCGGTATTCCCAATTGGATGATTTCTGAAAACGCATCTATTTATGTTGGCACATTTCTTATGCCAACATTGGCATATTCTTTATTTGTTTTGGTGATTCATTTTACACCGAATACAAAAAAACATAAAGCATGGGTAAGCTTTATAATAGCATTAGCGGTTCCTACAGTTTGGTATTTATCATTACAAACAATTCTTCCGTTATGGAAAATGGTAGAAGACGATTTTGGTATCCACGTTATCCTAATTTTAATAATTTCGGGTACTTTGATTTTTTTGTTCTTCTTAATAAGAAGTGCCTTGATTTTAATTTCTAAAAAAGGATCTAAATGGAAGCAGTATAACCTTGTTTGGAAAATCCCAATTTCAATATTACTTCCAATTATTGGGCTGGAATTAAATAACGGGAATTTAACACATAGTGTTGGTAGTACAATTCCAGGGCTTTTTGGAGATTTTAATAGTATTTGGTTTTATTTACTTTCCTTACTCAATGGGATTTTAATTTGCTTACCCCAACTAAAGAATAAATACTATACCCTACTTCTATTTTTAGGAAGAAGTTTCACGTTCTCTTTTACCCTATATTTCTTTATTGTTTTTTTACCTTTTCTTCCTTTATCGTTAGTCGCTATCGTTGCTTTTGGAACAGGTTTCCTGATGCTCGCTCCTATGTTAATTTTTATAGTACAAGTCCAGGAGTTATCAAAAAACTATCAAATACTAAAACGCTATTTCAATACAAGAATAATCCTTGTAAGCTCTATAACTGCATTTTTATTAATTCCTTTTGGCATAACTATCACTTATCTAAATGATAGATTCACGTTAATTGAAACTCTGGATTATATCTATAATCCTGATTATTCAAAAATCTATAAAATTGATAAGGTGTCTCTAAAACATACACTTTCAGTTTTAAAAAGCCATAAAGACAGGAACAATAGAGGTGTTTTTGGAAGTTGCCAACCCTATTTATCTTCTTATTATAATTGGTTAGTGCTGGATAATTTGACTTTGTCGGAGAAAAAGATCAATACTATTGAACGTATATTCTTTGATGAAAAGTCTTTGTTTCAAGGCTTAGAAAATGTAAGGAATAAAGATGTACACATAACAAATATTTCAACTGAAAGTAGTTTTGATAAAAAGCAAAATATCTGGAAAAGTTGGGTGAATCTGGAAATCACTAATGGGAATGAAAGATCATTGGCTTCAGAATATGTTAGTAATTTTAACCTACCAGAAGGAGCCTGGATTAGTGACTATTACTTACACATAGGTGATAAAAAGGAAATGGGCATATTAGCAGAGAAAAAATCTGCAATGTGGGTGTTTTCGAATATCCGTAACGAAAATAGAGACCCTGGGATTTTGTATTACTTAACAGGTAATAAAATTGCTTTTAGAGTTTTCCCCTTTTCAAAAGGCGAGGTTCGTAAAACAGGTATTGAGCTTATTCATAAAGAACCAATAGAATTTACTCTAGATGGAAACAAGATTAAACTAGGGCAATCACGTAATAACACTGAAATAAAGTATGAAGACAATAATATGATTTATGTGACTGCTGAACAAAAGTTAAATCTAAAAGAGGTAAAGCGCAGACCGTATTTTCATTTTATAGTAGATGCCACTGATAAAGATTCAATTTCTGAATTTGTTTCTAGAATTAATAATGCAATAAAAGACCATAGAGCTTTAGCAGAGAATGCTAAAATAAGTTTTGTTAACAGCTATGTTTCTACGCATTCTTTGGATACAAATTGGAGTCAAAAATTAGAAGAACAATCTTTTGAAGGGGGTTTATATGTAGATAGAGCTATAAAGTCTATTCTATTTGATTCATATACAGCACATACAGCATCCTATCCAGTGATTGTTTTAATCACAGATAGTTTAGAAGGATCTATTTTCGACAAAGATTTTGCTAACTGGGAATTTGCTTTTCCAGAAAACAATAAATTTTACAATCTAAGAAAAGGTGGAGTTTTCGAAGCTCATTCGTTACTTTCAAATGTGATGCGCCCTATCCAGAGCGAAACTTCAATTAGTTTTAATCAGTCTGTCCTAGAATATAAAATCAATGAAAGTTTAGTTACTTATTTACCCAATGATCACCGGGCTAGTATTGTTTTAAAGTCAGATAGATTGAATACTGAAATACTCGACATTAAAGAGAAAAACTGGAAATCGGCTTTAACAATGCATGGATTATGGATGTCACAAATTCTTCATCCAGAAAATTCAAATGAAGAATGGCTTAAGTTGGTGAAATATAGCTTTGTTTCGAAAGTCATGACGCCTGTTACTTCGTATCTTGTAGTTGAGAATGCAGCCCAAAAGGCGATTTTGAAAAAGAAACAAGATCAAGTCTTATCAGGTAATAAATCGTTAGACTTAGACGAGGATACTCAAAGAATGAGTGAGCCTAGTTTACTAGTATTACTAACTTTTTTTGTTCTTATAGTGTTATTCAAAAATAGAATTAAAATAATGAATGCGTTTCAACCCTATAAATAACCCTAACTTCACACCGTTATAACCTAGTTGTTCAGTCTTTCCTTCATGAAAAAGATTTTCTTTAGAGTAATGTATATAAGTATTGCGGTTGTTCTTGTTTTATGGTTAAGTGTATATATTTTCCTTCAGCAAGCTAAATTTGGAGCAACGCCAAGCGGTGAACGTTTGGAAAGAATCAAACAATCGCCCAATTATAAAGACGGTTCTTTTCAGAATTTAAGTGTTACGCCTGACTTAACGGAAGGCGTAAGCTATTACACGGTGATGAAAGAGTTCTTCTTTTCAGATAAAAAAAGGAGCAAACCTAGTGAGCCAATTCCTTCCGTAAAGACTGATTTATTAAATCTAAATCCTTCAGAAAATGTGTTGGTTTGGTTTGGACATTCTTCTTACTTTATTCAGGCGGATGGAAAAACATTTTTGATAGATCCTGTTTTTAGCGGAGCTGCATCACCGGTAGCGTTTACTACTAAAGCTTTTGAAGGAACCGATAAATATTCAACAGAAGATTTACCCGAAATTGATTATTTATTAATCAGTCACGATCATTGGGATCACTTAGATTATGGGACTGTTTTAAAG
>CAVTPD010000006.1:0-10553 GCA_963736575.1 uncultured Cytophagales bacterium
ACAGTTTTATTGGTGGGCTATTCTAGCGCGGATGTTACATCCGTGCTCGTTAGCATGGAGTCATTATTATCTAAAAATTTACATTCATGTTTTATAGAGACAATCACGGAACTAAGTTCCGCGCTAGGAATGAACTTAAACTTTTTTTAAATGGAATTAATAAATGAGAAAACAGGTGTTGTTCTAACCATTATTGGTATAACTCTATTAATAGCATCAGTAATAATATTTCCCTATAAACACATTGTTTTTGATTTTACAGAAACTATTAACTCTGAAAAATTTGGACATTTTGGTGACTTTGTTGGTGGACTAATTGGGTCAATTTTTTCCTTAGTTGGTGTTATTTTATTTTATGTTGCATTAAAACACCAACGTGAAGAACTTTCTGCTAATAGAGAAATCTTACAACTTGAACACGAAACCTTAAAACTTCAACTTGAAGAGTTTAAAAATCAAAGAGAAGAACTCGAAGAAACTAGAAAGGTTTTCCAAGACCAATTGAAAAATCAAAACATTCAACGATTTGAAAATACATTTTTTCAATTGAGCCTAAAAACAGACTCTCTTTTGGTAAAAGAAGAGCCTAACTTAATGGAAACATCATGTAACGAGTTAATTCTTGAAATTAAAAAACAAACTTGGGAATTTAGATTTTATTCTCATCATGGAAGTTTTAAAAAAGATATCGTTTTTGAAGAAGAAAAAAAATATGATACTAATTATCTGTTTATAAATGATACGTTATTAGGCTGTGGTATTTTTTTTAACACTAAATTATGGAAAGGGGTATCAACTTATTTTAATAGCCGTATACATATTATTAATTATGTAAAGGAATCAAAATTAATAGATGAAAGAGAAAAAGGGTTTTATTATTTAACTATTCTAAACTCTATAGATAGTGAACGAAAGTTGATATTATTATATTATTTAATTTTCCTTAAAAAGGATTTAAAAGTTTTTATAGAGTGTATAGATCTAGAAGAATTTGAAACAATTAATACCTACAAAGATATTTATAACAAACAAAAAGTTAACTTTTTAAATATCTAGTAAATCTATCATCACTCTCTCTAGCGCGGAACTTAGTTCCGTGACGCTAAAGCCTCAGAAAAATACACCATTTTTACTATCTTAAACACAGTTTTTTAACTTTTTAATATGAGTCGAAAATACAAAGTAAGAGACCGGCAACAACTTTATTTTATTACAATTTCAGTTGTACAATGGATTGATGTTTTTACCAGAACAGAGTACAAAGACATTCTGATTGATAGCCTTAAATTTTGTCAAAAAGAAAAAGGACTAGTCATTTATGCCTGGTGCATTATGACAAACCATTTACATCTGATAATAAGTCAAAAAGATGAAACTCATTTAGAAAACATAATCCGTGACTTTAAAAAATATACTTCTGTACATATTGTTCGAGCTATCGAAAACAACCACATTGAAAGTAGAAAAAAATGGTTACTATGGATGTTCTCGAAATTAGCCAAACAAAGTAGCAAGCATCTTAAATATTGTTTCTGGCAAGAAGGTTTTCACCCGATTGAATTATCTGATAATTATTTGATGGACCAAAAGTTAGAATACATCCACCAAAACCCAGTTAAAGCCGGAATTGTTTATAATCCTGAAGATTACATCTATAGCAGCGCACTGGACTATGCCGGGAAAAATGGTTTATTAAAACTAGAATTTATTCAATAGTTAGAAAAACACGGAACTAAGTTCCGCGCTATGTAATCGTCCAAAACCCATCGCAAAACTAAAAACCACCTACTTCTGCCCTTCTAAATAAGCAGCCACTTCTGCAATGGTAGGGTAATCAAAGAAGTCTGTGATTTCCATTTTGTCGGGGTATTTATCGTTCAGTTTATCGTAAATCTGAGCCAATAATAAGGAACTTGTTCCCATCTCAAAAATATTGTCGGTACGGCCAATGTTTTTATCGGGTAATACCTCGTTACAGATTTCCAACAAATCGTTTTCTATCTGGGAAGCGCCGCCTTCAACAGCCGCCACAGGTGCTTTTAAGGCTTCCATTTCAGCAAGTACAGTATTAAAATTGCCTTCTAGAAACTCTTGCCCCAGTTTAACGCGTTGTATTTTTCCGCTAGATGTTTTAGGGATGGTCTTAATAGGAATAACATAATTTACCACAATAGCAGCTTTTTCCGTAAGTTCTGTTTTTACCTGTTTGGCAATGTCCTCAAACGCTCCTAAATCTTTTTTGTAATCGATAAAAGCTAAAACGGTATCGGTATCTGTGTTGGCAGTTTTCACACCACAAAGCGCTACTTTACCTGCTTCAGCAATTCCGGCTTCAATTAATAAATCTTCTAAATCGTACGGATAAATATTCTGGCCGTTTACAAAAATGATTTCTTTCTTTCTCCCCGAAATGTATAAGTTTCCTTCATGAATAAAACCGATATCTCCGGTTTTTACCCATTCGTTTTGGAAGGTGTCAGGAGCAACATTATTGTAGTAACGTTTGGTTACGTTAGGACCCGAAATCCAAATTTCACCCATTTCGTTATCTCCAATAGCGTTTCCGTTATCGTCTGTAATCTGGATTTCAGAAAATTTTACAGGTTTACCTGCCGAAACTAATTCTACTGAATCGTTTTCTCTAAAATTTACTTTTTCACCCACGGTAGAAGCACCTCTGGCAATTTTACAGGTTTCCATTTCACCATCTATTTTGGAGAAACTGACTGCCAAACTGGCTTCTGCTAAACCGTAAACAGGAAGCATAGCCGTAGGCTTTAAACCCTGGGCTTTCATTTCAGTGTTAAATTCTCTTACCACATCTGGCGAAATGGGTTCGGCACCGTTAAAGATCACACGTAAAGAAGAAAGTTCTAAATCGGCTCTTTGTTCGGCAGAAACATTTTTAAGAAAATGACGGTAACCAAAATTGGGCGATGCCGTTACAGTAACGTTAAACTCTGTTACAATTTCTAACCAAAACTTAGGGTTACGCACAAATAATGCCGTTGGCATAATGCGTTGTTCCACCATTAAAAGTGTTGGTGTAATGTGCATCCCAATTAAACCCATATCATGGGTTAATGGCATCCAAGAAAGTGATGATTCATTATCGGTAGCTTCAATTCCGTTAAGAATAGCTTCTACGTTGTGCAGCAAATTGTTTTGTGTTAGAATAACTCCTTTAGGGGCGGCTGTAGAACCGGATGAAAATTGAATAAATGCGGTATCATCGGCAGAAACAAGTTCTGTTTTTCCTTCTCCCGAAAGATCTAAAGTATCTGTACTAACTCTTTTAGCGTCTATTTGAGCACTTAATGTTTTAATAGAAGCGTCTAATTGTAAGCGGTTCCAGAAAATATCATTCACCAAAACATGCGGATTCTGAAGGGTATTCCAAACCTGAACAAATTTACGTTTCTGTTCTTCGTTGGCAGCCATGTTTAAAGGAACAGGAATAATTCCACCAAGAATACAAGCCCAAAAACTTAAAACAAAGGTTTTGTTGTCTTCAACCTGAAAGATTAACTCATCTCCTTTTTTCAGTCCTTGTTTCTGAAAAGCGTATAGATAGGTTAAACTTTCCTGATACAATTGAGCGTACGTAAGCGACTCAACAGTATCTTTCGATTTAATAAAATGTATAGAAGTAGAAGCTGATTTCACTACCTGAAAAGCTTCTTGTATAGTTTTGTACTGCGCTGTTAAAGTCATTCTGTTGTATTATCTTTTCTCTACAAAGAGATGAATTCCGTTTTTAGAACGAAGGTTAATTTCGGGTTCTAATTCAATAGCTACCGAAGTATCAAATTTAACTTTAAATCGGGAAGCCATAATAGCCAAATGGAAAACCATTTCAATTATAGCAAAATAGTTCCCTATGCATTGTCTTGGACCCGAGCCAAATGGGAAATACGCAAACTTTGGTCGTTCTACTTCCTCTTCAAAACGTTCGGGTATAAAATCTTCGGGCTTAGTCCAAAAAGAAGGATGACGATGCACCACATAAGGACACAAGAAAATATCTTGACCTTTCGGGATTACGGTATCACCAAAAGTATCTTCTTCTATGGTTCTTCGGGTTAATAACCAACCTGGCGGGTATAAACGTAAGGCCTCATCTACCACTAAATGGGTGTACGGAAGATTTTTTAAATCTTCAATATCTGGGAATTTATTATTCGGAAGGGCTTTAGAAAGTTCTTCGGCAAGCTTTTCTTGTTTCTCTGGATTAATGGCTAGCAAATACCACGTCCAACCCAAACTCATGGCTGTAGTTTCGTGTCCGGCAATGATTAGCGTAAATATTTCGTCAATCAATTGTTTGTCGGTCATGCCTTCACCCGTGTCTTTGTCGGTGCTTTCCATTAAAAGCGAAAGAAAATCAAAGTAGACTTTGTCTTCTTCTCTTCTTCGGTCTACGATTAGTTGAATAAGCTTACCCAACTGACGAAAACGCATGGCAAACATTAAATCCCTACTATGCTCTTTAACCAGCATCATAAATGGGTTGTTGGGATCAGATTCGTTATAATCTTCGCCAAAAACAGCCTTTAGCACAATCTGAAGCGTTACCTCGCTCATGTCGTCCATAATATCGAAGCTACCTTTTCCTACTTTTTCTGCCCAGCGATCAATTAATAACTGATTACTTTTTTGCATTAAAGGTGCTAAACCATGAATAACCTCTTTATGGAAAGAAGGCTGTATCATTCTACGCTGACGGCGCCAGAAATCACCTTCAGAAACCATAATTCCTTTTCCTAAAAGAATCTGAACGCGATCTATACCAATACCTTTAACGTATTTTCGGTTATTGGTTTGTAAGACTTGTTTGATATAATCTGGGTGGCTGATTACATAGGTATCCGCCTTTCTTACCGGAGAATAAACTTTGTAAAAAGCTCCTAATTCTTTAAATAAACCATAAATACGGTCTAAACTATTTCCTTCAAAACTGAAATTGAAATCTTTTTTTGCTTGCTTTAATTCAGGTTGCATCCTAAAAATTGAATATTGTTTTTCTTGTAGACGGTTAGCTAAGATTTATATTTTACTGACAAGCAATTTTATCAACTCTTCTTTGGTGTCTTCCTCCTTCAAATTCAGTGTTTGCAAAAGTAGTAGCGCACTCTTTGGCTAACTCTAGCGAAATAAAACGTGCGGGAAGCGCCAAAACATTGGCATTATTGTGTGAACGAGCTAGTTCTGCTAATTCGTTTTGCCAAACGATTGCCGAACGAATTCCTTGGTATTTATTAGCAACCATGTTAACACCGTTAGCACTTCCGCAAATAATAATCCCTAAATCGAACTCTCCCTTTTCTACCGCTTGGGCTAAAGGGTGCACGTAATCTGGGTAATCACAAGATTCTTCGTTGTAGGGACCAAAGTCTTTTACTTCATATCCTTTAGATTCAAACAGAGCTATAATTTCTTTTTTATACTGAAATCCGGCGTGATCGCCACCGAAAGCAATTTTCTTTCCCATGGTTTCTTTTTTCCTAATTCTTCCTTGAAACTACAAATTTAGATACTACAATACTGAACTGATAAAGCACAAATAACGGCACAGCAATTAATACTTGGCTGGTTACATCTGGCGGAGTTAACAACGCGCCCAAGAACATAATTACAATTAAAGCGTGCTTACGATACGCAATTAATAATTGGGGTGTAACAATACCCACTTTTGTTAAGAAAAACACCACCACCGGCAACTGAAACATTAAACCACAAACCAACACTAGAGTGGTTACGGTGCCTACATAAGAAGCAATATCAAATTCGTTTGCAATGGACTCATGCAGGGTATAATGTCCTAAAAAATTAACAATTAATGGGCTAATAATATAATAACCAAAAAGCACTCCTGTAAAGAATAAAACACTTACTACAAAAACAGTACCTCTGGCAGTGGTTTTCTCATTAGTTTGAAGACCAGGTTTCACAAAACGCCATATTTCCCAAAACACATAGGGGAAGGCGGCAATAAAACCAACAATTATGGAGGAGGTAATGTGCATGGTAAACTGGCCCGTCATTTTTCTACTTTGTAGAATAAAAGGCATGTCTGTAATACACAAGGCATCTGATTTCAACCAATCCGAAGCATCACACAAGAGACGGAAAGTTAAAAAATCTAGACGGCTAGGACCTAGAATTAGGGTGCCAAATACAAAATCTTTTGAAACAAAAGCTACAATAGCTAGAACAAAAACCGCAATCACGGATCTAATAACATGCCACCGTAATACTTCTACGTGTTCTAGGAAAGACATTTCTCCTATTTCAGAAGGGTCTTTACCTTGCTTTTTGGCTTCCACGTAACGGTCAAGCGCATCGTCATCTAACTGATCCAGCATGTTGGTCTTTAACTAAAGGGTATGAAAAGGTCCTTCCAAAGAGAAGATGTCTTATTCTTCGGAAGGACTGTATAGCTGTTGTAAATTATGAATAAAGAGGGAAATCCGCCATGAAAGCGTTTACTTCTTTTTTCACTTCAGCAAGTGTGTTGGCATCTTCGTGGTTGGTAATCACTTTGTCAATTAACTCAGCAATTTTAACCATATCTGTTTCTTTTAAACCTCTGGTAGTTATTGCACACGTTCCTAAACGCATACCTGAAGTAACAAAAGGAGATCTAGTATCGAAAGGAACCATGTTTTTATTTACGGTAATGTCCGCTGCCACTAAAGCGTTTTCAGCTTGTTTACCGTTAACTTCTTTAGATGTTAAGTCAATTAACATAGAGTGGTTTTCTGTTCCGCCCGAAATAATAGAATAACCTTTAGCAATCAAGGCATCTGCTAATGAAGCCGCATTTTTAATTACTTGTTTAGCATATACTAAATACTCGTCAGTTAATGCTTCTTTGAAAGCTACGGCTTTAGCCGCAATTACGTGCTCTAAAGGACCACCTTGCGTACCCGGAAAACAGCGCCATCTAAAACTTGGCTCATCATTTTTACCTGTCCTTTAAGTGTTTTTTGTCCCCAAGGGTTTTCAAAATCTTTGCCCATCATAATTACACCACCTCTAGGTCCTCTTAAAGACTTATGTGTTGTAGAAGTAATAATATGGCAGTGAGGCATTGGGTTATTTAATAATCCTTTGGCAATTAAACCGGCAGGGTGAGCAATATCTGCTAATAATAAAGCACCTACTTTGTCTGCAATTGCACGGAATCTTGCATAATCCCAATCTCTAGAATAAGCAGAAGCACCGCAGATAATTAACTTTGGTTTTACTTTCAAAGCAATTTCTTCTACGTTGTCCATATCAATTCTACCCGTTTCTTTTTGAACGCCGTAGAAATTAGCTTGGTAATATTTACCCGAAAGGTTTACCGGAGAACCGTGTGAAAGGTGACCACCGTGAGATAAATCGAAACCTAAAATGCTATCACCAGGTTGTAAACAGCCTATGAAAACGGCAGCGTTTGCTTGCGCTCCTGAATGCGGCTGAACATTTGCCCATTCTGCACCAAACAATTCTTTTAAACGGTCAATAGCTATTTGTTCTACTTGGTCAACTACTTCGCAACCACCGTAGTAACGTTTGTTCGGAAGGCCTTCCGCATATTTATTGGTAAGAACACTTCCCATTGCTTCCATTACTTGCTTAGAAGTAAAGTTTTCGGAAGCGATAAGTTCAATTCCTCTTTCCTGACGTTGCTGTTCTTCAGCAATTAAATTGAATATTTCCTGATCTCTTTGCATTAGGTTCGGTTTAAAAACTCGGTACAAAAATACACGTACATTTTGTCTAAAACAAATGGAGTTTCAGGCATAAAAAATAGAAGGAGAATTGGGGGGCTATAGGCGTAAAAGACTTGCGCCGGATGGCGCTACAAACTACTCTTGGAAATGGTATTTCTTAGTTTCAATACCACGATATAATCGCTAATCTCTACGCCCTCGTTGCGGTGCCCTATACGAGGGCGAGTGGGGGGTTAAAGTTTTATAGCTAATCACCATGTGGTTGGCGGGAACAACTGGTTGTAATCAAACTGTTAATAATCATTACAGTTTCAGTTTTATAGAGAGATTATCGGATCAAGTCCGATAATGACGGTATTAGTTGGTATTAAGGTATTTTGAAACGAGCGGGTGGTTTCCGCCATCGTTTGTGTCCCCACAAACGATCTTGACAAGTTTCTAAGTCAGTGAGGACACTAACTTAGGCAGAAAAAAGAAAAATTAAGCCAAAGACAACAAGAACTATCCCAAGAATTACTACTATTTTTCCTGTTGATGGCTGTCTCGGTATAAAGCTAGCTTCTTCGTGCTTGTTGGAGAGAACTCCAACAAGGTGGGAACGTTTACTATATGTTTTCGTGGCTGAATAAATGAAGTGAAATTTCGGTTTACCAAGGAGTCAATCTTACAGATTGAAGGGATGTCTACGAAGAACCAAAGCCCTGAAACCCAATAATCAGCCATAAATATACAGAGCGTTAGGTCTTTTTTAATCAATTCGCGATCGTCTAAAGTTGAGATCTTCCCAATTATCAGGTAAATAACCTTTTAAATATGGTTTCTTATTCATTTTTGCATTTAATCGTTCGATAATATGTGGAGTACTGTAAGATCCCCATTGTTCAATCCCAAAATGTCCCCAGTCAATTTTTTTACATTCATCTTCATGTATTTCTTTATTACTATCCCAACTTTCCCAAATGTTGAATACAGTACATATTTCGGACATTACAGGTACATGAAAAAAGTAAATAGACTGAGTGAAAAAAGATTCAAGAGGTTTGTTACCTATGATTTTCCATTTACGATTATAAAACCCATCTTCCGTTGTTCCTATTACAAAAGCAACCTTGTTTTGGGAGATTTCATTTAGGGCAAGCTTATTGGTATTCGACTTGTATTCATAAATGGCGATGTAACCCTCTAATAGAACTCTACCAAAAGCATAGTTTTCTGAATCAGTCTTAAAAGTGAAAAAGTCTCCTGAATTAGTTTTGGTCTTACGCTTTACTAATTTCTTTTCTTTAGGCTGTATTGATTCTAGCTTTAATTTTAATCGCTCAAGTTCTTTAGCTCTTTTTTTATCTCCATTCCATTTTTTTAAATCCTCACCAGAATCGATTATTTCTATAGCCTTGTTTTTTACTTTTCCAAGAAGTCTTCCGTATTCGACTTGAACCGTTGCTAGACTTAACCAAAAAACTGAATATTCATCCATATCAGCGTCTTGGTTTTCATTTATAAGTTCCTCGGTTGCTTGTTCATTTGACAAACCATCAAAAAGCTTTTCTATATAGTAGTCTCTAATATCTAGAGCAAAATCGTCTTGAAAAATTTTATATCCTGATGTTCCCATTTTATTTACATCATTACACCCAACGTTTACTGTATGAAGCGTGGCTGTTTTTCCTTGTAATATAGTATCGGTTTACTACTTAGTCAATCCTGCGGATTGACTTGCTAAATTCTTCCACCACAGCAATGTCAATCCGCAGGATTGACGGACTATCTACGAAAAACCAAAGCCACGTAAGCCACTGAGCCAGCCATGATTTCATACAGAGTGTTGTAGCCTGTTTTTATTTCTTTTTTTCCTGTTGAATTTTGGCATGCTGGAGTACTATTTCATTTTCTTTAACATTGCATTTGTATCTAATTTCATCTTCATATTGAATTTTTTCGCCAGTTAACTCATCATAATCCTCAATCTTTACGATGTATTTTTCTATGACAAAAGTTTTGTAACTTTTAAATTCATTCTTATCCTTAAACTCTATATCAATTTTTACTCGGCTAGTTAGGTTTTCAGGTATAAAATCAATCGAGTTGACATCTTTTTGGATTTCAGTTAATTCACTAACGTTGTTTATTAAATGTTTTACAGCATCATCAATTCTATAGCTATAAGGCCTTTGCCAATGATTTTTTTTATCAAGTTCCCAATCTTCAGTTTCAATCCATTCCTTTAGAAGTTCACGAGGAATTTTATATTTATTACATATCGTTCCACGATTTCTAGCCTCATAAACAAAATCAGAGTGACATAACTGTTTTAAGCCTTCAATATCCCATTCCACACCATTGACAATTATTCCTCCGTTTTCGGTATATTCTATTCTTTTCATCCGTGCCAAATTTTATAATAGGTAACTGTACCATTGTTTAAGATTAAAATCAAAGCACCTGTATCAATTCCATGCCCAGAATACCCTAGGTAATATCTTAACTCAACGTTACTTTGCTTATCTGGTTCTCCTAAAAGTTTGATGATTTGTTCGACCGTCATTCCTTTTATATTATAATCGTTGACTAAGTTATTCGACATATTCCATCGTAAAGATGGATTAGCTTCTGACTCCTCCCAATTTATCCATTTTTTTGAATCGAATTGAACTTGATTACAGCCAGTCAAAACCGAAATAATAACTGTTATAAAAAAAAATGATAGGATAAATCGTCTCATGTTTTGAGGTGTGTTCTTTAACAATAGGCTACAACATTTCAATATCAACCACACTGGTTCATATACAAACTATAATTAATGGCGCATATATATTTATATGTGCCACTACT